>NZ_JAYSFM010000002.1:222493-378656 GCF_041913365.1 Nocardioides sp.
CCCCCGGCCTGGGCCTGGTTCCGGCCGCCCCCGCGGGGCTGCGGGGGGGATACCATTCTTAGCCCGGGTCTTAGTGTTGGGGGCCCCACCGCTTGAGGGTTGAAGGTCAGGCGCCCGGGTCGGCCGTGGCGTCCGCGGGGCGGGGCGCGGCCATCTCCCCGCGACCGAGCCGGCTGTGCGAGCGGCCGTAGGCGAAGTAGACGAGCAGGCCGAGCGCCATCCAGACCAGGAACCGGACCCACGTCTCGGCGATCAGGTTGAGCATGAGGTAGCCGCACAGGAGCACCGAGGCGGTGGCGACGACGTAGATGCCCGGCACCCGGAACGCGCGGTGCAGGTCCGGGCGGGTCCGGCGCAGGACCAGCACGCCGACGCTGACGAGCATGAAGGCGAACAGCGTGCCGATGCTGACCAGGTCGCCCAGCGTCTCGAACGGCACGAAGCCCGACAGCACCGAGACCATGATCGCGGTCAGCGCGGTGATGCGGTACGGCGTGCCCAGCGTCGGGTGGACCTTGGCCAGGCTGACCGGCAGCAGCCCGTCACGCGCCATCGCGAACGCCACCCGGGTCTGCCCCATCAGGAGGATCAGCACCACGACGGTCAGCCCGATCGTGGCGCCGATGGCGATCAGGTCGGAGATCCAGTGCAGCCCGACCTTCTCGAACGCCGTGGCCAGCGGGGCCGCGTCGTCGGGGTCGATGTCGCGGTAGGACTGCATCCCGGTGATCACCAGGCAGACCGCGATGTAGAGGACCGTCACGATCGCGAGCGACCCGAGCACCCCGATCGGGATGTCGCGCTGGGGGTTCTTCGTCTCCTCGGCGGTGGTCGCCACGACGTCGAAGCCGATGAAGGCGAAGAACACGATCGCCGCGCCGGCGATCACACCGGCGATCCCGAAGACCGCCGGCTCGAGGCCGAAGATGGACGTGATGAGCGGCGTCTTCCACGCCGAGGCGTCACTGCCCGCGGACGGCTCGCTCGGCGGGATGAACGGCGAGTAGTTCGACGTCTTGATGTGGGCGATGCCGACGATGATCACGAGGGCGACGACGCTCAGCTTGATCGCGACGACGACCTGGTTGACGCGGCTGGAGAGCTTGATGCCGCCGATGAGGACCGACGCGCAGATCAGCGTGATGACGATCGCGGGCAGGTTGACCACACCGTCGCTGGCTGACGTCAGCGAGGCCGGAAGCTCGAGCGCGGTGCCGTCCAGCAGGGACACGAGGTAGCCGGAGAAGCCGACCGCCAGCGCCGAGGCGCCCACGGTGAACTCCAGCACCAGGTCCCACCCGATGATCCACGCGATCAGCTCGCCGAAGGTGGCGTAGCTGAAGGTGTACGCACTGCCCGCGACGGGGACGGTCGAGGCGAACTCGGCGTAGCAGAGGGCGGCCAGCGCGCACGCGAGCCCGGCGATCAGGAACGACAGCGAGATGGCCGGTCCGGCGTTCGTCGCCGCCACCAGGCCGGTGTAGACGAAGATGCCGGCGCCGATGATGACGCCGACGCCGAAGATCGTGAGGTCCAGTGCGCCGAGGTTCTTCTTGAGCCGGTGCTCGGGCTCCTCCGTCTCGGCGATCGACTGCTCGACGGACTTGGTGCGGAAGAGGCTCATCCCAGCAACCTAGGACTCGCCAGCCGTTACCGTCGAGTCACGTCCGGGCGCCCCGAACCCAGGCCAACGCGATCCGTCATGCGGAGCTGATCGGATGACCTCGGGAACGTATGACGAGTCCCCCGGGCCGCCCGATCCGTCATCCAGAACCGATCCGATGACCTCGGGAACGTATGACGGACCGTCGGCGGACCGGGCTCAGGCCGAGTGGTCGACCTGCACCGGCGCCACACCCTCGTCGAGGGCGGTGACGTCCTCGACGATGCCCCGGGCGATGGTCTGCGCGTCGAGGCCGATGCGGGTCAGGATCGCGTCGCGCTTGGCGTGGTCGAGGAACTCCTGCGGGATGCCGTGCAGGCGGAACGGCGTGTGCACGCCCGCGTCGTTGAGCGTCTGGAGGAGCGTGGCGCCGCAGCCGCCGACGCGGCCGTTGTCCTCGACGCTGACCACCAGCCGGTGCTTCGCGGCGAGCTCGATCAGCGCCGGGGCGACGGGCTTGACCCACCGGGGGTCGACCACGGTGACGCCGATGCCCTGCGCCGTGAGCCGTGAGGCCACGTCGACGGCGGTCGCGGCCATCGAGCCGACCGCGACGATGAGCACGTCGGGCGAGCCCTCGCTGACCAGGATGTCGACCCCGTCGTGGCGCTCGATCGCGGGGATGTCCTCGGGCGGCGGGCCCTTGGGGAACCGGACCACGGTGGGAGCGTCGTCGACCTCGACCGCCTCGCCGAGCAGCTCACGCAGCCGGGGCACGTCGCGGGGCGCGGCCAGGCGGAGGCCCGGGACGACCTGCAGGATCGACATGTCCCACATGCCGTTGTGGCTGGCGCCGTCGTCGCCGGTGACGCCGGAGCGGTCGAGCACGAACGTCACCCCGCACCTGTGCAGTGCGACGTCCATCAGGACCTGGTCGAAGGCGCGGTTGAGGAAGGTCGCGTAGACCGCGAAGACGGGGTGCATCCCGCCCATCGCGAGACCCGCCGCCGAGGTGGCGGCGTGCTGCTCGGCGATGCCGACGTCGAAGGTGCGCTCGGGGAACTTCTCGGCGAAGACGTCGAGCCCGACCGGGTGCATCATCGCGGCCGTGATCGCGACGAGGTCCTCGCGCTCCTCGCCGAGCTCGACGATCGCCTCGGAGAAGTGGTCGGTCCAGATCTTGCCCTTCGGCTTCTCGGCGCCGGTCTGGACGTCGAACGGGCCGGGCGCGTGGAACTGGTCGGCCTCGTGGCGCAGCGCCGGGTCGTAGCCCTGGCCCTTGCGGGTGATCGCGTGGACGATGACCGGCCCGCCGAAGCGCTTGGCGCTGGCGAGCGCCTGCTCCATGGCGGCGCGGTCGTGGCCGTCGACCGGACCGACGTACTTCAGGCCGAGATCCTCGAAGAGGCCCTGCGGTGCCAGCGCGTCCTTCATGCCCTTCTTGACCGCGTGCAGCGCGTCGTACGCCGCGTGGCCGACGCCCGGGACGGCGTTGAGGCGCTTCTTGACCAGGTCGAGGACCTGCTCGTAGCGCGGGTTGGTGCGCAGCGAGGTGAGCGCCGTGGCAAGGCCGCCGATCGTGGGCGTGTAGGAGCGCTCGTTGTCGTTGACCACGATCACCAGCCGGCTGTCCTTGGCGATCGCGATGTTGTTGAGCGCCTCCCAGGCCATGCCACCGGTCAGCGCGCCGTCCCCGATCACGGCGACGACGTGCCGGTCCTCGCCGCGGATGGCATAGGCCTTCGCGAGCCCGTCGGCGTACGACAGGGACGTGGAGGCGTGGGAGTTCTCCACGATGTCGTGGTCGGACTCGGCCTGGCTCGGGTAGCCGCTGACGCCGCCCTCCTTGCGCAGGGTGCCGAAGTCGGCGTGGCGCCCGGTGACGAGCTTGTGGACGTAGGACTGGTGCCCGGTGTCGAAGACGACGCGGTCGTGCGGGGAGTCGAACACCCGGTGGATCGCCAGCGTCAGCTCGACCACCCCGAGGTTGGGGCCGAGGTGTCCGGTGTTGGTCGCGACGGTGCGGATCATCAGGTCGCGGATCTCCGCGGCGAGCTCGTCGAGCTGCTCCGCCGAGAGCCCGCGGAGGTCACGCGGAGACGCGATCGAGTCGAGGTGTCCCATGGGGGATGAGTCTATTTCATGCCGGGTCGTAGACGGCCACCGACGGCTCGTGCAGGCTCCCCATCCACACCCTGCCCTCGTGCTCTCTGACACCCGTGACCATGTGGTAGCCGGGGTGGTCGATGTCGAGGTCGTGCACCCGCCGGCCGCCGTCGTCGTAGGCCTGCACCCGGATCGTCTGCTTCGGCTTGGGCTGGAGCGCCTCGGGGATCCTGGTGACCGCCTTCCGCAGCGCCAGGGGCGCCGAGCCGAGCCGCTCGACCAGTCCGTCGACCGGGCTGGCGATCGTCACCCAGATCAGGCCGTCACTGCCGCGGCTGATGTTGTCCGGGTACCCGGGCAGGTCACTCGCCAGGAGGTCACGCTCCCCCGCCCGCGGCCCGGTCAGCCAGTGGCGTACGACGGTCCTCCCGCGCGTCTCGGCGACGCAGACGTAGGACTCGTCGGCCGCGAGCGCGACGCCGTTGGCGAAGGCCAGGCCCTCGATCACCGAGGTGAGCGTGCCGTCGGGGTCGCGCCGGAACAGCCGCCCGGTGCGGGTGTCCTGGACGAAGTCGTCCTTCCACTGGTCGACGCCGTAGTGGAGCGAGGAGTCGCTGAACCAGATCGTGCCGTCGCCCGCGACCGCGGCGTTGTTGCAGAACCGCATGGGTCGACCGTCGATGCGGTCGCAGAGGACCGCGACCGCACCCGACCCGGGGTCGACGTCGAGCAGGCCGCGCTTCGCGTCGCAGACGAGCAGGTGGCCGCCGCCAAGCAGCTCGATCCCGAGCGGGCGCCCTCCGGTGTCGGCGACGCGGCGGGTGCTGCCGGTGGTCGGGTCGAGGGCCCAGATGGCGCCGTCCTCGGTGCCGGTCCAGACAGTGCCGTCAGGGCCGACGAGGACGTCCTCGGCCCCCATCGACGGGACGGGGTGCACGGTGAAGGTCATGGCGCCATGCTGGCGTAGACGTCGCTGCGGAGGAAGGCCGGGACGATGCCCTCGGCTCCCTTCGTCAGCGGCAGCCCACGGGCCACGTCGGGGTCGACGAACACGATCTGGCGGCCCTCCCGGCAGTCGATGTCTGCGTCGGTGAGGTCGACCGCGGCCGCGAAGACCCACATCCGGTCCCAGGTGCCGTAGGACTCGCGGTGGTCGTTGGCGAACGCACCGACCTCGCGCAGGTCGGCCGGCTCGAGGCTGACGCCGGTCTCCTCCTCGAGCTCGCGCAGCGCGCCGACGTCGGGCGTCTCCCCCGGCTCCAGGTGGCCGCCGGACAGGCCCCAGACGTCGGGGTCGATGCGGGCGTGCTCGTCGCGCTCCTGCAGCAGGATCCAGCCGCGCCCGTCGACCAGGATCACCCCGGCGAAGCCGCGTGCGTCGTCGGGCGGCACGGGCGTGTGGTCGGCAGCCCACGCCCGGACCGCCCCGAGGGCGATCGCGGTGGAGCGGACGATCGGGAGGTCATCGATCGTGGCCGGGTCGACGAAGACGATCTGTCGGCCCTCGCGGCAGTCGACGTCGCGGCTGCCGAGCTCGGTCGGGGCCACGAAGACGTGGTAGCTGAACCGGCCGTGCTCGGACTCCACCTCGAAGGTGCCGAGGTCGTGCACGCTGTCGGCCGCCACGACGACGCCGGTCTCCTCGGCCAGCTCGCGGACGGCGCCCTCCCGGGGCGTCTCGCCCGGCTCGATGCCCCCACCGGGGAAGCACCACGTGTCCGGCCAGACCGGGGCGTGCTCGTCACGCTCCTGCATCAGGAACCAGCCGCGCGGGTCGACGAGGGTGAGGCACACGAAGTCCGTCCGGACCAGAGCCGATGAATCCATCGGGCGACCCTAGCCACCCTCACATGCGCACCCGGTAGCGGCGCCCCCGGAGCGCCTCCTCGACGAGCCCGACCTCGCGTCGTACGGCGAGCAGGCGGGCGTCCTCGAGCTGGAAGGTCTGCACGGCCGCCTCGACGACGGCCTGGCTGGCGACGTCCTTGAGGTCGCCACGGATCTCGCTCAGGCCACGGCGGGTGGCCAGCTGCTGGGCCTCGACGTGCAGCACCGCGAAGCGCGCGAGCACGACGACGTGGCGGCGCAGCCCGGCGAAGCGCCGGTAGTCGGGTGGGCACAGGTCGAGCAGCCAGCTGGCCGCGGTGACCTCCCAGTCGGGCGCGTCGGGCGGGCGCACCTGCCGGGGCCAGCCGGGCGGCGCGACGCCGGCGTGCCCCTGCGGTGGCGTGGGCCGCTGCCGGGGCTGGGGAGTCGGGAACACCTCATCAGTCTATCGAACGCCTGTTCGACAGGTGCGAGAAGTCAGGAGGCCGGGAACTCCCGGGCGAACAGGTCCTCGAGGAAGGCGAGGTCGGGGTCGCGCAGGCCGGCGGAGTCGTGCCGCCACCACACGTCCGGGTAGACCAGGCGACCCGTCATCCACTCCTCGTAGCCGTCGAAGGTCACCACCTGGAACGCCGCCTCGGGGGTCCGGCGCGACGCCGGCTCGAGGCCGTACGCGCTGGCCCGGGCGAAGCCGCGGGCGCCGTAGTACGCCGGACTGCCCTCGAGGAAGAGCGCCGGCCGCCCCGAGCTGCGACCCGCCTCGATCGCGGCCGCCACGAGCTCCGTGCCGATCCCCTGGTGCTGCCGCTCGGGCTGCGTGCTCAGCGGGCTCAGCATCGCCACGTCCACCAGCTGCGGTCGCGCGTCGAGCCAGCAGTGGCTGACACCGACGTGGCCGACGACCGTGGCGTCCTCGACCGCGACCAGCTCGGCGAGGACGAGCCCAAGGCTGCGCACCTCTGCCCACAGGTCGCCCACCTGGTCGCCGTGGGCCGCGTCGTCCGCACCGAAGGCAGCCCGGATCACCGCGTCGATGCCCGGCGCCTCGGACGGTGCGGCAGGTCGGATCTCGATGGGTCAGCCCTCCAGGAACGACCAGCGCACCTCGCGCCGGTCGTTGTCGACGTTGAGGTCCACCAGGCAGATGCTCTGCCACGTGCCGAGCGCCAGCCGGCCCCCGAGCACGGGCACCGTGCAGTGGGGCGGCACGATGGCCGGCATCACGTGGGACCTCCCGTGCCCACGCGACCCGTGCCGGTGCCGCCAGCGGTCGTCGGCGGGCAGCAGGTCGGCGAGGGCGGCGAGCAGGTCGTCGTCCGACCCGGCGCCGGTCTCGAGGATGGCTAGGCCGGCCGTCGCGTGCGGCACGAACACGTGCAGCAGCCCGTCACCGCGCCCGGCCACGAGCTCGGCTGCGTCCCCGGTCAGGTCGAGCACGACCTCCGCACCACCCGTGCGGTACGTCCTCGTCTCGCTGTGCATGCCGGCAACGCTAGCCGGGGAGCCGTCCCACAGCGCTAGCCTCCGTCCATGGGACGGCTCCTCCCCCTCGTGACGATGGCCGCGGCCGCGCTCCTCGCCGCCTGCGGCGGTGGATCCACGGACACTCCGGCTGACGGCTCGACCACGTCCTCGCCAGGCCCGGCAGACACCTCGTCCGCGGCCGCGGCCACGGCGCCGTACGTCGAGGTCGACGCCGGCCCGGTCGGCACCACCTCCGCCGACGGTGCTGTCTGGGTGGTCAGCAGCGGATCGGACCAGGTGTCGCGGATCCCGGTGGGGGCGACGGAGCCCGACCTCGTGGTCGACGTGCCCGGCACGCCGTTGCGGGCGGTCGCCGACGGCGGCGCCGTCTGGGTGACCGCCTTCCGGGGCGAGCAGCTGCTCCGCGTCGACGCGGCGTCCGGAGAGGTCACCGACACGATCGACACCGGCGCCGGACCGGAGGGCGTCACCGCGGGCTTCGGCTCCATCTGGCTCGTCGAGCAGGACGCCGGCCGCCTCGTGCGGATCGATCCCGGCACCGGGAAGGTCGCCGACCGGATCGACATCGGCGTGGGGTCGCGCCTCGTGGCGGCTGGCACCGACGCGGTGTACGTCGCCGCCTTCGCCGACGACCGGCTGCTCCGCGTCGACCCCACCAGCCTCGAGGTGACGCGGTCACCCAGGCTGTGCAGCGGGCCGCAGGGCATGGTCGAGCTCGGGGGCAGGCTGTGGGTGGCCTGCACGTTCGCCGACCGGGTCGTCGCCGTGGATCCCGCGACGCTCCGGCGCACGGCCGCGGTGCCGGTCGAGGGCCTGCCCGACTCGGTCGTCGCCCACGACGGTCGGCTCCTGGTGCTGGCCGAGGAGGGACCGCGCCTGGTGGTCGTCGACCCGGACGCCGCTGAAGTGACCGACGAGGTGGTGCTCGGGGAGGAGACCGCCCTCTACGACAGCGCCAACCTCGACCTCACGGTGGCCGGCGGCGAGGCGTGGGTGACGTCGTTCAAGGCCGACCGGGTCTACCACGTGCCGGTGCCCTGAGCCGGCCCCTGAGTCAGCCTCAGTCGCGGAGCGCCTCCTCGATGCGCTCGACCTTGGCCGTCAGCTGGCCGTCGTAGCCGGGGCGGATGTCGGCCTTCAGCACCAGCCCCACGCGCGGCGACGCCTCGGCGACCACGTCGACGGCCCGCTTCACCACCGCCATCACCTCGTCCCACTCCCCCTCGATGTTGGTGAACATCGCGTTGGTCTCGTGCGGGAGCCCGGACTCGCGGACGACACGAACGGCGGCCGCCACCGCCTCGGTGACCGACCCGCTGGGGTCGTGGGCGACGGGCGAGAGGGAGAAGGCGACGATCATGGGGCCACGCTAGCCATGGGGCTCAGCAGGCGCCCACCTGGCCCGTGGCGTACGACGCCGAGCGCCCGTCCTCGCACGCGCCCGCCCCGTCGTCCGTGGTGTTCAGCATGGACAGCCCACCCTGGACGTACAACGTGAGGCGTACGCCGCCCTTCCGGACCACCACCTCGGTGTCGTCGCGGGCGACCTCCCACCCGGTGGCGAGCAGCGACGCCCGCCAGGCGGCGAACGACGCATCAGCCGGGCCGTGGATCGCGGCGGTGCAGCCGAACCGCGAGCTCGAGACCGGGCCGTACAACCAGTAGCCGCCGGGATGGGCCGGGACGTGGAACGCGGCGTCGACGTCGCCCGGCACCGTGCCCTCGGCGCTCGGCCCGTTGCAGGTGAACGTCGCGTCCTGCGCGGCGAGGCGCGCGACCCGGTCGCGCTGCCCGAGCTCGCCGCTGACGACCAGTCCGGCGACGGTCACGGCCACGAAGCCGGCGAGGACCGCCATCGAGGTGCGCGGGGACGAGCCGAGACCGGCCGCGACCACGGCGACGACGAGAGGCAGCACGGCGAACGCCGCCAGGTCTCCCGCGCCGCTGCCGTACTCGGACGCGACGCCCCACGTGGTGACCAGCAACAGGGCCAGCAGGGCGGAGGCCACGGACCACGTGGCGACGGCGACGGCTCGGCGGGCAGGGCTCATCTGCGCAGTGTGGACGTCACGAGGGGCGGCGCGGATCCGCCCGGGTACTCAGCTGACGAGGGCCGTCAGGCGTTGGTGCCCTCCTCCTCGGGCGGGCCGCCCTGCGGGTCCGGGGTGCCGCCCTGGCAGGTCACACCGAACTCGGGTGCCGTGTGCCCGTCGGCGTACTCCTCGAGGAACAGGCCCAGGCGCTCGTCGTCGGGGCCGTCGAGCTGCAGCTGGGCTCCCCACACGGTCACCACCACCGCGGACGGGAGGCCCTCGCGCGGCGACATGATCCCGTTGTCGGGGAGCTGGGCTGCGAGCCGCTCGACGTCGTCGGCGGAGAGGTCGGGGTCGTGGGTGATCCAGACCGTGCCGTGCTCGAGGTCGTGGACCGCGTTCTCGTCGCGGACCGGCTCCTCGTAGACGCCGCACGCGAGCCAGATCGGGGCGTGCGGTCCCCCTGCCGGCGGGGTCTGCGGGTAGTGCACGTCCTCGGTCGTGTGCGACCGGTCCGCGATCTCCCAGGTCTCGACCAGGCTCAGGTCGAGGGCTCGCTGCGCCACCTCGTCTCCCCGCAGGGCCTTGTCGACCAGCGGGGCGAGCAACGCGGCCGCCAGCACCGCGACGGCGCCGGCAGTCGCCAGCACAAGCGGTAGCCGGGTGTTCCGCTCCGGCTCGCTGTGCGTCGATCCGGGGACCGGCGAGGCGCCCGGGTCGTCCGACGGACCCTCACTGTCGCCGGTGCGCGCCTCGTCCGGACCGGGGGTCTCGCTCACGGGCGTCAGGTTACCGGCGCACCCGTTGCGCGGCCGTGCCGCGTCAGCTCCGACGCGTGCGGCCCAGGCACCAGAGGAGCACGCCGGTGCCGACGGAGAGCGCGAGGCAGCGCACGAGGTTGGCGTCGAGGAGGCTGTCGATCGTCGCCTGGGACTGGCCGATGTCGTCGAGCCGGTCGTGCATGGGGATGGCCCACAGGACCGTCGACAGCAGCGAGACGGCCCCCGAGACGGCGACGACCGCGGCAGCGCGGACCGGCACGTCGGCGGGGCGGCTGCGCAGGAAGGCGATGCTCGCCAGGAAGGTGACGAAGCCCGGCACGATGACCACGACCGGGATGGCGTGGTTGTAGGCCTGGTGGTAGGCGAGGAAGTCCTGCTCGCCGACGGCCCGGAAGAGCGGGTAGGACACGAGCTGGGCCTGCCAGCCGATGCCGGTGGAGTACGCCGACAGCGCGGCGAGGCCGACGAGGCCACGGCGTCGCCAGGGCGATCCGGGCGTGGATCCGGGCGTGGATCCGGGCGTGGTGCGGGCGTCGGTGGTGTGGAGTGATGACAGGATCATGCGGAGGCTCCGAAGGGACGGCGGGACACATTGACTCTAGTCAGGATAAAGTGATTTGAGTATGAGTCAACCGAATAGGCGCTACGCGAGCGCCGTCCGCGACGAGCAGGCCGCCCTCACCCGACGCAGGGTGGTGCAGGCCGCGGCCGCGCGCTTCCACGCGGAGGGCTACTCCGCCACCACCGTCGCCGCCGTCGCCCGTGACGCCGCAGTGAGCGCGCAGACGGTCTACAACACCTTCGGCACCAAGGCGGCGCTCCTCAAGGCCGCCTACGACGTGACCCTGGCCGGCGACGACGCCGACGTGCCGCTGGCCCAGCGGCCCGAGGTGCAGGCGCTCTACGCCGAGTCCGACGCAGCGGTCTTCCTCCGGGGGTACGCCGCCCTGGGGCGGACGGTCGTCGAGCGGGTCGGCCCGCTGATGCTCCTCATCGCCGCCGGCGCCGACGCCGGCGACCCCGACCTCGTCGAGATCCGCGACACCACCGACCAGGAGCGGCTCGTCGGCACCTCGATGGTCGTCGGGAAGGTCGCCGACCTCGGCGCCCTCTCCCCCGACCTCACCCGCGAGGCGGCCCGCGACCGGATCTGGACGCTCAACAGCGTCCAGGTCTGGCACCTGCTGACCGGCCGCGGCTGGACCGGCGACGAGTACGCCGCGTGGATCGGCGACGCGATGTGCGCCGCGATCCTTGCCGACCACTGAGGCGCAGGCCGGCTCCGGTCAGGCCAGCGCGGCGCGCACGGCCTCGGCGCGGGCGTCGTACTCGTCCTGCGGGATGTCGGGCAGCATGTCGGCCCAGACGGGCAGGTTCGAGCCGCGGAGCTCGAGCACGCCGAGGGGTCGGGCGAGGAGGTTCACGGACAGGTGCCCGCCGCCGTTCTCCCACTTGCACACGTGGACGTTGCCGACGCCCGGGAGGGCACGCAGGGCGCGGTAGGTCCTGCGGACGAGCCGGCCCAGCTCCTCGTCGGCGGTCTCGTCGAGGTCGTCGAGCCGCTCGTGGGCACGTGCGACGACGTTGGCCACGAACATCGTGCTCGTCCCGCCGGGACGGATCACGGCCAGCCGGTCGCCCGTGTGCAGGACCAGGTCGTCGCGGGCCAGTGCCTTGCAGGTGCCACAGGCGTCGGCGCCGCGCGAGCGGTCCGGCTCGGGGACGACCCGCTCCCCCATCGCCTTCGGGGTCAGGCCCTCACGCTCGAAGGGAAAGACCTCCCAGTCGGCCATGCCGCCCACCGGCGGACGGCCGGCCGCGTCCAGGTGGTCCTGGACGCGGCCGCGCCACACGTCAGCCGGGTCGGTCACCCGCGCAGCAGGTTGCGCAGGACGTACTGCATGATCCCGCCGTTGCGGTAGTAGTTCGCCTCACCCGGGGTGTCGATGCGCACCACGGCCTCGAACTCGCTGGCCTCGCCGTGGGCCTGGTCGGTGCCCGGGGCGGGCTCGACCTTGACGGTGACCGTCTTGGGGGTCGTGCCGTCGTTGAGCTCGGTGATCCCGCTGATGCTGATGATCTCGGCACCGGTGAGGCCGAGGTCGTCGGCGGTCTTGCCCTCGGGGAACTGCAGCGGGATGACACCCATGCCGATGAGGTTCGAGCGGTGGATGCGCTCGTAGGACTCGGCGATGACGGCCTTCACACCGAGCAGTGCGGTGCCCTTGGCGGCCCAGTCGCGCGACGAGCCGGAGCCATACTCCTTGCCCGCCAGGACGACCAGCGGCGTGCCGGCGGCCTGGTAGTTCTCGCTCGCCTCGAAGACGCTGGTGACCTCGCCGTCCTTCGTGAAGTCCTTCGTCACGCCACCCTCGGTGCCGGGCGCGATCTGGTTGCGCAGGCGGATGTTGGCGAACGTGCCGCGGATCATGACCTCGTGGTTGCCGCGGCGCGAGCCGTAGGAGTTGAAGTCACGCTGCTCGACGCCGTGCTCGGCGAGGTAGCGGCCCGCAGGGCTGTCCTTCTTGATGGCGCCGGCCGGGCTGATGTGGTCGGTGGTCACCGAGTCGCCGAGCTTCAGCAGCACGCGCGCGCCGACGATGTCGGAGACGGGCTCCGGCTCGGTGGGCATGCCGTCGAAGTACGGGGGCTTGCGCACGTAGGTCGACTCGGCGTCCCACTCGAAGGTGTTGCCGGTCGGCGTCGGCAGCGACTGCCAGCGCTCGTCGCCCTTGAACACGTCGGCGTAGGAGGAGCCGAACATGTCGGAGGTGATCGCCTGCGCGATCGTCGCCTCCACGTCCTGCGGGCTCGGCCAGATGTCCTTGAGGAACACGTCGTTGCCGTCGGTGTCCTGGCCGAGGGGGTCGCCGAACAGGTCGACGTCCATCGAGCCGGCGAGCGCGTAGGCCACCACCAGCGGCGGGGACGCGAGGTAGTTCATCTTCACGTCCGGGTTGATCCGGCCCTCGAAGTTGCGGTTGCCCGAGAGCACCGAGACGACGGCGAGGTCGGCCTCGTTGACGGCGGCGGACACCTCCGGGATCAGCGGGCCCGAGTTGCCGATGCAGGTGGTGCAGCCGTAGCCGACGAGGTTGAAGCCGAGCTTGTCGAGGTACGGCGTGAGGCCGGCGCGCTCGTAGTAGTCGGACACGACCTTGGAGCCGGGCGCGAGCGAGGTCTTGACCCACGGCTTGCGGGACAGGCCCTTCTCGACGGCGTTCTTCGCCAGCAGCGCGGCGCCGATCATCACCGACGGGTTCGACGTGTTGGTGCACGAGGTGATCGCGGCGATCACGACGGCGCCGTGGTCGATCTCGACCTCCTGGCCGTCGAGCGAGACCTTGGTCTTCTTGCTCGGCCGCCCGGCGTCCTTGGGCGCCGCGGCGTGGACGGGGGCGCCGTTGCCGCCGGAGTGGCTGGGCGAGTCGGAGGCCGGGAAGGACTCCTCGACCGCCTCGTCGTAGCCGGTGGACCCGGCGGCGTCGTCGGGGTCGCTGTCGCCCTCGTCGACGTAGTCGGCCAGCGCGGCCCGGAAGGAGTCCTTGGCCGCGGAGACCTCGACGCGGTCCTGGGGACGCTTCGGCCCGGCCAGCGACGGGACGACCGTGGAGACGTCGAGCTCGAGGCGCTCGCTGTAGCGCGGCTCGGCGCTCGGGTCGTGCCAGAGCCCCTGCTCCTTGGCGTACGTCTCGACGAGGGCCAGCTGCTCCTCGGAGCGACCGGTCATCCGGAGGTAGTCGACGGTCTGGTCGTCGATCGGGAAGACGGCGATGGTCGAGCCGAACTCGGGGCTCATGTTGCCGATCGTGGCGCGGTTGGCCAGCGGCAGGGCGGAGACGCCCTCGCCGTAGAACTCGACGAACTTGCCGACCACACCGTGCTCGCGGAGCATCTCGGTGATGGTGAGCACCAGGTCGGTGGCCGTGGAGCCCTCGGGGAGCTCGCCGGAGAGCTTGAAGCCGACCACGCGCGGGATGAGCATGGAGACCGGCTGGCCGAGCATGGCCGCCTCGGCCTCGATGCCGCCCACGCCCCAGCCAACCACGCCGATGCCGTTGACCATCGTGGTGTGGGAGTCGGTGCCGACACAGGTGTCGGGGTAGGCCACGCCGTCGCGGACCATGACCACGCGGGCCAGGTGCTCGATGTTGACCTGGTGGACGATGCCGGTGCCCGGCGGGACGACCTTGAAGTCGTCGAAGGCGCCCTGGCCCCAGCGCAGGAACTGGTAGCGCTCGCGGTTGCGCTCGTACTCGATCTCGACGTTGCGCTCGAACGCGTCGGCGGAGCCGAACACGTCGGCGATGACGGAGTGGTCGATGACCATCTCGGCCGGCGCGAGCGGGTTGATCTTGGTGGCGTCGCCGCCGAGCTCGGCCATCGCCTCGCGCATGGTGGCGAGGTCGACGACGCACGGGACGCCGGTGAAGTCCTGCATGATCACGCGGGCGGGCGTGAACTGGATCTCCTGGTCGGGCGCGGCACTCGCGTCCCAGCCGGCGATCGCCTTGATGTGGTCGGCCGTGATGTCGGCGCCGTCCTCGGTGCGGAGCAGGTTCTCCAGCAGCACCTTCAGCGAGAACGGCAGGCTCTCGACGTCGAGACCCTCACCCAACACCTTGTCGATTCGGTAGATCTCGTAGGACTGTCCGTCCACGTCCAGGGTGCCCTTGGCACCGAAGCTGTCCTGACTGGCCATCAGCCACATCTCCTCGGGAGTTCGCGGGTCTACGCCCATCCTGCCGTCGCGCGCGAGCGCACGAAAAGGAAGGCGACCCTAACTTCTGACGTCGCAATATCTTGACGTCAAGATATCACACGGGTCCCGCCGACTCGGTAGCCTCCCCGCGTGCCGACCCTCCTCCACCTCAACGGTCCCTCGGGCGTCGGCAAGTCGACGCTCGCCCGCGCGCACGCCGCCGCCCACCCGGGCACGCTCGTGTGCGACATCGACGACCTGCGGTCGTGGGTCTCGGGCTGGGAGGACGACTTCGTCGGCACGGGTGAGGCCGTCCGCCAGACCGCGCTCGCCCTGATGACGGCGTACCTCCGGACCGGGCGCGACGTCGTGCTCCCCCAGCTGATCGTGACGCCGTCCCAGGCCGAGAGGTTCGAGGCGGCCGCGGCGGAGGCAGGAGCGACGTACGCCGGCGTCGTCCTCGACGTCGCGCCCGATGTGCTGCTCGAACGCCTCCACTCCCGCGAGGTCACGCCGGTCACGGCGGTGGTCTCCCGGATCATCGAGGAGCGCGGCGGCGACCCGCTGGTCCTCGAGGGGCGCCGGCAGCTGCTCGACCTGGCACCGGAGCAGGGCTGGACGGTCGTCGACACGGCCGACCGGGACAGCGCGCTGGCCTCGCTGGCGGCGCTCGTCGGACCCTGACGGTCAGTCGATGCCGGCGACCTTGTCCAGCCGCTGCAGCAGGTCGTGGGCGGCGAGCTCGACGGCCTTGTGCCGCCACTCCGCAGCCCGGTAGACGCAGGCGATCAGCCCGGACCGGTGGACCCGGCGGAGGTCGCCGTAGACGAAGGCGTAGCGCGCCTTGGTCTCGTCGTTGGCACCCTCGGTCAGGCCGAGGTGCCAGGCGGCGTAGTCGTCCCACGAGTGCTTCTCGAGGTACGCGTTCTGCGCGTCGGCACCCGGCTGGACGTCGCCCCAGTCGCTGTCCAGGACGTACTGCCGGGCCTCGATCAGGCGGCGGGCGTGGGCGACTGCGTCGCGGTTGACGGCGTACGTGGCCATGCTGCCACCCTGCCCGGCTACTGCCCGAGCGACAAGGCCGGCTCGAGGAGCGCCACGCACTCGACGTGGTGGGTCATCGGGAAGAGGTCGAACGCCCGGATGGCGGTGAGGGCGTAGCCGTGCTCGGCGAAGATCGCCACGTCGCGCCCCAGCGCGGCCGGGTCGCAGGCGACGTACGCCACCGCGCGCGGGCGGCGGTCCACGACCTGCTCGACCACCGCGCGTTTGGAGCCTTCGCGGGGCGGGTCGAGGACGACGAGGTCGAACGGCTCGTCGTAGCCGGACCGCAGCACCCGGTCCACCGGTCCGCACTCCACCACCGCCGGCTTCAGCGCCGCGAGGTTGGAGCGGGCGTGCTGGCAGGCGGTCCGGTCGGCCTCCACCGCGACCACCCGGGCCCCGGTCGCCTCGCCGACGAACCGGGCGAAGAGCCCGACGCCGGCGTACAGGTCGAGCGACCGCTCCCCCGGCGCGGGCGCGAGCAGGTCGAGGACAGCCCCGACCAGGACGTGCGGCGCCTCGGGGTGAACCTGCCAGAAGCCGTCGGCGGCGACGCTGAAGGGGTGGGTGGCGCTCCCGACCGTCACGTCGTGGGACGTCATGGTCTCCGGCTGGCCGGGCGACCACTCGCCATGACGTCCCGGCTGGGCGCCCGCGAGAGGCCGGGCCTCGTCGACGGCGATGAGGCAGTCGTTGACCAGCACGAGCTCGTGGGAGCGGTGCGCGCGCATGGCGGGGCGGCCGTCGGGCAGGACGGCGTACCGCTGGCGGGTGCGCCACCGCAGGCCGTCGTCGGGCCGGCCCTCGACCGGGACCGCCTCGACCTCGAGCCCGCGCACCAGGTCGGAGTCGGCGTCGAGCCTCCCGAGCCGGACCAGCTGCTCGCGCACGACGGCGGTCTTCAGGTCGCGCTGGGCGGGTACGGCGACGTGCTGGAAGTCGCAGCCTCCGCAGAGGCCCGGACCGGCGTACGGGCACGGGGCGGGCACCCGGTCGGGTGACGGAGTGAGCACCGAGACCGCGTCGCCCCGCCAGAAGCGGTCGCCGTCGGTGCCCTCGGTGATCTCCACCACCGACCGCTCGCCGGGCAGCGCGTGGCGCACGAAGACCACGCGGGACTCGGGCTCGGGCAGTCGTGCGACGCAGTGGCCGCCGTGGGCGACCGGGCCGACCTCGACCTCGAACCGCTCACCCACCCGCGAGCGACCACGGGCCTTGCGGGGCCGGTTGGTCCGGCTCACCGGTCGTCGATCTGTCGGTTCGAGCCGCGTGACGCGACCCGGCCGCGACGCAGGTCGCCGGCGTGCACGCGGACCTCGTCGCGCTCCTCGCGCTCGCGGGCGATCTGCGACGAGCGCAGCTGGTAGGGCACCGAGATGACCATGACGCCCGGGGTGAACAGCAGCCGGCCCTTGAGCCGGAGGGCCGTCTGGTTGTGGAGCAGCTGCTCCCACCAGCGGCCGACGACGTACTCGGGGATGTAGACCGCGACGACGCCGCGCGGGCTCGCCCGGCGGATCTCCTGGGTGTACTCCACGATCGGCCGGACGACCTCGCGGTAGGGCGAGTGGAGCACCTTGAGCGGGATGTCGAGGTGGCGCTCGTCCCACTCCTCGAGGAGCCGGTTGGTGGCCTTGGCGTCGATGCTGACGTAGATCGCCTCGAGCACGTTGGGGCGGGTCGCGCGGGCGAAGGCGAGCGCGCGCAGCGTCGGCTTGTGCAGCTTGGACGCGAGCACGATCGCGTGGACGCGGGTCGGCATGACCTTGTCCTGCTCGTCGGCCGCGAGCTCGAGCTCGACGCGCGCGTAGTGACGACCGATCGCCTGCATGACGAAGAAGAACGCGCCCATCGCGAGGATCGTGATCCAGGCACCGGCGAGGAACTTGGTGATCAGCACGATGACCAGGACGACGGCGGTCATGCCGAGGCCGAAGGTGTTGATCGCGCGCGAACGGAGCATCCGCCGCCGGGCCGCCGGGTCGCGCTCGGTCTTCAGGTGCCGGGTCCAGTGCCGGATCATGCCGAGCTGGCTGAGGTTGAACGAGACGAAGACGCCGACGATGTAGAGCTGGATCAGCTTTGTGGTCTCGGCGTCGAAGATCCAGATGAGCAGCATCGACATGGCCGCGAGGAAGACGATGCCGTTGCTGTAGGCGAGCCGGTCGCCGCGCGAGCCGAGCGAGCGGGGCGCGAGGCCGTCCTGGGCGAGGATCGACCCGAGCACCGGGAAGCCGTTGAAGGCGGTGTTCGCGGCGAGCACGAGGATGATCCCGGTGACGGTGACCACGAAGTAGAAGCCCGGCGAGAAGTGGTCGAACACGCCGGCGGCGATCTGCGAGATCACCGGGTGCTGCTCGTAGCCCTCCGGCACCGCGCCCGACGCGGTGCGCAGCCGGTCGAGCTCGTGCGGGTCGACGTACCTGATCGCCATCTGCTTGGCGAGGACGATGACGCTCATCATCATCGAGATGGCGATCATCGCCAGGAGCAGCAGGGTGGTCGCGGCGTTGCGGCTCTTCGGCTTGCGGAAGGCCGGTACACCGTTGCTGATCGCCTCGACGCCGGTGAGCGCTGCACAACCCGAGGAGAACGCACGGGCCAGGAGGAACATCAGCCCGATCTGGGTGAGCGGGCCCTCCCAGCCCTCCTGCGGCTCGATCACCAGGTGGGCGCTCTCGGCCTCGGGCAGGTCACCTGCCAGCAGGCGCAGCAGGCCGTAGGCGCACATGCCGAGGATGGCGACCATGAAGAGGTAGGTGGGGACGGCGAAGAACGAGCCCGACTCACGCACCCCGCGCAGGTTCATCGCGGTCAGCACGACGACCGCGACCAGGCCGACCGTCGCCTCGTGCCCGATGAGCGCTGGGATGGCGCCCGCGGCGTACTGCGCCGCCGACGAGATCGACACCGCGACGGTGAGCACGTAGTCGACGAGCAGCGCGCTGGCCACGGTGACGCCGGCGTTGCGGCCGAGGTTGACCGTGGCCACCTCGTAGTCGCCACCTCCCGAGGGGTAGGCGTGCACGGTCTGCCGGTAGCTCGCCACGACCGTGAGCATCACCAGTGCGACCGCGAGGCCGATCTTCCACGACCAGACGTAGGTCGACGCGCCGGCGACGGCCAGCATGATGAAGACCTCGTCGGGTGCGTACGCCACCGACGACAGCGCGTCGCTGGCGAACACGGGCAACGCGATGCGCTTGGGCAGCAGGGTCTCCCCCAGCTGGCTGCTCCGCAGCTTGCGGCCCAGCAGGATCCGCTTGGAGACGTCGCCGACACTCACGGGCGGCAAGCCTAGACCCGGGGACGCCATATTCCTTGCTGGGATACGGTTCTGGCGTGCACGTCGTGATCATGGGTTGTGGCCGCGTCGGGTCGACGCTCGCCCGCAGCCTCGAGGACCGCAACCACACCGTGTCGATCATCGACAGCGAGCCCGACTCGTTCCGACGCCTGGGCCCGGAGTTCAACGGCGACAAGATCACCGGCTACGGCTTCGACCAGCAGGTGCTGGAGAAGGCCGGCATCCGCCGGGCCGACGCGTTCGCCGCGGTGTCCAGCGGTGACAACTCCAACATCATCGCCGCGCGCGTCGCGCGCGAGACCTTCGGCCTGCAGCAGGTCGTGGCCCGCATCTACGACCCGGGCCGGGCGGAGGTCTACCAGCGGCTCGGCATCACGACCGTCGCCACGGTGAAGTGGACCGCCGACCAGGTCCTGCGGCGGCTGCTGCCGGCCGGCGCCGAGCCCGACTTCCGCGACCCTTCAGGCACCATCCGGGTCGACCACATCCCGGTCCCCGAGGCGTGGGTCGGCAACCGCACCGTCGAGTTCCAGATGCAGTCGCGGAGCCGGATCGCGTGGATCGACCGGCTCGGCGAGGGCATGCTGCCCACCCGCGAGACGGTCCTCCAGGAGGGCGACATGCTCCACATCGTGATCCGCGAGGAGAACGCCGCCCACGCGTACGCCGTGCTCGACGCCGGCCCCGAAGACGACTGAGAAGCACTGAGAAGCCAGGAGCACTGCTGACATGCGCGTCGCCATCGCCGGAGCCGGAGCCGTCGGACGCTCGATCGCCCGCGAGCTGATCGAGAACGGCCACCAGGTCCTCCTCATCGACAAGAACCCGTCCTCGATCCGCCCCGAACGGGTCCCCAACGCCGAGTGGCTGCTCGCCGACTCCTGCGAGCTGTCCTCGCTCGCCGAGGCCCAGCTGGGCAAGTGCGACGTCGTCATCGCCGCCACCGGCGACGACAAGGCCAACCTGGTCACCTCCCTGCTCGCCAAGACCGAGTTCGGCGTGCCGCGGACGGTCGGCCGGGTCAACCACCCCAACAACGAGTGGCTCTTCACGGAGGCCTGGGGCGTGGACGTCAACGTCTCGACGCCCCGCATCATGTCCGCGCTCGTCGAGGAGGCCGTCTCCGTCGGCGACCTCGTCCGGCTGTTCACCTTCCGCCAGGGCAACGCCAACCTCGTCGAGCTGACCCTGTCGGCGGACTCCCCCTACGTCGGCACGCCGGCCGGGCTGGTGCCGTTCCCGGAGAACTGCGCGCTCGTCACGATCCTGCGCGACGGGCAGGTCTACACGCCCGAGGCGGAGCAGCCGCTGGAGTCCGGCGATGAGCTGCTGTTCGTGGTGCCGGCCGAGGTCGAGACCGAGCTCGAGCAGTTGCTCTCCCCCAGCCAGCACCACGGCTGACCGGCCGGCGCGCGGGCCGCGGAGCTAGGCGGTCGCAGGGTCCGCGGCGACCGGGGTCTTGTTGCGCGAGAGCAGCCAGACCATCGAGCCCAGCGCAGCCAGCTGGAGCGGCCAGCCGAGCACGATCTTGAGGACGCCCAGCGCGGCGACCGCGGCGTCGGGGTCGATCGAACCGGACGACCCGGCCAGCCAGATCGGTGCCTGCACCGCGACGCGGATGATGCACGGGGCGACCAGGAGCCAGGTCAGCCGGCTGCACAGCTTCACGACCTGGCGGTCCTTGTGCCACGCCGTCGCGTCGCCGGTGATGCTGCCGACCATGAAGCCAACCAACGGCCACCCGATCAGGCAGGTGAATGCGAGCACGACGGCGTACCCGCTGTTGTAGAGGATGCCGGGCAGGAAGTACGCCAGCGCCTGGTCCTGCTCCGAGCCGCCCGACGCCGCGGAGCGGTGAACGAAGTACCAGCCGATGCCGATGCCGAAGAGTGCGTTGACGACGAACTGGACGGTCGAGCGCTGGACGAGGCGGACCAGGAGGAGCACCAGCGCCGCGCCGATGCTGACGGCCAGTGCGGTGTTGAGGTCGCGGAGCGTCAGCCACGTGGCCGTGAACAGGATCGTCGGCACGGCCGCCTCGGCCATCCCACGTCGGCCGCCGAGCGCCTTGGAGAGCTGGGCGCGCACCACGGCCTCGACCGTGTCGGCCTCGACCTTGTGGGTCTGCTCGGTCACGGACGAAGCTCGTAGCGAGGGTTGAACATGAGGGGTACGCCGCCCTGCCGCCCGATGCAGCCGGCCACTGTCACCGACCGGCCCGGGTCGACGCCGGTGATCCGGCGGCGGCCCAGCCACACCACGGTGATGACGCCGGAGCCGTCGTCGAGCTCGGCCTCCAGGGCCGGCACGCCGCCTCGAGGGCGCAGGGTCACGGTGCGGAGAACGCCGTTGACGACCACGTGCTCGCGCTCGGGGGCGTCGGCGATCGCGACCGCCTCATCGGTGGCGTGCGACTGCCGCAGGTCCCGCTGGTGCTGGTCCTGGCTGTCGGCCCACTTCGAGATGACCTGGCGCATGCGACTCTTCGGCACGGCTCACCTCACCCGTCGGGCGTCGTCCGGCAGCCGGACCGGAAGGGGCTCACCCACCGGCATGGCCGCGTCACCGCGTCGTACGACGACCTGCGCCAGGGCGTCCTCCCAGTCCGACGTGGCGTCGGGGTCGACCGCGGGCCGGCCGAGGAACGAGGCGCGCAGCATCCAGCGGTCGCCGTTGATCCCGATGATCCGGGAGGGCTGGGTGGCCGTGGTGCCGTCGGGACGCTTGACGGGCATCTGGCACACCAGCTCGGTCCCCCAGCGGCCCTCGCGCTCGGTGGCCTGGCCGCCGCGGCGCGTCAGGTCGTCGGCGATCTGGGGGCGCACGTCGGACCAGAGGTCGCCGTTGCGGGGTGCCGCGAACGCCTGGAACTCGCAGGCGCCGTCGGAGCCGGCCAGCATCACGGCCCGGACCTGGCCGCTGCTCTCGTCGACCTGCAGCCGCAGCTCGCGGTCGGCCATGGCGGGGACCAGCACTGAGCCGAGGTCGGCGCGCTCGACGCCGTCGCCCTCGACCTCGGACACGTCGAAGGGCCCGGACGCGTCGGTCGAGCCCTGTGCCGGTCCCTCGTCCGATCCCTGGGCCGTCCCGGGGGCGGTCGTCTCCTCGCCCGGTTGGGCGGTCTCGTCCGACTTGCGACGGAACCTCACGTCAACACTCCTTCGTCACGACCGGATCAGGAACGCGAACCGGTACCTGTAGAACCGTAGCCCCCGGCTCCCCGGGACGACTCCGGCAGCACCCCCACCTCGACGAAACGGGCCCGCTCGTAGCGCTGGACGACCAGCTGGGCGATGCGGTCGCCGCGGCTCAGGGTGACCGGCTCGACCGGGTCGTGGTTGATCAGCAGCACCTTGATCTCCCCGCGGTAGCCGGCGTCCACGGTGCCCGGGGTGTTCACGATCGAGAGCCCGTGGCGCGCGGCGAGGCCCGACCGGGGGTGGACGAGGGCGACGAAGCCGTCCGGCAGCGCGATGGAGATCCCCGTCGGGACGAGGGCCCGCTCGCCGGGGCCGAGCGTCAGGTCGACGGTCGTGTGCAGGTCGGCGCCGGCGTCCCCCGGGTGGGCGTACGACGGCAGCGGCAGGTCGGGGTCGAGGCGGACGACGGCGATGTCGAGGTCAGGGCTCGGGTGGTGGTCGGGCACGAGGACTGAATCTATAGGCTCTGCGCCGTGGACTACGCCGAACGCCTCACCGTCCCGCTGCGCTGGTGGGCGCAGGGCACGATGTTCGTGGCGTCGCTGTGGCTGGCCGTCCTGGCCGCCACGCCCGGCGTCGTCGCCTGGTCGGCCACCTTCGGTGCCCTGGCCCTCATGGTCGCGCTGTTCGTTGCCTACGGCCGCGCGCGGGTGGGCGTCGAGTCCGGCCAGTTCCGCGCCGGACGGGCCCACATCCCCCTGGAGCACGTCGGCGAGGTCTCCGCGCTGGACGCCGAGGGCCTGCGCCGGCAGGCCGGCGTCGACGCGGACGCCCGGGCGTACCTCCTGCTGCGGCCGTACCTCAAACGCGGCGTCCGGGTCGACATCACCGACCCCGCCGACCCCACCCCGTACTGGCTGGTCAGCTGCAGGCGACCGGACCGGCTGGTCTCAGCCCTAGAGGCGTCCCGGGCGCGGTGACCGGCTGGGTAGGGTGACCGACATGGCCTCCACGGACTCGAACAGCAAGTTCTACTCGGCGTTCTCGCTCGTCGCCGCCCTCGGCGCTGCGGCTGTGGCCAAGAAGGGCCTCAACACCTCCTGGCGTGCCGCGACCGGCAAGAACCCGCCCGCCAACCCCGCCGACCCCGATGTCAGCATCGCCGAGGCGGTCATGTGGGCCGCGATCAGCGGCACCCTCATCGGCGTCGCCCGGATGCTGGCCACCCGCCGCGCCGCGCACTACTACGCCAAGTCCACCGGACACCTGCCGCCGCAGCTGCAGAAGGACAACCAGGACGCCGACAAGGCCCCCGCCCCGCAAGCCTGAGCACCCTCGCGCTTCGGGGCGCCGCAGTCGAGGACGCGGCCCCGCTCCGACCACACCCGGGGCGCCCTGCAGCCGCCCCCGCGTACGTCGCCGCAGAGTCTCTAGCCGTTGAGTCGCCGACCGACTCACGCACCTTCCACGTCGGCCCACCGTGCGTCCTGGCCCTTGAGTCACTGACCGACTCAACGGCCCCAAGCCATGCCACCCTTGGCCATCCTCGCCGTTGAGTCACTGCCCGACTCAACGTCGCTGCGCGGGCACCCGCCCCCGGCCCTCGCCCTTGAGTCACTGAACGACTCAACGGCGCTGCGCGGGCCCCGCCCCCGGCCCTCGCCGTTGGGTCACTGACCCACTCAACGGCCATCGTCGACCTCAGCCACCCCCAGGGATCGTGAGTCTGTCAGCGACTCACTGGCTACTGCGCGCGGGGTGCCCGGAGGCCGGAGCCTGACCCGAGCTGCGCCACCAACCGTCCACAGTCACAGATTTTCGGCGCCGACAGCCGGGCCTGTGGACAGGCGCCGCGGGTCGTCGGTGGTCCCGGTTGGGATGGCGTACGACAGCTTGCCGACGCACCGAGGAGATGACGATGAGCGACGACACGACGGTCGACCCGTCGACGTGGGACTGCCTGGCCAACTGGACCGAGGCGGAAAGGGAGTACTGGTGGATGGGGCCGTTCGCCGGCGGGGTGCCCGGGCTCGTGCGACGCGTACGCCGGATCCTCGACGTCTCCCAGCGGGGGCTCGCGGGGCTCCTGGACGTGTCCCAGTCGGCCGTGGCCCGGTGGGAGACGGGGCGGACCAGTCCGCGCGTCGACGTGCTCCAGCGGATGCTGCGGCTCGCGCGGGTCCGGGTGGTGCTCCAGGACGAGGACACCGGCAAGGAGGTCGGCCCGATGCGGGCTGACGGGGCGCGCAAGCACGGTGGCAGCCGGTTCCCCGCGCACACCGACCTCCGGGCTACCGGGTGGTGGGTGCCGCGGGCGCTGCGGGAGATGACGTCCATCGATTACCTCAGGCAGCGCGACCGGTCCCGCGCCAACCGGGACCCCGCCATCGGCTGCCACACCAGTCCGTACCTCAAGCAGGTCGAGCGCACGCTGTTCGGCACACCCGACGACCATCCGGCGGTCCACCAGCTCGCAGCCGAGGTCGAGCACCTCGACGAGCTGCGGGAGGCCAGGCGGGGCAGGCCGCGGGCCGCGTAGTGGATGAGCAGCGGACGACCAGCAGGCGGACACGACACAGCGCCCGCCCTCGTGCGAGGAACGGGCGCTGGATGTGTCCGAGGTGGTGCCTGCTCAGATGCAGTCGCGACAGATGAGCTTCTTCTCGTCCGCCAGCTGCGACCGGTGGTGCACCAGGAAGCAGCTCATGCAGGTGAACTCGTCGTCCTGCCGCGGCATGACCTCCACCGCGAGCTCTTCGTGCGAGAGGTCGGCACCGGGGAGCTCGAAGGACTCGGCCGCCTCGGTCTCGTCCTCGTCGACCTTGCCGGAGTTCTTGTCGTGGCGTCGGGCCTTGAGCTCCTCGATGCTCTCCTCGCTCTGGTCCTCCTCGGACTTGCGTGGTGCGTCGTAGTCGGTGGCCATCGGATCCCTCTCCCCATGCTGTGGCTCGTGTTCCGCCGGATCACGGCGGTCGAGCCCGTTTGTGCTCGTCGTCGGCGCCAGATTGTGCACCATGAACCGGTTCCGTGGTGAGCCGGTCCGCAACGTGTCGCATGAACAGTGACCCACGCCTCGCTATTCCCAGGATCCCGACGAGCGTCAGGAAAGGAATCTGGCGGCCCCCAGAGCGGCTACGAAGGTGTCCCAGCCCTCGGCCGGAGCGCCCACCACGACGTTGCGCGTCGGGTGCGGGTCGAAGGTCATGCTGCCGTCCAGGAGGTCGAACGTCCCGCCCGCCTCGCGGAGCACCAGGCCGGCCGCCGAGTAGTCCCAGGGCTGTGGACCGGCCTCGACGTAGGCGTCCGCGCTGCCCTCCGCCACGTGGCACAGGTCGAGCGCGCAGGAGCCCATCCGGCGGATGTCGCGCACCTCCGGCAGCAGCCGCGCCACGCACGCCGCCTGGTGGGCCCGGACCTCGCGCTGGTAGCCGAAGCCGGTGAGGACCAGGCGCTCGGCGAGCGGGGGCTGGCGGCGTACGCCGATGGGCTGGCCGTCACGCATGGCACCGGCGCCGGCGGCAGCGGCGTACTCGAGCCCTGTCGGGATGGCGACCACGGCACCGGCCACCACCTCACCGTCGACCTCGGCAGCGACCGAGACCGCGCAGTCGGGCAGGCCGTAGAGGTAGTTCACGGTGCCGTCGATCGGGTCGACGATCCACCGGACGCCGCTGGTGCCGGGCAGGTCGTCGCCCTCCTCGCCGAGGATGGCGTCGTCGGGGCGGGCCGCGGTGATGCGCGAGCGGATCAGCGCCTCGACCGCACGGTCGGCCTCGGTCACCACGTCGACCGAGCTGGTCTTGGTGTCGGCGACGTCGATGCCGCCGAGCTGCATCTCGCGGGCGAGGTTGGCCCCCTCATGCGCGACGGCGACCGCGAGCTCGCGCAGCTCGACCGGGGTTGCGTCGGTCACGAGTCGACCCCGCACAGGGCGGGCCGCGGACCACGCGGGTTGGGGCAGCACCCGACGGCGCACAGGTCCGGGCCGGCGGGCAGCGAGCCGACGGCGACGCGCTCGGGGTCCTCCCCGCGCTCGGCGGCCGCCCGCTCGAGCACCAGGTCGCGCACCATCGTCACGAAGCGGTCGTCGGTGCCGGAGGTGGCGGCCCGCACCGCCTGGATGCCCAGTCGCTCGGCGGTGGCCATCGCCTCGGTGTCGAGGTCGTAGATGACCTCCATGTGGTCGGACACGAAGCCGATCGGCACCAGGACGACCTGGCTGACCCCGTCGGTGGCGAGCTCCTCGAGGTGGTCGTTGACGTCGGGCTCCAGCCACGGCGTCGACGGCGCGCCCGAGCGCGAGCAGAAGACCAGGTCGTGCCGGTGCGCGCGCCCGGTCACGGCGCGGATCCGCCGCGCGACCTCGTCGACCGCGCTGCGGTGCTGGCGCACGTAGGCGCCGGAGCTGCCCGGACCGCCGCTGGTCTCGGCCATCTCGGTCGGGATCGAGTGGGTGACGAAGACCAGCCGGGCGCGGTCGCCCCGGTCGGGCAGCTCGGACAGGGCCCCGACGCACGCGTCGACGACGGGCTCGATGAACCCGGGGTGGTTGAAGTACTGCCGCAGCCGGTCGAGCCGCGGAGCGCCCGGGGTCTCGGCGGAGGCGTCGAAGAGGTTCTCGCGGTACTGGCGGCACGACGACCACGACGAGTACGCCGACGTGGTGAACACCGCCGCCCGCGTCACCCCGTCGGCGACCATCTGCTCGAGGGTGTCGGCGAGGTAGGGCTCCCAGTTGCGGTTGCCGAAGTAGATCGGCAGGTCGATGCCCTGGTCGGCGAAGTCCTTCTCCAGCGCCGCGATGAGGGCGCGGTTCTGGTCGTTGATCGGACTTCGCCCGCCGAAGAGGAAGTAGTGCTGCCCGACCTGCTCGAGACGCTCGCGCGGGATCCCCCGCCCGCGGGTGACGTTCTCGAGGAACGGCACCACGTCCTCGGGCTTCTCCGGGCCCCCGAAGGAGAGCACCAGGAGGGCGTCGTACGGCTTCACGTCGGGGTGACCCGCGGGATTCATGCAGCCAGCGTAGAGCGCCCTACGATCTCCCCGATGCTCGACTCCTACCGCCGGGTGCTGGCCCACCCCGGCGCCCTCGCCTTCAGCAGCGCCGCGCTGGTCGCCCGCCTGCCCATCTCCATGGTCGGCCTCGGCATCGTGCTGCTCGTCGAGCAGCGCACCGGCTCCTACGGACTGGCCGGCACGGTGTCCGCGGTCTTCGTCCTCGCGGAGGCCGCGTTCGCGGTGATGCACGGCCGGCTGGTCGACTCCCACGGGCAGTCCAAGGTGCTGCCGATCGCCATCTCGATCTTCGGCGCCGGCCTGGCCCTGATGATGCTGGCCGTCGAGCGCGACTGGCCGCGGGCCCTGACGTACGTCTTCGCCGCCGTCGCCGGCGCCGCGCTCCCCCAGGTCGGCGCGAGCGTCCGCACCCGGTGGTCGCACCTGCTCGACGACACCGGGCAGAAGCAGACGGCGTTCGCGCTCGAGGCCGTGCTCGACGAGGTCGTCTTCGTGGTCGGGCCCGTCCTGGTGACGCTGCTCGCCACCAGCTGGCACCCCGTCGCCGGCCTGTCCGCCGCTCTGCTGAGCGGGCTCGTCGGCACGTTCGCGTTCGCTGCGCAACGTCGCACCGAGCCGCCCGCCGGACGCACCCAGCAGACCGGTGCGCGGGCACCCATGCCGTGGCGCCTGGTGCTCCCCCTCGCGCTGGTCTGCCTCACCCTCGGTGCGTTGTTCGGCGCCGCCGAGGTCACGACCGTGGCGTTCGCCGAGGAGGCGGGCAGGCGGTGGGTGGCCGGCTGGCTCCTCGCGGCATGGTCCTTCGGCAGCCTCGTGGCCGGCCTGGTCACCGGGGCGATCGCCTGGCGCAGCGGCCCCGAGGTGCGGCTGCGGTGGGGCTCGGCGGCGATGGCCCTGGCGATGGCGCCCCTGATGTTCATCGAGTCGGTGCCGCTGATGGCGGTCGTCCTGCTGGTCGGCGGCCTCGCGATCGCGCCCACGATGATCGGCGCGATGACGATGGTCGAGCAGGGCGTGCCCTCCACCCGGCTCACCGAGGGCATGGCGATCCTGCACACCGGCATCGTGGCGGGCGTCGCCCCCGGTGCGAGCGTCGCCGGCTTCGTGGTCGACCACAGCGGGGCGTCCGCGGCCTACTCCGTGGCGCTCGCCGGTGGCCTGCTCGGCGCGCTCCTCGCCCAGACCGCCCGCACGGGCTCGTCCCGTCCCGCTAGCCTCCGGGCATGACGCCCTACGACGGCACCCGCTGGCGCAACTGGTCCGGCCTCGTGGAGGCCCACCCGCAGCGGGTGCTGAGCCCGTCGTCGGTCGGGGCCGTCGTCGACGTCGTACGCCAGGCGCGCGAGCAGGGCACCACGGTGAAGATGACCGGCACCGGCCACAGCTTCACGGCGATCGCCGCCCCCGAGCACACCCTGCTGCGGCCCGAGCGGCTCGCCGGGCTCCTCGAGGTCGACCGCGAGGCGATGACCGTCACCGCCCGGGCCGGCACCCCGCTCAAGGACCTCAACGCCGCGCTCGAGCGACTCGGCCTGTCGCTGCACAACATGGGTGACATCGCCGAGCAGACTCTGGCCGGGGCGACCTCCACCGGCACCCACGGCACCGGCGGCACCGCCGCCGGCCTCGCCGCCCAGCTGGCCGGTCTCGAGCTGGTCACGGGCACCGGTGACGTCGTCCGTGCCTCGGCGCAGGAGAACCCCGACGTCTTCGAGGTCGCCCGCGTCGGCCTCGGCGCGCTCGGCGTCCTGACCAGCGTGACGTTCGACGTCGAGCCGCTCTTCGTGATCGAGGCCCACGAGCAGCCGATGGGCTGGGGCGAGGCGCTCGACGCCTACGACGAGATGACGGCCGCCTCGCACCACGTCGACATGTACTGGTTCCCCCACACCGACGCGATGATGGTCAAGCAGAACGTCCGCACCGACCTCGATCCCGGCGAGCAGCAGCCGCCATCCCGCGTGGCCGCCTGGTGGGAGGACGAGCTCGTGTCCAACACCGTCTTCGGCGCCCTCTGCCGCGTGGGCTCACGCGCCCCCGGCCTGATCCCCCGCATCAACAGCGTCGCCGGCCGGGCCCTGTCGGAGCGCCGCTACAGCGACCTGGCCCACCGTGTGTTCGTGACCCCGCGCCGGGTCCGCTTCCGCGAGATGGAGTACGCCGTCCCGCGGGAGGTCGGCCTCGACGTGCTCCGCGAGTGCCGCCGGGTGATCGACGCGAGCGACTGGCAGATCGCGTTCCCGGTCGAGATCCGGACCGCGCCGGCCGACGACATCCCGCTGTCCACCGCGAGCGGCCGCGACAGCTTCTACCTGGCGTTCCACGTGCCGATGGACACCGACCACACGGCGTACTTCGGTGGCCTCGAGCCGGTCCTGCGCGAGGCCGGCGGCCGCCCGCACTGGGGCAAGGTCCACACCCGCACTGTGGCCGACCTGGCGCCGGCCTACCCCCGCTTCGACGACTTCCTGGCGATGCGCGAGCGCCTCGACCCGGACCGGGTCTTCGCCAACGACTACCTGCGCCGGGTGCTCGGCGACTGAGTCGGCACGGCCTCAGACGTTCGCCGGCCCCTTCGGCATCGGCGCCTGCCAGCCGCGGACCATGGCGAGCAGCCGCCAGCCGAGGCAGGTGCCGAACCCGGCGGCCGCGACGACGAGCAGCGGCAGGTCCGCCCGGTCCAGTACGACGGCCACGGCGGCACCCGCGAGCGCCGGGGTGGCGTACAGCGCCCCCTCGAAGACGACTGGGACGCGGCCGGCGAGCACGTCACGGATCATGCCGCCGCCGATGCCGGTGACCATGCCCATCAGCGCGGCTGGCACCGGGCCGACGCCGAACTCGACGGCCTTGAGCGCCCCGGTGACGCAGAACAGCGCCAGCCCGAACGCGTCGAACAGGGTGACCACCCGCTCGAGGCGGCCCACGGTCGGGTGGAAGACGAAGGTCAGCAGGCCGGCGGCGACCGGGACGATCAGGTAGCGCCAGTCGGCCAGCGCGGCCGGCGGCGTCGCGCCGATCAGCACGTCGCGGATGAACCCGCCGCCGAGGCCGGTCACGCCGGCGAGCACGAGGGCGGCGAACAGGTCGAGCCCCTTGCGCACCGCAACGAGCGCGCCCGTGACCGCGAACACGAAGATGCCGACGAGGTCGATCACGACGAGCGTCGTGGCGTACTCCGCGGTTGGCACACCCGAAGGCTAGGCCACGCTCCTGCAGGCGCGCCGCAGCGCCTCACGAGCGGGGGCCCCACGCTGGCGTAGGCTCGCCGGAACGCACATCGACACCCTCAGGAAGCAGTCAGGAGCACGCCGCCCATGGCCAAGCTGACGTTCACCGGACGCAGCGGTGACGGCAAGCGCCTGCTCCTGGTGGACGAGTCCGGCGAGGAGCACTCCGTGGTGATCGACGCCAAGCTCCGCAACGCCCTCTCGGGCGTGTCCGCAAGCAACGGCCAGTTGGAGATCCCGATGGAATCAAGCCTCCGCCCCCGCGACATCCAGACGCGCATCCGCGCCGGTGAGACGCCCGAGTCGGTGGCCCACGCCGCCGGCACGTCGGTGGAGAAGATCATGCCGTTCGCCGCTCCGGTCATGGCCGAGCGCGCCCACGTCGCCGAGCGCGCGCAGCTGGCATCGGTGCGCCGCCGCGCCAACGAGTCCGGGGCCCGCACCCTCGGCGAGGCGGTCACCGCCCACCTCCGCGCCCACAACGTCGACCCCGGCTCCGTCGAGTGGGACGCGTGGCGCCGCGAGGACGGCCGCTGGACCCTCACCGGGATGTACGACGTCGCCGGCCGCACCGGCACGGCGACCTTCTCCCACGACCCGCGCGGCAACTTCGTGACCGTCGACGACGACGACGCACGGTGGCTGATCGGTGACACCTCGCCCGCCGCGCCTGCGGAGCCGGCCGCCGACGACCTGGCCGCGGCGCGGCAGCGTCGGCTCAACGCCGTCACCGGCGAGGAGCTCCCGCTCGGGGACGACGCGATCGAGATGGTCGCCGAGGAGGAGTCCTCGGCCAACGAGACGACGGCCGAGCTGTCCGCGCTCGGGACCGAGCAGCCGGTCGAGGCCTACCTCGACGACCGGTCCCCGGACGAGCCGCACGACGACGCGACCGCCTCCGAGAGGTCCGCTGAGCCCGCGGCCGAGACCACCGCCGAGACCGCTCCCGAGACCAACCCCGAGCCCAAGGCCCGGCCGAAGAAGCGCGGACGCGCCTCGGTGCCGAGCTGGGACGAGATCATGTTCGGTGGCGGCAAGGGCGACTGACGTGCGCCTGGTCCAGCTCAACGTCCACCCCCTCAAGTCCGGCGCGATCCGGCCCGTCACCTCGGCCGACGTGCTCCGCCGCGGGCTGCGGGACGACCGGTCGTGGATGCTCGTCGACGCGTCCAGCCGCTTGGTGTCGGCGCGTGAGCTGCACGCGATGTTCCACGTCGTCGCCGACACCCCGGCCACCGACCCGTCCGTCACGAGCCCCCTGCGCCTGCGTGCCGCCGGGATGGACGACCTCGCCGTGGAGGTGCCCGACGCCGAGCCCGTGCCGATCCGCCTGTTCTCCCTCGACCTCAAGGCAGTTCCGGCAGGTGCGGAGGCCCAGGCATGGGTGCGCCGGGCGCTCGGTCGTGACGACCTCCGCCTGGTGTGGTGCCACGACCCCGCCGCGCGCAACCTCCAGCCCGGCTTCTCCACCCCCGACGACCACACCGCGTTCGCCGATGCCTTCCCGGTGACCGTCGCGTCGCTGTCCTCCCTGCGCCGCCTCAACGACTGGATCCTCGAGCGCGCCCTCGAGACCGGCGAGGAGCCCCCGGAGCCGCTGCCGGTCGAGCGCTTCCGCGCCAACCTGGTCGTCGACGGTGACGAGCCCTTCGGGGAGGACCACTGGAGCGAGGTCCGGGTCGGCGACGTCCGGTTCCGGGTCGCCAAGCCGACGAGCCGCTGCGTGATGACGACCATCGACCCCGCGTCGCTGACCACCGCCAAGGAGCCGATCCGCACCCTGGCCCGGCATCGCCTGGTCGACGGCAAGACCATGTTCGCCGTCCACCTGCTGCCGCTCGACGTGGGCCGGATCAGCGTCGGCGACGCCGTTACGGTGACCTGAGGCTCAGCCCGTCTCGACCGGTCGCGCGGGATCGGTGATCCAGCCGCTCCAGCTGCCCGGGTAGAGGGCTGAGTCGACGCCCGCCGCGGCCAGCGCGAGCACGTCGTGCGCGGCGGTGACGCCGGAGCCGCAGTAGGCCGCGACCGACCCGGAGGAGGTGGCGCCCACCCGGGCGTACGTCGCGTAGAGCTCGTCGGCGGACCGGAAGCGGCCACGCTCGTCGAGGTTCTCGGTCGTGGGCACGTTGACCGCACCGGGGATGTGGCCGGCCACCGGGTCGACGGGCTCCGTCTCCCCGCGGAACCGGTCCCCCGCCCGGGCGTCGATGAGCACGTCGACGTCGAGCACGTCGTCGGCCCCGACGACCGCCATCTGCTTGTCGGCGGACACGGTGAAGTCACCCGGATCGACGCTGGTCTCCCCCACCTCGACGGGGTGGCCGTCGTCCTGCCAGGCGGTCCAGCCGCCGTCGAGGACGCGTACGTCGTCGTGGCCGTGGTGCCGCAGCAGCCACCAGGCTCTCGCGGCTGCACGGCCCTGCCAGTCGTCGTACACCACGACGGGGCGGTCGGCGCGCACCCCGACCCGCTGCATCGCGGCCTCGAAGCGCTGCTCGTCGGGGAGCGGGTGCCGGCCACCGGCCCCCGGCGGGTCGGCGAGGTCCTCGTCGAGGTCGACGTACGCCGCTCCCGGCACGTGCCCGGCCGCATGCTCCTCGCGCCCGGGCGGGCCGCCCATCAGGTAGCGCACGTCGAGGACCGTGACGTCGTCGAGCTCGGCCGCGAGCTGGTCGGGACTGATCAGGGGCCCGTCGGTCATGGAGCCACCCTCCCACGACGTGGCACCCTGCCCCCATGGAGATCGACTGGGCCAAGGGGGACGTGATCCTCGTCGACGGGATGGAGGTCGCGCACGCCTCCCGCGCCTGGTGGCGCGAGCGGGCCGAGGTGCAGATCGGGCCGGAGCTGTGGCACTACCGCTCCGAGCACCGCGGCACCCTGGTCGCGGAGCTCGACGGCGTCGTCCGCTTCACCGCGCGGCGGTCCGGGGTCTTCAGCTCGACGTGGTCCGTCGACGTCGGCGACCAGCTCCAGATGCGGCAGGCCAGCTGGTTCCGGACCCGGCTGGCGATCACCCGGGCAGGTGCCCCGGTCGGCGAGGCGTCGTCGTCGGGCATCTTCACCACCCGTCCGCGCATGACGCTCGACCTGCACGTCGACACCCGGGCTGCCTGCTTCCTGCTCTGGGTCGCCCACATCGAGTTCAACCGCGAGCAGGCGAGCAACGGCGCGTCGGCCGGCGGCGCCACCTGACCGTGTCCCGCGCCCGGGACCACCGGGTGCTGTGACAAGATCACCGCGACATGGCTGAACTGCACTTCTTCACGGGCACGATGGACTCCGGCAAGTCGACGCTGGCGCTCCAGACCAACCACAACCACGCCGCCCGAGGACGCGTCGGCCGCATCTTCACCACGCACGACCGTGCCGGCGCGGCCGTGCTCTCCAGCCGGCTCGGGCTCACCCACGACGCGCTCGAGGTCGACGCCGACTTCGACTTCTGGACCTACGTCGTCGACACGCTGACGCGCGGCGGCCGGATCGACTACCTCATCTGCGACGAGGCCCAGTTCTACTCGCCCGCGCAGATCGACCAGCTCGCCAAGGTCGTCGACGAGCTGCAGATCGACGTGTTCGCCTTCGGCATCCTCACCGACTTCCGGACCCAGCTGTTCCCCGGCAGCGCGCGCCTCGTCGAGCTCGCCGACCGGATGAACGTGCTCCAGGTCGAGGCGCTGTGCTGGTGCGGCAAGCGCGCGACCCACAACGCCCGCACCGAGAACGGCGCCATGGTCGTCGAGGGCGAGGTGATCGTCGTCGGTGACGTCGACCAGGTCGACGAGCCGCCGGCCGACGTCGCCTACGAGGTGCTCTGCCGCCAGCACCACCGCCGTCGGCTCACCGCCGCGCGGGCCAAGGCGGTCAGCCTCGCACCCGAGCCGCTGCCCTTCGGCTGAGCCTCACCCCACCAGGACGGGGATCAGCATCTCCGTCGAGGTCAGCGATCCGTGCAGGCCCACGAGCGTGTTCTCGTAGGGGAAGTCGCGCGTGGAGACCACGGCGGCGTCGCCGTGGCAGGCCACCATCACGTCGCCGAGCCGCGGCAGCACGCCGGGCTCGACCGCGCCGAACCAGCCGGTGGCGACGGCCTCCTCCCGCGTCAGCACCGTCGCGTGCTCCCCCAGCACCTCGCGCCACGTGTCGACGACGTCCGGCACGGCTCCCGCGGCGCAGTAGAGGTGCCGGAAGCGGGCCTCGCCGCCGACCAGGCCCACGCCGTCGCGCAGCCCGTCGGTCTCGTCGACGTCGACGCGCGCCTCCTGCGGGCTGTCGACCATGCCGTGGTCGGCGACCACGAGGAGCCGGGTCGAGGAGGGCAGCGCCTCGCGCAGCTGCTCGGCCTGGTGGTCGACCATCGCGAGCTGCTGGAGCCACTGCGTGGAGGCGACGCCGAACTTGTGGCCGGTCCAGTCGAGGTCGGAGTCGTAGACGTAGGTCAGCGCCGGCTGGTGGGCCGACGCGCTCACCGCGGCCGCGATCCGCTCGCCCACGCGGTCGGCACCGACGTACGTCGCCCCGCGCTGCGAGGCGACGGTGAGGCCCGAGCCGTCGAAGTCGCGCTTGTTGACCGAGGTGACGTGCACGCCGGCGTGGGCGAGCCGGCCGAAGGCGGTCGGGTGCGGCTGCCACTCCAGCGGGTCGACGTGCTTGTCCCACCACAGGTGGTTGAGCAGCCGGTCGGTGCCGGGGATCCGGGCGGTGAAGCCGACCAGCCCGTGCGCACCCGGGACCAGGCCCGTGCCGAGCGAGGTCAGCGACGTCGCGGTCGTCGACGGCACGCCTGCCGTGCCGGTCGTGCCGTCGGCCACCAGGGAGGAGAGGTAGGGCGCGGAGTGCCCGAACCGAGCCAGCAGCTCGGCGCCGAGGCCGTCGACCAGGAACACGACGTACGCCGGTGCCGGGGGCAGGTCGAGCCCACCTGTGTGGCCGTCGAGGCCCACGCCCAGGGCGCGCGCCACGGAGGGCACCACGTCGGCCAGGGAGCGTTCGCCGTAGGCCGGTGGCGTGAAGTCCGGGTTCATCCCCGCGTGCGCGCGGAGAGGGTGTCGGCGAAGGACAGCAGCCCGGCCACCGAGTCGGCGCCCTCGGCGGCGGCCGAGACCCGCAGTGTGTAGTCGTCCCCGGCCAGGGTGCCGGTGTAGCCGTGGTCGGCGTCGCAGCTGGGGTCGGAGCAGACCGCCGGCTCGAGGTCGAGACGACCCACCCCGCCCCAGCCGATCGTCAGCACGGCCTCGGCCGGCGGCGCGACGCCGGCGGTCGGGTTGGCCACCATCCGGGTCACCACGACGGTCCGGATCGAGGTCAACGTGACCGCCTCGGTGGTCGTGGACGTGTAGGGCTCGGGGAGCAGGTCGTCGCCGGGGTGCTCGTCGGTGTGGGCGATCACCAGGCGGGTCGGGGTGAGCAGCAGCGCCGTGAGGTGCCGGCGTACCTCCTCGTGGTCGAACGTCGTCTCGTGGTGCACGAAGTAGGAGACGACCTCCTCGCCGCCGGCGGCGGAGAAGACGCCGTCCGCGACGACCTCGGGGTAGTAGCCGGTGCGGTGGATCTCGCGGCGGAGGTCGTCGGAGACGTCCAGGTCACGGGTGGAGCGGGCCATGGGTGAAGTCTGTCACGCACCGCTCAGTCGGGCAGCGTGTCCCCGGGCATCGTGCTCAGCCGCCGCACGAACCAGTCCGAGCGCGGGTCCTTCACCGGCTCGACGCGCATGCTCGCCCCGAGGACGGTGGCGCCCTCGGCGCCGGCGAGCACCAGCGGCAGCTGGAGCGCGCGGACCTGCGGCAGGTCGTGCTGGAGCTGGGCGACCTGGCGGACCAGCCGCTCGATCTCCTCCACGTCGACGATCTCGCTGCCCCGGTAGCCGAAGAGCAGCGGCGAGGCCTTGATCTCGCGGACCATGTCCTGCGCGTCGTGCTCGGCCAGCGGCGGGATCCGGTAGGACCGGTCGCCCAGCAGCTCGGTCAGCGGGCCGCTCACGCCGAAGGAGATCACCGGACCGAAGAGCGGGTCCTCCATCGTGCTGATCGTCACGGGCACGCCGGGCGGCGCGTTGCGCTGCACCACGAACCCCGCCTTGTCGGGGTCGGTGATGAGCTGGTTGAGCGAGGTCCAGGCGTCCTTCATCTCCTCGGCGTCGTCGATGTTGCGCCAGACGTGGGCGAGGTCGGGGCGGTCGCGCAGGTGGTCGGCCGTCGCCTTGAGCACCACGTCCCAGCCGAGGGCCTCACCCGCGGTGACGGCCTCGTCGAGCGACTCGACGGCGTAGGTGTCCCACAGGTCGATGCCGTAGGCGTTGAGGAGCCGGTGCTGCTCCTCGAAGTCGAGGTCGCGGCCCTCGGGGTGGCGCATGAGCAGCTCGTTGACGAGGTGGCGGGCCTTGTCGCGCTCGGAGGAGTCGGCCTCGAGCGGCTGCGCCTGCGGGAACCGCAGCCACACGGCGTACTCGACGACGCGGGCCATGGCGCGCACCGCCGCCTCCACAGCGGGGTACGACGGCACGGAGCCGCGGCCGGCGCTGGAGCCGGCCACGTCGGGCACCCGCAGCAGCTCCGGTACGCCCTCGGTGCCGAGGAAGGTCGAGACGATCGGCTTGTCGGACTGCTCACCGACAGCGGCGAGCACGTTGGCGACGTCCTCACGGGCGCCGGCGACGTTGAGCGGCGGGATGAAGATCGCGACCACCGCGTCGACCTCGGGGTCGTCGATCGCCCCGTCGAGCGCGTCCTCGAAGTCCTCCGCCGTGGCCTCGGCGCCGAGCGCGACCTGCTTGTTCACGACCAGGCCGACGGAGTTCGCGGCGTCGGCCGCGAGCAGCCCGAGCGCGTCGGAGTTGCCCACGATCGCGACCCGTCGCCCACGCGGCAGCGGCTGGTGCGCGAGCAGCTGGGCGACGTCGAACATCTCCTCCAGCGACTCGACCTGGATGATGCCGGCCTGCCGGAACATCGCGTCGACGGCCTCCGGCGGTGCGCCGATCTTGCGCACCGCGTGGCCCATCGGCACGCCCTGGGAGCTGCGCCCCGAGCGGACCGCGACGATCGGCTTGCGCCGGCTGACCCGGCGGCAGATGCGGGAGAACTTGCGCGGGTTGCCGATCGACTCGAGGTAGAGCAGCACGACCTCGGTGGCGTCGTCCTCCTCCCAGTACTGCAGGAGGTCGTTGCCCGACACGTCGGCGCGGTTGCCGGCACTGACGAACGTGGTGAGGCCGAGCCCACGGTTCTGGACCTTCTCCAGGATCGCGGAGCCGAGCGCGCCGGACTGGCAGAAGAAGCCGGCACGGCCGCGCGGCGGCATCACCGACGAGAGGGAGGCGTTGATCGAGACGTCGGGGTCGGTGTTGATCACGCCGAGCGCGTTGGGCCCGATCAGGCGCAGGCCGTAGGAGCGGGACAGCCCGACGAGGCGGCGCTGCCGCATCCTGCCCTCCTCCCCCGTCTCCGCGAAGCCGGAGGAGATCACGACGAGGCCGTGCACGCCCTTGGCCGCGCAGTCGAGCACGACGTCCTGCACCGCCTCGGCCGGGACCGCGACGATCGCCACGTCGACCTCGCCCGGTATCTCGGCGACCGACTTCCACGCCGGCATGCCGCCGACCGCGTCGGCGCTGGGGTTGACCACGTGCACCCGGCCGGTGAAGTCACCCAGCACGAGGTTGCGCACCAGCAGGTGGCCGATGGTGTCCTGGCGGCGGCTGGCGCCGATCACCGCGACAGACTTCGGGGACAGGAAGCGCTCGATCGAGGCGTACTCGGCCCGGTGCTCGCGCTGCTCCATCACGCCGATGGCGGTGTCGGTCGGGTCGATCCGGAAGACCAGCTCCATCACGCCGTCCTCGAAGGCGCTCTTCACCTGGTAGCCGGCGTCCTTGAAGGTGTGGATCATCGCCTGGTTGTCGGGGAGCACCTCCGCGACGAACTCCTCGATCCCCCGCTCGCGCCCCGCCTGGGCGAGGTGCTCGAGCAGGAGCTGGCCGATCCCCCGCCCCTGGTGCTTGTCCTCGACGAGGAACGCCACCTCGGCGTAGCCGGGCCGGATCGTGTCGTAGCGCCCGACGGCGATCATCTGCCCCGCGACGAGCAGGATCATCGCCACCCGGTCGCGGTGGTCGACCCGCGTGAAGCGGTCGAGGTCGCGCTGGGACAGCTCGGGCATCGGGGAGAAGAAGCGGTAGTACTTCGACTGGTCCGAGACGCGGCTGTAGAACTCGACCAGCAGCTCCCGGTCCTCGGGCTGGATCGGACGGATGTGCGCGGTCCGCCCGTCCCGCAGCAGCACGTCCGCCTCCCAGTGGCGCGGCGGAGGCGGAGCGGTCGGCAGTTCATCCGCTTCGGTCACGGCTGCAATCTATCGGGCACCCGCTTTCGGCGTGCCCCGGCTCCGAGCTGCGGCACGAGCGGGGACAATGGCGCCCATGGCACGACGTACGACGAAGCAGCCCCTCCCGGACGACTTCGAGGAGCACATCCTCGACACCGACATCCGAGACGAGATGCAGTCGTCGTTCCTGGAGTACGCCTACTCGGTCATCTACTCCCGGGCGCTGCCCGACGCCCGCGACGGCCTCAAGCCGGTCCAGCGCCGGATCCTCTACACGATGGACGACATGTCGCTGCGCCCTGACCGCGGGCACGTGAAGAGCGCCCGCGTCGTGGGTGAGGTCATGGGTCGACTGCACCCGCACGGCGACGGCGCGATCTACGACGCGCTGGTCCGGATGGCGCAGCCCTGGTCGATGCGGCTGCAGACCGTCGACGGCCACGGCAACTTCGGCTCGCCCGACGACTCCCCCGCCGCGATGCGCTACACCGAGTGCCGGATGGCGCCGGCCGCGGTGGCGATGACCGCCTCGATCGACGAGGACACGGTCGACTTCAAGCCCAACTACGACTCCCGCGAGATGGAGCCGGTCGTCCTGCCGGCCGCCATCCCCCACCTGCTGGTCAACGGCTCGGCCGGCATCGCGGTCGGCATGGCCACCAACGTCGCCCCCCACAACCTCGTCGAGGTGGTGCAGGCGCTCAAGCACCTGATCACCCACCCGAAGGCGTCCCTCGACGACCTGATGCGCTTCGTCCCCGGCCCCGACCTGCCGACCGGCGGCAAGATCGTCGGCCTCGACGGGATCCGCGACGCCTACGAGACGGGGCGGGGCACCTTCAAGATGCGCGCCACCGCCCGCGTCGAGTCGGTCACCGCCCGCCGCAAGGGCATCGTCGTGACCGAGCTGCCCTACGGCGTGGGCACCGAGCGGGTCATGGACCAGATCAAGAAGCTGGTCCTGGCCAAGAAGCTGCAGGGCATCGCCGACATCAAGGACCTCAGCGACCGCGACCACGGCCTGCGCCTGGTCATCGAGGTCAAGAACGGCTTCGTCCCCGAGGCGATCCTCGAGCAGCTCTACCGCCAGACGGCGCTGGAGGACTCCTTCGGCATCAACGCCGTCGCCCTGGTCGACGGCCAGCCGCGCACGCTCGGCCTGGTCGAGATGCTCGAGGTCTTCCTCAACCACCGCTTCGACGTCGTACGCCGTCGCTCCGTGCACCGCCGCACCAAGGCCGCCGACCGGCTCCACCTGGTCGACGGGCTCCTCATCGCGATCCTCGACATCGACGAGGTGATCCAGGTGATCCGCGGCTCCGACAACGCCGCGGCCGCCAAGGAGCGCCTGATCTCGGTCTTCGACCTGTCCGAGGCCCAGGCCGACTACATCCTCGACATGCCGCTGCGCCGTCTCACCAGGTTCTCCAAGCTGGAGCTGGAGAAGGAGAAGGGCGAGCTCGAGCGCACGATCGAGTACCTCGACGCGATCCTCGCCGACGAGAAGCTGCTCCGGAAGGTCGTCTCCGACGAGCTCACCGAGGTCGCCAAGGAGCACGGCACCCCGCGGCGGACGGTCCTGCTCGGCGCCGCTCCCGCGGTGTCGGTCGCGGCGACCTCCGTCGAGGTCACCGACGACCCGTGCTTCGTCCTGCTCTCCTCCACCGGGCTGCTCGCACGCACCCGGGACACCGGTCCTCTCGGCAGCGGGGGCGACCGGGCCAACCACGACGTCACGGTGTCCGCGGTGCTGACGTCGAAGCGCGGGGAGATCGGTCTGCTCACCAACCGCGGTCGGCTGGTCAAGGTCCAGGTCATCGACATCGGCGCGGAGCTGCCCTCCACGGCCAACGACCCCAACGTGGCGGGTGGCGTCCCCCTCACCGAGCTGGTCGCGCTCGACAACGGCGAGCGCGCCCTGGCCCTCACCTCGCTCCCGACGGACGGCCCCGGCCTCGCGCTCGGCACCCGCCAGGGCGTGGTCAAGCGGGTCAACCCCGAGATGCTCGGCCGCGACGAGTGGGAGGTCATCGGCCTCAAGGACGGCGACGAGGTCGTCGGCGCCGTCGAGCTGCGCACGGGCGAGGAGGAGCTCTGCTTCATCTCCTCCGACGCCCAGCTGCTGCACTTCCCGGCCTCGGGCGTCCGCCCGCAGGGTCGCTCCGGTGGCGGCATGGCCGGCATCAAGCTCGGCGCGGGCCAGCAGGTCGCCTTCTTCGGGGCCTTCGACCCCGCCGACGCCGTCGTGGTGACTGCGTCCGGGTCCTCCGTGGCCCTGGAGGGCACCGAGGCCGGCGCGGTCAAGGTCACCCCGTTCAGCGAGTACCCCGGCAAGGGCCGCGCCACCGGGGGCGTCCGCAGCCACCGGTTCCTCAAGGGCGAGGACGTGCTGGTCAACGCCTGGGCCGGCCCCGGCCCGGCCCGTGCCGCCGCGTCCAGCGGCGCCCCCATCGACCTCCCGGAGACCAACGGCAGGCGCGACGGCTCCGGCGTACCTGCTCCGCAGCCCATTGCAGCCATCGCCTCCCCGGTCGCGGCGCAGGTGGCGGGCGCGGATGCCGTCGCGGCAGCCGCCCCTGTGGAAGGCTGACGCCATGCTCCTTCGCGCGCCGCTCCGTGCCCGGACGCACCGTCGTCTGGCCGCCACCGCCTCGGTCCTGCTCGCCCTGCCGACCTTCGCCGCCTGCTCGGGCGACTCCGGCGACGCGGCCGAGGACGGCAAGTCCCCCGAGGACGTCCTTGCCGAGGCGGCCACCAAGCTCACCGAGACGAGCGGCGTCGACCTGACGCTCTCGACCGCGAAGCTGCCCGACGGCGTCTCCGGCATCGCCAAGGCCGACGGCACCGTCACCAACGCGCCGGCCTTCGACGGCTCGATCACGGTCGTCTTTGCCGGGCAGACCGCCGAGGTCCCCGTGATCGCGGTGGACGACAAGGTCTACGCCCAGCTGCCGTTCACGACGGGCGCCTGGGACACCGTCAACCCCAAGGAGTACGGCGCTCCCGACCCCTCACAGCTCGTGGGCGAGGACGGCTTCGCGGGCCTGCTCGGGCTGACGCAGTCCCCCGAGGAGGGCGAGAGCGTGCGCGGCGGTGACAACAACACCGAGGTCCTCACGACCTACTCAGGGACGGTGCCCGGTGACGCGATGGACGCCGTCATCCCCTCCTCGGCCGGTGACGCCTTCGACGTCGAGTGGCAGGTCAACGACGACGGGGAGCTGCGCAAGGCGACCCTGACCGGCGTCTTCTACCCCCACACCGACCCGATGACCTACACCGTGGAGTTCGACGCCTACGGCACCGAGAAGGAGATCACCGCGCCGTGAGCGTCGGCCCGGCTGCGACCGGGGACGTCTCGCGCACCTCGCGGCTCCTCCTGTCGATCGCGGCGGTCGCCGTGGCGTTCGCGGCAGCCGACACGTACGTCGTCGTGCTCGCGCTGCCCGACATGATGACCGGCGTCGGCGTCCCGATCGACCAGCTCCAGCGGGCCGCGCCCATCGTCAGCGGCTTCCTGCTCGGCTACGTCGCGATGCTGCCGCTCATCGGCCGGATCGCCGACCTCCGCGGCCGCGTCCCGGTGCTGGTCATGGCGCTCGTGCTCTTTGCGCTGGGCTCGCTGATCACGACGCTGGCCTACGACATGCCCAGCATCGTCGCGGGGCGCTTCCTGCAGGGAGTCGGCGGTGGCGGCCTGGTGCCGGCCACGCTCGCCCTCGTCGCCGACCTCTACCCCGTCGAGCGCCGCGGGATCCCGCTCGGCGTCGTCTCGGCGGTGCAGGAGATCGGCTCGGTCGTGGGCCCGCTCTTCGGCGCGGCCGTGCTCGCGGTCGCGGACTGGCGGGCGATCTTCGCGATCAACCTCGCCGTCGGGCTGGTGCTCGCAGCGGCCGTACGCACGCTCTCACCCGCCGCGGACCGCGAGCGGCGGCTCCGGCGGCCCGACGTGGTCGGGCTGCTGCTCCTGCTCGCGACCCTGGCGAGCGCCCTGGTCGTGTTCCTTCGTCCTTCCGTGCTGATGCGCGACCTCACCTGGGGCAGGCTCTTCATCCCCTTCGCCGGCGACGGCCGCTGGCTCACCCCGATCGGCGCGATCACCGTCGCAGCCCTCGCCCTGCTCCTCACCTGGTGCTGGTTCGCGCGCCGTCCGCTGCTCGACCTCCGCGGCTGGACGCGCGTGCTGCTCGAGGCCGACCTGGTGGGTGCGTTGCTGCTGGCCCTCGCGCTCGGCGGGGTGATCCTGGCCTTCGCCACGGCGGACCCCAAGGTCGAGGTCTTCTCGCCGCGCGGGCGCTGGTACCTCCTCGGCGCGCTCGTGGCGGCCGCTGCCTTCACCTGGCACGTACGCCGCGCCGCCAGCCCGCTCGTGCCCCGCGGAGCCCTGCGGCGTACGCCGGCGTGGGGGGCGCTGCTGGTCAGCTTCTTCGTCGGCGCCGCGCTGATCGCCGCCCTCATCGACATCCCGCTCTTCGCCCGCACCACGGTCTATCCCGACGACCAGCTCCCCGCTGCACTGGTCCTGGTGCGGTTCCTGCTGGCGCTGCCGGTGGGCGCCGTCGTCGGTGGCTACCTGATCCGCTCCCTGTCCCCGGGCGTCGTCACGGCCATCGGGATGGCGATGGCGGCGGCCGGCTTCGTGCTGATGACGCGCTGGGGGCTGACCACGATCGAGGAGCCGATCGCCAACCTCGCGCTCATCACCGGTGGCCTCGGCTTCGGCCTCGCCCTCGCGCCGGTCAACGCCGCCCTGCTGGCCTTCACCGACGACGACGTCCACGGCGTGGCCAGCGCCTTCGTGGTGGTCGCGCGGATGGTGGGCATGCTGATCGGCATCTCGGCGCTCACCACGATCGGCCTGCGCCGCTACTACTCCGAGCAGCTCGCGATCCCGCCGGTGCAGGAGGTCTGCGACGGCAAGAGCAAGTGCAAGGCCTTCTCCGACCTCCTGCGGGTCGCCGGCATCGCCCAGGAGCACGCGGTCTTCTGGGGGGCGGCCGGCTGCGCGGTCGTGGCGGGCGTGCTCGCGCTCGTCGTCTTCCGCGAGGTCCGGCCGACCCGGCTGGCCGCACGAGACGTGTTCTCGGGCCACGCCTGAGGTTCGCTAGCCTGCGGGGCGTGGACGACTTCTCCGACCTCATGCAGGCCAACCGCGCGTTCGCGGACTCCTTCGACCTCGGCGGCTTCGACGGCAAGGCGCATGCCGGGATCGCCCTCGTCACGTGCATGGACTCCCGCATCGACCCACTGCGGATGCTCGGACTCAAGCACGGCGACGCCAAGATCTTCCGCAACCCCGGCGGCCGGGTGACGCCGCAGGCGCTCGAGGCGCTCGTGCTCGGCGTGCACCTGCTCAACGTCTCGCGCATCCTCGTCGTCCCGCACACCCGCTGCGCCATGGCCTCCGCGTCGGAGGAGGAGCTGCGGGTCAAGGTGGGCGAGTCCGCCGGCACCGACGCCAGCTGGCAGTCGTTCGGCGTCGTGCCCGACCAGCTCGACCAGCTGCGCCAGGACGTCGCCAAGGTGCGCACGCACCCGCTGATCGCCGACCGGGCGAGCGTCGGCGGGTTCCTCTACGACGTCGACACCGGCCTGCTCACCCAGCACGTGTGACCGCCTCGCCTGTTCATCATGGGATGTCGGCGAACAGGCGCTTGTCCGGGTCAGGTGACCATGGCAAGCGCCCATTGACCGACATCCCATGGTGAAGCGTCACCGGGACCCGACGGCGTACGTCAGTCGCCGGACGTCGCCCGGCCTCGCTGAGGGTCTGCCTGCATGGCGGCGATCCGCTGGTCGGTGCGGTCGATCCGGTAGGCGTCGAGTGTGCCGTGGCGCACCGCGAGCCGGATGATCCAGTACAGCGCGAACACGGCCGCCCCGTAGACCGGCACGACGAAGAGCAGCAGCCCTGCAGCGTCGAACATGCCCGGATCCTAATCGCTCCGCCGGCACCCGCCCCGGGCAGCCGTCCTGACCGTCGGATGAACGTCCGCCCACACGCGCGGAAGTCCATCCGCGTCCGAGCGTGGGCGGCTCCCCAGCGGCCCGAACCTCCACTCGTGTGCGTGGAAGTCCATCGGGGACCGAGCGTGGATCCGACGCCCAACCACCTCGGTCTCAGGCGTCCAATGTCTCCACGTCGACCTCGTAGGCGCCCTGGACGATGAACTCCTTGCGGGGCGCGACGTCGGAGCCCATCAGCAGCTCGAAGACCCGGCTGGCCTCGTCGACGTCGTCAATCGTCAGCTTGCGGAGCGTCCGGTGGCGCGGGTCCATGGTGGTCTCGGCCAGCTGGTCGGCGTCCATCTCGCCGAGGCCCTTGTAGCGCTGGACCGGGTCCTTCCACCGCAGGTTCTTCTTCTTCAGCTCGGCGAGCTTCCGCTGGAGCTCGTCGTCGGAGTAGGTGTAGATGTACTTGTCCATCCCCTTCTTCGGGTTGGACAGCTCGATGCGGTGCAGGGGCGGCACGGCTGAGTAGAGCCGCCCGTCGCGCACCAGCTCGGGCATGTACTTGAAGAACAGCGTCGCCAGCAGGCACCGGATGTGCGCGCCGTCGGAGTCGGCGTCGGCCATCAGGATGATCCGGCCGTAGCGCGCCGCCTCGAGCTCGAAGGTCCGCCCGGACCCGGCGCCGACGACCTGGATGATCGAGGCGCACTCGGCGTTCTTGAGCATGTCGCCCACGGACGCCTTCTGGACGTTGAGGATCTTGCCGCGGATCGGCAGCAGCGCCTGGAACTCGCTGCTGCGCGCGGCCTTGGCGGTGCCCATCGCCGAGTCACCCTCGACGATGAAGAGCTCGGTGCGCTCGGTGTCGGTGCTGCGGCAGTCGAAGAGCTTCGCCGGCAGCGCGGAGGACTCGAGGGCGTTCTTGCGGCGCTGGTTCTCCTTGTGCTGGCGCGCGGCGAGCCGGGTCTTCGACGCGCCGGCGACCTTCTCCATCAGCAGCTTGGCCTGCGCCTTCTCGGCGCGCTTGGTCGAGGTGAGGAACGACTTCAGCTCGCCGGCCACCACCTTGCGCACGACGCTGCGCGCGGCCGGGGTGCCGAGGATCTCCTTGGTCTGCCCCTCGAACTGGGGCTCGGCCAGGCGCACGGTCACGACGGCGGTGAGGCCCTCGAGGACGTCGTCCTTGATCACGTCGGTGTCGGCGGCCTTGAGCACCTTCGCGCCGCGCATCGCGTCGTTGAAGGTCTTGGTCAGCGCCGCCTCGAAGCCGCTCACGTGCGTGCCGCCCTTGGGGGTGGCGATCACGTTGACGAACGAGCGCAGCTCGGTGTCGTACGCCGTGTCCCACCGCACCGCGACGTCGACGGTCAGCTCGCGCTCGACCTCCTGCGGCGTCATGTGGCCCTTGTCGTCGAGCAGCGGCACCGTCTCGGTGAAGGTGTCGGTGCCCTGCAGGCGCAGGATGTCGGTCACCGGCTCGCCGTGCGAGAGGAAGTCGACGAACTCGGCGATGCCGCCGTCGTGGCGGAACTTCTCCTCCACCATCTCCTCGCTGCGCTGGTCGCGGATGACCAGCTCCAGCCCCGGCACGATGTACGACGTCTGGCGGGCGCGACCGAGCAGGCCGTCCATCTCGAAGCGGGCGTCCTTGGTGAAGATCTGGCGGTCGGGCCAGAACCGGATCCGCGTGCCCGTCTTCCCCTTGGCGACACGCTTGCCCTTGCGGGTCAGGCCCGAGGTCGGGGTGAAGGCGGCCCCGGGCCCCTCGCCGTCGAACACGCCCGGCACGCCACGCTGGAACGACAGGCCCTGCTGGGAGGGCGAGCGGTCGACGTCGATGTCCATCCGCGCGGACAGCGCGTTGACGACCGAGAGGCCGACGCCGTGCAGGCCGCCGGTCGCGACGTAGGAGCCGCCGCCGAACTTGCCGCCGGCGTGCAGCTTGGTGGCGACCACCTCGACGCCCGAGAGCCCGGTCTTGGGCTCCTTGTCGGTCGGGATGCCGCGCCCGTCGTCGTAGACCTCGACGGAGCCGTCGTCGTGCAGCGTGACCTCGACGCGGTGCGCGACGCCGGCCAGGGCCTCGTCCACGCCGTTGTCGATGATCTCCCACAGGCAGTGCATCAGGCCGCGCGTGTCGGTCGAGCCGATGTACATGCCCGGCCGCTTGCGCACCGCGTCGAGGCCCTCGAGGACCAGGAGGTGTGCTGCGTTGTAGGTGTTGTCTGCCGGTGCCGCCACGGAGGTCCTGTCGTACGTGAAATCTGGAGGAACGGGGTACTACGAACCACAGATGTGGAACGACTCGACACTACCCGCGACACGCCGCCCGGCGACGGAGGCACGCCTGCTCCGGTCGCCGCCCGGCGCGGACTAGCGTGGGGCACGCCACACCGCACCACCCAGCACCGATTGGTCTCACTTCTGCAACGGCACGTCCACGGTTGAGGACAACGCCAGCGCGACGGAGTGTGACGTGATTGACTTCAAGCGTTCTCGAAGCTGAAACGCCGGAGGGGAATCTTTGCCCCACTGGCTACGTTGGGCCAGACACCGATGAACAGAAATGAGGCTGACGTGACCACTGCCACCGCACCCTCCCAGGCCGTGCTGACGGCCGGTGACCGCTGCGACCGCTGCGGCGCCCAGGCCTACCTCCGCGTGGAGCTCCAGACCGGCGGCGAGCTGCTCTTCTGCGCCCACCACGCTCGCGAGCACGGCGAGAAGCTCCGCGAGATCGCGGCCAGCGTCCACGACGAGACCCACAAGCTGGGCACCCCCGCCGCGGGCAGCGAGGCCTGAGCACGACCACCCGCACCGACTTCCCGAACGGCCCCGGACTCAGCTCTCCGGGGCCGTTCTGCGTCCCGGGGCGGGTCTGGGAGGCTTCTCCCGTGAGCCTGACCGAGATCCTGATCGCCGTGCTGATCGCCGTCGGCATCGCCGGCATCATCGTCCCCGTCCTGCCGGGCTCGGTGCTGGTCCTCGGCGCGATCCTGGTGTGGGCGCTCGAGATCGGCACCTCGACCGGCTGGGTCGTCTTCGCCGTGGCCACCACGCTGCTGGCCGCCGGCACGGTCGTGAAGTACCTCGTCCCGGGCCGCCGGCTCAAGGCGTCGGGCGTCCCCAACCGCACGCTGCTCGTCGGAGCGCTGCTGGCGTTCGTCGGGTTCTTCGTGGTCCCGGTCGTGGGCCTGTTCATCGGCTTCGTGCTCGGCGTCTACCTCGCCGAGCGCGCCCGGGTCGGTGCCGCCCAGGCCTGGCCGTCGACCACCGCGGCCCTCAAGGCCGTCGGGGTGTCGATCCTGATCGAGCTGGTCGCCGCCTGCCTGGCCGCGGTCACGTGGGCCGTCGGCGTGGTGCTCACCTGATGGCGGTCCTGCTCTCCCTCGCCGCCGCCCTCGCCTACGGGCTCTCGGACTTCGTCGGCGGCCTCGCCTCACGTCGTACGTCGGCGTGGCCGGTCGCCTTCGTCGGTGCCGTCGCGGCCTTCGTGGGCGCGGTCGTGCTGGCGCTGGCCACCGAGGGGTCCGCCAGCCGGACCGACCTGCTCTGGGGTGCCCTCGCGGGCGTGGGCAGCGGCGCCGGCGGAGCCTTCCTCTACCGCGGCCTCGCGGCCGGGCGGATGGGGGTCGTGGCCCCGATCTCCGCCGTCGGTGCCGCCCTGCTGCCGGTGTGCGTGGGCGTCGCCACCGGCGAGCGGCCCGACCTCCTGGTGTGGCTCGGGATCCTGGCGGCCGTGCCGGGCATCTGGCTGGTCAGCCGGGAGCCCGACGGTGCCGGCGACTTCGCGGCGGGGATCCTCGACGGGGTGCTCGCGGGCGTCGGGTTCGGCCTGCTGTTCGCAGCCATGGGCCAGGTCCCCGAGAGCGCTGGCTTCGCACCCCTCGCCGTCGCGCAGGGCGTCGCGGTGGTGGGCGTCGCCGCGACCGCGGCCGTCCTCGGCGGCCGCTGGCTGCCGTACGACGTCTCGCAGGCGTGGGGCGTGGTCGCGGGCGTCCTCGCCACCGGGGCGGTCCTGGCGTTCCTGCTCGCCACCCAGACCGGGCTGCTGACGGTCGCCTCGGTCGTGACCTCGCTCTACCCCGCGATCACGATCGCCCTGGCCGCCGTGGTGCTGCGCGAGCGCATCCACGCCTCGCAGGGCCTCGGCCTGCTGCTGTGCGGGGTCGCGGTCGGGCTGGTGGCGGCGGCCTGACGGCTCAGGTGCTGAGCCCGGAGCCGATCGGCAGGGTCCACCGGTGCCGCTTGGGCACCCAGTCGACGATCGGGCCGGAGCCGTCGGCCTGGTCGACCATCTTCACCGACACCCGCACGGACGGGTCCCGGTCGAAGCAGTCACGGCTGATGACCGCGCGGAACACGTCCTGGCCCCACTTGGGCCGAGCCGTGTAGTCGCACCGCACCCGGTCGTCGCTGCCCCGCCAGGCCTCGGCCTCGGTGAGGACGTAGTCGGTGCCGTCGCCCAGCCCGCTGCTGAGCACCAGCTCGGGCCCCTTGACGTCGCGGTCGGTGTCGATGAACACCGAGACCCCGGCCGCGCTCGACCTCATCAGCTCGGTGAAGCGGACCTTCACCAGGAGGTTGTCCTTGCCGTGGTTGGCCTCGAGAGCGGTGATGTCGGTCAGCGAGCCGCTGGCGTCGGCCGGGTCGTCGATCGAGAAGAACTCCGCGCTGGCCGGTGGTGACGCCAGTGCGACGAGCGTGAGTGCGGACAGTGCGGCAACCGAGATCCGAGTCCTCATGCCTCGAGTGTGGCACCACCCACCCCCACGCCGTCCACCCACTTGCGGGGGTGCGCCGTCCACGCGGTGGCACGATGGGGCCATGGCGGGTGCGGGGGTCCGGGGCAGGTGCCCGACCGGCGTGGCCGCCGTCCTGGCCACCGCTGCGACGCTGGCCGGGTGCACCTCCGCCGTCGACACGCCGCGCGCAGAGCAGCCGGTCCGCTCGTCGACGTCCAGGCCCACGCCCACGCCGACGTCCACGCCGACCCCGACCCCCGACGCAGCGACCCGCCCCATCCGCATCGCGCTGGCCGGGGACATCCACTTCGAGGGCCCCCTCGCCGACCGCCTGCGCGACCCGGCCTCGGCGCTCGCGCCGGTCTCCGCCGCCCTGTCGGCGGCCGACCTCACCATCGTCAACCTCGAGACCTCGGTCGGCACGGGTGGTCGTCCCGAGCCGGGCAAGCGCTTCACCTTCTCCGCCGGGCCGGAAGCCTTCGAGGCGGTGGCCGCCGCGGGCGTCGACGTGGCCAGCATGGCCAACAACCACGCCCTCGACCTCGGTCGCGCCCGGCTCCCCAGCACGCTCGCGGCAGTCCGTCGTGCCGCGCGGGCAGAGCAGCCGCTGTCGGTCGTGGGCATCGGCCGCGACGCCGACGAGGCCTTCGCACCCGCGATCTCGACGATCCGCGGCACCGTGGTCGCCACCCTCGCCGCCTCGGTCGCCGACCAGGACCCGACGGCCGACCCGACGGGGCACTGGGCGGCCACCGGGCAGCGGGCCGGCATCGCCGTCGCCCTCGACCCGGCGCGGCTGCTCGACGGCGTACGCCGTTCCCGGGAGACCGCAGACGTGGTCGTGGTCTACCTGCACTGGGGCATCCAGGGTCAGCGCTGCCCGAGCCCCGAGCAGCGCTCGCTGGCGAGGTCGCTGGTCGAGGCCGGGGCCGACATCGTGGTCGGCTCGCACGCCCACCGCCTGCAGGGGGACGGTCGACTGGGCGGCAGCTACGTCGCCTACGGGCTGGGCAACTACGCCTGGTACTCCCCCGGTGACGCCGCCACGTCGCGCACGGGCGTGCTCCACCTGACGGTCCGGCCGCGCGCCGCGGACGCGCGTCCCCCGGACGTCGTGCGCGCCGTCTGGGCACCCGCGCGGATCGGCGTCGCCGGCCTGCCGGTGGCCGCCACGCCCGCGGACGCCCGCGCCTTCCGGACCGACCGCGAGTCGCTCCGGGCATGCGCCGGCCTCGCTCCGTGAGCGGTCAGCGCGGCGCCAGCCACTCCAGCAGGAGCCGACCCACCCGCTCGAGCTGCGCGCGCTCCACCACGGCCGGGACGTCGCCCGCCGAGTGGTAGCCGGCGTACGGCGTCGAGCCGAGGCGGGCGCCGGGCAGGCCGTTGCGGACGAACGACCAGTGGTCGCTGCTGCGCTGGCCCGGGTCGGGGACGGCGGGCACGCCCGCGCGTCGGGCCGCGGCCAGCAGGCTGCGCTGGACGGGGTCACCGTCGCTGGCGGACCCGACCGGCACCGTGGCGCCCACCCCGACCCGGTCGAGGGAGACCATGCCACGCACGGCGGCCCGCTCGGCGGGCGCCAGCAGGGCGACGTACCTCCGCGAGCCGTAGTGGTGGTCGTCGTCCGACGGACCCCGCGGCTCCTCGGCGCCGAAGGCGACGAAGACGACCGGCAGCCGGGTGCGCCGGCCGGACACGGCGGCGGAGACCGCCAGCACGACGCCCACCCCCGACGCGTTGTCCTCGGCGCCCGGCGCCTGCGGGACCGTGTCGAGGTGCGCGCCCACCACCAGGTGCGGCTCGGTGGGGTCGAACCCGAGTGGCGTCGCGACGACGTTGGCCGAGCGGCCGGCGGAGACGGGCACGCCCCACGACTCCCCCGCGGGCACGTCGACCCGCTGGCGACTGACGTCGTAGCCCTGGCGCTCGAAGGCCCGGGCCACCCAGTCGGCCGCCCGGGCAAACGCCGGGCCGGTCGCCTCGCGCGGGCCGACGACGCCCGCCAGGTGGCGTACGGTCCCGGTCGCCGTGGACACGTCGAGGTCGTCGGGCGCGACGGGCGTCGGCTGCGGCTCGGGCTCGACCGACGGGCTCGCGGACGGCTCGGGCGTCGTCGAGCGTGCGACGGCGGGCTGGTCGGAGGGTTGCCGCGACGGCTGCGCCGGGTCGGCCGAGCAGGCGGCGAGGAGGAGCGCAGCCGGCACCGCGACGGCCACGCGACCCGGGCGGGCCACGGCCGTCACTGCAGCCGGGCGTCCAGGTAGGCGCGGAGCATCAGCTCGACCTCGCGCAGCGACGGCTCCCGGTCGTCGTGTCCCGGCGGGCGGTGCGCCAGGGTGTGGCGGACCGTCTCGATGCAGAGCTCGACCACGCGACGCAGCTCGCCCGGCGACTGCTCGACCCCGGTCCCGCGGAGCGCGTCGGTGAAGAGGTCGACCAGGTGCTCGCGGACCGCGTGGGCGGGTGAGTCGCCGCGGTCGGGCGAGAGCTCCTCGGTGAGCCGGTAGTAGCCGGGGTGCTCCTCCTGGAGCGCTGCGGCGCGCCGGAGCAGCTCGCCGAGGGCGTCGTTGAGGTCGGCGACGGACGCGATCCCCGACACCACCTCGGTGTAGGCGGGCGCGACCGCCTCGAGGTAGCGGTTCGCGAGGGCGTCCACGATCGCGGCCTTGTCCTCGAAGAAGCGGTAGAGCGCACCGACGGACAGCCCGGCCCGCGCGGCGATCCGTGTCGTGCTCGCCCCGGCCACGCCCCGCTCGCCGATCTCGTGCTCGGCCGCGACCAGGATCCGGTCGACCGTCTCCCGCGACCGGTCCTGCTGGGGGCTGCGCCGAGTGCCACTCACTGGACCATGATGGCCCCGGACCCGCTGCGCACGCACGTGACGCTCCGGGCGCCGGCCAGCCACGCGCCCCGCAGGCAGGTGCCGAGGGCCCGCTGACCCGCCGCGTTGGGGTGCCAGGACTCCTGGCAGGTCTGGTAGTACGACTGGCAGGTGTCGGTGACCCGCTTGATGTCGAACTTGTCGTACGGCGTGAAGCTCTGCACGTGCACCCCGCTCGGGCCGTCCATCACCCGCAGCGGCGTGGCGAGCGAGTTGCCCGGGCTGCCCGGCTGCTCGCACAGCCGGGCGCCGTCGAATGCCCGCTGCACGTTCAGGTAGGTGATCTTCGCGCTGGGCCGCTCGGCCTGGAGCGTCGACGCCACTCCTGCGACGAGACCACCGAGGTTCTGGCTGAACCGGTGCGCCGGCGCCAGGGAGTCGATGTCGGCGGGGCAGCCCGCGGCGTACCTCTCGTCGACGAGCGCACGGTACTTGTCCCGGGTGTCGCTGCGGCCGTCCTCGGTGCGGTACTGCTCGGCGTACGCCGGCGGCAGCGGGTTGGTGTAGTCCTGGAGGACCACCCGGTGGTCGCCGTCGGCGTCCACCTCGTCGAGGACGTCGAGGACCTGGCGCACCGCGGCCGTCGTCTCCGCCCGCGCTGCCGCGAGCTGGGTCGCGGTCGCGAAGTCGGCGTCGCTGCACGCCCGCTCGTTGAGCTCGGCGCCGGTGACCCAGTTGGCGAAGTGGATCCACACCTCCCACCAGCCGGTGTAGCCGTCGGCCACGAAGCGGCCGGCGCACTCCGCGGCCACGCCGCCGAAGGTGAACTGGCTGTTGTTGGACCCCAAGCCCAGCAGCACGAGGTCGATGTCGCCGGTCTGCGCCACGCTCCGCAGCTGAGCGATCTGGGCGGCGACCGTACGTCCGGCGGGACGCGCGGTGGAGGCCGACGCCATGTCGGCGGGCTGCGCGCCCGAGCAGGCGAGGTTCACCCGGTGGGTGATGCCCGGCAGGTCCGCCACCTGGATCGAGGCGTTGGCCGAGCGGTGGCAGAAGAAGGCGTTGCTGTTGGACGCCGACCAGCGGGGGAACCCCTGCGCCACACCGGACTGGTCGGTGACGGCCTGGTAGGCGCCGGCGCCCTCGCCGCTGATGAAGCTGTCCCCCATCGCCACCGCTGTCGGTGGCAGCGGGTCGGCCTGCGCGGGCGGCGCGAGCGCGGCCAGCGCCCCCGTCGCGAGCAGGAGCACGCCGGCCAGTGCCGACCGGTCACGAGCGCTGTGTCCGAGCATGGGCCCTCCCGAGATCCATGAACGCGAATCGTCGTTCGCGTTCTTGCATCGTCCGCCTGGCGCGATCCGGCGTCAAGGGGTGCGGGCGGGCCCGAAATGCCGAGCAGCGCCGCCCATCGGGGCGACGCTGCTTCGGGTGCGACGGAGCCGGGTGCTCAGTCCAGGTAGTCGCGCAGGACCTGCGACCGGCTGGGGTGGCGCAGCTTCGACATCGTCTTCGACTCGATCTGGCGGATCCGCTCGCGGGTCACGCCGTAGACCTTGCCGATCTCGTCGAGCGTCTTGGGCTGGCCGTCGGTGAGGCCGAACCGCATCGACACCACGCCCGCCTCGCGCTCGGAGAGCGTGTCGAGCACGGCGTGCAGCTGCTCCTGGAGCAGGGTGAACGAGACCGCGTCGGCCGGGACGATCGCCTCGGAGTCCTCGATCAGGTCACCGAACTCGGAGTCGCCGTCCTCGCCGAGCGGGGTGTGCAGCGAGATCGGCTCGCGGCCGTACTTCTGGACCTCGATGACCTTCTCCGGGGTCATGTCGAGCTCCTTGGCCAGCTCCTCCGGGGTGGGCTCGCGGCCCAGGTCCTGGAGCATCTGGCGCTGCACGCGGGCGAGCTTGTTGATGACCTCGACCATGTGCACCGGGATGCGGATGGTGCGGGCCTGGTCGGCCATCGCGCGGGTGATCGCCTGGCGGATCCACCACGTCGCATAGGTCGAGAACTTGTAGCCCTTGGTGTAGTCGAACTTCTCGACCGCGCGGATCAGGCCGAGGTTGCCCTCCTGGATCAGGTCGAGGAAGAGCATGCCGCGACCGGTGTAGCGCTTGGCCAGCGAGACCACGAGGCGGAGGTTGGCCTCGAGGAGGTGGTTCTTGGCGCGGCGACCGTCCTCGGCGATCCACTCGTACTCCTCGAGCATCTTCGCGCTGATCCGGCCGCCCTTGGCGAGCTTCTCCTCCGAGAACAGGCCGGCCTCGATCCGCTTGGCGAGCTCGACCTCCATCTCGGCGTTGAGCAGCGGGACCTTGCCGATCTGCTTGAGATAGTCCTTGACGGGGTCGGCGGTGGCACCGGCCACCATGACCTGCTGCTCGGGCTCGTCGGTCTCGTCGGCCGCGGAGACGGTGAAGGCCTGCTTCTCGTCCTCCTTGATGGTCGGGTCGGCCGCGACGTCCTTCTCGAACTGGTCGTCCGGGATGTCGGGCAGGACCTTCTTGCCGTCCGGGCCGATGACCGCGGCGTCGGCGCCGAGGTCGACGACCTCGTCACCCGCGGGGGCGTCGGCGGTCTTCTTCGCCGCTGCCTTCTTGGCCGGGGCGGCAGCCTTCTTCGCCGGAGCCTTCTTGGCCGGAGCCTCGGCGGTCTTGGCGGCCGCCTTCTTCGCCGGGGCCTTCTTCGCGGCAGCCGAGGTGCCGGAGCGCTTGCTGGTCGCGGCGACCGCCCGCAGGCTCGTGGCGTCGACCTGCACCGAGATGCCCAGGCCGCTGAGGTGCACGAGGAGCGCCTTCAGGTGCTTGGGCTCGACACCGGCCTCGTCACTCGCGCGACGTACGTCCTCGGGGGACACGGTGCCAGTCGGGGCGCCGCCGGCGACCAGAGCGGCGATGGAGGGGTGCGTCAGCACCTCCGCGGGGAGCAACTTGCGTGCGTGTGAGGACACGAACACCTCTCGTCAAACAGCTTCGGGGCGCGGCGAGGCCCGGTGACGTCAAGAGCCGCGCGGTCATTCTGCCACGGCCCTCCTCACGTCCCGGCATCCACCTAGTCCGCGGCGCGTGCGGCGGCCTTCTTGGCCTTCTTGAAGTCACGGACCTTCTGCAGCGAGTCCGCGTCGACGACGTCGGCCACCGAGCGGTGGCCGTCCAGGGCGTAGTCGCCGACGACGGCCTCCCAGCCCTCGGGACGTACGCCGAGCTGCTTGGCGAGCAGCGCCACGAAGATCTGCGCCTTCTGCTTGCCGAAGCCGGGCAGTGCCATCACCCGCTTGAGCAGGTCCTTGGCGTCGGCGGCCTCGGTCCACAGCCGCGACGCGTCACCGCCGTAGGTGTCCTCCACGATGCGCGCGACCTCCTGGAGGCGTGCGGCCATGGAGCCGGGGAAGCGGTGGATGGCCGGCGGGGTCGAGGCCATCGCGGCGAACTCCTCCGGGTCGGCCGCGGCGATGGCGTGCGGCTCGAAGGTGCCGATCCGGTCGAGCACCTTCGCGGGCCCACGGAAGGCGTGCTCCATGGGGTACTGCTGGTCGAGCATCATGCCGATCAGCAGGGCGAACGAGGAGTCGTCGAGAACCTTGTCGGCGGCCGCGTCGCCGGTGATCTTGAAGCCCATGGGGGCATTGTGCCCCAGAGCCGCGCCGGGGAGCCGCGCCGCGAGTGTGGGCTACTGGGCCTTGACCGCGAGCACCGGGCAGGGTGCGTCGAGCAGCACCCGCTGGGCGTTGCTGCCGAGGATCAGCTTGCCGACGGGCGAGCGGCGGCGCAGGCCGATCACGAGGAGCTCGGCGTTGTTGGCCTCGGCGATGCTGATCAGGTCCTCGGCGGGCTCGAACCCGCGCACCAGCTGTCGGATGTCGTGCTCGACGCCGGCGTCCTCGAGCGTCGCCCGGATCTTCTCGAGGTCGTCCTCGGCGGCGCGGGCCTTGGGGCCGTCGAACTCCTGGCCACCGCGGTGGGAGTTCACTACGACGAGCCTGCTGCCGCGCAGCTTGGCCTCGCTGATGCCGGCGCTGAGGGCGGCGTCGCCCTCCGGCTTGGGGACGTATCCGACGACGACGGTGCCCATGGGGTCTCCTCTCGCGGCCACAGCGTCCGTGCGGTGGACCTGCTGGCACCGTAACGGAAACGGACGGGCTTGGGCAGCCTGTGGAGACGCGCGTCCGCGGGGTGTCGCTGGGGCAGGGTGGGGGCGTGACCCTGCAGGCACCCATCGACCGGCGCACCGACCGGTTGCTGCGCGCGGCCGTGCTGGAGCTGGTCGAGGGCGAGCCCCGGCGCCGGTTCCCCACGGTGCTCCACGCCGGTGTCCCCGGCCGGAGCGTCCGCCACGTCGACGACCCTCCGGTGCTCGACGCGGGAATGCGGGCCGACGTCGTGCTCTCGCTGCTCCTGCGCGGAGCCGCGGCGGCGCAGCCGCCGGCGTTGTGGCTCACCCGGCCGGGCGAGCTCAGCCCGCACGACGACGACCTGCGCTGGCTCGGTCCGGCGCGGTGGGCCGCGTCGGCACTCGGCGTTCCGGTCGGCCTCGTGGTCGTCACGAGGCGCGGCTGGTTCGACCCCGTCTCCGACGTGCGCCGCGAGTGGCGGCGGCTGCGCCGACCGGCCTGACGGGGCGCGTCGCGGTCAGTCCCACTCGTGGACGGGCGCGTTGCTGTGCATCCGCTCGCGGTAGTCCAGGAGCGTGGCGCGCAGGACGTCGTAGCGGTCCTCTCCCCCACGCTCGTGCACCCGGTCGACGAACCAGGCAGCCCCGCTGGTCTCCTTGAGGCACCGCTGCTCGATGATGCCGAGGTAGCGGTCGCTCTCCTCGCCGGGCACGCCCCAGGAGTCGAGGCCGGCGCGCGCCATCGGGAGCAGGCGCCGCAGCACCAGCTCGGTGGCCCGCACCTGGCCGATGCCGGGCCAGTAGACCTGGGCGTCGACGCCCAGCTGGGCGGCGACGTGGAAGTTCTCCTCCGCCGCGGAGAACGACATCTGCGACCACAGCGGCCGCTCGCTCTCGGCGAGGTAGCGGACCAGGCCGAACCAGAGCGCGGCGTTGGCGATGGTGTCGGCGACGGTCGGTCCCGCGGCCAGCAGCCGGTTCTCCACCCGCAGGTGCGGCACCCCCTGAGAGATGTCGTAGACGGGGCGGTTCCACCGGTAGATCGTGCCGTTGTGGAGCCGCAGCTCGTGCAGGGTCGGCGTGCCACCGTCCTCGAGCACCTGGAGCGGGTCCTCCTCGTCGGTGATCGGGAGGAGTGCCGGGAAGTAGCGGACGTTCTCCTCGAACAGGTCGAACACCGAGGTGATCCAGCGCTCGCCGAACCACACGCGCGGGCGGACGCCCTGCGCCTTCAGCTCCTCGCTGCGGGTGTCGGTGGCCTGCTCGAAGAGCGGGATCCGGGTCTCGCGCCACAGCTCCTTGCCGAGGAGGAACGGCGAGTTCGCCGACACCGCGACCTGGATGCCGGCGATGGCCTGGGCGGCGTTCCAGTAGGCGGCGAACTGGTCGGGCGAGGTCTGGACGTGGAACTGGGTGCTGGTGCAGGCGGCCTCCGGGACGATGGAGTCGGCGGTGGTGGTCAGCCGCTCGCGCCCGGAGATGCTGATCGTGATGTCCTCGCCGCGCGCGGCCAGGATCTGCTCGGAGAGCAGCTTGTAGCGCGGGTTCGCGCTGAGCGACGACAGGCTCATGTGGCCCTCGGCGAGCGTCGGCAGGATGCCGATCATCACCTGGTGCGCACCCACCCCGGCGGACTTCTCCTCGGCGTCGTTGAGCGAGCGCCGCAGGCTCTCCTCGAAGGTGGAGAGGCCGCCCTCGCGGAGCTTGGCCGGCGCCAGGTTGATCTCGATGTTGAACTGGCCCAGCTCGGTCTGGAAGTCCGGGTCGGCGAGCGCCTCGAGGACCTCGGCGTTCTTCAGGGCCGGATCACCGGCGTCGTCGATGAGGTTGAGCTCCATCTCGAGGCCGGTCATCGGGTCGTCGGTGTCGAAGCGCGCCTCGCGGAGCATCCGGGCGAACACGTCGAGGTTGCGGCGGACCTTCTCGCGGTGCCGCGTCCGGTCCGCCCGGCTGAACTCCTGCTGGTCGACCTCTTCTCCCATGACGGCACCCTAGTCACGGCGACGAGCGCCGGGAACCGCCCGCGAGGGGGAAGTCAGGCGGCGGGATCGGCCGTGCCGCCGGTGTCCGGGCGCAGCGTCTCCCAGGTGTCCGGTGAGGTCGCGGTGTCGAGCAGCTGTGCCACGAGCGAGGCCAGCGAGTGCGCCGGAGCGCCCTCCCGGCAGCGGTCGACGGCGCACCAGGCGAGGGCGCCGTCTCCGACCAGCCAGGCCGCGAAGGCGAGCACCGCAGCGGGTCCCGCCACGTGCGACGTCGGCAGGCGCCGCACGGCGTCGGACCACAGCTCGACGGCCGCGCGGGCCTGCGGGCGGCTCAGCCAGGTCCAGGCCTCGTCGCGGCGCTCACCGGACGTCACGGTGAGGGCCACCGCGGCGAGCTCGGGGCGTGTGAACGTGGTGCCGCGCTCGAGGTGGCGCCGGGTCAGCGCAGCCAGTGCACCGGATGGCAGTGGGGACGCCGTGGCCAGCGCGGCCTCCGTCTGCTCCGCGGCGGCGCAGTCGGGCGCGACGGTCGCGCGCAGTGCCTCACGGCTGGCGTGCGTCACGCGCCCGTCGAAGACCGCTTGGGCGGTGAACGGGTGCTCGGCGAGCTCGAAGGGCACGCCCTGGTAAGCCGACAGCGGCGCGCCCGGGAGGACGGCGTACCAGTGCGAGTCGTGCACCCGCAGCACCTCGCGGACCGTGATGCCGACGGCCGTGAGCTCCCCGTGGAGCGCCCAGGCCGCCTCGTCGGCCACCGTGGTGTCGTCGTCGTAGACGACCACCACCACCTCGCGGACGCCGTTGCGGCGGGCCGGCCGGACCAGGGCCTCGACCACGTCGTCGACGTCGTCGGGGTCGTGCGGCAGGTCGACGCGGGCATGCATGCCGTGGCCGGCGCCGATGCTGACGAGCACCACCGACCGCTCAGGCACGAAGCCGAGGGCGACCGGCACGAACGCTGCCAGGTCACCGGGCGTGCGCGCCCGCAGGGTGGTGGTGGAGGGGTGCGGGACGGGGTCGTGAGGAGTCGAGGTCATGACGAGGACGCTTCCCGCGGGCACCGACGACCGATCCCTCGACGGCCGGCACCCTGTGGAGAAGGCGCCGGGACGCGCCCCTGTGGACGGTTCGTGGCCTGCGATCTTGAGAGACTGCCCCGGTGACGACGGTTCCAGCGAGGTTGCCGGCTCCCGTGGGCGGGGCCTGATGCGCACCACCGCGTCGGTCCTGCACGTCGACCTGGACGCCTTCTTCGCCGCCGTCGAGCAACGCGACAAGCCGTCGCTGCGGGGCAAGCCGGTCATCGTGGGCGGCACGGGCGGCCGTGGGGTGGTGTCGACGGCGTCCTACGAGGCCCGGAGGTACGGCGTCGGCTCGGCGATGTCCGGTCGCGAGGCACGGGCCCGCTGCCCGCACGCGGCGTTCCTGAGCGGCCGGTTCCACGCCTACCGCGCGACGAGCAAGCTCGTCATGGAGGCGCTGCGCGAGCTGTCCCCGCTCGTCGAGCCGCTCTCGCTCGACGAGGCCTTCGTCGACCTCGCCGCCGCGGACCTCCCCGACCTGGAGGTCGGCACGGTCACCGAGGTGGGCGAGCAGCTGCGACGCCGGATCAACGAGGTCACCGGCGGGCTCACCGCGACCGTCGGCATCGCGTCGTCGAAGTTCCTCGCGAAGGTCGCGAGCGAGCTCGACAAGCCCGACGGCATGACGGTCGTCGCGCCCGGCACCGAGCTCGACCTGCTCCGCCCGATGAGGGTGTCCGTGATCCCGGGTGTCGGTCCGGCCTCGGCCGAGCGCCTGCGTCGCGCCGGCATCCACACGATCGCCGAGCTCGAGCAGGTCAGCGAGGACGAGCTCGTCCGGCTGCTGGGCCAGGCGCACGGCCAGGGCCTCTGGCAGCTCGCGCGGGCGCAGGACTTCCGGCCCGTCGTCGCGGAGCGCGAGGCCAAGTCGGTCAGCGTCGAGGGCACCTACGACACCGACCTCACCGACCGGCGCCTGATGGAGGGCCTGCTGACCCGGCAGGCCCGGGAGGTCGGCGCCCGCCTCCGCAAGAACGGCCTCTCCGGCCGCACCGTCACCATCAAGGTCCGGCTCTACGACTTCACCACCCTCAGCCGCTCGAGCACCCTCTCCAGCCCGACCGACGACGACGCCACGATCGCCCGCATCGCCCGCGCGCTGCTCGGCGACCTCGACACCACGGGTGGCGTGCGCCTCCTCGGGGTCGGCGTGTCCGGACTCGCCGACTGGGTGCAGGAGGACCTCTTCGGCGACAGGCCCGAGGCCGACGAGGTCGAGGAGGTCGCACTGCCCGAGCCCCCACGTCGCACCTGGCCACCGGGCGCCGACGTCGTCCACGACGAGATGGGCGCCGGCTGGGTGTGGGGCTCCGGCTCGGGCGTGGTGACCGTCCGGTTCGAGACGGCGGACACGCCGCCCGGGCCCGTGCGCAGCTTCAAGGCCGACGACCCGGCACTCCACCGCTACGTCCCGCCACCCGAGGACTGAAGCCGGGCGTCACCCGCCGTTCACCCGGGCGTCACCCGCCGTTCACCCGGGCGTCGTTGCACCGCCCGTCCGCCCGCGGGAGCATGGTCGCGACCCTGCGGGGGAAATAGGGTGAGGGGCTCCCGATGGTATGAGCATCAGGAGCCCCTCGGCTTGACCGGGAAGGTGACGTCCGGTCCACCGAACCGGCCTCCCGGCTCCCACCGACCCCGTCACCAGGCCTGCGCGGCGAGCAAGTCGCCGTGTGGAGCTGTTCGTCCGATCCGATCCCGACCCCGCCCGGAGGCGGTTTCGGTAGGGAGAGTTCTATGCCCGCGGCAACCCGGGCCGCAAGGGGTTCGGCGAACAAACTTCCGGTCCCACAGGGTTGCCCACAGAAGTCCTGCCGCGCTCCACAGACGAGCCCCCGTCCCTCCACAGGACCCGGGCCGGACTGTGGAAGACCCGTGCCAACGGCCCCGCATGCGCGCGGCGCCGACGGGGAACCCCTGAGAAGTCCCTGAGAGTTCCTGTTTCGTGCAACTCCGGCAGGCACTGGCTCGTCAGTGCAGATGAAGGCACCGACATCCGATCGGGAATCTCGCATCGAACACAGGTGTTGGAACAGGTGTGCGACACGGGGTGATCGCACGAGAAGCAGGAGGACGAAGATGAGCACTGCACAGGCCAAGCGCACCACCACCACCACCACTCGTGAGATCGAGGGCCGCGACAGCGTCGGTCTCTACCTGGACGAGATCGCCCGCACCCCGCTGCTCGACGCCGAGACCGAGGTCGAGCTCTCCAAGACCATCGAGGCGGGCCTGCTGGCCCAGCACCTCCTCGACACCGGCCGCGTCGGCCGACGCAAGGGCGGCGCACCGATGAGCGCCAACGAGGCCGAGCTCGAGTGGCTCGCCGAGCAAGGTCGCCTCGCCGTCGACCGCTTCATCGAGGCCAACTTGCGCCTCGTGGTGTCGATCGCCCGCAAGTACGGCCGCTCCCAGATGCCGATGCTCGACCTGATCCAGGAGGGCAACACCGGCCTGATCCGTGCGGTCGAGAAGTTCGACTACACGAAGGGCTACAAGTTCTCGACCTACGCCACCTGGTGGGTGCGGCAGGCGATCACCCGCGGCATCGCGCAGCAGGCACGCGTCGTACGCCTCCCCGTGCACGTCGTCGAGGAGCTCAACCAGGTCGGCTCGGCCCGCCGCACGCTCGAGCGCCAGCTCGGCCGCGACCCGGAGCCGCAGGAGATCGCCACGGAGCTGGGCATGGACGTCGACCGCGTCCTGGACCTGATGAGCTGGGGCCGCGAGCACGTATCGCTGGACACCCCGGTCGACGAGGACGGCGACACCTCGCTCGGTGACCTGATGGCGCAGGAGACCGCCCCGGGCCCGGACCTCAACGTCCTGGACGCCGAGGCCCGCCAGCGGCTCGACGACCTCGTCGGGATCCTCGACGAGCGCTCCGCGGACATCGTCCGGGCCCGCTACGGCCTGGCCGACGGGCGTCAGCACAAGCTCGCCGACATCGGAGCGCGCCACGGCATCTCCGCCGAGCGCGTCCGCCAGCTCGAGCGCGAGGCCCTCCAGAAGCTCCGCCGCGCCGGCGACCCGGACCTCGCGGCCTGAGCATGCCCCCTTCAGCGATCCCCGGCTGGCCGGGGATCGCTGAAGTTGTCGGCCCGTGCACGGCCTGACAAGTTCAGCGAGAGCCTGACAGCTAGTACGCCGCGGACAGCAGGTCCGCGCTCGCGGCCTGTGCCCGTTCGACCACGTCGACGGGCACGGGCCGCTTCGCTGCGATGCGGGCCTGCCACATCTGGAGCGCGACCACGCGCGCCGCGGCCTCCTCGATCCGGGCCCGCGAGAGCTCGCCCGACCTGAGGGCGTCGACGACGATCCGGTGCGTGGTCGCGGTGTCCACGGGCATCAGCAGCAGGTCGGCGCCCGCCTGCAGTGCCTGGAGCGCCGGGAACTGGCGTCCGCCGACGGCGCCCATGCCGAGCGAGTCGGTGATGGCGACACCCTCGAAGCCGAGGTCGTCACGCAGCAGGTCGTAGACCTCCGGCGCCATGCTCGCCGGCACGTCGGGGGCGATCGAGGTGAGGTCGAGGTGGCTCATCATCACGGCGGGGGCGTGCTTGGCGATCGCGAGCTCGAAGGGCGGCAGGTCGTGCCGGCGGATCTCGTCCAGCGAGGACCCGACGACCGGCAGCACGTCGTGGCTGTCGGTCGTGGCGGTGCCGTGACCCGGGAAGTGCTTGACGGTCGAGACGATGCCCGCGGAGTCGTAGCCCTTCACGGCGTACGCCGTCGCCAGGGCGGCCACCTGCGGGTCCTCCGAAGGGGACCGGGCGCCGATCGTGGGGTCGGCGGCCCCGATGGTCACGTCGGCCACCGGGGCGAAGACCCAGGTGAAGCCGAGGTCGCGCAGCTCGTAGCCGGTCGCCCTCGCGGCCACCCGGGTGACCTTGCGGCCCGACCTGAGGTCGGCCTGGATGGCGAGCCCGGCCGACTCGAAGTGCGGGAAGTCGGTGGCGATGCCGCGCAGGTGGGAGACGTAGCCGCCCTCCTGGTCGACGCCGATGACCGGCGGGAAGTCGCGGCCGTCCTCGGCCGCCGCCTCGGCGACCGCCGAGGTCATGGCCAGGACCTGGTCGCGGTCGGTGACGTTGTCGGCCGTGATGGAGACGCCGGCGAGGTGCAGGTCGCGCACCATCGCGGCCGGCTCCTCGGGGTCGGTGCCGTGGAAGCGGCCCACGATCACCTGTCCGGCGAGCTGGTCGGGCGACCACGTGCTGACCAGCCGCTGCGCCTCCTCGACCTCGCCGATCGTGGGGCCCCACGAGGTCGGGGTGTCGGGGTCCTGCGGGCTCTCGGTGGCGGTCGGCTCGTCGGACGTGGCCGCCGGGCCGGACGACGGGCTGGACGAGGGGGCCGGACCGCTTCCGTCGCCGGTCCCCATCGCCGCGCACCCGGTGACCAGGAGGACACCTGATGCGAGGACGGCCAGACGGGGTCGGAGCGAACGCACGCCCGGAGGTTACCTGCCGGCACGGCCCGATCGGGAAACGTCAGGCACGCGCGCGGAGGTCGGCGTAGACCTGCGTGACGCGGGCCCTGAGGTCCTCCAGCGACCCGGTGTTGTCGATCACGTCGGTGGCGATCGCCAGTCGCTCCTCACGGGACGACTGGGCCGCGATCCGCGCCTCCGCCTCCTCCCGCGACCAGCCCCGGTCGCGCACCATGCGCTCGACCTGGACCTCGGTCGGGACGTCGACCACGAGCACGGCGTCGAACGATCCTGCCCGCCCGCCCTCGGCCAGCAGCGGGATGTCGTGCACCACCACCGCGTCGTCGGGTGCCTGCGCCTCGAGCTCGGCACCGCGCCGGTGGACGAGCGGGTGGATGATCGCCTCCAGCCGCTTGCGCGCCTCCGGGTCGGCGAAGACGATCGCCCCCATCGCGGGCCGGTCGAGGTCGCCCTCGGGCGTGAGCACGGCGTCGCCGAACTCCGCGACGACCGCCGCCAGCCCGGGCGTGCCCCGGGCGACCACCTCGCGGGCGAGGAGGTCGGCGTCGACGACCACCGCCCCGAGCTCGGCGAGGATCGCCGACACGGTGCTCTTGCCGGACGCGATGCCCCCGGTCAGTCCGACCCGCACGGTCACTGGTCCTCCCCCACGACGAGCCTCAGGATCCCGTGGAGCGTACGACGCTGCTCCTCGGTGAGCACGCCCAGGACCCGCTCGGAGGCAGTCCGGCGCACCGCGTCGATCCGTGCCACCAGGGCGAGACCGTCCGATGTGAGCGAGACGGTCGTCGCCCGGCGGTCGGTCGGGTCTGCCGCCCGCCGGACCCAGCCGCGCTCCTCCAGCGCGTCCACGACCTCGGTCGCGGACCGGGGCGCGATGCGCAGCTCGCCGGCCAGCGCGGACGGCCGCATGCCGTCCGGTCGCGACGACAGCACCCGGAGTGCCCGGGACTGCCACGGCGTGACCTGCCACTCGGCGAGCGAGTCCGCGTACGCACGGCGCACGCGGCGGGCGAGCGCCATGACGAGGTCGCCGGTGGCGGGGTCTTCCTCAGGGGGAATGGAGTATCTCCGGTGTCTGGTCGGTTGCACCCTCATAGTGAGGCTACCTCACCTTTTCCGGAACCTCCAGAGAGGAGCTGCTCGCATGGATGACCACACTCCCGCCCGCCGCTCGCGCAGTGGCCGTCCCGACCCCGCAGACCTGCGACAGCTCGCGGACTCCCCCGTCTCCCTCCGACGCATCGCCCGCCTGTTCGCGCCCCACCGGGCCACCCTGGCGGTCGTCGTCGCCCTGATCGTGCTGAGCTCGCTCGTCTCGCTGGCCCAGCCGTTCCTCGTGCGCCACGTCATCGACGAGGCCCTCCCCCAGCAGGACGTGCGCCTGCTGCTGCTCTGCGTCGGCGCCATGCTCGGCGTCGCCGTGGCGAGCGCCGTGATCGGCGTCGTGCAGACCTGGCTCTCCACCGCGGTGGGCCAGAAGGTGATGCACCGGCTGCGCAGCGACCTGTTCGCCCACCTCCAGCGCCAGTCGCTGGGCTTCTTCACCCGCACCCGCGGCGGTGAGGTGCAGTCACGGCTGGTCAACGACATCGGCAGCATGCAGGGCGTCGTCACCCAGACCGCGACGTCGATCGCCGCCAACCTGACCGTCGTCGTCGGCACGGCCGTGGCGATGGTCGCGCTGAGCTGGCGCCTGGCGCTGCTCTCGCTCGTCGTGCTGCCGCCCGCCGTGCTGCTGACCCGTCAGGTCGCCCGGATGCGGCACGCCGTGACAGCGCAGCGCCAGCGCCGCCTGGCCGACCTCCACGTGCAGATCGAGGAGGGCCTCTCCGTCAGCGGTGTCCTGCTCACGAAGACCCTCGGCGCCTCGCCGCGCCTGACCGCGAGGTTCGAGGAGACCTCCGCCGACCTGGTCGGCCTCGAGATCCGCTCCCGTCTCGCAGGTCGCTGGCGGATGGCCACCATGAACGTGGTCTTCGCCGCCGTGCCCGCCGCCATCTACCTCGCCGCAGGGTTCCCGGCCACCTCCGGCGGCATGACCATCGGCACCCTGGTCGCGTTCGTCGCGCTCCAGGGCACGCTGTTCCGTCCGCTGATGGGGCTGCTCAACGTGGGCGTCGACATCACCTCGTCGATGGCACTCTTCAGCCGCATCTTCGAGTACGCCGACCTCCCGGTGGAGGTCGCCGAGCCGGACGCACCGGTGGCGCTCCCCCGCGCCGGCGCCGCCGGCGAGGTGCGCTTCGAGGACGTCGGCTTCGCCTACGACGACGACCGCCCCGTCCTCAGCGGGATCGACCTCGTCGTCCCAGCGGGCTCCACGCTCGCCCTCGTCGGCGAGACCGGCAGCGGCAAGTCGACCCTCGCCTCCCTCGTCCCGCGCCTGCACGACGCCACCTCGGGCCGCGTGACCGTCGACGGGGTCGACGTGCGCGACCTCGCGCTCGCCGACCTCGCGGAGCTGGTCGGCGTCGTCAGCCAGGAGACGTACCTCATGCACGCGAGCGTGCGCGACAACCTGCGCCACGCCCGCCCGGGCGCCACCGACGCCTAGGTCGAGCAAGCCTGCCGGCAGGCGCGCATCCACGACGTCGTCGCCGCGCTCCCCGAGGGCTACGACACCGTCGTCGGATCGCGCGGCCACCGCTTCTCCGGCGGTGAGAAGCAGCGCCTGGCGATCGCGCGGACCTTGCTGCGCGACCCGGCGGTGCTGGTGCTCGACGAGGCCACCAGCGCCCTCGACAACGAGACCGAGCGCGCGCTGCTCGGCACCCTCGACGAGGTCGCCCGGACCCGCACCACGATCACCATCGCGCACCGGCTCTCCACGGTGCGTGACGCCGACCAGATCGCCGTCCTCGACCGGGGCCGGGTGGTCGAGCTCGGCACCCACGAGGAGCTGCTGCTCCTCGGCGGGAGGTACGCCGACCTGGTGCGCGGGGGCCTGCGCAGCGAGCCCGCGGCCGCGTGAGCCGTCAGGCCGCGCTGGCCTTCTCGGCCGCCGCCAGCAGCACGCACGTCGCCACGGCCTCCATGGCCGCGGTGACCTCGGCGACCGGCGGCATCGTCGGCGCGAGTCGGATGTTGGTGTCGTCGGGGTCCTGCTTGTAGGGGAACGACGACCCGGCCGGCGTCAGCGCGACGCCCGCCTCCTTGGCCAGCTGGACGACCCGGCTCGCGGTGCCCGGCACCACGTCGAGGTTGACGAAGTAGCCGCCGGTCGGGGTGTTCCACGTCGCGACGTCGCGCCCGCCGAGCCGCTCGGTGAGGACCCGGTCGACCTCGGCGAACTTCGGCGCGATGATCTCGCGGTGCCGCGCCATGTGGTCGCGCACGCCCTGCGCGTCACCGAAGAACTCGACGTGGCGCAGGTGGTTGACCTTGTCGGGGCCGATCGAGCCGTTGCCGAGGTGCCCGAGGTACCACTGCACGTTGGCCGTCGAGGCCGCCAGGAAGGCGACGCCCGCGCCGGCGTAGGTGATCTTCGAGGTCGAGGCGAACATGATCGGCCGGTGCGGGTGCCCGGCGGCCGAGGCGAGGGTGAGGATGTCGGCACTCTTGGCCTCGTCCTCGGTCAGGTGGTGCAGCGCGTAGGCGTTGTCCCAGAAGATCTTGAAGTCCGCGGCGGCCGTCGGCATCGCGGCGAGCCGGGCGGCCACGTCCTGGCTGACGATGGCCCCCGTGGGGTTGGCGTACGTCGGCACGACCCACATGCCCTTGAAGCTCGCGTCGTCCCGGACAAGCGCCTCCACGGCGTCGACGTCGGGGCCGTCGTCGTGCATCGGGACGGTCACCATCTCGATGCCGAGGCTCTCGAGCAGCGTGAAGTGGCGGTCGTAGCCGGGGACCGGGCACACGAACCGCACGGTCTCCTCCTTGCCCCACGGGCGCTCGGAGTCGACACCACCGAAGAGCATCAGGTCGACCAGGCAGTCGCGCATCATCGTCAGGCTGGAGTTGCCGCCCGCCACCACCTGCTCGGGCTCGACCCACAGCAGCTCGGCGAAGATCGCGCGGAGGTCGGAGAGGCCCTCGAGACCGCCGTAGTTGCGCACGTCGACGCCGTGCGAGTCCTTCGTCGACGTCGGCAGCCGGAGCAGGTCGTCGGCGAGGTCGAGCTGCTGGGCGGACGGCTTGCCGCGCGTGAGGTCCAGCTTCAACCCGCGCTTCGTGAGCTCCTCGTAGGCCGCACGCTGCTCCTCGAGCAGCGCGGCGAGGTCGTCGGCGGACAGGTCGGCCAGCGCAGTCGCGGTCACCCGCCCATCCTAGTGAGCCCGACGCGGTCCAGCGCGTCGGGCCCACCAGGCGGCCGGGCTACTTGACCTTGCCCACCTTGATCGTCTTGACGAGCGTGGTGTAGCCGGCCTTGGTGTAGGTGATCCGCACCGAGACCTTCTTGCCCTTGAGCTTCGACGTCAGCTTGAGCGAGGCCTTGGTCGCCTTCTTGATCGCCTTGCTGCCGGCGTACCACGTGTACGTCACCTTGACGCCGGGCACCGAGACCTTGCCCGGCTTGGCCTTGAGCACCTGGCCCACCTTGGCCGTGCCGGAGACCGCCGCCTTCTTCACCGCGATCGTGGCGGGAGCCGGCACCACCGGCGGGACGGGCGGGGGCGTCACGGTGGGGGTCGTCGGCGGGACGACCGGCGGCGGGGGCGGGGGCGCTGCCGAGATCCTCACGCTGCCGACGTAGGCCCGGTACGGCAGGTATCCGCTCTTGGTCCCGGTGATGACCAGCTCGATCCACCGGCCGGCGTCAGCCGCCTGTGCCTGGTACGTCGCCTGGGACCCGCGCAGCGCCCCGGTGTCCTCGTCGCGCCACTCGTAGGCGAGGGCGGCGTCGGACGGCGCCCAGGTCCCTCCCTGGACGCTCAGGGTCGACCCGACGACCGGGTTGCCCCCGATCGAGGGCCTGGTGAGGACGCGGACCGCGGGCGTCGTGGCGTACGTCTGGGTGCCGACCTGGGAGGCGGCCCCGACCTGGACGGCGACGTCCACGCTCTGCGTGTCGTCGGGCGTCATGGTGCCGTTCGTCGCCGTGTGGAAGCGGACCTGGCCGTGGCAGTCGCCCTGCCACCTGTTCGGCACCACGCGGACGCGGTAGCTGCCCGTGCTGAGGCCGCCGATCGAGAAGGACCCGTCGGACTGGGAGCGAGCAGCGCGGGTGACGAGGCTGTGGTCGGTCGTGAGCGCCTGGAGCCGGCAGCCGCGCAGCGGCGCACCGTCAGGGTCGACGAGCGTGCCCCGGATGGTGCCACCGTCGACCAGCGTGGCGTCGATGCCACCCACCTGCTCGTCGGGGCCGACTGTGACGACCGTCGCCGAGCCGGCACCGAGCGACTCGGGCTTGCCCTGGTAGAACTGCGCCTGCCCGAACGCGGCACCGCTGACGCGGGCGAACGACACCCGGTAGGTGCCGGCCGAGAGCCCGTAGACGGTGTAGCCCATGGACGGGCCGCTCACGCGGGTCCAGGCGGTGCGCACCGCGCCGGTGCTGAGGTTGACGACGTTGATCCGACGGTCGTTGGACGTCAATCCGGCGGCGGGAGCCGTGACCGTGCCCGAGATCGACGAGGCCAGGGTGACGGTCCCGTTGATCCCGCCGAGCGTGAGCCCGGCCGGCATCGTGACGTCCGTGGCCGCCTCCGGGGTGGCCGCGTTCGGGTAGAAGACCGTGCCGTACTTGACCCCCGTGCCACCGAAGCGGATGCGGTACGTGCCCTGAGGGACCCGCAGCGTGTAGTTGCCGGACGCGTTGGTCCTGGCGTTGCGCACGCCGACCCACTTGCCGGCGACCGAGTCGAAGACGAGGGCCTTGACGGTGGCGTCCGCGGCATCCTGGCCGCCGGGCTCCGTCAGGTGGCCGGTCAGCGTGCCGCGCGCGGGAGCGCGCCCGTCGACGACGGTCGTGCCCCCGGCGCCGACCGTGACAGTGCTGCCCTGCGAGGGGATGACACCACCGCCGGCGCAGAAGGTCTGCCAGCTGTTGTGGTTGGAGAAGCAGATCTTGTACTGACCGGCCGGGACACTGAGCTGGTACGTCCCGTTGTCGAAGATCTCGGAGCGCACCCGGTTCCCGGTGAGCGTGTACGCGTCGACGTGCAGGTGGTTTGCCTGCGCGCCGGTGTCGGTCAGGATGGTCCCGGTGACGAGACCGTCTGCCGCGTGGGCAGGGGCGGCTGTCACGAACAGGCCGGCGACCAGCGCCAGCACCACGCCGGCGGTGCGGCGGGCCAGCAGGACTGGGTGCTGCTTGAGCTCCAGTAGGTCTCGCAAGATGACACCTTCTTCGATGAACGACAGGACGAGGCCCCGAGCGGCGCAGCACACCGTCGCACCGCGCGTTGGCCGCGCGTGCCGTTTCGGTGAAAAACGGTCAGGAGTGACTAGTGCGGGTGCCAGACTCACCGCCATGACCAGCCGCTCCGTCCCTGCGGCTGCGCGCGCACCGGGCCTCTCGCCCGACCGGTGGTCCGCCCGGGCCCTGTGGCTGGTCGCCCTCGCACCCCTGGCGTGGTGGCCCGACGGCTTCAGCCGGTTCACCTTCCCCAAGCTGTTGCTGCTGGCCCTCGCGCTGGCGTGTGCTGCCTGGGGGCCGGCACGAGGGCGGATGCCGCGACGCCTCCTGCTCCTCGTCCTCGTCGCACTGCTGGTCCTGGCGTCGGCGGCAGTCGCGTCCGACGCGCCGGTGGCATCGCTGGTGGGCCGTTGGCCGCGCTACGAAGGGGTCCCCACCCTGGCGCTCTACCTCTCCGCGGCCTGGGTCGGAGCCCGCGTCGCCGCACGGGACGCACGCGCGCTGGTGGCGCCCCTCACCGTGGTGTCCACCACGCTGGGCGTCCTCGCGCTGCTCGACCTGGTGCACCTGGACCTGCTCGCCCTGGGCTCGGGGGCGCGAGGTGGGTCGGTCCTCGGCAACGCCACCGACCAGGGCGTGGTCGCCGTGTTGTGCCTGGCCGTGCTCGGCGACGCGCTGCTGCGCGACCACACGCCGGCGCCGCTCGTGGGCGCGACGGGCGCGCTCGTCACGGTCGCGGCGTCCGGGTCCCGTACGGCGCTGCTGGTGGGCGTCCTCGTGCTGGTGGTGCTGGCGCTGCGGGTGCGCGGACGTCGTACGGCGGTGACGACCGGCGCGGGCCTCGCCGTCCTGCTCGTCGCCACGCTGGCCTTCCCCTCCACCCGCGAGCGCCTGCTCTCGGGGACGACGGTGGAGGGGCGCCTGCTGCAGTGGCCACCCTCATGGCGGCTGGCGCTGGACCACCCCCTCCTCGGCGTGGGCCCCAGCGGCTACCTCGATGCCTTCGGTCGCTACGAGACCGCAGACTGGGTGCGGTGGGCGGGGCCGTACCAACAGGTCGACTCGCCGCACTCCTGGCTGCTCCAGGCGTGGTCGGCGGGCGGGGTCCCGCTCGTGCTCCTCGCCCTCGTGGTGGCGGCGTACGTCGTCCGCCTCGGCGTCGACTCCGTGCGGGCGCGCCCCGAGCTCTTCGGCTCCCTCCTCGCGGTCCTCGCCTGCGGTGTCGCCCTGCTGCCGAACTTCACGTCCGCCGGGCCCGTGGCCCTGGGCGCGCTGCTCGTGGGGGTGCTGGTCGGCGAGCCGATACGCACGGACGAGCCGGCCTGGAGGGCGCGCACCGTCGCCGCCGTGGGCGCGGCGGCCGCCGTCGTGCTGGCCGCGGCGTGCATCTCCGAGTGGAGCGTCCAGCGCGGCGTGGAGGCGGCGGGCCGCGGTGACGCCACGGCTGCCGCCGAGCAGTTCGACAACGCGATCCGGTGGCGCCCGTGGGACGCCGACCTGTCGATGCTGGCCGCACAGGGGCTCGCCCCGCTGGCGAGCGCGGGGGACGTCGAGGCAGCGCTCGTCACCGAGCGCTATGCGCGGGAGAGCCTCGTCCGGACGCCGCACACGTACGCCAGCCAGGTCGCCCTCGGCGCGGCGCTGCTCGCCCAGCAACGCGCCGACGAGGCACTGGTCGAGCTCGACGACGCGGTCGACACGTTCCCCCGGCGACCGGCCGCGTTGGTGCAGCGGGCCCTCACCCGCGCAGCACTGGGACAGCTCGACGAGGCGTCAGCCGACCTGGAGCGCGCAGCCGCGCTCGCTCCCCGCGACGCGTCCATCCCTAGGCTGCGCGAGGCGATCAGGCAGGAGTCCGGAAGGTCCGGCGGTACTCCTGGGGGCTGACGCCCCGGGCGCGACCGAAGTGGTGACGGAGCGTCGCTGCGTTGCCGAAGCCGACCTCGCCGGCCACCCAGTCGATCGAGTGGTCGGTCTGCTCCAGCAGCTCCTGCGCGGCCCGCACCCGCTCGCCGAGGATCCAGCTGTAGGGCGTCGTGCCGGTCTCGTCCTTGAAGCGGCGGGCGAAGGTGCGCCCGGACATGTGCATCTGGCGGGCCAGCGTCTCCACGTCGAGCTCCTCGCCGAGGTTGGCGCTGATCCAGGCCAGCAGCGGCGCGAGCGCCTCGGACTCGCACACCGGGACGGCACGCTCGATGAACTGGGCCTGCCCGCCGTCGCGGTGCGGCGGCACCACCATCCGGCGTGCGGTCGTCGCCGCCACCTTGGCGCCGAACTGCTGCCGCATCACGTGCAGCGCTGCGTCGAGCGCCGCTGCCGAACCCGCCCCCGTGACGATCGTCCCGTCCTGCACGTAGAGCACGTTGGGGTCGACGATCGCCTCGGGGTACGTCGCGGCCAGCTCGGCGGCGTAGCGCCAGTGCGTGGTGCAGCGGCGGCCATCCAGCAGGCCGGCCTCCCCCAGCATGAACGTGGCCGAGCAGTGCGCGAAGATCATCGCCCCGCGCTCGTGGGTGGCCCGCAGCAGCTCGGAGACCTCGTCGGACGTCCCGCGGTGGCGGCTCTTGGGCGCCAGGCACACCAGGTCGGCGTCGGCCGCCTCGTCGAGGCCGTGCTCGACCACGAGGTCGAACCCGGCCCGCGTGCGCAGCCGTCCCGGCGTGGGCGAAACCACCTTGAAGTCGAAGACCGGGTTGTCGTCCTCGGGGTGGTAGGGCTCGGCCCACACCTCGCACAACGCGCCGAGGCCGAACGGCTCGGGCTGCTCCTGGACGACGACCGCGACCTTCTTCATGGGCTCAGCGTGCACCATGCGTGGCAGGAAATCAACTAAGTCTGGCATTCCTGCCACTGGTGGCAGGAACTTCATGGGCGGATGATTACTGCCATGAACACCATCCTCGCCCTCCTGGTCCTGACCGCCCTGTTCTCCGCGCTGGTCAGGTACGTCCGCCACGACCGCTTCGCCGGCCCCTCCTCCACCACCCACGCCATCGACGACCTCGGCGACGTGGACCTCCGCCAGCACCTGGTCCCCCGCGCCTGACGGGGAGGCCATCAGGCCTCCCACACCGCTCGGACCTGCTCGACGAGGTCGCGCGACTGCCGCAGGCCGGCGCGGGCGGCCACCGCCCGCTTCGACGGGTCGAGCAGGTTGCGGCCGAAGGCCTCCAGCGCCTGGGCGTCCGGGGTGACCACCGACCAGGCCCGCGGCCCGACACGTTCGAGCTGGGCCCGGATCGAGGTCTTCCTGCTCAGCGAGCGCGGCAGCGGGGCGAGCACGACCACCCGCTCGGCACCCCTGGCCACGTCGACGTTGGCCGCCGACCTCATCCCGCCGTCCATGTAGGTGCGGCCGCCGATCTCGACCGGCGGCCAGACCGTCGGCACCGCGCAGCTCGCCGCGACCGCGGAGACGAGGTCGACGCCGGACTCCCGCGTGAAGACGGTGAACTCACCGCTCACCGTGTCCACCGCGGTGATCCTGAGGTCGCGGTCCGGCCAGTCCTGGACTGGGAGCCGTGAGCGGATGACGCCCTCGCGGTCCACGCTGCCCGGCGCGTGCGAGGCACTGGCCACGCGCCCGACCCGCGCCAGCTTCTCCCGTCCGGTCCCGGGCAGCACGTAGGAAGGGACCAGCTTCAGCGCGGCCACGCGGGACAGCCGGCCGCCGAGCTCGGCGTCGGCCGGCTCGAGCTGGCCGGCGTACAGGTCGGCGAGCGGCAGCCCGTTGGTCACCTGGGCGCCCACGACCGATCCGGCGGACGTGCCGACGACCACGTCGGCCCCGGCGAGGTGCACCCCCTCGGCCGCGAGCCCGGCCAGGATGCCGAGCTCCCAGGCGATGCCGGTGATGCCGCCGCCGCCGAGGACCAGTGCCGAGGTGCCGTGACCCGTCATGCGGCAGTTCTATCCGATCGACCCCCACGACCGCCGCTGCTCACCGAAGTGCCACGGCCCGCGTCGCGGGTCGCCTAGGGTCGTGGCCATGCGTCTCCTCGTGGTCACCGCACTCGTCGCCGGCTCGCTCAGCGTGCCCGCCCTGCTCACCGCGCAGTCCACGGCGGCGGTGGCACCGGTCCACGACGTGGTCGTCACCGGCCTGTCCGGCACCACCGTGTCGACCTGGCCGGCGTACGACCCTGGGGTCGACCGCTTCGCCGTCACGCCCAGCGCCTCCGGGTCGGGGCTCGCCGTGCAGGCGTCCTCCAGCGACGCGGCAGCCGCCATCCGGGTCAACGGACGGCCAGTGGGCAACGGCGTGCGCCTGGACCTGCCGGCCCTGACCCCCGGGGAGGAGGTCAACGTCCAGATCACCGATACGTCCGGCACCTCCAACCAGTCCTGGATCTACCTCCCGGCCGGCTTCCCGCCGATCTCCACCACTTCTGCGGGCGCGGGCCCCGAGCCCGGACACACGGCCGTGACGCTCCGCGCCGGACCCGGCGCGGACAGCTACGCCACCCTGGTCGACGCCCGGGGCGTGCCGGCCAAGGTCATCACCACTGAGCTGGGCAGCTCCGACCTCAACCGCCAGCCCAACGGCCACTACAGCCTGGCCGTCGCGCTCGCGGAGGACCTCTGGGGAGACCACGTCATCCGGGAGTACGACGAGTCGTTCCAGCTGGTCGCCACGCACCGCATGCTCGACCAGCCGAAGACCGACTTCCACGACTCGATCCTGCTGCCCGGCGGCGGGCGGATCCTGATGGCGTACATCAAGGCCGACGACGGACAGACGGACTCATGGCTCCAGGAGGTGTCGCCGTCGGGTGAGGTCCTGCTCCCCTGGAACAGCCGCGACCACGTGGACCGCGCCACTGACCCGATCATCAACGCGCTCGGCGACTACGCCCACCTCAACTCGATGCAGGTGATGCACGACGGCAACCTGCTGCTGTCCTTCCGCCACCTCAACCAGGTGATGAAGATCAACCGCACGACCGGCGAGGTCATCTGGCGCCTCGGGGGCCGCCGCAGCGACTTCACCTTCGACGACGACCCGCTCGCCGGGCCGTGCGCCCAGCACACCGCCCGCGAGCTCGCCAACGGTGACATCCAGATCTTCGACAACGGGTCCGGCCAGACGTCCCTGCAGAACGAGCCTCTGTGCCCGAACCCGGACGGCGCCGGTCCCTACGACCCGGACGTGCAGGTGTTCCGTCCACACTCGCGGGTCACCGTGTACCGCCTCGACGAGGCCGCGGGCGAGGCCAGCCTGGTGCAGAGCCACGAGGTCGGGGCGTTCAGCCAGTTCGCCGGTTCCGCGCAGCGGCTCGGTGGTGGCTCGCTGACCGACAACATCCTCGTGGGCACCAACAACGCGTCGCTCGTCCCCGGAGGCGGTGACGCCCCGGACGCGACCGAGCTCGACGCCGACGGCAACGTCGTGTGGAGCCTGACGTCGCCCGGCTACGCCACCTACCGCGCCGCGCGGGTCGACGCCCCGGACAGGATCGCCCCCCATGTCGCGATCGCGTCCCCTGCCGACGGAGCGATCGTCCAGCAGGGCGCCGACCTGGCCGCGTCGTTCGGGTGCAGCGACACCGGTGGGTCCAACCTCGACACCTGCCAGGGCTCGGCACCGAACGGTGCATCGCTCACCAAGGACGTCGGCACCCATCGGCTCGTGGTCACGGGCACCGACCGTGCCGGCAACACCACGTCCCGCTCGGTGTCCTACACCGTCACGCCCGGCCCCGCGACGCCTCCCGGCACCCAGCCCCCGCCGCCGGCCGTCGCGGTCGCCGACGCGATGATCCGCAAGCCTGGAGGCGCCTGGATGGGGCGCGACCGCTACGAAACGCGGCGGGACCAAACCGTCACCCTGCGCCAGCGCGCCGGCTCGTCGACGTCCGTCCGGGTGCGGATCCGCAATGCCGGCGACGATTCCGGCCGGATGCGGGTCGTCGGGTCGACGGGCAGTCGGTGGATCACCGGCAGGTGGTACGCCGGCAAGCGGGAGGTGACGCGTCAGGTGCGGTCCGGCACGTGGCGTACGCCGAGCCTCTCCCCCGGCGAGTCGGTCACCCTGCGCCTGGTCGTGACCAGCCGCCCCGGCGCCACTGAGCGCACGGCCACCCTGAGGCTCGGCGCCCGGGCGCGCCACACGTCGTCCGACGTCGTGCGCGCCGAGGTGCGCACCCGCTCGCTGACCCACTGAGCGGTGACCCAGGGGCATTCGCGAGCCGCAGAATCCCCCTCAGCCACCGCCCACCGGAGTGTCGTACGCCGACACGCAGGCGGGCGGTGACCCAGGGGCATTCCGAGGGCCCGGAATCCTCCTCGACCACCGCTCGGCGCGAACGACGGTTGCTCGGACGGGACGACGAAGGCCCGCCGGGAATCCCCGGCGGGCCTTCGAACGTGTCAGTCGATCAGCGGATCAGTTGGAGCCGCCGGTCAGCTTCTCGCGGAGCGCCTGCAGCGCCTCGTCGGACGCCAGCGAGCCGCCGGTGTCGCCACCGGTCTCGGCCGCGGTGTCGCCACCGGAGGAGTACGAGGTGGCCTCGCCGGCCTCGACCTCGGCCTGCTTGGCCTCCTCCTGCTGCTTGACGTGGGCCTCCCAGCGGGCGTGCGCCTTGGCGTACTGCTCCTCCCAGGCCGCGCGCTGCTCGTCGAAGCCCTCGAGCCACTCGCCCGTCTCGGGGTCGAAGCCCTCGGGGTAGACGTAGTTGCCCTGCTCGTCGTAGGTCGCGGTCATGCCGTAGAGGGTCGGGTCGAACTCCTCCACGTCGGCGGCCGTGGCGGTCTCGTTGGCCTGCTTGAGGGACAGCGAGATCCGGCGACGCTCGAGGTCGATGTCGATGATCTTGACCATGACGTCGTCGTTGACCTGGACGACCTGCTCGGGGATCTCGACGTGGCGCTCGGCGAGCTCGGAGATGTGCACCAGGCCCTCGATGCCCTCCTCGACGCGGACGAACGAACCGAAGGGCACCAGCTTGGTGACCTTGCCCGGGACGATCTGGCCGATCTGGTGGGTGCGGGCGAAGTGCTGCCACGGGTCCTCCTGCGTCGCCTTCAGCGACAGGGAGACACGCTCGCGGTCCATGTCCACGTCGAGGACCTCGACGGTGACCTCGTCGCCCACGGCGACGACCTCGGACGGGTGGTCGATGTGCTTCCAGGAGAGCTCGGAGACGTGGACGAGGCCGTCGACGCCACCGAGGTCCACGAACGCACCGAAGTTGACGATCGAGGAGACGACACCCTTGCGGATCTGGCCCTTCTGGAGCTGGGTCAGGAAGCCGTGGCGGACCTCGGACTGGGTCTGCTCGAGCCAGGCGCGGCGCGACAGGACCACGTTGTTGCGGTTCTTGTCGAGCTCGATGATCTTCGCCTCGAGGGTCTGGCCGACGTAGGGCTGCAGGTCGCGGACGCGACGCATCTCCACGAGGGAGGCCGGCAGGAAGCCGCGGAGGCCGATGTCGAGGATGAGGCCGCCCTTGACGACCTCGATGACGGTGCCCTCGACGACGCCGTCCTCCTCCTTGACCTGCTCGATGGTGCCCCAGGCACGCTCGTACTGAGCACGCTTCTTGGACAGGATCAGACGGCCTTCCTTGTCCTCCTTCTGGAGGACCAGGGCCTCGACCTTGTCGCCCACGGTAACGACCTCGTTGGGGTCGACGTCGTGCTTGATCGACAGCTCGCGCGAGGGGATGACGCCCTCGGTCTTGTAGCCGATGTCGAGGAGGACCTCGTCACGGTCCACCTTGACGATGGTGCCGTCGACGATGTCGCCGTCGTTGAAGTACTTGATGGTCTCGTCGATAGCGGCGAGGAAGTCCTCTTCGGACCCGATGTCGTTGACGGCCACCTGCGGGGCGTCGTAGTCCGGAAGAGTGGAGAGCGTGCTCGTCATATGGGAAGTGATTCCTTGGATGGGTGGAGTCGTGCGGACGCACGCAGCCGCCTGTTTCACTGGCCACCGTCGGTGACGGCGACACGGCGAGCCCGGCTCGCTCGGTATGGAACCCGGGCGGACGACTGGCGCAACACCCAAGAGTACGCGCCCGCGCGGGCCCGAGTCCAACCGGGGAGCACGCTCAGGCCACGCTCACGGGCCGAACGGCCACGCGTGCAGGTCGCCGGTGTCGGCGATCGCTCGCACCAGCACCTCGGCCCGGTCCGCGACGGGGTTCGCGCCGGCCATCGATGCCAGGTCGACCAGTGCCCAGAGGTCGGCGGCCCGGGCGCCCTCCAGGAGGTCCGCCGGGCTGCCACCGCGCAGGGCGGTCCACGCCGACAGCACGGCCGTGACGTACGCCGGGTGGCGCTCGAAGCGGAGCAGGTTGCCGACGTCGGTCCACGGGTGCCCGGCGTGGGCGTACTCCCAGTCGAGCACCGCGGCGACGGTCGTCGTGCCCGGGTCCACCAGCACGTTCTTGGGGTTGAGGTCGCTGTGCACCAGACAGGCGCGGCCGACCGTGTCGAGGAGGTCCTGCGCAGCGCCCGCGACCCGACGCAGCCGGGCGCGGTCCTGGGCGGACCAGTCGACCAGGTGCAGCTCCACCCATTCGGCGAGCCCGCCCTCGGGGAGCTCGCCCAGCGCCAGCTCCGCATCGGTGAAGGTGCCGGGGCGGAGCATGGGCATCCCGGCGAGCGTGCCGGCCAGCCTGCCCATCGACGCCCCCAGTCGGGCGAGACCGTCGGTGTCACCGTCGGCGACCAGTCGCGCGACCACCAGGTCGCCGCGCTCCCCCGCCAGCCACTCGGTGACGAGCAGGCCGGGCAACCCGTCCTCTGGCTGCGCCCGGCGCACCTCCACGACGTCGGGCACCGCCACGAGGCCGCGCACGAGGCGCAGCACGGCACCGTCGATCTCCGGCGCCTGGACGCCACGGGGGTCCCCGGGCGGGTAGACCCGCACCACGGCACGCTCGCCGCCCGCGTCGCCGAGGAACGTCCGCCCCGAGTGACCGCCGGCCAGAGGCGTCAGGGTGGGGCCGAGGTCGCTCACGGGGAGGATCGTCGCACGACGCCCCGTACGCTTCCGGTGTGGAGGACCACCTGCCCCAGTCCGTCCGGGTCGAGCGTCGTCCCGTCACCGAGCACGAGTCCCGGCACGCCAACGGCCCCGACTGGGACCGCTACGCCGACGAGTACCAGGCCACGCACGGCGCCTTCCTCGGCGACGCCGGATTCGTCTGGGGCCCCGAGGGCCACACCGAGGACGAGCTGGGGATCCTCGGCGACGTGCGGGACCTCGACGTCCTCGAGGTCGGCAGCGGCGCCGGCCAGTGCTCACGCTGGGTGCGCACCCGCGGTGGCCGCGGCTTCGGCCTCGACCTCTCGCACCGCCAGCTGCAGCACTCGCTCCGGCTCGACGAGGAGACCGGCGTCCCGGTCCCCTCGGTCCGCGGGACCGCGACCGACCTGCCCTTCGCCGACGGCAGCTTCGACGTCGTGTTCTGCTCCTTCGGTGCACTGCAGTTCGTCAGCGACATCGACGTGGCGGTCGCCGAGGCGGCCCGCGTGCTGCGTCCGGGCGGACGCTTCGCCTTCTCGGTCACCCACCCGACCCGGTGGATGTTCCCCGACGACCCGGGCGAGGCGGGCCTGACCGCGACCCAGTCCTACTGGGACCGCACCCCCTACGTCGAGGTCGACGACGCGACCGGCGTGGTGTCGTACGTCGAGCACCACCGCACGCTCGGCGACTGGGTGCGGCTGCTCCACGGGCACGGCTTCACGCTCGCCGACCTCGTCGAGCCGGAGTGGCCCGAGGACCACGACCGGGTGTGGGGCGGCTGGTCACGCACCCGCGGGCTGCTGACGCCGGGCACCGCGATCTTCGTGGCCCTCGCCGCGACGCGCTGACCGGTCGCGTCGGGAGCGGGCCAGCCCGGCGACCAGCGAGGCAGGGTTGACGTGCGACCACCACCGGTGGCGCCGGTCGGTCCCCGCCACGACCGTGCGCCGCAGCCGTTGGCAGTCGGCCCAGAAGTCCCGCCGCTCCTCGTCAGAGCCGGGGCGCGGCGCGAAGACCGCGGCGTCCGCTCGCCGGGCCAGCTCCAGGCCGGAGCCGAGCTCCCGGGCCTGGGCGACCCGGCTCCAGGTGTCGGGGACCGGGGTACCTCGGTCGCGCGCCGCGTCGAGCACCTCCTGCCAGCCGTTGACGTAGACGCCGGACCACGACGACGTACGCCGACGGCGGCTGCGCCGCACCAGCTTGGCGAGCGCCGAGAGCAGGAGGCCCAGGACGCCCAGCGCCAGGATTGCGGCGGCGCCCACGAGCAGCCAGGTCACCGGCGATCGCTCGTCACCGACCTCGGCGTCCTCGTCGAGGCCGAGGAAGGTGCCCTTGGGGAAGCGGAAGTCCTTGTCGAGGTCCTTCAGCTCACGGAGCACGAAGACCTTCGGCTCCTCGGCCCGGAACGAGTCGTCCTGCTCGGCCGGGGCGTGCACGCCGACGTACTGCTCGGGATCGAGCGGACGCCAGGTGCCGTCGGCGAACTGGAGCTCCACCCAGGAGGTGATGTCGTCGTGCGTGACGAGCCCGTTGGGACGCGGCTCGGCGCCAACCACGACCCGCGCAGGCACCCCGAGCCGGGACGCCCCGAGCGCCATCAGCGCGGAGTACTGGAACGGCGTGCCGGCCATGGACTTCGAGCCCAGCATCCGGATCCCGAGGTCCACCGGCGCCTGGGAGGACGACCCGGTGAGGCGGACGGAACCGTTGAGCCGCAGGTAGCGCGCGAGCATCAGCACCCGACCCAGGGGTGTGACGTCAGCGCGGTCGAAGGGCTCGAGGTACTGGTCGAGGAAGGCACCCGCCGGCTGGCGCTGGTCGTCGGTGGGATCGCGGGTGGGGTCCTTGCGACCGAACTCCTCGTCGGTCAGCACGGCACCGAACGTGTAGTCGTCACGCGGGTTGACACCCCCGACGACGAGCGCGCTCGACGTGGCCGGGTTGTAGCGGACGTCCTCGATCTGGGTGCGGCCGTCGGTGTAGTCCAGGTCGAGGCTGGTCAGCTCGCCCAGCACCGGCAGCCAGTCGCTGGAGTAGCCGGGTCGGATCTGGATCCGGACGCCGATCGTGCGGCCCTCGTGCAGCGGGTCCACCTCCCCGCCGATCCGCTTGAACGTGCCGTAGCCGTCCGTGCCGGGCGACTCCTCAGCCGGCACCCAGGCCTGGCCGTCGTAGAGGTCGAGGGCGGCGAAGCGCAGCATCCGGCCCTCGGGGACGCCCGTCGCCTTGAGCAGCTCGTTGCGGCTGCCCACGCGCCGGGGCACCACGGTGTCGGCCGCGCCGCTGACCACGACGCTGTTCCCCTCGCCGCGCAGCAGGACCCGGTCGACCTCGTTGCGGTCGGGGACGAGCAGGCTCACGAGCCCGGACACCAGCGTCACCGTCAGCACGGCGGTCATCGCCGCGGCCACCGAGCCCCGCGGCCGCCCGACCAGGTCCTCACGCCGCCGAGCGCGGGCTGCGGCCCACGCCACGAGCACGATCGCGAAGAAGATGCCGCGCGGCACGAGCAAGGACGGCACGAGCACGCCGAGCGGGATCGTCGCCCCCAGCGCGAACACCAGCGGGACCGCCGGGGCGAGCGTGCTCCGGGTGGCGAGCGCCAACCACGCCGCCGGCGTCGCGGCGAGGAAGCCGATCACGAACGGGACCAGCATCACCTGACCGCTCGGGTCGACCGGTGGCACCGTGCTGGCCAGGGTGACCGGCGCGCTGAAGCCCTCGCCGAGCACCCGGCTCATCGTCGCGAACGTCGGGATGACGTACGGCCCCGGGCGGTGCAGCGCAGCCCACCCGCCCAGCGGCGCGAAGAGCAGGACGGCACCGAGGGCGTACCACCACACCCCCTCGTGCAGGCGTCGGCATGCCACGGCGAGACCGAGCAGCAGCACCACCGGGACGAGCCCGGTGACCAGGTAGCTCCGGTCGGCGAACGTGTCGTCGAGGAGGGTCAGGGTCACCGCCAACAGCAGCAGGACCACGAACGCGTCGACCACGGTGCCGCGCTGCCGGCTCATCGCATGCCTCGCGCCAGGAGCTCCTGAAGCCGGGCCAGGTCGGGGATGGAGATCTCGCGCAGCGAGCGGTTGTCACGCAGGCGCGCCTCGTCCTCGCTGTTGGCGCGTACGACGATCCAGTCGGCGCCCCGGTCGAAGCGGCTCGCGGCCTGGTCGAGCTGCACCAGGTCGCGCGCGGCGCCCGTCACCTGCACGACGAGACCGGTGCCCGTCACGGCCGTCGCCGCGTCGGCGGCCTGCGCGAGGTAGTCGTCGTCCCCCGCCACGAACCGGCAGGCAGCGTCCGTCATCTCGATGGCGTGGCGGCCGCGGCCCAGGTGCGGACCGCAGCGCAGGTAGGTGTCGAAGTCGTCGCGCACCGCGCGCAGCGCGATCGAGGTCGCCACGGACACGGCGAGCTCGAAGTCACGCAACCGGGGGTACGACGACCGTGCCCCGTCGACGAGCACGGTCACGTGGCCGCGGCGGGTCTCGTGGTACTGACGGACCAGCAGCTGGCCGGCCTTGGCCGACGAGCGCCAGTGCACGTGCCGCAGGTCGTCGCCGGGGACGTACTCGCGCAGGGCGTGGAAGGCCAGGTCGCTCATCGAGAGCTGCTGGCTCGTCGCCCCGTCGAGGTCGTTGGTCAGTCCGCCGGCGAACACCGAGAGGTCGGTGACGCGCGGGGCGACCAGCAGCTCGAGCTCCTCACCGGTGCGGAACCTCCGCGTGACGAGGCCGACCGGGTCGGTCTTCTCGTAGGTGACCGGGCCGACGGCGTAGACGCCGCGCGGCATCGCCGGCAGCGGCACGGCCTCGGTGTGGTGGGCGAACGGCGCGAGGAACGGCAGGCGCAGCGCCACCTCGCGGCGGCCCACCGGCACGGTGACCTTGGGGAACAGCATCGGCGCCGCGCCGGCCTGCACGTGGAGGGTGGCGGTCGGCGGCGTGCCGCCCTCGACCAGGCGGTTGGGCCGCAGCACCAGCTCCGCGACGGGGGTGCCGGGGAGCACCTGCCAGGCCAGGCCGAGCGCAAGGAGCCCGAAGGCCACGACGGCGAGCTGGGTGAACTCCTGCCAGTTCAGCCGCACGGCGAGGACCAGCGTGACGACGCCCAGGGCGAGGACGCTGCGCCCGAGCCCGGTGAGCATCCTCAGCGGGGCGCTGACCCGCGCGAGCGGTCCGGAGACCAGCCGCCGCAGCGCGGCCGCCTGGGGGACGTGCAGCGTGCTCACGCGCGGTCGCGAGGCACCGGGACCTGGACCAGCAGGTTGTCGATGACCTCCTCGGGGGTGACGCCACCGAAGGCGGCGCCCGACGCCATCAGCAGGCGGTGTCCCAGCACGGGCCGCGCCAGCGTCGCGATGTCCTCGGGCACCACGTGGCCGCGCCCCTCGGAGAGCGCCCATGCCTTCGCCGCCCGGATCCAGGCCAGTGCACCACGGGTGGACAGGCCGATGCGTACGTCGGGGACGTCGCGCGAAGCCTCGGCGAGCCGACGTACGTAGCTGATGATCGCCCGGTCGACGTGGACCAGGTCCGCGAGCTGGCCCATCTGCGAGATCTCGGTGGCGCCCAGCACCGGCGTCAGGCCGGCGGCCCGGTCGCGCACCTGGGACTGCGCCAGCAGCGCCTCGGTGGACTCGGCGTCCGGGTGCCCGACGCTCGCACGCATGAGGAAGCGGTCGAGCTGGGCCTCCGGGAGCTGGTAGGTGCCGGCCTGCTCGATCGGGTTCTGGGTCGCGATCACCATGAACGGGCGACCCACCTCGTGCGTGCGTCCGTCGACGGTGACGTGCCCCTCCTCCATCACCTCGAGCAGCGCCGACTGCGTCTTGGGCGAGGCCCGGTTGATCTCGTCGGCGAGCACCATGCTGTGGAAGATCGGACCCGGGTGGAAGGAGAACTCCCCGTGGGCCTGGTCGTAGACAGTGACGCCCGTGACGTCGGAGGGCAGCAGGTCCGGCGTGAACTGGATGCGCGCGAACGAGCAGTCCAGCGACTTGGCCAGCGCCCGCGCCATCATCGTCTTGCCGGTGCCCGGCAGGTCCTCCAGCAGCAGGTGGCCGCCGGAGACCAGGCACGTCAGCGCGAGCCGCACGACGTGCCTCTTGCCGAGCACCGCCGACTCCACGTTGTGCACGACCCGCTCGAACGTGTCGGCGTACCACCGGACGTCGTCGGTGTGGACGGTCGCGATCTCAGTCATGCGGTCGCGGAGCTACCTCTCGGGTGTCGCTGGTGTACGGCGCGCGGCTCAGGCCGCGGCGGAGCGGCGACGCATGAGCTGCAGCGCGATGCCGACCAGCAGGGCCGGGATGCCGACGATGAATCCGATGAGCGGGACGGTCGTGCCGATCAGCTTCAGGCTGTCGGCGTTGGACTTGGCGTCCTCGGCGTTGCTGGCGACCTGGTCGTCGGTGAAGCCGAAGTCGAGGATGAGGAACGGGTTGCCCTCGTCGTCGATGCGCTCCTGGTGCTCGAACTGGTTGACGATCGCGCCCGTGGTCGGGTCGATCCAGATCTCCTTGTCGGTGGAGTAGGTGCCCTGCACCCCGTCCGTGACCTCGATCGGCACGTCGCTGACGACGGTCTTGTAGACGTAGGTGTCCAGCCCGTCGACGGTCTCGACGCGGTCGTAGGTCGCGTCGACCGCCTGGGCGGCGTAGCCGTCCCAGTACTTGTAGTCCTTCTTCTCCGCCTCGAAGGGCCACTTGTTGATCAGGCCCTCCTTGTTCTCGGCGCTCGGAGGGAGGTACTTCGGGTCGTCGACCGCCTCGGCGGTGCGGCGGTCCGTGGCGAAGTTGTCGGTGCTCGCCGAGATCAGGCGCTCCTGCGGGTCGCTGGCGCTGACGCACTCGTCGATGCCGCCCTCGTCCTTGACCAGGCAGCTGGAGTTCTGGAAGACCACGACCTCGGAGTCCGAGCGCTCGGAGTCCGCGCGGGTGACGCTGAAGGCCTTGACCGGGAACTCGTCGGTCCCGCCCGTGCCGTCGGAGAGCTGCGCGGTGCCGTCCAGCAGGGTGAGGCTGTCGGTGTCGAGAGGGGTCTTCATCAGACGCCCGGGGGCCCAGAACTGGGCCAGGATGGCCAGTGTGACCAAGAATCCACCCAGCACCGTCAAACCGATGCCAAAGCCTCTACGCATTGCGAATTTCCTCCCGGTCGCCCTCAAGTCCGGGCGAATATAGCAGCGAGTGAACTGATGGGTAACCACTTCGACACGCGAATCGCCCGGGCTTGGTGGACGGCCCGTTCATGAAGATGACTCGGAGCCTGCCAGCCTCAACTACAGTGCCGCGCATGCCCCCGGCCGAGTCCCCCGTCCACGTCCCGTCGGTGCTCCCCCGACGCGTCGACGCACTGGACGGCCTGCGCGGCATCGCGATCGTCCTCGTGGTGCTCTCGCACGGCTGGCAGCTCTGGCCCACCGAGTGGATCCGAGCCCACGGCTGGGTCGAGCCGGTCTTCCGCAGCGGCAACTACGCCGTCACCGTGTTCCTCGTCGCCGCCGGCTACCTGACCTTCGCCACGGTCTCTCGCCGCGAGGGCAAGGGCGTGCCGCCGACGACGGCGCTGCTGCGTCGCGTCGTCCGGATCTGGCCGAGCCTGGTGCTCATGCTCGGGGCCATCGCGATCGCGTCCGCCCTCGACACCACGGACAACGGGCAGGCCTACAGCGACGGTGAGTCGTTCGTCCGCGTGCTGACGTACACGTGGAACTGGTACGTCATGGAGAACATGGTCACCTCGCGACCTGACTTCGGGCACCTCTGGTACCTCTCGGTCGACATGCAGGCGTTCATCATCGTCGCGGTGCTGCTCTACCTGCTGCGGCGCCGGCCGGTCGCCGCGATCGCCTGCCTCACCCTCCTCTGGCTGGTGCTCACCTGGTGGCGGATGCACGTCATGCACACCGAGTACCTCTTCCAGGTGCTCGTGCGCACCACGGCGCGCATGGACCCGTTCGTGCTCGGCGCCATCGTCGGCGCGGCGGTGCCCTACCTCAACCGGATCGTCGTCGTCCGCCGGGACCTGCAGGTGTACACCGTGCTGTCGCTGGCCGCGCTGGTCCCGCTGATGTGGTTCTGCGTCGACGACATGCGGTTCCTGCAGTTCGGCGTCACGATGGAGTCACTGGCGATCGCCGGCCTCTTCGCCACGGTCGCACTGGGCGCGACCACGCCCTGGCCGCTGCGCTCACGGGTGCTGACCCTGCTCGGCCGGCACTCCCTGCTGCTCTACATCTGGCACTACCCGGTCTTCGTCTACGTCAACCGCCACACCGGCGACTGGTCGTGGCCGATGCGCACGCTGCTGGCGTTCGTGCTCGTCGTCGTGATCTGCCTGGCCGCGCACTGGGCCGTCGAGCGCCACACGGCCAGGCTGATGCGCAGCCCGGTCTGGGAGCGCTTCGACAACGGCCTGCTGCCCGGCGTCGTCGCCTCGCTCCCGTTCGCGTCCCGTCGTCGCGCGGGCCAGCGGCGCCGCGGCCAGGAGTCCGACCGGCGCGACCAGCTGGTCTAGCCGGGCTAGCTGCGGCAGATGCGGTAGCTGCCGGGGGCGTTGAAGGTCAGCGTGATCTCGGCGAGCTGCGCCGTCGTCGCGAGGTACGTCGTCTCGCCGGGCGTCACCTGCCACACCACCGGGTCGGCGGTCTCGCCGTCCCGGCCGAGGACCGCGGTGACCGACGAGGCGTCGGACTCCACCGCGATCTGCGCGCCGTCGAAGCTCTGGAGGGTGATCTCCGGCTCGAGCTCCTGCGCCTGGACGACCTGGCAACCGAACTTCTGCCTCAGCCGTGCGTCGAACGACGTCGAGCGCACCGTCGCAGGGGCCTGCACGAAGAAGGTCTCCTCGTCGGCCGCGGAGAAGAGCAGGGACTCGGCGGTGAGGCGCTGCTCGGTCGTGGCCGCGAGCGACTCCCAGCGTGCTGCTCCGACGTCGCCGAGGGTCTGGATGTCGTCGCCGTGGACGGTGAAGCCGCCTGCATCGGGATCGAGCATCCGCTCCCCCAGCGCGATCGATGCCACGCCCCCCTTGGTCAGCGTCTCGGCGCGACCGGCCTCGGCGCGGGTGATGTTCCACGCGACGTTCTGGTCGGCGACGCCGTGGAGCACCATCAGCGCGAGGAGCCCGGCGACGAGCACCATCGGCGCCAGCCGGCTCCGGACGGGTGCTCCGAGCAGGGGTGCCGCCACCTCGACGACCCACGCCAGCGTCACGACGAGCGCGGGCGTCAGGTAGGCCAGGACGACGTACTGGTAGCGGCCGACGAGCACGGCGTCGGGGCCGAGCTGGACGTTGGCCACCACGCAGAGGACGGACTGCGCCAGGGCGGCCACCATCCCCGCCCACGCGACCGCGCGCAGCTCCGGGGAGACCCGCGACGAGAGGAACGGTCCGGCCACCACGAGAAGCAGGAGCGCCCCACCTAGTCCCCCGGGCACGACGCTGTCGAACGGTGCCACCAGGAGCGAGATCGCCCGCTCCGGCACGACGAGCAGGTCGCCGCCCGTGAAGCGCCCACGCTCGGCGTCGCGGCCCAGCGCCAGGAACCACACGGCGTAGACCAGCGCCGGGACCAGCACCAGGATGGCGGCCGGCCCCCAGCCGCGGCGTGCGAGGAGTACCAGGCCGACGAACAGGACAGCCGTGATCGCCGCGTTGGAGATCATCAGTGCGGCGACGAGGAGCAGGACGACCACCACGAACGAGCGCCGACCCCACGACCGCCGGCCGACGAGCAGCGCGCAGGTGAAGGCGACGAGGACGGTGGAGGTCAGGGCGACAGGTGCGTCCGCCAGGTAGGCCTCACCTCCGGCGCCGAACCACGCCAGCGTGAGCGCCCCGAGCACCGCGGCCCACCGGTTCGCGCCCAGCCGCGTGCACACGGCGTACAGCAGCAGGCACAGGCCGAGGTGCACCACCACCGCGGGCAGGACGTAGGGCAGGTAGGTGTCGAGCCCGAAGAACTCGTAGAGGGTCCGGTAGCCCAGGATCAGGAGCGGCTGCCAGTGCCCGGCGTAGGGCTCCATGAGCGACTCGGTGGGCGCCGTGACGGCACCCCGCTGGGCGAGGTAGTGCAGGGCGTCGACCCCGAACCACCCGCGGCCCACCCGGGAGAGCAGCAGGGCCGCCTGGCACCCGATGCCCACGAGCAGGACCACGAGCGGCAACCGCGCTCGCCATCCCGGCTGCACCCGGGCCTGCCTTCGGCTGTGCCCAGCGGACCGCCGGTCGACGGCCTCCTCGGTCGCGACCGACATCCCCGACTCAGCGCCGCTTGCCGCGGACGCGGTGCAGGCGCTCGAGGGTGCGGTGGGCGAGATCGTCGCTGATCCCGAGCTTGCGCTTGACGCGGTCGTAGACGTCGAGCACGGTGCGGTCCGCGGCGATCGCCGCCTTGCGGGCGCGGCCCTCGGTTGGACGGGCCTGGTAGTTGGTCGACTTGCGGACCGGCGCCGACTCCTCGGTGAAGTAGTACATCGCCAGCGAGCGCCGCGCGACGTCCGGCGGGCAGGTCAGCCCGTCGGGGTGACCGTGGAAGGAGTCCTGCGACGTGGTGAACACGAGCATCCGGTTGCCGGCCGGCGTCACCTTGCCCTGGCACGCCGTCATCTGCGGGTCCCAGAGCTCGAGCTTGCCGCCCCACTCCTCGTGCCACTCCTCGTTGAGGTAGAGCAGGATGTTGACCCGGCGGGCCCAGTTCTCGTGGGTGTGGTGGGTCGAGAAGTCCGCGTGGATGTTGAGGTGGCCGCCCCGCTTCGTCATGTGGAGCCCACCCCCGTCCATCGTGTAGTCGGGGATGAGGTTGTCGATCCCGGTGAGCTTCTCGAGGTACGCCACGAACTCCGGGGAGCAGAACTCCTGCGCGACCGCCTGCAGGCTGGCCGCCCAGGTGTCGGGGTAGACGTTGCAGTACTTCGTCTCGTTGACGTGGAGGTAGCCCTTCCAGAACTCGTCGTCGATGCCCGGGAAGTCGCGCACGGCGGCGGCGAAGGCCTCGGGCGTCAGCACGTCGTCCAGGACGATGTGCGGGAACGGGCTGGCGGACTGGTACTGCTCGACCGAGGCATCGCGGTCGGCGTCGAGGCGCGTCATGTCGACGAGCTGCAGGGCGGTCTCCATGGGCCGCATCATGCCACCCGATTCCGAGCCTGTGGGCGAAGACCGCGACAAACTCCGAGCAGTCCTCCAGACCTTCCGCGGAAATGCTACTGGCGGGTTACACTCGGCCGGTTCGTGAGGCGCTCGTCACTGTCGGGTGCCCGTCTGGGCGCTCTGGAGGGAGAGCCGTGAAGTCTGCTGCCGAGGTTCCGGGGACCGCGTCCGACGCGGTGCACACCCCCCGCGTCGGTGTCCTGGTCGTCGCCTACAACGCTGCCTCGACCCTCGAGCGCACGCTGTCCCGGCTGCCCCAGTCGTTCGCGGAGTCGGTCGACCACGTCATGGTCTGCGACGACGCGAGCCAGGACGACACCTACGAGATCGGCCTGCGTTTCCGCGACACGGCGACCTTCCCGATCACGGTGGTCAAGCACGAGCGCAACCTCGGCTACGGCGGCAACCAGAAGGCCGGCTACCGCTGGGCGATCGAGCACGGGCTCGACGTGGTCGTGCTGCTGCACGGCGACGGCCAGTACGCCCCCGAGTGCATCGAGGACCTGGTCGGCCCGCTGGTCAGCGGGGACGCCGACGCCGTCTTCGGCTCGCGCATGCTGGAGAAGGGCGGTGCCCGCCGTGGCGGGATGCCCACCTACAAGTACGTCGGCAACAAGGTCCTCACCGGCATGCAGAACGCGCTGACCGGCCAGAAGCTCTCCGAGTGGCACTCGGGCTACCGCGCCTACCGGATCGACGCGCTCGCCGACCTCGACCTGGCGTCGTACTCCGACGACTTCGACTTCGACACCGAGATCATCCTCGGCCTGGTCCGCGCCGGGAAGCGCATCACCGAGGTCCCCATCCCCACCTACTACGGCGACGAGATCTGCTACGTCAACGGCATGAAGTACGCCCGCGACGTCACCACCGACGTGGTGCGCCACTGGGCCCACGGGCACGGCTTCGGCGGCGGCGTGCAGTCCGTGGAGTCCGACGAGTACGCCCTCAAGGAGGAGTACGGCTCGCACGCCGTGCTGCTCGAGTGGCTGTCCCGCCACGAGCCGAGCCGCGTCCTCGACGCCGGGTGCTACGACGGCCGCTTCGCCCACCACGTCCGCGCGCTGGGCCACCACGTCACCGGCCTCGACCGCCACAAGCACGAGGGCGTCGCCGAGCGGGTCGACGAGTTCATCGAGGCCGACCTCAACATGCCACTGCCGTCCGGCCTCGACGCGACCTACGACATCGTCGTCGCCGGCGACATCCTCGAGCACGTGGTGGAGCCCCACCTGCTGCTCAGCGACCTCGCCGGCAAGCTGCGGCCCGGCGGCGAGCTGCTCGTGTCGGTGCCCAACTTCGGCCACTGGTACCCCCGCGGTCGCATCGCGCTGGGCAAGTTCGACTACGACCAGCGTGGGCCGCTGGACCGCGGGCACATCCGGTTCTTCACGCGCGCCATGATCGAGCGCCTCATCGACGACTGCGGCCTGCGGATCGTCGAGGCGCGCACCGTCGGCACGCCGTTCAACACCTTCGCCGACAACGGCTCCGACACGTGGCAGGGCAAGCTCGTGCGCGGCGTCGAGCGCACGGACCGGGGTCTGGTCCGCGCATGGCCGCGTCTCTTCTCCTACCAGTGGATCTACCGGCTGGACGTTGTGTGACCCCTGAGCAGTCCATCCAACTTCGTCGGCGATTGGCAAGCGGGGTCGGAGCGACAGTCGGTGGTCTGGCCTTCTTCCTGACACTGTTCAACTACGGGACGAACCCGGGGCGGACGGCCGTGGCGGGTGGCTTCCTCGGGAACTTCTTCGACCTCCAGGCGCGCGCCTTCCTCGACGGCCACGTCGACCTCGCCCCCGGCTCGATCGGCATCGAGGGCTTCATCCACGACGGCAAGACCTACACCTACTTCCCGCCGTTCCCCGCGCTGCTGCGGCTGCCGGTGATCATGACCACGCACGAGTTCGACGGTCGCCTGACGCTGCTGTCGATGGCGATCGCCTGGCTCGTCTTCGCGACCGTGTGCGTGAAGCTCGTCTGGTTCCTGGTCGACCGCCTCTGCGGGCCGCAGACCACCCGCGGCACCGCCGCGCTCGTCGGGATCTTCGTCGCCGGCGCGACCGGTGGGTCCTTCCTCACCTTCGACGCGTCCCTGCCGTGGACCTACCACGAGGTCTACGTGTGGGCCGTCACCGGAGCGACGGGCTCGCTCTACTGGCTGCTCCGGTCGCTCTCCGACCACCAGCGGTCGTCGTACCTGTGGCTGTTCTGGTTCGCCCTGATCACGATCGGCACCCGGGCCACCGAGGGGTGGGCGATCTGCCTCACGATCATCGGCGTCGCACTGATCGGCCGCTTCCGCCCTCGCTCGGCGGCGCAGCGGGAGGGCTGGTGGCGCCTGCTCCTCGCGGGCGCGGTGCCCCTGGCGATGTCGATCGCGCTCAACCTCTACAAGTTCGACTCCGTCTACATGTTCCCGCTCCAGACCCAGGTCTGGACCGAGATCAGTGCCCAGCGCCGCGCCGCACTCGCTGCCAACGGCGGGTCGCTGACGGGCCCGCAGTTCTTCACGACCTCGTTCATGGCCTACCTGCGGCCCGACGGCATCCGGTTCGTCGACTACTTCCCCTGGATCACGCTCCCGGCCTCGCCTCCCCCGGCCTTCCACGGCGCCTTCGTCGACCAGGCCTACCGCACGGGCAGCATCACCGCGTTCATGCCGGCCTTCATGGTGGGCTTCGTGGCCGCCGTCGTGGCCGCCTTCCGCCCGCGGGCCGGCGAGCAGCTGCGGGTGCTCCGCGCGCCGCTCGTCGCGTCCGTGCTCGTCACCGGCGGCGTGATGGCCTACGGCTACTACTCCAACCGCTACACCTCGGAGTTCGTGCCCGCCATGGTCCTCGGCGGCGCAGTCGGGATCGCGCTCCTGGCGCGGCTCCTCACACGTGCCCCCCGCCTCACGGCCGTGGCCGTTCCCCTCGCGGCGGTCGCGGCAGCCTTCTCGATCGCAGCGCAGATGTCGACCGGCGCCTACGCCGCCGCGACGATGGCGCGCGGCGAGGCCCTCGAGCGCTACCTGTCGTGGCAGCAGACGGTGAGCGGCGGACGGCTGTCGGTGACCGAGGTCGACGACTTCCCGAGCGGCGGCGAGACGGACGACCTGGCCGTGCAGGGCGACTGCGACAGCGTCTACCTCAACATCGGCGACGCGTACGAGCCGTGGATCACTGTCGCGGAACGCGACTGGGTCGTCGATCTGGCCCGCGACGGGCGGATCAAGCCAGGTGTGGCGAACCTCGTCCGCGTGGACGCCAAGGCAGCGTCCGGCGTCGACATCCGCACCAACGAGGACGGCCAGGTCCGCTTCGAGCTGTGGGACGCGGTCGGTCGCGCCTACGGCGGGTGGTACGACCTGGACCCCGCGGACGCCACCCCGGTCCGCGTCGGCGTCCGGCACCTCACCGACTTCGGCGTCTACCGCATCGACGGACTCCCGGGCGGCACCATCGGCCAGGTCACGTCGCGCTACCTCGCCGCCGACGTGACCACACAGCCCAGCACCTTGCGGGTCACCCCCGCCACCGACTCGCTGTCCCGCATGGGGTTGCGGGCCGAGGTCAGCCGCGGCGCGGCACCTGCGATCTGCGCGCAGATCGCCGACCACGGCGGTCCGGGGACGGCGGACTGACGTGCGGATCGCCTTCCTGACGTGGCGCGACACCACCCACCCGGACGGCGGCGGATCGGAGGTCTTCGTCGAGGCCGTCGGGCGCGAGCTCGCCCGGCGCGGACACCACGTCACCCTGCTCTGCGCACGCCACCCCGGCTCGGCGCGCCGCGAGGAGCGCGACGGCGTGCACCTGCGCCGGTCGGGAGGCCGGCTGACCGTCTACCTGCGAGGCCTGGCGTGGCTGGTCCGCCACCGGCGCGAGGTTGACGTGGTCGTCGACGTGGTCAACGGCCTGCCGTTCGCGTCCCCGCTCGTGCGCCGCCGCGGTGTCGTCGCGCTGGTCCACCACGTTCACGCCGAGCAGTGGCGAATCATCTACCCCGGCCTCGCGGGACGCATCGGCTGGTTCGTCGAGAGCCGCATCGTGCCGCTCCTCTACCGCGCCCGCCCGTTCCTCACGGTCTCCGACGCCTCCGCGCGCGACCTCGCCGCGATCGGCGTCGACCCTGCGGCGATCACCGTCGTCCGCAACGGGCTGGCGCTCGCCCCGCCGGAGGAGGTGCCGTCGAAGGCGCCGGCACCCCGCCTGGCGGTGCTCTCCCGGCTCGTGCCGCACAAGCAGATCGAGCACGCGTTCGTCGTCCTGCGCCGGCTCGAGGGTGAGCTCCCGGACCTCCACCTCGACGTCATCGGCGACGGGTGGTGGCACGGCGAGCTGGAGGCTGCCGCCGAGTCGGAGGGCGTGGCGGACCGCGTGACGTTCCACGGCCACGTCAGCGACGTCCGCCGTGACGAGCTGGTGGGCCGGGCATGGCTGATGGTGATGCCGTCGGTCAAGGAGGGTTGGTGCCTGGCGATCACCGAGGCGGGAGCCCAGGGCACCCCGAGCGTGGCGTACGCCAGCGCCGGTGGCGTGACCGAGTCGATCCACGACCGGGAGACCGGGCGCCTCGTGGCGGATCTCGACGAGATGGTCGATGTCGTGCGCGAGCTGCTGGGCGACGAGGTGCAGCGGCGCGCCCTCGGCGTGGCGGCGCGCGAACTGGCCGCCTCACTCACGTGGGAGGCGTGCGCCCTCAGGGCCGAGGAGGTGCTCCGGGGTGCCGGAGCACCAGGAGATCAGTCGCCGTAGACGAGGATCTGCTGGCTGGCGGGGTTCTTGTCAGGGGACTGCGTCTGGCTGTAGACCAAGCCGCCGAGCGCACTGCCGGCGAGGACCGCGCCGACCGCCGTGGGAACCACGATGCCGGTGATGATCCCACCGATACCCGACCCGCCGCCTGCCGCGCCGCTGCCCATGCTGCTCACTGACGTCTCCCTCTGACGAAGTTACCGAGCGTTAGGTTACATGAACCGAGGCCCTGCGTCCCGTTCTCCGCGCGCCCGAGTTCGTGTCCGCGTCCCGGCTCCTCCTCCGCTCCACCAGGCGGGTGCCGACGGCCCCGACCACGAGGGTCAGCGCGAGCAGGTGCGCCCCCCACACCGCGGCCCTTCGCGCAGTCGGGTCGGACGTGCCCTGCGGCTCGGCACCGGGCACCCGGTAGACCTCGACGTCGGCACCGGTGAGGACCGGCTCCAGGCCGGTCAGGTCGAGCTGGCCGGCCTCCGGGTCGTCGGGGTAGACCACGACCCAGCTGACGCCGAGGTCCGGCAGCGTGGTGGCCGGCGGCCCCTCCTCGAGCGCGGCACCGATCCGCGCGGCGAGGGTGCTCTCGCCCGGCACGAGGACGGCTCCCACCTGCAGCGAGTCGCTGGTCACCACGTCGGCGTCGAACATCCGGATCGCTGGGTCGGACGACGTCATTCCCTGGTGTCCCCAGTCGAAGGCCCGGTAGGAACGCCACGGCAGCGTGACGACCACGCCCTCCTCGCCGGCCAGTCGGTCGGCTGCCCGGGTGAGGTCGGCCGGGAGTGCGACGGGCTCCACGGTCCGCCACGTCTCGGTGGTGGCGTCCGGCAGCAGGACGACGGGGACGAGGGCGAGCACGAAGGCGCTCAGGGCGTGGGCGTCGGTCCCGGCGAGCGCGCGGGTGATGCGAGACGCGCAGGCGCCGAAGGCGGCCGAGGTGAGCACCACCGCCGGAGCCAGCAGCTTCTGCGTGTCCCGGAGCAGCCCGGCTCCGGGGACAGTGTCGACCAGCCACACCATGAGGTCCTCGCCCCACGATGTGGCCGCGACGAGCGCCGTCCCCCCGAGGAGTGCGGCCAGGACCACCCAGCGGGCGGTGTCGCCAGTGCCCCACACCCGCCGCAGCAGCGGCACACTGACCGCCAGGACGACGACCACCACGACGGCGGCGAGCAGCGCGACCCACGTCGTGCGGGTCGCCGGCTCGGATCCGGCGTCCCAGATCCCGCCGAGGCCCAGCAGGGCGACCACCGGGCCGTGTGCGGACTCGGTGTCCGGGGCGAAGGCGGCCACGCCGGACGCGTCCGACACCCCGCCGCCCGGACCGGTCACCGCGGCGACCACCCACGGCGCCTGGAGGGCCAGCCCAGCGAGCAGTACTGCTCCGCTGCGACGTACGTGAGGGGTGCACGCGACGACGAGCCCCGCGAGGGCGAACAGGCCGCCGGTCGGGGTGAGGGATGCGAGCGCCGACCATGCGACTGCCGCGGCGAGGTCGACGCGGCGCCCCTCGCGCCGGTAGCGCATGGCTGCGGCCACGAGCCACGGGAGCGCGGCGAGGGCGAGCAGCAGCGCCCACTGCCCGAGGGCGAGGCGCTCGACGACGTAGGCGTTCCACACCGCGAAGCCGGAGCCGGCGAGCTGGGCCGTGCGACCCGCCGGGGCCAGCAGCGCAGAGACCCCCCAGCCGAGCAGCGCCAGGGTCAGGGGGAGCACGACCCGGGCCAGCACTCCCCCGTCGACGAGGTGGGTGAGCGCCGCCACCACGGAGTCCAGCGGCACGGCACGCGGCGCGACGTCGCCCAGACCCCACGTCGCGTCGGTGAACGGCTGCCGTGGGACGAACACCAGGTCACGCGCGAGCGGGTGTCCCGGACGGACCATCAGGGGCGCCACGAGCACGAGGGCCAGCACCGGCGGCCACAGGAGGACGGCCCAGTCCTGCCATGTCCTCGACGTCACGGAACGGGTGACCCGACTTCTCGACTTCCCTGCCGGCGCCACCGGCCCAGCCTATGCTGTGCCGGATCGCTGCAGAGCCTGTTCCACCCCGTTCTGATTCCGCCCGTTCCGCGAGGACTCCCGTGCCAGACCCGACCGAGCCGGTCCTCGCGTTCGAGGACGCCTGGCGGCTCGCCGACCGCGTGGACGGGTGGCTCACCCGGGACCAGGCGCGGACGCTGTACGACGCCGCGCGCGCCGTGGCACCCGGGCGGGTCGTGGAGATCGGCAGCCACCTCGGCCGCTCCACGATCGTGCTCGCCGCCAGCGGTGCGGCCGTGACCGCCGTCGACCCCTTCCCCGACGACTGGAAGTACGGCCGCCCGGACACCGAGCACCGCCTCCGCGCCCACCTGGCCGCGGCGGGCGTCGCCGACCGCGTCGACGTGCGGGTCTCGACCAGCCGTGCGGTCCGCGAGGCGTGGTCCGCCCCGGTGCGGATGGTCTACGTCGACGGCAAGCACGATCTCTGGTCGTGCCGCGACGACCTGCGCTGGAGCTCCTTCCTGCGGCCCGGCGACGTGGTGCTCGTCCACGACGCCTTCTCCTCCCTCGGCGTCACCCTCGCCCTCCTGCGAGACGCGGCGACGACACGCCACCACCGCTACCTCGACCGCACCGGCTCGCTCGCGCGGCTCGAGGTGGGCCGACCCACGGCCGGCGACCGGGCGCGCGTGCTGCGCGAGGTGCCGTGGTTCGCCCGCAACCTGGTGGTCAAGGTGCTGCTCCGCATGCGGGCGCGCCCGCTCGCGCGGCTGCTGGGGCACTCCGACACCGCCGACCCGTACTGAGCGGCGGCCCTCGTGAACCTAGGATGCGGGTCGTGACGGCCCCGGACAGCGTGCGCACCTCGCGCACCTTCGACGGCAGCGCGGTCGCGGTGGCCACCAGCGTGATGAACGTGGCGACCTACGGCTTCACCATGCTCGCGGCGCGCATCATCGGCCCCAGCCAGTACGGCGCGTTCGTCGCCTGCCTGGGCCTCCTGATCGTCATCCAGGTGGTCGCCTACGGCCTCCAGGCCACCGCGGCGCGGCGGATCGCCGTGGACCAGCACCACGTCGCCAGCATCGAGAAGGCCATCCTCGGGCTGAGCGTCCGCGTCTCGCTCGGGGTCGGGCTGCTGCTCCTGATCCTCGTGCCGGCCATCAACGCGCTGCTGCGCCTGGACAGCCTCCTCACCGCGACGGTGGTCGCGGTCGCGGCCGTCCCGTTGACCATGGCCGGCGGCCAGGCCGGGATCCTGCAGGGCGAGCGCCGCTGGGGCGCGCTGGCGGCGTTCTACCTGGCCGGCGGCATCCCGCGCCTGGTCGTCGGCACGGCCCTCGTCCTGTGGCGACCCGACGCGACCAGCGCGCTGCTCGGCGTCGGCATCGGCTTCCTCTTCCCACTGCTCGTCGGCTGGTGGGCGCTGCGCCACCGTCGTACGCCCGAGATTGCGGCACCCGAGCACTCCGCCCGCGCGATGCTCGTCGAGAGCGCCCACAACGCCCAGGTCCTGCTCGCCTACTTCGCCCTCTCCAGCGTCGACATCGTGCTCGCCCGGCAGGTGCTCGACGAGCACGACGCGGGCCTGTACGCCGCCGGGCTGATCATGGCGAAGGTGATGCTGTTCCTCCCGCAGTTCGTCGTGGTCATCGCCTTCCCCGACATGGCGACGCCCGAGAGCCGGCAGCGCGCGCTGGTGCGCAGCCTGTCCGTGGTGGCCGCGCTGGGGGTCGTGGTGGTCGTGGCCGCCGAGGTGCTCTCGGGGGTCGCGATGGTCTTCGTCGGCGGATCGGACTTCGGCGAGGTCGAGCGCCTGCTCTGGGTCTTCGCCGTGCTCGGCACGGTCCTGGCGATGCTCCAGCTCCAGGTGTACGCCGTCCTGGCCAGGCAGGGCCGGCTGACGGTCCTCCTCGTCTGGGCGGCGCTGGCGGCGGTGGCGCTCCTCGGCTCGCGGGTCCACACCCTCGAGGGCCTCGTCTCGGTGGTGGTGGCCGTCGACGCCGCGCTGCTCGTGGTGCTGACCGTCGTCAGCCTGCGGATCGCCAGACGGGTCGAGCCGACGCCGGCGCCCGGACCCGTCGCCTGACTCCCCCGCTCGCAGGCCCGCCCTGCTCGGGGCAGGGGTCAGTGGGCCGCGTCGTGCCAGCTGCGGCCGGAGCCGACCGACACGTCGAGCGGCACCAGCAGGTCGGCGGCGCCGCCCATCTCCGCGCGCACCAGCGCCGCGAGGTCGTCGGACTCCCCCGGCGCCACCTCGAAGACGAGCTCGTCGTGCACCTGGAGCAGCATCCGCGAGCGCAGGCCCTGCTCGGTCAGCGCGCGTTCCACGCCGAGCATCGCGACCTTCACCAGGTCGGCGGCCGAGCCCTGGATCGGCGCGTTGAGCGCCATCCGCTCGGCCATCTCACGGCGCTGGCGGTTGTCGCTGGTCAGGTCGGGGAGGTAGCGCCGGCGGCCGAGGATCGTCTCGGTGAAGCCCGAGCGCCGGGCCTCGTCGACGATCCCGCCGAGGTAGTCGCGGACGCCGCCGAAGGTCTCGAAGTACTCGTCCATCAGGCCGCGCGCCTCGGAGGTGTCGATCCGCAGCTGCTGGGAGAGGCCGAAGGCGGAGAGACCGTAGGCGAGGCCGTAGTTCATCGCCTTGATCTTGGCCCGCTGCTCGGTGCTCACCTCCGCCGCGTCGACGCCGAAGACGCGGGCCGCAGTGATGGAGTGGAAGTCCTGCCCGGACTTGAACGCCTCGATCAGCAGGGCGTCCTCGGAGAGGTGGGCCATGATGCGCATCTCGACCTGGCTGTAGTCGGCCGTCATCAGCGACTCGTAGCCCGCGCCCACCACGAAGCCCTCACGGATCCGGCGCCCGGCCTCGGTGCGGATCGGGATGTTCTGCAGGTTGGGGTCGGTGCTGGAGAGCCGGCCGGTCGCGGCGATGATCTGGTTGTAGGTCGTGTGGATGCGGCCGTCGGAGGCGACGGTCTTGAGGAGGCCCTCGACCGTCTGGCGCAGCCGGATCACGTCGCGGTGGCGCAGCAGGTGCTGGAGGAAGGGGTGCTCGGTCTTCTCGAAGAGCTGCTGCAGCGCGTCGGCGTCGGTGGTGTAGCCGGTCTTGGTGCGCTTGGTCTTGGGCATGTCGAGCTCCTCGAAGAGCACGACCTGCAGCTGCTTGGGCGACCCGAGGTTGATCTCCTTGCCGATGACGTCGTAGGCGTCGTCGGCGGCGGTGCGCACCTGGTCGCCGAACTCGGACTCGAGGCCCTCGAGGTAGTCGATGTCGACGGCGATCCCCGTCTGCTCCATCCGGACCAGGGTGCCGATGAGCGGGAGCTCCACCTCCCTCAGCAGGCGCGTGCCGCCGCGCTCCTCGACGGCCCCGTCGAGGGCATCGGCGAGGTCGAGGACGGCCCGTGCGGTGAGCATGGCGGTGTCGCTGCCCGTGGTGTCGTCCATCGCGTCGAAGCTGAGCTGGTCGGCGTCGGTGACGTCCTGGCGCAGCTCACGCTTGAGGTAGCGCAGGGTCAGGTCGGCCAGGTCGTAGGAGCGCTGGTCGGGCTGGACGAGGTACGCGGCGAGGGCGGTGTCGACCTCGAGCCCACCGAGCGTCCAGCCGCGCGCCGCCAGGGCCAGGCTCGGACCGTTGGCGTCGTGGACCGCCTTCGGGCGGTCGGGGTCGACCAGCCACGCCGCGAGCGCGGCGTCGTCGTCGGGACCCAGGTCGGTGCAGTCGACGAACGCCGCCTCCCCCGTGCCGGTGGCGATGGCGACGGACTGCACGTCGCCCGTGCCGGCACGCCACGTGCCGCCGACCGCGACGCCCACCCGGCGCCCCTCGGGGGCGTGCTGCTCGAGCCACGCAGCCACCTCGCCCGGGGCGATCCGCCGGCCGTCGAGCTCGAAGCCGGACTCGGCCTCCATCGCCTCGGCGGGGTCGGGGTCGATCGTGTCGAGCAGCCGGGTGCGGAGCTCGCCGCGGAACTCGAGCTCGTCGAGGAGCTCGAGGCCCTCGGTGCGGTCCCACGGCTGGCGGGCCAGGTCTCCCGGTCCCACCGGGAGGGTCAGGTCGCGCACCAGCGCGTTGAGCTGCCGGTTGCGGATCACGTCGCCGAGGTGCTCGCGGAGCGCCTCGCCCTTCTTGCCGGTGATCTCGTCGGCCCGGGCGATGACGTTGTCGAGCCCGTCGAACTGGTTGATCCACTTCGCGGCGTAGCCCTGCCCCACGCCCGGGACGCCGGGGAGGTTGTCGGAGGTCTCGCCGACGATGGCGGCGAGCTCGGGGTAGCGGTGGGGCGGCACGCCGTACTTCTCCTCGACGGCGGCGGGCGTCAGGCGGGCGAGCTCGCTGACGCCACGCATCGTGTAGAGCACCGTCGAGTCGTCGGTCACGAGCTGGATGGAGTCGCGGTCGCCGGTCATGATCAGGACCTGCATGCCCTGCTCGAGCCCCTGGGTCGCGAGCGTGGCGATGATGTCGTCGGCCTCGTAGCCCTCCATCGAGAGGTGCTGGATGCGCAGCGCGTCGAGGACCCGGCGGATCAGCGGCAGCTGGCTGCCGAACTCGTCCGGGGTCTTGTTGCGCTTGGCCTTGTAGTCGGAGTACTGCTCGAGCCGGAACGTCTGGCGCGACTTGTCGAACGCCACCGCGACGTGGGTGGGCACCTCGTCGCGAAGCACGTTGACCAGCATCGAGGTGAAGCCGTAGACCGCGTTGGTGTGCTGCCCGGTGGCCGTCGCGAAGTTCTCCACCGGGAGGGCGAAGAACGCCCGGTAGGCCAGGGAATGACCGTCGAGCAGCAGGAGGCGGGGGCGCACGGTCTCACTCGTCTCAGGCACGTGCGCGACTCTAGTCGTCGCCACCGACAGCTGCGGCGGGGGTGAGCCGGAGCCCCGTCGGGGGGTTCCGACACAATGGCCGCATGAGCGAGACCCCGCACTCCCTGGCCGACCTGAGCATCGAGGACTTCCTCGCCTTCATGCCCCAGGGCATGGGCCGGCTCAACGAGAAGATGGGCATCGAGCTCGTCGAGATCTCCGCCGAGCGCATCGTCGCCACGATGCCGGTGGAGGGCAACACCCAGCCCTTCGGCCTCCTCCACGGCGGCGCGAGCGTGGTGCTGGCCGAGACCCTCGGCTCCATCGGCTCGGCGATCCACGCCTACCCGGCCAAGGTGGCCGTCGGCGTCGACATCAACGCCACCCACCACCGCTCGGCCACGTCGGGCACGGTGACGGGCGTCGCCACGGCCGTCCACCTGGGGCGGTCGTCCACGTCCTACGAGGTGGTGCTGACCGACGAGCGCGGCAAGCGCGTGTGCACCTCGCGCATCACGTGCGCGCTGGTGGAGATGCCCCAGGGCTGACGCCCGCGAGCGGGCCTCGGTCAGCCCGGGACGCGCTCGCCGCGACGGACGCGCCGGGCGGCGAGCACGCGGTCGATCCGCTGTCGGCTCGTCGCGGCCTGGGCGGTGACCTGGCGCGACTTCGGCAGCCGGGCACGTACGGCACTGGTGGTGGCCGCCCGCAGCATCGCCTGCGGCGTGAACGAGAGCCGCGCCATGAAGCGGTTGGCGTCGCGGGCCTCGGCTGCCGCCGCCGTCTGGACGTGGGTGATGCCGTGCTGGTCGGCGAACCGGCAGGCCACCTCCATCAGCGCACTGCCCACGCCCTTGCGGCGGAACTGCGGGAAGACGTGGGGCGAGACGGCCAGCACGGCCGGCTCGAGGTTGAGCGGGGTGAAGGTCGTCGCCTCGAGGTAGACGGCTCCGGCGACCTCGCCGTCGACCTCCGCCACCGCCACGCACTGGTCCTCGCGCTCCCGCGCGGTCGCGACCACGCGGGCCACGTCGGCCAGCTGCTCGTCGAGGCCACCCTTGCGCAGGATGTCGCTCCAGAGCTCACGCAGCGAAGGAACGTCCGTCGGCTCTGCAGCACGAACGGTCACCGGCGTCCGACTCATCGACCCACCCATTTCCAGTTGCACCCACAGTGGCCCCCTGCCGACCCGTTGCGGCACCACCACACCGGGCGAAACCCTACCGCCCGGCAGTCCGATCAGGCTACGCCGAGGTAGGCCTCTCGCACTGAAGGATCGTCAAGAAGCTCCGCACCGGTGCCCGTCTTGACGATCCGCCCCGTCTCCAGGACGTACGCCCGGTCGCTGCGCGAGAGCGCCTGCTTGGCGTTCTGCTCCACGACCAGGATGGTGGTGCCCTGCTGCGAGATCTCGGTGATGATGTCGAAGATCTGCTGGATCAGCATCGGCGCCAGGCCCATCGACGGCTCGTCGAGCATGAGCAGCTTGGGACGCGACATCAGCGCGCGCCCGATGGCCAGCATCTGCTGCTCGCCACCCGACATGGTGCCGGCGACCTGCTTCTTGCGCTCGAGGAGACGGGGGAAGAGGCCGAACACGCGGTCGTAGTCCTCGTCGATGGCTGCCTTGTCCTTGCGGGTGTAGGCGCCCATGTTGAGGTTCTCGGTGACCGTCATGCCCGGGAAGATCCCGCGACCCTCCGGGCAGAGCACCAGGCCCTTGCGCAGGCGCTGGTCCGCGCGGAGCTTGGTCACGTCCTCCCCGTTGAAGACGACCGAGCCCTCGGCCAGGCCACGCACGCCGGACAGCGCGCGCATGGTCGACGTCTTGCCGGCGCCGTTGGCCCCGATCAGCGACACGACCTCGCCCTCGGCGACCTCGACGCTGATGCCGTGGAGGGCCTGGATCTTGCCGTAGTTCAGGACGGCGTCGTTCAGCTCAAGCAGCATCGTCGGGCTCTCCCAGGTAGGCGGCGATGACCTTCGGGTTGCGGGCGACTTCCTCGGGAGTGCCCTCGGCGATCTTCTGGCCGAACTCGAGCACCACGATGCGGTCGGTCACGCCGAGGACCAGCTTCATGTCGTGCTCGATGACCAGGACCGTGTGCCCCAGGTCGCGGATGCGGCGGATGAGGTCCATGAGGTCCTCCTTCTCCGCCGGGTTGAAGCCGGCTGCCGGCTCGTCGAGGCACAGCAGCTGCGGCTCGGTGGCGAGCGCTCGCGCGATCTCCAGCCGGCGCTGGTAGCCGTAGGGCAGGTTGCGCGACAGCTCGTGCGCCCGGTCGGCGATGCCCACGAACTTCAGCAGCTCCATGCTGCGCTCGCGACCACCGCGCTCCTCCAGCGTGTGGCGGCTGATGCCGAACACCTTGGCGAAGCTGCGCCTGAGCGGGTTCTCCGGCAGCTCGTGCTCCGCCGGGCGGACCCGGTAGGCCCGGAACAGCGCCCCCAGCACGCTGGTCTTGTGGCGGGCGTCGCAGCCCACCATGACGTTCTCCAGCGCCGACATCTCTGGGAAGAGCCGGATGTTCTGGAAGGTGCGCGCGATGCCGAGCTGGTTGATCTTGTGCGGCTTGTTGCCGCTGATCGCCCGACCGTTGAAGCGCACCTCGCCCGAGGTGGGCGTGTAGACGCCGGTCATCACGTTGAAGCAGGTGGTCTTGCCGGCACCGTTGGGACCGATCAGGCCGAGGATCTCGCCCCGCTTGATCGAGAAGTCCACGTCGTTGAGCGCGACCACACCGCCGAAGCGGAGCGTGACGTGGTCGATCTCGAGGAGGGTCTCGCCCTCCTCGCCGACGTCCATGCTGAGCAGGTCGTGGTCGGAGGTGTCGCGGGCCACCGTGGCGGCCTCGGCCGCCTTCTCGTCGGTGGGCGTCACGTTGTCATCAGGCATCGGCTGCAGCCTCCTCGGCCTCGACCTTGCGGTCGGCGAATTCTCGGGCCCTTCGTCTGCTCGGCACCAGGCCCTGCGGGCGCAGGATCATCACCGCGACCAGCGCGACGCCGAAGGCGAAGGGGCGCCACTCCTGGAACTCACGGAACCGCTCCGGCAGGTAGGTCAGCAGGAACGCTCCGATCAGCACGCCCAGGATGTTGCCCGAGCCGCCGATGACCACCATGGCCACGAACAGGAACGACAGGTTGAGCATGAACCCGTTGGGCTCGACGTACTGCTGCTTGCTGCCGAACAGCAGCCCGGCCATGCCGCCCAGAGAGGCGCCGATGGCGAAGGCCCACAGCTTGTACTTGAACGCGGCCACACCCATGATCGCGGCGGCGTCCTCGTCCTCACGGATGGCCAGCCACGCGCGGCCGACCCGGCTGTGCTCCAGGCGGCGGGCGAGCCAGATGATGATGATCAGCACGACGAGGGCCAGCCAGTACCAGCGCTCCGGCTCGGAGACGTTGAAGAACGGTCGCCCGTCGATCTCCGGGCCGGGCGGCACCGGCACGTTGGTGATGCCGGCGGCACCGTTGGTGACGTTGTCGAGGTTGCGGGCACAGATGCGGATGATCTCGCCGAAGCCCATGGTCACGATGGCGAGGTAGTCGCCACGCAGCCGCAGGGTCGGCGCACCCAGGATCACGCCGGCGATCAGTGCCATCGCGATGGCGATGGGGACGCAGATCGCGAACGGGACGGCCCACTCCTCCGAGAGGCCGAACCGCGACTGCAGGGCCTCGACCACCGGCGACGACGTGGACCCGAAGAGGGCCACGGAGTAGGCGCCGAGGGCGTAGAAGCCGACGTATCCCAGGTCGAGCAGGCCCGCGAGGCCGATCACGACGTTGAGGCCGACCGCGACGATCATGTAGATGACGACCAGGAACAGCACGCTCGCCCAGTCGGTGCCCGTGGCCGAGAGGTCGGTCCGGATGTAGGCGAACGGCAGGATGTTGAGGTACGGCAGGTAGAAGGCCAGCGCGACCACGAGCAGCAGCCCGAGGGCCCGGACCCACGTCGGGAGGACGTCCAGCCGATCGCGCAACCGGTTGGTGTACTGCGTCACGATGCTCATGCGCGCGCCTTTCCGAGGGACTCACCGAGGAGACCGGTGGGCCGGAACATCAGCACCAGGACGAGCACGACGAACGCCGTGACGTCGGCCCAGCTGGAGTCCCAGACGGTCGAGGCGTAGACCTCGACGACGCCGAGCAGGAGGCCGCCGATGAGGGCGCCGCGCAGGTTGCCGATGCCACCGAGCACCGCGGCGGTGAACGCCTTGACGCCGATGATGAAGCCGATGTCGAACTTCGTGCTGTCGTACTGGATGGTGAACAGCAGCGCGGCCACACCGGCCATGGCGCCACCGAGGACGAAGACCAGCATGATGACGCGGTCCTGGTTGACACCCATCAGCGATGCGGTGTCGGGGTCCTGCGCGACGGCGCGGACACCGCGGCCGAGGCGGCTCTTGTTCACGAAGAAGTCCAGCGCGACCATCATCGCGATCGCGCCGAAGATGATGATCAGTCGCGTGTTGGTGATCGCCAGGTCGATGCCCGGGATGGTGAAGACCTCCTTGGTCGGCAGCACCGGCGGGACGTTGACCAGCACGCGGCCGAAGGGCGGGCCGAAGAAGACCCGCAGCACCTGGCCGAAGGTCTCGACGAGGACCATCGAGCACCCGATGCCGGTGATCAGGAAGATGAGAGGCGGAGCGCCCTTCTTCCGGAGCGGCCGGTAGGCGATCCGCTCGACGGCGAGGGCTGTCCCGGCCGAGGCCAGCATGGCGGCCAGCAGGGCGAGCAGCGTCGCCCCGATGATCATGCCGAGTCCCTGGCCGGCGGTGGCTCCGATGACGGTGTAGGTCCCGAGCGTCGCCCAGGTGCCCACCATGAACACCTCGGAGTGTGCGAAGTTGATCAGCTTCATCACGCCGTACACCATCGTGTAGCCGAGCGCGACCAGCGCGTAGATGGATCCTCGGGTGATGCCGTCAAGTGTGTGACGGTCCAACCCGCTGATCAGGGCATCGAAGTCCACTCAGGGCCCTCCTGGATTGCGGCCCGGTCAGGGCCATGGGTCGGGGGCGGCCGGGCACCAGGCCCGACCACCCCCGTTGTGCATGGTCAATCCGTGAGGATCAGCTGGCGGGGCTGACCTCGACGTCGGGGACGAGCGTGCCGCCCTCGTTCTTGTAGGCCCAGTAGGAGACCTTGTCCTTCGGGACGTCGCCGTTCTCGTCGAAGGAGATCTCCTTGCTGAGGCCGTCGCCGGTGTAGCCGTCGACGAACGCCTCGACGTCCTCGCGGGTGCGGGCACCGTCGTCCAGCGCGGCGAGGAAGACGCTCATCGCGTCGAAGCCCTCGGCGGCGTAGGCACCGGGAGCCGAACCGAACTCCTCCTCGTAGTCGGCAGCGAAGGTGCTGTCCTCCTCGATCGGGGCGCAGGGGCACATCACGATGGCGCCCTCGCCGGCCTCGCCGACGGCGTTGCCGAAGTCGGAGCCGTAGAGACCGTCACCACCGATGAACGGGGCCTCGATGCCGGCGTCGCGCATCTGCTTGAGCAGCGGCGCGGCCTCGGCGATGTAACCACCGTAGAAGACGGCGTCGGGCTTGGCCGACTCCATCTTGGAGATGGTCGGGGCGAAGTCGGTCTGGCCGACCTGCGTCTTGTCGCGCTGCACCATCGCGTTGCCGAGGGTCTCCTCGACGCGGTCGGCCAGGGGCTCGCCGTAGGCCTCGGAGTTGTCGACGACGAAGACCTTGCTCGCGCCGAGCTCGTCGGTGAGGTACTGGGCGATGGCCGCACCCTGGTAGTCGTCGTAGGGGACGATGCGGTGGAAGACCGGCGACGGGTCGTCCTGGGTGAGGTCGGTCGCGGTGGCCGACTGGCTGATCATGGTCACGCCGGCGTCGCCGTAGATGGCCTTGGTCGCGCGGGTCTCACCGGAGAACGCGCCACCGATGACACCGATGAAGGAGTCGTCACCAGCGATCTGGGTCGCGACCGGGGTCGCCTTGGCCGGGTCGCCCTCGGTGTCGAACTTCTCGATCGTGACGTCGCAGTCGTCGTTGTCCCACTGGTTCAGCGCGAGCTCGGCGCCGTCGACCGACGGGAGGACGATGCTGGCGTTCGCGCCGGACAGCGCGCCCATCACACCGATCTTGAAGTTGCAGTCGTCGCTTGCAGCGTCGCCGCCACCACCGGTGTCGGTCGTGCCACACGCGGTGAGCGCCAGACCGGCAACTGCCGACATCGCGACAGCCTGCCACGTCCTGGATGAGCGGATCATGGATCCCTCCGTAGTTCTATGGGCTGTCCACCTCGGCAGCCTCGTGCCGGGAACCTAACACCATGGATGTGGCGCGGGACACGATTGGGCCGCGGGTTTTGATGGCCGTTGTCGTTTCGTGACCAAGCGGTCTGTACCGGAAACAGGACCGAAACATCCGGTGTCATCGACGGTTTCCGCGGTGGACGAATCCGTTCGCCGCCAGATCTGCGGCGGGGCGCCCGATCGACGCCCGGGGCGGTGCCGGGTCAGGAACCGTCGACGGAGCCGAGGCCGGCCACGCCGTGCTCGACCACGCCGTCGGCCACCTGCTTCATCGACAGCCGCAGGTCCATCGCCGTCTTCTGGATCCACCGGAAGGCGTCGGGCTCGCTCAGCCCGAGCTTCTCCTGCAGCACGCTCTTGGCCCGGTCGACCGCCTTGCGGGTCGCCAGGGACTCCTGGAGGTCGGAGACCTCGCGCTCGAGCACGGTGATCTCGCCGAACCTGCTCACCGCCATCTCGATGGCCGGCACGAGGTCGCCGCGCTGGAACGGTTTGACGAGGTACGCCATCGCGCCCGCGTCGCGGGCCCGGGCGACCAGGTCGCGCTGGGAGAAGGCGGTGAGGATGACGACGGGCGCGATGCGCTCGCCGGCGATCACCTCGGCGGCCGCGATCCCGTCGAGCACGGGCATCTTCACGTCGAGGATCACCAGGTCCGGCCGCAGGTCGCGCGCCAGCTCGATCGCCTTCTGGCCGTCGCCGGCCTGCCCGACGACCTCGTAGCCCTCCTCGCCGAGCATCTCGGCGAGGTCCATCCGGATGAGCGCCTCGTCCTCGGCGATCACCACGCGGCGTACGTCGTCGGGAGCGGTGCTGTCGTCCACGGGCTGAGTCACGAGGGAAAGGCTAGTCGGGTACGGTTTCCCCGCGTTCGGCCCCGGTAGCCCAACGGCAGAGGCGATGCTCTCAAACAGCATTCAGTGTGAGTTCGAATCTCACCCGGGGCACTGTCGGTGGGCCGATTCACGCTGGAGGCATGTACGCACCAGCGGACCGGGCACGGGCTCTCGCTCTCCTCGACGAGGGTTCCGGTCTCTCGCCCGTCAGCAGGGCGACGGGCATCGCCCGGTCCACTCTCCGAGCCTGGGCACGAGATCCAGGGTCACTGGTGACCCAGTGCTGTCGGTGCGCATCGTCGTACCCAAGTCGTGCCGGCGACTACGCGGCCCTGCTGGGCTTCTACCTGGGCGACGGCTGCATCGGACGCCATCGGTCCCACACCACGTTGAGGATCTCCTGCGATCCGTCGTGGCCCTCCGTGATCCAGGACGTCGGGCGACTGATCACGTCAGTCCACCCAGAAGGTCGCGCCACCCGGGTCCGTGCGCCGGGAACTCTGGTCGTGCAGAACACCTGGAAGCACTGGCCGTGCCTGTTCCCGCAGCACGGCCCGGGCCGCAAGCACGAGCGCCCGATCGTCCTCGAGGCCTGGCAGGAGGAGGTCGTGCAGGCGTTCCCGGCCGACTTCCTGCGCGGGCTGTTCCACTCGGACGGCGCGCGGGTGAACAACTGGGCCACCCGGATCGTCGCCGGCCAGAAGCGCCGCTACGACTACCCGCGCTGGCAGTTCAGCAACCGATCGGAGGACATCCTGGCCCTCTGCGGCTGGGCGCTGGACCTCGTCGACATCGCCTGGCGGCGATCGGGACCGTGGACCGTGTCCGTCTCCCGGCGCGACGCGGTCGTCGCGCTGGACTCCCTCATCGGCATGAAGACGTGAACCGGCCCCGATGGTGGCGGCGTACGACATCGGATCCTGGGTCCGGAGATGTCGTGCGCCGCCACCCTCGCGACCCCCATGTCGTACGCCGCCAGGGTCGTCAGGCGGAGGCGGTGGCGCCGCGCGTCTCGTAGGTGAACTGCGCGACGAGGCCCTGGAGGCGCTGGGCCATCCGGGAGAGCTCCTCGGCCGCCGAGCTGGTGCTGCCGGCGGCCGCCTGGGTGTCGGAGGCGGTGCGGGCCACGCCGGTGATGTTCTCGGCGATGTCGGTGGAGCCCACCGCCGCGTCGGCGACCGATCGGGTCATCTCCTGCGTGGTGGCGGTCTGCTCCTCGACGGCGGACGCGATGACCGTCTGGGTGTCGCTGATCTGGGCGATGATCCCGGCGATCTCGGAGATCGCGGTGACGGCCTCCTGGGTGTCGGCCTGGATCGCCCGGATCCGCTGGTCGATGTCGCCGGTCGCCTTGCTGGTCTCCTGGGCGAGCTCCTTGACCTCGTTGGCCACGACCGCGAAGCCCTTGCCGTACTCACCGGCGCGGGCGGCCTCGATCGTCGCGTTGAGGGCCAGCAGGTTGGTCTGCTCGGAGATCGAGCTGATCACCTTGACCACGTTGCCGACCTCAGTGGACGACTCGCCGAGCTTGGCGACCGTGGCGGTGGTCGACTCCGCGGCCACGACGGCGCGGGCGGCGACGCCGGCGGCGTTGCTCGCGTTGACGGCGATCTCGCGGATGGAGGCACCCATCTGCTCGGTCGCGGCGGCGACGGTCTGCACGTTGTTGGACACCTGGCCCGCAGCCGAGGACACGAGCGCGGCCTGCGCGGACGAGTCCGAGGCGGAGCTGGTCATCTGGCCCGACACCGCCGACAGCTCCTCCGAGGCACCCGCCAGCTGGATCGCGGTGCCCGCGATCTCGGCCATGGCGTCGCCCAGGTTGGCGACGGCACTGTTGAGGGCGGTAGCGAGCTGCCCGATCTCGTCGCCGCGGTCCTCCTCCAGACGCCGGTCGAGGTGGCCGTCCGCGACCTCCCGCAGCACGGCGACGGCGCGGGCCATCGGTCGCGTGATGGAGCGGGTGACGCCTACGACGACCGCGGTGCCCGCGACGATGACCAGGACGAGCCCGATGTAGACCATCGTGTGGCCGTTGCGGGAGACGACCGCGAGGTCCGCGCGCAGCGCCTTCTCCTGCGCCTGCAGCGAGTCGCCGAAGGCGCTCATGTCCTCGTACACCGCGGTCCACGCCTCGCCGGCGGCGCCGCCGTTGATGCTCTCCATGATCTCGGGCATCGCGTCGAGGCCGCGCGCCTCGAGGCGGCCGACGACCCAGTCGTCCTGCTCGAACAGATGCTGGAAGTTGGCCTCGGTGCTGGCGAGGATCTCCTGCTGCTCGTCGGTCAGCCCCGTCGTGTCGACGTCGACGAACATCTGCTCGATGGCTGCCTTGCTCTTCAGGTAGCCGTCCCGGTTGTACCCGTCCTCGGACAGCGCGGCGTCGACGCCGAAGGCAGTGGCGTCGGCGAGGTACAGCCCCTGCCAACCGGTGATGTCGTTGATGTTGATCAGCATGAGGTCGGCGAGGGCGCGGTGGGACGCGACCTGCTCGAGGTCGTCACGCATCCCGTCGGCCTTGCTCTGGGCGGAGAGGCCGAGGTAGGCGGCGAGGCCCACGAGCAGTCCGCAGGCAGCGAACGCGGCCGCGAGCCGCGTCCCGATCTTGAGGTCGCGCAGGGCGTGGCGGGGCGAAGTCATGAAAGGCGTTCTCCGAGTGGCTCGCGGCGCCGTCGACGTCCGTGTCGTCAGGTCACCGTTCCACTCATCGACCGGGCCACTGCCCGACCTGAGGACTTCGCGCGGTGAAGTTTCAGCGGGGCCGGCGGTACGCCGGTGCGGCCCCGTTGATCGCGTCACCCATCCGGTGGATGCGCAGCGCGTTGGTCGAGCCGGGGATGCCGGGCGGGCTGCCCGCGATGATCACCACGAGGTCACCCTCCTGCACGCGCCCGATGTGCAGCAGCGACTCGTCGACCTGGCGGACCATCTCGTCGGTGTGCTCCACCGACGCGCCCTGGAAGGTCTCGACGCCCCACGTGAGGGCGAGCTGCGAGCGGGTGCGGGCCTCGGGAGTGAAGGCCAGGATGGGGATCGGGCCGCGGTAGCGGGAGAGCCGCTTGGCGGAGTCGCCGCTCGTGGTGAACGCGACGACGTACTTCGCGCCGACGCTCTCGGCGACCTCGGCCGCGGCCTTGGCGATGATGCCGCCGCGGGTGTGGGGCTGCCATGTCACCGCAGCCATGTGGCTCAGGCCGTGGTCCTCGGTCGACTCCACGATGCGGGCCATCGTCTCCACGGCGACGATGGGGTACTCCCCCACGCTCGTCTCGCCGGAGAGCATCACCGCGTCGGCGCCGTCGAGCACCGCGTTGGCGACGTCGCTGGCCTCGGCGCGGGTCGGCGCAGGCGCACTGATCATCGACTCGAGCATCTGGGTGGCGACGATGACGGGCTTGGCGTTGCGCCGGGCCTTGTCGATGATCAGCTTCTGGTGGATCGGCACGTCCTCGAGCGGGCACTCCACGCCGAGGTCGCCGCGGGCCACCATGACGCCGTCGAACGCGTCGACGATCTCGTCGATGTTGGCGATCGCCTGCGGCTTCTCGATCTTGGCGATCACCGGGACGAAGACGCCTTCCTCGCGCATCACGGCGCGCACGTCGTCGGCGTCGGTGGCGCTGCGCACGAAGCTGAGGGCGATGAAGTCCACGCCGAGGCGCAGCGCCCAGCGCAGGTCCTCGGTGTCCTTCTCCGACAGGGCCGGCACCGACACCGCGACGCCGGGCAGGTTGATGCCCTTGTGGTCGGACACCTTGCCGGGCACGACGACCTCGGTGACGACGTCCTGGCCCTCGACCGCGGTGACCTTGAGCCGCACCTTGCCGTCGTCGATCAGCAGCGGGTCGCCGGGCTTCACGTCTCCGGGCAGCCCCTTGTACGTCGTGCCGCACTGCGCGACGTCGCCGTCCACGTCGCGGGTGGTGATCGTGAAGGTGGCGCCCTTCTTGAGCTTCACCGGACCGTCGGAGAAGGTCTCGAGGCGGATCTTGGGGCCCTGCAGGTCGGCGAAGATGCCGATGGCGTGGCCCGTGTCGTCGGACGCCTGGCGGACCATCCGGTAGACGGCCTCGTGGTCGGCGTACCGGCCGTGGCTCATGTTGAGCCGGGCGACATCCATGCCGGCGTCGACGAGGGCTCTGATCCCGTCGGGGGTGTTCACCGCGGGACCGAGGGTGCAGACGATCTTGGCTCTACGCACGTGCTTCACCCTAGCGGGTCTTGGAACGTTCCAACGAGGATGTCGGCACTCGGGCGGTGCGTGAGGGGGATTTCCTCGGTCAGGAATCCCCCTCAGGCACCGCCCGCGCGCGCCGAGCCAGACGTGGGATCAGACGACGAGCGGGCGCTCGTGCGGCTTGATCGGCGACGGCAGCGTCGTCGAGCCGGTGAGGTGCGCGTCCACGGCGGCGGCCGCGCTGCGGCCCTCGGCGATCGCCCACACGATGAGCGACTGGCCGCGACCCACGTCGCCGGCGACGTACACGCCGGGCACGGAGGAGGCGTACGACGCGTCGCGCTTGACGTTGCCGCGCTCGTCGAGGTCCACCCCGAGCTGCTCGACCAGGCCGGGCTTCTCCGGACCGACGAAGCCCATCGCGAGCAGCACCAGCTGGGCCGGGATCTCGCGCTCGGTGCCCTCGATGGGCTGGAACTTCGCGTCGACCTCGATCAGCCGCAGCGAGGCGACGTTGCCGTCGGCGTCGCCCACGAACTCCTGCGTCGAGACTGCGTACACGCGGTCGCCGCCCTCCTCGTGGGCCGAGGAGACGCGGAACAGCATCGGGTACGTCGGCCACGGCTGGCCCGTGGGCCGGTCGTCGCCGGGCTGCGGCATGATCTCCAGCTGCGTGATCGACCGGGCGCCTTGGCGGATCGAGGTGCCGAGGCAGTCGGCACCGGTGTCGCCGCCGCCGATGATCACGACGTCCTTCCCGGTGGCCAGGATCTGGTCCGAACCGTCGGTCGTCGGGGCCTCGCCCAGCGAGGCGCGGTTGGCCTGCGGCAGGAACTCCATCGCCTGGTGGATGCCGCCGAGCTCCCGGCCGGTGACCGGCAGGTCGCGGGCGTCGGTGGCACCCATGGCGAGCACGACCGCGTCGTAGCGGGCCAGCAGCTGCGGTCCGGTGAGGTCGCCGCCGACGTCGACGCCCGCCCGGAAGACGGTGCCCTCGCGGCGCATCTGGTCCAGGCGCCGGTCGAGGTGCTTCTTCTCCATCTTGAACTCGGGGATGCCGTAGCGCAGCAGGCCACCGATCTTGTCGGCCCGCTCGTAGACGGCGACGGTGTGGCCGGCGCGGGTCAGCTGCTGCGCAGCCGCCAGGCCGGCGGGACCGGAGCCGATCACGGCCACGGTCTTGCCCGAGAGCCACTCCGGCGGCTGCGGCCGGACGTAGCCCGAGCCCCAGGCGCGGTCGATGATCGAGACCTCGACGTTCTTGATGGTCACCGGGTCCTGGTTGATGCCCAGCACGCAGGCGGTCTCGCAGGGCGCCGGGCACAGCCGGCCGGTGAACTCCGGGAAGTTGTTGGTCGCGTGGAGCCGGTCCATCGCGCCGTCCCAGTCGTCACGCCAGACGAGGTCGTTCCACTCCGGGATGATGTTGCCCAGCGGGCAGCCCTGGTGGCAGAACGGGATGCCGCAGTCCATGCAGCGTCCGGCCTGGGTGTTGATGATCGGCAGCAGGGCGCGGCCGATGCCGTCGGGGTAGACCTCGTTCCAGTCCTTCACCCGCTCGGCGACCTCGCGCCGGCTCGCGACCTCGCGGCCGTTCTTCAGGAAACCCTTGGGGTCAGCCATGCAGCACCTCCATGATCCGTGCGGCGGCCTCGTCCTCGTCGAGGCCCTCCTCGAGGGCCTCCTCACGAGCCTCGAGCACGCGCTTGAAGTCGCTGGGCATCACTTCGGTGAAGCGCCCCAGCGAGGTGTCCCAGTCGGCCAGCAGGGCCGTGGCGATCGTCGAGCCGGTCTCCTCGGCGTGCTGCTCGACGAGCGCCTTGAGCTCGTCGGCGGCCTTGCCCCGGACGCGCGCGAGCTCGACGAGCTCGGGGTTGACCCGCGACTCGTCGAGGTCGAGCACGAAGGCGTAGCCGCCCGACATGCCGGCGGCGAAGTTGCGGCCTGTCGGACCGAGCACGACGACGACGCCGCCGGTCATGTACTCGCAGCCGTGGTCGCCCACGCCCTCAACGACGGCGCTGGCGCCGGAGTTGCGGACGCAGAACCGCTCCCCCACACGACCGCTGAGGAAGATCTGGCCCGAGGTCGCGCCGTAGCCGATCGTGTTGCCGGCGATGATCTGCTCGCCGGCCTCGAAGGTCGCGGCCCGGTCCGGGCGCACGACCAGCCGGCCGCCCGACAGGCCCTTGCCGACGTAGTCGTTGGCGTCGCCCTCGAGGCGCAGCGTGACCCCGCGCGGCACGAACGCGCCGAACGACTGGCCGGCCGAGCCGGTGAGGGTGATGTCGATGGTGCCGTCGGGCAGGCCCTCGCCGCGGTAGCGCTTGGTCACCTCGTGGCCGAGCATCGTGCCGACCGTGCGGTTGACGTTGCGGACCGCCACCTGGGCGCGGACCGGCTCGCCGGACTCCAGCGCCGGAGCGGCGATGGCGATGAGCTCGTTGTCGAGCGCCTTGTCGAGGCCGTGGTCCTGCGTCTTGGTGTTGCGCAGGTCCTGGTCCTCGAACTGCCCGAACTCACCGTGGGCCGAGGCCTGGTGCAGGATCGGCCCGAGGTCGAGACCGGACGCCTTCCAGTGGTCGACGGCCTGGGCGACGTCGAGCGTGCCGACCTGGCCGATCGCCTCGTCGAGGCTGCGGAAGCCGAGCTGGGCGAGCAGCTCGCGGACCTCCTGGGCGATGAACTCGAAGAAGTTCACGACGTAGTCGGCCTGGCCGCTGTAGCGCTCGCGCAAGACGGGGTTCTGCGTGGCGACGCCCACCGGGCAGGTGTCGAGGTGGCAGACCCGCATCATGATGCAGCCGCTGACGACCAGCGGCGCGGTGGCGAAGCCGAACTCCTCGGCCCCGAGCAGCGCGGCGATGATCACGTCGCGGCCGGTCTTGAGCTGGCCGTCGGCCTGCACCACGATCCGGTCGCGCAGCCCGTTGAGCAGCAGGGTCTGCTGGGTCTCGGCGAGGCCGAGCTCCCACGGACCGCCCGCGTGCTTGAGCGAGGTGAGCGGCGAGGCGCCGGTGCCGCCGTCGTGCCCGGACACGAGCACGACGTCCGCGTGGGCCTTGGACACGCCCGCCGCCACCGTGCCGATGCCGACCTCGGACACGAGCTTCACGTGGATGCGCGCCGCCGGGTTGGCGTTCTTGAGGTCGTGGATCAGCTGCGCCAGGTCCTCGATCGAGTAGATGTCGTGGTGCGGTGGCGGGCTGATCAGGCCGACGCCCGGCGTGGAGTGCCGGGTCTTGGCCACCCACGGGTAGACCTTGTGGCCGGGCAGCTGGCCGCCCTCGCCGGGCTTGGCGCCCTGCGCCATCTTGATCTGGATGTCGTCCGCGTTGGTGAGGTACTCCGAGGTGACGCCGAACCGGCCCGAGGCGACCTGCTTGATCGACGAGCGTCGCTCGAGGTCGTAGAGGCGGTCGGGGTCCTCGCCGCCCTCACCGGTGTTGGACTTGCCGCCCAGCCGGTTCATGGCGATCGCGAGGGTCTCGTGGGCCTCCTTGCTGATCGACCCGTAGGACATCGCGCCGGTGGAGAAGCGCTTGACGATATCGGAGACCGGCTCGACCTCATCAATGTCGACGGGCTCGCGCACGCCGTCCTTGAAGGTGAACAGCCCGCGCAGCGTCATCAGCCGCTCGGACTGCTCGTTCACCCGGTCGGTGTACTGCTTGAAGATGTCGTAGCTGCCGGTGCGGGTGGAGTGCTGGAGGCGGAACACCGTCTCGGGGTCGAACAGGTGCGGCTCGCCCTCGCGGCGCCACTGGTACTCGCCACCGATGGTCAGCTCCCGGTGGGCCGGCGCGATGCCGCCGCGGGGGTACGCCACCGCGTGCCGTCGAGCCACCTCCTCGGCGATCGTCTCGAGCTCGATGCCGCCCAGCTTGGACGTCGTGCCGGTGAAGTAGCGGTCGACGACGGCCTGGGAGAGCCCGACCGACTCGAAGATCTTGGCGCCGGTGTAGGAGGCCACTGTCGAGACGCCCATCTTGGACATCACCTTGAGCACGCCCTTGCCGAGCGCCTTGATCAGGTTGGCGACGGCCTTCTCGGGGTCGACCTTCACGTAGTAGGCCTCGCGGGCGAGGTCCTCGACGGACTCCATGGCGAGGTAGGGGTTGACCGCGGCGGCGCCGTAGCCGACGAGCAGGGCCACGTGGTGGACCTCGCGGACGTCACCGGCCTCGACGAGCAGCCCGACCTGCGTGCGGGTCTTCTCCCGGACGAGGTGGTGGTGGATCGCGCCGGTGAGCAGCAGTGACGGGATCGGCGCCAGGTCGGCGGTCGCGTGGCGGTCGGACAGCACGATGATCCGCGCGCCGTCGGCGATCGCGGCCGACACCTCGGCGGACAGCTCGTCGAGCTTCGCGGCCAGCGCCTTGCCTCCCCCGGCGACGTCGTACAGGCCGCGGACGATGTGGACCTGGAAGCCCGGCATGTCGCCGTTGCGGTTGATGTGACGGATCTTGGCCAGGTCGTCGTTGGAGAAGACCGGGAAAGGCAGCACGACCTGACGGCACGACGCCGGCGTCGGCTGCAGCAGGTTGGCCTCGGGGCCGATCGAGCCGCTCAGGGACGTCACCAGCTCCTCGCGGATGGCGTCGAGGGGCGGGTTGGTCACCTGGGCGAACAGCTGCGAGAAGTAGTCGAACAGCAGCCGCGGCTTGTCGCTGAGGGCCGCGATGGGAGTGTCGGTGCCCATCGAGCCGAGCGCCTCGCCACCGGTGTTGGCCATCGGGCTGAGCAGGACGCGCAGCTCCTCCTCGGTGTAGCCGAAGATCTGCTGGCGGCGCGTGACCGAGGCGTGCGTGTGGACGATGTGCTCGAGCTCGTCGAGGTCGTCGAGGTGGATCAGGCCCGCGTGCAGCCACTCGTCGTACGGGTGCTCCGAGGCGAGCTGGCTCTTGATCTCCTCGTCCTCGATGATCCGGTGCTCCTCGGTGTCGACGAGGAACATCCGGCCCGGCTGGAGGCGGCCCTTGCGCACGACCGTGGCGGGGTCGAGGTCGAGCACGCCGACCTCGGAGGCGAGGACGACGAGGCCGTCGTCGGTGACCCAGTAGCGCGAGGGGCGCAGGCCGTTGCGGTCGAGCACGGCACCGATCTGGGTGCCGTCGGTGAAGACCACGCACGCGGGGCCGTCCCACGGCTCCATCAACGTGGAGTGGAACTCGTAGAACGCACGACGCTGCGCGTCCATGTCGCGGTGGTTCTCCCACGCCTCCGGGATCATCATCAGCACGGCGTGCGGCAGCGAGCGGCCGCCGAGGTGGAGCAGCTCGAGGACCTCGTCGAAGGACGCGGAGTCCGACGCGCCGGGCGTGCAGATCGGAAAGAGGCGCTCGAGGTCGCCGGGGATCAGGTCGCTCTCGAGCAGGGCCTCGCGGGCGCGCATCCAGTTGCGGTTGCCCATGACCGTGTTGATCTCGCCGTTGTGGGCGATGAAGCGGAACGGGTGGGCCAGCGGCCAGCTCGGGAAGGTGTTGGTCGAGAAGCGCGAGTGCACGACAGCCATCGCCGAGGCGATCCGCTCGTCGGTCAGGTCGGGGAAGACCTGGTCGAGCTGGTCGGTGGTGAGCATGCCCTTGTACGCCAGGGTGCGCGAGGACAGCGACGGGAAGTAGACGTCGGTCTCGGACTCGGCGCGCTTGCGCAGGCAGAACGCCAGCCGCTCCAGGCCCATGCCGCTGACGCGGGAGGCCTTGCCGGCGACGAACACCTGGGCGAACGTCGGCATCACGCTGCGCGCGGTGGCGCCGAGGGTCGAGTCGTCGACCGGGACCTCGCGCCAGCCGAGGACGGCCAGGCCCTCCTCGTCGGCGATCTCCTCGATGCGCTGCCGGGTCTTGGCCACCGTGTCGGTGTCGCCGGGCAGGAACGCGGTGCCGACCGCGTACGAACGGGCCGGCGGGAGCTCGAAGTCGACGACGTCGCGCAGGAACGCGTCGGGCACCTGGAGCAGGATCCCGGCGCCGTCGCCGGAGTTGACCTCGGCGCCGGCGGCGCCGCGGTGGTCGAGGTTGCGCAGGGCGGTGAGCGCCTTGGCCACGATGTCGTGGCTGGCCTCACCCGTCAGGGTCGCCACCATGGCGACGCCGCAGGCGTCCTTCTCGTGGCGAGGGTCGTAGAGACCCTGGCTCGGCGGGAATGCGTGCATGGAGGCATTCTCCCGTCGTCGTCTCCACACGCCAGCACGATCCCGGGTGGGATCACAGGCGGGCAGAGGGGTGGGCGTTACCGCTGGGGACGACGTTGGCCCGAGCAAGACGGAATCTATCACCGGTGACAGGCGCCCGGTGCGCGCCGTTTCAGGCCGTGGGACCGGCGGTCTCGCGCTCGTCGGCGCCGCCGGACCCGTCCGTCCCCTCCGCCTCGGCCTCGTCGCCGGGCTCGGGCTCGGGGTCGCGGGTGCGCACGACCTCCTCGCGACCCGGGTGCCGCCTCGCCGACCACACGAAGAACAGCGCCGCCAGGACGAACAGGACGATCGAGGTCCACACGTTGAGGCGCAGGCCGAGGACGTCGTCCATCTGCACGTCGTCGATGCGCAGGTTCTCGATCCAGCCGCGACCGGCGGTGTAGAGCATCACGTAGAGCGCGAGCACCCGGCCGTGGCCGAGCCGGAACCGCCGGTCGAGCCAGACCAGCAGGGCGAACGCGGCCAGGTTCCACAGGCACTCGTACAGGAACGCCGGGTGGTACGTCGCCACGTCGAGGTACTGGCTGGGGCGGTGGGCGACGTCGATCTCCAGGCCCCACGGCAGGTCGGTCGGGCGGCCGAAGAGCTCCTGGTTGAACCAGTTGCCCCAGCGGCCCATCGCCTGCGCCACGAGCACGCCGGGCGCCAGGGCGTCCAGGAGCGGGAGCAGCTTGATGCCGCGCAGCCGGGCGAAGATCCACACCCCGAGCGCGCCGAGCGCGATCGCGCCCCAGATGCCGAGGCCGCCGCGCCAGACGTACAGCGCCGTGACCGGGTTCTTGCCCTCGCCGAAGTAGAGCTCCCAGTCGGTGATGACGTGGTAGAGCCGGCCGCCGACGAGGCCGAACGGGACCGCCCAGATGGCCAGGTCGCTCACCTCGCCGGGCTCGCCGCCACGGGCGACCCAGCGCTTCTCCCCCAGCCAGATCGCGAAGACGATGCCGGCGATGATGCACAGCGCATAGGCACGGACCGGCACGGGGCCGAGGTGCCACACACCCTCGGCGGGGCTGGGGATCGAGAGCAGGGTCACCAGGGGGGACGCGAACATGGTGAGCATCATCCTTCGTCGAGCAACACGGTGACGTCGTGGGCCAGCTGTGCCTGGGAGACGTCGTAGTCCCAGAACATAGGCGTCTCGTCGTCGGCGTCGACGGCCATCACCTGCGTGCCGTGGGTGACGTCGTAGCCGCCGCTGGGCAGCTTCTCCCCCTGCTCGATGCCGATCGCCATGCTCCGACCGACCTCGATGATGTCGTCGAGGTCGCCGGTGAGGCCGATGATGCTCGGGTCGTAGCGCTCGACGTAGCCCGCCACGGCCTTCTCGGTGTCGCGCGCCGGGTCGGTCGTCACGAAGACCACGTCGAGCCGGTCCTTCTGCTCGTCGTCGAGCCGGGAGAGCGTCCCGGCCAGCGTGGCCATCACCTGTCCGCAGATGTCGGGGCAGTTGATGTAGCCGAAGAAGACGAGGGTGAGGTCCTTGTCCGTGTCCTCGGTCAGGCTGTAGGGGTCGCCCGCCGTGTCGACGAGCGGCGTCGCGGACACCTCGAACGGCGGGTCCAGCTCGGTGCCGGTCAGCTGCGCCGGCGCCTCGGTGCCACCACAGGCGGCGACCAGGCCGAGCAGCGAGACGGCCAGCAGGGTGCGGGCACTACGCACGGCGTACGCCCTCGGCGAGGTCGGCGGTGAGCGCGCGGAGCGCCTCGAGCCCGGCGGCCTCGTCGTCCGGGTGGTCGAGCAGGGCACGCACGAAGGCCGAGCCCACGATCACGCCGTCGGCGTAGCCGGCGACCTCGGCGGCCTGGTCGCCGGTGCTGACGCCGATGCCGACCGCGACCGGGACGTCGCCAGCGGCACGCACCCGGCCGACCAGCGGGCCGGCGAGGTCGGAGGTGGACTCGCGGGCGCCGGTGACGCCCATGACGGCGGCCGCGTAGACGAAGCCGCGGCTCGCGGCCGCGGTCATCGCGACCCGCTCGTCGGTGGAGCTGGGCGCGACGAGGAAGACCTTGTCGAGGTCGTGCGCGTCGGCCGCGGCGATCCACTCCGTCCCGTAGTCGGGCGTGATGTCGGGCGTGATGAGGCCCGCTCCCCCGGCCGCGGCCAGGTCGGCGGCCCACCGCTCCACGCCGTAGCGCTCGACGGGGTTCCAGTAGGTCATCACCAGGGTCGGCACACCGGTCTCGGCGACCGCGCGGACCACGTCGAGCACGTCGCGCGTGCGCACGCCGCCGTCGAGCGCCTGCTGCGCCGCGGCCTGGATGGTGGGTCCGTCCATCACCGGGTCGCTGTAGGGCAGACCGATCTCGATGGCGTCGCAGCCCGCCTCGACCATCGTGCGCATCGCCCTGATCGAGCCGTCGACGCTCGGGAACCCGGCCGGGAGGTAGCCGATCAGCGCGGCCCGGTCCTCCGCGCGCGCCTTCTCGAACGCGGCACTCGTCGACGTCACTGCGCGGCCTCTTCCTCGATCTGCTCCAGGTCCGCGTCGGGGCCGAGGTCGGCGTCACCGAGCCCGAACCACTCGATGGCCGTGCCCATGTCCTTGTCGCCGCGACCGCTCAGGTTCACGATGACCGTCGCGTCGGGGCCCTTCTCCTGACCCAGCCGCTTGGCGACCTCCAGCGCACCGGCCACCGCGTGGGCGGACTCGATGGCCGGGATGATCCCCTCCGTGCGGCTCAGCAGCGCCATCGCGTCCATCGCCTCGGCATCCGTCACGGGCGTGTACGACGCCCTGCCGGACGCGGCCAGCCACGAGTGCTGCGGGCCGACGCCGGGGTAGTCCAGGCCGGCCGAGATCGAGTGCGACTCGATGGTCTGGCCGTCCTCGTCCTGGAGGACGTAGGTGCGGGCGCCGTGCAGCACCCCGGCCTCGCCCGCGTGGATGGTCGCCGCGTGGCGGCCCGTCTCGACGCCGTCTCCCCCGGGCTCGAAGCCGTGGATCTCCACGCCGTCGTCCTCGAGGAAGGCGGTGAACAGCCCGATCGCGTTGGACCCGCCGCCGACGCACGCCGCGACGGCGTCCGGCAGCACGCCGTACTGCTCGAGGCACTGGGCGCGCGCCTCGTCGCCGATGCCGCGGCAGAAGTCGCGCACCATGCTCGGGAACGGGTGCGGGCCGGCCGCGGTGCCGAAGAGGTACGCCGTGTGGTCGACGCTCGCCACCCAGTCGCGCAGCGCCTCGTTGATGGCGTCCTTGAGCGTCGCGCTGCCGGACTCGACCGGCACCACCTTCGCGCCGAGCAGCTGCATGCGGGCGACGTTGAGCGCCTGGCGTCGGGTGTCGACGGCGCCCATGTAGACAGTGCAGTCGAGGTCGAACCACGCCGCGGCCGTCGCGCTGGCCACGCCGTGCTGGCCCGCACCGGTCTCGGCGATCACGCGGGTCTTGCCCATCCGCTTGGTGAGCAGCGCCTGGCCCAGCACGTTGCGGATCTTGTGGGCGCCCGTGTGGTTGAGGTCCTCGCGCTTGAGCAGCACCCGGGCGCCGACGGTCTCCGACAGCCGCTCGGCGTGGTAGAGCCGGCTCGGCGTGCCGGCGTAGTCGCGCAGGACCCGCTCGAACTCGGACACGAAGGACTCGTCGGCCATCGCCTCCTGCCACGCCACCGTCAGCTCGTCGAGCGCGGCGACGAGGGCCTCGGGCATGAAGCGCCCGCCCCACGTCTCACCGAAGTAGCCGCGCTCGTCGGCCTCGTAGCGCATCGGACCACCTGGCAGGGTCTGGCCGTGGCTCATCGGGACGTCACTCCTGTCATCGTTCGTACGGCGGCCTCCGGGTCGCCGTCCTTGACCAGCGCCTCGCCGACCAGCACCGCACCCGCGCCCTCGTTCACGAAGCGCTGCACGTCGGCGACGCCGGTGATGCCGCTCTCGGCGACCTTGACCACGTCGGCGTGGATCTGGGGCGCGAGGCGGCCGAACACGTCGGGGTCGACCTCGAGGGTCTTGAGGTTGCGGCTGTTGACGCCGATCAGTTCGGCGTCGAGCGCGAGGGCCCGCTCGACCTCGGGCTCGTCGTGGACCTCGACCAGCACCGTGAGCCCGAGCTCGCCGGCCTCCTCGTGGAGGCGGCGCAGGGTGTCGTCGTCGAGGGCGGCGACGATGAGCAGCGCGAGGTCGGCACCCGCGGCCCGCGCCTCGACGAGCTGGTAGGTCTCGACGATGAAGTCCTTGCGCAGGATCGGCGTCTCGACCGCGGCCCGCACCGCCCGCAGGTCGGCCAGGCTGCCGCCGAAGCGGCGCTCCTCGGTGAGCACCGAGATCGCCGCGGCCCCACCCCGGGCGTAGGCCTGGGCGAGCTCGGCCGGGTCGGGGATGTCGGCAAGGGCGCCCTTGCTCGGGCTGCGGCGCTTGACCTCCGCGATCACGCTCGAGCCCCGGGCGCGGAAGTGCGGCATCGGGTCGCGCGGCGCCGGTGCATCGGCGAGGTGCGCGAGCAGGTCGGACAGCGGGAGGGCCGCCTCGCGGCGCGCGAGGTCCTCCCGCACCCCGGCGACGATGTCGTCGAGAACGGTCGCAGGCATGGACTCAGCCTCTCACCCGGGACCAGCCGGTGCGGGGCCGGTGCCCAGTGGTCGGACCGGTCGACCCGGTCCTCGATCAGTGGTGCCGGCTCAGTGGTCGGAGGTGTTGAAGCCGAGCCTGGCCAGCACGAGGAACAGCGGGAACGCCACGACGGCGACGATGATGCCGATCCAGAGGAGCGTCATCTGCGCCGGCGTCTGGAGCAGGGCGACACTGCCGATCACGAAGCCGAGCATCGCGACCGCCACCGCGGTCCAAGCAGCGGGGGTGTTGCCGTGGCCTGACGCCATGGTGGGGTGCTCCTTCGTCGAACCGGATCGTTGCGCGCTGAGTCTAGGCGGTCGGGTCGCGGCCCTCGTCGAGGGCCTTCCAGATGTCGATGTTCTCGGTCGGGACGTCGCCGCCGTCCGCCCGCTCGACGTCACCGCCCGAGGTCGGCGCGTCGTACTTCGTGCCCATCTCGGGCCACGACGGCACCAGGCGGACGGCAGCCAGCGTCGTCACCACGCAGAGCACGGCGCCGACGAGCGCTGCGGCGTACCAGCCCGTGAAGCCCGTGCTGACGGTGTCGGCCCCGGACAGCTCCTGGAGCGCGTCGCCGAGCTTGGCAGGCAGGCTCCAGAAGGCCTCGACGGTCACGACGACGAGCCCGAGCGCGGCGACGAGGGCGAGGACGGTGACCGCCCGGCGGAACCGGCCGCGCGTGACGAGCACGACGCCCCAGCACGCCAGCACCACGAGGGCCAGTGCGAGCGCGAGCGGCGACTCGCTCGCCCCGTTGGCCGCCAGGGTCGACACCATCGCCTGGTTGTCATCCGATGCGGTGTCGAAGGCGCCGGAGCTGCCGGCGACCCAGGACTTCCCGCCGGCCACGGCCGCGAGCGTGCCGGCCAGCAGCCCGAGCAGGACGACCGGCCCGAAGGAGCCCCGGCGCCGGTCCGTCGGAGCGGCCTCAGCCATCGACGCGGTGGACGAGGTCGGCGTCGAAGCAGGTGTGGTCGCCGGTGTGGCAGGCCGCGCCGACCTGGTCGACCACGAAGAGGAGGGTGTCGCCGTCGCAGTCGAGGCGGATCTCCTTGACCCACTGGACGTGGCCGGAGGTGTCGCCCTTGACCCAGTACTCGCGGCGCGAGCGCGACCAGTACGTCGCCCGGCCGGTGTCGATGGTGCGGGCGAGTGCCTCCTGGTCGACCCACGCGAGCATCAGCACCTCGCCCGAGCCGTGCTGCTGCACCACGACGGGGACCAGGCCCTCGGCGGTCGGGTGGAGCCGGGCGGCGAGGGCGGGGTCGAGGGAAGGACCGGTCATGGCTCCATCGTCTCAGCCTCGCGGGCGGCCCACGTCTTCGCGCACCACTCGGTGACAGGCCCGGGCGCCGGGAGCTCCCGGTCGTCCCACTGCGAAACAGCCTGCACGTCGCGAGTCGTCGAGGCCAGGAAGACCTCGCTCGCGGACGCCAGCACGTCGGCCAGCGGCTCGTCGACCTCGCGGGCGCCGCACCACTCCACGACCAGGGCGCGGGTCACCCCGGCGAGGCAGCCGGAGGCGAGGGTGGGCGTGCGGAGCTCGCCGTCCACGACGTAGAAGACGTTGGATCCCGTGCCCTCGCAGAGGTTGCCGGCGGTGTTGGCGAAGACCGCCTCGGTGCCCCCGCGCTCGGTGGCATGGGCCAGCGCGATCACGTTCTCGGCGTACGACGTGGTCTTGAGGCCCGCGGTGGCGCCGTGCTCGTTGCGGGTCCACGGGACGGTGACGACCGTCGTGGCGGGCGCGGGGTGGGTGATCGCGCTGTAGGCCACCGCCAGGGTGGGCGGTCCGCCACCGCGACCGGAACCCATCGGGTGCGGTCCGGCGGTCCAGGTGATGCGCAGCCGGCCCATCGGGTCGCCCTCCGCGCCGTCCTCCAGCACCGCCTCCACCCCCTGGCGTACGACGTCGAGGTCGGGGTCGGGGAGACCGAGGCCGGCGGCCGAGCGGGCCAGCCGGTCCAGGTGGCGCGTCAGGGCGAACGGCACCCCGTCGATGGTCTTCACGGCCTCGAAGACCCCGTCGCCCACGGTGAATCCATGGTCGGTGACCGCGATGGCTCCCTGGGTCGGATCGGTCAGCAGGTCACCGTTGAGCCACGCGCGCATGGCGTCACTCTAGGGGTGCCGCACCCGCTCCCCGGGCCGCGCGAACACGCCAGTGGGGGGCCGATTTTGGCGCCGGTGAACCCATGGGCTACTGTTCCACTCGCGCTTCGGGCCGGGAAACCGGACGGGAGTCGCAAGCGGACGTAGCTCAGTTGGTAGAGCGCAACCTTGCCAAGGTTGAGGTCGCGAGTTCGAGCCTCGTCGTCCGCTCGGAGAGGTCTCCCCCAAGTCGTGGGCCTCCACGGTGGGTTGGCCGAGAGGCGAGGCAACGGACTGCAAATCCGTCTACACGGGTTCAAATCCCGTACCCACCTCGCACCACACAACTCAACACGGGCGATTGGCGCAGCGGTAGCGCGCTTCCTTGACACGGAAGAGGTCACTGGTTCAAACCCAGTATCGCCCACCACACAGCTCGAGGGCCGGTCTCATGGAGACCGGCCCTCGAGCCATTTCCGGGTCGCGGCCCGGCGTTGCCACCGCTGCCCGCACCCCGGGGCCGGACACGTGTCCGAGGTGTCGCCCTCACACCGCCCGCCCGAGGGCGAGAAGTCGGACACGTTTCCTCTGTTGTCTGCGCGAGGTCAGCGCTTGCTCTTCGTCACCGTCACCGTCGAGCGCGAGATCCCCGGCTGGACGACGTCGGTCCCGGCGTAGCGCACGACCATGGGCCTCTTGCCCGGGCGGAGGTCGCGGACCACGAGGTGGGCCTTCCCGTCCACGACCTGGCCCTCGACCGTCCGGTTGCCGATGCTGACGGTGATCGCGCCGGCCGGCTTGCGTGCGCCCAGCGCCTTCACGCGGACGTCGACGATGACGCGTCCCCGCTTGACCTCGGGACGGACCCGCAGCTCAGGGACCGTCGTGACGACGGACGCCACGCCGAGCGTCTCGGTCGTGGCCCGGAAGTGGCGGCGCTCCAGCGTGACCTCGACCGTGAGGCTGTGGCCGAGGTCGCCCTTGCGGACCGTGTAGGTGGGGTTCGTGGCCTTGGGGATGCGCTTGCCGTTGCTGAGCCACTGGTAGGTCGCGGTCGCGTCCTTGGGCCGGGTCTGACCGACCTTGGCGACGAGCCGGCTTCCGACCTGGGCCTTGCCCCTGATCTTGGACGGCGTCGTGAAGGTCACCGGCTTGGCGAGGACAGCCGTGGTCGCCGGCGCGTTCGACCGCGACTTCAGGTAGGCCTTGGAGCTGGCCGTGACCCGTGCGCTGATCTGCTTGCCGATGTGGTCCCGCGTGAGGGTCAGCGTCCCGCCGGTGGCTCCGTCGAGCGGCTCGCCGTCGGCGTACCACTGCGTCGTCGCCTTGGCGGGCTGCGGTGCCCAGGCTGAGGGCGTGAGGGTCAGCGTCGAGCCGACCTGCGGCTCACCCTGGATGGTCGGCTGCTGGGTCTGCTGGAAGGTGCCGGGAGCGACCGGAGCGGTGGCCAGTGAGGCCTTCCCGGGGGCGTAGCCGTCCAGCTGCGCGGTCACCTGCGCCGTCAGGGTCTTGCCCTTGACGTCGGGCGTGGGGACGTACGCCGGCGCGGTCGCGCCGGGAATGGCCGCGCCGTCCGCCAGCCACTGCACGGTGACGCTGGTGGGCGAAGGTGACCACGCACCCGTCGCCACCTCCAGCTGCGAGCCCACGGCGGCCGACCCGGCGATGGTGGGCGCCGTCGTCGGCGCGACCACGCGGTCGTTGAAGTGGATGAAGCCGCTCGGCCAGCCGCCTCCGGTCTTGGTGATGCGGCGCCAGTAGAAGTCGCCGCCCCAGTAGTCCTCGGAGACGATGATCTCGGTGTCGGAGACGACCTGCTCCACGTAGGCGACGTGGCCGGCCGAGCCGGCAGGGGTCACGTGCGGCTTGTACCAGGCGACGGAGCCCACGGCGGGGGTCTGGTCGGTGATGCCGGCCATCGCGACGCCCCAGTTCGACGCGTTCCCATCGCCCTGCCACGGCCGGACGTTGGGCATGCCCGACTGGATCAGCCGGTACGCCACGTAGTTGGTGCAGTTGTGCCCCGCGTACATCTTCCAGTACATCGTGCCGGAGGCCTGCCGGTAGCCGGCGTTGCCGTACCCCGCAGCGGCGCACCCTTGGTAGCCCGAGCACAGGTACGTCGAGGAGGTGAGGGTGATCCGCCCGGCCGTGCTCGGCATCGCGAGCAGGAGGAGGACGACCACGCCGATGAGCAGCTTCGCCGTGCCCAGGACCCGTCGCACCACGTCCCGACGGGTCGTCTGGGGCGTGAGGGGCTTCCGGGACGCATGGTGCGTTTGTGACTGATGGGGCACGAGAAGCGATCGTAGGAGGCAAATGTCAAGGGCGCCACGCCGATGGACGAAGAACAATTGTGTAATTCGTCCGGCCCCGCGTGCGGCGTGACCTGGGTCTCAGCCGACCCGGGTGACGCCGGCGCGGCGCACCCGGACCTTGACCTTCTTCCAGGCGCTGGTCCCGCCAGGGCCGAGGGAGCGGACCGAGCAGGTCCGGGCTTCCGCGCGAAGCACGGCTCGGGTGCTTCGCAGACGGGTGCTCCGCGGGCCGCACCGGACGCGGTAGGCATCGGCGCGGGCCGCCCTGCGCCAGGTCACGACGACGCGCGAGCCGGTGCGCCGGGCGCTGACGTGCCGCGGCGTCGACGGGGCGGCCGCCACCTGGGTGGCCGGAGGTGCGAAGGGCACCGTGGTCGGCGGTGCCGAGGGGCTCGCCGGGGGCGGCGGCACCTCGATCGGCGTGGAGCCCCCGCCGAGCAGCTCGTGCACGGCGGTGCCCATCATCTGGGCGATCTTGGCCTGTCCGGAGACGTTGGGGTGGACGTAGTCGTAGGAGTCGCCCGCCTGCGTGTAGGGCGCGGTCATCGTGGCGACCGAGATCCGCGACTCGGCGGTGCCCAGCTCGGCCGCGAGGTCACCGAGCATCGCGTTGAACGCGGTGACCTCGCCGTCGTAGAGCCAGGTGTAGGGAAGCCTGCCGATGACGAAGTCGACGTCGGGCCGCACCGACCGTGCCTCGGCGATCCACGTCCGATAGCTGGCGATCAGCTCGGCCGGTCCCTGGTCGGCGTCGGAGAGGTCGTTGATCCCCCACAGCGACACGATGACGTCGGGCTGCTGCTCCTGCACCTGCGGGGCGAAGGGCACGTAGAACCAGTTGTTGTGCTCCCCCAGCCGGCCGCCGTACCAGGCGCCGTGGTCCTGGTCGAAGTCCGGCTCGGCGTAGGCGTCGGCACCGGAGTAGTCCCAGTCGAACGTGCCGTCCGGGTGGTAGTAGAACGGCCCGCGCCGCGGACCGACGAGGTCGACCCGGTCCCCCGCGTCCTGCAGCGCGTGCCAGAAGAAGTAGCGCCAGGTCACGTCGCCCTTGTAGCCCTGGGTGACCGAGTCGCCGACGACCATCACCCGCGTCGGGTCGTCGGCGTGCGCGACGAGCGGCGTGCTGGTGACGGACGCGGAAGCGACGACGGCAGCGGCGAGGCCGTGCGCGAGCGTGCGAAGCATGGTGGTTCCCCCGGGGTGACGCGAGTGCACGCCGATCGTAGGCGATCGATGGCGGGCGGTCAGTCGTTCCCCGACGGTGGCGGCTGGCCCGCAGCGGTGCGGAAGCCGGTGTGGCTCGTGGTCGAGTCGGGGGCGTTGCCCGTGCGAGCGGACACCCGGTAGCGGTTGCAGTACGAGTCGTGGCACAGGTGCGATCCGCCACGCATCACCCGCTCGTGGCCGGCGGTCGGGCCGGTGGGATCGGTGCGCGCGTGCTCGTCCACGCGAGCCCACGCCGGGTCGAACCAGTCGCCGCACCACTCCCACACGTTGCCGACGCACTGGTGCAGGCCGAAGCCGTTCGCTGCGAACCAGGTCGCCGGTGCCGTCCCGGCGAAGCCGTCGGCCGCCTCGTCGTGCTCGGGGAACGTGCCGTGCCAGATGTTGCAGCGGTGCTCGCCGTCGGGCATCAGCTCGTCGCCCCACGGGTAGCGCGCGCCCTCGAGGCCACCGCGGGCGGCGTACTCCCACTCGGCCTCGGTCGGCAGCCGTCGGCCCGCCCACGCGGCGTACGCGGCCGCGTCGTGCCAGGACACGTGCACGACCGGGTGGTCGAGCCTCTCGGCGATGCTGGAGCCCCGGCCCTGCGGTGAGGTCCAGGTGGCACCCGCGACCGCGCTCCACCACGGGAGGTCGATCGGCGAGGACGCCAGCACGTGCCCCTGCGCGTCCGGGTGCACGTGGCCGGCGAACACGAACGACCACCCCAGGCGCTCGGCGGTGGTCAGGTGCCCGGTCGCGGCGGCGAAGGCGGCGAACTGGGCGTTGGTGACGGTGTGCACGTCGATCGAGAAGGCCGACACCGTCACCGCCCGGACCGGCCCCTCGCCGTCCTCGGTGCGCGCGTCGGGGCCGTCGTCGCCCATGGCGAAGGTGCCCCCGGGGAGGCGTACGTCGCGGTGGCGTGCCGACCCTGACGGCGTGCCGGCGACTGCGATCCCCTGTGTCGCAGTCGCCCGCACGCCCGCACCCGGGCCGCCGGAGGGCGGCGGCGCGCAGCAGGACCCGCCCACGTCACTCCTCCGGCAGTCCGTGCCCGCGCTGCGCGTAGAGCTCGAGCACCTTCTCGCGCGGGATGACCCCGCACCGGTCCGCCCACGCCTGCCAGGCGTCCGCGAGCGTTGCGACCACGTCCGGGTGCTCTGCCGCGAGGTCCCTGAGCTCGGTGCGGTCGGCGTCGATGTCGTAGAGCTCCCAGGCGCCGCGGTGCTTCCTGACCAGCTTCCACGCCCCACGGCGCACGGCGCAGTTGCCCTCGTGCTCCCAGAACAGGTCGCGGTCCTCGGCCGGCGCCGCACCGCGGAGCGCTCCGAGGAGGCTGACGCCCTCCATCGGCGGCACGTCCTGGCCGTTGCGCTGCGCGGGATAGCGCGCTTGCGCCACCTCCGCGATGGTGGGGAGGACGTCCACGAGCTGGCTCGGCACCCGGCACAGCGACCCGTCGGTCGGGAGGCCGGCCGGCCAGTGCGCGATGAACGGGGTGGAGATGCCGCCCTCGTGGACCCAGTGCTTGTACTCCCGGAACGGGGTGTTGGACAGGTTGGCCCACGCCCGGCCGTAGGACATGTAGGTCGACTCCGGACCGGGTCGCAGGGACGGGTCGTTGCCCGGGACCACCGGCTCGCCCTCGCGGGTGGTCTCCTGCAGGGGCACGAACGCGGTCACGAACTCACGCGCGCCGTCACCCGGCGGCATCTCCTCGGCGCACCCGCCGTTGTCGGACAGGAACACCACGAGGGTGTTGTCGAGCCGCCCCGTGCGCTCGAGCTGGTCGAGGACCCGCCCGATGCCCTGGTCCATCCGGTCCACCTGGGCGGCGTACGTCGCCATGCGGGACGCCTCCCACTCGCGGTCGACCGTCTCCGCCCACGCGGGGACGCGCTCGTCGCGCGGCGTCAGCGACCAGGACGCGTCGATGATCCCCTCCTTGACGAGCCGCTCGAGCCGCTCCTCGCGGAGCTGGTCCCAGCCAGCGTCGAAGCGGCCGGCGTAGGTGGCGATGTCCTCCTCGTGGGCGTGCAGCGGCCAGTGCGGCGCGGTGTAGGCGAGGAACAGGAAGAACGGGTCCTCGCCCCGCTGCTCGTGGTGCTCGGCGAGGAAGTCGACGGCCGTGTCGGAGATGGCGTCGGTGTAGAACCACCCGGGCGCCTCGGCCTCGTGCTCGACGTTGGTCTCCTGCCGCACGAGGGTGCGGGGCCGGTAGAACGAGCCCGCGCCCTCGAGAGTGCCGAAGAAGCGGTCGAAGCCGCGGCGCGTCGGCCATGCGGGGTTGGGGGTGTCCATGTCGACGGCGAGGTGCCACTTGCCGGAGAGGTACGTCGCGTAGCCGGCGTCGCGGCACACCTCCGCGACCGTCGCGCACTCCTCGCTGAGGTTCCCGGGGTAGCCGTCGGGGGCGTCGTCGAAGTTGAGGATGCCGATCCCGACCTGGTGCGGGTGCAGACCGGTGAGCAACGACGCGCGCGACGGGCTGCACCGCGCGGTGTTGTAGAACTGCGTCATCCGGACACCGCCGGCCGCGAGCCGGTCCAGCGACGGTGTCCGCACCTCGCCGCCGTAGGACGCGATGTCGGAGAAGCCCATGTCGTCGGCCAGGATCAGCAGGACGTCCGGCCGGGTGTCGGTGCCCGTCATCGCGCCGCCCGGCTGTCGTACGCCGATGCGTCACGCAGGTCGCGCCGGTGCGTCTCCGGGAGGAAGAACACCGAGACCAGCGAGATCGCGGCCATGACCATCACGTAGACCGCGACCGGCCAGACCGAGCCGCTCCAGGCGCTGACCAGCGAGGTGCCGATCAGCGGGGCGACGGCGCCGGTGGGGATGACGCCGATCTGGTAGACCGCGCTCATGCCGGAGTAGCGCACCCGCGTCGGGAAGACCTCGGCGAACATCGCGCCCTCGGGCCCGAACATGATGCAGGCCGCGAGCCCCCATCCGATGACGACGCCGAGGGTGATCAGGACGGCGTTCTCGGTGTTGACCAGCGCGAAGATCGGCACGGCGCTGACGAGCGCGAGCCCGGCGCCGGTGGCGAAGACCGGGCGGCGGCCGACGCGGTCGGAGACGTGCCCGGCCACGAGGATCGTGGCGAAGCCGACGACGGCGGCCACGAGCAGCGCGTCGAGCACCACCGACGCGTCGAGCCCGAGCACCTTCACGGTGTAGGTCACGAGGAACGCGTTGTAGATGTTGAAGGTGACGCTCTCGCTGACCCGGGCGCCCATCGCGAGCAGGGTGACCTTCGGGTGGTTGCGGAAGACCTCCACGAGCGGCAGCGCCGCCTGGGCGTCGGCATCCTCGATCTCGCGGAAGGCCGGCGGCTCGTCGATCTTGAGCCGGATCACCAGGCCCACGGCGACCAGGACGATCGACACGAGGAACGGGATGCGCCAGCCCCAGGACTCGAAGGACTCGTCGGGGAGCTGCGTCACTGCGGTCACCGCGAGGGTGGAGGTCAGCAGGCCGATCGGCACGCCGAGCTGCGGCCACGACGAGAACCAGCCGCGCCTGCCGTCGGGTGCGTGCTCGACGCAGAGGAGGACGGCGCCGCCCCACTCGCCGCCGAGGCCGATGCCCTGGAGCATGCGCAGCGCGAGCAGCAGCATCGGTGCGGCGACCCCGATGGCGGCGTAGTTGGGCAGCAGTCCCATCGCGAAGGTGGACAGGCCCATGATCAGCATCGTGAGCACCAGCATCTTCTTGCGGCCGATGCGGTCGCCGAAGTGGCCGAAGACGAACCCGCCGAGCGGCCGCGTGACGAAGCCGGCGGCGAACGTGGCGAAGGAGATCATGGTGCCGACCAGCGGGTCGAAGGTCGGGAAGAACTGCCCGTTGAACACCAGCGCGGCCATGGTCCCGTAGAGGAAGAAGTCGTACCACTCCACCACCGAGCCGAGCAGGCTCGCCGCGGCCACCCGCCGGATCTCCTTCTCGTCGCGTGCGGTGCCCTCCGGTGCCGCGACGGCGGTCGTAGCCGGCTGTGCCATGTCGTCTCCTGCCTTGCCATGTGTCCCATTCAATGGGACAGTGATCCCTGAAGTGGGACACCGCGGGCCAGTGTTCGGGCGCCGTCGCCCCCGTGTCAAGGAGTGCCTGCTTTCCCCTCCCACCGATCCGAGGAGTTCCCGCGTGGTCCTGTCACCCACCTCGAGCCGGACCGAGGAGCGGGGTGCACTGCGGCGGGCGGTCGCCGTGCTCGACGTGCTCGCGGCCGACACCGCGCCGCCGAGCGTGCGCACGATCGCCGAGGTCACCGGCCTCTCGAAGTCCGCCGTGCAGCGCCTCCTGGCCGACCTCGAGGCGGTCGACCTCGCGGTGCAGGACCCCGCGACCCGCCGCTACCGGCTCGGGCCCCGCACCCTCGCCCTGGGCTCGGCCTACCAGCGCGGGCTCAGCCTCCACGCGGCGTCCATCGGCCCGATGACCGACCTCGCCGCGGAGGTGTCGGAGACCGTGGGGCTGTCGGTGGGCCGTGCGGACCGGCTCATCCACGTCGAGCAGGTGGAGCCGCAGCGGCGCCTCAGCGCCCGCTTCGACGTCGGCCGCCCGTTGCCGCTGTGGTTCGGCGCCCCCGCTCGCGTGCTGCTGGCCGAGCGGTCCGAGGACGAGATCTCACGGGTGCTCGAGGACCGGGAGAGCACCGACGTCGTCCCGGTGAACCCTCCTGCGGCCGACGAGCTGCGCCGCGCGGTCGAGGACGTACGACGCACCGGGCACGCGCGCGCGTTCGAGGAGACGATCGAGGGCGTCCACACCGTGTCCGTCGGGGTGCGCGGCGCACAGCGTGAGCTGGCCGCCGTCCTGTCCGTCACCGCTCCCGCCGAGCGACTCTCGTCGCGACGGATGGACGAGCTGCTCCCCTTGCTGCAGGAGGCGGCCGCCACCATTGCCGGGCGACTGGGCTACCGCGGCCCGTCGGCCGCTGCGGCTCAGAACTCGTAGCCGAACTCGCGGATCGTCCGCGCGAACCGCTCGGCGACGATCTCGGCGTCACCGGGGCCGTAGAGCTCCCGGTAGTGCGGGCCGTTGCCCTGCTTGGCGTGCGGCAGGTCGAGGTCGATGCCGAGCCGGTCGGAGACCTCGGCCACCGCGGCCGGCAGGTCCTCGTAGCGGTAGACGCGGTCCACGACGACGCGGCCACCCAGCCGGTAGAGCCGCTCGTTGAGGGCCAGGCGGTCCAGCCGCCGGGGGGTGCGCACGAACTCGGCGAAGGTCTTGGTGAAGGTCGGCTTGCGTGCGCTGTAGCGGTAGGAGGAGGCGACGACGTCGTAGGGGTTCCGCTCGACCGCGAAGGTGAAGTAGTCGTCCCAGGTCTCGCGGCCGATGACCTGGATCACCCGGCGCGCGCCCATGTGGGCGTACGAGCTGGGGTCGGTGTCGTCGTTCTGGGGACCCACTCCCCCGGCGGCACGCCGCAGCTCCTCGTCGTCCGGGCTGATCCGGGTGACGATGTCGTCGGGGCCGCAGTGGCGCGAGAGCGCGATCTCCAGGCTGGTGCCGGCGGTCTTGCGGGTCTTGACGAAGACGAACCGGTGGGCGTGCGACGCGATCACGTCAGTCGTCGTCCTCGGCCAGCTCCTCGCCGTGGGTGCCGGGGCGCGGCGCCCACGGCAGCTCCTTGGCCGGTCGGACGACGATGAGCCGGTCGCCGCGGGCCAGCAGGGAGACCACCGGGTCGAAGTAGCGGTAGACCTTCTCGTCGCGGATGACCGCGATGACCTGGTCGGGCAGCCGCTGCGGCTGCTTGCCCACCTCGTTGACGAGCAGGTCGCGCTCGGCGACCTCGAGGCCCTCGCCGTAGGTCATCAGGTCCTCCATCACCGAGCCGAGCATCGGCGACATCGACGACAGGCCGAGCAGGCGGCCGACCGCGTCGGAGGAGGTGATGACGGAGTTGGCGCCGGACTGCCGCATCAGCGGGACGTTCTCCTGCTCACGGACCGCTGCCACGATCCAGGCGTCGGGGTTGAGCTGGCGCACCGTCAGGGTGACGAGCACGTTGGAGTCGTCGCGGTCGGTGGTGATGATGACGTGGGTCGCCTTCTCGACGCCGGCCTGGCGGAGCACGCCACGCCGGGTCGCGTCGCCGGCGATGCCGACGAGCTGGTCGCGGTTGGCCTCGCTGAGGGCGACGGGCCCCGGGTCGACCACGACGATCGCGGACCGGTCGTAGCCGTTGTTCACGAGGGTGTCGATCGCGCTGCGGCCCTTGGTGCCGTAGCCGATGACGACGACGTGCTGGTCCATCTTCTTCCTCCACCGGGCGACCCGGAACATCTCGCGTCCCTGGGAGGCGAGGACCTCCAGGGTGGTGCCGATCAGCAGGACCAGGAAGGCGATGCGAGCCGGGGTGATCACCAGGGCGTTCACCAGGCGCGCCTGGGCGTCGGCCGGCGCGATGTCGCCGTAGCCGGTCGTGCTGAGCGTGACGGTCGTGTAGTAGAACGCGTCGAGGAGCGTCAGCTGCCGCTCGGGGTGCGCGTTGTCGCGGTAGCCCTCGCGGTCGAAGTAGACCAGCAGCACGGTGCCGACGAGGATCGCCAACGCCAGCAGCAGCCGGCGGCCGAGCTCCCACCACGGCGACCTCGCGCGCTCGGGCAGGGACACCCGGCCCACGCTGGGGTGGTTGCTCGCGGCTTGCACGGTCAGGAGTCTCGCACGGTGATCCGGTCCCGCAGGCGCTGCACCAGCTCGAGTCGGGCGCTGGTGGTGCTCTTCTGCGGGAAGACGGTGTCGAAGGCGGCGTTGACGGCCGCGCCGATGAGCACGGCGAGGGCGAGGAGGTAGAGCCAGAGCAGCACCGCGATCGGTGCGGCCAGCGGCCCGTAGATCGACCGCGACTCGGCCGCGGTGACTGTCAGCACCCACCGCAGGACGTACGAGCCCGCGATCCAGCAGAACAGCGCGAACGCCGCTCCGGGCAGGTTGAAGCTCCAGCTGGTCCGCACCGGGACGGACACGTGGTAGAGCGTGGCGAGGAAGCAGATCGAGATCGCCAGCACCACCGGCCAGTAGAGGCCGTTGAGGAAGTCCAGGCGTTCGGGCAGGAGCCGGTCCACCAGCGTGGGCCCGGCCACCACGAGCGGCAGGCTCACGGCTCCGGTGACCATCGCGAGGACGTAGAGGACGAACGACAGGGCGCGGGTCGCGACGATCCCGCGGTGGCCGCCGAGGCCGTGCATGATCGTGATGGTGTCGACGAAGACGTTGAGGGCGCGCGAGCCCGACCAGAGCGCGAGGATGAAGCCGATCGAGATCACGTCGTAGCGCCCGCCGTTGAGCACCTCGTTGATGGTCGGCTCGATGATCCGGTCGACCGCGCGGTCCGTCAGCGCCTGCCGGGAGATCTCGAGCACCGCGTTGCTGATGTCGTCGATCTGGGTCGCGGTGAAGCGGTCGCTGACGAAGCCGATCGCGCCGGCGAGCGCGAAGACGAGCGGCGGCACCGACAGCACGGCGAAGAACGCCGCCTCCGCGGCGAGGCCGGTCACCCGGTGCCGGAGGCAGGACCCGACGGTCGTGACGATGATGCGCCAGAGGTGGTCGCGCCCGCGGCGCGCGAGGGCCTCGACCCGGCGCCGGGCAGGGTGCTCCTCTCGCGCCTCGACCATGGGCGCCACGCTATCGACTGCCCTGCCACCCGAGGCGGACCCCGGCCGCGGGTTTCCCGGCTGCGTGCGTGGGTAGCGTCACTGCATGCGCCGACTCTCCCGCACACCTGTCCTGGCCGCCGTCGCGATGCTCGGCACGAGCGCCCTCACCGTCTCGCTCCTGGCCGCGCCCGCGGAGGCGGGACCACGCAAGACCCGCGTCTCGGCCAGCCTCAGCGCCACCGCGACCAACCCCGGCGAGGTCGTGACCCTCTCCGGGTGGGTCAAGGACAAGGGCAAGCAGAAGCGCAAGGTCGTCCTGGAGCAGAAGATCGCCTCCGGCTGGCGGACCATCGGCAAGACCAGGTCGGCCAAGGACGGCGGCTACGGCTTCACCGTGCCCACCACCTGGTTCTACTCCACCAAGCTGCGCGCGCGGGTCAAGCCGACCCGCAAGCACCGCGGCAAGGTCTCGCGGGCGCACAAGCTCAGCGTCGTGCCGGCCTACACCCCGCTCGGCTCCCCCGACTCGTGGGAGACGCTCGGCGAGTCCCGTGACCGGTGGAACCCCTGCCGCACCCTCACCTACGGCATCAACACCTCCCGCGCGACCCCCGACGCCGGCACCGTCTCGACCGGCATCCACAACACGATCGCCCTCGTCTCGCAGGCGACCGGCGTGCGGTTCAAGTTCGCGGGCGAGACCAGCTCCAACCCGCTCGACCGGAAGTGGAAGCGCAAGGACCCCGACATCATCTTCGGCTGGACCACCGACGCGGAGACCAAGCTCGATCTCGGCCCGACGACCGCGGCCCGGGGCGGCTACGACCGCACCCGCCGGGCCCGTGACGCCCGCGGCAAGCTCATTTGGGAGGCGATGGACGGCGGCGTGATCTACGACCTCACTGACACCGCGACGATGAACGCCACCGAGTTCCAGCAGCTCACCCTCCACGAGATGGGCCACGTGATGGGCCTGGGCCACGTGTCGGTCGCCGACCAGTACATGACGCCCGGCGTGGAGCTCTACTCCCTGCCGCTCGTCTACCAGGCCGGCGACCTCAACGGCTTCAGCAAGGTCGGGCTGCAGGCCGGGTGCACGAAGGTGGTGCGGTTCCACCGCAAGACGTCCCTCGAGCGGGTCGCACCCGTCGCCACCACCCTGGACTGAGCGACCTGGGGGCGCCCGACCGCCTACGGTGGGCGCCATGAGCGACCCGCACGACATCCGCCTCACCACCAACCAGGCGCCGCCCCTGGTGGGCCACAACGTGGTGACCTCCGACCTTGCGTTCACCGAGGCGCTGGCTCGACACGGCTCCACCGACCTCGTCGAGGACCTGACCCCGCTCGGGGCCGAGGCGGGCACGGATGAGGCCCGCGAGCACGGTCGGCTGGCGAACCGCCACCACCCCGAGCTGACGACGTACGACCGCTGGGGCAACCGGGTCGACGAGGTCGAGTTCCACCCGTCCTGGCACTGGCTGATGGAGCGCGCGGTGGGCCACGGCCTCCAGGCCGCGCCCTGGGAGTCGGACCGTCCGGACGCCCACCTGCGGCGCGCGGCAGGCTTCTTCGCCTGGTCGCAGACCGAGCCGGGGCACGGCTGCCCGATCTCGATGACGTACGCCGCCGTGCCGGCGCTGCGGGCCGACGACGCGATCGCCAAGGAGTGGACGCCGCTGCTGGCCGCCCGGTCCTACGACCCCGGCGTCCGGGCGCGCTCGGAGAAGACCGGCGCGCTCGCCGGGATGGGCATGACGGAGAAGCAGGGCGGCTCCGACGTGCGGGCCAACCAGACGCGGGCAGTGCCGACGTCGGAGGACGGCTGGTACACCCTCCACGGCCACAAGTGGTTCACCTCGGCACCGATGAACGACGTCTTCCTCGTGCTCGGGCAGACCGCCGGCGGCGTGACGTGCTTCGTCGTGCCGCGCGTGCTGGCCGACGGCACCCGCAACCGGATCGACGTGGTCCGGCTCAAGGACAAGCTGGGCAACCGGTCCAACGCGTCCAGCGAGCTCGAGCTCGACGGCACCCTCGCCCAGCGGCTCGGCGACGAGGGCCGCGGCGTGCGGACCATCATCGAGATGGTCGCCGCGACCCGGCTCGACTGCGTCCTCGGCTCCGCCGCGCTCATGCGGCACGCGCTCGCCGAGGCGTCGTGGCACGTCGCGCACCGGTCCGCCTTCGGTGGCCTGCTCGTCGACAAGCCGCTCATGCAGAACGTCGTCGCCGACCTCGCCGTGGAGTCCGAGGCTGCGACCGCGCTGGCCATGCGGCTCGCGGCGGCCGTGGACCGGGCCGACGACCCGCACGAGGCGGCGCTGCGGCGCATCGCGCTGCCGCTGGCGAAGTTCTGGGTCTGCAAGCGCACCCCGGCGATGGTCGCCGAGGCGCTGGAGTGCCTCGGCGGCAACGGCTTCGTCGAGGACTCGGGGCTGCCGCTGATGTTCCGCGAGTCGCCCCTGAACTCGATCTGGGAAGGCTCGGGCAACGTCAACGCGCTCGACGTGCTGCGCGCCCTCGGGCGCGAGCCGGAGGTGCTGCAGGCGTGGATCACGGAGGTCGGTGCAGCGCGCGGCGGCGACAGCCGGCTCGACCGGGCCGTCGACGACACGCTCGCCCTCCTCGGCGACACGTCCGGCCTCGAGGCCGGCGCGCGGCGCCTCGCCGGCCAGATGGCCGCCTGCCTCCAGGGCTCCCTGCTGGTGCGCTTCGCGCCGGCCGAGGTGGCCGACGCCTTCTGCGGCAGCCGCTTCGGGACGTCGTACGCCGGCACGTTCGGGATGCTGACCAGCGGCGACCTGCGGGCGGTCGTCGACCGCGCGACGCCGAGCACCTGAGCGGTCACATGGCCCATCTGGGCCATGTGACGTGGCCGATCAGTCAGGGAATCGCGAACGCGCCATGGCCACGTCGCGATCCCCGTATGGTCTGGACCAGTCAACGAGGGGGATGCATGGTCCAGGGAAGCACGCTGTTCACGGTCGGCACGCTGCTGCGCCATGCCCAGGACGCCGCCGCGCCGGTGCGGGTGCTGGTCTCGGGCACGTGGCTGGACGGCGTGATCGTGGGCGCCGACGGGCTCGGGGTCATCCTCGACGACGGCAACGGCCACCAGGTGCTGGTGCGCCTGGACTCCATCGTGGCCGTCAGCTTCTCGCGCTCGGCCATCGACGGTGACGACAGCGGTCCGGGCGAGTCGGACGACGAGGCGCGCGCCCACTGGGGTGGCACCCGCCAGCCGATCGAGGCCGGTCCGGTCGGGGGCTGAGCGCCTCACCCCAGCGCGTTGCTGACGACCTCGCGCGCCTCTGCCTGCACCTCGGCGAGGTGCTCGGGGCCGCGGAAGGACTCGGCGTAGATCTTGTAGACGTCCTCGGTGCCGCTCGGGCGCGCGGCGAACCACGCCGACTCGGTGGTCACCTTGAGGCCGCCGATCTTCGCGCCGTTGCCGGGTGCCTCGGTGAGCTTGCCGGTGATCTGCTCCCCCGCCAGCGACGTGGCGGCCACGTCGTCGGGCGAGAGCGCACCGAGCTTGGCCTTCTCCTCGCGGCTCGCCGGGGCGTCGATCCGGGCGTAGGCGGGGTCGCCGTGCTGCGCCACCAGGTCGCTGTAGTGCTGACTCGGGGTCCTGCCGGTCGCGCCGAGGATCTCGCTGGCCAGCAGCGCGAGCAGGATGCCGTCCTTGTCGGTGGTCCACGTCGAGCCGTCGCGGCGCAGGAAGGAGGCGCCGGCCGACTCCTCGCCGCCGAAGCCGAACGACCCGTCCATCAGGCCGGGCACGAACCACTTGAAGCCCACCGGCACCTCGACCAGCGGCTTGCCGATCGACTCGGCCACGCGGTCGATCATCGAGCTCGACACGAGGGTCTTGCCGATCCGGGTGTCGTCGGACCACCCGGGGCGCGCGCCGCCGAAGAGGTAGCCGATCGCGACCGCGAGGAAGTGGTTGGGGTTCATCAGCCCGGCGTCGGGCGTGACGATGCCGTGCCGGTCGGCGTCGGCGTCGTTGCCGGTGGCGATGGCGTACTCGTCCTTGCGACCCACCAGCGACGCCATCGCGTGGGGCGAGGAGCAGTCCATCCGGATCTTGCCGTCCCAGTCGAGCGTCATGAAGCGCCACGTGGGGTCGACCAGCGGGTTGACCACCGACAGGTCGAGGCGGTGGCGCTCGGCGATCTCGCCCCAGTAGGCCACGCTCGCGCCGCCGAGCGGGTCCGCACCGATGCGGACGCCGGCGTCGCGGACCACGTCGAGGTCGAGCACCTGCGGCAGGTCGTCGACGTAGGTGCCGAGGAAGTCGTAGGTGCCCACCGTGGCACGCGCCTTGGCGAACGCCACCCGGCGCACGCCCTCGATGTTGCCGCGGATCAGCTCGTTGGCGCGCGCGGCGATCACACTCGTCGCGTCGGAGTCGGCCGGGCCACCGTGGGGCGGGTTGTACTTGAAGCCGCCGTCCTGGGGCGGGTTGTGGGACGGCGTGACGACGATGCCGTCGGCGAGGCCCGCGCCCGTCGTACGCCCCTGGTTGGCGCGCAGGATCGCGTGGCTGACCGCGGGGGTCGGCGTGAAGCCGTCGCGGTCGTCGACCAGCACGGTCACGTCGTTGGCGACGAGCACCTCGAGCGCGGTCGCCCACGCGGGCTCGGACAGCGCGTGGGTGTCGCGTCCGATGAAGAGCGGGCCGTCGTAGCCCTGCTCCTTGCGGTAGTCGCAGATCGCCTGCGTGGTGGCGGCGATGTGGACCTCGTTGAAGGAGGTGTTCAGCGACGTGCCGCGGTGTCCGCTGGTGCCGAAGGCGACCTGCTGAGAGACGTCGTCGGGGTCGGGCTCGAGGTCGAAGTAGGCCGTCACGAGGTGGGACACGTCGACGAGGTCCTCGGTGCGGGCGGGCTGTCCTGCTCTCTCGTGGTTGGCCATGCCCCCATCTTGGTGCCCCGAGCGGCCTCCGTCGAGAAAGGCTCACCCCTGCTGTCGATCCGGGGCACGATCGTCCGTCAGAGTGGTGAGGCCGCAGACCGGCGGCCCGTCACACAAGGAGTTCACCGCGCGATGAGTCGCTACCTGATCCTGCTGCCCGCCCCCGAGGCCGACTGGGCCGACCTCCCGCCCGAGGAGCACGAGAAGGGCCACCGGTCCCACATCCAGTTCCAGGAGGACCTCACGGCCGGCGGCCACGAGCTGCTGGTCGCAGGGCCGCTCGAAGCGTCAGCGGACGCCACGTCGATGCGTCCGGACGGTGCGGGCGGCACGCTCGTGACCGACGGTCCCTTCACCGAGTCGGTGGAGCAGGTGGTCGGCTTCTACCTCGTCCGCTCGGACGACGAGGCCGACCTGCGCGCGGCGTGCGAGCGGTGGTCCAGCCGCGGCGAGCTCCTCGAGTTCCGCCGGATGGCGGAGTGAGGGAGACAGCGATGACCGACTACATCGTGCTGCTGCTGGGAGACACCGAGGCGTGGTGGGACACGCCCGAGGCAGAGAAGAAGGCGACCTACGAGGTGCACGGCCGCTTCACCGAGGAGCTGGAGAAGCGCGGTCACACCGTCATCGGCGGCGCCGAGCTGCCGCGAGCCTCGGAGGCGAAGTCGCTGGCGCCCTACTCCGACGTCGTCACCGACGGGCCGTGGACCGAGACGACCGAGCAGCTCGGCGGCTACTACGAGGTCCGCACCGACGACCTCGACGACCTGATGCGGGTGTGCACGATCCTGTCCGCGACCGGTGACGCGGTCGAGGTGCACCGCAAGCTCACCGGCGAGGAGGTCACGTCGTGAAGTACCTCGTGCTGCTGATCGGCGACGGCGCGGAGAAGCCGTGGCCCGAGCAGACGGAGGCCGAGCAGGCGGCTGCGATGGCGAAGTTCGGTGAGTTCGACGCGGCCTGCCGGGCGCGCGCGGGCGTCGAGCTGCTGGCCGGCGAGGCGCTCTCCGACCCGCGCGACGCCACCGTGATGCGGACGACCGCGGGCGGGGTCCAGCTGACCGACGGGCCCTACGCCGAGGTGATCGAGGGCATGGGTGGGTTCTACCTGCTCGAGGCTCCCGACCTCGACGTCGTCGTCGAGCTGCTGCAGGTGCTGCCGCCGTACGACATCCAGATCCACCCGACCGTCGACGTCACCCTCTGAGGCGACCCCACGGCATGCAGCAGCTCGAGGAGGTCGTGCGGGACGAGTGGGGCCGACTGGTGGCCCTGCTCCTGTCGCAGTTCCGCCGGCTCGACCTCGTCGAGGACGCGCTCGGTGACGCCGTCGAGGCGGCCAGCCGCACCTGGCCGGTCGACGGCGCTCCCGACAAGCCCGCCGCCTGGCTGCTCACCGCCGCGCGGCGGCGGGTGGTCGACCGGCTCCGCACCGAGGACGTGGCCCGGCGCAAGGAACCGCTGCTGCGCACCGACGCCGAGCAGCACCAGGAAGGAGCGCGCACCATGGCCGACGCCGGCAGCCTGATCGAGGACGACGTCCTGCGCCTGGTGCTGATGTGCGCGCACCCGGCGCTGGCGCCGGAGTCCGCGAGCGCGCTGAGCCTGCGGCTCGTGCTCGGCGTGCCGACGGCCGACATCGCGCGGCTGTTCCTCGTGCCCGAGCCCACCATGGCCGCCCGCATCACCCGCGCCAAGAAGCGCATCGTCGGGGCCGGCATCCCCTTCGCCGTGCCCGACGCGAGCGTGCTGCCCGACCGCCTCGACCTCGTCGCCCAGACCGCCTACCTCGCCTTCACCGCGGGCTACTCCCCCGGCACCGGCCCCGACCTGCTGCGGGCCGAGACCTCCGGCCAGGCGATCCGGCTGGTGCGCGTCGTGCTCGGGCTGCGTCCCGACGAGCCCGGCCTGGTCGCGCTGCTGGCGCTGATGCTCCTCCAGCACTCCCGGCGCGATGCGCGGGTCCGCGACGGCCGGCTGGTGCTGCTCTCCGACCAGGACCGCGGCAGGTGGCACCACGACGAGGTCGCCGAGGCCACCCGGCTGCTCGCGAGTCCCTGCCTCGCGGGACCGCTCTCGCCCCTCGCGGCGTCGTACGTCCTGCAGGCGCGGGTCGCCGTCGAGCACGCGACCGCGCCGGCCGCTGCGGACACGCGCTGGGACCGCATCGTGAGGTGGTACGACCTGCTGCTGCAGGTGGCGCCGTCGCCGTCAGCCCGGCTGGCCCGCGCCGTGGCCGTCGCCGAGGACCGCGGCACGGCAGCCGGTCTCGCCGCGCTCGACGGGATCGACATCCCCGACAGCCACCGCCCCGCAGCGGTGCGGGCCGAGCTGCTCTCGCGCGCCGGTGACGTCGACGCCGCGCGGGCGGCGTACGACCAGGCGATCGCGGCCTGCCGCAACGACGTCGAGCGGGACTTCCTCGAGCGACAGCGAGAGGAGCTGGGCTGAGCCTCGAGCGCCAGCGAGACGCGCTCTGATCAGTCCTCGGGCACCGGCTGCTGCTTGGCGAGCACGGTGAGGCCCTCGTCGACGACGAAGCCGCGGGCGAGGTCGGCCTCCTGGTCGACGCCGATCTGGACGCCCGGCGGGATGACGACGCCCTTGTCGATGATCGCGTTGCGCACGATGGCGCCCTCGCCGACCCGGACGCCGTCCATCAGCACGGAGTCCGAGACCTCGGCGCCGTCCTTGACCCAGACCGCGGGAGAGAGCACCGAGTGGTTGACGGTGCCGCCGCTGACCACGACACCCGGCGACAGGATCGAGTTGAACGTCGACACCTTCTCGCCGCCGTGGCCCTCGACGAGCTTGGCGGGCGGGTGCGGGCCGTAGCTGGTGTAGATCGGCCAGGCGGTGTTGTAGAGGTTGAAGACCGGCAGCGGGGAGACGAGGTCCATCTGGGCGGCGTAGTAGGACCGCATGGTGCCGACGTCGCGCCAGTAGCCGCGGTCGCGGTCGGTCGCGCCGGGCACCTCGTTGTCCTTGTAGTCGTAGACCGCGGACTCCGACTTGTCGACGAACCACGGCACGATGTCGCCGCCCATGTCGTGCTTGGACTGCTCGCGCTCGGCGTCGCGGGTGACGGCGTCGCGCAGCGCATCGGCGTCGAAGACGTAGTTGCCCATGCTGGCCAGCACCTCCTCCGGAGAGTCGGGCAGCCCCACCGGGTCCTTCGGCTTCTCCAGGAACGCCCGGATCCGCCGCGGGTCGCCCGGGTCGACGTCGATCACCCCGAACTGGTCGGCGAGGTCGATCGGCTGGCGGATCGCGGCGACGGTGCACCCGGCGCCGGACTCGACGTGGTCGGCGACCATCTGCGCGAAGTCCATCCGGTAGACGTGGTCCGCGCCGACCACCACGACGATGTCGGGCTGCTCGTCGGTGAGCAGGTTGAGCGACTGGAAGATCGCGTCGGCGCTGCCGAGGTACCACCGCTTGCCGACGCGCTGCTGGGCCGGCACCGGGGTGACGTAGTTGCCCAGCAGGTTGGACATCCGCCACGTCGTGGTGACGTGGCGGTCGAGGCTGTGCGACTTGTACTGCGTGAGCACGACGACCTTGAGGTAGCCGGAGTTCACGACGTTGCTCAGCGCGAAGTCGATGAGCCGGTAGATGCCGCCGAACGGCACCGCCGGCTTGGCGCGGTCGGCGGTCAGCGGCATCAGCCGCTTGCCCTCACCACCGGCGAGGACGACGGCGAGGACCTTCTTGCGCGGGGGCGTGATGGCCATGCGTCGAAACTAGCCGTCCGCGGGGGCGCGGTCGACCTCCCTTCGGTCCTCGTTTTGGGTCTAGGTTCGGTCCATGCGGATCGACGTCCTGAGCAAGGAGTACCCGCCCGAGGTCTACGGCGGTGCCGGGGTCCACGTGGCCGAGCTGGTCCGGGCGCTGCGGGTGCTGCCCGACGTCGACGCGCGGGTGCGCTGCTTCGGCGCCCCCCGCTCCGAGCCCGGCACGACGGCGTACGCCGAGCCGGAGTCGCTCGCCGGCGCCAACGCCGCGATCCGCACGCTGGGCGTCGACCTGGCGATGGTCGACGACTGCGCGGGTGCCGACCTCGTGCACTCGCACACCTGGTACGCCAACATGGCCGGCCACCTCGCCGGGCTGATGCACGGCATCCCCCACGTCGTCAGCGCCCACTCGCTCGAGCCGATGCGGCCGTGGAAGGCCGAGCAGCTCGGCGGCGGCTACGCCCTGTCCAGCTGGGCCGAGCGGACGGCGTACGAAGGAGCGGCGGGCATCGTCGCCGTCAGCGCCGCGATGCGCGACGACGTGCTCCGCAGCTATCCCTCGGTCGACCCGGCGCGCGTCCACGTCGTCCACAACGGCATCGACACCACGCTCTGGTCGCCGGTCCCCGACCCCGACCGCGTGCGTGAGCTGGGCGTCGACCCCGACCGGCCCAGCGTGATCTTCGTCGGCCGCATCACCCGGCAGAAGGGGCTCCCGCTCTTCCTGCGTGCGGCCGCCGCGCTCCCGCCGGAGGTGCAGCTCGTGCTCTGCGCCGGAGCCCCCGACACCGACGAGATCATGGCCGAGGTGAGTGGCCTGGTCGACGACCTGGCCGCCACGCGCTCGGGCGTGGTGTGGATCGCCGAGATGCTCCCCCGGGCCGACGTCGTCGCCCTCCTGACAGCCGCCACCGTCTTCGCCTGCCCGTCGATCTACGAGCCGCTGGGCATCGTCAACCTCGAGGCGATGGCCTGCGAGACCGCCGTCGTCGCCACCGCCACGGGCGGCATCCCCGAGGTCGTCGTCCACGGCGAGACCGGCTGGCTGGTCCCGATCGAGCAGGCCACCGACGGCACCGGCACGCCACTCGACCCCGAGCAGTACGTCGCCGACCTGGCCTCCGCCCTCACCGACGCGGTCAGCGACCCCGCACGCGCACAGGCGTACGGCGTCGCCGGCCGCCGCCGGGCCGAGGAGTCCTTCAGCTGGGGCTCCATCGCCGCCCGCACCCTCGACCTCTACCGCTCGCTGACCTGACCTCGGGCCCACCTGGCCAGGGCGAGCCCACCTGGCCGGGCTGTCCAGCGGTCGGGGTAGTCCAGTGGCAGATGGCTGCCCGGAGGGCCGATCGACAACCATCTGCCACTGGACTACCCGGGCGCGACGACCATCTGCCACTGGACTACGCGGGCGGGCCGATGGCAGACGAACGCCCCGGACCGACTGCGGTCCGGGGCGTTGCGTCGGTCGTCAGTGGGTGGCGGTGGCCGGCTCCGCCTCGCGGGTGGCTGGTACGGCGGGGGCGCCGTGGTCGTCGTCGACCATCGTGGCCTCGTCGAACTGGTCCTCGCCGGCGAGCACCCGGTCGAGCTGGCCGCGGTCGAGGGTGCCGGTCCAGTGGCCGATGAGGACGCTGGCCACCGAGTTGCCGGCGAAGTTGGTGACCGCGCGGGCCTCGGACATGAAGCGGTCGATGCCGACGATCAGGCCGACGCCGTCGAGCAGCTCCGGGCGGTGCGAGGACAGGCCACCGGCCAGGGTGGCCAGGCCGGCGCCGGTGACGCCCGCGGCTCCCTTGGAGGCGATGACCATGAACAGCAGGAGGGAGATCTGCTCGCCGATCGACAGCGGCTTGTCGAGCGCGTCGGCGATGAAGATCGAGGCCATCGTCAGGTAGATCGCGGTGCCGTCGAGGTTGAAGGAGTAGCCCGTCGGCACGACGACGCCGACCGTGGTCTTCTCGACGCCGGCGTGGTTCATCTTGGCGATCAGCCGCGGCAAGGCCGACTCGGAGGACGACGTCGACACGATCAGCAGGAACTCGCGGCCGAGGTACTTCAGCAGGCTGAAGATGTTCACGCCGGTCGACAGCTTGAGGATCGCGCCGAGCACGCCGAAGACGAACACGAAGCACGTGACGTAGAAGGCGACCATGATCGTCGCGAGGCTCTTGAGCGCGTCGACGCCGGTCTCGCCGACGACCGCCGCGATCGCGGCGAAGGCACCGACCGGGGCGGCCCACATGATCATCGCGAGCACCCGGAACACCAGGCGCTGGACGTGACCGATGCCGGTGAGGATCGGCTCGCCCGAGCGACCCATGGCCTGGAGCGCGAATCCGACGAGCAGGGCGACCAGGAGGGTCTGGAGCACCTCGCCGGAGGTCAGCGAGGACAGCAGGGAGTCGGGCACGATGCCGGTGATGAACTCGGTCGTCGAGCCGTGGGCCTCCGCTGCCTGCTCCTTGCCGATGCCGGCGACGTCGTCGGAGAGGTTGAGCCCCTCACCCGGGTCGAGCAGGTTGCCGACCACCATGCCGATGGCCAGCGCGACGGTCGACATCGACAGGAAGTACGCCAGCGCGAGGCCGCCGACCTTGCCGACGCTCGCCGCGCTGCGTACGGACCCGACGCCGAGCACCAGGGTGCAGAAGATGACCGGCTGGATCATCATCTTGATGAGGGCGACGAACGTGGTCCCGATCCACTTCAGCCCCACCGCGAAGTCCGGGAAGACGAGGCCGACGACGGCCCCGAGGATCACCGCGATGATCACCGCGATGTACAGGTAGTGGGTGCGGTCGCGCCGCTGCGCGGGCGCCGCTTCCTGGTGCGTGGTGCTCATCTGGTCCTCCTGGGATCCGGGTCCCGGCGATCGCCGGCCCGACGGCAAGCGTCACCGAGCCTGTGAGCGCCGTCACCGTTCTGTTCGTTGTGTTCGTCGTCACAGGTGCCCCGACGAGTGCGGCACAATGCGCGGCATGACGCGTCGAGCCGAGGGCGAGAGCCCGGTGGCCCGCCAGATCCTGCTGCTGCAGGTCGGCGTCGTGGTCGTCCTCGTGGTGACCGCGGTGGCGCTGGCGGCGCTCGATGCGCGCCGCGACTCCCGGGAGGCGGCCGGCGACCAGGCCGTCGCCGTCGCGCGCTCGGTGGCGGACTCCCCCTTCGTGCGCGAGGAGGTGCTCACCGCCGACCCCACGACAGCGTTGCAGCCGTTCGCCGAGGAGGTGCGCCGCGACACCGGGACCGACTTCGTCGTCATCATGGACACCGACCGCACCCGCTGGACGCACCCGGACCCCGACCAGATCGGCGGGAAGTTCATCGGCGACCTCGGCGACGCGCCCCGGGGCGAGGTCTTCACCCAGGTCTTCAGGGGCACGCTGGGGCCGTCGGTCCGCGCCGTGGTGCCGGTGGTCGACGACGGTGACGTCGTGGCGCTGGTCGCGGTCGGCATCACCATCGAGCGGCTCGACCGCCGGCTGCTCGGCGACCTGCCCGGCATCGGCCTCGCCGCAGGGGTGACCCTGCTCGCCGGCCTCCTCGGCGCGTGGCTCATCGCCCGGCGGCTGCGCCGGCAGACGCACGGTCTCGGCGAGCGTGAGATCACCCGGATGTACGAGTACTACCGCGCCGTGCTCGGTGCCGTGCGCGAGGGGCTGTTGCTCGTCGACTCCGACCTGCGCGTCCAACTCGTCAACGACGAGGCGGTGCGCCTGCTGGCCCTGCCGGACGAGGTCGAGGGCCGCTCGCTCGCCGAGCTCGGGCTGCCGCCGGGGCTCGTCGCCGCGGTGGAGCAGCGCACCGCGGTCGCCGACGAGACGTACGTCCTGGGCCAGCAGGTGCTCGTCCTCAGCACCTCGCCTGCGTACTGGCACCAGGACGAGGTCGGGGCCGTCATCACCGTCCGCGACCGCACCGAGCTGCAGGCGGTCACCGGCGAGCTCGACCTGGTCCGCGGCCTGACCGAGTCGCTGCGGTCGCAGAACCACGAGTCCGCGAACCGGCTGCACACCATCGTGTCGCTCGTGGAGATGGGCCGCCCCGAGCAGGCGGTCGAGTTCGCCACGGCCGAGCTGCAGGTCGCGCAGGGCCTGGCCGACGAGGTCGTGTCGGCCGTCGAGGAGCCCGTCCTCGCGGCGCTCCTGCTCGGCAAGACGGCGCAAGCGGCCGAGCGCGGCATCGACCTCGACATCGAGGGCGAGCTGCCGGCCGAGCTCCCGGTCGCCCCGCGCGACCTGGTCGCCCTCGTCGGCAACCTCGTCGACAACGCCTTCGACGCGGTCGCCGAGACGCGCGGTGAGCGTCCCCAGCAGGTGCGGGTCGGCCTGGCGGGCGACGCGGACCGGCTGCGGATCGAGGTCGACGACTCGGGCCCCGGGATCGCCCCGGAGGACCGTGCGCACGTCCTCGACCGTGGCTGGTCGAGCAAGGCCGAGGAGGGTCGCGGGCTCGGGCTGGCGATCGTCTCGCGGGTCGTCTCCGGCCACGGCGGCCGCCTCGAGGTGACCGACTCACCGCTGGGTGGCGCCAGGTTCGTCCTCACCGTGGCGGCCGCGGACCCCGGCGGCGTCCGATGACCGTGCGGGTGCTCGTCGTCGAGGACGAGGAGGTCGCCGCCGAGGCGCACGCGACGTACGTCGGGCGGTTGCCGGGGTTCGAGCTCGCCGGCGTGGCCCGCTCCGCCGGCGAGGCGGTGCGCCTGCTGGCGCGCGAGGAGGCGGTCGACCTGATCCTCCTCGACATGCACCTGCCCGACGGCCACGGACTGGGCCTGCTCCAGCGCCTGCGCGCCGAGGGCCGCACCGTCGACGTCATCGCCGTGACCTCGGCGCGGGACACCGAGGTCGTGCGCCGCGCGGTGTCCCAGGGCGTGGTGCTCTACCTCCTCAAGCCGTTCACGTTCGCCGCCTTCCGCAGCAAGCTCGAGCAGTACGCCGAGTTCCGCGCGCGGCTGGAGAGCGCACCCGGCGACGTGGTGCAGGACGACGTCGACCAGCTGTTCGGAGCTCTGCGCAGCCGGCCGACCGGCGACACCCTGCCCAAGGGCATGAGCCTGGACTCGCTGCGCGCGATCGTGCTGGCGCTCCGGCAGCGACCCGACGGCCTGTCCGCCGCCGAGGCCGGCGCGGAGATCGGCGTCTCCCGAGTGACCGCGCGGCGATACCTCGAGCACCTCGCCGACGAGGGCCGGGTCACCCGCCAGCCCCGCTACGGAGGGGCCGGCCGCCCCGAGGTCGGCTATGTCTGGACCGGTGCCGATCCCGGCTGACCCTCCCTTGCCGCCGAGGTCCGCCGAGGCTCACCGTGGAGCATGACCCAGCCGATCCCCGAACAACCTCCACCGCTCGAGCCGGCTCGCGAGCCGGTGCCGGACGGCGTACGCGCCCAGATCCTCGCCACGGAGCACTGGGGCCTGCTGGCCGTGCGCAGCCAGACGTGGAGCGAGGTCATCGGCCGGATCACCTCCCAGCTGATGTTCACCTCGGCCTCGCTGCTGTTCCTCGCCCTCGCCGGACAGGCGATGTCCTACTCCCCGACCTTCAGGCTCCTTGCGATCCTGCTCGGCCTCACCCTCCTCGTGGCGGGGACGCTCACGTCGTTCCGCGTCCACAACGCGAGCCAGGAGGACTACCTCTTCATCAAGGGGATGAACCGGCTGCGTGCCGGCTACGTCGACATCGACCCCAGCCTGGCGCCGTACTTCATCACCGGCCTCCACGACGACGAGACGGGGGTCGGCCTGACCTACGACATGGGCATCACCCGGCGCAGCGCCAGCCAGGTGCTCGCGAGCTCGGCGATGTTCATCGTCGTGGTCAACACGCTGGTGGCAGCCGGTGTCGCCGCGTTCGTGGCCTGGCCGCTCGGCCCGTGGCCGACGGCGATGGCCGGAGCGGTCGTCGGGACCGCCCACTTCACCGCCTGGATCGCGCTCGGCTACCGGAGCTGGCAGGCCAACATCGACCCGCTGCTGGTGCGGTTCCCCACGCCGGACCGACTCAGCTGAGGTTCAGCCCCGGGTAGAGCGGGTGCTTGTCGAGCATCTCGGCCGACTGCGCGGTGACCCGGTCGGCGACTCCGTCGCCCAGGACGTACGACGCCTTGCTGGGCTCGCCGGCCTTGGTCGTGCCGGCCTCGGTGTTGGCCAGCACGTCGACGATGAGCTCGGCGACCTTGTCGAACTCGTCGTGGCCGAAGCCGCGGGTGGTGAGCGCGGGGGTGCCGAGCCGGATGCCGGAGGTGTACCAGGCGCCGTTGGGGTCGGACGGGACCGAGTTGCGGTTGGTGACCACGCCCGCGTCGAGCAGCGCCGACTCGGCCTGGCGGCCGGTGAGACCGAAGGACGACACGTCGAGGAGCACGATGTGGTTGTCGGTGCCGCCGGTGACGAGGTTCGCACCGCGGGTCAGGAAGCCATCGGCGAGCGACTTGGCGTTGTCGGCGACCTGCTGGGCGTAGGCCTGGAACTCCGAGGTGCGGGCCTCCGCGAGGGCGACCGCCTTGGCGGCCATCACGTGCGAGAGCGGGCCGCCGAGCACCATGGGGCAGCCGCGGTCGACGTCGGCGGCGAACTCCTCCTGGGCGAGCACCATGCCGCCGCGCGGACCGCGCAGCGACTTGTGGGTGGTCGTGGTGGTGATGTGGGCGTGCGGCACCGGGTCCTCGTCGCCGGTGAAGACCTTGCCCGCGACGAGGCCGGCGAAGTGGGCCATGTCGACCATGAGCACGGCGCCGACCTCGTCGGCGATCTCGCGCATCTTGGCGAAGTCCACCCGGCGCGGGTAGGCGGAGTAGCCGGCGACCAGCACGAGCGGCTTGAACTCGCGGGCCTTCGCGGCCACGGCGTCGTAGTCGAGCAGCCCGGTCTCGGGGTCGGTGCCGTACTGCTGCTGGTGGAACATCTTGCCGCTGATGTTGGGCCGGAAGCCGTGGGTCAGGTGGCCGCCGGCGTCGAGCGACATGCCCAGCAGGCGCTGGTTGCCGAACTCGTGGCGCAACGTCTCCCAGTCGGCCTCGGAGAGCTCGTTGACGTTCTTCGCCTGCATCTTCTGCAGGTAGGGGGTCTCGACCCTGTTGGCCAGGATCGACCAGAACGCGACGAGGTTGGCGTCGATGCCGGAGTGGGGCTGGACGTAGGCGTAGGGAGCCCCGAACAGCTCGCGGGCGTGCTCGGCGGCGAGCGCCTCGACCGTGTCGACGTTCTGGCAGCCGGCGTAGAAGCGGTGGCCGACGGTGCCCTCGGCGTACTTGTCGCTGAACCAGGTGCCCATGGTCAGCAGCACGGCCGGGGAGGCGTAGTTCTCCGAGGCGATCAGCTTGAGCGAGCCGCGCTGGTCGGTGAGCTCCTGGCGGGTGGCGTCGGCGATGCGGGGCTCGACCCGGCCGATGACCTCGAGGGCCTGCGTGTACGCGCTGCTGATCAGGGAGTCGGTCATGGGCGACAGCCTAGGGGTCCGCGAGGTGACCCCTGAGTACGGTCCGTGTGACCTGGACCGCACGCATCTGCGGTTCCCCGCCTGAGCGCGGCGCCCGTGTCTCACATCGTGGCACCGCATCCCACATGACGAGATTTCGTCTTGTGGAACGGGCGTCCACTCCCTGAGACTTCTTGACATGGTCAGCGCCTCCACCCACGCACACCTTGTGGTCCGACGTCACGTCGACCTCATGCGCGTGGGCAGCGCGACCTGTTGGCATCGCTGACGCCGCCAGAAGTCCCCTCCGCGCTCAACGTCGCGCGCGGCACTCCTCAGCGAACAGGAATTTCCTGATCATGCCCGACCTCAGGTTCAAGCCCCAGGCAGCCCAGAGCACCGAGATCCCGCGTCCCAAGCGCGCCGAGGGCCAGTGGGCGCTCGGCTACACCGAGCCGCTCAACAAGAACGAGCAGTCCAAGAAGGACGACGACCCGCTCAACGTCCGGGACCGCATCCTCTACACGTACTCGCGCCGCGGCTTCGACTCCATCGACCCGGCCGACCTGCGCGGCCGCTTCCGCTGGATGGGCCTCTACACGCAGCGCGCCCCGGGCTTCGACGGGGGCAAGACCGCCCAGCTCGAGGAGGAGGAGCTCGACGACCGCTTCTTCATGATGCGCGTCCGCACGGACGGTGCGATCCTCGACGCCGCGGCGCTCCGTGCGCTCGGCGAGGTGTCGACGGCGTACGCCCGCAACACCGCGGACATCACCGACCGCAACAACATCCAGTACCACTGGATCGAGATCGAGAGCGTCCCGGCGATCTGGGAGCGCCTCGAGGCGGTCGGCCTGACCACCCTCGAGGCCTGCGGCGACAGCCCGCGCCCGTTCCTCGGCTCACCGGTCGCCGGCATCGCCAAGGACGAGATCATCGACGGCTCGTCGGCCCTCGACGAGATCAAGCGCCGCATCCTGGGCAACCCCGACTTCTCCAACCTGCCGCGCAAGTTCAAGACGGCGCTGACCGGCCACCCGAGCCACGACGTGGCCCCCGAGGTCAACGACGTCGCCTTCGTCGGCACGGTCCACCCCGAACACGGTCCCGGCTTCGACCTCTGGGTCGGCGGCGGCCTGTCCACCAACCCGATGCTCGCCCACAAGCTCGGGGTCTGGATCCCGCTCGACGAGGTCGCCGACGCCTGGGAGGGCGTCGCCGGCATCTTCCGCGACTACGGCTACCGCCGGCTGCGCTCGAAGGCGCGGCTGAAGTTCCTGCTGGCCGACTGGGGCAAGGAGAAGTTCCGCGAGGTGCTGGAGAACGAGTACCTCCACAAGGCGCTCGTCGACAACCCCTCCCCCGAGTCGCCCGTCGTCCCCGGCGACCACATCGGCATCCACGAGCAGAAGGACGGCCGCTTCTACGTCGGCGCCGCCCCGGTCGTGGGCCGCATCGACGGCACCACGCTGAGCGCGCTCGGCGACCTCGTCGAGCAGTACGGCGCCACCGGCGCGCGACTGACCGCCTACCAGAAGCTCGTGGTGATCGGTATCGCCGCCGAGGACACCGCAGCCTTCGCCGACGACCTCGAGAAGATCGGCCTCACCGCCCGGCCGAGCGGCTGGCGGCGCTCGACGATGGCCTGCACCGGCATCGAGTTCTGCAAGCTCGCCATCGTCGACACCAAGGAGCGCGCCCGCCGCCTGGTGACGGAGCTGGAGAAGCGCTTCCCCGACCTCGACACCGACATCTCGGTCAACGTCAACGGCTGCCCCAACGCCTGCGCCCGCACCCAGGTCGCCGACATCGGGCTCAAGGGCCAGCTCGTCATGGACGAGAGCGGCCAGCAGGTCGAGGGCTTCCAGGTCCACCTCGGCGGCGCCCTCGGGCTCAACCCGGCGATGGGCCGCAAGCTGCGCGCCCACAAGGTGACGAGCGCCGGCCTCGACGACTACGTCACGCGGGTCGTGACGGCGTACCTCCAGGACCGCACCGACGGCGAGCGCTTCGCCGCCTGGGTGGCCCGCGCCGACGAGAAGCTGCTGCGCGGCGAGCCCGAGCCGGCGTTCGCCTGATGAGCGAGCGCGCGCATGTCTGAGCGAGCACAGCCCTTCCACTGCCCCTACTGCGGGGACGAGAACCTGTTCCCGCAGGAGGGCGCGGGAGCCTGGGAGTGCCGCTCGTGCTTGCGCGCGTTCACCGTCCGGATGACCGGCATGATCCGACACCCTGCGAACGGAGGCACGTCATGAGCCTCTCCACCCGCGCCGCCCGCGACTTCAAGGGCACGCACACTGAGGGACGTACGTCCGAGGAGCTGCGCGAGCTGGTCTCCCACGTCGGCGCCGAGCTCGAGCTCGCCCCGGCCGAGGTCATCATCGAGTGGGCGGTCGCCACCTTCGGCGACCGGTTCGCGGTGACCTCGTCGATGGGCGACGCCGTGCTGGCGCACCTCGCGTCGAAGGTCGCCCCCGGCATCGACGTGGTCTTCCTCGACACCGGCTACCACTTCATCGAGACCATCGGCACCCGCGACGCCGTCGAGGCCACCCTGCCGGTCAACCTGCGCACCGTGCGCCCGGCGCAGACCGTCGAGGAGCAGGACGCGCAGTACGGCAAGGACCTCTACAAGACCGACCCCGACCTCTGCTGCGCCCTGCGCAAGGTGACGCCGCTCAACGACACCCTCGCCGAGTACGACGCCTGGGCGACCGGCCTGCGTCGCGCCGAGACCCACAACCGGGTGATCGCGCCGGTCGTCGGCTGGGACGCCCGCAAGGGCAAGGTCAAGGTCTCCCCCCTCGCCCGCTGGAGCGACGAGCAGGTCGAGCGCTACATCGCCGACAACGGCGTGCTGGTCAACCCGCTCGTCCACGACGGCTACCCCAGCATCGGCTGCTGGCCGTGCACCCGCCGCGTGGCGCCCGGCGACGACCCACGCAGCGGTCGATGGGCCGGCACCTCCAAGACCGAGTGCGGCATCCATGCCTAGCTCACGCCACGACGTTCACCACCGGGACGACAGCGCCGTCGCACCCGCAGCACCCCCGAAGAAGCACCGCACCACCACACATGATCGGAGGCACCCCTGATGGCTGCTCCTGCTCTGGTTGCCCTGGCCCACGGAAGCCGGGACCCGCGTTCGGCCGCGACGATCAAGGCGCTCGTCGCCGAGGTCAAGGCCATGCGTCCCGACCTCCGTATCGAGACGGCCTTCCTCGACCTCTCCAAGCCGACGTTCGACACGGTCGTCGACCGGCTCGTGAAGGCCGGCCACGAGGAGATCGTCGTGGTCCCCCTGCTCCTCACCGAGGCCTACCACGCCAAGGTCGACGTCCCCGAGGCGATCGCCGCTGCGATGGCCCGCCACGAGGGCCTCAAGATCCAGGCCAGCCGGATCCTCGGCATGGAGGCCGCCTTCCTCGAGGTGCTCGACGTCCGCCTCCGCGAGGCCCTCAAGCAGGCCAGGGTGCGCGAGCTCGACGCCCTCGTCCTGGCCGCGGCGGGCTCCTCCGACCCGCTCGCCAACCAGGCCGTCGCCCGGATCGCCCGCACCTGGGGCGCGCGGCACCGGCTGCCGGTGACCGCGGCGTTCGCCTCGGCCGCTCCCCCGGCCGCCGGCGAGGCCGTGCGCGCCTTCCGCGCCGAGGGCAAGCGGCACATCGCCGTCGCCTCGTTCTTCCTCGCGCCGGGCAAGCTGCCGGACCGCGCCGCCGAGCTCGCCGTCGAGGCCGGCGCGGTGGCCGTCTCCGACCCGCTGGGCGCCCACCCGGCGGTGGCCCGCGCGATCCTGGCCCGCTACGCCGTCGGCGCGGTCGAGCTCGTCCCCGTGTGAGACGAGCAGCGGCGTGCGAGGCACGAGCTCGACGCGTGGGCTCGGCCAGATTGAGCAAGCGACGCGACTGAGGCACGAAGTCGCACGAGCGCGTCGAAATCTAGGCTAGGTGCTTGAGCGCCTCACGGCGTGACAGCCCGCTCAGGCGGTCGTCGTGGGGGGGGGCGGACCGGGCGGCCCCCCCCCCCCGCGGGGGGGGGGGGGGGGGGCCGGGCCCCCCCCCCCCCCCGGGCGCGCGAAATTGGCGCG
>NZ_JAYSFM010000002.1:378666-471950 GCF_041913365.1 Nocardioides sp.
CCCCCCCCCCCCCCACGGCCTCGCGCTGATTCTCGTCGGCGGGGGCCGCCCGGCCCGCCCCCCCGGGCCCCCCGCGGGGCGGGGGGCGGCCCGCCCCCCCCCCCCCCCCCCCCCCCCCACGCCGCGTCGGTGCGGGCGTGCTGGCGCAGGGCCCACCCCAGCGCCTTGCGGACGAAGAAGTCGCGGCCGAACGCGGTGTCGTCGAGGTTGGCCACCAGCACCCGCTCGAGCAGGTCGGTGTCGGTCCGCTCCTGGTGGTGGAGCTGGGCGATCATTGCCGTACGCCGGATCCAGAGGCTGTCGCCGTCGACCGACCAGGCGTCCATCGTCGGGGTGACGTCGTCGCGGTGACCGAGCAGGACGTCCCCGACCAGGTGGGTCGCGACCTCGTCGACCACGTCCCACCAGGCGCCGGTGCGCACGAGGTGCTCGAGCAGCGGGAGCAGCTCGGGGTCGAGCCACTCGCGGTAGGAGCGGTGCCGCAGCAGTGCGACGGCGGCGTACCACTCCTCGCGGTGGGTGGCGTCGTCCCAGAGCTCGAGGACGGCGTGCTCCCACTGCGCCCGGTCGACGAAGCGCTCCTCCGCGAGCAGCGGCCGCAGCAGTGCCCTGAGCTGCGGGGCAGCCAGGCCGACATAGGGCAGCGCGGACTTCATGTAGGCCTGCTGCTGGGCGGCCCTGGCCGGGTCCCCCACCTCGGCCAGGGCCGCCCGCACCGCCCCCACGTAGGTCATGGCGGCATCCTGACAGCCGCCGGTGACAGCTGCGCCGACCGCGTCAGGGGCGTGCCTCGTAGACGTGGTTGAACGGCGTCTCCGCGACCCGGCGGAACCGGGTGAACCCGGCGTCGGTCACCACCTGGCGGATCGCCGCCTGGCCCGCCTGCGCGCCGAGGGCGTAGCCGCCGGGCTGCGAGACCGCGTTGGGCACGCAGAGGAAGGTCGAGAAGCCGTAGAACACCCGGCCCACCGGGTTGAGGTTCTCCGCCACCGTGTCGCCGGCCGCCGGCTCCACGATCATCCAGGTGCCGTCGGGGGCGAGCGAGCGCCGGATGTGCTGCGCCGCACCCAGCGGGTCGCCCATGTCGTGCAGGCAGTCGAAGGTGGTGACCAGGTCGAGGTCGCGCTCGTCCAGCGCCTGGGCGCCCGCGACGTCGAAGCGCACCCGGTCGCCGAGCCCCGCGACGGCTGCGCGCTCGCGCGCCGCGTCGATCGAGCCCTGGTGGTAGTCCGAGCCGACGAACGTGCTGGCCGGGAACGCCTCGGCCATCAGCACCGTCGAGGCGCCGTGGCCACAGCCCAGGTCCGCCACCCGGGCGCCCCGCTCGAGCTTGGCCGGGACGCCGTCGAGCGCCGGGATCCACTCCGTGAGCAGGTGCATGAGGTAGCCCGGCCGGAAGAACCGCTCACAGCCGCTGAACACGTCCTCGTCGTGCTGGTGCCAGCCGTAGCCGGCACCGGTGCGGAACGCCTGCTCGATCTCGGTCGCCGCCTTGAGCGCGCCGAGCGCCAGCTCGAACGCGCCGGGGAGGAACACCGGCCCCGAGGGGTCGGTCAGCGCGAAGGCCTGCTCGGGCGTCATCGAGTACGTCGCGCTGCCGGCGTCGTACTGCACGTAGCCGCCGGCGGCCTGGCCGCGCAGCCACTCGTCGACGTAGCGCGGGTCGGTGCCGGTCCGGGTGGCCAGCTCGCGCGCGTCGGCCGGGCCGGTGGCGAGCGCGCGGTAGAGGCCGAGCCGCTCGCCGAGCAGCACGTTGCCGGCGCCGACCGTGGCGCCGAGGTCACCGACGAAGCTGCCGACGAACTGCATGAGCGCGTCCATGTCGATGGCGGGCGGCTGGTCGGTGGTCTGGTCGGTCGTCTCGTCGATGGTCGTCATCTGGGTCTCCCTCGTGAAGGGCATCCGGGTGGATGCTGGTCTCCAGACGGTGCTCCCGGGCGCTTGCGGTGCGATTGCAACGGCTCTGCAACCGGGGTGGCGGAGGGTGAGGACATGCGGGCACGGGAGCCGGACAGCGCGGGGCACGTCGACGTCGGTGGCGTCCGGCTGGCGTGGGAGTCCTTCAACGACGAGGCCGCGTCGACGGTGCTGTTCGTGCCGATCGACACCTGCGTCAACAGCCGTGCCTGGAAGGGCCAGGTGGCCTACCTCGCGCAGCACCACCGCGTCGTCACCGTCGACCCGCCGGGCAACGGCCTCTCGGGGCGCTCGCTCGATCCCGAGGCCTACGGCGACCTCGCGCTCGTGGCGGACACGCTGGCGGTGATGGACCACCTCGGCCTCGAGCGCGCCGTCCTCGTGGGGATCTGCGTCAGCGCCTGGCAGGCGCTGCTGACCGCTGCGCTGCATCCCGACCGCGTCCAGGGGGTGGTGGCGGTCGGGCCGTGGGTGCGCGACCGGACGCCGCCCTTCGCCGTACGTCTCGAGGCGGCGCAGCACTTCGACGAGGAGCGCGACGACTACTCCGGGTGGAACGGCAACAACCGTCACTACCTGCCCGACCACTGGCCCGAGTACGCCGAGTTCTTCTTCGACCAGATGCTCCCCGAGCCCCACTCCACCAAGCAGCTCGAGGACGTCGTCGGCTTCACGCGGCAGACGACCGGGGCGGTGATCCTCGCCGAGAACGAGGGCCCACGGTTCCCCGACACCGCTGACGAGGCCGAGCGGCTGCTGCGGGGGATCACCGCGCCGGTGCTGGTGGTGCAGGGGACGGCCGACCTGTGCCAGCCACCGGGGCGTGGTCGCAGCGTCGTGGAGTGGACCGGTGCCGAGCACCTGGTGCTGGAGGGGTCGGGCCACCTGCCGATGGCGCGGCACCCGGTGGTGGTGAACCGGGCGATCAAGGCCCTGGTGGACCGGGCCACGGGCTCGCCGGGGCCGGTGGCGCCACGACGCTCCCGGCGCCGCCCGCGGATCCTCTACCTCTCCTCCCCCATCGGTCTCGGCCACGTGCGACGCGACCTCGCCGTCGTCGACGCGATGCGCGAGCTGCGGCCGGAGCTCGAGGTCGAGTGGCTCACCCAGTCGCCCGTCGCGGAGTTCCTGGAGAAGCGCGGCGAGTCGGTCCACCCGGCGTCCCGGCACCTCGCGAGCGAGTCCGGCCACTTCGAGGCCGAGTCGGGCGAGCACGACCTGCACGCCTTCGACGCCGTACGCCGGATGGACGAGGTGCTGGTCAACAACTTCATGGTCTTCGACGACCTCGTCGAGCGCGAGTCGTTCGACCTGTGGGTGGGCGACGAGGCGTGGGACCTCGACCACTTCCTCCACGAGCACCCGTCCCTCAAGCGTGCGCCGTTCGTCTGGATGACCGACTTCGTGGGCTGGCTGCCGATGCCGGACGGGGGTGAGCGGGAGGCGTTCCTGACCGCGGACTACAACGCCGAGATGGTCGAGCACGTCGCCCGCTCCCCCGGCCTGCGCGACCGCTCGGTGTTCGTCGGCGACCCCGAGGACGTGGTCGACCTCCCGCTCGGGCCCGACCTGCCGACCGCCCGCGCGTGGACGGAGCAGCACTTCGACTTCGCCGGCTACGTGATGGGCGAGCGGCCCGACCCCGCCCGCCGTGACGAGCTGCGCGAGCGGCTCGGCTACGGCCCGGACGACGTGGTGTGCCTGGTCTCCGTCGGTGGCTCGGGCGTCGGGCACCACCTGCTGCGGCGGGTCGCGGCGGCGTACGGCCCGGCGTCGGCGCGCATCCCCGGTCTGCGGATGGTCGTGGTGACCGGGCCCCGCATCGACCGCGAGGCCCTCGCCCTGCCGGACGGCGTGGAGGTGCACGGCTTCCTCCCCGACCTCGACCTGCACCACGCGGCCTGCGACGTGGCGGTCGTCCAGGGCGGGCTCAGCACCACGATGGAGCTGACCGCGGCGCGGCGGCCGTTCCTCTACGTCCCGCTCGAGCACCACTTCGAGCAGCAGGTCCACGTGCGGCACCGGCTGGCCCGGCACCGCGCCGGACGGGCACTTGCGTACGCCGACACCGACCCCGACCGGGTGGCCGAGGAGCTCGTCGCCGCCCTGGCGCGGCCGGTCGACTACCTGCCGGTGCCCTCGGACGGTGCCGCCCGCGCGGCCCGGCTGGCGCTCGAGGCACTCTGACCGGCGACCCCGCCGATCGCCGCCACACGTCGGCGCAGCGTGGGCCACGACTCCGAGGTCGCCGCACGCAGCGGCGCCAGCAGCCGGGCGGCCTCGGCGAGGTCACCGCGCTCCCGCGCCGCTGACGCCAGCAGGAGGTAGGCGTCGGCACCCACCACCCACGCGCGACCGGGCGGGCAGGCCACCTCCGCGAGCGCGTCCGTCGCACTGCGCGTCAGCTCGCCGGTGACCGCGGCGAGGGCCGAGGCGCACAGGAGCCGGCCCGGGCGCGCACCGCCCGTGGACGCCGCCAGCCCCGCGCGGGCGACCGACTCGGCCTCGGCCACCTCCCCGGTCTCCACGAGGGTGGCGGCCAGCAGGCCGGCGGCCCAGGCGTGCCACCACGGGTGGTCCACGGCAGACGTGGCCTCGACCGACAGACGGCCGAGCCGGGACGCCTCGTCGAGGTCGCCGGCGAACCGAGCCAGCCAGCCGTCGTACGCCTGGAGGTAGCCGGCGTAGGCCGGGAAGCCGCTGCGCCGGTTGAGGTCGAGCGCCTCGCGCAGCACCCGCCGGGCCTCGTCCCAGTCGTCGTGGGCGGCGGGCACGAACGCCGACTCGAACACCACCCACTGCAGCAGCCACGCGTCGTGGCGCTCGCGCAGCAGCGGCTCGAGCTCGCGCACGACCACGGCCAGGGCAGGCGCGTCGCCGAGGTGCCAGGCGACGGTCTTGAGGCCGTCGAGCGCCAGGACGACTCCGTCCACGGATCCCGACGCGCGGGCCCGGGCGAGCGCCCGCGCCGCACGCTCGCTGGCGTCGGCCAGCCGGAGCCGGCTGGCCTCCAGGACCGTGAGCCGGCTGGCGAAGTCCGCCTCGGCCCGCCGGTCCCCGAGCTCGGCCGCCAGCCGGACGCCGTCCTCGAGCGGCCCCAGCAGCTCGTCGGCCGAGAGCTGGGCGCCGACCGCAGCGTCACCGCCGCGGGCCCGCAGGGCGGCCAGCTCGAGCCGTCGCTCGCCGATGCTGCGTGCCCACGCCAGCGCCGCGTCGATGTCCTGGATCGCGGCCGACCAGCTCATCGCCGCCTCGTGCACCCGGCCCCGCACCAGGAGCGCCCGGACCCGTGTCTCCCCCGCCAGCCCCGGGACGGCGAGGCTGCGCTCGACCAGGGTCCGGGCGTCCTCGACCGCGGCCCTGCGCAGCGCCTCCTCCCCGGCGAGCAACCAGCCCTGCGCGGCCCGCGCGTCGTCACCGACCGCGTGCGCGTGCGCGGCCATCACCTCGGGCCGGTCGCTGGTCAGGTCGGCGGCCCTCCGGTGGTATGCGGCCGCGACCGCCTCAGGCAGCCCGGCGTACACGCACTCCTGGAAGAGGTCGTTGGCGAACTCGTAGACGGCACCGCTGCGGACGAAGAGCCCGGCCCGGGTGAGCTCCTCGCCGTGGCGGGTGGCGCTGACCTCGGACGTCTCGACCAGGCCTGCGAGGAGCCGGGGGTCGAGGCGCCGCCGCAGCACCGCTCCGGCCTCGACGACCGACCGGGTCTCGGGGCCGAGCCGCTCGACCCGGGCGAGCACGCCCTGCGAGAGGGAGGCCGGGACGCCGGTGTCACCGGTGCCGAGGGCGCGCAAGCACTCCACCACGCTGAGGGTGTGTCCCGCGGTCCGCGCCATGACCTGGTCGCCGTGCGACTCGAGCCCGACCGAGGCGGCGAGGGCGTCCACCGCCTCGGGCCCGAGGGGACCGAGCTGGATGCTCGTGGCGCGGTCACCGAGCCGCTCCGCGACGGACGGGTCCTCGCTGCGCACCGCGCCGACCAGCAGGACGCGCGCGGTCGCGAGCTGCCCGGCGAGGTAGCCGAGCAGGTCGACGGTCGCGGCGCCCGCATCCTGCAGGTCGTCGAGGACCAGCACGACCGGGCGGGCGGCCGACAGGCGGCGCAGCGCCACCGCGACGGCGTCGTACGTCGCCCGCCGCTGGAGGTCGCGGTCAGCTGGCGGCGCCGGTGCGGTCGGCAGCACCGCGGCGAGGTCGGGCACGAGCGAGAACCACGCGGCCTCGTGGTCCCGCACGGTCGCCGCCAGCTGGTCGCGGCGCAGACCGGCCAGCGCGGGACGCAGCGCGTCGACGAACGGCTGGAGGAACAGCGAGCGCTCCGCGGGGTGGCACCGCCCGCGCAGCACCTGGCCACCGGTGCCCGCGCCGAGGTCGGCCACCGCGTCGAGCAGCCCGGTCTTGCCGATGCCGCCCTCGCCGACGACGAGCACCATGCCGTCCGCGTCCCCTGCCGCGGCCGTCACCCACGCCGCGCGGACGAGCGCCAACTCGCCCTCCCGGCCCACGAGCGTCGCCTCCGGGCCCTCTCGACGCGGCCGCGGCAGGGACGGCGCGGCCTCGGCGGGACCGTCCGTCTCGCGGAGCAGCGCGAGGTGGAGATCGGCGGTGGCGCGGTCCGGGTCGGTGCCGAGGTCCTCCCGCAGCGTGCGGACGAGCCGGTCGTACGCCGCGAGGGCCGCGGTGACCTGGCCGTCGGTCGCGAGCGCGCGCATCAGGTCGCGCACCGCCCGCTCGTCGTAGGCGTCGGCGGCCGTGCCCTCGGCCGCCACCCGTACCGCCGCGGCGGCGTCGAGCTCGAGCAGGGCCGACACCCGGTGGTGCCGGGCCGCGCGGCGCAGCCCGTCGACCTCGCCCCGCACCTGCAGCACCCACGCGTCGTCGGCCTCGTCGAGCAACGCCGTGTCCCCGCCCAGCAGGTCCTGGGCCGCAGCCGCCGCCGCGTCGGCGAGGGCGTGCTCGCCCGCGGCGAGACGACTCGCGGCCTCGGTGACCAGGTGCTCGGCCTCGAGCACGTCGAGGGACCAGCTGCCACCCAGCGCGTAGGCACCCGGCCTGCCCTCCACGAGGCCGGCGCCCAGCGTGCGGCGCACCCGGCTGACCAGGGTCGCGACGTTGGCCGCCGGGTCCGCGGGTGGCGCGTCGCCCCACAGCGCGTCGACGATGCGGTCGGTGGCGACCGGCCGTCCGCGCGCCGAGGCCAGCACGGCGAGGAGCGTGCGCGCCTTGCGGCTGCCGAGCTCACGACCCGAGCGCACACCGTCGCCCGCGTCCACGGCGAGCGTGGACGAGAGTCGGATCCGGACGACGCCGCCGGGCGGGTTCACCCGACGAGTATCCGCCCAGCGGCGCTGCCGCGGGAACGGCCTGCAGGTCAGCCGACGAGGCGATCGCGCAGGTGCTCGAGCTGGCGGCCCGGGTCCTCGGTGACCCCGCCGTGCACCGGACCGGGCTGCAACACCGTGCTGCGAGGCGCCTTGAGGAAGCCGAAGCGCTGGCCCAGTGACTGACGCGCCGCCTCACCGGCCCGCTCGTCGCCGCGGCACACCCGGTCGACGAAGGTCAGCGAGTCGCAGACCTGGTCGACGTCGATCGCCGCGTCGAGGGCACGGAGCCGGTCGGCGTCGACGTTCCACACCACGTCCAGGAAGTCGGCGCTCTGGCAGTGCAGCACGACGCCGACGTTGAGGAACTCCTCGCGGTCGGGTCGCGGCACGCAGCGCAGCACGACGTACTGGTAGGCCATCCTCGTGCTCATCGCGGCACCTCCGGCAGCCACTGCCGCGTGCCGAGGCGGGCGTCCAGGAAGTCGACGTACGCCGCCCGCAGCGCGTCGGGCCCCAGCGGACCCGCACCGTCCACGCCCGGCACCGGCTCGAGCCACACGTCCGGCACCGCGGCCAGGACCTCGGTGAAGACGTCGCGACCGAGCGCCGCGGAGATCTCGCCGTCGAGCTCGCGGGCGCGACCGGCGCAGGTCTCGAAGACGTGCCCGCTGACGTCCCACGGCTGGGCGGCGAACCTCGCCGGGTCGGTCGTCCCGGAGCGCCAGCCGTGGTGGAAGTAGAGCGAGGCGCCGTGGTCGATGACCCAGAGGTCGCCGTGCCACACGAGCAGGTTGGGGTTGCGCCACGAGCGGTCGACGTTGGCGGTGAACGCGTCGAGCCAGAGGACGCGGGCACCCTCGTCGTCGGCGGCGCTCACCTGCCCGTCCACGCCGAAGGCTCCGGGGAGGAAGTCGATGCCGAGGTTGCGGCCGGCGCTGGCGTTGAGCAGGTCCTGCACCTCCTCGTCGGCCTCGTAGCGGGCGAGCTCCGGGTCGAGGTCGAGCACCACGAGCCGCGGGGTGCGGAGGCCGAGCCGGGTGGCCAGCTCGCTCACGATGACCTCGGCGACCAGCACCTTGGCGCCCTGGCCGGCGCCGCGGAACTTGCAGACGTAGGTGCCGAGGTCGTCACCCTCGACGACGCCGGGCAGGCTGCCGCCCTCGCGCAGCGGAGTGACATAGCGGGTGACGGTGACCAGCGGCAGAGTCGTCGACATCACTGGACGGGCTCCCCGTCGAGCCGGGCCTGCTGCTCGGCCACGTCGAAGTCGGCGGCCGGCCACTGCAGGTCGAGGCCGCGCAGCGTGTCGAGCAGCAGCTGGCCGACGGCGAGGTTGCGGAACCACTTCTTGTCGGACGGGACCACGTGCCACGGCGCCACGTCGGTGCTCGTGCGCTCCAGCGCGATCTCGTACGCCTCGCGGTAGGCGGGCCAGAGCGCCCGCTCGTCGAGGTCGCCGGGGTTGAACTTCCAGTGCTTCTCCGGGTTGGCCAGCCGCTCGGCCAGGCGCTCCTTCTGCTCCTCGGCACTGATGTGGAGCATGCACTTGATGATCGAGAAGCCCTGGTCGGCGAGGCGCGCCTCGAAGTCGTTGATGGCGCCGTAGCGCCGCTCGATCTCGTCGGGCCCGGCGAAGCCGCGCACGCGCGCGATCAGCACGTCCTCGTAGTGCGAGCGGTCGAAGACCCCGATGTAGCCGGCCGCCGGGAGGCCCTTCTCGATGCGCCAGAGGAAGTCGTGCGCACGCTCCTCCTCGGTCGGCGCCTTGAAGCTGGTGATGCGGACGCCCTGCGGGTCGACGAGGCCGATCGTGTGCCGCAGCACCCCGCCCTTGCCGCTGGTGTCCATGCCCTGGAGCACCACCAGCACCCGCCGCTCGGAGCCGGCCGTGCGCTCGGCCCACAGGCGCTCCTGCAGGTCGGCGAGCTCGTCCCCCATGGCGAGCAGGGCCGCCTCGCCGTCGGCCTTCTTGCCGTCGAAGCCGGGTGCGGCGTCGGTCTCGATCGCGGTCAGGTCGACCGGCCCGGCGGGCAAGCGCACGTGGTCGGCGATCGGCGAGATCGCAGGCGTCGTCATGGGCACATCATGGCGCACGGTCCGGCGCGGGCGGGCCGAGGACGCGGCGCACGTCGAGGGTGCAGCCGACGACCGTCGCCGTCGTGCCGTCACGCTGCGGCTCGTCGAACCAGGTGCCGCGCGTGAAGCCGGCCTTGTCGAGGATCCGTAGCGACGCCGCGTTGGCGTGGTGCGGCGCGGCGAAGTACGCCGTCGCGTCGGGGAAGCGTCGGTGTGCGCCCAGCAGCCACGCCCACAGCACCCGAGTCCCCAGACCCCGTCCGGCCCACTCCGGCTCGCCGATGGCGTAGTCGAGCCCGACGGCGTCGGGGTCGGGCGTCAGCAGCGCGAAGCCGGGGTAGTCCCGGATCCGGTAGTCCTGGACGAAGCCGACCGATCGACCGTTGACCTCCACCACCCACATGCGGGTCGGCGTCTGGCCGTCGACGCGCGGGCCGTACGTCGCCGTGACGCGCTCCGGGGTCGGCTCGCCGTCGGACTGCCACCAGCGCCGGACGTGCGGTGCCTGGAGCCAGCGGGTCAGCGCGGTGAGGTCGCCGTGCGTCATCGCGCGGAGGTCCACGCGCTGGTCGGGGTCGACGACGAACCGCTTGGTCGCTCCCGAGAGGTCCTCGGCGGCGGGCTCACCGCCGGCTGTGGCTCCGATCCGGACGGCCGCCTCGGCCCACGACTCGCCGGGCAGCACGGCGCCGGCCAGCTCCCGGTCCCCGTGGCGTACGAGGACCGGGACGGACTCCGTGCCGTCGGTGTCGGGCACGTGCGTCAGTGGGCCAGGGCGTCCGGGTCGACGACCGGTGGGAGGACCGACCAGGGGAAGTCGATCCACCTCTCGGTGAGCCGCCAGGCGTAGTCGGGCTTGATGACCGACTGGGGCTTCTCGTAGATCACCACCGTGCGGGCCTCGGCGACGCTGCCCTCGCAGAACTCGTGCACCAGCTCGAGAGTGCGACCGGTGTCGGCGACGTCGTCGGCGATCAGCACCTTGAGGCCGGACAGGTCGACGGCCGCCGGCGTGGGCGGCAGCATGATCGGCACCTCGAGGCGCTGGTCGACGCCGGTGTAGAACTCCACGTTGATCACCGACAGGTTCTTCACCGCCAGGGCGTAGCCCAGGCCCATGCCCAGACCGAGTCCGCCGCGGGCGATCGAGAGGATCATGTCGGGGCGGAACCCGGAGTCGGCGACCGCCTGCGCGAGCTCGCGCGTGGCCGTGCCGAACAGCTCGTAGGTGAGGACCTCGCGCTCGTTGCTCACCGGGACATCCCACCAGAGACCGGACGTCCGGCGGAAGGCTGGCGGTCCGTCATGCGAACCCGACCCCATCCGTTCGCCTTCGGATGACGGATCCGGGCGGCGACCCAGCAGGCGGCCGACCCATCAGACGGCGGTCAGAAGTCGGGGTGGTCGCCGAGGTCGCCGTCCTCGCCGGCGTCGGCGAGGGCCTCGCGCACGACGGAGAACGCCAGGCCGGCGGCGTAGCCCTTGCGGGCCAGCATGCCGGCGAGGCGCCGGGTGGCGACCTGTGGGTCGAGGCCGCGCATCGACCGGAGCTTCTTGTCGACCAGTGCCCGCGCGGCCACGCGCTGGTCGGCCTCGTCGAGCTGCTCGAGGGCCTCGGATGCGTCGTCGTCGTCGATGCCCTTGCGGCGCAGCTCCTGCTTGAGCGCGCGGGGGGCCAGGCCCCTGCTGCGGTGCCGGCTCTCGACCCACTGGCGGGCGAAGGCGGCGTCGTCGATCAGCCCGACCTCGGTGAACCGGTCGAGCAGCTGCGCGGCGAGCTCGTCGGGGACGCCGCGCTGGGCGAGCTTGCCGGCGAGCTCCTGGCGGGAGCGCGCCTGCCCGGTCAGGGTGTCGAGCAGGATCTTGCGGGCCACCGACTCCGGATCAGCCTCGACCTCGGCAGCCGCCGCCTCCTCGCGGGCGATGCGGGCGGCCTCGCGCTCCTCCCACGTCCGGGCGCGCCCCCGGCCACCCTTCCGGGTCTTCCGGCCGGTCCGCTCCTCGGCGGTGCGGGCGTCCGCGGGGCGCGGCCCGGCCGGCGTGGGTGGGGTCTCCCCCACCCACGCCTGCACGCCGAGGCCGACGTCACCGACCCAGTCGGGCGCGGGACGGCTCTCGCCCTCAGAAGTCATTGACCCCGATGGGCTCGTCGCTCAGGTCGTCGGCCGGCTTGTCGACGGCGGGAGTCACGCCCAGCTTCTCCAGGATCAGCTTCTCGATCTCGTTGGCGAGGTCGGGGTTGTCGCGCAGGAAGTTGCGGGAGTTCTCCTTGCCCTGGCCGAGCTGGTCGCCCTCGTAGGTGTACCAGGCGCCGGCCTTGCGGATGATGCCCGCCTCGACGCCGACGTCGATCAGGCCGCCCTCGCGACTGATGCCCTTGCCGTACATGATGTCGAACTCGGCCTGCTTGAACGGCGGGGCCACCTTGTTCTTGACGACCTTGACGCGGGTGCGGTTGCCGACCATGTCGGTGCCGTCCTTGAGCGTCTCGATGCGGCGCACGTCGAGGCGCACCGAGGAGTAGAACTTCAGCGCGCGACCACCGGTCGTGGTCTCGGGCGAGCCGAACATCACGCCGATCTTCTCGCGCAGCTGGTTGATGAAGATCGCCGTGGTGCCGGAGTTGTTGAGGGCACCGGTCATCTTGCGCAGCGCCTGGCTCATCAGGCGGGCCTGGAGACCGACGTGGCTGTCGCCCATCTCGCCCTCGATCTCGGCCCGGGGCACGAGCGCGGCGACGGAGTCGATGACGATCAGCGACAGCGCGCCGGAGCGGATCAGCATGTCAGCGATCTCGAGCGCCTGCTCACCGGAGTCGGGCTGCGAGACGAGCAGTGCGTCGGTGTCGACGCCGAGGGCCTTGGCGTAGTCGGGGTCGAGCGCGTGCTCGGCGTCGATGAAGGCGACGATGCCGCCGGCGGCCTGGGCGCTGGCCACCGCGTGGAGGGCGACCGTCGTCTTTCCGGAGGACTCCGGACCATAGATCTCGACCACACGACCGCGCGGGAGACCACCCAGGCCGAGGGCCACGTCGAGGGCGATCGACCCCGTGGGGATCACCTCGAGCGGGGCACGCGTCTCGTCGCCCAGTCGCATGACCGAGCCCTTGCCGAACTGCTTCTCCACCTGTGCGAGCGCGGCGTCGAGGGCCTTCTCGCGGTCTGCACCAGCCATTGCTGTGTCCCGTCCTGTCGTCGTTGTCTGAGGTACTTCTCCGACGCTAGGGCGAGCCACCGACAGTCCCTGATCAGGACCGTCACCTGCTGTGGACTACCTCGCCCCTCGTCGTACCTGTGGACGCACAGTAGCCCGAACAGGTGTTCGACGGGAGGTTGGGGCACGGCGTGTCGCGAGCGAGTCCGCGGCGCCTCGCGCGGGTCAGCCCCGGGCGCGGGCCTGCACCCCGGCGACGACGACGGCGAACGCCATCAGCTCGGCGAACAGCGCCAGCGCGGAGTAGCCCAGCGCTCCGACGATGACCCCGGCGAGCGCTCCCCCGCCGGCAGCGGTGAGGGACATCGCCATGTCGGAGGTGCCCTGCACGTCGGTGCGCGCGAGGATCGGGGTCCGGTCGGCGATCACGGTCGAGGCGGCGACCGTGGCGCACGACCAACCCAGTCCCAGCAGGAACAGGCCGGCGAAGATCTCCCACGAGCTGCCCTGGGGCGACACCGCGCACAGCGTGAGGGAGACGAGCAGCAGCACCCCTCCCGCGACCAGCACGGGGCTCCGCCCGAACCGGTCGGCGGCCCACCCGACCACGGGCGAGAAGGCGAACATGCCGAGCACGTGGACCGAGATCACGAAGCCGATCACCTCGAGGTGCGCGCCGCCGTGCTCCATGTGCAGCGGCGTCATGATCATCACCGTCACCATCGCCGCGTGGGCGCACGCCATCGCGACGACGGCCGCTCCGACCGCAGGCACGTCGCGGACCACCTCGACGAACCGTCCCCACGAGCGCCCGCGCGACTCGACCACCGCGCCCGGGGACACCCCGGCCGCCTGCTGGGCGACCAGGAGCGGGTCGGGTCGCAGCCGGAGCCAGACCCAGGCAGCCGCGGCGACGAGCACCACCGAGCCGATCGCGAACCCGCCCGTGAGTTCCGGGATGCCGGCGCGGACGGCCACGGCGCCGCCGACGCCGACGAGGTTGGGCCCGGCCACGGCACCGATCGTGGTCGCCCACACGACGACCGACAGTGCCCGCGCCCGGTGCTCCTCTGTCGCCAGGTCGGTCGCGGCGTAGCGCGACGCGCTGTTGACCGCCGTGGTGGCGCCGAGCAGGACGGCACCGAGGAGCAGCACCAGCATCGAGTCGACGACCCCGGCCACGACGGCGAGCACCGCGCCCGTGGCGCCGAGCAGGTAGCCGGTGACCAGCCCGACGCGACGCCCGCGCCGGCGCATCACCCGCGCGAGGGCGTACGCCGCTGCGGCGGTGCCCAGCACCTGGAAGGTCTGCGCCAGGCCGGCCATCGTCTCGCTGCCGGAGATGTCGCGGGCCAGGAGCGACGCCGTCGCGACGCCGATCGTGACGCCGACTGCGCCGACGGCCTGCGAGACGACGAGCGTGCGGACCGTGCGCTGCTGGACGGCCGGGACGTCGTGAGCCGCCGGCCCGGCCTCGACCGGGGCGCTCACCGCTCGCTGTCCGGCAGCTCGAGCTGGCGCCAGACCGCGGCCCAGACCTGCTTGGGCGGCACCCCGGCGGCGAGCGCCTCCTGGGTCGTCCGTCCGTCGAGGTCACGCACGACCGTCAGCTCGGCCCACGTCCGGGAGTAGTCGCGCCCGAGCGCGTGGTCGAGCCGCGCCCAGAACTCGGTGTGCCTCATCGGTGCATCGAACCACGGACCGCCGACACCTCGAGCCAGGTCTCCCCGCGCGAGCCCGGCACGCCCGAGCGGATCGCGACGTCGGACCAGCCGGCATCCGTGACCACGGCCTCCAGGTCGGACGCACGCCAGTAGGTGAAGTGGCGCGGGTGGCTGATCGAGCCGTGGGTCGACCACTGCTCGCCGTCGCCCTCCTTGAGCGAGGCCCGGAGCAGACCACCCTCACGGGTCACCTCGGCGAGCCGGCCCAGCACCGTGGAGAGGTCCGCCCGGGCGACGTGCAGCAGGGACGCGTTGGCCCACACCGCGTCGTACGGCCCGTCAGGCACGGACAGGTCGTCGACGAGCGGGTCGAGGAGGTCGGCGGCGTGGCCCTGCTCCCGGAGCAGCGCGACGAAGGCGGGCGTGACGTCCGTCCGACGCACGTCCAGGCCGAGCTCCTCCATCACCCGCGCGTCGCGCCCGCCGCCCGAGCCGATCTCGAGCACCCGCGCGCCCGGGCCGAGGCGGTACGCCAGCGCCTCGAGGTCGGCGCGCACCGACCCGGGCATGGCCGGCGACGCCTCGACGTAGGCCACGGCGTCGAGGTCGTAGGCCCTCACCGTGTCGTTCACGGGCGAGCGACCCCCACGTCGTGGAGGTGGTGGACGACGTCGTGGAGGTGGTAGCTGCCCAGCGACTCGACCGTGAACTCGTCACCGTTGGACCGGGTGCCGCGCCGCGAGCGGGTCTCGTCGGTGACGGACGCGTAGATCCCTGCGACGGTGCCGGCGCCCTCGATCAGGGCCACCGCGACCTCGGCCGGGTCCTGTGACGGGTAGTCGCGCTCGAGGGCGGTGGCGTCCTGGTCCCAGTTGGCGAACGTGGGCGCGTCCTCCTCGAGCATCAGACGGAGCCGCTGGGCGAACAGCTCGTGGACGTCGCGCACGTGGCAGGCGTACTCCAGCGGCGACCACACGTCCGGCGCCGGTCGCTCCCGGACGTCGGCCCGCGCGCACACCTCCGACCAGGTCATCGCCGTGTCGTGGAAGAGGCGCGGGAGGTCGGCCAGGCCCTGCGCACCGGGGTCGAATCCGCAGTCGGCGCACGGGCGCTCCAGGACCCAGGTCCAGTCCTTGGTGTCGGGCGTGATGCCGTCGGGGGCCATGCTCATGGCGGCCATCCAACCAGCCCTGCGCCGCGCGGCAACGCGGGGAACGGACAGTCATCGCTGACATCCGGCCGACCTGCCCGCAGCGCGTGCCTCAGGACAGGCCGAGGCGCTCCGCGGACACCTCGCGCATCTCGACCTTGCGCACCTTGCCGGTCACCGTCATGGGGAACTCCTCGACCACCATGACGTAGCGCGGGATCTTGTAGTGCGCGAGCCGGCCGGTCGCGAACGCCCGCACTGAGTCGGCGTCGAGGGGCTCGGCGCCCGGACGCATCCGCACCCACGCGCACAGCTCCTCGCCGTACTTCTCGTCGGGGACGCCGATCACCTGCACGTCCTCGATGTCGGGGTGCGTGTAGAGGAACTCCTCGATCTCGCGCGGGTAGATGTTCTCCCCGCCGCGGATCACCATGTCCTTGATGCGGCCGGTGATGCGGACGTAGCCGTCGTCGTCCATCACGCCCAAGTCGCCGGTGTGCATCCATCCGTCGGCGTCGATCGCCTCCCTGGTCTTCTCCTCCTCGTCCCAGTAGCCGAGCATCACCGAGTAGCCACGGGTGCAGAACTCCCCCGCCTCGCCGCGCGGGACGGTGTCGCCGGTGACCGGGTCGACGATCCTGATCTCCAGGTGCGGGCAGACCCGGCCGACCGTGCCGACCTTGCGCTCGAGCGAGTCGTCGGTGCGCGTCTGCGTGGACACCGGCGAGGTCTCGGTCATGCCGTAGCAGATCGTCATCTCGTCGACTCCGGCCGCGATGAGCTTCTTCATCATCTCCTCGGGGCACGGCGAGCCGGCCATGATGCCCGTCCGCACCGAGGACAGGTCGTACGTGTCGAGGTCGGGCAGCGCCCACTCGGCGATGAACATCGTCGGCACGCCGTAGAGCGAGGTGCAGCGCTCCTCCGAGACCGCCTTCAGCGTCAGCGCCGGGTCGAAGCCGGGTGCGGGGATCACCATGGCGGCACCGTGGGTGGTGCACGCGAGGTTGCCCATGACCATGCCGAAGCAGTGGTAGAAGGGCACCGGGATGCAGACCCGGTCGGCCTCGGTGTAGCCGCAGATCTCACCGACGAGGTAGCCGTTGTTGAGGATGTTGCGGTGGCTCAGGGTCGCGCCCTTGGGGAAGCCGGTCGTCCCGGACGTGTACTGGATGTTGATCGGGTCGCCCGGCTCCAGCGACGCGGCGCGGTCGGCGAGGTCCGCCTCGCTGACACCGTCGCCGCCGACGAGCAGTCCCGACCAGCTCGCCTCGTCGTCGAGGTAGACCACGCGCTCCAGGGCGTGGTTGCCCGATGCGGTCTCCTCGACCATCCCCCGGTAGTCGCTGGTCTTGAACGACGTCGCGCAGACCAGCAGGCGCATGCCCGACTGGTTGGCGACGTAGGCGAACTCGTGGGTGCGGTAGGCCGGGTTGACGTTGACCAGGATCGCCCCGATGCGGGCAGTGGCGAGCTGGACGAGCGTCCACTCCGCGCTGTTCGGCCCCCAGATGCCGACCCGGTCGCCCTTCTGCACGCCGGCGCCCATCAGCCCGCGCGCGACGCGGTCGACGTCGGCGTCCAGCTCGGCCCACGTCCAGCGGCGCCCGCTCGCGCACTCGACCAGCGCCTCGCGGTCGGCGTACGCCGCCACCGTCCGCGCCAGGTTCGCCCCGATCGTCTCCTCCAGCAGCGCCGGAGTCGACTCGCCCTTCGCGTATGAGTCCATGCCCGGCAACCTAGGACGGCCCTCGCGGCGTTGGCCAGTGGTTGGTCCGGGGCGTCCGGCGGCCAGCCCTCGACGAGACGCGATGCACAGCTCTGGCCGAGTGCCCGGATCGGCGGACGGACGAGCGGCGATCGGCATACCCTTCGCGGCGTGATCCGAGTACAGCGCGACGACCGACCAGCACCACCATCGCCGGGCGCCGCACTCGTTCCTGGCGTCCTGCTCACGTTCCTCGGCGCGTGGACGCTTTCTGAGGGAGAGCTGCCCCAAGCGCTGGGGTGGGCGTGTGTTGTCCTGGGCGCGGCGCTTCTGCTCACCGGCGCCATCGCCAAGGGGGTCTCCTGGGGGCTCGACCTCCGAGCGCGCTGAACGTCCACGCATGCCGCCTCGGGCGCACCCCCGTCAGGTCAGCAGCAGCTTGTCGAGGCGGCGGCGTACGACGAGCAGGCCGGCGATACCCATCGCGACGAGGTAGACGACCGAGACCGCCGACTCCCAGGTGACGACGCCGGTGGTCAGCTCGCGGCAGAGCACGACGCCGCGGTAGAGCGGGGTGGCCTCCACGACCCAGCGCAGCACGCCGTCGCCGAACGCCTCGACGGGGAAGAACGTCGCCGAGAAGAGGAACAGCGGCATCTGCGCGAGGGTGATCTTGTCGAAGTCCTGCCAGGACTTCATCCACGTCGTCAGCGCCATGCAGACCGCCGAGAACGCGAACGCGATGAGGACCGCCGCCGGCAGCGCGAGCACCGCCCACCACGAGTCGACGAGGCCCATCACGAGCATCACGACGAGGAAGGCGGCGGAGTAGACCGACCCGCGGATCAGGCCCCACGCGATCTCGCCGCGCGCGATGTCGCCGGTGGTGAGCGGGGTGGCCAGCATCTGGTCGTAGAGCTTCTCGTACTTGAGCTTGAAGAACACGTTGAAGGTGCTGTCGAGCAGCGCGCCGTTGAAGGCCGAGGTGGCGAGCATCGCAGGCGCGACGAAGGCGGCGTAGGGGACCTGCTCGCCGTGGAACTCGAACGTGTCGATCAGCTGGCCGACGCCGATGCCGATCGAGAACAGGTAGAGCACGGGCTCGAGGAAGCCCGTGAGGAAGAGCTTCCAGGCTGCCTTGTAGACGATGAAGTTGCGCAGCACCAGCAGCCGGGCGGCGCCCGTCGGCGTCAGCGGCGCCGGGATCGCGGTCGTGGAGAGGGTCGCCACGTCACACCTCCAGCCGCTTGTCGAGACCGGTCACGGCCCACCGCCAGCCGAGGACCGACAGCACGACGAGGACGCCGAGGTTGACCGCGGCCAGCGACCAGTCGACGGTGTCGAGGCAGAACATCCGCGACAGCGAGACGCCGTGCCACAGCGGCGTCAGCCGGGCGACCCACTCCAGCACCGGGCCGAGGTTGGTGATCGGGAAGAAGGCGCCAGAGAACAGGGTCAGCGGCAGCACGCCGAGGCGGAACAGCACGCCGAAGCCCTCCTCGGACTTCAGCCGGGCGGAGTAGCCGAAGGTCAGGAACGCGAACGCGGTGCCGACCAGCACCTGCGCGAGCCACGCGAGGACCGGCCCCCACCAGCTCTCGAAGACGCCGAAGGGCGCGAGGACGAGCATGAACACCGCGCACGCCGAGGCGACCCGGAACACCACGAACGCGACGAACGCGTTGACCAGGTCGCGCACCGCCAAGGGCGTGGCGAGCTGGGCGAAGAAGGTCTTGTGCCACTTGATCGCGCCCATGACGGGGTACGTCGACTCGCTCACCGCGATGGTCATCGCGTGGGCGGCGACGAGCCCGGGCACGATGAATGCGAGGTAGGACGTCGCCCCCTCGAGCTGGTCGGGGTCGCCGTCGATGAAGCCGCCGAGCAGCACGCCCATCGCGACGACGTAGAAGAGCGGGGTCGCGAACGAGCTGACCACTCCCCCGCGCCAGGTGCGCTTGTAGACCGTCAGCCAGTAGTCGTACTGGCGGGCCATGCCCTCGACCGGGCGCAACGAGCCCTGCAGCTGGGTGGCCATCAGTCCGCCAGGCTGCGGCCGGTGAGGCGCAGGAAGACGTCCTCGAGCGTGGAACGGCGCACGAGCGTCGCGATCGGGTGCAGGCCGCGCTCGAGCACCGCGGTGATGACGTCCTCGCCCCGGTCGCTGTAGACAAGGAGACGATCGGGCAGCACCTCGACGCGGTCGCCGAGGTCCTCGATCTTCTCGGCCAGAGCCTCGTGCTCGCCGACGCCGAAGCGCAGCTCGGCGACCTCGCGGGTGGAGTGCGCGTCGATCAGCTCGCGCGGCGAGCCCTCGGCGGCGATCAGCCCCTTGTCCATCACCACCAGCCGGTCGCAGAGCTGCTCGGCCTCGTCCATGTAGTGGGTGGTGATGACCAGCGTGACGCCGGCCTGCTTGAGCCGGAAGAGCTGGTCCCACAGCACGTGGCGCGCCTGCGGGTCGAGGCCGGTCGTGGGCTCGTCGAGGAGCAGCACGTCGGGGTTGTTGATCAGGCTGCGCGCGATCGTCAGCCGCCGCTTCATGCCGCCGGACAGGTCCTCGACCTTGGACTTCGCCTTCTCGGTGATCTGCGCGAACTCCAGCAGCTCCTGGGCCCGCTCCCGGCAGGTGGCGCGGTCGATGCCGAAGTAGCGGCCGTAGATGTAGAGGTTGTCGAAGACGTTGAGCTCGTTGTCGAGCGTGTCCTCCTGCGGGCAGACGCCGAGCCGACCCCGGATCGCCGGGCCGTCGGTCGCCGGGTCCATGCCCAGGATCCGCAGCTCGCCGGCGGTCACCGGGCTCACCGACGCGATCATCCGCATGGTGCTCGACTTGCCGGCGCCGTTGGGGCCGAGGAAGCCGAACGCCTCGCCCTTGCGGACCTCGACGTCGATGCCCTTCACTGCCTCGAAGTCGCCGAAGGACTTGCGCAGCCCCCGCGCCGAGATCATGGATTGCGTCACGTGGCCCGACCCTAGTTCAGCGGACACCGGCTACCCGGTAGGCCGCGGTCCCCACATCTGCTCGAGCCGCTCGTGGTCGCGGCCGTGGTCGGGGTCGATCTGGAAGGTGACGGTGTCGGGGAACCCGCCCTCCGGCGTCTCGACCGTCACGCTGATGAGGTCGAGCGGATCGGCCTCCGAGCGCCAGACCAGCTCGGCGACCTGCTCGACCAGGCCGTCGTCCACCTCGTCGGCCCTCAGCTCGACGTGGGCGGACGACGCGTTGGTCGGGGTGTCCGAGCCGTAGGCGGACCGCAGCACGGCGGTCACCCCCGGCAGCGCGGAGGCGTCGCGCGCGATGTCTCGGAACAGCTCGGTGCACCCGTCGACCTCGCAACCCTCGAGGTCGTCGTCCTCCTGCACCGGTGACCACTCCGCGCCGGACGGACGCTCGCCCCACCGCTGCTCGTAGGTCGTGCGGTCGGCGCCGAAGGCGTAGGAGTCGGACTCCTCGTAACCGTTGCGCAGCGTGACACCGAGGCTGAGCACGTCGAGCGGCGAGACGTCGGACCGCCAGGCCGCCTCGGCCACCGCGTCGGTCACAGCGGAGATGTCGGCCGAGACGACGTCCTTGCCGGTGAGGTCGACGCCCACGGTCAGGTAGGCGACCGGCACGCCCCGCGTCGTACGCCGGGTGCTGCGCACTGCCTCGACACCGTCGATCGCCTGCACCTCGTCGACGAGCGCGGCGATCTCGTCCTCGCACTCACCGCACCCGGTCGGGATCCGCGCGGACGACGGCTCCTTGTCGAGGGGGTTGGTGCAGCCCGTGAGCACCACGAGCAGGCAGACGACGGCGGCCGAGACGTTCCACCTCATGACGGCAGCCTGCCAGAGCACCGGGTCAACGGGTGACCTGGTAGGACACGACCGGGCCAGAGGTGCCGCTGCCGAGGTAGCCGTCGTCGTGCATCCGGGTGATCTGGTCCTGGATCGAGCCGTTGGTCGACGCGTCGGCCGCAGCGGCACCGTTGGTGTAGTGGTCGAGCCCGTGGTTGTCGCCGATGTCGCTGCTGCCCTCGTCGAACTTCACGGTCGTCCGGTTGGGCTGGTCGGGGTTGTCCTCGCCGTCGAGCAACGGCACCGCGTCACCACGGTTCTCGAAGTGGATGGCGTGGATGCTGTCGGGCAGGTGGGTCACCTGCGCGGTCGGCGACCGCGCCGTCACCACGTGCTCGACGTTGAAGTGCCGGGTGAAGTCCGGGTCGGCGGCCAGCGACGTCGACACCATGCCGCCCTGCGAGTGGCCCACCAGCATCACGTCCTTGCCCTCGAGGCCGGCGTCGAGCATCGCCTGCTGGATGCCGCGGCCGTAGGCGCTGTCCATGCCGCCGATGAGCTGGTAGTTGGTCTCCATGTCGCGGGCGTGGTCACCGTCCTGCGGGATCGGGCTCATGTCGTCGGTGCCGGGGATGTAGACGATGTACTTGTCCCCGACCTTCTGGATCTGGATCGCGCCGTTGTTCTCCGGGTTGCTCGCGTCGAGCTCGTTGGTCGCGTTGAGCTGCGACATCAGGTCGCTCAGGCTGCCCGGCACGTGATCCGTGGCACCACCGGTGACGTCGAGCGGGTTGACCTGGTAGTCGGTGTCGTTGCCGAGCAGGAGCGCCAGCAACCGGGCGGCGTCGTTGGTGGTCGCCTGGTTGATCGGGCCGTCGCCCGGGTTGAGCAGGCCGAGACCGGGGACGAGGTTCTGGAGCAGCCCGCCGCCGCCGTTGATCAGGTGCTGGGCGAGCTCGGGGTGGTCGTGGAGCAGCTGGCCGAGGTCCTCGGCGAGCTGGGCCTTCAACGCCTCCTGCTCCTCCGGCGACAGCGTGGAGTAGTAGGCGTAGCTGATGCCTCCCGCGGCGAGGAGCGTCGGCAACGCGACCACCGTGCCGGCCAGCAGGAGCTGGCCGAGGGCGTTGTCGAGCATCTCCATCGCGTGGCGGGAGAGCGAGTCGCTGGCCTGGAACGCCGCGATCACGGCTCGTACGCCGAGCGCGTCGGCCTCGATCCCGATCGCACGGACCGTCAGGCCGTTGGCGCCGGTGGTCGCGTCGAGCACCTGGACCTCGGCGTCGCCGAAGGAGATCGGCGAGAGGATCGCCGACTCGAGCAGGTCGCCGTTGGCCATGACACGGGCCCCGAGGCCGGCCATCTCGACGAAGTCACCGGCCTGGCGCTCGTAGCGCTCGGCCAGCGCGAGCATCTGCTCGTAGCCGGCCTCGACGCCGTGGGAGCCGCCCGAGACCGACTCGATGGGGGGCAGGGTGCCGCTGGTCACGAGGTCACCTCCGCCGCGAGGACCGCGAGGGCGCGGGGCAGGTCGGTCGGCTCCTGCCGCTCGATCCGGACCATGTTCCAGCCGTCGCGCCGGAACGGCGTGAGCGACCGCCAGCCGTCGTGGAAGAGCACCCACTCGACGATCCCGGCACCGGGCCTCCCGCGCTCGCTGCGCGCCATCACAGCCGCGTGCAGGCGACCCCGCGAGGCGCTCTCGAGCTGCTCGTGCCAGCGGCGTACGTCACCGTCGTCGGCGGTCTCGAGCGAGTCGAGGTCGGGGCCGGCCAGCGTCATCCCGGTGTAGTCGGAGACCATCTGGTCGAGCAGCTCGAAGCGGCGGCGCTGCACGGCCTCCCCGGTCGCGAGCAGCAGGTCCCACGACGTCTCGACGACCTCGGGGAGCGGCTCGGCCCCGCTGGCGGAGGCCAACGTGCGGGTGTCGACCCAGGCCGCGCGGCCGAGCTCGAGCCACCAGTCGTCGGCGGAGAGCCAGCTCAGCTCGAAGGTGGTGCCGTCGGCGGTGGACAGGCACACGACCCAGTCGTCGAGGTTGCGGTGCCAGCTGCGCACCCGGACCCTCCCGCGGGCCAGGGAGACCAGCATCTCCAGCTCCACCGCGAGCGCCGGCGAGTGCCAGACGGTGAGCACCGCCCCGCCCTCCGCGGTCGGCGCACCGTCGTCGAGGAGCCCGGCTGCGGTCAGCAGCGCGTCGAGGTCCTCCACCGGTGCGGCCGGCTCGTCGCCCGGCGGCTCGGCCGGCGCGGGCTCCTGCCCGAGCGCGCCCAACCGGTCGCCGAGGCCGTCGAGCGAGCCCGACGAGACGATCATCTGCTCGGCCGGGGACGGCACCCCGCCCAGCCCGGCGAGGCGGTCGAGGGCCGCGCGGGGCAGTCGCACGCGCCGCGGGGTGACCCGGCGCGGCTCGACCTCATTGCCCTCGGCGTCGAGCAGCACCGCGCTCATCGGCCGGCCCCCGGGATCTGGTCGGGCACGTCGAGCCAGTCCTTGTGTCCCTCGGGTGGCGGCTGGAAGGAGGCGAGCATCTCGTCGATCGGGTCGGGGGTGACCTTCTTGATCAGGTCGAGGGCCTTGTCGGCGAGGTCGGCCAGCCGCGACCTCGCACCCTCGATGAGGCCCTTGACGCGGTTGGCGATCTCGCGGATGAGGTCCTTGAGCCGGTCGACCTCGTCGGCGTGGTGGCGCAGCGCCTGGGCGGCGTCGTCGTGCTCGTCGGCCGTCGTGCGCAGGGCGACGGCGCGCTCGGCCATCCGCTCCCGCATCGCCTGGGCGGCCCGGCCTTCCCACACCACGAGCTGCGAGGCGTTGACCAGCTGGTCGGCGTCGCGACGGATCTCGGCGCCCTGCTCGCTCATCTGCTGCGCCAGCCTGCGGATGACTGCGGTGTCTCCGTACATCTGCGTCTCCTTCAGGAGGGGCGAGGAGCGGGGGCCCGGTGGCCGTTGCCTGCGTGACCCGTCCATGCCCCGCGCCGGGCACGCGTAAACCGGGTGCCGGACGCATGTGGACGACGGCGTCGGGGCGGCGACGTACCCGATGCGGGGCTGGCGCGTCCCCGTCCCACGACCCCACACTCGGCACAGGACCGCCTCAGGACGGCAGCAGGAGGGTGCCATGGGTCTGACGCTCGCGCGGCTGTGGACGGCCGCGATGCTGCTCGCCTCCGGCGCCCTGCTGTACGCCGCGTCGTGGCAGCGGTGGGCGGGCGCGTGCCGCTGGGGCCAGGACCACGACACGTTCGCCTGCAACGTGCGCCAGGACCACCTCTTCGACTTCCTCCCGCCCGCCGAGCCGTGGCAGCCGGTCGGCCACGCGGCCGAGCTGGCCGGCGCGTCGCTGCTGGTCCTCGCCCTCGCGCTCCCGCTGCTCCGGACGGCCCTGACCGGACGTCGGCCCGGTGCGGTCGCGGTGACGGCGCTGCTGGCCGCGACGCTCGCGGTCATCGACGTCGGCGTCGCGACGCTGCGCTCCGGCCTGGCCGGGGAGGTCGTGGATCCGGTGTCCGACGACCTGGCGTTCTGGCTGTGGCTCTTCGTGCCGCTCGGCCTCTTCGTCGAGCTGTCCGTCCGCTGCCGCGGCTGGGCACGTGTCGCGGCGCTCTTCCTGGTCCTCGGCGCGCCCCTCGTCGGCGCCTTCTCCTACGCGCTCGGGTCGTTCGACACCGCGCCCTGGTGGGAGGCGATCTCCGGGATCCTGACCGGCGCCGGCGGCCTCTGCCTCCTGGCCGTGGCCGCGCGCCGTCCCGAGCGCCGCCGGGAGCGGGCGCCGCGGTCGCTGGTCGCGGGCTAGGGCGCGGACCGAATATTCATCGCGGTGCGATGTCGAGAAGCCGCGCGCCCGTTCGACGTACGTCCGAGAAGCACGACCACACCAACCAGCAGGAGCGATCACAATGCCGCGTTTCATGGGTTTCGTCAGGATGGAAGAGAACATCGGCACGCCGCCGCAGTCGCTGTTCGACGCGATGGACGTGCACATCGGCGAGCGCGCCGCCAAGGGGATCTTCCTCGACGGCGGCGGGCTCTACGGCACGGAGGACGCGGTGAACTTCGTCGTCCGCGACGGCGAGGTGACCCGGGTGGACGGGCCCTACGCCGAGGGCAAGGAGGTCGTCGGGGGCTGGGCGATCATGGAGTACGCCGACCTCGACGAGGCGGTGGCCGACCAGCGGGAGTTCGCCGAGCTGCACGCCAAGCACTGGCCCGAGGTCACCGTCATCTCGACCCTGCGCCAGATCTCGGATGGCCCGGAAGCCCCCGGCGACTGACCGGAGTTCCCTACGCTGGCCCCGTGCCGGCACGCAGCAGGACGGATGACGACCCGACGGAGGCCGTCCACGCCGCGTGGCGGGCCGACTCGGCCCGCCTCGTCGGTGCCCTCACCCGGATGACCCGCGACGTGGAGCTCGCGGCCGACCTGGCGCAGGACGCGCTGGTCGCCGCCCTCGAGCAGTGGCCCACCACGGGTGTACCGGAGAACCCGACGGCGTGGCTGATGACCACGGCCAAGCGCCGCGGCATCGACCACTTCAGGCGTGCCGACACGCTGCGCCACAAGCTCACCGAGCTGGAGCGCGCGCAGGGCCGGGAGGAGGCGGACGTGCCCGACCTCGAGAGCCAGGTCGACCACATCGACGACGACGTCCTGCGCCTGGTCTTCCTGACGTGCCACCCCAGCCTGACCGCGGAGTCCCGCGCCGCGCTCACGCTGCGCCTGGTGGGCGGCCTGACCACGGCGGAGATCGCGCGCGGGTTCCTCACCTCCGAGTCGACCATGGGCCAGCGGATCTCGCGGGCGAAGCGGACGCTCGCCGAGACCGGCGCCGAGCTCGAGCTGCCGACCGGCGACGAGCGGACCCGGCGCCTCGACGACGTCATGGCCGTCGTCTACCTGATCTTCAACGAGGGCTACACCGCGACCGCAGGCCCGGACTGGATGCGGCCCGACCTCGTGGCCGAGGCGACCAGGCTGGCGCGGATGCTCGCCACCCTGGCCCCGGACGAGCCCGAGGTGCTCGGCCTCCAGGCGCTCCTGGAACTGCAGGGCTCGCGGACCGCGGCCCGGAGCGACGAGCACGGCGCGCCCGTGCTGCTGGAGCAGCAGGACCGCTCCCGGTGGGACCAACTGATGATCCATCGCGGCACGGCCGCGCTCCGCCGGGCCGAGGCCGTCGCCGCGCGCGGCGTGCCGGTCGGGACGTACTTCCTCCAGGCCTCGATCGCCGAGCAGCACGCGATCGCCACCCGCGCCGAGGACACCGACTGGCCCCGGATCGCCACCCTGTACGACGTCCTGGCCGGCGCTGCACCCGGTCCGGTTGTCGAGGTGAACCGCGCCGTCGCCCACGGGCGGGCGTTCGGCGCCGACGCCGGCGTGGCCGTGCTGGACGTGGTCGACCCGGCGGCCCTCGGCGCCTCGCCGCTCGTCCCCAGCGTCCGCGGGGACCTGCTCGAGCGCGCCGGACGGCACGCCCAGGCGGCCGACGCCTTCGCCGAGGCGGCGACGCGCACCCGCAACGAGGGCGAGCGCGCCGTGCTGCTGCGTCGCGCCGAGGACAACCGCGGTCGGGGGGCGCGGTGACGAGGTGGTCGCCCGGGCGCTTCGCGTGGCGCTCGGCGGTCGGTCACCGTCGCGGGCAGACCGTCGTGCTGCTGGCGGTCTCGGCCCTCATCACCGCGTGCACCACGTTCGCGCCGGTCTACGACCGGGCCATGCAGCAGGCGCTCGTCGACACGCTCCTGGCCGGGGTCGGCACGGAGGGGAGGACCGTCACGGTCGAGTCCGCCGCGCTGTCGTTCGCCCGCGGTGCCACGGAGGCGCGTGACCCGCGGGAGCTGCAGGACATGGTGCCGGCGGAGCTGTCCGCCACGCTCGACCCGTTCGTGCTCGGCCGCACCGCGGTCGTCACCCCGGTGACGGGTGCGGTGCCGCCGAGCGGCCGGCTCGTCTGGCGCGACGGGGCGTGCGAGCACGTACGCGTCCTGGCCGGCACCTGCCCCGACGCACCGGGCGAGATCATGGTGAGCGAGGCCGATGCCGACACCTTCGACCTCTCCCCCGGCGCGACCACGACCGTGGCGTCGGAGAGCGACGGCCCCGAGGTGCCGCTCGAGGTCGTCGGGACCTATGCGCCGGCCGACGACTCGTGGTGGCAGGGCCTCGACCTGGTCGGCCACTCGCTGGTGTCCCGCGCCGCTGATCCCTCTGCCGCGCACGACGCGTGGCTGACGGCCGAGGAGACGTTCGTCCGCAGCCCGGTGCTCCCGGCGGAGACGGCCCAGGCCGCCGCCGTGGTGCCGACCCCGGAGACCGGCGTCGAGGAGGTCCTCCGCCTGGGCGACGGGGTGCGGCAGCTCAACCGCGACCTCCGCGGCGAGGGCCAGGACCTCCACGTCCGCACGGACCTCGGCGACCTCGCGGACGACGTGCGGGGCCAGGCGAGCCAGGCCCACCGGACGGTCCCCCTGCTGATGGCGCCGATGGCTGTGCTGACCCTCTTCGTCCTCTGGCTCGTGCTCAGCGCCGCGACCCGCCAGCGCCGCGGAGAGGTCGCGGTCGCCCGGCTCCGTGGCCGCGGACCCGTCGGCGCGTCCGCCCTGCTGCTGGTCGAGCTCCTCCCGGTCCTGCTGGCCGGTGTGGTGCCCGGTGTCGCGCTGGCGCTCGCGGGGGGCGGGCTGGCGCGGTCCCTCCTGCCCGGCGAGGCGCCCTTCGAGGCGGGTCCGGGGTTCGCCACCGCGGTGGTGCTCTCGGTCCTCGCCATCGTGCTGACGGCGCTGGCAGCGACCGCGCGGGTGGCGCGCGAGCCGCTCGACGACCTGGTGCGGAGCGGGCCGACGCCGTCGCGCCGGTGGACGCTCGGTGCGCCCGACGCCGTCCTCGTCGCCGTCGCCGGGACGGGCGCCGTGGCCTTCGTCGCCGGTGGCCTCAGCGGCTCGTTCGCGCTGGCCGGCCCCGCCCTGCTCGCGCTCTTCGTCGGCCTGGTCGCCGGACACGTCGCGGCGCCGGTCGCGAGCACCGTCGGGCGCCGGCTGCTGGATCGAGGCCGCCTGGTCGCGGGCCTCGGCCTGCTCGAGACCGGCCGGCGTCGGGACACCCGGGCGGTCATCACGGTGATCACCGTGGCGTGCGCCCTCGCCGTCTTCTCGCTCGACGCGCTGGCCGTCGGTGCGCGCAACCGGGCCAACGCCGCCGAGCACGACGCCGGGGCGCCGGTGGTCCTGCAGCTGGGCGGCGGCGACCTCGACGGCGTACGCGCCGCGCTGGCCGACGCCGACCCCGGCGGCCGCCGCGCGACGCCCGTCGTGGTCGCCGGCGGGACGACCCTGGCGGTGGAGCCCGACGGGTTCCGCCGGATCGCCTTCTTCCCGCGGGGCGCGCCGTCCGCGGCCGAGTGGCGCGCGATCGCCCCGCCGGCAGCCGCGCCCGTGCGGCTGGCCGGGTCGCGGATCTCGATCGACGTCGCGTCCGGGCCCGAGCTCACCTCCCAGGACGTCCTCGGCAGCGCCTCCGAGCTGCGCCTCAACCTCGTCGTGACCACCGCCACCGGCGTCCGGCGCACGATCCAGCTCGGCGAGGTCCCGGAGGCCGGCAGGCGTGCCACGCTCGCCGGGCGGGAGCCGGCGTGCGCCGACGGCTGCCTGCTGGCCGCGCTCGAGCTGTCCGCCGCCCAAGGGGTCCAGGTGGTCGGCGACCTCGACCTGTCGGGGCTGCGGGTCGACGGCACCCCGGTTGCGCTCGGCACGTCCGCCGAGGACTGGAACCCCACCGACGACGACCACACCGCCATCAGCCCCGCCGTCACCGCGTCGGGTGCGCTGCGGCTCGTGATGAGCATCCGCGGCTTCTACCCGGCGCACGTCACGCCCGCCTGGGTGCCGCTCTCCGTCGCGGCGGTGCTACCCGCCGGTCGCGATCCGCTCGGGCTGGTGGTGACGGCACTCGACGGCGGCGACCGCGCCGCCCACGCAGCCGGTGACGTCGTCCTGGTCCCGTCCCTGCCCCGCCGGTCGGCGCTGGTCGACCTCGACGCGATCTCCCGCGGGGCGGAGGTCACCGTCGACTCCTCGTCCGAGGTCTGGATGGTCGACGACCCGGCACTGCTCTCGACGGTCGAGGCAGCCCTGCGCGACCGCGGCATCGGCATCACCGGGGTGCGCCGCTCCAGCGAGGCCCGGCAGGCCTACGCCGACAGCGTCGCCACCTGGAGCCTGGCCCTCGGCGCCGTCGTCGGGCCGGCGGTCCTCCTCGTCTCGCTGCTCGTGCTGCTCGTGCTCGCGGCCACCGGATGGCGCGCGATCGCCCGCAACCTGGCGATCCTGCGGCTCAACGGCGCGCGGCGACGTACGACGACCCGGCTGGGCGTGCTGGCCCAGCTCCCCTCCCTGCTGCTCGCCGTCGCCGCCGGGGTCGCCGCGGGCACCGCCGGCGCCGCCGTGGCGATGCCCGACGTGTCGTTCCTGCCCGAGCCACCGAGCACCCCCGTCCTCGACACCGCGACCGCCTGGCCCGCCGTCCTCTGGGCAGCCGCGGCGTGCGCGGTGGTGCTGCCCACGGTGGCCGCGGTCGCCAGCTGGGTGGTGGCCCGCCGCGCCCACCTCGAGCGCGTGAAGGAGGTCGTCTGATGGCCGGTCTGCCGATCCGCACCCGCGGTCTCGTGCACATCTACCACGCCGAGGGCCACGACGTCGCCGCGCTCTCCGGGGTCGACCTGGACGTCACCGCGGGCGAGCTGGTCGGCCTGCTGGGCCCCTCGGGGTCGGGCAAGTCGACGTTGATGAGCCTGCTCGCCGGCGTCCTGCGCCCCAGCGCCGGCAAGGTCCACGTCGGGGACACCGAGGTGTCCGCCGCCGGCCCGCGCGACCTGGACCGGCTGCGTGCGACCGAGGTCAGCCTGATGCTGCAGGGCGCCGCGCGCAACCTGCTGCCCCACACCACGGCTGCCGACAACGTCCGGTTCGCCCAGCACCCGGCGCGGCGCGCCGGACGGGTGCTTCCCGATCCCACCGAGGTGCTCGGCGACGTCGGTCTCGCCGACGAGGCCGACCGCCCGCTGGCCGACCTCACCCCCGGCGCGCTGCAGCTGGCCGCGGTCGCCGTGGCGATCTCGACCCGCCCCGGCCTGCTCCTGTGCGACGAGCCGACCAGCCAGCTCGACCACGGCGCTCGCGACCGCGTGCTCGCCGCGCTCGCCCACGTCAACGGCACCCACGGCACCACCGTCGTGCTCGTCACCCACGACCCCGAGGTGGCCCGGGTGCTGCCACGCACCGTGACGATCCGCGACGGCCGGATCGGCGGTGAGGGACGTAGCGGCGAGGAGTACGCCGTCGTCACCGCGGACGGCTTCCTGCCGCTGCCGGGTCACGCGCTCGACCGGCTGCCGCCCGGCACGCTGGTCCGGCTCCACGAGGTCGACGACCACTTCGAGCTGCGGGCGGAGGAGCGATGACCGACCTCGACGCAGCAGGCCTGGGCGTGACCTACAGCGACCTCGTCGCCGTGCACCCCCTGGACGTGCGCGTGCCCGCTGGGCGGATGCTCGCCGTGACCGGGCCGTCGGGTGCCGGCAAGTCGTCGCTGCTGTGGGCGCTGGCCCGGGCGATCCGTCCGGCCGTGGCCGCCCTGGCCGGGACGGTCACGGTCGACGGGCTCGAGGTGCGCGACCGGGAGTCCGCCGCCCGCGCGGGCGTCGTGCTGGTGCCGCAGGGCAACGGCCTGGATCCTGCCCTCTCCGCCGAGGAGAGCATCCTCGTCCCGCTGCTCGCGCTCGGCGTACGACCGCGCGAGGCGGCCGGCCGCGTGTCGGACGCACTGCTCCGCGTCGGCCTGGCCGACTTCGGTCGGCACCTCGTCGACCAGCTGTCCGGCGGCCAGCAGCAGCGGGTCGCCCTGGCCCGGGCCTTCGCCCTGGAGCCCCGCGTCCTCCTCGCCGACGAGTCGACGAGCGACCTCGACGCCGCCAACCGCGGCCTGATGCTCGCCGCCCTGCGCGAGGAGGCCGCCCGCGGGGCCGCCGTGGTCCTCGCCACCCACGACCCCGACGCCGCCGCGGAGACCGACGGCACCCTCGCGCTCGACGAGGGCGTCGCCTCGTGGGTGCGCCGGCTCCCCGACTGACCCCGGCGCTCCCGCGCGGGTCGCCGAAGCGGGTCGCCGGACCTCCGTGGCGTACGCTGGTGTCGTTGAAGGGTCGGGCTCGCCCGTCCTGGCCGCACACGGAGTGCGGCTCGTGTCTCGTAACTCCTGGTCTTCGGTTCGCTGGACATCAGCTCAGTCGGATGTCTTCAGCGCCGCTGGGCGGCACGTCGTCCCCAGCACCGAACAAAGGAAACAGATCATGGCTCAGGGCACCGTCAAGTGGTTCAACGCTGACAAGGGCTTCGGCTTCATCGCGCAGGACGGCGGCGGCGAGGACGTGTTCGTCCACTTCTCCGCCATCCAGACCAACGGCTACAAGTCCCTCGACGAGAACCAGAAGGTCGAGTTCGACGTCACGCAGGGCCCCAAGGGCCCGCAGGCCGAGAACGTCCGCTCCATCTGACGTCCGACGAACGGCCCCGATCGCACTGCGGTCGGGGCCGTTCGCGCGTCTCAGGGCCCGAACGGGCCGGATCTTCTCGGGGCGCCGAGCCTGGCCGCGCTGCGGACGAAAGGCTCGACGTGATCGAGGACCAGCGCGACCGCGTCACGCCGAGGCGTTCCCGGCGGCCCGGCGCGCCCGGTAGGCCCGGACCTTCATCACGTTGCCGCACGGGTCGGTGCTGCACCACTTCATCACCTGGGTGGGCGAGGGGTCGTAGTAGATCCAGAGGCAGTCACCGCGCCCGCACTCGCGCAGTCGTCCCCACTCGCCGGTGACCATGGCGTCGTGCACGGTGGCGACGGCCTCCCCGACGATCCGCTCGACGGCGGAGCGTCCGGCGGACGCCACCCGCTTCAGGCGGGTCACGTCCTCCCCCACCTCCACGGTCATGGGGTGGCGATCGGCGATCCGGTTGAAGGCGCGCCGGTTGGCGGTCGAGGGGTGGAGCAGGAGGTCGCGGGTGACGTCGCGGAACGCCCGGTAGCCCTCGAGGTCCGACGAGGCCGGCAGCGCGGCGTACGACGACCGGGCCAGGACGAGGAAGCGGTTGAGCGCCCGGACGTCCTCGGCGTGGTCGACGCCGTGGAAGCGGTCGTCGGAGTTGAGCACGATCCGCACCTCCTCCAACGGGCCGGGTGCGGGGCGGTCGGTGTCCATCGGACCTCGTCTCGGGTCGCATCGACGATTCTTCGGTTACGATCATACCGCCATTGGTCGTAACACGGGAGGGGGCCCGATGACGTCCGTCCAGATCGACCTCGACGTGCTCGGCCCGAGCGCTGCTCGCGTGCACGACGACCCGGTGCCGCTGGGTGCCCACAAGCTCCGCAGCCTCCTCGGCCTGCTCGTGCTGTGGCGCGACCAGCCGGTGGCCGCGGACCGGCTCATCGACGTCCTGTGGCGCGGCGCTCCTCCCCCCGGTGCGGGCAACACCCTGCAGGGCTACGTCGCCGGCCTGCGGCGCAGGCTCGAGCCCGGGCGTCGTGCGCGCAGCGCCTCCTCGGTGCTGCTGCACGAGGGCGGCGGCTACCGGCTGGCCTCCGGAGCGGCGGACGTGGACGCGGACCGGTTCGAGGCCGCGGTGCGCGCGGGCCGCGACCACGTGGAGCGCCTGCGCGACCGGATGCGCCCCCCGCTCCTGACCGATCGCGCCGACGTGGCTCGCGCCGAGGTCCTGCGGGACGACCTCGCCGCTGCGCTGCGGCTCTGGCGCGGGGACGCCTACGCGGACCTCACCGACCTGCCGGTCGCGATCGCGGAGCGCCGACGGCTCGAGGAGCTGCGGGTCGACGCCCGGGTCGCCGAGGTGGTGCTCGACCTGTCGCTCGGCCGATCCGCCGGCGCGGTGGATGCCCTCGAGGACCTGGTCGCCCACCACCCCCTGCGCGAGGAGCTGTGGGGCCTGTGGGCGGTCGCGCTCGTCCGCACGGGGCGGCAGGCCCACGCGCTCGAGGTGGTGGAGCGGCTGCGGCGCACCCTGGCCGACGACCTGGGCATCGACCCCGGCCCGGCCATCGCCGAGCTGCAGACCGCTGTCCTGCGCCAGGACCCGACCGTCCTCGGCCTGGACGACCGCGCGCGGACCGGAGCGTGCGTCCACGGGTGCGACTGCCACGTCGCGCCCGTCGTGGTCGTCATGGTGCCGGGCGACCGTGCGCTGGGCGTCCCGATCGCACTCCGTGACCTCCTCGTGACCAACCCGGGCGAAGGGTCACCGCTTCGTGATCTTCGCGACCACCTGGGACGGTCGTCGGCTTCATAACGTCCGTGGGACGCGCCCGGGGACGTCCCGGGCGACGACGCGGACGAAAGGCACAGACATGGCGCGCAACAAGCCGCTTGCCCTGGTCGCCGGCGCCGCCCTCCTGACGATGGCCGCCTGTGGCGGCGGGTCGTCGGACGAGGGCGGTGGCGGCTCGGGCACCGATCGTGAGTTCGGCGGGCAGGAGGGAGGCACCAAGGACGCTGGGCGTCAGGGCCCCGCTGCCGACGTCGAGGGAGCCACCACGGGCGGGACCATCACGGTGTACCTCCCCGGCGACCCCGGACCGGACTCGCTCGACCCGACCGGCGGCTGGTCCGTCACGGGCAACTCCATCCAGCAGGCCCTCACGAGCCGCTCGCTGACCCAGTACGTCCGCGACGACGCGGGTCAGCCGGTGCTGGTCCCCGACCTCGCGACCGACCTGGGCACCCCCAACGACGACTTCACGGAGTGGACGTTCACCATCCGTGACGACGCGACGTGGGAGGACGGCAAGCCGGTGACTGCGGAGGAGGTCGCCTTCGGCATCTGCCGCTCGCTGGACTCCGAGGCGTTCCCCTCGGGCCCCGGCACGGAGTACTCGAAGTCGTACTTCGCGGGGGCTGCCGACTACGACGGCCCGTACACCGGGAAGGACCCGAAGTGCCAGGCCTGGGACGGGATCTCGGTCGAGGGACAGGACATCACGATCACCATGTCCAAGCCGTTCCCCGACATGGACTACTGGGGCGCCTTCATGGCGATGGGCCCCGCTCCCCTGGGCAACGCCTCCAAGCCGCCGAACTACGGCAACAAGCCCCTGTCCAACGGCCCCTACAAGGTCGAGAGCTACAAGCCCAACGAGGAGCTCGTCCTGGTCAAGAACGACCAGTGGTCGGCCGAGTCCGACCCCGGGCGCCACCAGTACGCCGACGAGTTCGTCTTCAAGTTCAACCAGGACCAGGCCAAGGTCGACGAGATCATGCTCTCGGACAACTCCGACAGCCAGACCGCCGTCTCCACCGCCCTGGGCTCGGACAAGTACAACGACGCCAACGGCCAGCTCGGCGAACGGCTGGTGCAGCAGACCTCGCAGTGCGTGTCGATGCTGACGCCCGACTACGAGAAGATCCCCGAGATCGAGGTCCGCAAGGCCCTGGCGTACGCCTACCCCTACGAGGACGTCTGGATCGCCGGTGGCGAGGTGCCCGGCGTGACCCGCGTGCCGGCCAACTCCCTCATGCCTCCGGGCATGGCGGGGAAGAAGGAGTTCCAGGTCGACGGTGAGCAGATCACCTACGACCCGGAGAAGTCCAAGGAGCTCCTTGCGGAGGCCGGCTACGGTGACGAGCCGTACCCGATCACCATGGTGTTCTACGAGGTCGACCCGCTGGCCAAGGCCGCTCAGGACCAGATCACCAAGGGCTTCGAGGCCGGCGGCTTCTCCGTCAAGGCCATCCCGGTCCAGGAGTCGCTCTACAACATCTGGCTCGACCCCGACAACAAGGTCAACAAGAAGCTCAACTTCCGCGGTGTGAACTGGTGCTCGGACTGGCCCGCCGGTTCGACGATCCTGCCCTCGCTCGCGCGCACCGGCGCGGTCTACAACACCGCCTACTTCTCGGAGCCGGCGATCGACGAGGAGATGGACGGCATCAGCACCCTCCCGATCGAGGAGCAGGCCGACGCGTGGGGTGCGGTGGACGAGAAGATCATGACGGAGTACTTCCCGATCATCCCGACCGCGTTCCGCAACGACCTCTACGTCTTCGGCAGCAAGATCGGCAACCCGACGGGCGACGGCTCGATCGGTGCCCCGAACTACAAGGACCTGTACGTCATGCAGTGATCCGAGGGAGAACGCAGCGGGGGTTCCCGGTCCCGGGAGCCCCCGCCGTGCGTCTCAGCCCACCGAGCGCGCCCAGGGGTCGGCGACGGTCCCCTCGTCCGGGCCGCCGCGCCAGCCCGGCAGCGGCGCAGCGCCGACCGCGACGGCGACCGCCGCGTCCGCCAGCAGCTGCGTCGCATCGAGCAGCGGCAGCGGAGAGCTCGCCGGGGTCACCAGCGCGCCCAGCTCGGGGCAGCCGACGACGACCGCCTCGCAGCCCTTCTGCCGCAGGCCCTCGACCAGGGACAGCACGAGGTCGCGCGAGCCCAGCGACGACCTGCCGCGCAGCAGCTCGTCGAAGATGATGGAGTGCAGCGTGGTCTGGTCCCACAGAGCCAGGGGCACGGCCGTGAGGCCCATCGGCTCGAGCTCGTCGGCGTAGCGCCGCCAGCCGAGCGTCCACCTGGTGCCGAGCACGCCGATCCGGGCGAAGCCCTGGCGTTGGGCGGCCGCGCCGACGACCGCGGCGACGTGCAGGCCGGGCAGGGCCAGGTCGACGCCGGGCTCGTCGAGCAGGGCGTACGCCGTGTCGTCGGGGCAGACGAAGAAGTGGGCACCCGACTGGCGCAGCCGGACGCAGCCAAGCGCGAGCTGGGTGCGGACGGTGTCGGGGTCGTTACGCTGCCAGGCGTCCCAGCCTCCGTCCAGCGGCTGCCACACCAGGCTGACCTCCGGCTGCTGGGCTCCGCGCCCGAGGGCGCCACCGGCCTCGTCGACCCGGCGCAGCAGCTCGGCCGCACCAGGCAGCCGCGGCGCGAGGACTCCGATGTGGAACACGCGACCATGGTGGCGTGACGCGCTGCGGTCCGACTGGAGCCGGCAGCTCGAGACCGCCGCGACCGTTCGCGGGCCCGACTAGAATTCCTTCGTGAACGACGTGCGCGTGATCGCCTACTTCGCCGGCGACCCGACCCGGACCTACCAGCTGGCCCAGTGGCTGGAGGTCCTCGAGATCCTGCACGACGTCCAGCCCGTCGCCCTGGTCCTGCGCGACCCGGCGTCGGCAGCCGTGATCGACCCGCGGACGCACCTGCCCGTCCTCACCGCCGCGACCTTCCCCGAGCTCACCGAGCTGTACGCCGCGCTGGACGCGAAGGTCGTGCTCTACTGCAACAACTCGGTGCTCAACTTCGAGTCGCTCCTCGACACCCGCCGGCTGCACGTCCACGTCAACCACGGCGAGAGCGACAAGCAGTCGATGGCGAGCAACAACGCCAAGGCCTACGACCGGGTCTTCGTCGCCGGGGACGCTGCGGTCGAGCGCTACCTGACCGGCCTGCTGGACTTCGACGCCCGCCGGCTCGTCCGCATCGGGCGCCCCCAGCTCGACCTCCCCCGGACCCCCCTCCTCGCGCCGAGCCCGCGACGTACGGTCATGTACGCGCCGACGTGGGAGGGCGACGCGGAGTACAACGACTACACCTCGGTCGACACGCTCGGACCCGCCATCGTGCGGTCGGTCCTCGACGTCCCGGACGTCCGCCTGGTCTACAAGCCGCACCCGAAGGTGACGACCAGCCTCACCCCCGCGATCGCCGGGGCGCACCACGAGATCCTGCGGATCGTCGACGAGGCCGCTCGGCTCGACCCGGCCGCCGGGCACACGCAGGTCCTCGCCGGCGACATCCTCGCCGTGATGCCGGGCTGCGACGCCCTCGTCACCGACGTCTCCTCGGTGGGCCTGGACTGGCTCTACCTCCACACCGACAAGCCGATCTTCCTGACCGACCGGCACTGCGACACCGAGGCCCTGCTCCAGGAGGTGCCGATCAGCCGGTGCGCGGACGTCGTCGACGAGGCGAGCGCCGGTGCCCTGACCTCGCTCCTCGCCGATCGTCTCGACCACGACGAGCACCACCTCGCCCGCGTCGCGATGCGCCACCACTACTTCGACGACCTCCACGTGGGCGACAGCACGGCCCGCTTCCTGGACGCCGTGACGGAGCTCGTCGCCCTCCGCGACCAGCTGGTCGCCGGCGGGGTCTCGGACACCGAGATCGCCTGACTCCTCCCGGGCGGAGGCTGCGTCCCGACGCACATCGGCGTCGGCTTGTCCCATGGCACGCGTCAGGCGTCAACTGAATCGCCGGACAGGTCTGGACCACTTCGCAGAAGTCCCGGAATCGCTGCGTGATCCACCTCACAGCACCATGCTGTGCCCACACATAGGCGATCTCGGGGGATCAACATGCGTCAGCTCTGTGTTCTCATTTCGGGCCTCTCACTCGTGTGCGTGGCGACGGTCGCGCCGGGGAGCCCTGCGTGGGCCGACCCTGCACCCACCGTCTCCATCACCTCGGTGGCCCCCGCGGTCGCCGCGGTGGGCACCACCATCGACGTCGCGGGCACCGGATTCGGCTCGACGCCCACGGACAACACCGTCACCATCAACGGTCGGCCGGCCAGCGTCACGTCGTCGAGCCCCGACCGCCTCACCGTGGCCGTCCCCACGGGTGCCACCAGCGGTCCCGTCGTGGTCACCACCTCCTCCGGGTCCGGCACCTCCCCCGCAGACGTCTACGTGCCGCCCTCGCCGATCGTGCCGGCGGACGTGGAGTTCACCGGGCGCACCGGGGAGACGCCCGTGACCGCCACCGTGTCGACGTCCGGCAAGGTCGCCCTGCTGACCTTCGCCGCCGACAAGGACGATCGGGTCGCCCTGCAGCTGTCGTCAGGCACCTTCGGCTCGTCGACCAGCACGGCGCGTGTGAGCGTGCTCCGCCCGAACGGGGCGGCGCTCGTCACCGCGACGGGATTCGGCAACGCCGGGCTCTGGCTGGACACGCGGACGGTGCCCGAGACGGGGACGTACACCGTCCTGGTCGACCCCCAGGGCGCCGCCACGGGCCAGGTCACGCTCCGCACCTTCGACGTCCCGACGGACACCCAGGTCGCGGCAGCGCCGGGAGGCCCCGCCGTCGTGGCCGCGACCACGGTTCCGGGCCAGAACGCGGCGGTGACGGTCTCGGGCGCGGCGAACCAGCGAGTGAGCGTCGCACTCAGTGCGAGCACGTTCGGAGCCTCGACCGGCAACGCGCGCGTCTCGGTGCTGAAGCCGGATGGTTCCACGTTGGTGTCCGCGCGTGGGTTCGCCACTGCCGGCACGTTCCTCGACGCCTTCAAGCTGCCAGTCGCCGGCACCTACGTGGTGCTCGTGGACCCGCAGCTCGCCGTCACGGGACAGGTGACGGTCAAGGTGCACGATGTCGGCCCGGACGCCGTCTTCGAGGCCGCCACCGATGGAGCCGCCGTCACACCGGCCACGACCACGCCCGGCCAGAACGCGAACGTGCGCTTCACCGGCACGGCCGGCCAGCTCGTGAGTGCGCAGCTCGCCGCCAGCACGTACGGATCGTCGACGAGCAGCGCGAGCGTGTCGATCCTCAAGCCCGACGGCACGGCCCTCGTGACCGCGCGGGGCTTCGGCGCCACCGGCACCTTCCTCGACAGCGTCAAGCTTCCGACGGCGGGGACGTACTCGATGGTGGTCGACCCGGCCGACACCGCCGTCGGTCAGGTCGAGGTCCGCCTGTTCGACGCCAGCACTGTCGAGGCTTCCCTCGCCGCCGGCGGCGACGGGGTGACGACCACGACGACCGTGCCGGGACAGAACGCGTCGCTGGCGTTCACCGGTTCCTCGGGGAGCCGCGTGAGCCTGATGCTGTCGAGCAGCACCTACGGGTCCTCCACGAGCAGTGCCCAGGTGTCGGTCCGCAGACCGGACGGCACCGTGCTGGTCAGCCCCCGGGGGTTCGGCACCGCGGGCACGTTCGTCGACACCTTCGCGTTGCCGACCGCCGGGACCTACACCGTGCTCGTCGACCCGCAGGGGGCACTCACCGGATCGGTGACCTCGCGCCTGTACGCCGTGCCGGCCGACGCCACGGTCGCCGTCGCGACCGACGGCGCCAGCAACGAGGTCGCCACCTCGATCCCCGGCCAGAACGGCGCGGCCACCTTCAACGGGGTCGCCGGGCAGCGCACGAGCTACCTCGTCAAGGGCAGCACCTACGGCGCGTCCACCAGCAGCGCCTCGATCAGCGTCGTGAGGCCGGACGGAACCGTGCTGGTGACCCCCCGGGGCCTGGGCTCCTCGGACCTCTTCGTCGACACGGTCGCGCTCACCGCGACCGGCACGCACAAGGTGGCGCTCGACCCGGCTTCAGCCGCCGTCGGCAGTGCGCGGATCCAGGTCTTCCTGGTCCCCGACAGCGCGCGCGGGTCGATCACCCCCGCAGACGGCCCGCGCGTGGTCAGCACCACGGTTCCGGGCGAGGACCTGGAGCTCACGCTACCTGCGGACGCGGGCCAGCGGATCAGCCTCAACCTCTCGGAGTCCTCGATCACCGGCGCCAACCTCACGGTCCTGTCGCCGTCCGGAGCCGTCGTCGTCCCGGCAAAGACCTTCGGGACCTCAGGCACCCTCGTCGACTTCCTCGCCTCGGAGGCCGGCGTCCACCGGGTGCTGATCAACCCCTCCGGGACCAACGTCGGATCTGTCACCCTCCGCGCCTACGACGCCGCGGAGAACGAGGCCGTTGCCGTGCCCGGTGGCGACGAGGTCACGGTGATCACCTCGAACCCGGGGCAGAACGCCGCGGTGACCTTCGACGGCGCGGCCGGCCAGCGCGTCAGCATCCAGCTGACGGACAGCACGTTCGGGTCGTCGTCCGGGAGCGCGACGGTCGCGGTCCGGTCACCCGACGGATCGACCCTCAGGAGTTCCACCGGTTTCGGCACCAGCGGCGTGTTCCTCGACACCCTGACGCTCCCCGTGGCCGGCACCTACCGGATCGTCATCGACCCCCAGGGCACCAACACCGGCCAGGTCGACGCCACCGTCAACGACGTCCCAGCAGACCCCGTCGCCACCACCACCCCCGGCGGCGACACCGCCCGGATCACCACCACCGTGCCCGGACAGAACGGCACCGTCACCTTCGACGCCACCACCGGCCAACGCGTCAGCATCGAGCTCACCGGCGCCACCTTCGGCACCTCCTCCAGCTCCGCACGCGTCAGCCTGCTCCGACCCGACGGCACCGCTCTGGTCACCGCCACCAACTTCTCCAACTCCGGCACCTTCATCGACACCAAGACCCTGCCCACCACCGGCACCTACACCCTCCTCATCGACCCCCAGGGCACCAACACCGGCCAGGTCGACGCCACCGTCAACGACGTCCCAGCAGACCCCGTCGCCACCACCACCCCCGGCGGCGACACCGCCCGGATCACCACCACCGTGCCCGGACAGAACGGCACCGTCACCTTCGACGCCACCACCGGCCAACGCGTCAGCATCGAGCTCACCGGCGCCACCTTCGGCACCTCCTCCAGCTCCGCACGCGTCAGCCTGCTCCGACCCGACGGCACCGCTCTGGTCACCGCCACCAACTTCTCCAACTCCGGCACCTTCATCGACACCAAGACCCTGCCCACCACCGGCACCTACACCCTCCTCATCGACCCCCAGGGCACCAACACCGGCCAGGTCGACGTCACCGTCAACGACGTCCCGACCGACCCCACGCACGCGATCGAGGTGGGTGGGGAGCTCGTCGGCGTAGAGACCGCCGCCGCGGGTCAGAACGTCACCCTCGCGGCCACGCTCACGGCTGGTGTCGCCTACCGGCTCCGCGTGGACCAGTCGTCGGGCAACGCCATGATCCGGGTCACCGGGCCGGCCGGACAGGTGGTCGACTCCGGGGAGCGTGCCAGTGCCCCCGACGACGTGGTCACGTTCACCCCCGCCTCGACCGGCGCCCACGTCATCGTCGTGGACCCCGAGGGAAGCGTCCGGGGCAGCTGGAGGCTGGAGCTGTACACCCGCGTGGGGTCTCCGCGGTTCTCGGTGCCGAGCGGGTCGAGTGAGTGGGTCACCGACCCTGTCGCGTCGCTCTCGTGGACCACCGACGTGTCGGGAACAGTGGCGGGTCACGCCGTCCGTCTGGACTCGAGCCCCACCACAGACCCCGGGACGACGTCGACGCAGGCGGACTGGAGCATCTCGCAGTCCCTGCCCGACGGGGAGAGCTGGGCGCACGTCCGAACCGTCCTCACCACCGGAGAGGCAGGACGTCCGTCCCACCACAGGTTCCGGATCGACACGACCGCACCGGTCGTGTCCGACCTGACGTCGCCCACCCACGCCCTGCCCGACCGGCTCGGTCCCGCCCAGGCGACCCTGAGCTGGAGCGGCAGCGACGCGACGTCGGGTGTCTCCGGCTACAGCTACACGATGTCGCGGGACCGCGCCACCGCGCCGGACGAGGTCATCGACTCCACCGACGCCACCTGGAACGACACCCTGGACTCGGACGGCGACTGGGTCTTCACCGTCAAGGCGCGCGACCGCGCCGGCCACTGGAGCTCCAGCCGGTCGATGACGATCACCGTGGACGACGAAGGCCCCGGCACGCCGGTCCTCAGCTCGACCACGCACCCCGACGAGGCGAGCGCCTACGCGAGCCGGACCTTCGTCGGACGCTGGACGGCCTCCGACCCCACCGACCTCGTGGACTCCTGGGCCGTCTCGATCACGCAGGACGCGGACAGCACGCCGACGGAGCCGGGCTGGGAGACGACCCGACGAGCCACCCTCGATCCCGGCATCTGGTACCTGCACGTGCGCGCGCAGGACACCCAGGGCCGCTGGTCCGAGACTGCGCACCGCCGCATCGAGGTCCTCGCGACGAGTGCCCTGATCGCACCTGTCGAGGGCCAGCTCCTGTGGGGCGACGCCCGCATCACGTTCTCGTGCACGTCCGGCAGCAGCGCCACGGTGGTCGCCACCCACGCCCAGACCACGACCGATCTAGGCCCTGTCACGGACGTCGGCGACGGCACCTGCCGGGTCGACTGGCCCACCGGAGAGACGAACGGCGCCGATCGACGATTCCCCGTCGGGGAGTACACGCTCGAGGTCCGCCCTGAGGACCCGGACGCCGGCGGCGCCTCTGCCCGGGTCGTGGTGGCGGACTCACCCTCGCTCACCGAGGCGCTCGCCAACCACCGGGCAGTCGGCCTGCTCACGGCCGAGGACGTCACGGCGTACGCGTACGCCGCCGCTCTCGCACCCTCGTCGCTCCCGGAGCCCTACGCGCAGCTCGTCGCCGACGGCGAGGGCGGCGACGAGTCGCTCCTGCGCCTGCTCACGGACGTCTCCGCCGACCTGTCCCCCGCGCAGCAGGCTCTGTTCGACCAGCTCGCGAACCCCGTGGTCGACTCCGGCGGCGCAAGCTCCGGAGCAAGGACCTCGGGCGGCGGGTCCAGGACGACCGCCCTGGCTGCGGGCTGCACCGGAGGCGGGATCACGATCGACCTGCCACGCATCCCGGAGATCACGCTCGCGTGCATCCATCGCACCGATCACTTCGTGCTCTTCTACAACGAGTCGGCGGTCGGCGGGCCGGGACCCGGTGGCAGCACCCCGACGATGATCGTCGAGCACGGCGACTCCCTGGAGCGCGCGTACGACGAGTACGGGCGACTCGGCTTCCGACGGCCGGACCATGACATCCCGGTCTACTACTCCCCCTTCATGGGCAGCTCGGGCTTCACCCCTGGTGAGTTCATCCTCATGGGCCCGCAGGGAGGGGCCACCGACAAGTACCTCCCGATGCACGAGTTCTTCCACGTCATCCAGTGGCAGTACATCAACCTCGGCGACTATCGCCTGGTCAGCAGGCCCATGGACGGCGGCCGCAACGCCGACAACCTGTGGTGGTGGAACGAGGCCACGGCGAACTGGGCGGCGATGCACGCGCAGCCGTCGTTCAACTTCACGCAGGAGCTGGACAAGTACCTCGCCAGGACCGACCGCGAGTTCGACCAGCCCACCGAGCAGATGCCCGGACTGCCCATCAACTCCCCCGGGGGTCTCGGTGCCGAGTACGGAGGCTTCCCGTTCCCCTTGTTCCTCGAGCAGGAGCACGGGGTCGACGCGGTCGAGTCGATCTTCGCCACCGTCGGCGACGGCGTCATCCCGACTCCGCCGACCTCGGCGATCGAGGACCTCTTCGCCGACGAGGGGACGTCGTACGAGACACAGATCGAGCGCTTCCGCTGGTCGACCTACGTGCTGGAGGAGCAGCTGGGGCTCGGATTCCCGCCGGCTCAGGTCGACTCGTACTGGCGCCCCCGGCTCCGCGGTGAGCTCCCCGAGTCCCGGGTCCCGTTCGAGCCGCACGACATCGAGCACGGCGACTCGATCGACGGCGAGGTGTCCCTCGAGGCCAGTGGCTCGAAGTTCATCGAGGTGACGAAGCCGTACGGAGAGACGGGAGAGCTCACCTTCACCGTGTCGACCGACGACCAGATCAAGGCCAGCGCACTGACCACCTCGATCGAGAGCGTCGGCAACGGTGACAAGCGCTCGACGATCTGCGACGTCCCGCGTCGCGTGGACATCGAGGGAGACAGTGGAGGGGTGACCCTCCAGCTCACCGACTCGTGCCCGACCGCGGTGCTGCACCTGATCTCGGTCGAGCGCACGAAGAGCAACTTGTTCGACGACGACGCCTCGTGGTCTGCCAGCTTCTTCTCCTCGGGCAGCACGCTCCGCTCCGGCAACGTCGAGCTCGGTCTCAACGCCTACGGCGGACTGATCAACGGAGGAGTGGGCCTGCGCCGCACCGACATCGGACAGGGCGAGGTCCTGGCCCACGGGTGTGCGTGCGAGGGATGGGGCATCGGCAACACTGCCGCATCCGCCGGCAGTGTCGTGGGCGGCACGTCGACCAACCTCCTCTCGACCGGTTTCGACTTCGACGGCACGTCCGCCACCAGCGACACCGAGCTCGTCGGTGGCCCGATGGGTCTCCGGATCCGGCACCGCTTCACCCCGAGCAGCCACCCCGACCTCTACCGAGTGGAGGTGGACGTGGTCAACACGGGCTTCTCCACCTGGCAGGACGTGCACTACCGGCGGGCGTTCGACTGGGACGTCGACCCCACCCCGTTCCACGAGTACGTCACGTTCGGCCGACGCCCCGGGGCCGCTGACTCCTACGTCCACTACACGAGCAACGACGGCTTCGCCGACCCCAACCCGGCGAACGCCCTCACGCACCTGGGCAGCGAGGGCTACTTCGAGGACGCCGGGCCGGCAGACCACGGCGGCCTCATCGACATCGCGCTCGGCGACATCGTGCCGGACGGAGGACGACGCAGCTTCGTGTTCTACTACGGCGTGTCCCTGAGCGAGAGCGCGGCACTCGCGGCGATCGACTCCGTCGGCGCGCAGGTCTACAGCCTGGGCCAGCCCGACGGCGCTGCCAGCAGCGGCTCTCCGATCACCGCCGTGTTCGCGGTCGACGGCACCGACTACTCCATGCCTCCCGTCGAGGCACTGACGGGTGACGACGTGGCGCCGCGCAACCGGAAGCCCCGGTCGCGGCCGACCCCCAGCAAGCCGGTCAGGGGCGTCCTCGGTGACGCACCGGTCCAGGGGGCGCGGTGAGGCCGGTCGCAACAGTGCTCCTGCTCGCCGCGGTCGCCGGGTCGACCGCGGCGTGCGAGAACCTCGCGGGAGGGCTCGACATCGTCAACGAGACCGACCAGGTGCTCTACAACGTCGAACGCATCCCGCCCGACGGCGGCCGGTGGCGGTTCACGACCAACGACTGCTCCGACACGGACCTCGAGGTGACCACCGAGGACGGCACGGTGTTCGCCGAGCTCACCGAGAGGTGGTGCCCCGGCCAGGTGTGGACTATCCGCGGGAAGGACGACAGCGTGCTTGAGGACGGCTGACCCGGCTCGCCAGCACGCCTTGCCTGCTCACCACGCACACGTCCTCAGGAGCCGGACGAGACCTCGGCCCAGGCGGCGTCTGCGTCGGGCATGGCCGCGATCTCTTCGCGCACGCGCTCGGCGGCCGCCCGGTACGCCGGTTCGCCCACGATCTGCGCGACCGCGGCCGCGATCGAGTCGACGGCGTAGTCCTCCGGGGCGACGACCACGCCGGCGCCGGCTCGGGCCATCAGGGCGGCGTTCTCCGGCTGGTCGGTCCCGCGGGGCAGGGCGACCTGCGGCACGCCGTGGGCGAGGCCACCGAGCATCGTCCCCGACCCGCTGTGGGAGACGAGCAGGTCGGCGCGTGCGAGCACGGCGCTCTGGGGCGCGAACTCGACGACGACTGCGTTGTCCGGCACGGGTCCCAGCTCGGACGGGTCGATCGGTCGACCAGTGGTCGCCACGACCACCCCGTCGTACGCGGCGAGGGCGTCGAGTCCGGCCCGGAAGTCCGTGGCGTCGGCGTTCTTGACGGTGCCGAGGGTGAAGTAGGCGAGGTCGCCGTCCGACGTCAGCGCCTCGGCCACGGCGGGCGGGACCGGGCCGGGCTCACCCGCGTCGGGGCGCACCGCCGTCGTCGCGTCCCACGGTGCCGGACCCCCCGGCTGCAACGAGGGCGGACAGAGGTCCACGGCCCGCTCCGTGGAGAGCCGCTCCCAGAGCCCGGGCCGCCCGATGGCCGCTCCCGCTGCTTCGATCAGGAAGGCGTACGACGGGAACATCGGTCCGATGCCGTGCACGACGCCCGGCACGCCGAGCCGGTCGGCCAGCATCGAGCCGGCCGGCTCCAGCACCTCGTGGACGACCACGTCCGGCCGCCACTCCGAGGCCAGCTCCACCAGGTCCTCGAGCCGGGCGAGGGCGGGCGTGCCGAAGAGCGCGACGACGCCGTCCAGCATCTTCTGCTCCTCCGGGACGTCGGGGTCCGCCCACACGGCGTCGTGCGCGGACCACGCGGACTCCCAGCTCGGCCCCACCGCCCGGACCTCCAGCCCGCGCGCCGCCAACCGGTCGGCCAGGTCGGGACCGGTGGCGATCCGTACGTCGTCGCCCGCCCGCGCCGCGGCCCGGACCAGCGGCAGCATCGGGAGCGCGTGCCCGTACGCCGGGCACGTGGTGAACAGCACCCGAGCCATGCCCTCAATGTGACACCGGCCCGGCCTGCCTGCAACGGGCCGCGCGAGAGTGAGGCCGGCAAACGGGGGTCATGCGTAGGGTGTGGCCCGTGGCCGACAACGTCCTGTGGATCATCACGGACGACCAGATGCGCTCGACGCTGAGGTCGATGGACCGCACGTGGAGGCGGTTGGTGCGCAAGGGGGTGCACTTCCGGCGGGGCTACAGCGCGATGCCGCTGTGCGGGCCGGCCCGCGCCTCGATGCTCACGAGCCGCTACCCGCACAACCACCGGTGCGACACCAACATGACGCACCAGCCCTTCGTGGCCCAGGGGCACGACCGGGACACCGCGTCGACCCGGTTGAGCGAGGCGGGCTACAGCACCGGCTACTTCGGGAAGTACATGAACGGCCTCGCCCAGGACCCGACGTACGTCGCCCCCGGGTGGGACCGCTGGGTCACGCTGCTCGACGGCATGATCGACGACCCCCGGATCAACGTCGACGGCGCGATCCGCAAGGTGGCCTCGCAGCGGGCGTTCGACCGCTTGGCGGCCAAGCGGCTGCGGCGCTTCATCCGCCGGCACCAGGACACGGGTCCGTGGTTCGCGGTGTACTCGCCGACGGCGCCGCACGGCCCGTACACGCCGAGCCCCCAGCACGCCGACGACTTCGACGATGTGCGTTGGGACCCGCCGGCGCTCAACGAGGCCGACATGAGCGACAAGCCGACGTGGCTGCGTGACCTCCCGCCGCAGGACCGCCGCCGGATGCAGAAGATCTTCGAGGGCAAGCTCGAGGAGCTGCAGGACGTCGACGACCAGATCGGCAAGGTCCTCGACGTCCTGCGCCGCACCGGGCAGCTCAGGAGGACGTGGATCTTCTTCGTCTCCGACAACGGCTACCTGCTGGGCGAGCACCGGCTGCTCCACAAGTCGCAGCCCTACGAGGAGGCGGCGGGCATCCCGTTCGCCGTACGCGGCCCGGGCGTCGAGCCACGGAACGTCGACGCGCTGGTCTCGCAGGTCGACCTGCTCCCCACGACGCTCGACATCGCCGGCCTCGACCCGGACACCGGTCGCGAGCTCGACGGCCGGTCCATGCTCAGGCCGCTCAGGTCCGGCGACTGGTCGTCGTGGCGACGCCGCCTCATCATCGAGAACACCCACCTCGACTGGGCGCTGCTTCGCGAGGGCTCCCATGCGTACGTCGAGCACACCGGCACCGGCGAGTGGGAGCTGTACGACCTCGAACGCGACCCGCACCAGCTCCGGAGCCTGCGCGACGCCGACGTCTCCGGATGGTCGCGGAGGACCGCCGAGCTCACGGGGACCCAGGGCCGCGACCTGCGCCGGCTCGAGCAGTAGCTGAGCCGCGTCCAACGTGCGCTGAGAGCCGCCACCCAGCCGCAAGGGCGGGGCGGGTGTCGTACCCCTTTGACAGACTGCAGGGCATGACCGCCCTCGACCGCTTCAGCGCGCCCACGCGTGCGTGGTTTGAGGCATCCTTCGCGAGCCCGACGCCCGCACAGGAAGGCGCGTGGGAGGCCATCGCCGCCGGCAAGCACGCACTGGTCGTCGCTCCGACCGGCAGCGGCAAGACGCTCAGCGCCTTCCTCCACGCGATCGACCGCCTGCTCAGCAGCGAGCGCCCGGAGGAGAAGTCGAGGCGCACCCGCGTCCTCTACATCTCGCCGCTCAAGGCGCTCGGCGTCGACGTCGAGCGCAACCTGCGTGCCCCGCTGACCGGCATCCGCAACACCGCCGAGCGGCTCGAGACCACCGTCCCCGACGTCACCGTCGGGCTGCGGTCCGGCGACACCAGCCCGGCAGAGCGGCGCAAGCTCGGCACCACGCCACCCGACATCCTGATCACCACGCCCGAGTCGCTCTTCCTGATGCTGACCAGCCAGGCACGCGAGACCCTGCGTGGCGTCGACACCGTGATCATCGACGAGGTGCACGCGGTCGCCGGCACCAAGCGCGGCGCCCACCTCGGCCTCAGCCTCGAGCGGCTCGACACGCTGCTGGAGAGCCCGGCCCAGCGCATCGGCCTGAGCGCGACGGTCCGCCCGCTCGACGAGGTCGCCCGCTTCCTCGGCGGCACGCAGCCCGTCGAGATCGTCGCCCCGCCCAGCACCAAGGAGTGGGACCTGCGGGTCGTGGTGCCGGTCGAGGACATGACGATGCCCGAGGAGTACGACGAGGAGTCGGGCGACCCCGGCCGGTCGACGAGCATCTGGCCGCACGTCGAGGAGCACGTGGTCGACCTCGTCGAGCAGCACCGCTCGACGATCGTCTTCGCCAACTCCCGGCGGCTGGCCGAGCGGCTCACCGCACGGCTCAACGAGATCGCCACCGAGCGTGCCGGCGGCGAGCCCGAGGCCCCCGGCAAGCCGCCCGCCCAGGTGATGGCGCAGTCAGGCCAGAGCAGCGGCGCCGGGACGGTCATCGCCAAGGCGCACCACGGCTCCGTCTCCAAGGAGCAGCGCGCCATCATCGAGGACGACCTCAAGCGCGGTCGTCTGCCCTGCGTCGTGGCCACCAGCAGCCTCGAGCTCGGCATCGACATGGGCTCGGTCGACCTGGTCGTCCAGATCGAGTCGCCGCCCAGCGTCGCAAGCGCCCTCCAGCGCGTCGGCCGTGCCGGCCACCAGGTCGGCGAGACCAGCCGTGGTGTGCTCTTCCCCAAGCACCGCGGCGACCTCGCCCAGACCGCCGTCGCGGTCGAGCGGATGCGCAGCGGCGCGATCGAGAAGATGTCCGTCCCGGCCAACCCGCTCGACGTGCTCGCGCAGCAGGTCGTCGCCGCGCTCGCGATGGAGGAGTGGCAGGTCGACGAGCTCTTCGCCCTCGTGCAGCGCGCTGCGTCGTACTCCGGGCTTCCTCGCGCGGCCTACGACGCGACCCTCGACCTGCTCAGCGGCCGCTACCCCAGCGACGAGTTCGCCGAGCTCCGCCCGCGCATCGTCTGGGACCGCGTCACCGGCACCCTGAGCGGTCGACCGGGCGCCCAGCGCCTCGCGGTCACCAGCGGCGGCACCATCCCCGACCGCGGGCTCTTCGGTGTCTTCCTGGTCGGCGAGAAGGCCAGCCGGGTGGGCGAGCTCGACGAGGAGATGGTCTACGAGTCCCGCGTCGGCGACGTCTTCGCCCTGGGCGCCACCAGCTGGCGGATCGAGGACATCACCCACGACCGGGTGCTCGTCACCCCGGCGCCGGGCATCCCGGGACGCCTCCCGTTCTGGAAGGGCGACGCCCTCGGCCGCCCGGCCGAGCTGGGTGCCGCGGTCGGCGCCTTCACCCGCGAGCTGGCGAGCGCGCCGCCGCAACAGGCGGTCGCCCAGGTCAAGGAGCGCGGCCTCGACGACTACGCCGCCACCAACCTCGTCACCTACCTCGGCGAGCAGCGCGAGGCCACCCAGGTCGTGCCCAGCGACACGCAGGTCGTGGTCGAGCGCTTCCGCGACGAGCTCGGCGACTGGCGCCTGGTCGTCCACTCCCCCTACGGCACCCCGGTCCACGCGCCCTGGGCGCTGGCGATCAACGCCCGGTTGCGCGAGCGCTTCGACGTCGACGGCCAGGCCGTGGCCTCCGACGACGGCATCGTGATCCGGATCCCCGACACCGACGCCGAGCCGCCGACCGGCGAGGTGATCGTCTTCGAGCCGGAGGAGATCGAGCAGCTCGTCACCCAGGAGGTGGGCGGGTCGGCGCTCTTCGCGAGCCGCTTCCGCGAGTGCGCGGCCCGTGCCCTCCTGCTCCCCCGCCGCGACCCCGGCCGCCGCAGCCCGCTGTGGCAGCAGCGCCAGCGCAGCGCCCAGCTGCTCGAGGTCGCCTCGCAGTACCCGTCCTTCCCCATCGTCCTCGAGGCCGTGCGCGAGTGCCTCCAGGACGTCTACGACCTGCCCGCCCTCGTCACCCTCCTCGGCCGCGTCCAGCGGCGCGAGGTCGCGGTCGTCGACGTGGCCACCACGTCGCCGAGCCCGTTCGCGCGCAGCCTGCTCTTCGGCTACGTCGCCCAGTTCGTCTACGAGGGCGACTCCCCCATCGCCGAGCGCCGCGCCGCCGCGCTCTCGCTCGACCAGGGCCTGCTCGCCGAGCTGCTCGGCCGCGCCGAGCTGCGCGAGCTGCTCGACCCCGAGGTGCTCGCCGAGGTCGAGACCGAGCTCCAGTGGCTCGCCCCCGACCGCCGGGCGCGCGACGCCGAGGCCGTCGCCGACCTGCTGCGGCTGGTCGGTCCGCTCTCCGCCGAGGAGATCCGCGCCCGTGCCGTGGAGGGTGCCGACGTCGAGGGCTGGCTTGCCTCGCTCGCCGACGTGCGCCGCGTCGTCGAGGTCCGGATGGCCGGTGAGGACCGCTGGACCGCCATCGAGGACATCGGCCGACTGCGCGACGGGCTCGGCGTGCCGGTCCCCGTGGGCACGCCCGACGCCTTCCTCGAGCTCCCGGAGGACCCGCTCGGCGATCTCGTCTCGCGCTACGCCCGCAGCCACGGACCCTTCACCACCGCCGAGGTCGCCACCCGGCTCGGGCTCGGCGAGGCGGTCGCCCGCCAGACCCTGCAGCGCCTGGCCCACCGCGGCCGGGTGCTCGACGGCGAGTTCCGGCCGTCGGGGTCCGGCAGCGAGTGGTGCGACGCCGAGGTGCTGCGCAAGCTGCGCCGCCGCTCGCTCGCCCGGCTGCGCCAGGAGATCGAGCCGGTCGACCAGGCCGCCGTCGCCCGGTTCCTGCCCGCCTGGCAGCGCGTCGGCGGCAACCTGCGCGGCCTCGACGGCGTGGTGGCCGCCATCGACCAGCTCGCCGGCTGCCCGGTGCCCGCCAGCGCCCTCGAGCCGCTGGTGCTCGCGGCTCGCGTCCGCGACTACGAGCCGTCGATGCTCGACGAGCTCACCGCCTCGGGCGAGGTCATCTGGACCGGCCACGCCCCGCTACCCGGCAGCGACGGCTGGGTCAGCCTGCACCTCACTGACCAGGCCCACCTCACCCTCCCCGAGGTCGAGGGCGACGAGCCGACCGGCGTCCAGCGTGCGGTCCTCGACCTCCTCGACGGCGGGGGCGCGTGGTTCTTCCGCCAGCTCGCCGACCGGGTGGGCTCCACCAGCGACGCCGAGCTGTCCACCGCCTTGTGGGAGCTGGTCTGGAAGGGCCTGGTCACCAACGACACGCTCGCCCCGCTCCGCGCGCTCGTCCGCAGCGGCACGCCCTCCCACCGCACGCGGCGTACGCCACCACGGCTGGGCCGCACGACCGGCGGGCGGATGCCGGTGCGCACCGGACCGCCCGAGACGGCCGGCCGGTGGGCGATCCTGCCCGAGCGCGACGGCGACCCGACCCGGCGCGCCCACGCCCGCGCCGAGCACCTGCTCGAGCGACACGGCGTGGTGACTCGCGGCGCCGTGGTCAGCGAGCGCGTCGCGGGTGGGTTCGCAGGCGTCTACAAGGTGCTCAGCGCCTTCGAGGACACCGGACGCTGCCGCCGCGGCTACTTCATCGAGGGTCTCGGCGCGGCGCAGTTCGGCAGCGCCGGCGCGATCGACCGGCTGCGCACCTTCTCCGAGCCCGACAGCACCAAGGCCGGCGCGAAGCCGGCCGTGGTGGCGCTGGCCGCCACCGACCCGGCCAACCCCTTCGGCGCTGCGCTCCCCTGGCCCGAGGCGCTCGGCGAGGCGGCAGGCCACCGACCGGGCCGCAAGGCCGGCGCCCTGGTGGTGCTCGTCGACGGCGCGCTCTCGGTCTACGTCGAGCGCGGCGGCCGCACCCTGCTGACGTGGAGCGAGGACGCCGACGTCCTCACTCCGGCGATGGAGGCCCTGGCCGAGGCCGCCCGGCGCGGCGCCCTGGGCCGGCTCACGGTCGAGAAGGCCGACGGGCAGGCCCTCATCGGCGGTGGCGGTGACACCCCGATCCGGCAGGCCCTGTCCGCCGCCGGTTTCGTCGCCACGCCCAAGGGGCTGAGGCTGCGTGCCTGAGGGCGACACCGTCTACCGCGCCGCGGCCAAGCTCGACCGCGCCCTGAGCGGCCGACAGCTGCTGGTGAGCGACTTCCGGGTCCCGGCCTACGCCACCCTCGACCTGACCGGCGCCACGGTGCGGCACAGCTTCTCCCGCGGCAAGCACCTGATCACGCGGATCGACCACGAGCGTGACTGGTCCCTGCACACGCACCTCAAGATGGAGGGTTCCTGGCACGTCTACCCGACGGGCGAGAAGTGGCGGCGCCCCGCCGAGCAGGCGCGGGTGGTGCTCGGGGTCGAGGGCCGCTCCGCGGTCGGCTTCTCCCTCGGCATCGTCGAGGTGGTGCCGCGGCACGAGGAGCACGCCCTGACCGCCCACCTCGGCCCCGACCTGCTCGGCCCCGACTGGGACGAGGACGAGGCGCTCGCCCGGCTGCGCAGCCAGCCCGAGCGCCCGGTCGGGGAGGCGCTGCTCGACCAGCGCAACCTGGCTGGCGTCGGCAACATGTACATGGCCGAGCTCTGCTTCACCAGCGGCATCCACCCCACGACGTCGGTCGCCGCGGTGGACGGGCAGCTGCCCCGCCTGGTCCGGCGGGCGCACCAGATGCTGGCGGTCAACAAGGAGCGGGCCATCCAGTCCACCACCGGCAACCTGCGCGAGCGTGAGCGGATGTGGGTCTACCGCCGCGACAAGTCCCCGTGCCGCAGGTGCCGCACCCCGATCGCCGTCGCGATGGTCGGCGAGCCCGGGCGGGAGCGGGCGGCGTACTGGTGCCCGAGCTGCCAGCCCGAGCGCTGACACGATCAGGCCGACCGGGCACTTCCTCCCCGTCACGCACGCCGAGCGGGCACTTCCTCCCCGTCACGCACGCCGAGCGGGCACTTCGTCCCCCGGAAGCGGTCATGACACCGGGACGAATCGCCCGGTCAACGACCCGGACGGGGACGAACCGCCCCGTCAACGACCCGGACGGGGACGAAGCGCCCGGTCAAGCGGCGGAGGCGACCACGTCGCCCGACGGGCGCGCGGGTGCGATCGAGGCGTCGGCGACGACGCCGGCGGCGATCTCCTCGAGGGCCACCGCGTCGGCCACCTCGCGGAGCACGTCGGACAGCGGCAGGTCCATGGCCTGGCACAGCGACGCGAGCAGCTCGGAGGAGGCTTCCTTCTGGCCGCGCTCGATCTCGGAGATGTAGCCGAGGCTGACGCGGGCGTCGGCCGAGAGCTCCCGCAGGGTCATCCCGCGCTGCATCCGGGCGCCTCGCAGCACCTCACCGAGCAGTCGTCGGAAGAGCACCATGCGCGAAGTCCTTGCTCTGGGTCGAGTGGAGTCGTAGGGCCAACGCTACCCGAGGTCAGGTTCTTCCCGGGCGGGGATGGCCGGTTCGGCCGACGGATCTCCTGCCAGCACGCCGGCCAGCAGCGCCAGGACCTCGCGGCAGGTGTCCTCGCGGATGGTGCTCCGGTCACCGGTCAGCGCCAGCCGCCGGACCACCGCACCGTCCGGACCGGCGACCGCCACCCACACGGTGCCGACCGCCTTGCCCTCCTGCGAGTCGGGCCCGGCCACGCCCGTCGTGGCCATCCCCCACGTCGCGTCCAGCCGCGCGCGCACGCCGGACGCCATCGACTCCGCGCACTCCCCGGAGACCACGCCGTGCCGTGCGACGACCTCGGCGGGGACGCCGAGGAACGACTCCTTGACGCGGGTGGCGTAGGACACGACGGCGCCCACGAAGCTGCGCGAGGCACCCGGCACGTCGGTCAGCCGGGCGGACAGCAGACCGCCGGTCAGCGACTCGGCGGTGGCGAGCGACTCGCCACGCTCCGCGAGGACCTCGAGCACGTGCCGCGCCAGCGCCTCACCCGACTCGTTGGTCACGTCCGCGAGACTAGCCGCATGGCTCTCCCCATCGAGGACTACGCCCTCATCGGTGACCGCGGCACCGCAGCGCTCGTCGGTCGGGACGGATCCATCGACTGGCTCTGCCTGCCGCGCTTCGACTCACCGGCGTGCTTCGCCGCGCTGCTCGGCACCGAGGAGCACGGTCGGTGGCTGCTCGCCCCGACGGAGGGAGTGCGCAGCACGAGTCGCCGCTACGTCGACGGCACCGCGCTGCTGGAGACCACGTTCGCCACCGACGACGGCGAGGTGGTGCTGCTCGACCTGATGCCCACCGGCGACGGCCGCGCCGACGTCGTACGCCGACTCACCTGCACCCGCGGCACCGTGCGGATCCGGCACGACTGGGTGGTGCGGACTGACTACGGGCACGTCCGGCCGTGGGTGAGCCGCGAGCAGGCACACGGCCAGGAGGTCGTCGTGGCGGTGGCCGGTCCCGACAAGCTCGTCCTGCGCGGCCCGCGGCTGCCCCACGGCGGGCACGGCCACCACAGCGACGAGTTCGAGATGTCCGAGGGCGACGAGCTGACCTTCTCCACCACCTGGGTCCGCTCGTGGCGCGACGTCCCCGAGCCGCTCGGCTTCGACGATCGGATCGCCGCCACGACCGACGCCCAACGGGCGTGGACCGAGCGCGCGCCCGACGGCCTGCCACACGCAGGCATGGTCCGTCGCAGCCTGCTCACCCTCCTGCTGATGACGCACGAGGAGACGGGCGGGATCGTCGCCGCGCCCACCACCTCCCTGCCCGAGGACTTCGGAGGCGAGCGCAACTGGGACTACCGCTACTGCTGGCTCCGCGACGCCGCGCTCACCCTGGAGTCGTTGCTCGGCGCGGGCTACGAGGAGGAAGCGCTCGACTGGCGCCGCTGGCTCCTCCGGGCCGTCGCCGGCGACCCCGCGGACCTCCAGATCATGTACACCGTCGACGGCGGACGCCAGCTGCCCGAGCGCGAGGTGCCGCACCTGCCCGGCTACGCCGACAGCCGGCCGGTGCGGATCGGCAACGGCGCGGTCTCCCAGCGCCAGAACGACGTGCTCGGCGAGGTGATGATCGCGCTCGAGCTCGGCCGGCAGGCCGGGCTCCACGAGACGCACAACTCGTGGGCGCTGCAGCGGGCGCTCGTCGACGAGCTCGCCGAGCACTGGGACGAGCCGGACAACGGGCTGTGGGAGATCCGCGGGCCGCAGCGCCACTTCACCCACTCACGCGTCATGGTGTGGGTCGCGTTCGACCGGGCGGTTCGGGCGGTCGAGGAGCACGGGCTGGACGGACCGGTCGACCACTGGCGCGACCTGCGCGACCGGGTCCGCGAGGAGATCCTGGAGAAGGGGTACGACACCGAGCGCGGCACCTTCACCCAGCACTACGACACCACCGAGGTCGACGCCTCGCTGCTGAACATCCCCCTCGTCGGCTTCCTGCCCGCCGACGACCCGCGCGTGCTCGGCACCATCCGCGCGATCACCGAGGACCTGATGTCCAACGGCCTGCTGCTGCGCTACCGCACCGACACCGGTGTCGACGGGGTGCCCGGCGACGAGCACCCGTTCCTCGCCTGCTCGTTCTGGTTGGTGTCCGCGCTCGCGGCAGCCGGCCGGCGCGCGGAGGCGGAGGAGCTCATGGACCGGCTCTGCGGCCTGGCCAACGACGTCGGCCTGCTGTCGGAGGAGTACGACACCGTGCACGACCGGATGGCCGGCAACTTCCCCCAGGCCTTCAGCCACCTGGCCCTGGTGCAGGCGGCCCTCGCGCTGCGGCGTACGGACTGAGCGTGCCCCGGACGCGCCGGAGGCCCGGCCGTCGCGGACGACGACCGGGCCTCCGGTGCGGTGCTGCGTGGGTGCGGAAGGTCAGCGCTTGATCTTCAGCTTGACGACGAGCCGCTCCCGCTTGACGTCGTCGTTGCCGAGGTAGCGCAGGACGACCTTCTTGGTGCCGGCGCGGGCGAAGGCGGGGAGCTTGACCGTGGCCTTGCCGTCCTTGACCTTGAAGCGGAGCACCTTGTCGGAGCCCTGCACCCGGACCTTGAGCCAACCCGTGGCGGTCGCGTCGCCGGCCTTGACCTTCACCGTGAAGCGGACCTTCTCACCGACAGTCCCGGTGGCGGCGACCGCCTTGATGACGGGGTCCACCTTCTCCGGAGCCGGGGTGGGCGTCGGGGTCGGGGTCGGGGTCGGGGTCGGGGTCGGCGTCGTGGTCGGGACAGCGGCGACCGTCACCGGGACGGTGACGACCGTGCCGGTGTCGTCCCCGGTGATGGTCAGCTCCTTGACGCCCGCGGTCGTGCCCGCGGGGACGACCACGTCGACGGCTGCCTTGCCGTACTCGTCGTTCTGGTCGACCGTGCCGATGGTGTTGTCGACGGGGAACGTGCCGAGCGTGGTGCCGCCGAGCGACACCGTGACGTCGTCGTCCTTGAGGTCCTCGGCCGCCGAGAAGGCGAGCGAGGTCAGGTTGAGCTTCACGTGGTCGCCCGGCAGGTAGGACGCCGGGGCGCCGGCCGGGAACGACACGCCCACGGCGTGCTGGGTGGTGTCGTGCTCGACCGGGCTGTTGGCCGCCATGTAGTCGACCATGGCCTCCAGGTCGACCTTGCCGGTGTCGCGACGCTCGGTGCCGTCACGCAGGGCGCGGAAGTTGTCACCACCGCTGGCGAGGAACGAGTTGACCGTGACGGAGTACGACGCGGCCGGCGAGATCGCGACGTCGTCCAGCCACATCCCGGTGATCCGGTCGCCCTCGGGGCGGGCCGGGTCGTAGGTGAACCGGAAGCCGGCCGACGTGCCGAGGCGGAGGAACGCGCGGGTGGGCACGTTGCCGCTCGAGTCGCGCTGCCACTGCTGCTCCAGGACCGCCTTGAGCTGCGTGCCGGTGAGCTTCATGTTGACCAGCGTGTTGGCGAACGGCTGGACGACGGCGGCCTGCTTGTAGGTCAGGTCGGCCGGGAACGTGCTCCCGGTGCCCACCATGTTCTGCCGCAGACCGCCCGGGTTCATCAGCGCGATCTCCGCGGCACCCGACTCGGGGGCGCTGGTCGCCCAGCGCTGCACCTCGGCCACGAGGTTGGAGAGCGTGGACTCGGCGCCGCGGTTCTCGGTGGTGCCGTTGGCGAGGAACGCCCGCTTGAACGGCGCGCCGAGCTGGCCGAGCACCTGCGAGCCCGGGCCGACGGCCGCGTCGAAGGCGTCGGTCACGATCTGCGTGGTCGCCGGGTCGGCCGGGAAGTTGGGCTGCGGGGCGGTCGGGCCGGTGCCGTCGGGGTCGGTGGTGAGGTCGACGACCTCCTGGGTCACCGCCGACACCTGACCGGTGGCGTCGTTGACCGTGAAGAGGAGCTTGTTGAGCTTCTGGCCGTACTGGCCCGCCGACACGACCGGACGGCTGGTGACGGCACGTCCCTCCCAGGCCGGGACCGGCACGGAGTGGTTGTAGGCGAGGTGGGTGTGGCCCGACACGATCGCGTCGATGTTGGAGTTGACCCCGTTGACGATGCGACCGAAGGCGTTGGTGTTGCTCGTCGCCGACGCGTACGTCGTGTCGGGCGCGCCCTCGTGGACCAGCAGGACGATGACGTCGGCGCCCTCGTCCTCGAGCTTGTTGGCGCTCCGGTTGACCTCGTTGACGATGCCGGTCACCTCGACCGAGGCGATGCCGCTGGGGCTGACCAGGGCCGGCAGGTCCTCGGTCACCGCACCCACGAAGCCGACCTGCACCGAGCCGAAGTCCTCGATCCAGCGGTCCGGGATGGTGTGCTCGTGGTCGTCCTTGTTGCGGACGTTGGAGGCGATGTACTGCCACTCGGCGCCACCGAGCGGGTTGCTCGCCGACTCCGGCGCCATCACCCGGTCGACCAGGTCGTCGACGCCCTGGTCGAACTCGTGGTTGCCGGCGGCCGACACGTCGAGGCCGGCCTCGTTGAGGGCGTCGATGGTCGGCTTGTCGTCGTTGATGAAGGACTCGAAGGTCGAGGCCCCGATCAGGTCGCCGGCCGCCGCGAAGACGGTGTTGGGCACGTCCTGCTCGAGCTGCTTGACCGCGCCGGCGAGCACGGCGGCACCGGCGTCGGGGTCGCGGTTCTCGGGACCGCGCAGCTGCAGCCGGCCGTGGAAGTCGTTGGTGGCGAGGATCTGGATCTCGACGGGAGCAGCGTGTGCGGGCGCCGCCGCGGTGACCACGGCGAGCGGCGCTGCGAGCAGCCCCGTCATCGTCGTGGCCAGGGCGAACCGGCGTCCTGGTCGTGATGCTGACACGAGTTCTGGGGCCTTTCGTCGGGTGAGTGGGCCGTCACCCTAGCCGAACGCACGCTCGACAAGACCCCACGAAAGTAGGGTTTCCCGACGTGTCGGTCAGTGTTCGCCGACTGGTCGGATCAGGCCCGGCGCACCCGCTGCTTGCGCACCTCGCGGACGAACTCCCAGCCCGACCAGAGGGTCATCGCCACGGCACCGGCGAGCAACACCTGGCTGGCGTAGAACAGCACCTCGCCCAGCGGTCCGGGCCAGAAGTCGAAGGCGTTGCCGTGGGCGTCGCCGTGCGGCAGCGGCCAGATCAGGCCCGACAGCGCGAGGGCCTGGAGGACCGTCTTGATCTTGCCGCTCTGCGCCGCGGGGATCACGACCTGCTTGAGGACCGACAGGCGCAGCAGCGTGACGCTCCATTCGCGGAGCAGGACCACGACGGTGACCCACCACCAGACGTCGCCGACGACCGAGAGGCCGATGAACGCCATACCGGTGATCGCCTTGTCGGCGATCGGGTCGGCGATCTTGCCGAAGTCGGTGATCAGGTCGTGCTTGCGGGCCAGGTCGCCGTCGATCTTGTCGGTGACCATCGCGACGGCGAAGATCGCGAACGCGACCCAGCGCCACAGGGGGTCGTTGCCGCCGTCGTGCAGTAGCGCCCAGCCGAAGAACGGCACCATGATGATGCGCAGCGTGGTGAGCACGTTGGCGATGTTGAGGTTCGACACCTCGCGCTGCTCCGCGCTCACAGGGTCCGTGCTCATGCTCCAGCTCCGTTCACTCGCGCGATCAGGTCGACACCGTCGGTGCCCGTGACGGTCGCGGCCAGCAGGTCGCCGACCCGGGCGCCGTCGGCGCCGGTGAGCAGCGTCGTGCCGTCGACCTCGGGGCCCTGGTGGGCGGCCCGTCCCTCGACGACGTCCTCGTCGACCGACTCGACCAGCACCACGACCTCCTCGCCGATGCGCTCCTCGGCGCGCTGGGCGTTGAGCTCCTCGACCAGGGCGGTGACGTGCTCGGTGCGGCTGCGGATCTCGTCCTCGTCGAGCTTGAGCTCGTCGGCGAAGCCGGCCGCCTCGGTGCCGTCCTCGTCGGAGTAGCCGAAGACGCCGGTCACGTCCATGCGAGCCGCCTCGAGGAAGTCGCAGAGGGTCGCCAGCTCCTCCTCGGTCTCGCCGGGGAAGCCGACGATGACGTTGGACCGTACGCCGGCCAGCGGGGCCAGCGTGCGGATCTGCTCGAGCAGGCCGAGGAAGCTCTCCGGGTCGCCGAAGCGGCGCATCCGGCGCAGCACCGTGGCGCTCGCGTGCTGGAAGGACAGGTCGAAGTAGGGCACGACGCCGGGCGTCGAGGCGATCGCCTCGATCAGCCCTGGCCGGGTCTCGGCGGGCTGGAGGTAGGAGACGCGCACCCGCTCGATGCCGTCGATGCCCGACAGCTCGGGCAGCATCGTCTCGAGCAACCGGAGGTCGCCGAGGTCCTTGCCGTAGGACGTGGAGTTCTCACTGACGAGGAACAGCTCCTTGACGCCCTGCGTGGCGAGCCACTGGGCCTCGTTGACCACGTCGCTGGGACGGCGGCTGACGAACGAGCCGCGGAAGCTCGGGATCGCGCAGAACGTGCAGCGGCGGTCGCAGCCGCTGGCCAGCTTGAGCGGCGCCATCGGGCCGGCGTCGAGGCGACGGCGTACGGCACGGGGGCCCGTCGCCGGCGCACCCGCGCCGATCTCGCTGGTGTCCGTGGCGACGGCCTCATGGCCGGGAACGGAGATGCCCGATGCGTCGCGCTCGACGGGCGAGATCGGCAGCAGGAGCCGGCGGTCGGACGGCGTGTGCGGGTGGTGCGTCTCGCCGCCGACGATGGCGCGCAGCTTCGAGGCGATGTCGGGGTAGTCGTCGAAGCCGAGCACCGCGTCGGCCTCAGGCAGCGACTCGGCGAGGTCCTTGCCGTAGCGCTCGGCGAGGCAGCCGACGGCCACGACGGCCTGCGCTTTGCCGTGCTCCTTCAGGTCCGCGGCCTCGAGCAGGGTGTCGACGGAGTCCTTCTTGGCCGCCTCGACAAACCCGCACGTGTTGACCACGACGGTGTCGGCGTCCTCGGGGTCGTCGACCAGCACGAAGCCGCCGGCCTCGAGTCGGCCGGCCAGCTCCTCGGAGTCGACCTCGTTGCGCGCGCAGCCGAGGGTCACCACGGCGACGTTCAGCGGGGTCGGGGGCAGCTCGGTGTCAGTCGTCATCGCACCCGTGAGTATGCCGCGTCACAGCCCACAGACCTGCACCCGCGACACGGTGAGACCTCTCACCCGCCGCCAGTGAGTCACGGTCAATCGGCGACGAAGGTGCCCTGGCCGGCCACGCCGGGCTCCCCCACGGCACGTGCCTCGCCGCCGGCGAGGGAGACCGTGACGGAACCGTCCGAGGACATCACCCGCACCGGCGGGGACACCTTGAGCTCGCGGGTCTGGCCGACGGAGAGGTTGCCCTTGAAGACCTCCTCGCCCGAGGCGTCGCGCACGACGACCTGGGCACCGCCCGACGGCGCGGTGACCACCACCGCGACCGGGTCGGCGACGGGCGCGTTGCCGGTGCCCTGGGGGCCGCCGGAGCCGTTGAGCACCGGCTGCGCGCCGCGGAGCTCGGGCGGGGTGTCCATGACCAGGCGGGCGATCGACCAGCAGAGCACCAGCGCCATCACCACGGCCACGAGCACCGACCAGTTCGGGCCGCCGCGGGTGCCGCGGATCGAGCCGTGCGCGCCGGTGGCGAGCTCGGCCTCGAAGACCCGGCGCGGGTTGATCGGGGCGTGGGCGTAGCGCTCGTCGTACGACGCCAGCAGCGGCGCCACGTCGATGCCGAGCACCCGGGCCAGGGTGCGCAGGTGGCCGCGGGCGTAGAAGTCGCCACCGCACGGCTCGAAGTCGTCGACCTCCACGGCCTCGATCACGTGCGGACGGATCCGGGTGCGCTCGGCCAGCTGGTCGACCGTCAGGCCGAGGCGGGTGCGGGCGGCCGCCAGCTCGGGACCGATGACCGGGTCCTCGGCGGGCTCCACCTCGAAGTCGTCGAGCACCAGCGGCTCCACCGGCTCACCCGGTCGGGCGATGGCGCGGACGCGGTCGCCCCAGGTCTCCTTCTCCTCGACCAGGCTGACCCGGCCGGGGCGGCGCAGCTCGCGGCCGTCGAGCTCGTCGAGGTCCTCGGGCTCCACGAAGTCGCGACGCACCTCGGAGCGACGCGCCGCCGTCGACTCGCGCAGGGCGGCCGGCGTCGGGCTGGCGACGACGGTCTCCTCGACCTCCGGCTCCCCCGCCTCGTCGGCGACGTCCTCGGCGGCGTCCGGAACGACGTCCTCGTCGACCTCGGGCTCGAGCACGACGATCTGGCTGGCGTCGCGGGCGACCCGGCCCAGGGCCTCGGACAGGTCGCCGTCGGCGCCGACGACGCGGGTCGAGAGGCCCAGCGGCACGGCGAAGGGCGCGCCGTGCAGCAGGCGGGACAGCGTGGTGTGGCGCTTGCCGGCGCCGGTCAGCTCGGCCTCGATGAGCTCGAGGTTGTGCGGCACGACGACCAGCCGGCCGTCACGCAGCAGCCCGCGGCGCGGGGTGTGCTCGACGTGGTGGACCGCCGTCCACGGCAGCCCGCGCCACGTGCGGCCGAGCCGGATCCGGATGCCCTGCGCGTCGGCCACCAGCAGCGGCGTGCGCGCGTCGACGAAGCCGACCAGCCAGTACGCACCGAGCAGCCCCATCCCGACCGCGAGCACCCAGTCCAGGACGGCGCCCGTGTGGGTGGCCCGGCCGAGGTAGGCGATGGCGACCGCGGAGGCCGTCAGCCCCACGCCCGCGGCGAGGCCGGCATGACGGCGTACCTCGACGTGGTCCGGGACCACCGCCGGCCCCGCACCCGCAGTGTGGTCGTCGAAGACCTCGTCCTCGTTCAGCACCGTGCTCATCAGGCTCCCCCCTCCAACGTGGCGATCACGGAATCGAGCTCGTCCGGCTTGACCAGGACGTCACGCGCCTTCGAACCCTCGCTCGGGCCGACGACACCACGGCTCTCCATGATGTCCATCAGCCGGCCGGCCTTGGCGAAGCCGACGCGCAGCTTGCGCTGCAGCATCGACGTCGAGCCGAACTGCGTGGAGACGACCAGCTCGATGGCCTGCACCACGAGCTCCATGTCGTCGCCGATGTCGTCGTCGAGCTCGCGCTTGGACTCCTTCGGCGCCGTGACGTCCTCGACGTACGTCGGCTCGAGCTGGTCCTTGCAGTGCTTGACGACCTGGTGGATCTCGGCCTCGGTGACCCACGACCCCTGGACGCGCACCGGCTTCGAGGCGCCCATCGGCAGGAACAGGCCGTCACCCTGACCGACCAGCTTCTCGGCTCCGGGCTGGTCGAGGATGACGCGGCTGTCGCCCAGCGAGCTGGTGGCGAACGCGAGTCGCGACGGCACGTTGGCCTTGATCAGGCCGGTCACCACGTCGACCGACGGGCGCTGCGTGGCGAGCACCAGGTGGATGCCGGCCGCGCGGGCGAGCTGGGTGATGCGGACGACCGAGTCCTCCACGTCGCGCGGCGCGACCATCATCAGGTCGGCGAGCTCGTCGACGATGACCAGGAGGTAGGGGTACGGCGTGAGCGTGCGCTCGCTGCCGGCAGGCACCTCGACCTTGCCGGCCCGCACCGCCTTGTTGAAGTCGTCGATGTGGCGGAAGCCGAAGTTGGCCAGGTCGTCGTAGCGCATGTCCATCTCGCGCACGACCCAGGCCAGCGCCTCGGCGGCCTTCTTCGGGTTGGTGATGATCGGGGTGATCAGGTGCGGCACGCCCTCGTAGGCGTTCAGCTCGACCCGCTTGGGGTCGACCATGATCATCCGCACCTCGTCGGGCGTCGCCCGCATCAGGATGGAGGTGATCAGCGAGTTGATGAAGCTCGACTTTCCGGAGCCGGTGGCACCGGCGACCAGCAGGTGCGGCATCTTCGCCATGTTGGCGACCACGAAGCCGCCCTCGACGTCCTTGCCGAGCCCGGCGACCATCGGGTGGTGGTCCGAGCGCGCGGTGCCGGAGCGGAGCACGTCGCCGAGGGAGACGATCTCCTTGTCGGTGTTGGGGATCTCGATGCCGATGGCCGACTTGCCGGGGATCGGGCTGAGGATCCGGACGTCGGCGGAGGCGACGGCGTAGGCGATGTTCTTCGACAGCGCGGTGACCTTCTCGACCTTCACCGCCGGGCCGAGCTCGACCTCGTAGCGGGTGACGGTCGGGCCACGCGTGTAGCCGGTGACGGTGGCGTCGATGCCGAACTCGTCCATCACCTGCATCAGCCGCTCGACGACCGCGTCGCTGGCCTTGGACCGCGCCTTGTGCACGGAGCCCGGCTTGAGGGCGGAGTTGTCGGGCAGCGAGTAGGTGATGTCGCCGGACAGCGCGAGCTGCTCGACGCGGGCCGGGAGCGGCGTGTGCGGCGGCGGCTCCACCGCGCCGGTGTCGGCCCCGCCCTTCGCGTCGACGGCCGGGGTGACCTCGGTCGGGGCGTCGGCGGAGGCGTCGGTGGGGTCGGCGAACAGGTCGATGCCGTAGTCCTCGACCGGCTCGGCGTCCTTCTTCCTGCGGCGCTTCCTGAGCTCGCGGTCCGCCAGGACCGGGCTGTCGTAGGCCGGGTCACCCATCTCGGGGTCGATGTCGTCGTCGAGCATCGAGCGGCGGCGGGTGCGGACCGGCTTCGTCGGCTCCTCCGCCTCCTCGACCGGGGTGCGGCCCAGCGCCTTGTCGCGCAGCGCGGCCAGCCGGGCCGGGATCTGGTAGACCGGGGTGGCGGTGATGATCAGGACGCCGAAGGCGGCGAGCAGCACCAGCAGCGGCACCACGACGTACGACGTCTGCATCAGGTCGAGCAGCAGGCTCGAGGTGACGTAGCCGACCGCGCCGCCGGCGGACTGGAGGTTGGTGGCGTCGCCGAGCACGGGCTGCGGGTTGCCGTTGGCGATGTGCACGATGCCGAGCAGGCCGAGGGTGAACGCCGACCACCCGATCACCTGGCGACCGGCGGGGCCGTTGCGCTCCGGGTCGCGCAGGGTGCGCCAGCCGGCGTAGACGAGGAACAGCGGGACGAACCAACCGACCTTGCCGACCGCGCCGGCGGTCACCGAGCGGGCGAAGTCCATCACTCCCCCGGGCAGCTGCCACCACACCGCGGCGGCGACCACGGTGGCGAGGCCGAAGAGGAACAGGCCGACGCCGTCGCGGCGGTGCTCGGGGGCGAGGTCGCGGGCGGACTGCCCGATCGAGCGGGCGACCGCGCCGACCGCGTGGGCGATGCCGAGCCAGACGGCGGCGACCCCGCGACCGAGGGCGCCGAACGCCTGGGCGACCGGGCCCGGCCCGTTGCGCACCGCCCGCGGCGCGGGACGGCGCGAGGACGCGCTCGATCGGCTCCGGCCCTTCGCGGGGCTGGGGCGCTTGCTGGTACTCCGTGATCGGGTGCTCGAACCCTTGCTCCGACTCTTGGACGAAGACGTGCTCGTGCTCCGCGACCCCGGCGGGGAAGACGTACGGGTCGCCATGCTCCGACCCTACGGCCAAGTCACACCAGCCACACGGATCACAGCCGTGCGTGTCGTGCAGCACGGCCGCAAATCTTCCGTCCGTCGGGACGACCTGCACAAATTCCACCTTCAGGGTCTTCCTGACCGGATGGACAGTTGCTTAGGGTGACCCGGATCACTCGGGTATGGGATCCCGGGTGCAAGCGAGAGGTCACTCTTTTGAAGCAGCTGAATCGAGGCCAGGGACTCACCCTGGGCCTCGCTCTCATCGCAGCTGGGCTTGCCGCCCAGCCGCTGGTCGGCGCGCAGGCCGCGCCGGCGAGCAGTGCGGACGAGTCGGTCGTCAGCCGGCTCCGCGACGCAGCATCGGGTTCGGTGGACCTGCGGGCCAACCCGGCCACCGGTCGCGTCGGGTTCGCGACTGCCGAAGGTGCCGACCCCGACCTGCTGCCCGGCGTCGCCGCCGACGGCCGCCAGGGTGCGATCGACAAGGCCACCGCCTACCTCGACCAGTTCGCCCCCGCCTTCGGCGCCCGTGCCGCAGAGCTGAAGCAGACCGAGGTCTACGCCAGCACCTCCGGCTGGTCGATCACCTTCGCCCAGTCCTACAAGGGTGTCCCGGTCTTCGCCGGCGAGCTCAAGGCCCACGTCGACCGCGACGGGGACCTGACCTCGGTCAACGGCTTCGCCGCACCCGCCCTCTCGCTCGACGTCACGCCGCGCCTGCCGAAGGCCGAGGCCTCCTCGAAGGCGCTGGCCGCGGTCAAGGCCAAGCCGTCCGGCTACGAGGACGGTGGCCCGGCCGGCTACCGCAAGGGCCTCTCGGTCCGCGACGCGAAGCTCACCATCTACCGCATGGGCACCCCCCGCGGCATCGAGGGCGAGTCTCGGCTCGCCTGGGCCGTCGAGGTCTGGAACAAGGCGACGGTGCGCGAGACGCTGATCCTCGACGCCGCCTCCGGCAAGCCCCTCAACCGCTGGTCGATGATGGCCCACGCGCTCGACCGCGAGCTCTACGAGGCCTACGTCAACGACGCGGGCACGCCGAACCTCCCCGACGACGACTTCGTCGACGGCCTCAACGACCCGGTCTGGGCCGAGGGCGACGCCTTCCCCGGCGGCCTCAACGAGGACCAGCAGAACGAGGTCCTCGGCACGAGCGAGGCCTACTGGATGTTCCGCAACACGTTCGGCTACGACTCGTGGGACGGACTGGGCGGCACCATGCGCACGGTCAACAACGACCCGCGGATCAACTGCCCCAACGCCAACTGGAACGGCTACTCGACCAACTACTGCAACGGCGTCACCGGTGACGACACCGTCGCCCACGAGTGGGGTCACGCCTACACCGAGTCGACCTCCGGCCTGATCTACCAGTGGCAGGCGGGCGCGATGAACGAGGCCTACTCCGACATCTGGGGCGAGACCGTCGACATGCTCAACGAGCGCCACAACGAGACCGGTGACCCCGGTTCGGCCGGTGGCACCGTCTACCGCACCCCGGGGAAGTGCTCGGACTTCACGCGCTCCGACGTCACCATGGAGATCAGCGCTCCCGCTGGGGTGGCGGGCCCGTGCACGGCCGCCCCCGCCTCGTTCGGCCCGGTCTTCGGACAGACGCCGGTCGAGGGCACGGCCATCGTCGGCACCGACCCGGCCACCGGCACCCTGCCGGACGGCACGCCGGACACCTCGCCGACCAACGGTTGCCAGGCGTTCACCAACGCCGGTGCCATCGCGGGCGGCTGGGTCTACGTCGACCGTGGCGCCTGCACCTTCGGCACGAAGGCGCAGAACGCCGAGGCCGCCGGCGCGGTCGGGATCGTGGTCGGTGACAGCGTCGCCGGTCGTGCCCCGATCTCGATGTCGGGAGACGCCGACATCTACGGCGTGATGGTCACCCAGGCCGACGGCACCAAGTTCAAGACCGCCGGTGCGCCGGTGACGTTCGAGATCGCCGCCGTTCCTGCCGACACCGACGAGACGCACCGGTGGCTGTCGGGCGAGTCCGACCCCGCCTTCGGCGGTGCCATCCGCGACATGTGGAGCCCGAACTGCTACGGCGACCCGGGCAAGGTCTCGGACGAGGAGTACCACTGCACCGACGACGACTCGGGCGGCGTCCACACCAACTCCGGCGTGGTCAACCGCACCTTCGCGCTCCTGGTGGACGGCATGGACGGCCAGGACACCGGCATCGGCCTGGACAAGGCTGCGTGGCTGTTCTGGCACACCCAGACCAACTACCTGACGCCGTCGTCCTACTTCCCCGACCTGGCCGACGGGCTCGAGGAGTCCTGCGCGGTGCTGGAGGGTGAGGACTTCCGCAAGGTCACCCTGGGTGACCCGCAGGAGGCCGACGGGTCCGACGGCGCCGTCGCCGACCCCGAGCTCGTCGAGGGCGGCATGACCGAGGCGGACTGCGAGATGCTCGCCGACGTCATCGCCGAGACCGAGCTGCGGATGGACCCGACCGAGCAGTGCGCCTGGGAGCCGCTGCTCAAGCAGGGTGCACCGAAGCTCAACTGTGGTCCCGGCAAGACGGCCAAGACCATCTACTCGGAGGACTTCGAGGACGGCCTGGCCGGCTGGTCGCAGGACGAGGAGCTCGGCGAGGCGTTCTCCGAGGGAATCCCGTGGGAGGCCTCCACGCGTGCTCCGTCGCACACGGGCGGCGTGGCCTTCGGTCCGGACCCGGTGTCCGGCACCTGCGGTGCTGCTGGTGACCTGACCAGCCGCAACGGTCTCATCAGCCCGGCCATCGCCGTGCCGGCGGCCGACAAGGCGCCGCGGATGTCGTTCGACCACTACGTCGCCACCGAGGCGACGTGGGACGGCGGCAACGTCAAGGTGAGTGTCAACGGGGGCACCTTCGCACTGGTCCCGCAGGACGCCTACGTCTTCAACGCTCCTGAGGGCGAGCTCGACCCGGCTCAGGGCCCGATGGGCGGCGAGGCCGCGTGGACCGGCACCGACGGTGGCCAGCTGCACGGCTCGTGGGGCACCACGGTCATCGACCTGGCCAAGGTCGCGCCCGCCGGAGCCACGGTGAAGTTCCGCTTCGACATGGGTCGTGACGGCTGCAACGGTGTCGACGGCTGGTACGTCGACAACGTCAAGGTCGAGGTGTGCGAGGCCAACGCCACGCCGACGCCGACCACGACCCCGACGCCGACCCCGGCGCCGGAGCCGGTCGAGTCCACGACCAAGGCCAAGGTCGAGCCCAAGAAGCCGTCCTACAAGGACGACTTCAAGGTCATCGTCAAGGTCAAGGCCGAGGGCGAGACCCCGACGGGCAAGGTCACCGTGAAGATCGACGGCAAGGAGATCGACACCAAGCGTCTCGACGACGGCCGCCTGGTCCTCAAGGTGAAGAAGAACCTCAAGGTCGGCGAGCACAAGCTCGTTGCCGTCTACGCGGGTTCGGACACCGTCGAGGGCAGCAGGGACAAGCTGACGTTCAAGGTCGTCCGCTGACCCTGAGCACCAGCTGACGCAGCACCAGAGGGCCCCGGCGGAGCGATCCGCCGGGGCCCTTCTGCGTCCGGTCCCCGCTCAGCGGAGCCCGGTGAGCCAGGGCAGGACCACCAGCAGCGTCGGCAGCGCGAGGACCGCGGCTGCGAGGCCGACGACGGCGCCGGCCTGCACGGGGTGCCGGCGGTCGTCGCGCAGCGCCTCGGCGCGCGCGGCCCGCGACCCCGCCGAGCCCAGGGCACCCCGGGGCGCGGACGAGCCGGCGAGGGCGAGCAGGGCCGAGAGCAGGGTCCGCCGGTCCACGCGGCGTACGGCGGCGCGGTCGGCGAGCACCTCCACCAGCACCTCGACCTCGTCGCGGGCGGCGCCACTGGCCACCCAGCGAGGGAAGGCGCGGTGCAGCACGGCGAAGGCCTCGAGCACCAGGTCGTGGCGGGCGCGCAGGTGCGAGCGTTCGTGCTCGAGCACCGCCGCCAGCTCCGCGGGCGCCAGCGTGGTGAGCGTCGAGCGGGAGACCACGATGCGCGACCCGGTCATGCCCGGCACGCAGTAGGCGACCGGCAGGTCGTGCTCGAGCACGGAGACCCCCGCGTCGCGGCTGGCGACGAGGTCGACACGGTCGCGGTGCAGGCGTCGCATCCGGCGCAGCTCGGTCCCGGTCCGGTGGCCGCTCAGCACCAGCCGGGCAGCGACCACTGCAGTCACGGCGCCGGCGAGGACCGCGACGACGACGTCGTGCCCGGCCACCGGCGGCTCCCACAGCCGGTCCGTCGCGAGGGAGAGCCCGGCGCCCAGCGCGGCCAGCACAGCGGCCGCCGCGGTGCCCTGCCAGAGCAGCATCGCGGCCGCGGGCGTCCGCCGCAGCCGGTGCCACCGCGACAGCGCGTGGGGCACGGGGCCCGCGAGCAGCACGGCGAGGACCCCCAGCACGACGGGCGTGGGCACGGCGGACAGGGTCAGGAGAGGTCGGCCAGGGCGCGACGCAGGGCCGCGAGGTCGGTCTCGCTGGCCTCGCCCACGAACGAGACGAGCGCCTGGTCGCGGTCGGCGCCGGTCTCGTCGAGCGCCTCGCGCATCAGGTCCGCGGTCATCGCAGCGCGCGAGCGCCGCGGGGCGTAGCGGAAGGCGCGGCCCTCGCGCTCGCGCACCACGACGTCCTTGCGCGCCAGCCGGTCCAGGACCGTCATGACGGTGGTGTAGGCGAGGTCGCGCCCGGCGAGCCGCTCGTGGACCTCGCGACCGCTGGCCGAGCCGAGGTCCCACAGCGTTTCGAGGACGGCCTGCTCGAGCTCACCCATCCGGGACCTTGGACTCATGCCACAGGAGTCTAGGTGCCCTGTCCGCGAAATTACGACACCGCGTAGTATCTACTACAATCTGTAGTAATCCTGCGCCGCGGCGCCGACCCCACGCAAAGGTGTGCCCATGGACGTGCTCGACATCGCCCGCTGGCAGTTCGGGATCATCACCGTGTACCACTTCCTGTTCGTGCCGCTGACGATCGGGCTCACGGCCGTGATCGCCGGGCTCGAGACGGCCTGGGTCCGCACCGGCAAGGAGGACTACCTCCGGCTGACCAAGTTCTTCGGCAAGCTCTTCCTCATCAACTTCGCCATCGGCGTCGTGACCGGCATCGTGCAGGAGTTCCAGTTCGGCATGAACTGGTCGGACTACTCCCGCTTCGTCGGCGACGTCTTCGGCGCGCCGCTCGCGGTCGAGGGCCTGCTCGCCTTCTTCCTCGAGTCGACCTTCCTCGGCCTCTGGATCTTCGGCTGGGACAAGCTCCCTCGCGGCCTGCACGCCGCCTGCATGTGGCTCGTGCACCTCGGCACGCTCGCCTCGTCGTGGTTCATCCTCGCGGCGAACTCGTGGATGCAGCACCCCGTCGGCTACCGCTTCAACCCCGAGTCGGGCCGCGCCGAGCTGACCGACTTCTGGGCGGTGATGTTCAACAAGGTGCAGGTCGTGACGTTCCCGCACGTGGTCTTCGCGGCGTACATGACCGCGGGCGCCTTCCTGCTCGGCGTCTCGGCGTACCTCTACATGAAGAAGAAGCACGAGGCCGACCGCCCGCTCTACCACCGTGCGATCCGCATCGGCGCCGTCGTCACGCTGCTCGCCGGCCTCGGCGTCGCCATCACCGGCGACCTCCAGGGCAAGGTGATGACCGAGGTGCAGCCGATGAAGATGGCCGCCGCCGAGGGCCTCTACGAGACCAGCGAGGGGTGCGCGCCGTTCTCGGTCCTGACGATCGGCACGCCCGACGGCCAGCACGAGAAGTTCGCGGTCACCGTGCCGTGCCTGCTCTCCTTCCTCGGCACGGGCTCCTTCGACGGCACCGTGCAGGGCATCAACCCGCTCAAGGAGGAGTACGCCGAGACGTACGGATCGCTCGACAGCGCCGACCCGGCACAGCGCGACGGCGACTACGTGCCGATCATCCCGGTCACCTACTGGTCGTTCCGCTTCATGATGGGCCTCGGCTTCTTCGCCGCCGGCGGCGCTGCGCTGATCCTCTGGCTGACCCGCAAGGGCCGCACGCCGGGCGTGCGCTGGCTGGGCTGGCTCGGGCTCAGCCTGCCGATCGCGACGACGCTGGCCTCCTCGTGGGGCTGGATCTTCACCGAGATGGGCCGCCAGCCGTGGGTCGTCTTCGGGCTGATGACCACCGAGTCGGGCGTCTCCCCCGGCGTCAGCACCTTCGAGGCCGCGACGTCGCTGGTCGTGCTGACCGCGCTCTACGCCGTGCTCGCGGTCATCGAGGTCAAGCTCCTCGTCACCTACGTCAACAAGGGTGCGGAGCCCTTCGAGGAGCCACCGCGGGTCAAGGTCGGCGGCTCCGACGACGAGGACGCCCCGCTCACCTTCGCCTACTGACCCGACCCCACTCGACCGACCTGACCTGAAAGAGACACCATGGAACTCACGACCGTCTGGTTCGCCCTCATCGCCGTGCTGTGGGTCGGCTACTTCTGCCTCGAGGGATTCGACTTCGGCGTCGGCATGCTGCTGCCGGTCCTGGCGAAGGACGACACCGAGCGCCGCGTCATGATCAACACCGTCGGCCCCGTCTGGGACGGCAACGAGGTCTGGGTGCTCGTCGCCGGTGGCGCGACCTTCGCGGCGTTCCCGGAGTGGTACGCCACCCTCTTCAGCGGCTTCTACCTGCCGCTGCTGCTGATCCTGGTCGCCCTCATCGTGCGCGGGCTCTCCTTCGAGTACCGCCACAAGCGCGACGACGCGACCTGGAAGGGCCGCTGGGACCTGGCACTGATCGTCGGCTCGGTCGTCCCCGCGCTGCTCTGGGGCGTCGCGTTCGCCAACATCGTCGCCGGCGTGCCGATCGACGCCGACAAGGAGTTCACCGGCAACCTCTTCACCCTCCTCAACCCCTTCGGGCTGCTCGGCGGGTTGGTCACGCTGACCCTCTTCGCCGCGCACGGCGCGATGTTCGTGGCGCTCAAGACCGACGGCGACATCCGCCACCGCGCCCGCGACCTCGCCGTGCGGATCGGTGCCGTCGCGGCCGTGCTCGCGGTCGTGTTCCTCGGCTGGACCCAGGCCGAGACGGGTACGGCGCTCACCGCCGTCGTCTTCACCGTGGCCGCCCTCGCGCTGGTCGGCGGCCTGCTCGCCGCCCGGGCGCGCCGCGAGGGCTGGGCGTTCGTCGGCACGTTCGTCACGATCGCGCTGGCCGTGATCGGCCTGTTCCTGGCGCTCTTCCCCGACGTGATGCCCTCGACGACCGACCCGGCGTACTCCCTCACCACGACCAACGCGGCGGCGACGGCGTACACCCTCAAGGTGATGACGTGGGTCGCGGTGGTCTTCACGCCGATCGTGCTGGGCTACCAGGCCTGGACCTACTGGATCTTCCGCAAGCGGATCTCGGTCCACCACATCCCCACGCCCGAGCTCGCGGACGCGACGAGGTGAAGCCGCTCGACCCGGCAGTCCTCACCCACCTGCGGCCCGCCGGCCGCCCGCTGGCGGCGGTCGTCGCGGCCGGTGTCGTCGGCGGCCTGGCCACGGTGGCGCAGGCGTTCGCACTCGGCGCGCTCGTCGTCGCGGCGGTCGGCTCCGGCGACTGGTCATCGGCGGCGTGGTGGCTCGCCGGTCTGGTGCTGCTGCGCACCGCCGCGGCGTACGTCGGTCAGCGTGCCGCGGTGCGCGCCGCCGGTGACGTCTCGGGAGCGCTGCGCCAGCGCCTCCTCGACGCCGCCCGACGTGTCGACGACGTCGTCCCGGCCCGGCTGTCGGTCCTTGCGACCCGCGGGGTGGCGGGGGTGGAGCCCTACGTCACCCGCTACCTCCCCGCCCTCGTCCCCGCGGCCGTGCTCCCCGTCGTCACCCTCGCCGCGATCGCCTGGCTCGACCCGCTGTCCGGGCTGGTCGTGGCGCTCACCCTCCCGCTCGTCCCTGTCTTCGCCGTCCTCGTCGGGCTGACCACGCGCGACCGCGCCCGCCACCAGTGGCGCGCCCTCGAGGCCTTGTCCGGCCACTTCCTCGACGTGGTCCGCGGCCTGCCCACCCTGGTCGCGCACCGCCGCGCCGAGGCGCAGGTCGGGACCATCCGGTCCGTCACCCACCGCCACCGCCGCGCGACCGTGGAGACGCTCAAGGTCGCCTTCGCCTCGTCCTCGGTCCTCGAGCTCGTGGCCACCCTCTCCGTGGCGCTCGTGGCGGTCACCGTCGGCCTGCGGCTCGCCTCGGGGTCGGTGGACTTCCGCGTCGCGCTCACCGTGCTGCTCCTCGCGCCCGAGGCGTACTGGCCGCTGCGTCGCGTCGGTGCGGAGTTCCACGCCGCTGCCGAGGGCACCGCTGCGCTGGCCGAGGCCGACGCCCTTCTCGCCCGCGCGTCCGCCGGCCACCCCGGCACCGTCCGCCCCGACGCGTCGCGGCTGGTGCTGCACGGACTCGAGGTGGGGTACGCCGCCCCGCTCACGGCGCCCCTGGACCTCGACCTCCCCGGCCACGGCCTCGTCGCCGTCGCCGGCCCCTCGGGGTGCGGCAAGTCCACCCTCCTCGCCACCCTCCGCGGCGAGCTGCCCACCCTCGGCGGGGACGTGCTCGTCGGTGGCACTCCCCTGCCGTCGGTCGACCCGGCGTGGTGGCGCGACCAGGTGGCTTGGGCGCCGCAGCGCCCGTGGCTGCTGGCCGACACGGTCGCCGCCAACGTCCGGCTCGGCCGCCCCGGCGCCGGCGACGACGAGGTGTGGGAGGCGCTGCGCGGCGTCGGGCTCGACGACGTGGTCCGGGCGCTGCCCGACGGCCTCGACACGCCCCTCGGCGAGGACGGCGCGGGGCTCTCCGCGGGCCAGCGGGCCCGGGTCGCACTTGCGCGCGTCGTGCTCGCCGACCGGCCGGTGGTGCTGCTCGACGAGCCGAGCGCCCACCTCGACGAGGAGACCGAGCAGGTCCTCCTCGACACCGTCACCCGGCTCGCGCGCACCAGCCTGGTCGTCGTGGTCGCGCACCGCGACGCCGTGCTCGCCGCGGCCGACCGCGTGGTCCGGCTCGCGCCGGTCGTCGAGGGCGCGACGGTGGCGGCGCACCACACCGGATCGGCGCCCGCGGGTGTCGTCCGCCGCCACCCTGCGCCGGCACCCGTCGCCGTCGAGGCCGACGAGACCCGTCCGCGCTGGGGCTTGCGCACCGCCACCGTCCTCGGCGCGCTGTCGACCGCCTCCGGGGTCGCGCTCACCGCGACCGCGGGCTGGCTGATCACCCGGGCCAGCGAGCACCCGCCCGTGCTCCACCTCATGGTCGCGATCGTCGGGGTCCGCCTCTTCGGTCTTGCGCGCCCCGTGCTGCGGCACGCCGAGCGGATCCTCAGCCACGACGTCGTGCTGCGCGAGCTGACAGAGCGGCGGGCCCGGGTCTTCGCCGACCTGGTCCCGCTCGTGCCCGGCCGCCTGGGACCCCGTCGCGGCGACCTGCTCACCCGGGTCGTCGACGACGTCGACGCGCTGCTCGACGAGCGGCTCCGCGTCCGCCAGCCCGTCGTCACGGCCGTGCTGGTCGGCGGGGGTGCCGCCCTGCTCACCGCGCTCGTGCAACCCGTCGCCGGCCTGGTGGTGCTCGCGGTCGTGGCCTCCGGGGCGGTCGCGTTCCTCCTGGGCCGCGCCGGGGCGGCCCGCGCGGAGGAGCGCGTCGTGGCCCGGCGGGCCGCGCTCGGCACACGGGTCGAGGAGGTCGCCCACGGCCTGCGCGAGCTCGAGCAGTGGGCCGCGACGGAGCGCGCCCTCGCCGGCGTCCGCGACGAGTCCACCGCCCTCGCCGGTGCCGTACGCCGCTCCGCGCGCGCCGTCGCTGCCGGCAACGCGCTCACCAGCGCGGCCGCCGGGCTGGGCGTCGTCGCCGTCGCGGCGCTCGTCCCCGACGGCTCGGTGTCCCCCGCCGTGCTCGCCCTGCTGCTGCTGGTGCCGCTCGCGCTGGCCGACGTGACCACCGGGCTCGCGGACGCCGGCGCGCTGTCGGTCCGCTCGCGCGCGGCCCGGGCGCGCCTGGACCGGCTCGTCGCCACCGCGCCCGCCGTGAGCGACCCGGTCGACCCGCGGCCGCTGCCTGCCGGCCACGGCCTCGCCCTGCGCGGCTCGCTGGGCTGGACCGAGCAGCCGGTCCTCGTGCTCGACGACCTCACGGTCCGCCCGGGCGAGCACCTCGGCATCACCGGCGCCTCGGGGACGGGCAAGTCGACCGTCGCCGCGACGCTGGTGCGCTTCCTCGACCCCGTCGCCGGCGACGTACGCCTCGACGGCACCGACCTGCGCGACCTCGCGCTGCACGACGTGCGTGGTGTGGTCGGGCTCGTCGACGACGACCCGCATGTCTTCGCCTCCACCGTCGCGGAGAACGTCCGCCTCGCCCGGCCGGGGGCCGACGACACCGAGGTGCGGTCGGCCCTCGACCGCGCCTGCCTCGGCGCCTGGGTGGACGCGCTGCCCGACGGGCTTCACACCCACGTCGGCACCGGGTCGCGCGAGGTCTCGGGTGGCGAGCGGGCACGGCTGGAACTGGCCCGCGCCCTGCTCGCCGACCCGCAGGTGCTGGTCCTCGACGAGCCGACGGCCCACCTCGACGGGGCCACCGCCCGCCAGGTGGCCGACGAGATGCTCGGCTCCGCGGCGCGCGCCGGTCGCTCGATCGTGTGGATCACCCACGGCACCGTCGGGCTGGGGTCGATGGACCGCGTGGTGCGGCTGGAGCCGGACGCCCCGGCGTCGGTCAGTCGACCGGGTCTCGTGAGGTCCTCAGCGGCAGGGTGAAGCGGAAGGTGCTGCCCACCCCCAGCTCGGAGGTGAGCTCCAGGGTGCCGCCGTGCGACTCCGCGATGCGCTGGGCGATCGGCAGGCCCAGGCCGGTGCCCGGGATCGACAGCGCGTTGGGGTTCGTGGAGCGGTGGAACGCCGAGAACACGTGGGCCTGGTCGGCCGGGGAGATGCCGATGCCGGTGTCGGTGACCTCGACGCTCACCTGGTCCTCGGTCACCGCCATCGCCACCGTGACCGAGCCGTCCTCGGGGGTGTACTTCACGGCGTTGTCGACCATGTTGTCGATCACCCGGGCCAGCTCCTCGGGATCGCCGAAGACGACGATCGGGCCGAGCTCGCGGGTGGTGAAGGCGAGGCTGACGTTGGCCTGCTTGGCGCGGATGCTGAGGAGGTCGACGCTGGCCTCGCACAGCTCGGCGAGGTCCACCGCGCGGCGTACGGTCTCGCGCCGGCCCTGGATCCGGGAGTAGTGCAGCAGGTTCGAGACCAGCAGGCCCAGGCGCTGGGCGTTGCGGATGATCGCGTCGATCGAGCTCAGGTCGGGGTGGCGGTCGGCGATCAGCTCGGCGTGGCCCAGGATCGCGGTCAGCGGCGTCTTCAGCTCGTGGGAGATCGTGGCGATCAGCTCGCTGCGGTAGCGGGCCAGCTCGCGCAGCTCCTGCACCAGCCGCTGCTCGGTCTCCAGGACGCGGGAGGCGCGGACGATCTGGCCGAGGAGCCGGCCGACCTCGAGCACCGCATCGGCCTCGCCGGCCGTCATCGCGCGCGAGTGGCGGGCGAAGCCCAGCACGGCGTAGCCCACCAGCTCGTCCTGCGACACCAGCGGGCAGACGACCATCCGGTCGGCGTGGATGGCCCGCATCCGCTCCTGGAGCTGCTCGCGGCTCAGCGGGAGGTGCTCGGAGTCGCCGTCGTCGACGCCGAGCTCGAGGAGGACGGGGAGGCTGTCGAGGGACCGCAGGTCGTCGCGGAGCTCGACGACGTCGACCTCGGGCGAGAACGGCCGCGGGGTGGCGGCGCCGAGCTCGCGACCCTGGGCGTCGATCGGGAAGGTCCGGGCCCACACCTGCGCGGTGCCGAGGCACTCGGCGACCGCCGTCACCGCGGTGCCGAGGGCTTGCGCGAGACCGTGCTGCGTGCCGGAGCCCGCGACCGTGGTGAGCATCCGGTCCAGGCGGACCCGGTCGGTGAGCCGCTCGCGCTCGCGCGCGTTGGAGAGCGCCACGCCGGCCTGCACGGCGAACATCTCCAGCAGCTCGCGGTCGTCGATGCTCGGCACGCGGTTGTCGGCCGGCAGGTCGACGGCCATGTTGCCCAGCAGCTCGCCGCTGGCGGAGTAGAGCGGGGCGTAGAGGGCGTGCTCGGGGTGCCACGCGTCCGGGTCGTCGTCGTCCGACTCGAGCTCGGGGATCCACGCGGCGCGCAGCCGCTCCTCCGACATGCGCCCCGCCGGGACGAACCGCAGGATCCCCCAGCGGTCGGCCTGCCGGAACTCGTCGAGGATCTGCTCGGCCGGGGTGCGGCGGTTGAGGATCTGCGCGACGACCTCGGGAGGGCCGGCCACGTTGGTCATCACCAGCGTGTCGCCCTCGAGACGGGCGATCGCGGCGACGCCGTAGCCGAGCACGTCGACGACCCCGTGGGCGATCTCCTCCAGGATCACCTCGGTGTCGGTGGAGGAGTTGACGCGGCGCATCAGCTCCGCGAGGCGCCTCAGTGCCCCCTGGCTCGGCATCCGCACCTCCCCACCCAGATGAAGATCTTCCGGGAGTCTAGGACCTCAGGCCTCGATCACCACAGGAATGATCATCGGGCGGCGCCGATGTGCCCGGTTGACCCAGCGACCGACGACACGACGGACGGTCTGCTGGAGCTGGTAGGCGTCGTTGGCACCGTCGGCCACCGCCGCGTCGATCGCGTCGATGATCGGCTGCTTGATCTCGTCGAAGGTGGTCTCGTCCTCGGCGAAGCCGCGGGCGTGGATCTCCGGTCCGGACACGACCTTGCCGGTCACCGAGTCCACGACCACGATCACCGAGAGGAAGCCCTCCTCGCCGAGGATCCGGCGGTCCTTCATGGACGCCTCGGAGATGTCGCCGATGGTGGTGCCGTCGACGAAGACGTAGCCGACGTCGACCTTGCCGACCACCTTGGCCACCCCGTCCACGAGGTCGACGACGACGCCGTCCTCGGCGAGCACGACGTTCTGCACGCCGGTGGCGCGGGCGAGGTCGGCGTTGGCCCGCATGTGGCGGATCTCGCCGTGGACCGGCATCACGTTGCGCGGCTTGACGATGTTGTAGCAGTAGAGCAGCTCGCCGGCGCTGGCGTGGCCCGACACGTGCACGAGTGCGTTGCCCTTGTGCACGACGTTGGCGCCGAGGCGGGCCAGGCCGTTGATCACGCGGTAGACGGCGTTCTCGTTGCCCGGGATCAGCGAGCTGGCGAGGACGACGGTGTCGCCCTCCTCGAGGTGGACGAAGCTGTGGCTGCGCTGCGCGATGCGGCTCAGCGCCGACATGGGCTCGCCCTGCGAGCCGGTGGAGATGAGCACCTGCTTCTCCGGGGGCAGGTCGGCCAGCTCCTTGGCGTCGACCATCACGCCCGGCGGCAAGGTGAGGTAGCCGAGCTCCTGGGCGATCGCCATGTTGCGCACCATCGACCGGCCGACGTAGCCGACCTTGCGGCCGTGGGCGACTGCGGCGTCGAGCACCTGCTGCACGCGGTGCACGTGCGAGGCGAAGCACGCCACGATGATCCGCTGGCTGCTCTTGGCGAAGACGCGCTCGAGCACCGGGCCGATGTCCTTCTCCGGCGTGGTGAAGCCGGGCACCTCAGCGTTGGTCGAGTCGGTGAGGAAGAGGTCGACGCCCTCGTCGCCGAGCCGGGCGAACTCGTTGAGGTCGGTGATCCGGCCGTCGAGCGGGAGCTGGTCCATCTTGAAGTCGCCGGTGTGCAGCACGACGCCCGCGCCAGTGCGGATCACGACCGCGAGCGCATCGGGGATCGAGTGGTTGACCGCGACGAACTCCAGCACGAACGGGCCGAAGGTGATCGTCTGGCCCTCGGCGACCTCGTACTGGGCCGTCTCCTTGAGGCGGTGCTCGCGCAGCTTGGAGCCGAGCAGGGCGAGGGTGAGCTTGGAGCCCACCAGCGGGATGTCGCCGCGCTCACGAAGGAGGTACGGCGTGGCGCCGATATGGTCCTCGTGGCCGTGCGTGAGCACGAGGGCCTCGATCGCGTCGAGGCGGTCACGGATCGGGTCGAAGTCGGGCAGGATCAGGTCCACGCCCGGGTGGTGGTCCTCGGGGAACAGCACGCCGCAGTCGACGAGCAGCAGCCTGCCGTCGTACTCGAAGACGGTCATGTTGCGGCCCACCTCGCCCAGTCCGCCGAGCGGGATGACCCGGAGGCCACCTTCGGGGAGGGGGGCGGGCGCGCTCAGGTCGGGATGGGGATGACTCAAGGAATTCCTCGGTTCGGTGTCGGTGTACGTCGTTCAGACCAGGCCGGCGGCGGCCAGCCCGGTGCGCAGCGCCGCGACCTCGTCGTCGTCCAGTGCGACGAGGGGTCCGCGGACGCGGCGGTTGTCGATCACCCCGAGCAGCTCGAGGGCTGCCTTCGCGGTGGTCGCTCCGTAGTTGGGGACGCCCATCACGGCGTCGAAGGCCGGGAGCAGCGCCGTGTGGATGCGCAGCGCCTCGGCGTGGTCACCGCGCACCCAGGCGTCGATCATCGACGCGAGCTGGTTGCCGGCCGCGTGGGCGACGACGGACACCAGGCCCACGCCGCCGTAGGCGAGGTAGCCCAGCGTGGCGACGTCGTCGCCGGAGTAGACCGCGTAGCCCAGGTCGACGAGCTGCGCGGCGCGTGGCAGAAGGCCGCTGGCCTCCTTGACGGCGACGACGTGGTCGTAGCCGCGCATCGTCTCGTAGGTCGGCAGCTCGATGAGGGTGGCCGTGCGCCCGGGGACGTCGTAGAGCATCACCGGCAGGTCGGTCGCCTCGACGACGGAGGTGAAGTGGTGGCGCAGGCCGACCTGGCCGGGCTTGTTGTAGTAGGGGCTGACCAGCAGCACGCCGTCGACGCCGATCTTCGCGGCCTGCTGGGCCAGCTCGACGGAGTGGGCGGTCGCGTTGGTGCCGACGCCGGCGATCACGGTCGCCCGGTCGCCGACGGCGTCGTGGACCGCGCGCAGGATCTCGCCGTCCTCGGCGACCGAGGTGGTCGGGCTCTCCCCGGTGGTGCCGCTGACGACGACGCCGTCGTTGCCGTGGTCGACGAGGTGGGCGGCGATCCTCGCCGTGCCGTCGAGGTCGACGCTGCCGTCCTCGTGGAACGCGGTGGCCATCGCGGTGAGCAGGCGGCCGAACGGGGCAGTGGAGCTCATGACCCGAAGGTTATCGCTCCTCCTCCCGGCCGTTGTCGGCGCCGAGCCGCATACTGCTGCCCATGGCGTACGACGAGGTGCTGGCGCAGCGCATCCACGACCTGCTCGACGGCGAGGAGGGGGTCACCTCGAAGAAGATGTTCGGCGGTCTCGGCTACCTGGTCGACGGCCACATGGCGGTCGCCGCGGCCAGCCAGGGCTCGCTCATGGTGCGCACGGACCCGGCCGACGGCGAGGCCTGGGTCGACGGCGAGGCCGTCAATCCGATGGAGATGCGCGGGCGCGCCATGTCAGGGTGGCTCCTCGTCGCGCCCGAGGCGCTCGCCGACGACGACCAGCTGCAGCTGTGGGTCGACCGCGGTGTGGCCTACGCGAGGACCCTGCCACCCAAGGAGAAGTAGTGCCCGACCTCGACCTGCCCGCCGGCCTCGACCACGACCAGCGGGCGCGGTTGGTGGCACTGGCCGAGCGCAACGACGCGGCCCACGGTGACGACCTGCTCGGCCTGGTGCTGAGCGGCTCGGCCGCGCGCGGCTACGCGACGGAGCACTCCGACCTCGACGTCATCGTCGTCCTCACCGACGAGGCGGCGGCGACACGGTCCTCGACGCACTCCCCCGAGATCGACGAGGCGGTCGACTCGTGGACCGAGATGGTCACGGTGCCGCCCTTCGGGACCGAGGGCTGGTGGTTCCGCTGGTCGTACGCGTGGGCGCCGGTGCTGCTCGACCGCACCGGCGGCGAGCTGGTTGCGGCCGTCCGTCGCCAGGCCACGCTGACGCCCGAGGAGGCCGACGAGGTCCTGATCGACCACGACCGGCTCGACGGGTGGGTCAACTTCGCCTACCGCGCCCTGAAGAACCACCGCGACGGCCGGTCGCTCGAGACCCGGCTCGACGCGGCGGAGTCCGTGCCGTGGCTGCTCGACGTGGTGTTCGCGCTCGCCGGGCGCGTGCGCCCCTACAACAAGTACCTCCCCTGGGAGCTGCGCACCCACCCGCTCGACGGCTGGCCCGCCGACGAGCTGCTCGACCTCTTCGAGCGGACGCTCGCCGGTGACGTCCGCGCGATCCGCGAGGTCTTCCCCGTGGTCCGCGCGGCGTGCGCGGCGCACGACCGGGAGCGCGGCCACACGCGCACCACGGACATGGTCGACGGCTGGGGCAGCGAGCTCGACCTCTTCGCCTGAGGGTGGCTCAGCGACCCCGGATGGCCGGGAGCACGTGGTGCTCCAGCATCGGCGCGAGGTCGTCGGGGTGGTCCTCGAGCGGCGTCCACCGCACCTCGGCGATCTCCCCCGCGGCGACCGGCTCGGCGTCCGACTCGATCCAGAAGACCGTCGAGTGGAGCGTGTGCCCGGGCTCGTTGGCGGCCTCGGAGTGGAACTCGCCGAGCAGCGTCGCCTCCGCCACCTCGATGCCCACCTCCTCGCGCGTCTCGCGGAGCGCGGCATCGCGCGCCGACTCCCCCGGCTCGAGCTTGCCGCCCACGAGCATGAACCGCTCGGTCCCCTGCTTGCGCACCGTCAGCACGTGGCCGTCCCGCACGAGCGCGACCGCGGCCACGACGATGTGGTTCTCGGCAGCCGGCTGCATGGCCCGAGACTGCCACGTCACCCCGGACAGCACGCAGCCACCCTGACCGGGGCTTACCCGGCGGGTGGCTGCGTGATGCTGCTCGCTGACCCGTCAGCCGCCTCTCGGCGAAAGGCCGCTCGTAGCGGCAGGTGGTGAGGCCCGGGGGCATGATGCGGAATCAGCTGACCGTCACAACTGGGCGGCTGGGCGATTCATTCCCGTGACCTGCGCCCGATCTGCGCTATTGCCCGAGCGCGCGGCGTACGGCGTCGAGCGCGACGCCGTCGGTGACCCCGAGCGTCCGCACCGCGGCGGCGTACGACGATGCCGCCTCGCGCAGCGACCGCTCCACCCCGCTCCCCGCGACGAACGTGCCCGACCGACCGCGGGTCTCGACGACACCGAGGGCCTCGAGCTCCTTGTAGGACCGAGCGACCGTGTTGGCGGCGAGTCCGAGCGAGGTGGCGAGGGTGCGGACCGGGGGCAGCCGGAAGCCCGGCGCGAGGGTGCCGTCGTCGACCTGCGCGCGGATGCCGTCGCGCACCTGCTCGAACGGCGGCACGCCGGAGGACGGGTCGACGGACAGGTTCACGCCGCCGGCTCCGCCCGCTCCAGCCACACCCGGTCGTAGCCCTCGAAGGACTCCCGTGCGGTCTCCACCCAGTCCGCGGCCGGGAACTGCGGGTAGCGGACGTCCCCCGGCGGGTCGAGGTGCACCTCGGTGAGCACCTGGTGCGTCGCGTGGGGCAGCAGCGCGGCGTACACCTCGCCGCCGCCGGCGACCATCAGGTCCCCCTCCTGCTGCCCGGCCAGGTCGAGGGCCTCGGCGACGGTGTGCGCGACCAGCACTCCGTCGTGCGACCAGCCGGCGTGGCGGGTGAGCACGATCGTGGTCCGCCCGGGGAGCGGCCGGCCGATCGACTCGAAGGTGGTCCGCCCCATCAGGAGCGTGTGCCCCCAGGTCAGCTCCTTGAACTGCGCCTGCTCGCCCGGGATCCGCCAGGGGATGTCGGGGCCGTTGCCGATGACGCGGTTGCGGGCGTGGGCGGCGACGAGCACCACCCGCTGGTCGGGGCGGGTCACGGACCGAGCCTACTGATCGCGCCCGCCCCCTGTTCGGTGCGTCCGAGCCGTGCGACCGTGGGAGGACCACCTGATCCACGGAGGCTCCGATGAGCACCTCAGACAGCAGCACCTGCCCCGACTGCCACGCCCTGGTGGCCGACCTCGCCGCCCACGAGCGGTGGCACCTGCGCCTGGTCGCCGACGTCGCGAAGTCGGTGAGCCAGGCGCTCGGCCGCGGCTAGACCGCGATCGGCGCCTTGATCACCGGGTGCGGGTCGTAGCCCTCGACGGCGACGTCCTCGAGGTCGAAGCCGTCGATCTCGGTGATGTCGGGGTTGAGCACCAGCCGCGGCAGCGGCCGCGGCTCGCGGGAGAGCTGCAGCCGGGCCTGCTCGACGTGGTTGAGGTAGAGGTGCGCGTCGCCGATCGTGTGGACGAAGTCGCCCACCTCGAGCCCGGTCACCTGGGCGACCATGTGCGTCAGCAGGGCGTACGACGCGATGTTGAACGGCACGCCGAGGAAGGTGTCGGCCGAGCGCTGGTAGAGCTGGCAGCTCAGCCGTCCCGGACCGGTCTCCGAGGGTGCGACGTAGAACTGGAAGAGCGTGTGGCAGGGCGGCAGCGCCATGGCATCGACGTCGGCGACGTTCCACGCCGAGACGATGTGGCGCCGCGAGTCGGGGTTGGTGCGGATCCCCTCGACGAGCCGGGCCACCTGGTCGACGTGGCGGCCGTCGGGCGTGGGCCACGAGCGCCACTGGTAGCCGTAGACCGGGCCGAGGTCGCCGTCGTCGTCGGCCCACTCGTCCCAGATCGTGATGCCACGGCCCTGGAGCCACTTCACGTTGGTGTCGCCGCGCAGGAACCACAGCAGCTCGCCGAAGACCGAGCGCGTGTGCACCTTCTTGGTCGTGACCAGCGGGAAGCCCTCGGACAGGTCGAAGCGCATCTGGTGCCCGAACACGCTCAGCGTGCCGGTGCCGGTCCGGTCGGTCTTCTCGACGCCCTCGTCGAGGATCCGCTGCAGGAGGTCGAGGTAGGCGCGCACGGGACGACTCTACGACGCACGACCGACGATCAGGACGACCTTCCCCGTGGTGTCTCGCGCCGCGAGCGCGCGGTGGGCAGCGGCGGCGTCGGCCAGGTCGAAACGGGTCGTCACCGGCCGCCACTCCCCCGCCTCCAGCCGTCGGACGGCCTCCTCCGCGAGCGACTGGATCCCGCCCGACCGGGCGAACATCCGGGCGCCGATCGCCGCGGTCACGGCGACCCCGCGATCGAACACGTCCTGTACGGTCAGCTCGATCACAGAGCCCGCGGTGTAGCCGAACATCACCAGCCGACCACCGGGCGAGACCAGGTCGAACGCCGCCCGGCCGACCTCTCCCCCGACGCCGTCGAGGGCGACCGTGACCGGCCGGTCGAAGCCCAGCAGGGCGGCGACCTTCGCCGGCCATCCGGGCTCGAGGTAGTCGACTGCGTGGGCACCGAGCTCCCCGACCAGTGCCGCCTTCTCCGGTCCGCCCGCCACCCCGACGACCGTCGCTCCGGCCCCGAGGGCCGCCTGCACGAGCAGCACGCCGAGGCCACCGGCGGCGCTGGTGACCAGCACGGTGTCGTCGGCGCCGATCCCGGCCTCGTCGAGGATGCCGAGCGCGGTCCGCCCGGTGCCGACCATGGCGACCGCCTCGGCGGAGGCGACGTGGTCGGCCAGCGGGATGAGCGCGGAGACCGGCGCGAGCGCGTGCGTGGCGTACCCGCCGCTGAGCTGGCCGAGGTGCGCGACGACGCGCCGGCCGAGCCAGGCGACGTCCTCGTCGTCGCCCACGGCGTCCACCACGCCGGCGACCTCGCGACCGGGTGTCATCGGCAGGTCGGCGCGGCCGAACGGCCCCGACTCTCCCTCGCGCAGGACCGTGTCGAGGAGGTGCACCCCCGCTGCTTCCACGGCCACCCGGACCTGGTGGGAGGCGGGCTCGGGGAGCAGGCGGCTCTCGGGCACGAGCACCTCCGGGCCGCCGTACTCGCGCTGCACGATCGCGGTCATCGTCGTCATGGCGACGACGCTAGGAGCTCAAGTGGACGTGAGATCAAGTGCTGCTGATCAGCTGCGCGGCACCCGCGCCTCGGCCAGCACGCACTCGACGTCGAAGGTGAAGTGCCCGGCGCTCGCCACCGCGTCGTACGCCGTCCGCAACCGCCGCTGGACCTCGACGGTCTGGGCCCGCCACGCGACGCCGAAGTTGCCAACCGAGGTGAGGCCCACCCACAGGTCGTCCGCGCGGACGCGCCACTGCCAGGCCTCCGTGGCGGCATGGGTGACGGCGAGCCCGGCCTCGGTCAGGATCCCCGCCAGCCCGCGCGGGGATCGGTCGAAGTCGCGGTCCTCGGGCAACCGCGGCGACGGAGTCCGCACGGCCCCGGCCCTGTCGAGGAGGCCGCCCCACATCACGGCCTGCGGGGGCGGGCTGCTGCCCCAGATCGTGGCGAGGACCACGCCACCGGGCGCACCCACGCGGGCCAGCTCGCGAGCGCCCGCGCGCGGGTCGTCGACGTGGTTGAGCACGAAGCTCGCGACGACCGCGTCGAAGCCGTCGTCGGCGAAGGGGAGGTCGGGAAGCCCCGCCACGACCACGTCGGACCCGAGGGCCGCCGCCGCGAGCTCGGCCATCTCCGGATCGGGCTCGACCGGGACGACGTCGAGGCTGCCGGGCAACGCCGCGACGAGCTCACCGGTGCCGCAGCCGACGTCGAGCACCCGTCCGCGGGCCGGCGACCGGCTCACCAGCGCCGGGACCGCTCCCGCGCACAGCCCCGCGAAGCTCCGTGCGTACGCCTCTGCCACCCCGGTCCACAGCGCCTCAGCCACGAGGCGGGACCTTACGTGGTCGTCCGGCCCGGACGGTGGTGACGCGGCGCCAGGAGGCTGTGTCGCCGTTTGCCCACCCCGGAGCACCTGCTCGGCATACGGTGGCCCCCGTTTCCGACGCAAGTGGTGCGTCCGAGCGTTGTGAGGGGGGCCTCGAGTGGGTGTGCCGGGGGTCGACGTGCCCGAGGTCAAGGACGTCGTCGACGTGTTCGTGGCCGACCGGGGGACGCCCCTGGTCAGCTTCGTCGAGGCGACGACCGACGAGGAGATCGTGCTCGCCGTGGCGCGGACGCGTGAGGGCACGCGGGTGCCCATGCCGGTGGGCGAGCGGTTCGAGATGGTGTGGCGCGGCCGCGACGAGGTGCGTTCGGTCCCCGTCGAGATCATGGCGATCGTCCGCGGCGAGAACCCCCTGTGGCAGGTCCGCGCGGTCGGCCCGGCGACGACGGGCCAGCGCCGGCGGGCCGTGCGCGCACGGATGGGCCGCACCGTCCAGGTGAGCGTCGAGGACGTGGAGCTGGCCGGCACCACCCTCGACGTGAGCGAAGGTGGCATGAGGGTGGTGCTGGGCCACGACGTCGTGGCGCCTCCCAGGGCCGGGACGGTCGTGGACGTCCAGCTGGAGCTCTCCCGCGGGGAGGTCGCCTGTGCCGCCGAGGTGATCCGCCACTTCCACCGCGAGGACGGCCGGCCCGACCTGAGCTTCCGGTTCATCGACCTGCCGAGCAGGACCGAGGACCTCATCCGGGGCGAGGTGTTCGAGGAGCTGCGCCTGCAGCGGGCCCGCGGGCTCGCCTGAGGCACCCCCGGCCGGGTCAGCGCAGCCGGATGGAGCCGTCGGCCTCAACGATCGTCCGCGGCTCGCCGCAGACGAAGTCCGCGGTGCAGACCACGATCGCGCGGCGGCCGGACTCCGACTGACGCACCGTGTCCTGCACGCCCTCGCGGCGCGAGGAGTCGAGGAGGTGGGCCCAGCCGCCGCCGGGCACAGGCGCACTCTGGACCAGGACGTCGTACTGCCCGAGCGGGAGGTACGGCGGCGGGTCCGGGGCGTCGGACAGCGACTCCGGCGCCCGGTCGATCCCGTGCACATCCCCGTCGGCGTCGATGCCCACCAGGTCCCCGGAGCGCAGGACCGCTGCCGCACCCGACCCCCAGGCCACGAACTCGGTGACGCCCGGCAGCTCGACGACGACGTCCTCGAGGTGCAGGTGGCCCTGGGCGTACCAGACCACCGGCAGCGGGTTGGCCTCCTCCCGGACCTCGCGGGGCGCCGGTCGACCCGCCCACCAGGCCCAGCCGGCAGCGAGGACCGCGGCCCCGGCCAGCCAGACCACGCCGAGCCGGGCGCCGCGGCGCCGGCGGGTCGTGCGCGCCTCCTCCGCCCGCGCCAGCCACGGGTCGGGCGCGTCGGCGGGGTCCGAGCGGCGTACGCCGTGGGGCGCGGGCGCGCCGGGTCGTGGGGGCAGGCCGGTCCGGTGGCGCAGCTCGGCCCAGAGGGTGACGTCGACGTCCTCCTCCCGGACCTTGCGCGACCACGAGGCGCGGCTCACCAGCAGCGTCTCGGCGACCGCGAGCCGGGCGTCGTCGGGCGGGACCCCCTCGTCCTCCAGGGCACCGACGAGGTCGGGCCAGCGCGCGGCGAGGTAGTGCGAGAAGTCGGAGTCGTCCGCCCTCCGCATGACGGGTCAGGCGCTGAGCGACATGGGGCCGTAGACCTGGCGGTCGTGCTCGAACAGCGTCACCGCGGTGACGCCGTGCTCGGCCAGCTCGGCCCAGGTCTCACCGACCCAGGACTCGGCGTCGCCCTGGGTGCTGAAGCGCTGGTCGGAGTGTCCGGCCACCTCGACCGCCTCGCCGGAGGCGTCCTCGAGGCGCCACCACCACGGCCGCTCTGAGGCCGACGGCGGGCGGAAGGTCGGGGGCTGTCCGGGCAGCACTCAGAACTCCTTCACCGACGGGTCGACGAACGGCGGCTTCACCAGCTGGAAGATCTCGCGGCGCCCACGGACGTCGACCCCGACCTCGGCGTCCTCGGCGACCATCACCGGGATCAGTGCGAGGCCGATGCCCTTCTTCAACGTCGGCGAGAAGGTGCCGGAGGTGATGTCGGCGAGCGGGACGTCCTGGGTGAGCGTGACGCCCATCCCCGGCCGCGGGATGCCGCGCCCGACGGCGATCAGCCCGCGCAGGCGGCGCTTCGGCCCCTCCTCCTTCACCTTCACGACCGCGTCGCGGCCCCAGAAGGCCTCCTTCTTCCAGCCGACGGCCCACGACAGGCCGGCCTCGACCGGGTTGGTGTCGAGGCTGATGTCCTGGCCGTGCAGCGGGTAGCCCATCTCGGTGCGCAGCGTGTCGCGCGCGCCCAGGCCGCAGGCGGCGATGCCGTACTCCTCGCCGGCCGCCATGAGGGAGTCCCACAGCTGGCCGGCCGCGTCGTTGACGACGACCAGCTCGTAGCCGCGCTCCCCGGTGTAGCCGGTGCGGCACACGACGACGCCCACGCCGGTGTCGTGCAGCTCGGCCTCGACGAACGACATGTACTCGTGCCCCGTCGGCAGCCCGACCTTCTCGAGCACCTCGTCGGAGCGGGTGCCCTGCACGGCGAGCACGGCGTAGTCGTCGTGGTGGTCGACGACCTTGACCCCCTCCGGCGCCTCCGCCTGGAGCCGGCGCACCACCTCGGCGGTGTTGGCGGCATTGGGGATGAGCAGGACGTGCTCGTCGTCGTGCCAATAGGCGATCAGGTCGTCCACGATGCCGCCGGACTCGTCGAGGCACAGGGTGTACTGCGCCTTGCCCGGCTGGATCTTCGCGAGGTCGTTGGAGAGCGTCGCGTTGACGAAGTCGGCGGCGCCCGGACCCGACACCATCGCCTTGCCGAGGTGGCTCACGTCGAAGATGCCGACCGACTCGCGCACGGCCGTGTGCTCCTTGACCACGCCGGTGGCGTACTCCAGCGGCATCGACCAGCCGCCGAACTCGGCGAACTTCGCGCCCAGCGCCTCGTGACGGTCGTGGAGCGGCGACTGCTTGAGCGTTCCTGCCATGCGGCGAAACCTACCGCAGCGGTCCCGCCGGAACGCCTCGCCTAACATGCGGCGGGTGACCACGTACGCACTCCGTGCCGCCAGCCCCGCCAAGACCCGTGCCGACGCCGTCGTGGTGGGAGTGGTCGCCGGCGACAAGGGCCCCCGCCTCTGCGACGCGGCCGACGACGTCGCCAAGGCCTACGGTCGCCGGCTGCGTCCCTTCCTGTCGACGATGGGCGTGACCGGCAAGCCCGGCGAGGCCGTCAAGGCGCCCACGCGCGACGAGGTGAACGCACCCCTGCTGGTGTTCGTGGGGCTCGGTGACGACCCGACCGACCCCATCGCCGTACGCCGTGCCGCGGGCGTCGCGGCTCGCAGCGTGTCCAACGCCGCGTCGGTCGCCCTCGCCCTGCCGGCCGACACCCCCGAGCTGGTCTCCGCCGTCGTGGAGGGCCACCGCCTCGGTGGCTACACGTTCACGGCGTACAAGTCCCAGAAGCCCGAGACCGACGCGCCGAACGACGTCGTCGTGCTCACTTCCATCGCCCGTCGCGCCGAGGCGACCGCCGCCCTCGAGAGCGCCGAGGTCCTGGCCGACGCGGTGACGCTGTGTCGTGACTGGGTGAACACGCCCCCCGCCGACTGCACTCCCCCGCTGCTGGCCGAGCTGGTCACCGCCGCGCACAAGGCGGCCACCAAGGGCCGGGGCGCGCCGAAGATCGAGCTCGAGGTCTTCGACCACGAGCAGCTCGCCGAGATGGGCTGCGGCGGCATCCTCTGCGTCGGCAACTCGTCCGCCGCCCCCGCCCGGCTGGCAAAGCTCACCTGGGCGCCCAAGGACGCGGTCGCCCACCTCGCTCTCGTCGGCAAGGGCGTCACCTTCGACTCCGGCGGCCTCACCATCAAGCCGTCGTCGAGCATGATGAACATGAAGGGCGACATGGCCGGTGCGGCCAGCGTCGTGGCCGCCACCCTGGCCATCGCCCGGCTCGGGCTGCGCGTGAAGGTCACCGCGTTCGCCCCGATGGCCGAGAACATGGTCTCCGGCACGTCCACCCGTCCCGGTGACGTGATCACCATGCACAACGGCACGACGGTCGAGATCGCCAACACCGACGCCGAGGGCCGCATGCTGCTCGGCGACGCCCTCTCCATGGCGGTCGACGAGGAGCCCGACGTCGTCGTCGACATCGCCACCCTGACCGGCCACATGCAGCTCGCCCTCGGCGACAAGGTCGGCGCGGTGATGGGCACCGACGACCAGGTCCCCGCCGTGCTCGCTGCCGGCGTCGTGGCCGGCGAGCAGCACTGGGCGATGCCGATCCCCGAGGAGATGAAGGAGCGCATCACCAGCTCCAAGGTCGCCGACCTGCTCCAGCACGACTGGGTGCGCTGGGGCGGCGGCCTGTACGCCTCGGCGTTCCTGCGCGAGTTCACCGGCGGCCTGCCGTGGGCGCACCTCGACATCGCCGGCAAGGAGATGAACACCGGCGGCCCCTACGGCCACGTCCCCTCCGGCGCCACCGGCTTCGGCGTCACCACGATCGTCGAGCTGGCCCGGGCGCTGGCCGAGGCCTGACGGTTCAGCCGCGGGCGGGCTTGAGCTGCTCGGGAGGCGACGGCTCCTCGGGCCACGCCTGCACGAGCAGCTTCTGGAGCTCACCCTCGACGCGGCCGCTGACCCGCAGGCGGTGGGGCCCGGACGCGTCGGTGCTCCCCGGCATCCACACCATGTCGTAGCGGTGGTCGACGAACCCGATCCGGCCCGTCACGCTGAACTCCCCGATCGTCGTGTACGAGTCGTCGACCGGCGGCGCCGCCGGCAGCAGCTCCTGGGAGAGGTCGATGCGGAAGGCGCCGTAGTCGGTGTAGATGATCGGCGTCCGGCCGTAGTAGGTGAGCATCAACGCGACGCCGCCGAGGTCGGTGTCGGGCTCCGACCCGGCCCCCACGACGCGTGTGTAGGACTCGAGGAACTCCTCGTTGAGCGGTCCGCGCATGCGCGCGCTGACCCGCCCCGGCCACTCGTCCGTCGCGCCGGGGTCGTCGGGCCAGGGCTCGTCGTCGGGCGATGCCTGCCCGTCAGCCGGCTCGTCGTCGGAGGTGCCGCCGTTCAAGCCGTCGATGAGCTCGACCTCGGCCGCGGGGTCGCTCGCGCGGGTCGGCTCCGGCTCCTGCCCACCGCACCCGGACAGGACGAAGGCCGCGACGGCCACGACCGCGCCCAGGCGCGGTGTCACAGGCCGCGGGCCTTGCGCGCCGCCTTCTGGCGGGCGTTGTAGTCGCGCATCCGCTGGGGGACCCCGACCACGGCGGCGTCGTAGGACGGCACCCGGTTCTTGTTGGCGAAGTCGTGCGCCCACTTGACGCTCGGCACCCGGCGCCGGGTCCACTCACCGTCGTGCGCCACCAGCAGCAGCGTCACGTCGTTGACCGCGGTGCGGGGCTCAACGAACCCCTCCACGCCCTGACGGGTGCGCACGAAGTTCTCGAGGTGGCGCACGTCCTCGCCGTCCGAGGCCCGGACCCTCGTGGAGCCGGTGCGCGCAGCATCGCGCGCCGGACGACGGGTGCGCCCCTTGCGCCGGAATCGGTCGAACATGCCCATGGGGACCATTCTGCCGGGACGGGCCGCACAACGGCGGCATGTCGTGCCGATCGGCCTCCGGATGACCTCGGGAGGACCTCGGGAAGACCCGGTGTGGACAGGCGCACGAAGAGTGCAAAGATGGGCGACGCCGATGGATCAGCTGAACGAGCGACGTGTGTGGAGGGATATCTGTGGCGGACGGTGAGTTCGACGTACTCGTCCTCGGGGCTGGTTCGGGCGGCTACGCCTGTGCCCTGCGAGCGGCCCAGCTGGGGCTGAGCGTCGGACTGGTCGAGAAGGGCAACCTGGGCGGCACCTGCCTCCACGTCGGCTGCATCCCGACCAAGGCCCTGCTCCACGCCGCCGAGGTCGCCGACTCCGCGCGCGAGGCCGCGCAGTTCGGCGTGAGCGCCACCCTCGACGGCATCGACATGGCCGGCGTCAACGCCTACAAGGACAAGGTCGTCGACCGGCTCTTCAAGGGCCTCACCGGCCTGATCAAGTCCCGCGGCATCACCGTGATCCAGGGCACGGGCACACTGACCGGCCCCCGCGAGGTCACCGTCGACGGCACCGCCTACACCGGCAAGGCCGTCGTGCTGGCCTCCGGCTCCTACAGCAAGTCGCTGCCCGGCCTCGAGGTCGACGGCGAGAAGGTCATCACCTCCGAGCACGCCCTGCGCCTGGACCGCGTGCCCGCCTCGGCCATCGTGCTGGGAGGCGGCGTCATCGGCTGCGAGTTCGCGAGCGTCTGGAAGTCCTTCGGCGCCGAGGTCACCATCGTCGAGGCCCTCCCGCGGCTGGTGGCCGCCGAGGACGAGGCCTCCTCCAAGGCGCTCGAGCGCGCCTTCCGCAAGCGCAAGATCTCCTTCCTCACCGGCACGCCCTTCCAGAGCGTCAAGACCACCGACACCGGTGTCGCGGTGACCGTCGAGGGCGGTGACGTGATCGAGGCCGAGGTGCTGCTCGTCGCGGTCGGCCGCGGCCCGTCCACCGACGGCCTCGGCTACGCCGAGCAGGGCATCGAGATGGACCGCGGCTTCGTGCTCGCCGACGAGCGCTGCCGCACCAACGTCGAGGGCGTGTACGCCGTCGGCGACATCGTCCCGGGCCTCCAGCTCGCCCACCGCGGCTTCCAGCAGGGCATCTTCGTCGCCGAGGACATCGCCGGGCTCGACCCGCGCCCGGTCGACGACGCCGGCATCCCGCGGGTGACGTACTCCCACCCGGAGATCGCCTCCGTCGGCCTCGACGAGGCGAAGGCCCGCGAGCTGCACGGCGACGCGGTCACCACGGTGACGTACGACCTCGGCGGCAACGGCAAGAGCCAGATCCTCCAGACCCAGGGCTTCGTGAAGCTCGTCGGCCTGGTCGACGGACCGGTCCTCGGCGTCCACATGGTGGGCGACCGGGTCGGTGAGCTCATCGGCGAGGCCCAGCTGATCTACAACTGGGAGGCGCACGCCGACGACGTCGCTCCCCTGGTGCACGCGCACCCCACCCAGAACGAGGCGCTCGGCGAGGCCCACCTGGCCCTGGCCGGCAAGCCGCTCCACGCACACTCCTGAGATCCACCCCTACTCCACCCATACGCGAGCGAAGGAACCACATGGCCTCCGAAGTCACCCTCCCCGCACTCGGCGAGTCCGTCACCGAGGGCACCGTCACCCGCTGGCTCAAGCAGGTCGGTGACACGGTTGCCGTCGACGAGCCGCTGCTGGAGGTCTCCACCGACAAGGTCGACACCGAGATCCCCTCGCCGGTCGCCGGCACCCTGCTGGAGATCAAGGCCAACGAGGACGACACCGTCGAGGTCGGCGCCGTCCTGGCCGTCGTCGGCGAGGAGGGCGAGTCCGCCGGTGACGCGTCCGGCTCCGCCGAGCCCGAGGCGCAGCCCGCCGACGAGCAGGAGTCGGAGAAGAAGGCCGAGCAGGAGGAGCAGCACGCCGAGGAGACCGGCGACCTGCCGGCCGGCGACTCCACCCCCGAGTCCGAGAAGGACGACGCCCCCGCTCAGTCCGAGCCCGCGGCCGAGCAGGCCTCCAGCGGCTCGTCCGGCGACTCCTCCGGCGGTGGCGGCGGCGGTGGCGGCACCCCCGTCACCCTTCCGGCGCTCGGTGAGTCCGTCACCGAGGGCACCGTCACCCGCTGGCTCAAGCAGGTCGGCGACGAGGTCGCCGTCGACGAGCCGCTGCTCGAGGTCTCCACCGACAAGGTCGACACCGAGATCCCCTCGCCGGTCGCCGGCACCCTGCTCGAGATCAAGGCCGCCGAGGACGAGACCGTCGAGGTCGGCGCCGAGCTGGCGATCATCGGGTCCGGCGACGCCGCGCCCGCGCAGCAGGAGGCTCCCGCCGAGGAGAAGGCCGAGGAGAAGGCGCCCGAGCCGGAGCCCGAGCCGGAGCCCGAGCCGGAGCCCGAGCCGGAGCCCGAGCCGGAGCCCGAG
>NZ_JAYSFM010000002.1:472050-538370 GCF_041913365.1 Nocardioides sp.
CCCGCCCAGGAGGCGCCGAAGCAGGAGGCGCCCGCGCCGAGCCCGCAGGCTCCCGCGGCCCCCGCCCAGCCCGCCGCCCCGGCCGCGAGCGAGGGCGGCCGCGACCAGACGGCGTACGTCACGCCGCTGGTGCGCAAGATGGCCGACCAGCACGGTGTGGACCTCGGCTCGGTGCAGGGCACCGGCGTCGGCGGTCGCATCCGCAAGCAGGACGTGCTCGACGCCGCTGCCGCGGCCCAGCAGGCCGCCGCCCCGGCTGCTGCGCCTGCTGCCCCGGCCGCCGCGGGTGCTCCCCCGGCTGCCACCGCTCCCACCTCGGCGTCCCCGTCGCCGCTGCGTGGCACCACCGAGCCGCTCTCGCGCCTGCGCAAGGTGATCGCCACGCGCATGGTGGAGTCGCTGCAGGAGGCCGCCCAGCTGACGCAGGTCATGGAGGTCGACGTCACCGCGATCGCCCGCCTGCGGGAGTCCGCCAAGGCCGACTTCCTGGCACGGGAGGGCGTGAAGCTGACCTACCTGCCGTTCTTCGCCAAGGCCGCCATCGACGCGCTGAAGGTCCACCCGAAGCTCAACGCGGCGATCGACCCCGAGAAGGGCGAGGTGACCTACTTCGACCGCGAGAACATCGCGTTCGCGGTGGACACCGAGAAGGGACTGCTGACGCCGGTCGTCAAGGAGGCCGGTGACCTGTCGATCGCCGGCCTGGCCAAGAAGATCGCCGACGTCGCCGGGCGCACGCGCACCAACAAGGTGACGCCCGACGAGCTCTCCGGCGGCACCTTCACCATCACCAACCTCGGCAGCTTCGGGGCGCTCTTCGACACCCCGATCATCAACAAGCCGCAGGTGGCGATCCTCGGCCCCGGCGCCGTGGTCAAGCGTCCCGTCGTGATCGACGACCCCAACCTGGGCGAGACCATCGCGGTGCGCCACATGGTCTACCTGTCGCTGACCTACGACCACCGCCTGGTCGACGGCGCCGACGCCGGCCGGTTCCTCCAGGAGGTCAAGAAGCGCCTCGAGGCTGGCCAGTTCGAGGTCTGAGCCTCCGCACGTCCGTCATACGACCCCGCACCCATGGGTGCGGGGTCGTATGACGTTCCGAGCGTCTGGATGAGGGCCTCGACGAAGGGAAGTACGAGGCCCGGCGAGGTGGCCGACGCCACTGAAAAGCGGAGGCGCGGTGTCGTACCCGACGTCTACCGTGGTGCGCACCGTGACTGCCACTGACCTCACCGCGCACACCTCCGCGGCACACCTCGATCCGTCACCCGCACCGCCTCCCGGACGGGTGCCGGTCGACTGGCACCGCGTCCGTCGCCCGATGTCGATCTTCTGCCTGGGGCTGGCGCTCGTCGGCGCCGTCGCGTCGTCCCTGGGCACCGTGGTGGCCGGTCGACTGGCCGACGCCCCGACCTCCGCGCTGGTGACCACCCTGGCGCTGTGCGTCGTCGGCGGTGCCGTCGTCGACACCGCGGCGCGCACCATCTGGGGCGTCGTCGTCGACCGCGCCGAGGGCCAGCTGCGCGCCGACCTCATCGACGCGGCCATGGCCCAGCCGCTGTCCGAGCTCTCGGAGCAGGCCGTCGGCGAGGTGCTCGACCGCATCGACGACGACACCTGGGAGGTCGGCCAGCTGATGCGGTGGGGCGTGTGGATGGCGATCCGCACGGTCCTCTCCACCGGTCCGCTCTGGCTCGTCGCGAGCCTGACGTGGTGGCCCGCGGCATTCCTGTTCCCGCTCTGCGGTGTCACCGTCTGGCTCTTCATCCGGCGGCTGCTCCCCCAGATCGCCCAGCGCAAGGTGCTGGAGGAGGCCGCGTGGACCGACCACGCCGCCTCGACCGAGGAGGGCATCGCCGCGCGCGACGACATCCGCACCTCCCTCGGCCAGCCGCACGTGCTGCGGCGCAACGCCGAGCTGGCCGCCGAGATCCACCGGCGCCTCCGCAGGGTGCTGGCCGTCGAGGTGAGCATCACCCGCCGCAGTGGCGCGCTGCTCCACGCCGTCCTCGCCGGCACCGGCCTGATCGGGATCGCGCTGGTCCTCCACGGCGACCTGTCGACGGCCCGCCTCGTCACGCTGTTCCTGGTCACCACGATGTTCGTCGGCCAGGTCGACATGCTCGCGCGCCACCTGCCCGACCTCCAGGAGGGCATGGGCGCCGTGCTGCGGCTGCGCAGCATGCTGGCCGTCCCGGCCGAGCCGGTCGGCGGCGCCTCGCTGCCCCACGGCCCGCTCGACGTGGAGTTCCGCCACCTCGCCTTCTCCTACGGCACCGGCACCTTCGCCCTGCGTGACGTCGAGCTCACGGTCCCCGCGGGCCACACCTGCGCCCTGGTCGGGCGCACCGGCTCGGGCAAGTCGACGCTCGCCTCGCTCCTGTCCCGCGCGGTCGAGCCGCCGCGCGGCACCGTCTTCCTCGGTGGCACCGACGTCTGCGACCTCGACCTCCAGCAGCTGCGGGCGGCCGTCGGCGTCGTGACCCAGCGCACCGAGGTGCTGGCCGGCAGCCTGGCCGACAACATCACGCTCTTCGGCGACGCCCCGCGCAGCCAGGTCGAGGCAGCCGTCCTGGAGCTCGGCCTGACCGACTGGGTGGCCGGCCTGCCCGAGGGCCTCGACACGCTGCTGGGCCCGGGCGGCACCAGCCTGTCGGCCGGCGAGGAGCAGCTCGTCGCGTTCGCCCGCCTGCTGGTGCGCGACGTGAGCGTGGTCGTGCTCGACGAGGCCACCGCCCGGATGGACCCGGTCACCGAGGCGCGCGTGGTGCGCGCCGCCGATCGCCTGATCCGCGGCCGCACCGGCATCCTGGTGGCCCACCGGCTGTCCACCACCGAGCGTGCCGAGCAGGTGGCCGTGCTCGAGTCCGGCCGCGTCGTGCAGCAGGGCGCCCGCGCCCACCTCGCCGCGACCGACGGCCCGTTCCGCCGCCTCCTCGAGGCGGCCGCCCACGAGGTCGCCGTCGAGGAGCACCACGCCGACGCCGCGATCGGCACGGTCCGCCGCAGCACCACCCCTCCTGCGCCGCCGCACGTCGACCCGCCGCTCGGCCTGATGCGGCAGGTGTGGCACTGCATCCGGCTCAAGCCCGAGTGGGGCCTCTTCGGTGCGGCGCTGTTCCTGGTCGCGTCGGTCACCGGCGCCTACGGTGCGGTCACCGGCTTCGTGTGGGGCCACGTGGTCACCGGGCTCCAGCGCGGCGAGACACCCGGCCTGATGGCGGTGGCGCTGGTCGCGTCCCTGATGGTCGGTCCGCTGCTGCTGTCGCAGGCCTTCTGGACCTACCCGCACTGGTGGGTCGAGGTGCTGATGCGCGTGCGCGCCGCAGTGCTCGCCGGCCAGACCGACCAGCGGCGCCTGGTCCGCACGCCTCCGGGCGAGGTGGTCGCCCGCGCGATGGATGCCGACCGGATCGCGCGCTACACCGACCGCTGGGTCGACTTCGTCAACGGCCTGCTCGTCGCGTCGCTCACCGCGCTCATCGCCGGCACCTGGCTGGCCGGTGCCGTGCTCCTCGCCGTGATGATCGCCTCGGCCCTCGCCTCCTCCCTCGGTCGTCGGGTCGCGGGTCGTTCGGCGGCCGCGTCGTCGGCCGCCCGTGCACGGTTCGGCCAGGCCCTGGTCTCCACGCTCGAGTCCATCCGCACGGTCAAGCTCGCCGCGGCGACGCCGCACCTCCACCGCCACCTCCACGAGGTCGACGGCGGGCGCGTCGACGCGGCGGTGCGCGAGCACCGCGTGCAGTCGCTGCTCGACGGCGTCCCGGTCGTGATGGTCCAGTGCGGCGTTGTTGCGGCCTGGGGCGGCCTCCTCGCCGGCCGTTGGGAGCTGGCCACGGCGCTCCTCGTCGCCAACGCCGTGAGCGGCTTCGACTGGTTCGGCCGGGTCGCCGGCGCGGTCGTCACCGAGGCGCCCGGCACCCGTGCCTGGATGCAGGCCACCAGCTCGCTGGCCGGTGGCGGCGACCTGATGGAGCTGCCCGGAGGCATGGACCTCGTCTCGGGCACCGCCGCGGCGCCCGCACGCCCCGAGCCCGAACCGCTGCGCACCCTCGCCCTGCGCGACCTCGCCGCCGTGCACGACGACGGCACCCTGGGCGTCCAGCACGTCGACCTCGACATCCGGGCCGGCGAGCTGGTGCTCCTGCTCGGCCAGGTCGGGTCCGGCAAGTCCAGCCTCCTCGGCGCCCTTGCCGGCCTGGTCAGCACCACCGGCGAGATCCGGTGGAACGACCGCCCGGTCGACGACCCGCAGGCCGAGCTGCGCCCGGCCCGCGTGGCCCACGTCGCGCAGGTCCCCCGCGTGCTCTCGGGCAGCTTCACCGGCAACGTCGGGCTCGACCACCCGACGCGCCCGGTCATGCCGTCGCTCGAGGCCGCACGGATGGGCCGCGACGTCGGCGAGGCCGGCGGGCCCGAGGCCTTGGTCGGGCACCGCGGCGTACGCCTCTCCGGTGGTCAGGTGCAGCGGCTCGCGCTGGCCCGGGCCCTCGCGACGGAGGCCGACGTGCTGCTCGCCGACGACGTCTCGTCCGCGCTCGACGCCGCCACCGAGATCGAGCTGTGGCAGGCGCTGCGCTCGCGCGGCGTCACGGTGATCGGCGCGACCAGCAAGGCCGCCGCGCTCGCGCAGGCCGACCGCGTGGTCGTGCTCGACTCGGGCCGGGTCGTCGACCAGGGTCCGTGGCACGAGCTGTCACTGCGGTGGGGCCACCTGGCCGGCTGACGCGTGGGCTCGTCCGGTTCCGTGCCGGACGGCTTGGCCCGCATGGTTGGGTGGTCGCATGCGCGTCGTGATCGCCGGAGCGTCGGGCTTCCTCGGCACCCACCTGACCGAGCACCTGCGGGTGCACGGCCACGAGGTCACCGCCCTCGTGCGCCGCGAGCCGGCGTCCGCCCAGGAGTCGCGGTGGGACCCGCCGACCGGCCGCATCGACACCGCGGTGGTCGGCCAGGCCGACGCCGTCGTCAACCTCGCGGGCGCGAGCATCGCGGGCAACCCGCACGCGCGCAGGTGGGCCGAGGAGGTGCGCGAGAGCCGCGTGGCGACCACCGCCCTGCTCGCCGACACCATCGCGTCCGCCGACCGGCCCCCGGCGTTCATCGCCGGCAACGGCATCGGGTGGTACGGCGACCACGGCAACGCCCCGGTCACCGAGGACTCCGAGAGCCTGGGCGACTCCTTCCTCACCCGGGTCACCCGCGAGTGGGCCGCCGCGACCGACACGGCCCGCGAGGCCGGGGCGCGGGTCTGCATCCTGCGCACCGCGCCGGTGATGGACCGCACGTCGCCGCCGCTCAAGCAGCTGCGGTTGCTGTTCAAGGCGGGGCTGGGTGCCCGCCTGGGGTCCGGCGACCAGTACTTCCCGATGATCTCGCTGCGCGACTGGATCGGCGCGGTGAGCTACCTCCTGGAGTCGCGAGACGTCAGCGGCGCCTTCAACCTGTGCTGCCCCACGACGCCGACCAACGCCGAGTTCACCCGGGCGTTGGCCAAGGCCGTCGGACGCAAGGCCTTCCTCGCCGCACCTGCCCCGGTGCTCAAGGTCGCGGCCGGCGACCTGGCCTCCGAGCTGCTCGGCTCGGTCAACGCCCGCCCCGCCGCGCTGGAGCGCGCGGGCTACGACTTCGAGGACGAGGACGTGCGCGAGGTGCTGGCGTCCGCGCTGGCCTGAGCCGGCGGCACGTTCCGCGCCTCGGCGACCAGCCACCCCTCCCCCGTCCTGACCAGCACGACCCGACGTGTCGAGGCCCGGTCGGCCGGCAGGGCGACCGGCGTCGGACCGCCCACCGCCGCCCCGCCGACCACCCGGTCGGTCACGTCGAGCACGAGCCGACGCGGTGACCGCGCCACCACGTCGAGCGCGAGCACCTGGGTGACGAGACCCTCCACCCGCAGGCCGCGAGCGACATAGTGGCGCAGCAGCACGAGGTCGCGCTCGCCGGTGCGGGAGCCGACGGCATAGAGGCTGCGGAGCGCCTCGACGTCCCCGGACGCCCAGGCGTCGGCCCGTCGCTCGTCCCAGCGCGCCAGGACCGCGCCCGGGCCGGACCGGGCCCATGGCGCCGCCACGGTTTCCTGCCGCGCTGGGGCCGGCGCTCCGTCCGGACGCACCACCGCGACCACCAGGCCGGTCGCCACGGTGGCCACCACGGACGCAGCGGCGACCGCGACCAGGACGGGGAGGAGTCGTCGGGGATCCACCCCGCCACCCTCCCCGATCCCGGGCGACTGCGTCAGCGCCCATCCACAGGCAGCGGCCGTCCGGCGTGGGCGTAGGGTCGAGGCATGCCGCTGGAGCACGAGCTGGAGTTCGAGGTCGCCGGTCTCGGCGACGCCGCCGTCGACTACCTCGCCGCCTGGGACGCCCAGCGGCACGTCCACGAGGAGGTCGTGGCCGGCACCCGGCCCGACACCGTGCTGCTGCTCGAGCACCCGCCCGTCTTCACCGCCGGCAAGCGCACCGACCCGCACGAGCGACCCCTGGACCCGGGCGGCGCCGACGTCATCGACGTCGACCGGGGCGGCAAGATCACCTTCCACGGCCCCGGCCAGCTCGTCGGCTACCCCATCGTGGCGCTGCCCGACCACGTCAAGGTCGTCGACTACGTCCGCCGGGTCGAGGAGGCACTCATCGCGGTCTGCGCCGACCTCGGCGTGACCACGGCACGCGTGCCGGGCCGCAGCGGCGTGTGGCTGCGCGCCGACGCGCGCGGGCCCGAGCGCAAGATCGCCGCGATCGGCATCCGGGTCAGCCGCGGCGTGACCATGCACGGCTTCGCCCTGAACTGCGACGTCGACCTCGGCTGGTACGACCGGTTCGTCCCGTGCGGCATCGCCGACGCCGGGGTGACCTCGCTGACCGAGGAGCTGGGCCGCGACGTCACCGTGGCCGACGTGCTGCCGAGCGTGCGACGCCACCTGGCGGCGTACCTCGCCTGGGAGCCCTACGACGCGACGCCCGACTACGAGGCGCGGCCCGAGCCGGGTCGCGCGCCCCGCATCGAGCTGGTGCGCCCCGGCGCCTGAGGCGACTGAGGCTCCCGGGCCGGCGTCAGTCCCGCCGGTCCTCGCCGAACCGCGCGTGGGAGTGGTGCTCCTCGGCGAGCCGCCGGAGCGTGGTGAGCACGGTCGCGAAGACGACCTGGCCCACGATCATCTCCTCGAGCAGCCCGACGCGGTCCTTGCGGTCGTCGAGGTGGGCGATCTCCTGCCGCGCGAGCTGGTCGGCCATGGCGACGTAGGGCGCGATCTCGGAGGGGTCGCGCGGATGGGTGTCGAAGCTGCCCACGAGCTCCAGCGTGGCGGCGAGGTTGTCGCGGTCGGGCGACTCGGCGCGGACCTTGTCCCAGCCTGCTTGCGCGATGATCGCGTCGGCCATCGCGCGCGTCTGCTCACGCCCAGGCCCGGGCGGCGGCGGGATCGGGACGAGCGCGTCGGCGGCCACCGCGAAGAGGTCGTGCACGGTCCCCCGCGTCTCCGCCGCGGCCACCAGGCGCTTGAGCCCCTCGACCGGGACGTCGCCCACCTCGCGCAGGATCCGCAGCAGCCCGAGCCGCCGGACGTGCCGGTCGTCGTACTCCGTCAGCCTCGGGGTGCGCTTGTCCCCCTCGGGCAGCAGCCCCTCGCGCAGGTAGTACTTGATGGTCGGCACCGGCACCCCGGTCTGCTCCGAGAGCTCGGAGATCCGCACTGGCTCACCCCTTGACCTGTCGTGTAGATAGTGCCACTGTCGTAGACGACAGTATAACTATCCAAGGAGCCTGCCATGGCCGATTCCGCCACCCGGCGTGTCCCCCGCGCCTACGCCTCCGCCCACGGACGTGCGCCCAAGGGCGTGCGCGACGGGCAGTACGTCGCCGACCCGCCGACCGGCGACGTCGTCGTCTTCATCATCGGGATGCGCATCAACCGGCTGCGCAGGGTCCGCAGCTGGTGGCCGGCGTTCGTCGGGATGCCGAAGATGCTGCGCGAGCTCGCGAAGGCCGATCGCGGCCTGCTCGGCGTGCACACCTTCTGGGCCGGGCGCGTGTTCCTCACCGTCCAGTACTGGCGCAGCGCCGAGGAGCTCGGCGCCTACGCACGCGACGCCTCGATGTCGCACGCCCCCGCCTGGGGAGCCTTCAACAAGCAGGCCGCCGCCACCGGAGACGTCGGCATCTTCCACGAGACCTACGTCGTGCCCAGCGACCGGATCGAGTCGCTCTACGGCAACATGCCCGCCTTCGGGCTGGCGCAGGCCGTCGGCTCCCTCGAGCGCGGACGGGGCAGCCTGACGAGTGCCCACCAGCGGATGGACAGCACCCAGCCGGACTACGTCGAGGCTCCCGCCTGAGGCGGACGGAAGCTGACCCGAGGCTGATTGGGGACGCTCGGCGCCGGGTCGTAGAGTGGCGGGGTGACGACCGCTCCCGCCCCTGAAGGACGCAAGCTTCTCCGACTCGAGGTGCGCAACGCCGAGACCCCGATCGAACGCAAGCCGGAGTGGATCAAGACCCGCGCGAAGATGGGTCCCGAGTACACCTCCCTGCAGAACCTCGTGAAGTCCGAGGGCCTCCACACGGTCTGCCAGGAGGCCGGCTGCCCCAACATCTTCGAGTGCTGGGAGGACCGCGAGGCCACCTTCCTCATCGGCGGCGACCAGTGCACGCGCCGCTGCGACTTCTGCCAGATCGACACCGGCAAGCCGCAGCCCCTCGACCGCGACGAGCCCCGCCGGGTGGCCGAGTCGGTGCAGAAGATGCAGCTCAAGTACGCCACCATCACCGGCGTCGCCCGCGACGACCTGCCCGACGGCGGCGCCTGGCTCTACGCCGAGACGGTCCGCGCGATCCACGAGCTCAACCCCGACACCGGTGTCGAGAACCTGATCCCCGACTTCAACGGCAAGCCCGACCTCCTCCAGGAGGTCTTCGAGAGCCGGCCCGAGGTCCTCGCCCACAACGTCGAGACGGTGCCGCGGATCTTCAAGCGGATCCGTCCGGCGTTCCGCTACGACCGCTCGCTCGACGTGATCACCCAGGCCCGCGACTTCGGCCTGGTCACCAAGTCGAACCTGATCCTCGGGATGGGCGAGACCCGCGAGGAGGTCAGCCAGGCGCTGCGCGACCTGCACGAGGCCGGGTGCGAGCTGATCACCATCACCCAGTACCTCCGCCCCTCGCCGCGGCACCACCCCGTCGAGCGCTGGGTCAAGCCGGAGGAGTTCGTCGAGCTCAAGGCCGAGGCGGACGAGATCGGCTTCGCCGGGGCGCTCTCGGGCCCGCTGGTCCGCTCGTCCTACCGCGCCGGCCGGTTGTACGGTCAGGCCATGGACGCGCGCGCCGCAGCCGCCGTCTGACGCACGATCCCCACCACCACACCTCGCCACAACTAGCTGGAACAGGCCCACTCATGTCGACCCCCGCCACCACGCCGACGTCGCGCCGCGCGCAGATCATGCAGACCTACCAGATGGCCAAGCGCACCGACCGGCACCTGGGCCTGATCATCCTGGGTGTCTTCGTGCTCGGCGCCGCCGTCGGCTTCGGGCTGATGTGGCTGCTCCCCGGCTCGGGCGTCCTGTCGCTGGTGATCTCGATCATCGGCGCGCTGCTCATCGGCATGCTGTGCGCGCTGCTGGTCTTCGGCCGCCGCGCCCAGCGGGCGGCGTACCAGCAGATGGAGGGCCAGCCCGCCGCGGCCGCCGGTGCGCTGCAGATGCTCCGTCGCGGCTGGAAGGTCGACCCGGTCGTCGGCTTCACCAAGCAGCAGGACGTCGTCCATCGCGTGGTCGGTCCGCCGGGCATCGTGCTGGTCGGGGAGGGCTCGAGCCCCAGCCGCGTGAAGCAGCTGCTCGCCACCGAGCGCAAGAAGCACGAGCGCGTCGCCTACGAGGTGCCGATCCACGAGATCGTCGCCGGGCGCGGCGAGGGCGAGGTCCCGCTGCCCAAGCTGGTGCGCCACGTGCAGAAGCTCGGCCGCTCCGTGAAGCCGGCCGAGATGACCGACATCCTCCAGCGCCTCAAGGCGCTCGACGCCCAGCGCGGCAAGCTGCCGCTCCCCAAGGGCCCGGTCCCGACCTCGATGAAGGGCATGCGCTCGCAGCAGCGAGGTCGCTGACCCCACTCCCCCCGAGGTCCCCGGACCTCCGCGTCCCGCCGTGAGGGTCCAGCGGGGCGCGTCGGCCCCGCTGGACGTGACCGGCCTCAGTGCCCGTGGCGCAGGGGCCGGAGGTGGTTCTTCACGATGTAGGCGCCGACCTTGCGGCCGAGCGCCTTGCCCATCTCGGTCGAGAAGCGGAAGTGGATGCCGGCCCGCACCCGCGAGTCGGCGTTCTCGTCCGCCGCCTGGGTGAAGGTCTCGAACGAGCGGATCGGATCCGTCGGCAGGGCCGTGGTCGAGTCCATCGAGAACGGCACGTGGTCGGTCCCGTAGGCCCGCTTCAGCACCTCGGCCGCCCCGGCACCCAGCACGCTGTGCGTCGACGGGTAGTCCTGCACCGGCGGGGTCTCCAGGTGGCTCAGCCAGGCGGGGTCGGCGACCGTGCGGCGGTTGCCGTCGGTGTCACCGGCGCGGATCGCGGTGTAGGGCCGCCAGAAGTCCCAGTGGAACTTGGAGTCCCACCCTGCGACGTAGCTGTCGTACAGCGCCATGCTCTCCAGTGCGAACATCCGCGCCGCCCGCCACAGCTCGAGCTCCTCGCTCGTCGCGGTCACGCGGGCGATCCGGGCCCACCCGATCTCCGACGACTCGTACCACCAGCTCGCGTAGCTGGTCTGGTCAGCGGTGCGGGTCGTGCTGCCGAGCACGCCGACCGACTTCACCTCGTCGTACGCGCGGGCGTAGGTGCGGCTCCGGAGCGACGGGGGCGGCGGCACCCGGAACTGCTCCGGGGACGTGAGCCCGAAGGGTGTCGCGTAGCGGAAGTCCTCGGCGAAGGTGAACGGGTACGGCGGGACGAACTGGTAGTCGCCCGGCTCCGTGCCCGGCACGAACGTCGAGCTGAACAGGTCGACGACGGTCCCGTCGTCCTGGCGGAGCGCGACGATGGCCGCCGCCGATGCGGCCCCGAGGGCCAGGGCCCGTGTCTTCGCAGGGCCGTCGGGGACGGTCGCCAGCCAGGTCGCGAGGTCCGCGTCGAACGTCGCCTGCTGGGCGGGGTAGACCGCCACGAGCACGTCGTGTGCCGCAGCAGCCGCGGCCGCCACGGGGTCGGAGCCGTATGACCGGCCGAAGTAGGCGTACTGCTCGTACCTGGGCCGGATGGCGTTGAGCGCGTCGTGCATGGCGATGTGCACCATCGCCTGGTGCCGCACGCCGAGGAAGGAGATGTAGTTGTCGTCCGTCATCGCGGCGTCGAAGACGATCTGGCTCCACGCGACGACCACGTCGCCCGGCGTGGACCCGGTCGGGTGCGCGTGCGGGTGCGAGCCCAGTGCGGTGGTGACGGTCGGGGCGAGGGCGTCGTGCGAGCCCTCGTCGTCGGTCGCCTCGGCGACGCCGCCGAGAGCGATGAGCGCGAGCAGCGAGAGGAGCGCGGCGACGGCTGTCGTTGCCGTCAGCCGTCCTGCTCGGAGTGCGGGCGCCACACGAATGCTTCTGTTCGAGGTTGTCGTCATCGGTCCTCCTCATCGAGTTCCGACAGCCAGAAGGTCCCCCGTGGCCAGCTCACGACGCTACGCCCGGGCTCGTCGGGCCGCGACCAACCGACGCGGTAAAAGGCTGATCCCCGCGTGGAGTGGACCAGACCGGACTAGACCCTGACGGTGCGCGTGCCGGCGGCGAGGTCGTGCAGGCCGCGTCCGTCGAAGGTGAGCAGCGGCGGCACGAGCAGCGCGACCAGCGCGCTGCGCAGGACGGCACGCAGCAGCGACACCGGCCGGGAGGGGTCGTCCTGCCGGACCACGCGGACCCGGGCGACCAGCTTGCCGAAGGAGCCACCGGCCAGCGCGGTGAAGAACGCCGACTCCAGGACGAAGAGCCCCAGGGTGCCGAGCCCGTTGGGGTTGCCGGCGAGGAGGCCCACGGCGACCAGGCCCTCCACCACGGCCAGGCAGGTCACCCAGTCGACGACGAGCGCCAGGATGCGACGTCCCCACGTCGCGGGCGTGAGGTCGGCGGGGGCGTACGTCGGGTCGGGCTGTGGCACGCGCCCAGCGTAGGTGGCTAGGACGAGCGGCTGCCCACGGGCTCGGCGTCCTCGGGCTCGACGACCGCGATCGGCGTGCCCCAGCTGGTGTAGTCGATCCGCGCGTCGTCGTTGCCGGTCCCGGAGTACTCCAGGCGCACCGGGAGCGAGGACTCGTCGATCCAGATGTCGACCAGCAGCGCGTCCTCGACCTCGAACTGCCGGTGCACCGAGTGCTCCGCCAGCGCGCCGCGCCACGCCTGCGAGTCGACGGTGACGAGGTAGTGGGTGGCGGCGACCCCGCCCATCTCCTCCTCGCCCTTGTTCTCCACCTTGTCGACGGCGTCGACGAGCGCCTCGTAGTCGCCGGGGACGTCGAGGGCGAGGAGGACGGACGCGGCGCCGGAGTCGAAGTCGTCGTCCTCCCCCAGCGCGCGTGGGTCGTCGTCGGGCAGCCAGGTCCACGTGTTGCCGGCCGCCTCCCCGCCGACGTACATCCGCCCCGAGACCCGGCGGAACTCGAGGAACTCCCCCGGCTCGTCGCCGGTGAGCGCGCGGAGCTCCGGCTCGTCGGCCCAGGCGAGGTCGACCTGCACTTCGGCGCGTCCGCGGTGGTCGCCGATGCCGAGGTGGACGTAGTCCTCGCCCCCGACGGCCTTCGCGACCGCGGGAATGAGCGTCTCGATGCCGTACGACGCGCTGGCCGGCAAGTCCTGGGGGTCGTCCTCGCCGCCACCCCCGCAGGCGGCGAGGACCACAGTCGCCGAGATTCCCATGCCCCACAGCGTCAGCGTCCGTGCCCGAGTCATGACTGACCGTAGATCCGCGCCGGGTTTCGCGCGAGTAACCCAAGGGGTGGATTTTGCACCCCTGGGGCGTGTCCGCCCCCGCCAGCCCGCGGACGACCTGTAACACGGCCGAAACAATCGGGATACGGTCAGGAAACTGCTCCGATCTAGCGTGGGCGACACGGTGCAACGAGGCTCCGCTCCCGAACGCTGCAAACTCGACGTGCGCGCTGGTCGCCGTCAAGGAGGAACCGAATGTTCAACAACTCCGATGAGCTCCTGAAGTTCATCAAGGACGAGGGCGTCGAGATGATCGACGTCCGTTTCTGCGACCTGCCCGGCGTGATGCAGCACTTCACGGTCCCGGCGTCCTCGTTCGACCAGAGCGTCTTCGACGACGGCCTCGGCTTCGACGGCTCCTCGATCCGCGGCTTCCAGGCGATCAACGAGTCCGACATGTCGCTCTTCCCGGACCCGACGACGGCCTACGTCGACCCGTTCCGCCGCTCCAAGACGTTGAACGTCAACTTCTTCATCCACGACCCGATCACCGGCGAGGCCTACAGCCGCGACCCGCGCAACATCGCGCGCAAGGCGCTGGCGTACCTCGACTCGACCGGCATCGCCGACACGGCGTACTTCGCCCCCGAGGCCGAGTTCTACATCTTCGACAACGTCCGCTACAGCACGGGCGTCAACGAGGGCTACTACCACATCGACTCCGTCGAGGGCTGGTGGAACTCCGGCAAGGACGACGGCCAGAACAAGGGCTACAAGACCCGCCTCAAGGGCGGCTACTTCCCCGTCGAGCCCTACGACCACTACAGCGACCTGCGCGCCGACATGGTCAAGAACCTCGAGGCCTGCGGCCTCCACGTCGAGCGTGCCCACCACGAGGTCGGCACCGCCGGCCAGGCGGAGATCAACTACCGCTTCGACACGCTGCTCAAGGCCGCCGACGACGTGATGAAGTTCAAGTACCTCATCAAGAACACCGCGTGGGAGCAGGGCAAGTCGGTCACCTTCATGCCCAAGCCGATCTTCGGCGACAACGGCTCCGGCATGCACGTGCACCAGTCGCTGTGGAAGGACGGCGAGCCGCTGTTCTTCGACGAGACCGGCTACGCCGGCCTGTCCGACACCGCCCGCTGGTACATCGGCGGCATCCTCGAGCACGCCCCGTCGCTGCTGGCCTTCACCAACCCGACGGTGAACTCCTACCACCGCCTGGTGCCCGGCTTCGAGGCCCCCATCTCGCTGGTCTACTCCTCGCGTAACCGCTCCGCCTCGGTCCGCATCCCGATCACGGGCGCGAACCCCAAGGCCAAGCGCGTCGAGACCCGCTTCCCCGACCCGTCGGCGAACCCCTACCTCGCCTTCGCGGCGCTGATGCTCGCCGGCCTCGACGGCGTCCAGAACAAGACGGAGCCCGCGGCCCCGATCGACAAGGACATCTACGAGCTGCCGCCGGACGAGATGGCCGAGATCAACCAGGTGCCCACCTCGCTCAACGCCGTGCTCGACGCGCTCGAGGCGGACCACGAGTACCTCACGGCCGGCGGTGTCTTCACCGACGACCTGATCGAGACGTGGATCCACTTCAAGCGCACCCAGGAGATCGCGCCCGTGCAGCTGCGCCCGCACCCGCACGAGTTCGAGCTCTACTACGACATCTGAGCACCCCCGCGGACGCCCCCGACCTGCCCGTCAGGTCGGGGGCGTCCCCATCTCTCCCCCCTCTGACCTGGAGCTCCACGTGCACCTGACGCCGTCCGAGACCGAGAAACTGCTGCTCGCGGTCGCGGGCATGGTCGCCCGCGACCGTCGGGAGCGGGGTGTGCGGCTCAACCACCCCGAGGCGGTCGCGCTGCTGTCCACCTGGGTCATCGAGCGCGCCCGCGACGGGGACGCGACCGTCAGCGACCTCATGCAGCAAGGCCGCGAGGTGCTGTCCGCGGACGACGTGATGGACGGCGTCGCCGACATGCTGCACGAGGTCCAGGTCGAGGCGACCTTCCCCGACGGCCGCAAGCTCGTCACCCTCCACGACCCCGTCGCAGGGCGTACGACGGACGGGCCGGGCGCCGTGCGGGTCGGCGAGGGCTCGGTCGTGCTCAACGAGGGCCGCGAGACGATCACGCTGGTCATCGAGAACACCGGCGACCGCCCCATCCAGGTCGGCTCCCACCTGCACCTGCCCGACGCCAACCCTGCGCTCGCCTTCGACCGCGAGGCCGCCCGCGGCTTCCGGCTCGACGTGCCGTCGGGCACCTCACGCCGCTTCGAGCCCGGGGTCACGCGCGAGGTCATCGCCGTCGCGCTGGGCGGTGCGCGGCGGGTGCCCGGCATCCAGCCCGGCAAGGACGAGTCGGAGGTGCAGCTCTGATGGTGGAGATCGACCGCGCGGCCTACGCCGCCCTCTACGGCGCCACGACCGGCGACCAGGTCCGGCTCGGGGACACCGACCTGTGGGTCGAGGTCGAGGACGACCTGACCGTCGGCGGCGACGAGGCCGTCTTCGGCGGCGGCAAGTCGGTGCGCGAGTCCATGGCGCAGGGGACGACCACCCGGGCCGAGGGCGCGCTCGACACCGTCGTGACCAACGCCCTCGTGCTCGACTGGTGGGGCATCGTCAAGGCGGACGTGGGCATCCGCGACGGCCGGATCGTCGCGCTCGGCCGTGCCGGCAACCCCGACATCGCCGACGGCGTGCATCCCGACCTCCGGATCGGCCCCTCCACCGACGTGATCGCGGGTGAGGGCCGGATCCTGACCGCGGGCGCGATCGACTCGCACGTGCACCTGCTCTCCCCGTCCCAGCTGCACGAGGCGCTGGCGACCGGGATCACCACGATCATCGGCGGTGGCACCGGACCGTCGGAGGGCTCGAAGGCCACGACGGTGACCCCGGGGTCGTGGCACCTCGCGCAGATGCACCGCGCGCTCGACGCCGTACCGCTCAACGTGGTGCTGCTCGCCAAGGGCAACACCGTCTCGCGGGAGGGCCTGGCGGAGCAGGCGCTCGGTGGCGCCGGCGGCTACAAGGTCCACGAGGACTGGGGATCGACCCCTGCCGCCCTCGACGCCGCCCTCACCGCTGCCGGTGAGTGGGGCCTGCAGGTCGCGCTGCACTCCGACTCGCTCAACGAGGCCGGCTACGTCGAGTCCACCCGCCGCGCGATCGCCGGACGCTCGATCAGCGCGTTCCACATCGAGGGCGCGGGCGGCGGCCACTCCCCCGACATCCTCACCCTGGCCGGCGACCCCAACGTGCTGCCGGGCTCCACCAACCCGACGCTCCCGCACACCGTCAACACCGTCGCCGAGCACCTCGACATGCTGATGGTGTGCCACCACCTCTCGCCCGACGTCCCGGAGGACCTGGCCTTCGCCGAGTCCCGGATCCGGGCCACCACGATCGCCGCCGAGGACGTGCTGCACGACCTCGGCGCCATCTCGATCACCTCCTCCGACGCGCAGGCCATGGGTCGCATCGGCGAGGTCGTGACCCGCACGTGGCAGGTCGCCCACGTCATGAAGGCGCGTCGGGGTCGGCTCGGGGAGTCCCTGCCGGCTGACAACGAGCGGGCCCGCCGCTACGTTGCCAAGTACACGATCAACCCGGCCGTCGCGCACGGCATCGACGACACGGTCGGCTCCGTGGAGGTGGGCAAGCTGGCCGACCTGACGCTGTGGGAGCCGAAGCTCTTCGGCGTCCGGCCGTCGGTCGTGATCAAGGGCGGCACCATCGCCTGGGCCGCGCTGGGCGACCCCAACGCCTCGATCCCGACGCCCCAGCCCGTGCTGATGCGGCCGTCGTTCGCCGACGCGACGGGTTCCGACCGGTCTGTCTCCTGGGTCGCCCCCGTGGCGCTGGAGGACGGCCTCGCCGGGCGACTCGGGTTGCGCCGCACGCTCCTGCCGATCCAGCCGACGCGGGAGGTGGGCAAGGCCGCGATGCGCAACAACGACGCGCTGCCGCGCATCGAGATCGACGCCGAGACCTTCGCCATCGCCGTCGACGGCGAGCAGGTCGAGCCGGCCCCGGCCGAACGGCTCCCGCTCGCCCAGCTCTACACGATGTTCTGAGGCGATCCTGGTGCCGTACGCCGAGACCGTCGCCCTGATGCTGGCCGACGCGCGCCTGCCCACGGGCGGCCACACGCAGTCCGCGGGGCTGGAGCCGGCCGTCCGGTCCGGGCTGGCCGCTGACGGTCGTGCCCTGGAGGAGGTCGTCGGCTACGCGCGCGACCGGCTGCGCACGGTCGTCCGCGTGGAGGCCGGCACCGCCGTGGTGGCCCGGCACCTCGCCCTCAGCGGGGTCGACCCGCTCGCCGTCGTCGACCACTGGGCCGCACGTACGCCGAGCGCCGCGATGCGGGCCGCGTCGGCGCGGATGGGTCGCGGCTACCTGCGCCTCGCCGAGCGCCTGTGGCCCGACGTGGTGCGCCACCTGCCCCGCGACACCGAGCTGGCCCGTCCGGTCGTCCTCGGCGTCATCGCTGCCGTCACCGGACTGGACCCGGCGCAGGTGGCGCGGCTGGCGGCGTACGACGACGCGCAGACCGTCGTAGCCGCCTCGCTCAAGCTGCTACCGGTCGACCCGGCGGCGGCCGCCGGCTGGCTGGTGGAGCTGCACCCACACATCGAGCTGGTCGTCGACGCCGTCGCCGGCCTGACCGAGCCCCACCAGATCCCTGCATGCGGCGCTCCCATGATCGACCTGTGGGCAGAGCAGCACGCCACCGCGAAGATGAGGTTGTTCCATGCCTGAGTCCCGATCCCTCCGCCTGGGCGTCGCCGGCCCGGTCGGCACCGGCAAGAGCTCGCTCATCGCGACGGTCTGTCGCGCCCTGTCCGACGAGCTCGAGCTCGGCGTGGTCACCAACGACATCTACACCGACGAGGACGCCCGCTTCCTGCGGTCCGAGGGCATCCTCGGCGCGGACCGGATCCGTGCCGTGGAGACCGGCGCCTGCCCGCACACCGCCATCCGCGACGACGTGACGCCCAACCTCATCGAGGTGGAGACGCTCGAGGCCGACTACGCAGCGGCCGGCACCCCGCTTGACGTGGTGCTCGTGGAGTCCGGCGGCGACAACCTCACCGCGACCTTCTCCCCCGCCCTGGTCGACGCACAGCTCTTCGTCCTCGACGTCGCGGGAGGCGGGGACGTCGCCCGCAAGGGCGGGCCCGGCATCGCTCGCGCCGACCTGCTGGTGGTCAACAAGACCGACCTCGCGCCCCACGTCGGCGTCGACGTCGAGCGCATGGTCGCCGACGCCGCCGCTGCGCGCGACGGGCGTCCCGTGCTGGCGCTCTCGCGCACCGACCCCGCCTCGGTCTCCCGGCTGGCCGGCTGGGTGCGGGAGACGCTCGCCTCCCACAGGTCGGGCGAGCACACCCCGGTCGACCCGGGCCCGATGGCGCCGCACAGCCACGCCGACGGCACGATCCACTCCCACCGCGGTTCCGATGGCCGACCTCACGCGCATTGAGGTCGGCCGGGACGGCTGCGGCTTCCGCGACGGCGCGCTGGCCGCTCGCCGGCTGCCGTCCGGGCCGGGCGAGGTGCGGGTCGCGCTGGTCGCGACGCACGCGCTGCTGCTCGCCGACGACCACGTCCGGGTCGAGGTCGTCGTCGACGGTCCGGTCGCCCTCGAGGTCGTGGAGACCGCCGGCACGGTGGCGTACGACATGCGCGGCCGGTCCGCACGCTGGGAGGTCGACGTACGGCTGACCGGCGGCGCCCGACTCACCTGGCGGGCGGAGCCGTTCGTCGTGAGTGGTGGCGCCGACGTCGTGCGGTCGACCGTCGTGGACGCGGCCGGCGGCTCCGAGGTCACCCTGCGCGAGTCGATCGTCTTCGGCCGGACCGGCGAGGTCGGCGGCACCCTCACCAGCACCACCCGTGCGTCGTGCTCCGGATCGCCTGCGCTCGTGGAGGAGCTCCACCTGACCAGCGACGTGCGCGGCGGACCCGCCACGATGGCCGGCCTCCGGTGCCTGGACAGCCTGACCACCCTCGGGCACCGGCTCCCCGACGGTCCCGACGTGCTCCAGCTCCACGCCACCGGCTCCGTACGCCGCTGGCTGGGCGACCGGCTCCACGAGTCGCCGCTCCAGGCCGCGGAGGTCGCCCGGACCTGACGGTGGAGCCCCGGCACCGTGCGGCTGCCGCCCGGCTGGGCCGGGACCAAGGTCCCGGCACCGGGTGTCGCTCGCCCGCTGCCTGTGCGTCCCGGGCGCAGCATGCTCGAAGGGTCCGCGCAGCCGGCGCGGCGCACGAGCGTGAAGGAGGGACCATGCACACCCGCACCTGGAACGTGACCGTCAACCTGTTCGAGCAGGACGGGTCCACCCGGGCCGAGGCGATCCTGCACACCGACTCCGGTCCGGGCTTGCGGCACGAGGCCTTCGCCCGGCGGCGTCCCGGTGACCGCGACGTGCCCGAGATCGGCGACGAGCTGGCCGCGTGCCGGGCGCTCGCCGGCCTCGCCCACGACCTGCTGGACGTGGCCCTCGCGGACGTGGAGACGAACGATCCCACCCCGGCCGCCGCCCGGGGCACCGTCGCCGGCGCAGGGTCGTAGCGCCGGGCGCTCGTCCGACTGGGACAGGAGGTCGCCGTGATCCCGGAGCACGTGGTGGCACGAGTGCGCTCGGCGCCGTGGTTCGGTGACCGGTGGTCGCCGTACGCGCTGCTCGACGACGACCTGCGGATCCGCGCCTCGAACGCGGCCTTCTCGCGCGCCACCGGTGTGCCCGCCGAGCGGCTGGTCGGCCAGGTCGCCGTCGACGTCTTCCCCGCCGACCCGAGCGATCCTGCTGCCAGCAGCCTGGCGGCCTTCTGTGCCGGCATCGAGGACGTGCTGCGGACCGGCCGGCCGTGCTGGCTCGGCCCCGTGCGCCACGACACCCCGCACCCCCACGACCGGGGCGCCTTCGTCCTGAAGGTGTGGCTGCCGGTGCAGCTGCCGGTCACCCACGACGGCCAGGTCGTGGCCGTGCTGCACCACGTGCAGGACCTCACGGCCGCCCTGGGCGGGACGACCGCGGCGCCACAGCACACGGCCGCGATGGACGCCGCCGTGCGCCACCTGCACCGCGAGTTTCCCCAGGCACCGGCGGAGAGGGTGCTCGGCCTGGTGACCGACTCCTACCGCACGGTCCTGCGCGCCCTCGGTGTCGCCGAGCTCGACCAGGCGGTGAGCCTGGCCAGGCTGCGCCTGGAGATCCACACCGGAGGGCCGGCCCGCCCGCTCGAGCGCGGGTGAGGTGGCGGGTCAGGCGCGACGGTGCCGCTGCCGCGGCGGCGCCCGGTCCGGGACCGCGGTCACGACCCACTCGTCGAAGTGTGCCGGGTCGCGACGCTCGAGCTCGTCCAGCAACGCCCGCCGCTGCTCGACGAGAGCCAGGCGACGCTCGAGGGGCGTGGCATCGCGCAGCACCTCGCAGGTCGTCCACTCCCAACGCCGGAGCAGCTCCCGCCGGCCCAGCGTCTCGGGCGGTCCGCTGGCGCGCCGGAGGCTCCAGCCGAGCAGCAGCCGACGGGCCTGGACGAGCAGGACCGGGCAGGTCACCAGGAACGGCAGGACGACCAGGCTGCCGACACCACCCTGCGTGGTCACCAGGCTGCCCCACGCCACGGCCGCCGCGCCCGTCCACCACGACGCCCACGCGGTCCAACGCCACCTGTCGGGACGGTCCTCGCACACGGTGAAGGCCAGGATGCCCCCGCAGGTGGCCAGCATGCACGCCACGGCCAGCACGCCGGGCCACTCCCCCGACGCGACCACGCCGGCGGCCGCCCACGCGGTGACCGCGCCTGCCGTCACTCCCCACGCGAAGCGGTAGATCCTCACGGTGAGCTCCCTCCGGACGGTCGCCCCGCTCGGTCGACGACGAGCGGGCACGGCTCCACGGTGGCTCGCCGTGAGGGTGGGAGCCCAGAGGCCACCGACCGGGCTCGGGGGGTCCGACGCACCCATCCCGGGTGGGACCTTGGGCTCTACCCGCGCCGGTCAGCGCCGGTCAGCGCCGGGCGCCCTGGTGCGCCGGGTGGCCAGCACCGCTGCCTGGGTCCGGCTCTCCACGCGGAGCTTCCTCAGCACGATGGAGACGTAGTTCTTCACGGTCTTCTCGGCCAGGTCCAGCTCCTCCGCGATCTGCCGGTGGTCAGGCCCTCGGCGACCAGGCCCAGGATCTGCTCCTCCTTCGGCGTGAGGTGCCTCAGCAGCGGGTCCTGGTGCGGCCCCTCGCGCAGGCGCTCCAGGACGCGTGCCGTGACGGCAGGGTCGAGCATCGACTGCCCGGCGGCGACCCGGCGTACGGTCGCCACGAGGTCGGTGCCGCGCACCTGCTTCAGCACGTAGCCGGCCGCACCCGCCATGATCGCGGAGAACAGCGCGTCGTCGTCGTCGTACGTCGTCAGGATCAGGCCCGCCACGTCCGGTTGGGCGGAGCGGACCTGCCGGCACACCTCGATGCCCGTGCCGTCGGGAAGCCGCCCGTCCAGGATGGCCACCCGAGGGCGGAGCACCCGGATGCGGTCGACGGCTTCAGCAGCGAGCCCGGACTCGCCGACGACCACGATGTCGCCCTCGCTCTCCAGGAGGTCGCGCACGCCCCGCCGGACGAGCTCGTGGTCGTCGAGGAGGAACACGGTGATCGGTCGCTCCTCGGAGGCGTCCTGCGGGTCCTGGTGCCCCATACCTCGACGGTACGCCGCCCGGCACCCGTTGCACCCCGGACTTCCCGCCCCATCCGACCGGGCCCAACGACCTCATTCCCGTCGAAGGCACCGTCACCCGGACGGGGAAGCCCGGGTGTCCCGTCGCGCACGCTCAGGTGTGCGACTGCCCGGCACGGCGTACGGCCGGACTCACCCCGACGTGGGACACCCGGGCTGGCCCCGCGGTGCGTGTGTCCATCGCAGTCGAGCCCGGCGGTGCGGTCAACCGACGAAGGTCCCACCTCGTTCGGGACCCGGACCCGGGACTCCGTCCTCCTCCGGGAGCCCGCACCCGGGTGCCCGGCCGTCGAGGGGCACGGTCCAGGTGACGGTCGTGCCGCTGCCCGCCGCGGACTCCAGGCGGAGCTCGCCCCCGTGGCGGCGCGCGCGCACCCGCATGTTGGCGAGGCCGCTCTCCAGCAGGTCCGGCCCCATCCCCACGCCGTCGTCCGCGACGGTCACCACGAGCCGGTCGGCGTCGGCGACCAGCTGGACGTCGACGGACGACGCCTGCGCGTGACGGCTCACGTTGGTGAGGGCCTCGCCCACGACTGCCAGCAGGTCAGGGGCGAGGTCCGGGCCGACGGCGCTGCGGAGCGGACCCTCGACCCGGAGCCTCGGTCGCAGCTTCATGGTGGCTCCCGCCCGCTCGACGATGCGCTCCACCTCGCTCTGGACGTCCGCCGACGTGTCGAGCACGCCCAGCGCGAAGATCGTGCGCCGGATGTCCTTGATGGTGTCGTCGAGCTCGCCGACCGCCCGCTCGATCCGCTCGCCGACCGCCGGCTCGGAGGAGAGGTTGGCGGTGGCCTGCAGCGACAGGCCCACCGCGAAGAGCTGCTGGATGGTCATGTCGTGCAGGTCGCGGCCGATGCGGTCGCGGTCCTCGTAGAGCGTCAGTCGCTGGCGGTCGTCCCGGCTCCGGGCGACCTGCAGCGCCAGCGTGGCCTGCTCGGCGAAGCTCGCCGGGAGCGCGGGGTCGACGCGGTGGAGTCCTGCGGCGTGCTCCGGCGTCCACGCGAGCGACAGGACTCCCTCCACGCCCCGGCCGGACCGCAGGGGCAGCACCATCACCGGCCCGAGCCTCGGCCATCCCGTGAGCGTGGACGGGTCGACGGCGCGAGGGTCCCTGGCGACGTCGTCGACCACCAACGGCCTGCCGGTCCGGACGACGATGCTCGCCAGCGAGCTCTCCAGGGGGACCCGGTGTGCCTCCTCCTCGTGGACCGGGGCACCGGAGGCCACCTCGAGGCGCAGGTCGGACGGGTCGGACCCGACGACGACCCACGCGACGTCCGCCGCCGAGACCGACCTCGCCCGGTCGGCGACCAGCTGGAGGGTCGACTCCGTCGAGGTGTCGTCGGCGAGCAGCGAGATGATCTCGGCGGTGGCGGTCAGCCACGCCTGGCGGTGCGCGGCTTCCTCGTAGAGCTGCGCGTTCTCGATCGCCACGCCTGCCGCGGCCGCCAGTGCCACCAGGACGGACTCGTCGTGGTCGGTGAACCCGCCGCCGCCGACCTTCTCCGTGAGGTACAGGTTGCCGAAGACGCGGTCGCGGATGCGGATCGGCACGCCGAGGAACGACGACATCGGCGGGTGGTGCTCGGGGAAGCCGTACGACGCCGGGTGCGCGGCGAGGTCCTGGAGCCGGATCGGGCGGGGGTCGTCGATCAGCAGCCCCAGCAGTCCGTGACCGGTCGGTGGGTGGCCGATCCGGACGACGGTGTCCTCGTCCACACCCTGGTGGACGAACATCCGGATCTGGCGGTCCGGTCCGGAGGTCAGCACCGCGAGTGCGGCGTACTCGGCGCCCGCGAGTCCCCGCGCCGCGGTGAGGATGCGTTCGAGCACTCCGTCCAGGGACAGGTCCGCGGCCATGCCCACCACGGCGCCGAGCAGGTGCCGCAGCCGCGCCTGCTCGTCGAGCACGCCGTCGACCCGGGTCAGGACCTCACGCAGGAGCTGGTCGAAGTCGACCCACCCGAGGTCGGACCCGGTCGGCGTTGCCTGGTCGTCACGATCCTGGTGCACTGCGTCTCCCCGGTTGCAGCCGAGATCCTTTCGAAGTTAGTGCTCCCCGGACCGATCCGGAAGACCCTGCCCGGCCCGGTGCCTCCGGCCGGCCCGCTGCCGTGTGTCTCCTCCTCGCGCGTCCGGTCGGCGAGGTGGTGACGCCACCGCGCGTGGACGAGCCAGACGGCCAGGCAGGCGCCCAGCCAGTCCATGGCGAGATCGCCCACCGTGTCCCCGTACGCGGTCGGTGCCTCGCTCGAGCGGGTGACGAACGAGACGAGCTCGAAGACCTCCCAGGCGAGGCCCGCCGTCATGCCGAAGGCGATCGCCCGGTCCCGGACCGGGGCGGCACTCGCCGTGCGCTCGACCGTGAGCAGCACGACGGCGGCGGAGACGCACATGGTCACGGCGAGGTGGACGGCGTCGTCGAACCACCACACCCGGTCGTAGAGGTCGAGCCTGTTGCCCAGGATGTCGGTGAAGCCGGACAGGGTCAGGAGGAGGTCCGACAGCCACGGGTAGGGCCGGGTGGAGGGCCACAGCAGCCGATGGACGGGCACGACCAGCGCCACGGAGGGGTAGAGCAGGGCCCGCGCGACAGGCGCCTTCCCCTCGAGGTTCCCCCACGCCGGGTCGATCAGCACCAGCGCGAGCATGACGAGCAGGACGGCCTTGGTCGCGACCACCGCCACGGCAAGTGGCGAGGCCGACGCGGCCCCGCTCCTCCTCATGACACCACGCTAGGACGTTGCTGGCGTCGCCGCCGGAGGCGAACGACCCGTCGACGGGGTCACTTCGTCACCGAACGAAGCAGTAGATCTCAGCTCAGGTGCCGGACCACCAGGATCGCCAGGTCGTCGACCAGCTCCTCGCCGTGGAAGGCGCGCACGGCGTCGAGCACCGCCCCGGCCAGGCCGTCGGCGGGCAGGTCGCGGTGGGCGCGCAGCAGCTCGGCGACCCGCTCGGAGCCGAACTGGTCCCTCCCCCGTCGCGCCTCCAGCAGCCCGTCGGTGAAGACGCACAGCACCTCGCCGGGAGCGAGGTCGACGTCGGCGTCGTGCAGCTCGGGGTCGTCGAACAGGGCCAGGGCGGTGCCCAGGTCGCCCACCTCGTCGACCTTCCCGTTGGCCCGCAGGACCAAGGGCCAGTGGTGGCCGGCGAGGGACAGGGTGAGGCGCACCGGCGTCCCGGGTGCGTCGCCGGCACGAGGCGGCCGGAGGTGACCGTGCACGAGGGTGCAGTGCCGCTCGGACTCGGTCTGCGCCTGGAGCACGGCGTTGACCTCACGCAGCGTGGCCGCGGGCGAGTTCCGCGAGTCGGCGAGGGCGCGCAGGGTGTAGCGGGCGGCCGCACTGACGGCCGCGGCCTCGGCACCCTTGCCGCTGACGTCCCCGAGCACGAACGCCCACGTGTCGTCGTCCAGGGGGAAGACGTCGAGGAAGTCGCCGCCGATCTCGCCGCCGTCGCCCGCCGGGACGTACCTGCTGGCGACCTCGCAGCCGCGCACGGCAGGCAGCCTTGTCGGCACCATGCTGGCCTGGAGGGTGGCGGCGACACGGGAGCGGTCGTCGAGGACCTCCTGCAGGCGCTGCTGGTCGCGGACGCGCTGGGTGATCTCGCGGAGCACCACGAGCTCGCCGGCGGTGCGGCCGGAGACGTCCTTGAGCGGCTGCTGGCTGACGTCGAACGTGCGCCGGTCGCCGGCCGCAGGGTCGCCGAGCACCAGCCCGCTGGGGCCGACCTCCGCGATCCCCGAGAGCTCGACCAGGTCACGCAGCCGCCGGCCGACGAGCTCGCCCCGGCTGCGGTCCGCGAGCGCGACGGCGGCCGGGTTGACGTCGACGATCCGCCCGAAGGCGTCGAGGACGAACAGCGCGTCGGCCATGCTCTCGACCACGGCGCTGCGGGCCAGCGGGGCGAGGTCGACCAGGCGCTCCTCGAACAGGCCCCACACCAGCAGCCCACCGGTCAGGATGAAGGCGAACGGGGTCAGGTCGATCCGGGCGAACCAGCCGACCTCGAGGTTGTGCAGGACGTTCGCCGCCCACGGCAGCAGGGCCGAGGCCAGCAGCACCAGCGCCATCCGGCGGTAGGTCCGCGCCAGCCGCACCATGCTCGCGAGGAACAGCACGGTCGCGCCCACGAGCAGCAGGTTGTTGTAGCCGAAGATCACCCAGAACGCCGGTCCGGTCGCGACGATCGGCAGCTCCTCGGCGTGGGCCGTCGCCGGGTAGTAGCGCACCAGGTCGTGCGTGGCCGGCACCGCCAGCAGGGCGAGGGCGGCGACGGGCGGGATCGTCAGCAACGCCACCAGGCGCCCGGTGACCAGCTGGCCTCGCCCGGTGTACTGCAGCACGAAGACCAGCCAGGCGGGCGCGAGCGTGACCACGCCGGCGTACTTCAGGTCGCCCCACGTGCTCTTGACCGCGATCTCGTCGACGGACAGCTCCACGGCGTACGCCGTGCCCCACCACGCCACGGCGACGAGCATCACCGCCAGGCTCCAGCCCATGCGGGTGCCCCGGTGCCAGGCGACGTACGCCGCCAGCGCCGCCAGGACGAGTCCGGCGCCGGCCATGAGGGTGGCGAGCAGGGTCAGCACCCGGTTCCCTCCGAGGTCGTGCTCCTCCCACGCGAGTCGCGTGGCCCGAAGCTCTACGCTAACCGGCCCGCCCCACCGCGTCCGGCGTTCCGCCCACAATCAGGCGGCCTGAGTCCGCAGTCCCGGTCCGGCCCGGGACCGTCGGGACACCGGGACCACGACGCCGGGCACCCGAGACTGCGCACCCGGACCGTGCCGGAGGTTCCCACCGCGCCCGAGACCCCGGCCCCGCGCCCCCGGACGTGTCCCGAGACGACTGTCGATCCAGGAGGCGGGACGCTCCCGCCGAACGGGATCGGTGGTCGAGATGCGAACCTCACTCCTGACGGGTTCAGTGGTCCTGGGCGTGGCGGCAGCGCTGGCCGTCCCGGTGGTCGGGGCAGCCGTCGGCGGCGCCCCGGCAAGCTCGCCGGCGAGCTCCCCGGCCGTGGCCGGCGACACCGTCCGCCTCACGGCCGCTGCGGCCCCCGCCGCCTCGGCGGCCCCGGTCTCCGACGTCATCTTCAACGACCCGACGGGCGACGTGGCCGCACAGAACCGCATCGCCGACCACATCCGGCGGGCGATCGACGCCACGCCCCGGGGCGGCACGATCCGGATGGCGGCCTACAGCTTCGACCGCCGCGACATCGCCGACGCCCTCCTGCGGGCGTGCACGGGTCGACAGGTCACCGTGCAGGTCGTGCTCAACGACAACTTCGTCTCCCCCTCGACCCGCCGCCTCCAACGCCTGGTCGGCCACGACACCTGCGGCAGCACGAGCGAGCCGAGTTTCGTCACGATCTGCCACGCGAGCTGCCGGCTCGGCGACCGCGGCAACCAGCACATGAAGTTCTACCTGTTCTCCGCGACCGCGGACGAGCCGCACGTCGTGATGCTGGGCTCGGCCAACCTGACCGGCTTCGCCGCCGGCGTGCACTGGAACGACCTGGTCACCTTCACCGGGAGCCAGGAGCTCTACGACGACTACAGCGAGGTCTTCGCCCAGCTCGCCGCCGACCGACTGGTCGAGGCCCCGGCCGTCGACCTGACCCACGGCGACGTGCGGACGACCGTCGCCGCCGGGCGGCCGACGACCCCCGACGACGACGCCGTCGCGCGGCGACTGGCCGGCATCGGCTGCGACGCCCTGCCCGGCACCGGGGTCGGGGGCCGCACGGTGGTCCGGGTCAGCATGTACGGCTGGCAGGGTGCGCGCGGCCTGGACCTGGCCGAGCGTGTGGTGGACCTGCACCGGCAGGGGTGCCGCATCCAGGCCCTGGTGAGCGCAGCCGGGCCGGACGTCGTCGCGACGCTCCTGGAGGCCGATGTCCGGGTCCGGAGCGCCTCGCTCGACGTGGACGGCAACCCGGCGACCGGGTTCGAGGACTCCGGCTGGGAGCACTTCGTCCACGAGAAGTGGATGTCGGTCGACGGGACCTGGGACGGCTCCGCCACCCGGGCCGTGTGGACCGGCTCCGAGAACTGGTCCGACGTGTCGCTGCTCAACGACGAGCTGGTCGTGATGGTCCCGCGGGGCGAGGTCCACGACGCCTACGCCGCGCACTTCGCCGACGTCTGGGCCGACCACTCGAAGGCGTTCGAGACCGCCGAGGGTCAGGCCCGGTGAGGACGGTTCGTGGGTCCGCCCCGACGAGGATCGACGACGATCAGTCGTCCTCCCAGTAGGGACCCTTGCGGTAGTGGTCGGGCTCGACCGTGGTCACCTTGCGGCGCACGGTGCGCCACACCTTGCGGGTGGTGCCGTCGGGACCCTTCACCCAGCGGGCGACGCGGAAGTTGGCGTACGTCGTGGTGTAGGCGTTGCGGGAGTTGCGCGGCGAGTTCCACTGGTAGTTGAAGTTCTTGAGGTACTTCTTCGCGACCCGCTCGCCCCGGACGGTGAACCAGACCTCGTCGTTGGCGGTGCTGAGGCTCGACCAGTTCACCGAGCCGGTGAGCACCATGCTCGTGTCGGGGACGCCGTTGTAGGTGCCCTGGATGACGAGGTACTTCTGGTGCGTGTAGTAGTCGAGGATCAGGTCGTCGATGCCGTCGTTGTTGAGGTCGAAGTTGTCGTCGGTGTTGTAGTCCAGCCCGGTCGAGCGCAGCGGGATCCGGCCGCGCCTGGTGGGGGCGCCGAGGATCCCCTTGGTGTGGAAGCCGATCAGGCCGTAGCTGACCCGGAAGTCGCAGCCCTCGGCGTACTTCCTGCGGATCGCGGCCGCCAGGTAGTCACCGCGGGCGCCGCGCATGGTGTGCATCGACAGCGCCAGCTTGGTCCGCGTCTGACCGCCGTTGCCGTTCGGCGTCAGGCACTGGACCTTGTTGAGCAGGTCGATCACCAGGTCGTTCTTGGGCCCGGAGTTCTTCGGGAAGACCCAAGCCGTGCTCTTGTCGACCGAGTCGTCGCACACGATCCCGACGGTCGGCGTCCCGCAGAAGTTCATCGTCGGCTGCCGCGTGGAGTAGTCCTTCTTCATGTCGTTGAAGAGCGCCACGAACTGGCGGAAGAGGGGGTGGTTGCCGTCGCTGAAGTAGAGGTCGTTCCACTGGTGGCGGTCGGCGTTGAGCGTCATGTTGGCCGAGCCGACGGCGATGACGTCCTCGGTCTTGCCGGCCTGGGAGAAGAGGTAGAACTTCGTGTGCAGGTTGTTGAACTCGTTCTGCGCACCGCGGCAGCTGGCCCGGCACTTGTAGATGAAGCTGTCCTTGCGCCGGTTCTTGCCGATCTCGGCGCGGATCACCTTCATCGCGCGGTTCTCCCAGTGGTCGTTCAGGAGCATCTGCACCTTCACGCCGCGACGGTGGGCGGCGACCAGCGCCTTCGCCACCGGCATCCGGTCGAGGGAGTAGATCGCGATGCGGATCGTGGAGCCCTTGGGCGTGTGGCGGATCGTGTCGACCACGCGCCTCTCGATGTTGAACCAGCCCTTCTTCAGGTGCGGGTCGTTGAAGAAGGGTCCGCTGGGCGCCGTCCACTTCTTGGGCTTGGGCTTGCCCGGCTTGGCGGACACGGTGTTCGCGGCGCCCTCCTGCGCACCCGGCGATCCGTCCGTCCTCGCGGCCCCGGGAGCCGCGGCCCCCATCGACGCGACCAGCACGAGACAGAGGCTCCCCACGAGCCTCGAGAACTTCGACACGACCAGACCCCCACATCAGCGAATTTCGCAGAGTCAGCATAAGCAGCAATCCCATGCGTCACTACAGACGCGCCTGGGTCCACTTCGGTTGTGATCCAATGGGCGACCTGTCCGGTTCCGCTTGACTCGTTCGAACACGTGTTCGATCATGGGCACATGTCCTCCGCCCGCTCGATCACCGCGCTCGATCCTGCGCGGTCGGTGGTGGAGCAGCTGCGCGAGCGGGTCGCCGCCATGGAGCACAAGCCCGCCGGTGAGCCCGTGCCCACGCTGCCCGGGCTGGCCGACCTGGTGCCCCTGCACGCCGGAGGGACGTACGCCGTGGACTCGGCCGCGCTGGGCCTCGCGCTGGCCGCCGGGGCCTCGCGGGCCGGTGAGTGGGTCGGCTTCGCGGGGTGGGCCGACTTCGGCGCCGAGGCCGCGGCCGAGCTGGGCATCGAGCTGTCCCGCACGGTGCTCGTGCCCGACCCGGGCGAGCACTGGCTGGAGGTGACCGCCGCCCTCGTCGACGTGCTCCGGGTGGTCGTGCTGCGCCCGCCTGCCTCGGTCAGCGAGCGCACGGCGGGCATCCTCGACTCGCGGTTGCGCACGCGCTCGGCCGTGCTGGTCGTGCACGGCGACTGGCCGCGGGTCGAGGCCCGGCTGAGCATCGAGGAGTCCGCCTGGGCGGGCCCGGCGTCGGGCACCGGACAGCTCACCGAGCGCCGCGCCCGCATCGCCGTACGCCGTGGTGCCCGGCCGCCGCAGCGTGCCGACCTGGCTTGGCCCGGGGTCCACCGGGTGGACACCCGCACCGACCGGGAGGTGCGCGAGATCCGGCGGGCCGCCGACGACCGGGCGGGATGAGCCGGTCATGCGCGTGATGGTGGTGTGGTGCCCCGATTGGTCGGTGGTCGCCGCGCTCGACGAGGCCGAGCGGTCGCGCCGCTCCCCCGCCGCCGTCCTGTCCGCCAACGTCGTCGAGGTGTGCAACGGCCCGGCCCGGGCCGAGGGCGTGCACCGGGGCCAGCGGCGCCGCGACGCGCAGTCCCGGTGCCCCGAGCTGCTCCTGCTCCCGGCCAACCCCGACCGCGACGCCCGCGCCTTCGAGCCGGTGCTGTCGATCATCGAGGACCTGCGCCCGGGGGTGGCCGCGCTGCGCCCCGGCCTGCTCGCCGTCCGCGCCCCGGGCAGCTGGTACGGCACCGAGGCCGACGCCGCGGCGACCGCGTGCCAGGCGCTCGTCGAGGGCGACGTTTGGGACGTCCGGATCGGCATCGCCGACGACCTCTTCACCGCCGAGCAGGCCGCCCGGACCGCGGAGGTGCAGTCGTGGGTGGTCGTCCCCGAGGGCGGGTCGGCGGCCTTCCTGCGCGGCCTGCCCGTGCACGTGCTCCAGGACGACGGGCCGCGTGGGCGTGAGCTGGTCAGCCTGCTGCAGCGACTCGGCCTCCGCACGCTCGGCGACCTCGCCGACCTCCCGGCCGACGCCGTCGAGCACCGGCTCGGCGCCCACGGTGCGGCCGTCCGTCGGCGTGCCCGCGGCGAGGACCGGGCGCTCTTCGCCGCCCGGACGCCGCCGCCCGACCTCGAGGCCGAGGTCCCGTTCGAGCCGCCGCTGGACTCGGTGGAGGCGATCACCTTCAGCGTGCGCACCACTGCCGAGGGGTTCGTCTCCCAGCTGGCCCACCACCAGCTGGTGGCCACGGGCGTTCGCATCGAGGCCGAGTCCGAGGGCGTCGTCTGCTCCGCGCGCACCTGGCTGCACCCGCGCCACTTCACCGCGCGCGACCTCGTCGACCGGGTGCACTGGCAGCTCCAGTCCGCCGGGTCCACGAGCGGGGTGGGCAGCTCGCTGCGGGCGCGCAAGCAGTCGGGTGAGGTGCGCGCGCCGATCGAGCGGATCAGGTTCCGGCCCGAGGTGGTCGAGCCGGCGGCGGCCCACGGCGCGGCCCTGTGGGGCACCGCGTCCGACGACCTCGTCGAACGCGGGGTCGCCCGCGTGCAGGGCATGGTCGGCTTCGACGCCGTACGCCGCCCGGTGCTGCAGGGCGGTCGCAGCCCGGCCGCCCGGCAGTCCCTCGTGCCGTGGGGGGAGCGCGCGGTCGACCTGCGCCCGCTCGACCGGCCGTGGCCGGGCAAGGTGCCGGGGCCGGCGCCCGTGCGGGTCTTCGCGACCCCGCCGGCCGCCGAGGTCGTGGACGACGCCGGCCGGGAGGTGCGCGTTACCGACCGCGGGGTCGTCACGGGTGAGCCGCGCCGCTTCCGGGTCGGCGGTGGCGTGCTCCCCTGGCAGCCCGTGACGGCCTGGGCAGGCCCCTGGCCCACCGACGAGGCCTGGTGGTCCGGCGGGTCCGGGCCGTCCGCCCGCTTCCAGGTCGTCGGTGCCGACGGCCGCGCCTGGCTGCTGCTCCGCGCGCCGGAGGGCTGGTCGCTGGAGGCCGGCTATGACTGAGGGTCTCGATACGCCTCGCTCGTTCCTCGCTCGGCTACTCGACCACCTGGGAAGGGAAGGTGGTCGAGTAGCACGCGAGCGCCAGCGAGCGGCGTATCGAGACCCCCTCACTGCCGCGGGTCCCGAAACGCCTCGCTCGTTCCTCGCTCGGCTACTCGACCACCTATGGGGCGGAGGTGCCATCTAAATGGGTTGGAACAACCCCGCCATGCACTGGAAGGAGCTCGAGCGCCGGCTCAGCGGCCTCCCCGGTGCCGACGACGCGCCGGTGTCGCGGCGCAAGCACGCCTCGACCGAGGCCCGGACGATCGAGCGTCCGGCGACCGTCACCCCCTACGCCGAGCTGCACTGCCACAGCCACTTCAGCTTCCTCGACGGTGCGAGCTCGCCGGCAGAGCTGGTCGAGGAGGCCGTGCGCCTGGGCCTGCACGCGCTTGCGGTCACCGACCACGACGGCTTCTACGGTGCCCCGATGCTGGCCGAGGCCGCGGCGGCGTACGACCTGCCCACCGTCTTCGGCGCCGAGCTGTCCCTCGGGCTCAGCGGCCCGCAGAACGGTGTGCCGGACCCCGAGGGCAGCCACCTGCTGGTGCTGGCCCGCGGGGTCGAGGGCTACCACCGGCTCGCCGCGGCGATGACCGACGCGCACCTGCGCGGCGACGAGAAGGGGCGACCGGTCTACGACCTCGACGAGCTCGGCGAGCAGGGTCGCGGGCACTGGGCGGTGCTGACTGGCTGTCGCAAGGGCACGGTCCGCCAGGCGCTGGCCCAGGGCGGCGAGCCCGCCGCCGCCGAGGCCCTCGACCGGCTGACCTCCCTCTTCGGGCTCGAGGACGTCCTCGTCGAGCTGTCGCCGCGCCCGGGTGCCGACACCACCAACGCCACGCTCGCCCGGCTGGCCGACGTCCACGGCCTCGACCTCGTCGCCGCCGGCAACGTCCACCACGCCACCCCGCAGCGCCACCGCCTGGCCTCCGCGATGGCGGCGGTGCGCGCGCGGCGCAGCCTGACCGAGCTCGACGGCTGGCTCGACCTGTCGGGCTCGGCCCACCTGCGCAGCGGTGCGGAGACGGCGGCCGCGCTCGCGGCGTACCCGGGAGCCGTGCAGCGCAGCGTCACGCTCGCCGACGAGTTGGCCTTCGACCTCAGGAAGGCGTCCCCGGCGCTCCCGAAGCGGCAGATCCCCGAGGGGCACACGGCTGACTCGTGGCTGCGGGTGCTGGCCGAGCGCGGCTTCGCCGAGCGGTACGCCGGCGTGCCCCACGAGGCCGAGGCCCGCGAGCGCCTCGAGCACGAGCTGCGGGTCATCTCCGAGAAGGACTTCGCCGGCTACTTCGTCATCGTCCACGACATCGTCGCCTTCGCCCGCGAGCGCAGGATCCTGTGCCAGGGCCGGGGCTCCGCGGCGAGCTCGGCCGTCTGCTACGCCCTCGGCATCACCGCCGTCGACGCCGTCTTCTACAAGCTGCCCTTCGAGCGCTTCATCTCCGCGCACCGCGACGAGGAGCCCGACATCGACGTCGACTTCGACTCCGACCGCCGCGAGGAGGTGATCCAGTGGGTCTACGACACCTACGGCCGCCGCAACGCCGCCCAGGTGGCCAACGTGATCGGCTACCGCCCGCGGATGGCGGTGCGCGACGCGGCCAAGGCGCTCGGCTTCTCCCCCGGGCAGCAGGACGCCTGGTCCAAGCAGATCGACGGCTGGAAGGCGGTCGTGGCCGGCGACCAGGGCGACCCCGACGCGCACGACGTGCCGCCGCAGGTGGTGGCGCTCGCCGAGGAGATGCTGGGCGCACCCCGCCACCTCGGCATCCACTCCGGCGGCATGGTGCTGACCGAGCGGCCGATCGGCGAGGTGTGCCCGATCGAGCGGGCGCGGATGGACAGACGGACCGTGCTGCAGTGGGACAAGGACGCCTGCGAGTCGATGGGGCTGGTGAAGTTCGACCTGCTCGGCCTCGGCATGCTCGGCGCCCTCGACCACATGATGCGGCTCGTCGCCGAGCACCTCGGCGAGGAGTGGGACCTCGCGTCGATGCCCAAGGAGGAGCCGGCGGTCTACGACATGCTCTGCCGCGCCGACTCGATCGGCGTCTTCCAGGTCGAGAGCCGGGCGCAGATCGGCACGCTGCCGCGGCTGCGGCCGCGGGAGTTCTACGACCTCGCCATCGAGATCGCGCTGATCCGGCCCGGCCCGATCCAGGGCGGCGCCGTGCACCCCTACGTCCGCCGCGCCACCGGGCAGGAGCCGGTGGCCTACGACCACCCCGAGCTCATCCCCGTGCTCGAGCGCACCAAGGGGGTCCCGCTCTTCCAGGAGCAGCTGATGGCGATGGCCGTCACGCTCGGCGACTGCAGCCGCGACGACGCCGACCTGCTGCGCCGGGCGATGGGCTCCAAGCGCGGCGTCGAGCGCATCGAGTCGGTCAAGCAGAAGCTCTACGCCGGCATGGCGAAGCGCGGCATCACCGGCGACCTCGCCGACTCGATCTACGTCAAGATCCTGTCCTTCGCCAACTTCGGCTTCGCCGAGTCGCACGCGCTGTCCTTCGCGCTGCTGGTCTACGCCTCGTCCTGGTTCAAGCTGCACTACCCCGCGGCGTTCCTGGCCGGGCTGCTGCGCAACCAGCCGATGGGGTTCTACTCGCCGCAGTCGCTGGTCGGCGACGCGCGCCGCCACGGCGTCGACGTACGCCGTCCCGACGTGACGCTCTCCTCGGCCCAGGCCGACCTCGAGGCTGCGGGCCCGGACCCGGTCGCCGCCACCGGGCTCGAGGAGTGCTGCCGACCGCGGTTCGAGCGGGTCGAGTGGGTGCCGGGCACCCCGGACCCGGTGCCCACCCACCGCCGTGACGGCGCGCTCGCCGTACGCCTCGGCCTCGACTCGGTGCGCGGCATCGGGCTCGACGTGGCACGCCGGATCGTGGCGGCCCGTGACGAGGCGCCGTTCACCGGCGTCACCGACCTGTCGCGTCGCGCCGACCTGACCTCCACCCAGCTCGAGGCGCTGGCCACGGCGGGCGCCTTCGACGCCTGGGGCATGGGGCGCCGGGAGGCGCTGTGGGCGGCCGGGTTCGCGGAGGGCGCCGGGCACCTCGCTGGCACGACGCCTGCTCCCGCCGCGCCGACGCTCCCCGGGATGAGCGAGCCGGAGATCACCCTGGCCGACCTGTGGGCCACCGGCATCTCGCCCGAGCGGCATCCCGTGGAGCACCTGCGCGACGACCTGCGCCGGGCGGGCGTGCGGTCCGTCGCCGACCTCGCCACCACCGAGCCGGGTCGCCGCGTCCACGTGGGAGGGCTGGTCACCCACCGTCAGCGGCCGGGCACCGCGATGGGCGTCACCTTCCTCAATCTCGAGGACGAGACCGGCATGCTCAACGTCGTCTGCTCGATCGGCGTGATGAAGGCCCACCGGCAGGCGGCCCGCAACCGCGTCGCAGTGGTGATCCGCGGCCGGCTCGAGCGCAACGAGGGCGTCACCAACCTCATCGCCGACCGGGTGGAGCCGATCGACGTCGTCGTGCCCGGCGCCGGGGCCGTGCTCCAGGCGCGGGCGTCGTCGCGCGACTTCCGGTGAGCCGGCGCCCCGTGCCGGTGGCCTGCGCGCAGGGGTGGAGTGGGTGCGGCGGCGGGGCCATATGCTCGACGGGTCGTCCGACGACGAGAGGGGCACGGTGAGCGTCAACTCCAGCACTCCTGCCGGTGCCGGCGCGAGCGCACGCACCGCGTCGGACTTCTGCTACTCGGTCGTCATCCCCGTCTACAACAGCCAGGACGTGGTCGGGGCCACCGTGGACCGCGTGCTCGAGGTGTTCGAGGGAGCCGGTCTCCGGCACCAGGTGGTCCTCGTCAACGACGGCAGCCGCGACGGCAGCTGGGACGTGATCGCCGAGCGGGCCCGCCGTTCGCCCCACGTGGTCGCGCTCGACCTGCTCCGCAACTACGGGCAGCACCACGCCAACCTCGCAGGCATGCGTGAGGCGACGGGCGACTACGTGATCACGCTCGACGACGACCTGCAGAACCCGCCCGACCAGGCGCTCCTGCTGATCGACAAGGCCATGGAGGGCCACGACGTGGTCTTCGGCCGCTTCGAGCGCAAGCAGGCCAGGGGCTACCGGCGCCTGGGCAGCCGCGTGATCAGCGCGATCAACCGGCGGGTCTTCCACCAGCCGCCCGGTCTCGCCGTCTCCAACTACCGGATCCTGCGACGCGACGTGGTCGAGCGGATCTGCGCGTCGCGCACGGCACACCCCTACATCACCGGCCAGGCCCTGATGTTCTCCAGCGACCCGGCCGACGTGCTGGTCAGGCACGACGCCCGCGCCGTCGGCGAGAGCCACTACAGCCTGCGCCGCATCGTGTCGCTGGTGCTGACCATCCTGTTCAGCTACTCGGTGTTCCCGCTCCGGGCGGCGGCCGGGCTCGGCTTCGCCGTGGCCGCCGGCAGCTTCCTGCTCGGCCTGTTCTACCTCGTGCGGTCCGTCTTCGTGGACACCCAGGTCCCCGGCTGGACGACCATCGCCGTGCTCCTCGCCCTCATGAACGGCTTCGTGATCATGCTGCTCTCCATGCTCGGGGAGTACGTCGTGCGCACCCTCGACGCGGTCAGCGCGCCGACCAGCTACCACGTCGCCCGCAGGGTCACCTCGTGACGCGGTGCACGCACCGCCACCTGCTGGTCGTGGGCGCGCAGCGGTGCGGGACGACGTACCTCGCGACGGCGCTGGACGGCCACCCCGACGTCGCGATGGCACGTCCGTCCCGGCCGGAGCCCAAGGTCTTCAACGACGCGGCCCTCGCCGCCCGGGGCCTCGAGCACTACCACCGCACCTGGTTCTCCCACGCCGGCGACAGCGTGCTCCTCACCGACAAGAGCACCAGCTACCTCGAGGACCCGGTGGCACCGCGACGGGCCGCCGACATGCTGGGTGAGGTCGACGTCGTGGTGCTGCTGCGCGACCCGGTGCGCCGGGCGGTGTCGCACTGGCGCTTCAGCACCGACCACGGTCTGGAGACCCGCCCCCTCGAGCAGGCCCTGCTCGCCGACCTCGAGGAGCGGGAGCGCCCGTGGGACCCCGCGACGTCGTCGGTGTCGCCCTTCACCTACGTCAGGCGGGGACGCTACGCCGACCAGCTGGGGCCGTGGACCTCGACGTTCCCCGACACCGTCCGGGTGCTGTTCCTCGAGGAGCTGCTCGCCGACCCCGGCGCGCTCCCCCGCCTGGTGGCCGACCTAGGCCTCGACCCGGGTCGTACGCCGTCACCGGCCACGCGCCCGGTCAACGCAAGCGGTGGCGACCCACCCGTATTGAGCGCGTCTCTCCGGGGAACCCTCCAGGAGGGCTTCCGCGAGAGCAACGAACGACTGGCGGACATGCTCGGCAGGTCGCTGCCGTGGTGAACGACGACGGGAAGGAGCCCACTGTGGGCGAGGCACCGGAGATCGCCTTCAACCGCCCGGCCGTGGAGGGCCGTGAGCTCGACTACGTCCAGCAGGCGGTGAACGGCGGGCACCTCTCCTCGGGCGGTGAGTTCGCGAAGCAGGCCGCCGCGGTCCTGAGCGCCCACACGGGCTCGGCGGAGGCGCTGATGACGACCTCGTGCACCGCCGCCCTCGAGCTGTCGGCGATGCTGATGGACCTCCAGGAGGGCGACACCGTCATCGTGCCGTCGTTCACCTTCACCAGCACCGGACTGGCGTTCGCGCGACAGGGCGCCGGCCTGGTGTTCTGCGACATCGAGCCGACCACGCTCGGCATCGACCCCGAGCACCTCGCGAGCCTGCTCGACGAGCACGTGCGCGCCGTCGTGGTGGTCCACTACGCAGGCGTCGCGTGCGCCGTCGAGGAGATCCGGGCCGTCCTCGCCGACTGGCCCGACGTGGTGCTCGTCGAGGACAACGCCCACGGGCTCTTCGGCAGCTGGCGGGACGAGCCGCTGGGCAGCCTGGGCCGCTTCGCGACGCTGAGCTTCCACGAGACGAAGAACTTCGTGTGCGGCGAGGGCGGCGCGCTGCTGCTCAACGACCCCGACGACGTCGACCGTGCCCGGGTCCTCTACGACAAGGGCACCAACCGGCACGCCTTCATGCTCGGCCAGGTCGACAAGTACACGTGGAAGGACACCGGCTCGTCCTTCGGGCTCTCCGAGATGCTGGCGGCCTACCTCCTCGGGCAGCTGGAGGTGCGCACCGCCATCCAGGCCAAGCGCGCCCGCGTCCACGAGCACTACGCGGCGGCGCTGGCGCCGCACGCCGAGGAGCTGGACTTCGAGCCGATGCGGGTCCCGGCCGACCGGAGCCCGGCCCACCACATGTACTACGTCCTGCTCCCCCACCGCGACCGGCGCAACGACCTGCTCGAGCTCATGCTCAAGTCCGGGGTCCAGGCCACCTTCCACTACCAGCCGCTGCACACCTCGGACGCGGGTCGCGCGTTCTCGGTGCGGGACACGGAGTGCCCGGTCTCGCAGGACATCAGCGACCGCCTGCTGCGGCTGCCGTTCCACAACAACCTCTCCGAGTCCGAGCTCGACCGGGTCGTGAGCGTCTTCCTCGAGGCGGCGACCGCGACGCTGCCCGACCGGTGAGCCGCCTGCCTGACGGCCAGCCCGGCTCGTCCTCGCTGCGCCGGGAGGGCTACTGGTGGCACCGGGCCCGGACCGACCTGCTGGGCGCCGTGATGGGGCCGCACCTGGCGACGCCGCGCCGCACCCTCGACGTGGGCAGCGCCGACGCCCCCAGCGTGGGCTGGCTGCGCGGGGCGCACCAGCACGTCAGCCTCGACCTCTTCCCGGCCGGGCTGGTCCCGGGCCAGGGCGTCGTCGGATCTGCGACGGACCTCCCCTTCGCCGACGGGACCTTCGACGTGGTCTCGGCCTTCGACGTCGTGGAGCACTGCGCGGACGACGCCCGAGCGGTCGCCGAGCTGGTCCGCGTCCTCGCCCCGGGCGGTCGGATGCTCCTCTCGGTCCCCGCCTACTCGTGGGCGTGGTCCGACCACGACGTGCAGGCCGGGCACCACCGCCGCTACACGCGGCCCCAGCTGGTGGGGCTCGTCGAGTCGGCCGGGATGCGCGTGCTGCGGGCGACGTACGCCTTCACAGGGGTGTTCCCGCTGTTCGTCGCCGAGCGGGCGGGCCGTCGCGTACGCCGCGCTCCCGCCGGCGACTCCCGCCTGCCCGAGGTGCCACCCGCGGTCGAGCGGGTGCTGACCGCGACGTGCCGCGCGGAGGCCCGGGTACTGCGCCGCGCGGACCTCCCGTTCGGTTCGTCGGTGTTCCTCGCCGCGGTCAGGCCCGGACGCCCCGACCCGACCTGAGGACGACCCAGGCCGCGACGCCCAGGGCGACCGCGGCGGCCAGCTCGGCGACCACGAAGGCCGACGCGGCGCGGTCGGCGGGACCACGGTCCCCCAGCGCCACCACCGTCACGGCACCGGCCAGGAGTGCCGTCGCCCAAGCCGTCGCCACCCAGGCAGGGCGGTCGTGGACGAGCACGCCGACCATGAGCGCGACGTTGGTGAGGGCCAGGGTGCACCCGGCGGCCACCAGCGCGGCGGTGCCGGCGCCGAGGTCGACGGACCCGCCGAACACGACCCGGAGGACCGCGGGGCCGGCGAACGCCCCGAGAGCCGCACCCGTCGGGACGCCCACGGCGGTGAGCAGGGCCAGCCTCCGAGCCAGCACGCGCACCGCCCCGCCGTCACCCGCGGACACGAGCGCGCTGAGGTGCGCCGTGAGCTGCGGCAGCACCCCCAGGGCCACCTGGTAGGGGGCCCGGAAGACCGCGAGCGCGGCGAACACCGAGGTCACCTCGGCGCGCGCCCCGCCGAGCAGCGCGACGAGCACCGCACCTCCGGTCAGCACGACCTGGGCGGCGAGCTGGCCCGACGCGGCGCCACCGAGGAAGGCCAGCGGGCGGGCGCGGCCCGGGCCGGCGTCGGCGTACCGCCAGGCAGGTGGCCACACCGCGACGAGCGAGCCGGCGACGAGGCAGAGCCCGTGCGCCACCGGGTCGTGCACACCGGCCGCCAGGAGCACGCCGACGAGCACGCAGCGCAGGGCGTTCTCGGCGACCAGGGTGAGTGCCACGGCTCCCATGCGCCCGCGACCCGCCAGTCCCCCGCGGAGCACGCCGACGGCCGCTGCGCCGACGACCACCAGCGTGGTCAGCACCGGGAACCAGACGTCGTCGGTGCGGAACAGCCGCCCACGCACCGCCCACGACACCCCGCCGAGCGCGAGCGCGCCGGCCACGACGAGGGTCGCGACGCGACCAGCGGACCTGCGCACGTCGCCCTCGCGGCCGGAGACCACGGAGTGGGTGATCCAGTGCTGCAGCGGGAACGTGACGGCAGCACCCGCCAGCGCCCACACGGTCCAGAGCACGGTCACGGGTGCCGCCTCCGCCGCACCGAGCCCGCGCGTGACGAGGGCGAACAGCACGTAGGCGAGCAGCCCGCTCGCCACCGAGCCGACGGCGAGCAGGACCGGGCCGCGTGCCGCGCGCGTCATCCGGGCGGCGCCTCGGGCTCGGCCAGGGGGCTCGTCGGGTCGAAGCCCGCGGCGTCGCGCAACCGCTCGATCGTCCCGACACCCAGCGACGCGCGTGCGTACCAGTCCCACAGCGGTGCGCTGCCGACGTAGACGTAGTCCGGCCGGATCGAGGACCGCCACCGCTGCGACACCGTCTCGCCTACGGCCACGAGGTCGGGGCCGTCGTCGAGGAGGTCCCGCTCGAAGCCGGCACGGCCGCCCGGCCACGTGTCCTCGAGGTGGTCCTGCAGCCCGCTGCGGAACATCTGGTGGCGCGTGGGGTTGGTGCGGCCGGTCAGCACCAGGGGCTGCGGCGCCTCGAGGGAGGTGATCGTCGCGCCCTCGGGCAGCTGCGCGAGCACCGCCTCCGTCGCCTCCCGCTGCTGGTCCAGGGTGTCGTCGCGCGTCGTCAGGGAGTACGTCAGCGCCAGCGCGACCCCGGTCACGGCGAGCGCGGCACCGACCGTCGCCCGGAGGCGCGGCGCGACGGCGTGCGCAGCGACCGCGAACGCGGCCCCGAGCCCGACCGCCGCGAACGGCAGGACGGGGAACAGGTCGGGCCAGGCGTCGTACTCCTTGCGGATCCAGGCCAGGCTCGCCAGCAGGCCGACGAGGAGAGCGGGCAGCACGACGAGCCCCGGCTCCGCCCGCCTGGCCCGGCGGGACACCGCGGCCAGCGCGACGAGCGCGAGGGCGACGCAGCCGGCCAGCAGCAGCCACACGGTGACGCCGTACGCCTCCTGGAGGTCCAGCCACACCCGGTCGAGGTCGTCGGTGACGGGGTCGGGGACGGTGTAGGTGCGGTTGATCCAGTAGAAGCCGTCGAAGGCCGCCCGCAACGACCCGACCGCGGCGAACCAGGTGACGAGCACGGCCACGGGAAGGGCGCCTCCGATCACCACGCGGAGGAGGGCGCGCAGCCGGCCGTGGTGCGCCAGCAGGAGCGCGGCGACCACGACCGCCGGGAGGGTGGCGAACAGCGCGGTCTGGAGGCACAGCGTGGCGAGGCTGGTGAACACGCCCGCGGCGAGCCACCGGCGGTGCACCACGGCCCACAGCGCGAGGAGGATGAACAGCGTCATCGGGGTCTTCTCGCGCGGCCCGTTGGAGGCGTACTGGACGAAGCCGTGGAACGACAGCAGCGCGCCCGCGGTGACCAGGCCGACTGCCCGCGACCGGAACAGGTCCCGGCCGAGCAGGTAGGACACGCACACGGCCGCCGTTGCGAGCAGCATGAAGCAGACCCGCATGGTGACGACCTCGTCCAGCCCACCGACGCGCGCGATCAGCACGCCCACGCCCGGCAGGACGTGGGCCAGCGGCCCGGCCCGGTTGAGCACGCCGAGGTAGGGAGGCACACCGTCGGCGACCTGCTGCCCGGCGTAGGCGTAGATGCCCAGGTCGCGGGTCAGCGCCCCGTGGAACCCGTGGAGGGCGTACACGACCAGCGACACGACGGCCACGACCGGGACCAGCGGATCGACCGGCAGGGCCCGGATGCCCCGCGTCCTCGGCTCGGTCGACCGGTCCGGGGGTGAGGGCACGCCGCCACCCTACGGTCGACCCGCCCGGTCAGGACCAGACGACCTCGAGCTCGTCACGCTGGCCGAAGCGCTGGAGGTGGTCGGCCACGACCTGTGCCCAGCGGTCGAGGTCGCCGTCCTCGGGGACGCTGGCCTCGATCTCGAGGGCACCGGCCACCGGACGCAGGACGACGGTGTTGCCCCCGCCCATGACCAGCGTCCGCACGTCGCCGTCCTCGGTGACCGTCGCCTTCGCCGACCAGTGACCGGCCAGCTGCTTGGCGTAGCGCTCGGGACGGTCGGTGGCCATGGTGCCGTGCTTGCTCATGGCACCAGCCAAGCACCCGCGGCCGTGCGACCAAAGCGGCGGTGCGGATGCCTCGGATCACCGAAGCGGATGCCCGCCCGCGGCGCATCGCTCCTACTCTGACGAGCATGCCCAGCGTGCCTCGTCGTGTCGTCACCGGCCACAATCCTGACGGCGTCTCCGTCGTCGTCGCGGACGGTCCCGTGCCCATCAGCCGCGAGCTCCCCGACGACGGCGTCGCCTTTCACGAGATCTGGAGCACGACTGGTGCCCCGGCGCCGCTGACCGCGGTCGAGGACGTCGACCCGACCGACCGCGAGCTCGCCGTGCCGCCACCGCCGCGCGGCACCAAGATCCGGATCAACGAGTTCGCTCCCGGCTTCCTCGACGAGCGCGGCCTCCAGTCGCCGGTGCACCGCACCGCATCGGTCGACTACGGCATCGTCCTCGAGGGGCAGATCACCCTCGTGCTCGACGACTCCGAGGTCACCCTCCACGCGGGCGACATCGTCGTGCAGCGCGGCACCGACCACGCTTGGGCCAACCGCGGCGACACTGTCGCGCGGGTCTGCTTCGTCCTGGTCGACGGCGAGTTCACCCCCGAGCTGGCTGCGATGCTGCCCGACGGCGCGCTCGACCGGCTCTCGAGGAAGGGCCCGCGCGACTAGCCATCGCCGGCCATCGCGTGGGTGCCCGGCCCCAGGGTCGCGGGCCATCCCTCGCCGAGCTCCAGGACCGCCTCGCACCCGTCTGGCACCTCGACTTGGAGGGTCGCAACGACGTCCGACCTTGCCGTCCAGGCCACCCGGACGCGCCCGTGCGGCGTGTCCAGGCTGGTCTCGGCCGAGGTGAGCCCGCCGCCAGGACGCGGCCGCACGCCGAACCGGCGGTAGCCCGGCTCCAGCGGTGTCAGCCCACCGACCGTGCGGTGCAGCCAGTCGGCAACCGAGCCGAGGGCGTAGTGGTTGAAGCTCGTCATCGACCCCGGGTTGACCGAGCCGTCGGGCAGCATCGAGTCCCAGCGCTCCCAGACCGTGGTCGCCCCCATCGTGACCGGGTAGAGCCACGACGGGCAATCGGTCTGCATCAGCAGCGCGTAGGCGTCGTCGAGGTGCCCGGTGCCGACCAGCGCGTCGAGCACGAAGGCCGTGCCTGCGAAGCCGGTGCCGATGTGGTGGCCCTCCTCGCGCACCAGCTCGGCCAGGCGGTCACCGGCACGCTGCCGGCGCGGGTCGCCGTCGAGCAGGCCGAGCTCGAGCGCCAGGGCGTACGCCGTCGGGCAGTCGCTGTGCACGATGCCCTCCGCGTCGACGTAGTGCTCGAGGAACGCGGTCCGTACGCCGTTCGCGAGGGTGTCGAGCGCGCACTGCTGCTCCGGGAGCCCGAGCAGCAGCGCGGTCCGCGCGGCCAGCACCACCGAGCGGTGGAAGACCGCCGTGGCCACGACCCCGGTGTCGGCGCGCGAGCGGCCCGGCTGGTCCGGCGGCGCCGTCGGGTCGAGCCAGTCGCCGAACTGGAACCCGCCCTCCCACAGGCCGCGCTCGGAGAGCAACCGGTCGCGCACTCGCTCGACGTGGGCGAGCATTGACGGCCACTGCGCGCGCAGCACCTCGGCGTCGCCGTACGCCGTCCAGAGCGTCCACGGCACCCAGACCGCGGCGTCGGCCCAGATCGCCGAGGCGTCCATCGGCGGCAGCCCCTCCGGTGGGGGCTCGAGCTTCAGGCAGTCGGGCGCGGCCAGCGGGACCCGGCCATCGGCGTGCGACTGCTCGAGGGCGAGGTCGATGAGCCACTGGCTCAGGAAGGGCTGGACGTCGAAGAGGAAGGCGGCGCTCGGGACGAAGACGGCGAGGTCGCCGGTCCACCCGAGCCGCTCGTCGCGCTGCGGGCAGTCCGTCGGTACGCCGACGGTGTTGCCGCGCCAGGTCCACACGGCGTTCTCGTGCAGACGGTCCAGGCGGTCGTCGCTGCACGTGAAGTGTCCGGTCCGCTGTTGCTCGGTGTGCACGACGACGGCCTCGACGTCGTCCGCGGTGAGGTCGCCCGGCCAGCCGGTGATGCCGGCGTAGCGGAACCCGTGGGTGGTGAAGGTCGGCTCGAAGGTGTCCGTGCCGCCGCTGAGGACGAGGCGGTCGGTGGCCTGCGCGGTGCACAACGGTCGCACGCAGAGCTCGCCGTCCTCCAGCACCTCGGCGTGCCGCACGGTGATCGTCCGGCCGCGCTCACCACGGACGGTGAAGCGCAGCCAGCCCACGAGGTTCTGGCCGAAGTCGAGCAGCCTCTCGCCGCTCGGTGCGGTCCACACCCGCACGGGTCGCACCGCCTCGTGGCGGCGGATCGCCGGGTGGTCGCACCCGTCCAGGAGCGAGGTGTCGAAGTCGAGCTCGCGCACCGGGTGCCAGGCCTCGGGCTCGTGGCGACGGGCGTCGATCGTCTGGCCGTCGTAGAGGTCGTCGGCGGTGATGCCGGACGCGCCGACCTCCCACAGCGCGTCGGTGGCGACGACCTCGGTGCGCCCGTCGGCGTACTCCAGCTCGAGCTGCGCGAAGGCACCGGGGTCGGAGCCGTAGAGGTCGCGGTTGCCATGGAAGCCGAGCCGGCCGCGGTACCACCCGCTGCCGACCAGCAGCCTCACCTCGGTCGTGTCCGCCACGAGGGCGGTGACGTCGTGGCTCCGGAACCGCAGCCGCCACTCATAGCTCGTCCAGCCGGGCGCGAGCACCTCGTCACTGACCGGTCGGCCGTTGACGCTCGCCTCGACCACTCCGAGCGCGGTCACGTGCAGTGTCGCGCGTTGTACCTCGCCGTCGAGCTCGATCGTGCGCCGGTAGACCGGAGCGGCGTCGAGCCCACGGCCCGGCGCGATCATCCGCGCCTGCCAGTCGGGCACGCCTCAGCCCAGCTCGGCGAACGTGTCCTCGACCCAGTCGGCGACGAAGGCGTTGATGTGCGGCATGTGGTCGAGCCCGACGTGCTCGGCGGCGCCCTCGTCGACGGTGAAGACGCGCAGCTCGCGCCCGGGGCTGTTGACCGCCTGGTCGTAGGACCGGTGGGCGTAGTCGACGGAGATCTGGCGGTCGTTCTCGCCGTGTGCGATGAGGAAGGGCACGGTGATCTGCTCGACCACGCCGTCGAGGTGCACGCCCTCGGCGTACTCGATGAACTTGTCCACGTCGTCGAAGCCCCACACCCAGAGCACGTGCTCCCAGTAGTGCGGCACCGGGTTCTCGCCCTCGCGCTGGAGCCGCTTCTTCTGCACCTCGCCCCAGTTGTGGTTGGCACCCCAGACCGCGACCAGCTTGAAGCGCTTCTCGTACGCCGCCGCGCGCGGGCAGTAGTAGCCACCGAGCGACCAGCCGGCTAGGCCGATCCGGTCGGCGTCGACGTCGCTGCGGGTCTCGAGGTAGTCGACGCAGGCCGTGCCCCAGTCCTCGGTCTCGATCCGGGCCTTGAGGTCCTGGAAGCGCAACGCCTCCCCCGATCCGGGGCAGTCGACCATCAGCACCGAGATGCCGCGCTCGCGCATCTCCTGCGGCCACCCGGACGTGTACATGTGCTCCTTGGTGGAGTCCAGGCCGTTCCACATGACCACGCACGGCACCGGCTCGCCGTCCCTGCTCGCGTTCGAGAAGTACGCCGGCAGGGTCGTGCCCTCGAAGGGCACCTCGACCCGCGTCGTCGCGGGATCGGCGATCTCGAAGACCTTGGCGAAGGCGTCGAGCGCCTGCTGGTAGAACGCGCGCCGACCGGGGTCGGTGTTGCTCAGCATCCGCTCGGCCTGGCACACGTAGAGGCCGGACCGGTACCACTGCTGGCCGGCGGTCCGCAGGTGTCCCGCAGCCTCCGAGGCCCTGGCCTGGTCGGCGACCTGGTCGGCGACCGCCTTCCACGACTCCATGAAGATCCGGCTGCCCGAGTCCACGTCGGGCGCCTCGCGCGCGGGGCGGCAGGCCCTGTCCACCTCGTCGATGGCGCCTCCGTTGTTGAGCGTCGCGCAGACGCCGAGGTTCCAGACGTACTTGGGGCCGGTGAAGTACTCGAACATGCCCCGACTGTGCCTGTCGTCACGCGCCCGCGGAATCAAGGAGTGGTGATGCGAGGTATCACGCAGCCCGGCTTCCGGGAGCGCTCCAGCTGCGGTGTGCTGTGGCGGTGACCACACGAGCATTCCCTGACGGTTTCCTCTGGGGCGTTGCCGGCTCCGGCCACCAGACGGAGGGCGAGAACGTCGACAGCGACACCTGGTACCTCGAGCACGTGACTCCGTCGGTGTTCCGCGAGCCGTCGGGCAAGGCCTGCGACTCCTGGAACCGCTGGCGCGAGGACGTCGAGCTGGCCGCGGCGATGAACCTGACGGCGTACCGCTTCTCCGTGGAGTGGGCGCGCGTCGAGCCCGTGGAGGGGTCGTTCTCCGCGGGCGCCCTCGCCCACTACGAGGCGATCGTCGACGCGTGCCTCGAGCACGGCATGACGCCGGTCGTGACGTTCAACCACTTCACCTCGCCCCACTGGTTCGCGACGAAGGGCGGCTGGCTCTCCCCCGAGGCTCCGGCGGCGTTCGCCCGCTACTGCGACGCCGTCATGGCGCGCTTCGGTGACCGCATCGGCTGGGCGGTGACCTTCAACGAGCCCAACCTGACGCGCGTGCTGAGCTGGTACGGACTCCCCGACTTCGTGCACGACCTCGAGCGGGCGACGCTGGAGGCGGCCTCGACGGTTGCCGGCGTCGAGCGCTACCGCGTCGGCAACGTCTGCCTGCCCGAGGACTTCGACGCGCTCGAGGCGGGCATGACCGCCGGGCACGTCGCCGCCCGCGAGGTGATCAAGCGGCACCGGCCCGACCTGCCCGTCGGCCTGTCGCTGGCGATCATGGACGACGTGGTGGTCGGCGACGACCCGTCGGTGCGCGACCGCAAGCGGCGCGAGTGCTACCAGCACTTCCTCGAGGTCGCGCGCGACGACGACTTCATCGGCGTGCAGAACTACGAACGGGTGCCGTACGACGCCCACGGCAAGGTCGAGGCGCCCGCCGATGCGGACCGCAACCAGATGGGCACCGCCATCGAGCCGGCCTCCCTGGCCGGCGCGGTCCGGTGGGCGCACGAGGTCTCGGGGGTGCCGGTGCTGGTCACCGAGCACGGCATGGCGACGCAGGACGACCGGCAGCGCGCCGGCTTCATCGAGCCGTCGCTCGCGCACCTGCTCGACGCCATCGAGGACGGCGTACCAGTCGCGGGCTACTGCCACTGGACGCTGCTCGACAACTTCGAGTGGATCTTCGGCTACGAGTACCAGCTCGGCCTGCACGAGGTGGACCGGGAGACCTTCGAGCGGACGCCGAAGCCCAGCGTCGCGGTGCTGGCCGGCGTGGCGCAGGCCAACGGGCTCAGCGCGGGGTCGTGACGGCGAACGTCGGCGGGCGGAGCCGGGCCAGCGCGCGCAAGTCGGCTGGCGTCATCATCGGCGTCCGGGAGAAGTCGCCTGCGTAGTAGCCGTTGTGGCGGCGGGGCGTCCCGGAGGAGGTGCCGCTCTCCTCTTCGATCGTGAACATCTCGGGCTCCTGAGTGACTGGGGTGTGGAAGGTGCTCTCACCCACTCCACGTACGGGGACGGCCGAGTTCGACAGACCCGCACCAGTGAATTCGGCCTCCGCGCGCGGCCGACCGTATGACGTCACGGGGCGGCGCTGGTCACCTCACGCTGCCGTGCAGCACGCCGAGTCGCTCGACCTCGAGGCGTACGACGTCGCCGGGCTCGAGCGGCGGCGGGTGCTGCGCGCCGTGGCGGCCCCAGAGCTCGGCGAGGCAACCACCGCCACCTGTCGTGCCCGAGGCGAGGAGGTCGCCGGCCAGCACGACGGAGTCCCTGGAGGCGTGGGCGACCATCTCGGCGAAGGAGAAGTGCATGCTCGTCAGGTTGTCGTGCCCGACCAGGACGTCGTTGACGAAGGCCTTGCAGTCCAGCGCGAGTGACGGCAGCTCGTCGGCCGTCACGATCCACGGCCCGAACGACGTCGCGAAGTCCTTGCTCTTGGCCGGGCCGAGGCCGACCTGCATCTCGCGCGACTGGAGGTCACGGGCGGACCAGTCGTTGAGGATCGTGTAGCCGAAGATCGCGTCCTCGGCCTCCTCGACGGACGCCGAGCGCAGGTCGACCCCGACGACGCAGGCGACCTCCATCTCGAAGTCCAGCGCGCGGCTGGTCACCGGGCGCGGGATCGGCTGCCCCGGCCCGTAGAGCGCGTGGGGGTTGGTGAAGTAGAACTGCGGCGCGTCGTACCACGCCTCCGGGACCCCCGCCGCGTGGTCGATCGAGCGGCGCACGCCCTCGACGTGGGACTCGAAGGTGACGAAGTCCCTCACCGATGGCGGCTTGTAGGGCAGCAGCAGGTCGGCCTCGGTGAACGGGAAAGGCTCGGACCGGCGGGCGGTCTCCCCCACCTCGAGCGCCCGCTCCAGGCCCAGCCTGACGAGGTCTCCGACCGGCACCGGGAGCAGGTGGGCCAGGGTGCCGTCGAGCACGGCCGGCCCCTGCCGCAGCGTCGCGAGCCTCATGAGAAGCGCCTCATGCCGGCGGCCGGGTCGCGTCGGCGATGCCCTTGTGTGACACGTGCGCGGTCAGCCCGCCGTCGATGACGAGCTCGGCACCGTTGTAGTAGGCCGAGTCGTCCGACATCAGGAAGACGACGGTCGGCGCGATGTCGGCGGGCACGCCGACCCTGCCGAGCGGGACCTCCGCCAGCGCGGCGTCGGTGAAGGCCGGTGAGGCGGATGCCATCAGCGGGGTGTCGACCAGACCGGGCATCACCGCGTTGACCCGGATGCCGCGCGTGGAGCCGAGCTCCAGCGCCGCGGCCCGGGTCAGCCCGCGCAGCGCCCACTTCGACGAGGTGTACGCCGCGGCCGCGTGGCCGGACATCGCAGCGACCGAGCAGATGTTCACGATCGAGGAGCCGGGGGGCATCAGCGGCACGAATGCCTGGATGCCCAGCATCGGCCCGGTCACGTTGATCGCGAAGGTCTGGTCCCACGTCTGGAGCGTCACGTCGGGCAACCGCTCGCGGGCCGCCACCCCGGCGTTGTTCACCAGCCCGTGCACCTCGCCGTGCTCGTCCCGCAACGACGCGGCGAGGTCGGCCCACTCGGAAGCCGACGTGACGTCGAGGTGTCGTCCGTCGCCGTGCTGATCTGAAAAGGGCAGCACGTCGGTCGCGACCACCGTCGCGCCGGCCGCCGCGAGCGCGGCGACCTCTGCCTCGCCCTGGCCGCGCGCAGCACCCGTGACGACGACGACCTTCCCGGACAGATCGGACATCAGCGGGAGCCCATCAGACCGGCGGTGCGACGAAGACGCCCTTGTCGGGGTCGTTGAAGGAGTCGCGGGCGATGATCTCCGACATCGGGTCGGCGGTGCCCCACACGTCCTGGGTCATCGGGTCGGCGATGTCGTAGACCGAGGGGTGCCACTCGTCGACCTCGATCTTCTCGAGCTCGGTCGTGTACTCCATCGTGTTGCCGCTGGGGTCGAGGAAGTAGGTGAACGTGTTGTTGCCGGCGTTGTGGCGCCCCGGCCCCCAGATCTTCTTGGTGCCCGCGCGCATCACCCGGCCGGTGCCGCGCATGTACTCGTCCAGGCCACGCATCTCGAACGACACGTGGTGCACCGACGTGTGCGGGCCGCGGGCGATCGCCAGGCTGTGGTGCCAGTCGTTGCACCGCATGAAGTGCATCATCTCGCCCATGTGCTCGCCCCAGAGCGTGTCCGACAGCTTGAAGCCGAGGACGTTGGCGTAGAAGTCACGCGTGGCGTTGGGGTCGTTGGAGTTCATCACCGCGTGCGAGATCCGCACCGGGATCGCCTCCCCTTCCTCGATGGCGCGGTGCTGCCGGGTCTCCACCTCGGTCGAGACCTCGATCGTGCGACCGTCGATGTCGAAGAAGCGGAAGCCGTAGCCGCCGCCCGCGGTCTGGAGGGTGTCGGGCTCCCCCACCAGCTGCACGCCGGTCTGGCCGAGGTGCTCCGCCAGCGCGTCCACCGACTCGCGCGACTCCGAGCCGAAGGCGATCAGGTCGAGGCGCTTCTCGTCGGACTGCCGCAGCCGGACGACGTACTGCTCCGGAGAGCCCTCGGCCGCGAAGTAGGAGAGGCCGCTGTCGGTGCCCTGCTCGGTGAGGCCCCACGTGTCGCGGTAGAACGCGCGCTGGGTCTCGTAGTCGGTGACGGCGAGGTCGACGTGGCGCAGGTGGGTGATGCCGTGCTCGTTGAGGTGTGACATTGCTCTTCTTTCGTTGTCCGGGTGATGGTCTCGAGGCTCGCTTCGCTCGCACCTCGACCACCGACAGGTGCTATCCGAGGACTGATCCGCCGCCGTCGACGACGAGGTTGGTGCCGGAGACCCACGACGACTCGTCGGAGGCCAGGAAGATCGCGGCGTTCACGACGTCGGCCGGCTGGCCGTGACGGCCGAGCGGGATCCGGTCGAGGACGACCTTCTGCATCCGCTCCGGCGGGTCGGCCAGGAGCGGCGCGGTGTTGGGGGTCTCGGTCATGCCGGGGCTGATGCAGTTGGCCCGGATGCCGTGCGGCCCTCCCTCGACCACGAGCTGGAGGGTCAGCGCGATGACGCCGCCCTTCGCGGTGGAGTGCGCGTTCTGCGGCATGAACTCGACGCCGCGCATCGCCGCGATCGACCCGACGTTGATGATCGAGCCGCCGCCGTGCGCCTTGAGGTGCGGCCAGGCCGCGCGCACGGTGTAGTAGACGAGGCTGAGCTCATTGCGCATCGTGAAGTCCCACTCCTCGATGCTGAGCTCGTCGATCGCGCCGAACCGCTGGGCCGAGGCGTTGTTGTAGAGCACGTCGATGCCGTCGTACGTCGCGACGGCGGCGTCCACCCACGCGCGGGCCGCGTCGGCGTCGCCGAGGTCGATCCCGCCCATGCAGGTGATCTCGCCGCCCTGTTCGCGGACCGCCTTCTCGGTGAGCGCGGCGCCCTCCTCCGACAGGTCGCACCCGACGACGCGGGCCCCTTCGGAGCAGAACATCGACGCGGCCGTGACGCCCATCCCGCCGCCGACGCCGGTGATCAGCGCGACCTTGCCGGCCAGCCGCCCGGTCACGTGTGTGCCGCCGTCGTGCGGTCGAGCAGCTCGATCAGGTTGCCCTCAGGGTCGGCGACGTACGCCATCCGCACGCCCGGCTCGGGCGAGGGTCGCGGCGACATCCGCTCGGTCGCCCCGGCCGCCAGCAGGGCGTGGTACGCCTCGTCCACGACGGGTACGTCGAACGCGACGTGCCCGAAGCCCCGGGTCAGTGCGGCCTCGACGGGTTCCGCCGCCTGGAGACCGGCGACCGAGCCGGGGCGGTGCAGCAGCTCGATGCGAAAACCCGACGGCGAGCGCAGCATCGCGCCACGGAAGTCGACGTGGTCGAGGGTGAACTGGAACTCGATCTCGAGCCCGAGCGCGTCGCAGTACCACCGCGTCATCGCGGGCAGGTCGGCGACGGTGAGGCCGACATGGTCGAAGGACGTCATCCCACGAACACCGTCCTCACGTTGGTGAACTCCCGCGTCCCCTCGGCCGAGAGCTCACGTCCGTAGCCCGAGCGGCCGATGCCGCCGAAGGGCAGCCGGGGGTCGGAGGCGACCATCGCGTTGACGAAGAGCGCACCCGAGCGGATCCGGCGCCCGACGGACAGCCCACGGTCGGACTGCGACCACACGGACGCCCCGAGGCCGTACGACGTGTCGTTGGCGAGCTCGACGGCGTGGTCGTCGTCGCGGGCACGGACGATCGCGGCCACCGGACCGAAGGTCTCCTCGACGAACGCGGTGGTGCCTGGCTGGACGTGGTCGAGCACGGTCGGCTCGAAGTAGAAGCCCGGCGCGTCGATCGGCGAGCCGCCGCAGACCAGGACCGCCCCTTCGGCGACCGAGTCGGACACCTGCCGTGCCAGGGCCGCGCGCAGGTCGTCGCGTGCCATCGGCCCGAGCGTCGTCCCGGCGTCGGTCGGCGCACCCACGACGAGTGCCCCCACCTCCCGGACGAACAGCTCGACGAACGCGTCGGCGACGGACTCGGCGACGATGAAGCGCTTGGCGGCGATGCAGCTCTGACCTCCGTTGCCGTAGCGCGACCTCGCCGCCACCCTCGCCGCGGCCGCGAGGTCGGCGTCGTCCAGCACGACGAACGGGTCGGAGCCGCCCAGCTCGAGGACCGACTTCTTGAGGAACCGTCCGGCCGCGGCGCCGATCGCCTCGCCTGCGCGCTCGGAGCCGGTCAGCGTCACCGCGGCGACACGAGGGTCGCCGACGATGCGGGGCGTCATCTCACCGAGCTGGTCGTCGGCGAGGACGAGCGTCGTGAAGAGACCCGCAGGAGCACCGGCGTCGGCGAACAACGACTCGATGGCCAGCGCGCACCCGGTGACGTTCGGCGAGTGCTTGAGCACGCCTGCATCACCGGCGGCCAGGGCGGCGCACGCGAAGCGCAGCACCTGCCAGAAGGGGTAGTTCCACGGCATCACCGCGAACACCACGCCGAGCGGCTCGTAGGACAGCCACGACCGGCTGGCCGCGGAGGCGACCTCGTGGTCCGCCAGCCACGCCGGCGCCGAGTCGGCCACCACGTCGCAGTTCCACGCGCACTTGTCGACCTCGGCGTAGGCCTCGGCGACCGGCTTGCCCATCTCGGCGGTGATCAGCGCGGCGTAGTCGTCGCGACGCTCGGTGAGCAGCTTGCCGACCGAGCGGAGCAGGTCGCACCGCTCGGCGACCGGCCGTGTCGACCAGTCGAGGTACGCCGCATGGGCGGAGGCGAGGGCGGCGTCGACCGCGGCCTCGTCGTGGGCGTCGTACGTCGCGAGGTCGAGGCCGGTGGCCGGGTCCACCGTGGTGATCGTCGGCGCCATCACGCCACCCCGACCGTACGACGACGCGCAGCCGGCACCGGCGGCACGTCCTCGTCGTCCTCGACGACGGTGTTGCGGATCGTGCCGATGTTCTCGATGGTCATCTCGATGACGTCGCCGACCCTGAGCGGCGGTGGTGCCAGCCTTCCCGTGCGGCCCCACGACTCGGCCAGCGAGCCTGAGGCGCAGGTGCCGGAGGCGAGCACCTCGCCGGCCTTGACCCAGGACGCCCGCGACGCGTGGGAGACCAGCTGCTCGAACGACCAGCCCATGTGGGCGGACCGGTCGGCGCCCACCTCCACTCCGTTGACCGAGACCGACATGCCCAGGTCGAGGAAGCCGTCCTCGTCGCGGAAGCCGTCGAGCTCGTCGGCCGTGACGACCCACGGGCCGATGGTGGTGGCGAAGTCCTTGCCCTTCGACGGGCCGAGCTTGAGCTTCATCTCCCTTCCCTGCACGTCGCGGGCCGACCAGTCGTTCATCACGCAGTAGCCGCCGATCGCCGAGCGCGCCTCCTCGGGAGAGGCGTTGCGGACGTCGCGGCAGACCACCGCGGCGATCTCGAGCTCGAAGTCGAGCCGCTCGGTGTCGGGCGGCATCGCGACGTCGTCGAAGGCACCGGTCACCGCGTGGGGCGCCATGAAGAGGAACACCGGCGCGGCGTACCAGTCCTCCGGCACGCCCGGGTTGCCGTGGCCGCGCTCCATGCCGTCCACGTGCGCCTCGAAGGTGAGGAAGTCACGCATGGCCGGCGGGTAGACCGGCGGCAGCAGTACGACCTCGTCGGGCTGGTGGCCGTCGGACTGGGCGGCCTGGTCGGCCGCCTGCTCGCGCGCCTCCGGCTCCGCGGCGAGAAGCTCCACGAGGTCGGTGCCGTCGTCGAAGGGGTGCACCCACCAGGTGCGTCCCTCCCCCACGACGAGGCCGACCCGGCGCACGTCGGGTGCGTCCGTCGTCAGCCGGAAGGCGGCGAGCTTCACGATCAGCCGCCGATCGTCTCGTAGAAGGCGCGCTCGCGGTTGGCCAGCACGGGGATGGCCTGCTCGAGGGCGTACTGCTTGAAGTGGTCGGAGGCTCCGTGCGCGGCGTAGGCGGCCTCGTCGTCGTAGATCTCGAAGAGGCGGAACACGGAGGTGTCGGTCGGGTCCTGGTAGGCCTGGTAGAAGCGGTTCCCGGGCTCCTCCCGCGACGGCGGGGTGAGCTTCTCGATGGCGTCGAGGACGACGTCCTCCGAGCCGGGCTGGGCGGTCCACGTGGCACTGACTACGTATGGCATGTCGCCAAGTCTGTGACGGTCGGCACGGGCCGGGGAAAGCGATGGAGCCGATACCTGCCATCGGCGCGAACCGGGTTCCGCGTGACCGCGGTCACAGGTTCTCTTGTGGCCAGCGACAGGCAGCGATGTGCTGCCGCGGACACCAGGAGATGACCATGCACCACCGCCACACCATCCGTCGGGCGGCCGTCGCGGCCGTCGCCGTCGGCAGCCTCCTCTCGCTCGCCGCGTGCGGCAGCGACCCGCAGCCTGCCGACGGCGCGACCGACAGCGCAGGCGGCGACTCGGGCAGCGCCAGCAAGACGATCGTCTTCTCACCGCTGGGACTCCAGATCCCCGCGATGAAGCAGCTCTCCGAGGGCGTGCAGCACTATGGCGAGGAGAAGGGCTACGACGTCACCGTCCAGGACCCGAAGCTCGACCCGCAGAAGCAGGTCACCGACCTCCAGGCCTCCATCGAGAGCGGCTCGGTCGCCGGCGCCTGGACCATCGCGGTCGCTCCGCCCGCGATGTCGGCCCTCGTCCAGACCGCCCTCGACAAGGGCGTCCCGATGATCCTCAACGGCACGCCCGAGGACTACGGCCTCGACGGTCTCGAGCCGGGTGTCTCCTTCTCCACCATCGACTACCAGGCCCAGGGCGAGGCCGCGGGCACCGAGCTCGGCAACTGCATCAACGAGCGGTACGACGGCAAGGCCGAGGTCCTCTTCGCCGAGTCCGCACCCGGCACCGCCGGCAAGGAGGAGCTCGAGTCCGCGGTCAAGAAGGCGCTCGCCGCGACCGCGCCGGACGCCGAGATCGCCACCACGATCACGGTCAGCGACCGCACCGCCGCCCAGACCGACGTCAGCAACGCGCTCCAGGGCAACCCGGACGTCACGGCGGTCTTCGGACAGAACGACGAGGGTGCGCTGGGCACGATCGGCGCGTTCAAGGCAGCTGGCAAGGACATCCCGTGCATCACCGAGGCAGGCGGCAACGAGGAGACCCTCGCCGCGGTCGAGTCCGGCGACATCTACGCCGTCGTGGCGCTCCAGTTCGAGGCCGACATGGCGCAGTCGTTCGACGCGCTCACCGCGATGATCGACGACCCCGAGGCGGAGGGCGTCCAGCTCACCGTCCCGCAGGAAGTCGTCAAGGCCGAGGGCTGAGGAGTGACGATGACGACGAGCAACCCGGAGACCATCGCCGGGACCGAGAGCGGGGCCGCCGACAGCGGCGGCCCCGCCCCCGGGGCGGTCCCGACCGGGCACGACGTGCCCCGGTCGGTCTCGGTCCTGGTGTTCCTGCGCGACCGCGGCATCTTCATGCTGTGGGGGCTGCTGATCGTGGCTTTCACGTTCTGGTGCTCGCCGTACTTCCTCACCATCGACAACGCGCTCCTCATCGCCAACGCAGGCGCGCTGACCGCGCTGTTCGCGGCGGGTGTGGGCATCGGCATCATGACCGGTGTCCTCGACCTGTCCCTGCCGGGGACGGCGGCGCTCTCCGGCTGCGTGTGCGGCTGGATGCTGACGAACGGGTACGCCACCTGGCTGGCGTTGCTCGCCGGTCTCGGCGTCGGCCTGGTCGTCGGCATCGTCAACGGGCTGATCACGCTGCGCGGCTTCAATCCGATCATCGTCACCATCGGCACCCTGTCGGTGCTCACCGGCCTCGCGGCCGTGGTCGCCGGCGGCTACACCTTCCCGGGCCTGACCCAGCTCGAGTTCATGGGCACCCACCGCTACCTGCGCACCGAGTCGTTCCCGGGCATCCCCGCGCCGGTGTTCATCGTGGCGGCGGTCTTCGTCATCGGCACCGTCTTCCTGACCCGCACCCGCGACGGCCTGCGCCTGATGGCGGTCGGCGCCAACGGTGAGGCCGTACGACGGGCCGGCATCGCCAGCAACCGCTACATCGTGCTCGGCTTCGTCATCTCCGGCGTCCTTGCCTCTGTCGGCGGCCTGGTCAACACCGCCAACGTCACCGAGGCCAACCCCAACGCCAGCCCGGCGATCATCTTCACCGCGCTCACGGCCGTGGCCCTCGCCGGTGTCTCGCTCACCGGCGGACGAGGCAGCCTGCCGCGCGTGCTGGTCGGCGCGCTGATCCTGGCGACCATCAGCAACGGCCTCACCATCCGCGGCATCCAGCCCTACTGGGCCACGGTCCTGACCGGCGTGCTGCTGCTGACCTCGCTGCTCGTCGAGCGGCTCCTGCAGACCAGCGTCGAGAACAAGCTGATGTCGGTGAACCTGTCCGTCCACGAGAAGAAGGTCTGAGCGCCATGACCACTCCCGCCCTCGAGCTCAGCGGCATCGAGATGCACTACGGCTTCGTCCGTGCGCTCACCGACATCAACATCCACGTCGACCCCGGTGAGGTCGTCGCCCTGCTCGGCGACAACGGCGCCGGCAAGTCGACCCTGCTCAAGGTGATGTCCGGCGCGCACCGCGCGACGCACGGCAGCCTCCGCGTCCACGGCACCGAGCACTCCTTCCACGCCCCCAGCGACGCGGCTGCGGCCGGGATCCAGATGGTCTACCAGGACCTGTCGCTGGTGGACCCGCAGGACATCTCCACCAACCTCAACATGGGCCAGGAGACGCTGCGCAAGGGACCGCTCGGCTGGCTGGGCTTCGTCGACCGCAAGGCGATGCGCAGGAGCTCGGAGGCCGAGCTCGACCGGCTCGGCGTCCGGACTGCGCCGATGACCCGGCCCGTCGAGATGCTCTCCGGCGGCCAGCGCCAGGTCGTCGCGATCGCCCGCAGCGCCATCCGGGTCAGCGGCGAGAAGGGTGGCGTCCTTCTGCTCGACGAGCCGACCGCGGCACTGGGCTACGAGCAGACCAGGAACGTCCAGGGCCTGATCCGACGGATGGCCGAGCAGGGCATCGCGATCGTCGTGGTCACCCACGACCTGCCGCTCTGCTACGAGGTCGCCGACCGGATCGTCGTGCTCAACCGCGGCCGCAAGGTCGCCGACGTACCCGCCAAGGGCTGCGACCGCGACCACGTCGTCGGCTGGATCACCGGCTCGAAGGCATCGATGTACGAGGAGGTCAGCGCATGAGCGTCAGCAAGGTCGTCGTCATCGGCGGCGGGATCACCGGCGGCGTGCTCGCCCTCGGCCTGCGCCAGCGCGGCGTCGACGTCGTGCTGGTCGACCAGCGCAGCGAGCTTGGCGGAGTCGGCCACGGCATCACGCTCCAGGGCAACGCGCTGAAGGCCTTCGACGCCGTCGGCCTCTACGAGCGGCTCAAGGAGCGCGGCTTCGCCTTCAGCCACCTGCGCATGAAGACCCCCGACGGCCACGTGATCGCCGAGATGCCGACTCCTCCGGTGGGTGGGCCCGACCTGCCCGGCACCATGGGCGCCGTGCGCGGCGACATCGCCGACCTGCTCGAGGAGATGCTCGACGAGGCGGGCGTCGACGTCCGCCTCGGCACCACGCTGACCGCCATCGAGGACCACGGCTTCGGGACTGATGGGGGTGGGGTCTCCGTCACCCTCGCCGACGGAACCGTCGAGACCGCCGACCTGCTGGTGGGCGCCGACGGCATCCGGTCGAAGGTGCGGGAGATGATCGGCATCGAGACCAGGCCGCACCCGGTCGGGATGGGCATCTGGCGCACCGTCGCCAAGCGGCCGCCGGAGATGGACTGCTCGGAGCTCTACATGGGCGGCCCGAAGTTCAAGGCCGGCTACACCCCGATCTCCGAGGACCTCTGCTACGCCTTCCTCCTCGAGGAGAACCTCGACCGCTCCTTTATCGGCGAAGGCCCCAACGGGGCGCTGCTCAAGGAGCGCGGCCAGGGGTACGGCGGCATCTGGGGGCAGGTGCGCGACAGCCTGTCCGACGACGCGATCGTCAACTACGCGTGGATCGAGGCCATCTGCGTCGACTCCCCGTGGCACCGCGGCCGCACGATCATCATCGGCGACGCGGCCCACGCCTGCCCGCCGCTGATCGCCCAGGGCGCGGCGATGTGCGCCGAGGACGCGGTGATCCTCGCCGAGATGCTCACCGGCGACGACGCGGTCGAGGACGTGCTGCCCGCGTTCATGGCGCGCCGCTTCCCGCGCGTGAAGATGGTGCTCGACAACAGCCTCACCCTCGCCGAGTGGGAGATGCACCCGGAGACCCCGGGGGCCGACCCGGGCCGGATCATGGGCGAGACGCTCGGCGCCCTGGTGGCGCCGGCATGAACACCCCACGGAGTTCTTCTCCCCCGCTTCGCTCCTCCGAACAACTCCGCGGGGACCCCGTTCTCCTCCCGATGATCAGCGGCGAGAACGGATTCGAGGCGGCCCGCGTCGACCGGATCTTCAACCGGCGGCTGACCGACCGGCAGCCGGCAGCCGTGGTCCGACCCCGGACCGAGGACGAGGTCGTCGAGGCCGTCCGGCTGGCGCGTTCGCGCGGCTGGCAGGTCGCCGTACGCTCCGGCGGGCACAGCTGGGCGCAGTGGTCGGTGCGCACCGACGCGCTGGTGATCGACCTCGGCGACTTCAAGGAGATCTCCTACGACCCCGACACCGAGGTCGTGACGGCCACGCCGTCGGTGAAGGGCGGACTCGAGCTCGGCCCGTTCCTCGAGGAGCGCGACCGTTTCTTCCCCGGTGGGCACTGCCCGAGCGTCGGGATCGGCGGCTTCCTGCTGCAGGGCGGCCAGGGCTGGAACGCGCGCGGCTGGGGCTGGGCGGCGGAGTACGTCGTCGCGGTGGACGTGGTGACCGCCGCTGGCGAGCTCGTCCGGGCCTCCGAGACCGAGAACTCCGATCTCTTCTGGGCCGCCCGCGGCGCGGGGCCGGGCTTCTTCGGCGTCGTGACCCGCTTCCACCTGCGCACGCTGCCGCGGCCGCGGCACCTCGGGCTGACCGTGCAGGCCTTCACGCTCGCCGACTTCGACGAGGTGATGACCTGGCTGCACGAGACCCACCACACGGTCGAGGACACCGTCGAGATCGTCGCGCTGACCAAGACCGACCTGACCCTGTCCCCCGACCCGGTCCTGCTCGTCACGGCGCTGGCGCTGGTGGACTCGGACGAGGAGGCGCAGCGGGCGCTGGCGCCCTTCCGTGACAACCCGGCGCTCGACCGCGCGCTGATGGTGCTCGACGCCGTCCCGACGACGATCGCCGAGCAGCGCAAGCGCCAGCTCGAGGACAACCCCGAGGGACACCGCTGGGCCGTCGACAACGCGTGGCTGTCGGGTGCGGCGGGAGACGTCGTGCCCGCGATGCGGAAGGCGTTCACGACGCTCCCCCACCCCAAGGCGTTCACCATCTGGTTCTCCATGGCGCCGCTGCGCGAGCTGCCCGACATGGCGTTCTCGATGCAGTCGGAGATCTACCTCGCGGCCTACACGTGCTGGGAGGACCCGTCCGACGACGAGCGCTGCCGGGCATGGCTCGACGAGGCGATGGCCGACCTCGAGCCGGTGACGTTGGGCCAGTACCTCGGCGACTCCGACCTCTCGCACCGGCACGTGCAGTTCATGGCCGAGGACAACTGGGCGCGGCTCCAGGAGATCCGTGAGGTCCGTGACCCGGACGGCGTGTTCGTCGGCCACCTCGCCGGCGAGGGCGCGACCAACCGCAACCACTGGGCCTAGCCGACCAGCTCCTCGGACAGCTCTTCTGCCAGCTCGTCGAAGCGCGCGAACAGCCAGCGGTGGGCGGGGTCGGACATCCGGTCGCGGCCGTACCAGTAGCCCTCCGCCAGCACGACCTCGCCGAAGGGCGGCTCGACGGTCATCACCGGGCCGCCCTCGCGGACGTGCGTACGGGCCAGCCGCTCCGGCACCACGGCGACCATCTCAGTGCCGGCGATGACGAACGGGAGAGGCAGGAAGCCGTGCACCTGGAGCGCGACGTGGCGGGTGATGCCGAGCTCGCCGAAGACCCGGTCGGCAGGAGTGAGGATGCCGGGGCCGAAGCCGGCGACAGCGTGCGGCAGCTCGGCGAGCGCCTCCAGGCTGAGCCTGCCGTCCTCGACGCGCGGGTGGTCCCGCGAGGTCATCAGCACCATCCGGTCCCGCCACAGCGGCCGAGACGCGCCCGGGAAGCCGAAGCCCAGCGGCGCGATCAGGGCGTCGAAGTCGACCAGCACCTTCTCGCTGCTGCGGATGTCGACGCCGAGGCCCTCGATCTCCAGCCGCACCCCGGGCGCGGTCGACTCGAGGAGCCGGAGCAGGGGCTCGTGGACCACCGAGATGGCGTAGTCGCTCATCGACAGCCGGAAGGTGCGCTCGCTGGTCGAGGGGTCGAACTGGTCCTCCAGCCGCAGCGCGCGGCTCAGCAGGCGTACGGCGTGCTGCACCTCCGGGAGCAGGTCTCTCGCCAGCGGCGTCAGCTCGTAGTCGCGTCCGGCGCGCACGAGCAGCTCGTCGTCGAAGCGGCGGCGCAGGCGGGCCAGCGAGGCGCTCATCGCGGGCTGGCTGAGCTCCAGGCGCTGCCCCGCGCGGGTGACGTTTCCTTCCTCGAGGAGCACCTTGAGGGAGATCAAGAGGTTGAGGTCGATTCCTCCCAGCGTCATGGACGGTGAGACTACTGTCACACCCTGTGAGGGAGAGGCTGCGCGACGTCGACGCGAACCTGCTGCTGTCGCTGCACGCCCTCCTGGAGGAGAAGAACCTCACCCACGCCGGTGAGCGGATGACCATGAGCCAGCCGGCGATGAGCGGCGCGCTGGCCCGGTTGCGCAAGCACTTCGACGACGAGCTGCTCGTCCGCGTCGGTCGCGGCTTCGAGCTCTCACCGCTCGCGGAGGACCTCAAGCCCGCCGTCGCCGACGCCGTCGAGGCCGCCGAGCGGCTGCTCGGCAACGAGCGCGCCTTCGACCCCTCCTCGAGCTCGCGCCCCTTCGCGGTGAGCATGTCGGAGTACGCCATGACGGTGCTGTCGGAGCCCCTCATGCGGCACCTCGCCGCGCAGGCGCCCGGCTGCTCGCTGGCGCTCGACCCGGTCAACGTCGGCCCCGGCCAGTTCGAGTCGCAGCTGCTGCGGCGCGACCTCATCATCGGCCCGCTCGGCTTCGAGTTCCCCGGCCGCACCCAGCCGGTCTTCACCGACGAGCTCGTCTGCGTCGTCGACCGCGACAACCCGCGGGTGCGCGACAGTGCCTTGACGATCGAGGACCTGCAGGCGATGCCCCATGCCGTCGCTGAGTTCTGGGCCGCGGGCGGGCGGCGTCGGCCCCTGGAGGTCGAGCTCGAGCGCGCGGGGATCGCGGACCGCACCGTGCTGGTGCGCGTCTCCAGCCTGCTCGTGCTGCCCTTCGCGGTGAGCGGCACGGGCATGTGCGCGTTCATCCCGTCGCGACTGGCCCACAAGTCCGCCGAGATCCTCGGCCTGACGATCGCGAGGACGCCACTCGAGCCGGTGCGCATCACCGAGGCGGCGCACTGGCACCCGCGCCGCGACATGGAGCCGGCGGTCGTGTGGCTACGGGAGCTGCTCTACGACGTCGCCGTCTCGGTCGAGGACGACCTCTCGGACGGGTGACCCCACGGCGACCCGGCTGGCGGTGAAGCCCAGCACCGAGGCGGTCGCCATCACCAGCGCGGGCACGAGGGCGGAGTCCTCACCTCCGAGACCGACGAGCGGCGAGACGGCCGCGCCGAGGGCGAACTGGGAGAAGCCGAGGACCGCGCTCCCCGCGCCTGCCACCGGGCGCACCTCCGCCATCGCCAGCGCCGCCGCATTGCCCATGATCCCGCCGTTGCTGAGCACGGCGACGAAGATCGGGACGGGGTAGGTCCAGCTCGGCGCTCCGGCTGCTGCCAGTGCGACGAAGGACAGCGTCGCGGCGAGCTGGACGCCGATGGAGGCCCGCAGGATCGTCGCGGGAGCCCAGCGGTCGACCAGCTTGCTCGAGACGTAGCCGGCGGCGATCAGCCCGGCGGCGTTGAGCCCGAACGCGATGCCGTACTGCACCTCGTCGAGCCCGACGACGTGCTGGTAGACGAACGGCGAGGCCGAGATGTAGGCCATCATCACGCCGAAGGAGCAGGCGAAGACGACCACCGGTCCGCGGTAGCTGCTGTTGCCGACGACCGACCGCACGTCGTGCAGGACCGACGACTCGGTCGTGCTCCGCCGCTCGGGCGGGTGGGTCTCGTCGAGCACCAGAAGCACGGCAACCAGCATGGCGGCGCACAGCCCGGCGACCGTCCAGAGCATGCCCCGCCAGCCGACGGGATCGGCGAGCAGCCCGCCCACCAGCGGCGCGAGGACGGGCGCGATGCCGCCGACGGTGAGCATCAGCGTGAAGGCTCGCGCCGCCGCGCGGCCGGTGACGACGTCGGCGATCACGGCGCGCCCGATGACCATGCCGCCGGCTCCGGAGAAGCCCTGCACCGCGCGGGCGGCGATCAGCACGGGCAGGCTCGGAGCCAGGGCACAGACGATGCCGGCGGCCACGCACACGCTCGCGCTGACCACGAGCGGTCCCCGCCTGCCGTACCGGTCCGACAGCGGGCCCATCACCAGCTGGCCGAGCGCGAGACCGACGAGGAACGAGGTCAGGGTGAGCTGGACGCCGCTCGGGACGACGTCCAGCTCGGCCCCGATCGCGGGGAAGCCAGGGAGGTAGAGGTCCGTGGCGACCGGTGCGACCGCAGCGAGGGAGGCGAGCACGAGGAGCAGGGGCACACGAATCCGTCCCTCACCCTCCTCCGTCACTCCCCCAGTGAATCAACGCCCACTCGGGTGCGGAACGCGCTGTGGTGCATGCCAGTGATCGGCGCTCGTGATGCCCGATCTCCTTGTGGCGACGGTCACCGTGCGGCTGACTTGGCGCATGACCTGGGACGACGGACACGCCTACCTCGACGAGCTCGCGCCGGGCGTCTACGCCTACGTCCAGCCCGACGGCGGCTGGATGGTGAACAACTGCGGCTTCGTCGTGGACGGCTCCGGCGACACGGTGCTCGTCGACACGACGTCGACCGAGAAGCGCAACCGCGGTCTGCTCGCCGAGGTCGCCGGCGTCACCGACCGTGACCCGCGCATCCTGGTGAACACGCACCACCACCCGGACCACACCTACGGCAACGGGTTCCTGCCCGAGACCACGACGATCATCGGCCACGACCTCTGCCGGGAAGGCGTGATCCGCGCGCAGCTCAAGGCGACCGAGGAGCTGATCGCCGACTACGGCGACCTGGTCGTCCGCCCCCCGGACCTGACCATCTCCTCGGACATCACGCTCCACCTGTCGGAGTTCCCGGTCGAGCTCCGCGTGATGGGTCCCGCCCACTCGACGAACGACATCGGCGTGTGGCTGCCGTCCCAGAAGGTCATGTTCGCCGGGGACCTCGCCTTCTCCGGCGGGCACCCGATCTTCCTCGAGGGCTCGCTCTCCGGCTTCCGCGCGGCCGCTGTGCACATGAAGTCCCTGGCCCCTGTTGCGCTGCTCCCCGGTCACGGGCCAGCCTGCCGCGGCGAAGAGGTGGGGCGCGTGCTCGACGACCTCATCGGCTACGTCGACTGGATCGCCGACCTCGCCCGCTCGTCGTACGCCGAGGGACTGACCCCGCTCGAGGCCGCGCAGAAGGCAGCCGGAGGTCCGTACGCCGACTGGCCCGAGGGCGAGCGCGTCGTCTGCAACCTTCACCGCGCGTACGTCGAGCTCTTCCCCGACTACGAGGCTCCGGGCCCACTCATCATCCCCGCCCTCTGGCCCGAGATGGTCGCGCTCAACGGCGGGCAGCCGATCGAGACCCACGCCTGAGCGCACGCCCGCAGTCTCCTCACGTCCGCCTGGTGAAGCGGACCTTGCCGTTGTCGTCGAACGAGTGCTGGAACCTCGAGTCGTGGATCTTGCGGTGGTGTGGCGCGCACAGGAGCCTGCCCTTCTCCACGCTCGTCCCGCCGCCCGCGCTCCACGCGACTTCGTGGTGGGCATCCGTCATGGCCGGAGGCGCATCGCACCCGGCCGCAGTGCATCCCTTGTCCCGGATGCCCATCGCGATGCGCTGGTACGCGCTGTGGAAGCGCCGCCTGCGCCCCGCGTCCAGCGGCACGCTGGGACCACCCAGCACGACCGGGATGACCCCGGCCGTGCACGCCAGACGGCGTGCCTCGCCGGCGCTGATCCGGCTTCCCGTGTCCAGCGACGCAGCCTTGAGCCCGCCCATCAGCGTCTCCAGCTCCATCGTCACCACGACCGTCGCGGCAACCCCGCCTGCCTGGGGGGTGGGCCGCGCGCATTCGACGTAGTCCAGGAATGCCCGGCCCATCGCGTGCTTGGTCAAGCGCGGCCCCGGTTGGTCACCCGCGGTCGTCGTCTTTAGCGCCCGGGCGACCCGCGCCTTGAGGTCCTTCGCGAGCATCGCGCCCTGAAGCGACGGGATGGCGAACCGGCCGTGACACGTGCCGTGCCCGTCGTCGGTGAGCGTCAGCCACGCCTTGGCGAGAGCGTCGGCCTCCTCAGCCTCCAGCCGGCGTGCCTCCTCCGCATCCGCGGAGGCGGGTCGACCACCTCCAGCACCCGCCTGCCCAGCGTCCGCAAGGCCTTCGCGTCATGCTCGCCGGCTTGTTCCAACAGGAACCGGGTCGCCGCCTCGGCACCCACTCGTCCACGTCGTCGGGCAACGCGTCCACGGCGTCGACGATCACCCGCGCCTGGTCGGTCCGCAGCTCGCCGGCCACGAGTTCCTCGGCGACCGCCTCGTGCTCCTCCAATTGCTTCGCCAGCCGAGTCGTCCGGTGCGCCTCGGCGCGCGTCACGCGGGTCGTGTGGGACCACCAGTTCGTGGTGGACGTCGCTCCCGTCTCGAGCCCCGCCCCCACTGCCTCGCCCTGGACGAGCATCCGCATCAGCAGCGCGTCGAGCTTGGCACGCGCCCGGGTGAGCGACTCCAGCGTGCGCTCGACCTCACGCGCCGACAGCGGCCACAGCGCTTGCCTGCCGAGCACCTCGAGCTCGACCTCGACCCACCGCACCGACGCCACCATCCCGTGGTCATCGAGGTCGGGGATCGCTGTCATGCCGGAACTCTCCCAGAGCCCACCGACACTGGGCTCGGGCTTGTGGATCGGTCCTCACAACTTGCCCAGGGCGGTGGAGGACGCCCGAACCGCCCAGTATGGGGCACATCAACTAGAGCGGGTCTTTCAAGGGCCGCGCGGCCGTAGTCGAAATCGCGGTAACAGCGGGACTACGGATCTGCTCGAATTCGGGACCGAGATGACTAGCGTGGCGGCATGAGTGAAGGACGTCACCCGCGCGAAGGATCTGGGCCGGCCAGCATTGACACGACCCGCCTCGACGAGGTGGCAAGCCAGGTTTTGCCAGATCCAGGCGGCCGGGAAGTGGGGGACGAAGCCCCTCGCGACGAAGTATTGAAGCTGTCAGAGGCGCCCTCAACTGAGATGCAGGAGGCTGTCGGAGACGCGCTCCGCGACGCCGCACAAGAATTATTGAATTCGTCCGAGTCGTCCGAGTCGTCCGAGTCGTCCGAGTTGCGGTCCGCCTTGGATTCCGAGGTACGTCATCATCTAGAGATCCGACCGGATGAAGGGCCGTCGCCCGTTCTAGAGGCCGCGGTGCGATCTGCGATCGAATGGATCGTGAACGACGCGCTGAAGACGCCGGACGTCAGACTGCGAGTCGAGCGTTTGATCGACGACCAGCTGACAGGCCGCGAGTATGGGATGACAGCGCCAGCCGTTCGAGAGGCGGTCGCTGCACAGTTGCAGTGCCTGGTAAAAAGTGCTCTGACTTCACCGAGCACGCGAATGGCGGTGGAGCGAGCCGTTGACCAGGAGCTGAACGGTCTCGGCTACGGCTTGGGGCTAAGCTCCTCGGCGGTTCGAGATGCGGTCACCACTCAGCTGCATGGAGTTGTCCAGAGCGCCCTCAGTTCACCGAGCACGCGAAGGGCGGTGGAGCGAGCCGTCGATCACGAGCTGAACGGTCTCGGCTACGGCTTGGGGCTAAGCTCCTCGGCGGTTCGAGATG
>NZ_JAYSFM010000002.1:538470-701448 GCF_041913365.1 Nocardioides sp.
CGGTCACCACTCAGCTGCATGGAGTTGTCCAGAGCGCCCTCAGTTCACCGAGCACACGAAGGGCGGTTGACAGAGCGGTCGACTCGCACCTTCACGGTGGGTTCCCTGGGATGATGTCGCCTGCTGTCGACAGGGCTGTTTCGAGCGTGCTTGACGAGGCCGTGAAGGGTGCAGTCCTAACCCCAGAAACCCAGGAATCCATCGCGCGTGCTGTCCGCTATCAGTCGGCTCGGATTGGGGACGAAGCGCCTGACCCGGCGCTGGCAGTGATGCTTCGTCAGCAAGGAATTGCGGCGGTCGAGCGCCCGCAGGGTGTGGTGGCCTCGGACGAGGCGGCACGGGTTGTCGTCACCGAAGGTGAGTACTCGGCTGAGTTCGAGGGACCAGATTCATTCTTCTCCGCGCACGAGGTCGTCATTGACTCCTTTGAGTCCCTCACGACAGAAATCTCGGCCATGGCGGCGAAGAACCCGGGGTTGAGGTTCGTTTGGCGCGGCCATCAGGACGCAGGCTGGGGGCTGCACAGCAGTCTGTACCGGCGGCTGATGAGCGAGCGGGGCATCCGATTGCCAGGTGATGCACTCGGCGGCGAGCGTCAGGCCTTCCCCGACGAAGACGCGATGGTACGCGCTGAGGACGCAATTCTGGCTGAAGCAGCCGAATGGCGGATGTCAGATCGATCAGGTTTGGAACTGTTCGCGAGGCTTCAACATCAGGGTGGCCCTTCGCGCCTGCTGGACGTAACGAGAAGCCCGTTCGTCGCCACCTGGTTCGCCGTCGAGGCCAGCCCAGACACGAACGAGAAGGACGCGCGACTGTTCGCACTAGCGACGACAGCGCCCGGCGGAGATTCTTCGTCCTCAAGTGAACCGGTTCTGAACGAGGTCATGACGGGCCAGCGGTACCCATTCTGGTTCTTTCAAAGTGTGGAGGACCGTCGCGCAGCGGATTGGGGCACTGGCGCGCTTCGACGTGTCTGGGTGCCCCCCGTCTACGATCCACGGATCGCATCTCAGAACGCGGCGTTCCTGCTCGAGGGCGTCCCCATGTTCACTCAACAGACCCTGCGCTTGTTCAAGAACGCAGAGAACCAGCGCTGGAGAATTACAGACATCGCCGCGTCGATGTCGATCTACGCGCGACCTGTCCACCCGAAAAAGCCGCTGCGACGTCTCAAGTCAAACCTCGCTCCGCTCTTCACCTTTAGGATCAAGGCAGCAGCTAAGGCCGACATCAGGGCCCTGCTGGAGAGCGCCTACGGCATGACCACGGCGACCGTGTACCCCGATGTTCAGGGTCTAAGTAAGCGTCTCTCCGGTTCCGAGTGGCTCGCCGACGTACTCACGTGAGCGCGGGGGAGGCAGCCGGCTACGCGTGTCAGTTCAGCAAGAAGTCGACTGCTCGCGGGTGAAATCCTCTGCCAAGACTCCGGCGCAAGCCTCTTACTACGAGGTGGCACTGACCATCTCAATCAAGCCAGCCGGCCCTGTTCTAGTTCTCCCGCCGTTTTCGTGCCGGTGCCTCACCTCATTCGAGGCACGGGCCAGTCGGCGGGTAGGTGTTCGCTCGACACGGGCAGAGCCGCGGGATCGAAGGTGTGCAGCAGGGGCGTGCCGCTAACCGGGCGGAGCAGCCAATCGTCGTGATCGTCGTGCTGCTCCCCGCGCTCGGTCGCGACGTCGGCACCGTAGATGTAGAGCGTGCCAAGGGGGTACGCGACGTCCTCCCAAGTAACTTCGATTTCGGTGGTTGCACTGGCGGGGGCTCTTTCTTCTTGGAGCACCGCTCCGGGGTTCATGCACAGTCGCAGCGGGTTCATGTCTTCGACGACCTGTCCGGCCAACAGCTTGCCGAAGTGGATGTACTGCCGCGCGTGACTCATCGGGACTTCGCTCAAGTCCGGCATCAGGACTTGCGTTGGGATGTGTTCCTGGAGCCGGGCGAGCGCCTCTGCAAAGTCGGCGACGAGGTCGTGGTCAGCGTGGGAGGTGCTGTCGTCAGCGGGCGCATTAAGGCGCGGGAGCACTTTGGGGACCGGACCGTACGCGGGCCCGAGTGCCATGTGAGTTCCTGCATGGAGTGCGGCGCTGAACCGCAGCGTAGGCAGCACCTTGGCCGGTGGCTTGCCCGTCGTATCGTCTGGCGTGAATGAGAAGTTGACGTGTTCGTCTTCTCGGAATTGAAGTTCGAGGTTGAGGATCTCGGCGTCGTCAGTGGCGCGCATCCATCCGCCCTTGCCATCTGAGGAGACGGCTCGTTCGCGGATGTTCATCACAATCGAGGTGACAGGTCCGGTCTCACCGGGCGCGACGAAGATTCTCAGTTGAGTCTCGTCTGTCACCTGTTGGCCGCTGAGGCTCAAGACCCCACTGGACTGTTTCCAGCCGAGCCCGAGGGGGAAGTCTGCGGAGACTTCCACCATGTCGGGACCGGCAGTGAACGGTCGGCCGTACATGCGCCACTTATCAAATTCGACGCGAGCGGGCGTGTCTGGCGGGACGTTAAAGGTCACATTCATGGTTACAGGGCGGAATTGGAGGGCCTCTGCAAATCGGGGGTAGACTCCGATTGAAAACCATTGGTCCAGTTGAGGCTGATGCCAGGTCGCGGTGAAGAGTGCGCCGTTGTCCACGACCTCCGGCTGGTGGGGCCAGAGGTGCAGCGCGTAGCGGAAGTGTGGGTCGCTGTCGGTCAGTGACTGGATGGATTCGAGGGCGTCCTTGAGGTCGTCGATGCCGACGAGGGCTTCCCCGGCGCTCTCGACGTTTCGGAGCAATGCAAGATCGCGGACGGCGGCTTGCAGGCGGTCCTTGCTGTCTCGGAGGTAGTAATCGACGACGTTTGGGTACGCGGCAGCGAGTGAGTCGACGAAAGCCAGGCCCCGCCATTCGCAGTTGAACGGAACCGCCTTGGCAAGTTCGGCTAGCCAGGCAAGGTTCGCCTTCGTGGGATCGAGAGGCAGGGTGAGGTACCAATTTCGTACCTTTATGTCGCCTTCGAGGTGCGTGTTGTGGACGCTGTCGAGCGACTTGCGAATCTGTCGCTTCTGCCCACCGGTGAGAGACTGCGCGAACTTCTTGACTTGATAGACGTCATAGAGGCCGTCAACGGCAGTGGGAACGATGACGTCGAGCCCGCCGTCGCCGCGGGCCGGTCGGACGAGCGTTGCTCTGGGGTTCTGCGAGCAGAGCATGATAGCGACCACCGCTTCCACATCGTCGCCGCTGTACCTGGTCCACGGAATCCGGCTCATAGCTCCCTCCCGCTGGCGTCCGTATAGCCAAAGTACGCGGTGCGAGGGACCGCGAGCGCGCGTTCGCCACTGTGTCGAAGAGATCGCCGGTCCTACGGGAATCGTCTAGTAGCCGCGTTTCGGTGACGGCGAGCCGCCTGCCCATTCGGGGTGGGAGCCGGTCCTACTCTGTCGACCGTGCAGAACGAGAGCTGGGACAACGACCTTGATCAGCTTGGCGACGCGGCGGACCGGGTGGCCACCCTGGCTCGCTGTCTCGCCGTCGGGACTGAACTGCGGAATTGGCGAGACGGCGACGACATTGCTGGCATGTCAGCCGCCGACGCGCTCGACCAAGCGCGAGGCGATCTCGAACGACTTGTCAGTGGTGAAGCGGCCGCGCTCCTTGGGCTTGTCCAGCGAGTGGTGAAGGAACTGCCCGCTCCACTTGAGTAGGCGACCGCCCTGGCCCCGCAGTGCGGCGCGGCCTCTCAGGGCGCGTCATTGCGCCGCAAAGCTTCAAGTGACCGACGGCTACCAGCGTGCCCGCTTGGCGTGCAGCTTCTCGACCTCGTTGATGAGGTGGCTCGCGGTCAGAGTCATCATCACGATGCGCGACAGATCGTTGGTGAATTTCACTGACAGCACATCGGGGTTCGGGGTCGGGAAGGTTTCCCTGAGCGCCCACGACAACGGCGCCCACTGCCTACCGTGCGCGAACCCTGAGCACATCCGCCACATGAGCAGGACCTTGACGTCACTGCGTGTGTTCTGGTCGGCGTACTCAACCATCGCCGTGCTGTTGAGCCCTTTAGATAGGACTCTGGCGTCGACTTCACTACGCCCTGCGGCGACCTCGGCGAGCCGCTTCGTCTGGGCGTCCTTTTTCCGGTCAGCCTCGGGGTTGATGCCAGCGAGGGCGACGTACTCGTCGTGTGCATCTTTGGCTCGCCAATGGAGCGCTCTCGTGACCCGAACAGCGCGATCCTTTGGGTGAAGCATCCAGAAGGCCGCTGCGGCGTTCTCCAATGAGCCGCGCACCAACGACGCGGGTGCCGCGAGGTGCATTGCGCCAGCGTCGGCGACGAGAACCTTGCAGGCATGCAGATGGTCTACGGCCGCGACGAAGCACTGCTTCACCGCGTGCGAGACCTGGAACGGGTCAGCCCACGTATCGTCCTCGCCCAACCACGACTTGGGATGCACCTGGAACTCATCGAGGTCGTCGACTCGTGCCATCAACTTCTCGATGTCTGGACAGAGGTTGCGCTCCCAGATCAACTTGAACTGCGCGTCGGTAGGACCAGTTTCCTCAGCCATAGCGACATTCAACTGGACGGCTCCGACTGAAGCGCCGCCATCACCACGTGCTAGCCGCGCGACCCACCCACAGGCAGGCACGGTCCTCATTGCCGAGACCTACCCAGCGTGCCGTTGCCGCAAGTTGCGCTAGACCATTGCTTCGGGCGACGGCGTCACACCGCCGCGTCCGCAGTTCAGGACTTGTCGAGTCCGCCGCGCAGCAGTTCAATCTCAAGTGCGACCGCGCGTGCCCGGGCAAACGCCTCGTGCTCGGCGCAGACCTGCAACATCGTGTGGGGCGGGTGATAGTCGGGGTGGTCAGATGGGACTTGGGACGGCCGATCTAACGTCGGCACGGCAGCGGCCGCGGTATTGCCGCATCCTGCGAACTCACACTCCGCCATATGGCAAATGGTAGTCCGCGGTCCAGACGAGTCTGCGGATCCAACGCTCAGGGCGTTCGATTCGCCTTAGTCCGGCGCGGCAGGATCAATGGGTTGCGGCGAGCCGCGAGTGTTGGCGTACTTCCGCCGCCAGTCAGCCGCGGTGCGGATCGCGTACTTGCGACGCTCGACGATAGGCACACTGACCGCATGAACCTAGCTGGAATGAGTTCCCGCGTGCTTCTTCAGGCCTACGCGTCCATCCTGACCGAGCTCGCCGATCGAGGTGTGACCCGATCGCGGAACGCGCCCGTCGGCGATATTGCGGAGTTCCTTGTGCGCATCGCCTACGACGGCGAGCTGGCGCCTCCATCGGAGAAGAGTTGGGACGTGCGCGGCTCAGATGGGCGAAAGATTCAGGTGAAGTCGCGGCTGGTCGTCCCCGGCTCGAAGGGTACTCAGCAGTACTCGCCCTTCCGGAGTTGGGACTTCGACGTCTGCGTCTTCATCACATTCGATGCTTACACATACGACGTGACGCATGCGTGGGAAGTGCCTTCAACCGGCGTCCGAGCGCTCGCTGCACCAGTTCCTCACGTTGGCGCTACAGCCGCTCGGGTGCACACCAAGACGGCCTTCGCAGGCATAGCCGGAACTGTCGACGTGACCACACGACTTCAAGCAGTGATGGAACACCTGGACTAGCGCTACGACCCTTGAAACCCGCGGCATTCCGCCGCCATCGAAGGACCTTGCTTCGGTCCGCTCAAGTTGTCTCAACTCCAGTGAACGAGGGCCCGTGCCCGTTGCCCGCAGCCCCGCCTGCGACAGCGAGCAGGACTGAAACAATTGCGGCCATGGCAGCGATTGAGAACTTCTGACCCCAGTCTGTGTCCAGGATGCCCGTACCATCCGCCGTGAGTATCGAAGCCAGCGAGGCAGCGAAAGAACGAATTGCGCGTTCGAGCGTTGCTCCCCAAAATTTGCGGCTCGTAAGTTCAGAAAGTGCCATCTTCTGCTCCTCGGTAGTTGGATTTTAGAATCGGGAACTTGCGCCTGCCGTGTGGTCCACCGAGATGCGATCGCACTACTTTCAGCTACACGCGAATTGGCTCGGCACTTCAGTTCCTCCGTGGTGACCTCGGCCTCTGGAGTCTTGGCGCTTCGGCGCGCGAGGTCTGCGCCTCACGAGGCCTGCGGCTCCTTACCCAAGAGGAGGGAGATGGGCCGCGTCTTGATACCTCACCCTCTGCTTGCCTGTCGACGTGCGTCTCCCCGCCTCGTGGGAGCGGGGGGCGGGCGTGCGCCTTCCCCGGACCGTCCGCCGATGGGACGATCGGGCAGGAGGTCCCGAGATGCCGCGACTGATCATCACGACGCCTAATGCACCGAGCTCACCCCTGTTCAGCCAGGGAGTCAGGGCGGGGTCGCAGGTCTTCGTTTCCGGCACCACCGGGATGGATCCGAGCACTGGCGCGATGGCCGGCGACACCATTCAGGAGCAGACCAGACAGGCGTTGACGAACTGCGAGGCAATCCTGGAGGCGGCCGGCGCGACGCTCGACGACGTCGTCGAGGTGGGGATCCTGCTCACCGATCCGGCGGACTTCGCCGGGATGAACGAGGAGTACGCCCGCTGGTTCCCGACCGATCCCCCGACCCGGTACGCCGCCAAGCTCGGGGCCGAGATCCCGGGGTTGCTGGTCTCGATCCGGATGACGGCGTACCTCGGCTAGAAGGTGTGTGACCCCGGGCCGACGTCGTACGTCGTGCCGTCGGGGAGGACGACCTCGGCAGTGCACCCGTCGGGCACGGTGACCGACAGCGAGAACCCACCGGCAGAGGACCACGCCACCGAGATCTCCCCGTGGACGGAGACGTGCGACGTCGACGCCTGCGTGATCCCGCCACCCGGCCGGGGCGCGACGCGGAAACGGGTCCAGGTCGGCTCGACACGCTGCAGCCCCGCGACGTACCGGTGGAGGAACGAGATCACCGCGCCCTTGGAGTAGTGGTTGAGCGACTCGTGGACCGAGCCGTCGGCGCGGACGCCGTCCCAGCGCTCCCAGACCGTGGTGGCGCCGCGGTCGATCATCGTCAGCCAGCTCGGCTCGGAGTCCTGGAGCAGGAGCTCGTAGGCGAGGTCGAGGTGGCCGTGGTCGGCGAGGACGGGCAGCAGGTCGGGCGTGGAGAGGAAGCCGGTCTGAAGGTGGGTCCCGGCCGCGCGCACCAGGGCGGCGAGGTCGTCGGCCGCCTGCTGACGATGCGCAGGAGGGACGAGACCGAAGGCCAGTGAACGAACCAGGTTGGCCTGGGTCTGCGGAGTCACCCGCCCGTCGGGGGCGACGTACTCCGTCCGCCAGGCGGCGAGCGCACCCGCCGCAAGGGCGTCAAACCGAGAAACGTCCTCACCGATCAACGAAGCGATCCGGGCGGCGTGGGACGCGGTCCAGTGGTAGAACGCCGTCGCCACGTCGGACTTGTCGGCGGCGATGAAGGCGGGGAAGTCGGACGGCTCTCCCCCGGGCTCGAGCCACTCACCCCAGTGGAAGCCGGTGTCCCAGAGGTACTGCTCGTGCGGCTCGGGCTCGGGGTGCTTGGCGACGCGGTCGGGGTGGCGTGAGCCGGACGCCATCTGCTCGACCCGGTCGAGCCAGCGCACCATCGCCGGCCAGACCTCGGCGAGCGTCCCGGTGTCGCCGTACTCGCCGTAGAGCTCCCACGGCACCAGCACGATCGCGTCACCCCAGCCGGCGGAGCCGTTCATCTTCTCCAGAAAGCCGGTTCTCTCCGCGGCGGGCATCGGCGCCATGTTGCCGAGGTTGCCGTCGTCCCACTGCGCGACGGCGAGGTCGCGCAGCCACTTGATCGAGAAGCCCTGCACGTCGTAGAGGTACGACGCCGTCGGCACGTAGAGCTGCCAGTCGCCCGTCCAGCCGGCGCGCTCGCGCGTGGGGCAGTCCGTCGGGATGTCGCAGGCGTTGCCGCGGAAGCTCCACACCGCCGCGTCGTGCAGCTTGTTCAGCCGGTCGACGTCGCAGGAGAACGAGCCGCGCGGCTCCATGTCGGTGTGGACGACGACCCCGGTCACGTCGTCGACCGACAAGGGCCCCGGGTGCCCCTCGACGCGGACGTAGCGGAAGCCGTGGGTCGTGAACCGCGGCTCGAAGACGTCGCCGTCGATGCCGGCCGAGACGACGCTGTCCACCTGGCCGGCGCTCAACGGCTCGGGGAGGAACGGCATCGCCGGCTGGAGGTGCGTCATCGTCACGTCACCGTCCGGGCCGAGGGCCTCGCCGTGCGTCAGGGTCGTCTCGGTGCCCGCGGGGCCGAGGTCGGAGAGGCGCACCCGGCCGTTGATGTTCTGGCCGAGGTCGACGACGAAGACCCCGTCCCGTGGCGAGGTGATCGAGACCGGACGCAGCTCCTCCACCGCGCGCACCGGGGGCGCGACGGGGGCGACGAGGAAGTCGAACCCGCGAGCGGACACCGCGACCGGCGACCACTCCCGGACGTGGACCAGGCGCCGGTCCTCCCGCTGCCCCTCGATCAGGTCGGCGGCGACGACGTGCGAACGCGACCATTCCCAGGACGCGTCGGTGCCGACGACGGTCGACGTGCCGTCCTCGAAGGACAGCTCGAGCTGCCCGAGGAAGGCCGTCTCCGTGCCCCACTGGTCGGTGGCCCGCAGGATCCCGACGGAGCCCCGGTACCACCCGTCTGCGAGCAGCGCGTCCAGCGTGTGCGCGCCCTCGTCGAGCAGGTGGGTGACGTCGTAGGTCTGCACCTGCGTGCGCCGGGCGTACTCCGTGAACCCCGGCGTGAGCTCGTCGGTCGTCACGCGCGAGCCGTCGATCGACAGCTCGTAGATCCCGTGCGCGGTCGCGTGCAGCGTGGCACGTCGCACGGGACGGTCGAGTACGACCTCGCCCCGCAGCACGTACGCCGGTCGTCGCCCGGGGGGCTCCCCCGTGGCGGTGGGTGAGATCCACTGCGCCTGCCACTGCGTCGTCACCGCTCCAGCGAACCGTACGACGAGCTGGTCCGGAATCAGCGATGCGTGATGCCAGCCATCGACGACGGGTCCGCTCACCTGTTCCACGTGGTCGGGCTGTTCCCTCCGCACCGGCCCGGGGCTACCGTCGAAGGACCGTCGCCAGAGGAGGTGCCATGGCAGGGGCACTGCGTGACAAGGTCGTCCTGATCACCGGGGCCGCGCGCGGCATCGGGGCGGAGACGGCGCGACAGCTGCACCGCGAGGGTGCGCGCCTGGTGCTCGTCGACGTCGACGCCGAGGCGCTCAAGGAGCTGGCTGCCGAGCTGGGCGACCCGGTGACCGCGACCGCCGACGTCCGCGACCTCGACGCGGTGCAGCGGGCGGTCGACACGGGTGTCGAGGAACTCGGCGGCATCGACGTCGTCGTGGCCAACGCCGGCATCGCCAGCTACGGCTCGGTGCTGGCCGTCGACCCCGCGACCTTCGCCCGGGTGATCGACGTCAACGTCACGGGCGTGTTCCACACCGTGCGGGCGGCCCTGCCGTCGGTCGTCTCGCGCCGCGGCTACGTCCTGGTGGTCTCGTCGATGGCCGCGTTCGGTGCGATGCCCGGCATGGCGGCGTACAACGCCAGCAAGGCCGGGGTCGAGCACTTCGCCAACGCGCTGCGGCTGGAGGTGCGCCACCTCGGCGTCGACGTCGGCTGCGCCCACATGTCGTGGGTCGACACGCCCCTGGTGCGCGAGGCGCGCGAGGACCTGAGCACCTTCGACGAGGCCATCGCGTCGCTCCCGCCGCCGCTGAACCGGACCGTCACGGTGGAGACCTGCGGCCGGGCCTTCGTCCAGGGCATCGCGGAGCGCAAGCGACACGTCTACGTCCCGGGCTGGGTGGCGGCGGTCGCGCAGGCGCGCAACCTGCTCAACTCCCCGCTGGGCGAGCGCGACGCGCTCAAGCACGCGCCCGAGCGCCTGCCCCGGCACGACGAGGAGGTACGCCGACTCGGCAGGTCCACCAGCGCCCGCAACCTCCGCTGATCTACCCCGAGCGCGGTACGTCCGTGCAGGTGGAGACCGGCACCGCAGGTCGGGTGCACACTCCGGAGATGGCGCACGTGGGGCACGTCGAGGGGTGGATGGCCACCGAGCGCCGGCCGCCGTCGCTGCGGTCGGCGTGGTTCGGGCTGGTCCTCGCCCTCACCTGCGTCGGGACGTACGCCGTCTCGCTCCTGCTCCCCTACTACGCCAACGGGCTGCAGGGCTCGTCGCAGGAGGAGCTCTGGGCCAACGAGCTGGTGCAGCAGTGGCCCTACGACACTGCGTGGGGGACGCCGATCGGCCTCGCCGGCCTGTTCGCGATCTCCGTCGGGCCGTTCCTCGCCGCCGGGCTGCTGTGGTGGTCGCTGCGCACCCTGTGGGTTCACCGCGGTGCGCTCTCCGTCCCGGTGCACGCCGTCGTCGTCGCCACGATGCTCGTCTCGGTCGCGGTCCTGGCCTGGCTGACGACCCCGCTGGCCGGTCAGCTGTTCAGCTGGTTCATGGACTGACCGGGCGACCCCGCACGCCCGCGTCCTGCGCCGCGAGCCGTACTCCGGCGTTGGGGGCGCCGTAGCCGTCGTAGCCGTCGACGCGCTGCACCACCTCGAAGAAGACCTCGCCGACCGTGGCGGTGTAGAAGTGCGTGAAGCTGCCGGACGCGTCCCGGTCGTGCAGGAGCCCGAGCTCGGCCATCTCGCCGACCACGTCAGCCGGGAGGTCGAAGCGGGCGACGAGGTCGTCGTAGTAGTTCTGCGGGATCGCGAGCGGCACCAGGCCGCGCTCCACTGCGCCCCGCGCCACCGCGACGACGTCGTCGGTGGAGAACGCCACGTGCTGCGGGAACCCGGCGGACGTCTCCCACACGAGAGGCGCGACGTTGAGGGCGAGCCGGCAGGCACCGGAGGCGGAGCGGACGACCTGGCTGCGCACGAGCCCGTGGGGCGAGGGCACCTCCTGGCTGACGTCCACCCGCAGTCCCAGCACGCTGCTGTAGAAGAGGACCGCCTCGTCGAAGCACTGCCACGGCTCGGCGAGGTTGACGTGGTCGATCCCGGTCAACAGTCCGGTCCCGGGCTCGTGGCCCCCCTCGAACTCGGGGACCCACGGGGCGTCCTCCCCCGAGACCGGCCCGAGGAAGACCTCCGTGCCGTCCGGAGCGCGGAACGCCGGCAGCTCCTGCTCGCTGGCCAGGGTGCGCCGGTAGACGGTGGGAGCCTGCAGCGCGCGGGCCCGCGACGCCGAGACGGCCGGCTCCTCCACCTGGAAGCCGACGGCGGCGAGCGACGGTGCCCGGTCGCGGGCGTGCTGCTCGTTGCAGACGATCCGGGCCGGCCCGTCGGTCCACAGCCTGGCGTCCTTGCTGCGGTGCCGTCCCCGGAAGGTGAGACCGAGCTGTCCCAGGAGCACGTCGACCTCGCCCGTGTCCTCCCCTCGGACCTCGACGAAGTCGAAGCCGGCCGGCTCGGCGACGTGCGGCAGCGGCCGGCTGCCGACCTGGTCCTCCAGCCAGGTGAGCGAACGCCGCGCCTGCCGCGCCGTCCGCGACACCTCGGTCTGGCGGAAGACGTCGTTGAACACCTCCAGGGACAGCGGCCCGTCGTAGCCGGTCCGCAGCACGTGCCCGAGGAACGTGCCGAGCTCGAAGGCCCCCTCGCCGGGGAACAGCCGGTGGTGGCGCGACCACGACAGCACGTCCATGCTCAGCGCCGGCGCGTCCGCGAGCTGGAGGAAGAACACCTTGTCGCCCGGGATCTCCTCGATCGCGGCGGGGTCGTGGCCGCGCGAGAGGATGTGGAAGCTGTCGAGGCAGACACCGACGGCGTCATGGTCGGCGAGCTCGACGATGCGCCAGGCCCGCCGGTAGTCGTCGACGTACCGGCCCCAGGCGAGCGCCTCGAAGGCGATCCGTACGCCGTGCTCCGCGGCCGCCTCGCCGAGGCGGCGCAGCTGCTCGGCCGACAGGGCGTCGTCGTCGATCGTCGCCGTGCCGACATTGCTGCACACGAGCATCGTCTCGATGCCGAGCCGACCCATCAGGGCGAACTTGGCCTCCGCTCGCCGCAGGACCCGTCGGAACTCGTCCGCACTGACGCCCTCGGCGTCCCGGAACGGCTGGTAGAGGTCCAGCGACAGCCCGAGCCGGTCCGCCAGTGCCGCGACCTCCTCGGGGCCGGCCGCCGCTGCGACCAGGTCGGGCTCGAAGATCTCCACCCCGTCGAAGCCGGCCTCCGCGGCGGCATGGAGCTTCTCCGTCAGGGTGCCGCTGAGGCAGACCGTCGCGATCGACGTACGCATCACTGTTCCTCCGGGGCCGACGGGGTGAGCAGCCGCGCCGGGTTGAGCACCGTCATCTGGTGCAGCTGCTCCTCGGTCGCGCCTCCTTCCCTCAGCAGGGGCAGGATCCGCCGGGAGATGTTCTCGAGGTTCCAGTGCGGCACGTGCGCCGCGCGCCACGACGGCGGCGTCACCCGGCTGAAGTACGCCGCGTCGTGGGACAGCACCATCCGGTCGGCGTACTGCTCTCCGAGCAGCGCGAGGACCGTCGCCACCCGCGCGTCGTCCGGGAGCACGTGCTCCATCCCGAAGCGATCCATCCCGATGGTCGCGCCGGCATCCATGAGCTCGCGCAGGTAGTCCAGGTCCTCGCTGTCGCCGCAGTGGCCGATCACCAGGCGCTCCGGCGCGACCCCGTGCTCACGGAAGAAGGCGAGCTGGTCGCGCCCGTTGCGGGACGCGGCATGGGTGTGCGTGGTGATCGGGACACCGGTGCGCCGCTGCGCGGTCGCCGCGGCCTCCATGACCCGGCGCACGTCCGGGGTGATCCCCGAGCGGTCGGTGACCACCTTGAGCATCCCCGCGCGGACGTCGGTCCCCGCGATGCCGACCTGGATGTCGCGCAGGAAGAGCTCGAGCAGCGGGTCCGGTCCCCCGACCAGGCGCCCGGGGCCGTGGGTCGAGAAGTACGCCGGCAGGACGTCGGCGGCGTAGTAGCCGGTCGACGCGACCAGGTTCATCCGGACCCGCCGGGCCACCCGGGCGACGCGGGGGACGTCGCGACCGATGCCCAGGACGGTGAGGTCGACCACGGTGCGGACCCCGAGGTCCCACAACCGCTCCAGTCCCTGGACCGCCGTCTCGATCGCGGCGCCCTCGTCCCACTCGGGATGGGGGAAGTCGACGTCGAGCTCGGGGTGGCCCACGAACACGTGCTCGTGGATGAGCGTCGTGCCGAGGTCACCCGCGGGCACCGGGCCCCGGAAGGTCTCGACCGTCGGCCCACTCACCGACGTGGCACGGTGGGCCGTCACTCGGCCTCGCCGCGGATGCCCTCGTAGACCGTCAGCTGCTCCTCGCCGAAGTTGTCCCGGAGGTAGCTGTCGGCCTGACTGCGGAAGGCCTCGATGTCGACGTCGTCGACGACCTCGAGGTCACCGCTGTCCTCCCACTCGGCGAGGGTGGCCTCCTCGTCGTCGGCCACGCACTCGGGCACCCTCTCCTCGGCTGCCTCGACCGCCGACGCCAGCGCGTCCTGCTGCTCCGAGCTGAGGCCGGACCACGAGTCGCCGCCGATGATGACCAGGTTGGAGTTCGCCTGGTGGTCGGACATCGAGATGTAGTCCTGGACGTCCTGCAGGCTGCTGGCGGCGATGTTGGTGATCGGGTTCTCCTGCCCGTCGACCGTGCCCTGCTGGAGGGCGAGGAACAGCTCCTCGTAGGCCACCTCGGTCGCGTCCGCCCCCAGCGCCTTGGCGTTCATCAGGAACTGCGGGGAGTTGGGGAAGCGCATCCGCAGGCCGTCGAGGTCACCGGGCTCCCGGATGGGCTGGTTGGCCGTGAACTCCCGCATGCCGGCAGACCACGCGCCGAGGGTGTGCACGCCGGTCTCGTCCTCGAAGCCCTGGAGCAGCTCGCCGGCGGCGTCGCTGTCGAAGTAGCGGGCGAGGTGGTCGCTGTCGTCGAACGCGTACGCCGCGTCGAGCACCGCGACCGGCTCGTAGACGGCGCCCAGCGCGGAGGCGCCCTGGATGTCCATGTCGATGTCGCCCGAGATGACCGAGGCGATCCGGTCGGCGTCCGCCCCGAGCTGGCTCGAGGAGAAGATCTCGATCGTCATCCCGACGTCGGCCTTCTCGACCCCGTCGGCGATCACCTGCGCGCCGCACCTGTGCTGCGGCTGGTCCTCGGTGTAGCTGTGGGCGAGCTGCAGGGTGACGTCGCCGCCGCCCTCCTCGCCCCCGCCGCCTTCCTCGTCGCCACCGCAGGCGGCGAGGACCATCGGCAGGGCGACGACGCAGGCCGCGAGGACCGTGCTCCTTCCCTTCGTGCCCTTCGTGCGAGGTGCCATCATCGGTTCCTTTCCTCAGTGGTGTTCCGAGAGGGGTTCGTCTCGGCCGCGACGAGCTCGTCGAAGTCGCGCAGCATCGCGGCACGGTCGGCCGGCCGCCCGGTGATCAGCTCGAAGGCGTCGGCGGCCTGGTGCACGGCCATCCCAGCGCCGGTCAGGACGGTGCACCCGGCCGCTGCGGCGTCCTCGAGGAGGGTGGTGTGCAGCGGGCGGTAGACGATGTCGGCCACCCAGAGCTCGGGCCGGAGCAGCTCCGGTGGGACCGGCGACCCGGGGTGGGCGGCCATGCCCATGGGGCTGGCGTTGATCAGCCCCGTGGCCATGGCGACCGTCGCCCGCAGCCACCCCGCGGTCGGCTGCACGATCTCGACCTCCGTCCCGCTGCCGCCGACCGACTCCGCCAGCCGAGCAGCACGGAGGGGGTCGAGGTCGACGACGAACAGGCGGCGTACGCCGAGGTCGACGAGCGCGTGTGCGACGGCAGTGCCCGCCCCGCCCGCGCCGAGCAGCACCACCCGATCACGATCGACGTCCGGCAGCCCGTCGGTGAAGGCTCTGGTGAACCCGGTGACGTCGGTGTTGTGCCCGGTGGTGCGTCCGTCCCGGAGGATGATCGTGTTGAGGGCACCGATCGCCCGGACCGCGGGAGCGGTCTCGTCGACGAGCGGCACCATGGCCTGCTTCACCGGGTGCGTGACGTTGAGGCCGTCGTAGCCGAGCTCGATCGCCCCGGCGAGGAGGCGCTCGAGGTGGGCGGGGTCCACCGCTCCGTCGGGTTGCTCGATGACCTTGTAGACGTAGCGCAGGCCCTGGCGCTCGGCTTCCCGCTCGTGCATCTCGGGCGTCAGCGACGGACCCACTCCGTGCCCGATGAGGCCGGTGAGCCAGGACCGCTGTTCCCGCGCGCTCACAGCCCCAGCCTCTGGGGGAGGTAGAGGATCGCGTCCGGCCAGAAGATGATCCCGAGGCAGAGCAGCGACAGCGGCACCAGGAAGGGCAGGGAGCCCCAGAAGACCTCGGCCATCTTGGCCTTGGTGATCGCCTGGAGGACGAAGATGACCGTGCCCACCGGGGGCGTCAGCAGGCCGATCATCTGCGACAGGATCATCAGCACGCCGAGCGCGATCGGGTCCACGTCGTACTGCGCCGCGATCGGTAGCAGGATCGGGACGGTCAGGGTCAGCACGGCGATCGCGTCGAGTGCCGTGCCGAGCACCATGGACAGCGCGAAGACCAGCAGGAGGAACACGGTCGCGTCGCTCGTCAGGCCGAGCATCCACTCCGAGATCTCCTGCGGGACCCGCTCGCGCGCCAGGACGTAGCCCAAGAGGTTGGCCGAGGCGACGATCAGCATGATGCTGCCGGTGGTCAGCGCAGCCTCCACGAGCACGCCCGGCAGGTCCCGCAGGTGCAGCGTGCGCAGGGCGAAGCCCAGGAGGAGCATGTAGAGGGCGCCGACGGCCGCCGCCTCGGTGGGCGTGACGAAGCCGCCGAGGATCCCCCCGAGGATGATCACGGGAGCACCGAGCGGGGCGATGACCCGACGCCCGGTCGTCGCCACGCGGCTCCAGCTGAACTCCGTCCTCGGCAGGTCGGGCATCCGCCGGACCCACAGGAAGACCACGAGGCACAGTCCGAGCGCCATGAGGAACGCAGGCACGACCGAGGCGGCGAAGAGTGCACCGGTCGAGATGCCGGCCAGGCCGGCGTAGATGACCGCCGGGATGCTCGGCGGCATGACCGGTGCGATCAGCGACGACGACCCGACGACCCCGAGCGCGAACGGACGGGAGTAGCCCGCGCGCAGCATCGCCGGGATCTCGACCTTGCCCAGCGCGGCCGCGTCGGCCACGGCGGAGCCGCTCATCCACGAGAAGCCGAGACTGACGTAGCCGAGGCTGCCGCGCACCCGGCCGAGCAGCGCGAGCGCGAAGTCGAACAGCCGGTCGGCGATGCCCGCCCGGTTGGCGATCGAGCCGAGCAGGATGAACAGCGGCACGGCGAGCAGCGGGAAGCTGGCCGTGGAGTTCGACACCAGCCGCAGGGCCAGCCCCACGGACTGGTCGCTCGTCATCATGTAGAGGAAGCACGGCCCGAAGAACGCGAAGGCGACCGGGACGCGCACCAGCAGCAGCGCTGCGATCAGGAGGCAGAGGACGAGGACGCTCATGCTGTGGGCATCTCGTGGTCGGCCAGGTCGTCGTACTCCGGCTCCGGCACCCCGTGCACGGCGTAGTCCACGGCGGCGATCAGCGATCGGACCACCACGCTGACGAAGCCCACCATCGACAGCCCGTAGAGCCACGACATGGGCATGCGCATCGCCGGCGACTTGAGCATGTCCTGGGTCTGCACGAGCTCCCAGGCCTCGGCGCAGAGGCCGACGCCGATCAGGGCGACGATCAGGCAGGAGGCGACGCGGACGACCCGCCGCAGGAGGTCGCCCGGGACGAGGTCGATCATCTCGATGGAGATGTGGGAGTCCCGGGTGACGAGGACGCCGGCGAGGACGAAGGTCAGCCAGACGAGGCAGAACCGGGCGAGCTCGCCGCTCCACGGCCACCCGTCGATCGGCAGGTAGCGCTGGCCCGCCTGGACCAGCACCAGCCCGAAGATCAGCAGCAGCGCGAGGACCCCGAGGGTCAGCTCCACGGCGGTCAGGACCCGACCGACGCGCGTCAACCACGGTGGCGTGCGGCGTCCGGAGCCGTCGGGTGGGGTGATGGTCGTCACAGCCCGGGAAGTTACGGAGTCCGGCAAGCCGACGGCAAGGGGTTGCCAAGTTGTTGCCAGATGGGTTCTGCTGGTGCCGTGGCCCGACCCACCATCTACGACGTCGCCACCGCCGCCGGTGTAGCCACCTCGACCGTCTCGCGCGCCTTCAGCAACCCGGGCCGGGTCTCCGCGGCCACCCGCGAGCGCGTGCTGGCCAGCGCGGCCGAGCTCGGCTACCGGCCCAACCCCCACGCGCGGGCGCTGCTGTCCGGTCGACACCACACCGTGGCGATGGTGGTCTCCGACATCACCAACCCGCACTACTTCGAGCTCATCCGTGGCGCCGAGATGCGGGCCCGGATGTCGGAGTACACCCTGCTCCTGGTCAACGCCGAGGAGTCACCGCGGATGGAGTGGGAGCAGATCCAGCGCCTCGCGCCCGCGGTCGACGGGTTCCTCCTCGCCGCCAGTCGGCTTCCGGACGAGAACCTGCGTCAGATCGCCGACCAGCGTCCCGTCGTCCTGATGAGCCGCGAGGTGCCAGGGCTGGCCAGCGTGGTGCTCGACCACGTCGAGGGCTGTCGCCAGATCGTCGCCCACCTCTCCTCCCTGGGTCACGAGGAGCTCGTCTACCTCGCCGGTCCGCGGAACTCGTGGATGGCGTCGACCCGGTGGGCCGCCCTGGACGCGGCCGCGCGGCAGGCCGGGACCACGGCACGCCGGGTCGGCCCGTTCACCCCGAAGGTCAGCCAGGGAGGAGCTGCCGCCGACGGCGCCCTGAACGACGGGGCGTCAGCCATCGTCGCCCACAACGACCTGCTCGCGATCGGCGTGATCCAGCGACTCACGCAGCGCGGCCTGCGCGTGCCCGCAGACGTCAGCGTCGTGGGCTTCGACAACATCTTCGCGGCCGACGTGTGCACCCCGACGCTGACCACCCTCGGCGGCGCCCACGCAGACCTGGGACGGGTGGCCGTCGAGCTGCTGCTCACCGCCGACGACCGGGCGACCGACGACCAGCCCACCGTCGTCCTGCCCACGGAGCTCGTGCTGCGGGGGTCGACCGGACCGGCCCGACCCGCGCCACGACGTGACGGCTAGGACGATGGCCGCTGTACGTTCGAGGGCATCGCCTGACCGGATGGAGTGACCATGATCGAGCTGACCGCGGGCCAGGAGCTCACCCTCGACGCCGTGGACGGGAAGCCCCTGACCAAGGTGCAGATGGCCGTCGGCTGGGACCACTCGCCGACGGCCGGCTTCATCGGCAGCGGAGCACCACCCATCGACCTCGACGCCTCAGCCGTGCAGTTCGCCGGTGGCCAGTTCTTCGACCTCGCCTTCTTCAACCACCTGGCGACCCGGGACGGCTCGGTGGTCCACCTCGGCGACAACACCACCGGGAAGGGCGAGGGTGACGACGAGGTGATCACGGTGGACCTCGGCCGGGTCTACCCCAGGGTCGAGTCGATCCTGTTCCTGGTCAGCAGCTACCAGGGGCACTCGCTGGAGTTCATCCACAACGCCTACTGCCGCCTCGTCGACGACGACGACACGGAGCTCGCGCGGTTCACCCTCACGCTCGGGGTCCGGGAGACGGGGCTCGTGATGGCGAAGCTGTTCCGCGACGGGACGCACTGGAAGCTCGGCGCGATCGGGACCGGCATCGCCCTGAAGACGCCGACGGACTCGATCGAGGCGCTCCTCCCCTTCGCCTGAGGCCCGCGGACCGACTCGTTCCCGGGCGCCCTCAGCACCCCTCCGATTTTCGAAACGGAAAACGTTATCGATAACGATTGACATTCGGTTGCGACTCGAACGAAAGTGCCGGTGTGTGATCCACGTCATACCGGGATGTGGGCGGAGAGGAACGGTCGAGATGCGGAAGCAAGTACGCGGCGCAGCACTGGCCCTGACCGTCGCGGGGCTCTCGCTCAGTGCCGCGGCGTGCGGTGGCGGCGACGACTCCGAGTCGGGCGGGGACGACAAGACCATCACCTGGTGGCACAACTCGAACAACGAGCCCGGCAAGGGGTTCTACGAGCAGGTCGCTGCCGACTTCGAGGACGACAACCCGGGGATCACCGTCGAGGTCACCGCGATGGCCCACGAGGACATGGTCGACAAGCTGACGGCCGCCTTCCAGAGTGGCGACATGCCCGACGTCTACATGGAGCGCGGCGGCGGCGAGCTCGCCGCGCACGTCGACGCCGGCCTGACCCGGGACCTGACGGACGACGCGGCGGACGTGATCGAGTCGATCGGCGGCTCGGTGGCCGGCTGGCAGGTCGACGACCGGACGTACGGCCTGCCGTTCTCCCTGGGCGTCGTGGGGGTCTGGTACAACACCGCCGACTTCGAGGAGGCGGGCGTGACCCCGCCGACGACCATGCAGGAGTGGGAGGACGCGAACGCCTCGCTGAAGGAGGCGGGGCTCACTCCCCTGTCCCTCGGCGCCGGCGACAAGTGGCCCGCGGCGCACTACTGGTACTACGCCGCCGTCCGCTCGTGCTCCGAGGACGTGCTGACGCAGGCGACCGCCGACCTGGACTTCTCCGACGAGTGCTTCGTCCAGGCCGGCGAGGTCGTCCAGGACTTCGTGGAGACCGAGCCGTTCAACAAGGGCTTCCTCGCCACCCCGGCCCAGGAGGGCGCGACCTCGGCGTCCGGCCTGCTGGCCACCGGCAAGGTCGCCAGCGAGCTCCAGGGCCACTGGGAGCCCGGCGTGATGCAGGGCCTCACCGACGACGGCCAGGGCCTGGGCGACAAGACCGGCTGGTTCCCGTTCCCCGCCGTCGAGGGTGGCGCGGGCGACCCGGCCGCGGCGCTCGGCGGCGGCGACGCGTGGGCGGTCTCGGCGAACGCCCCGGACTCCGCGGTCGACCTGGTGACCTACCTGCTGAGCGAGGACGTCCAGCGCGGCTTCGCCGAGAACGACATGGGCCTGCCCACCGTGCCGGCGGCGACCGACGCCGTGAGCAACCCCGTGCTCGGCGACCTCATCCAGGTGCGCGACGAGGCGCCCTACGTCCAGCTCTACTTCGACACCGCCTTCGGCGAGTCGATCGGTGGTGCGATGAACGACGAGATCGCGCTGCTCTTCGCCGGGAAGGCCACGCCGCAGGACGTCGTCGACGCCATGCAGCAGGCCGCCGACGAGCAGGGCTGACGCACCTGTCGTGAGCCTCTCCTCCATCGCACCCACCGCGGCCGGGCCCGAGCCCGGCGACACGGTGGCAGCTCCACCGGGACCACGGCGCCCCCGCCGCCGTGGTCCCGGCCCGGGCGCCGGCTCGTGGCGCACCCGCCTCGAGATCGCCGTCTTCGTCGCACCCGCGCTGGCGCTGATGGGGCTGTTCATCGCGTGGCCGGTCGTCTCCGCGGTCCGGATGTCGTTCTACCGGTGGCGCGGCTTCGGGCCGATGGACGACTTCGTCGGGCTGCGCAACTACGAGCGGGTGCTCACCGACGACGTCTTCACCCAGGCGGTCGGGCACAACTTCGTCATCGTGGTGCTGAGCATCCTCATCCAGCTGCCCCTCGGCCTGGCCGTGGCGCTCCTGCTCAACCGCCGGATGCGCGGCCGCGGCCTGGTCCGGACCCTCATCTTCGTGCCGTACGTCGTCGCCGAGGTGATCGCGGGTGTCATCTGGTTCCAGCTGCTGCTCCCCGAGACCGGCGTCGCCGACGGGCTGATCCGTGGCGTCGGCCTGACCCCTCCCGACCAGGGCTTCCTCGGCACGCCGAGCCTGGCGCTGTGGGCGGTCTTCGGCGTGCTCACGTGGAAGTACCTCGGGCTCGCCATCCTGCTCTTCCTGGCCGGGCTCCAGTCGGTGCCCGACGAGATCTACGAGGCGGCCGCGCTCGACGGCGCGTCGTGGTGGCAGACGCAGGTGCGCGTCGTCGTACCCCTGCTGGGACCGACGATCCGCACGTGGTGCTTCCTGTCGATGATCGGCTCGATCCAGCAGTTCGACGTCGTGTGGGTGCTCACCGGCGGCGGCCCGGCCAACGCCACCACCACGATGGCCACCTACCTGCTGACCCAGGGCACCCAGCGCGGCAACTACGGCATCGCCGGCGCCGCGTCGGTCGTCCTGTTCGTCATCGGCGTGGTCATGGCCGCGCTCTACCAGCGCTTCGTGCTCCGCCGCGACACCAGGCCGGAGGGGTGAGGGCCGCATGAGCACCCCGACCGCCTCCCGCGACCGCGCCACGCGCTCCTGGAACCCCGCGGTGTACGTCATCGCGCTCGCCGTGGTGGCGCTGAGCGTCGGCCCGGTGGTCTACGGCGCGCTGGGCGGCTTCCGCTCCAACGAGCAGATCGCCCGGGACCCGGCCGGCCTGCCCGACCCGTGGCGGTTCGACAACTACACCTCGGTGTTCGGCAACCCGCAGTTCTGGGACTACGCCGTGAACTCGCTCGTGATCGCCGCGCTGACCACCGCGATCGCGGTCGGCGCCGGGGTGATGGCGGCGTACCCGCTGGCCCGCTACCGCTTCCGCTTCCGGGAGTCGCTCTTCATGGTGTTCGTCCTCGGCCTGCTCTTCCCGCTGGCGACGGCGATCATCCCGCTCTCGATCTTCATCAGCCGGGACCTGCAGATGTCGAACAGCTGGTGGGGCGTCGCGCTCCCCCAGGCCGCGTTCGCCCTGCCGGTCACCGTGGTGATCCTGCGGCCGTTCCTGATGGCGCTGCCCCAGGAGATCGAGGACGCGGCGCTCATCGACGGCGCCTCCCGGATCGGGGTGTTCTGGCGCATCGCGCTGCCGCTGTCCACTCCGGCGCTGGTCACCGTCGGCGTGCTCGCGTTCGTGACCTCGTGGAACTCCTACCTGCTGCCGCTCCTGCTGCTCCAGGACGAGATGAAGACCCTCCCGCTCGGCGTGGCGGACTACTCCACCGAGCACTCGGCCGACACTGCCGGAGTGCTGGCGTTCACCTCGGTCGCGATGATCCCGGCGCTGGTGCTCTTCCTCGCCCTGCAGGGGCGCATCGTGAACGGTCTGCAAGGGGCGGTGAAGGGATGACGGAGCGATGAGCAGGACGACAGGGACGACCCGGGTGACCATGCAGCAGGTCGCCCACGAGGCTGGGGTGTCGGTCTCGACGGTCTCCAAGGTGATCAACGGCCGCTACGGCATCTCCGACATCACCTCGGCGCACGTGAGCGACGTCATCGCCAGGCTCGGCTACGAGACGAGCCTGGTGGCCCGCAGCCTGCGCAACCAGCGGACCAACGTCATCGGCGTGCTGGTCGCCGACTTCGAGCCCTTCAGCACGGAGGTGCTCAAGGGCGCGGCCGACGCCATCCGCGACACCGACTTCGAGCTGGTCGCCTACTCCGCCGGCGGCCGCGTGGGCGAGCACGTCGGGTGGGAGCGCCGCTACCTGTCGCGACTCCTGGGCACGCTGGTCGACGGTGCGGTGCTCGTGACGCCGACCGTCACCGACGTCGAGGCCCACGGTGCCGTCGTCGCGATCGACCCGCACACCGGCAGCACGACCATGCCGACCGTCACCGCGCACAACCTCCAGGGCGCCCGGGCGGGCGTCCAGCACCTCCTCGACCTCGGGCACACCCGCATCGGCATGGTGACCGGTCGCGACGACCTGGTGTCCGCGCAGCTGCGCGAGCGCGGCTTCCGCGAGGCCCTCGACGCGGCCGGCGTGCCGGTCGACGAGTCGCTCATCGTGCCCGGCGACTTCGAGGTCGACGTCGCGCGGGCCTCGGCCCGACGCCTGCTCGACCGTCCCGACCGGCCGACGGCGGTCTTCGCCGCGAGCGACCTGATGGCCCTCGCGGTCGGCGAGGTCGCCGCCGAGCTCGGCCTCGCGGTGCCGACGGACCTCTCGCTGGTCGGCTTCGACAACATCCCCGAGTCGGCGATGGCCGAGCCGCCGCTCACCACCGTCCAGCAGCCCATCCGTGAGATGGGCCGCCACGCCGTCGCGCTCCTGATCGACCTGATCGAGGGCCGCGAGCCCGACGAGCTCCACCACACACTCGGCACCGACCTGGTGCTGCGCCGCTCCACCACGCCTCCCGGGGGTCCCACGCCATGACCGAGCAGCAGCCGTCCGTCTGGCAGGACCCGACCGCGCCGGTCGACGACCGCGTCGACGACCTGGTCGCGCGGATGACGCTCGCCGAGAAGGTCGGCCAGCTCGCCAGCATCTGGCTCGTCCCCGACGGCGCGGGCGAGATGGCTCCGATGCAGGGAGCCGCGGAGTCCGTGCCGTCCTGGGAGGACGCCATCGCGCACGGCCTAGGCCACCTGACCCGGCCGTTCGGCAGCGCCCCGGTCGACGCCGAGGCCGGGCTGCGCAACATCGTCGACCAGCAGGCACAGGTGCGGGCGGCCAACCGCTTCGGCATCCCGGCCCAGGTCCACGAGGAGTGCCTGACCGGGCTCAACGCGTGGGGCGCCACCATCTACCCCACACCCGTGAGCTGGGCGGCGACCTTCGACCCCGGGCTGGTCGAGCGGATGGGACGCCAGATCGGGGACCTGATGGCGCGGCTCGGCATCCACCAGGGGCTGGCACCGGTGCTCGACGTGACCCGCGACCTGCGGTGGGGCCGGGTCGAGGAGACCCTCGGCGAGGACCCGTACGTCGTCGGCACCATGGCCGCCGCCTACGTCCGGGGCCTCCAGGCGAGCGGCGTCGCCGCCACCCTCAAGCACTTCCTCGGCTACTCGGCCTCCCGCGCGGGCCGCAACCTGGCGCCGGTCTCGATGGGCACCCGCGAGCTCGCGGACGTGATGCTGCCGCCGTTCGAGATGGCGCTCCGAGCCGGCGCCCGCTCGGTGATGAACGCCTACACCGACATCGACGGCATCCCTTCGGCGGCCGACGAGGCCCTCCTCACCACGCTGCTGCGCGACACCCTGGGCTTCGAGGGCACCGTCGTCGCCGACTACTTCTCGGTCGCCTTCCTGCACCGGCTGCACCGGATGGCCGGTGACCTCGGCGAGGCGGCACGGCTCGCGCTGGAGGCAGGCATCGACGTCGAGCTGCCGTCGGAGGACGCGTACGGCGCCCCGCTGCTCGAGGAGGTGACCAGCGGTCGGCTGGACGAGAAGGTCGTCGACCGCGCCCTGCGCCGGGTGCTCCACCACAAGTGCGAGCTCGGTCTGCTCGACCCGGGCTGGACCCCCGTCGAGCCCGCACCGGTCGACCTCGACCCCCCGGAGGCCCGGGAGCTGGCGCGAGAGCTCGCCCGCCGCTCCGTCGTGCTCCTCGACAACGACGGCACCCTCCCCCTCGCGCCCGGGATGCGGGTCGCGCTCGTCGGCCCCAACGCCGACACCTCCGACGCGATGCTCGGCTGCTACACGTTCCCGATGCACGTGCTGGCCCACCACCCGGGGCACGACCCGGGGCTCGCGATCCCCACGCTGCGGGAGGTCCTCGCCGGCGACGTCGACCTGGTGCACGAGCCGGGGTGCGCCGTCGGCGTGCCCGGTGAGGCCGAGCCCGCCGACGCCGACGCGGTCCTCGAGGCAGCGGTCGCCGCTGCCGCCGGTGCCGACGTCTGCGTCGCGGTGCTGGGCGACCGGGCCGGGCTCTTCGGCCGGGGCACGTCCGGCGAAGGCTGCGACGTCGCCGACCTGCGCCTCCCCGGGCGCCAGGAGGAGCTGCTCGAGCGCCTCCTCGCGACCGGTACGCCGGTGGTCGTCGTGCTGCTGGTGGGTCGCCCCTACGACCTCAGCCGGCAGGCCGACCGGCTGGCGGCCGCCCTCTGCGGCTTCTTCCTCGGCGAGGAGGGCGCGGGCGCCGTCGCCGACGTGCTGCTCGGCCGGACCGAGCCGTCCGGCCGCCTGCCCGTGAGCTTCCCCGGCTCCGGTGGCGTGCAGCCCGCGACGTACCTGGGCGCGCCGCTCGCCCAGCGCTCCGAGGTGACCGGCGTGGACCCGACGCCACTCTGGCCCTTCGGCCACGGGCTCGGCTACGGGCGCGCGACGTGGGAGCGGGTCGAGGTCCGGTCCGGCGACACCTGGGCCACGGACGGCGTGGCCGAGCTCGAGGTCGCGCTCGTCAACGAGTCCGACCGGGAGGTCAGCGAGGTCGTGCAGGTCTACCTCCACGACCGGGCCGCCTCGGTGGTGCGCCCCGAGCAGCGGCTGGTGGCGGCCGTCCGCGTCGACCTGCCCGTGGGTGCGCGCCGTCTGGTGCGCGTCGGGCTGCACGCCGACCTCACCGCGTTCACCGGCCGCGACCTCGCTCGGATCGTCGAGCCCGGCGCCGTCGAGCTGCGGGTCGGCCGCTCCAGCGCGGACCACGTGGCCGTGCTCGAGCTGGACCTCACCGGCGCCGAGCGCTACGTCGGGCCCGAACGGGTGCTCGAGCCGGAGCTCAGCGTCGAGGTGGCCTGAGTCCGCGCCGGCTCCCCCAGCCAGCGCCGCGATCCCGGTCAGTTGACCGGGGCGAGGATGCCAGTGGGCCACGACCGTGGACGCCACACCGTCCACCGCACCCACCTGGAGCCAGCCATGCACGCCCACCACACCGTCCACGACCACCCGACCGGCGTCACGACCGCCCGACCATGGACACCCATGATCGTGGCCCTGGTCGCCCAGGTCCTCGTCGTCATCGACATCTCGGTCGTCAACACGGCCATGCCCACGATCGGCCACGACATCGGCCTCGCGAGCAGCGACCTGCAGTGGGTCGTCACGGCCTACCTGCTGCTCTCGGGCGGCTGCCTGCTGCTCGGCGGGCGGGTCGCCGACCTGGTCTCCCGACGCGGCGTCTTCCTCACCGGGATGGCGCTGTTCACCGCCGCGTCGCTCTACACCGGCTTCGCCGACGGCGCCGCCGAGCTGATCGGAGGCCGCGCAGCCCAGGGTGCGGCGGCCGCGCTCATGACACCCGCCGCCCTGGCCGTCATCAGCACCACCTACACCGGAGCGCAGCGTGCCCGCGGTCTTGCGCTCTGGGGTGCGATCGGCGGGCTGGGCATCGCGGCCGGCGTCGCGCTCGGTGGCGTCCTCACGACGTACGCCAGCTGGCAGTCGATCTTCTGGATCAACGTCCCCATCGGGCTCGCCGCCCTCGCGGCCGCCCTGCACGTCCTGCCGGCCGACCCCAAGGACCGCGCCGGACTCGCGCAGTTCGACGTCCCGGGCGCCGTCACGGGTGTCGGCTCGCTCGCCACGCTGATGCTCACCCTCTCGCGCGCCGAGCAGCAGGGCTGGGCCTCGACGCAGACTGCCCTCGGGCTGACCGTCGCAGCGCTCCTGATGGCAGTCTTCGTGGTGGTCGAGAAGCGTGCCGGGCAGCCGCTCGTGCACCCGCACACCTGGCGGATCCGCAGCCTGGTGTCGAGCACGACGGTGATGCTCGGCGTCACCGGCCTGCTCATGGCGGTGGTCTTCCTGACCTCGATCCTCGGCCAGACCGCGCTCGGCTACTCGCCTCTGCAGTCCGGGCTCGCCTTCCTCCCGCTGGCCGCCGCGCTCGTGGTCGGCACCTACCTCGCCGCCCACGGCAGCGCGCACCTGCCGACCCGCGCCCTCGCCGCGGTCGGTCTCGCGGTCATCGCCGGAGGAAGCCTGGTGCTGTCGCGAGTCGATGCGGCGTCGACGTACGCCGGCGGCCTGCTGCCGGGCCTGTGCCCTGTCGGCCTCGGAGCGGGCCTCGTGTTCGCCGCCGTCGCCGGCACCGCCATGACCGGCATCCCGGCCGGGCACACCGGGATGGCGTCCGGCTTCCTGATGACCGGGCACGAGGTCGGAGCCGCCCTCGGGGTCGCCGCCGTGTCCGCCGTCGCGGGGACAGCGGGCACCTTCACCTCCGCGTCCGGCGCGGTCGAGGCGTACGCCCGAGGCTCCGTCGCGATGACCGTCATCGCTCTGCTGTTCGGCGTCGCGGCCGCGGTCTGGATGCCCGCAGGCAGGGCCGATGCGGCCCAGATGCACCTGCACTGACGACCACTTGCACTGACGACCACGTGCGAGGCGCCGGGCCGACCGCCCGGCGCCTCGTTCGCGGTCAGGCGGCGCGCCGCACGAGTGCGGCACCCAGCGCAGCCGTCGAGAGCGCCACGACCGCGGCCGCGGTGAAGGCCGCGGAGAAGCCGGATGCGTCGAGGACGGTCGAAGGCCGATCGCTCGCGGCGAGCCCCACGACGACGAAGACAGCCGTGCCCAGCGCCCCACCGACCTGCATCGCGGCGCCGGAGAGGCCGGAGGCCAGGCCGGTGTGGGTCGCGGGCACCGAACCGGCCAGCACCATGGTCGTGGGCGTGAAGCTGAGCGCGACCCCGGTGGCGACCAGGAGCAGGCCCGGCAGCACCCCGACGACGTACGCCGAACCCGCCGGCGCGTGTGCCAGCCACAGGTGCCCGGCCGCCAGGACGACCAGGCCCAGCACCAGGCTCCGGGCCGGGCCGATGGCGCGCAGCAGCCGCGGCAGCAGGGTGAGCGAGACCGCGAAACCGGCCAGGGACGTCGGGACCATGGCGAGCCCGGCGCGCTGCGGCGACAGGGCGAGGACCTGCTGGAAGTAGAGGGCCACCAGGACGAAGGTCGAGGCACGTGAGGCGCCGCCGAGCAGCGCGACGATCGCGCCGACCCGCAGGGTCGGCGACCGGAACAGGTGCAGCGGGACGAGCGGGTCGGCCGCCCGCCGCTCGACGACGACGAACGCCCCCATCAGCACGAGGGAGCAGGCCAGCAGGCCGAGCACTCGCGGCGAGGACCACGCGTGGTCGACGGCGTCGACGGCCCCGTGCACCAGGGTGATCACAGCAGCGGTCGCAGTCGCGGCGCCGGCTCCGTCGAACGTGCGCCGGACGCCCTTCTCGTCCGGAGCCAGCACCCGTCGCGCCACGAGGACGGCGGCCGTCGACACCGGCACGGTGGCGAGGAAGACCGCCCGCCATCCGACGGTGCCTGCGAGGAGTCCCCCGGCCATCACGCCCGTCGCGCCGCCGAGCGTGGACGCGGCGCCCCAGGCCCCCATCGCGCGCGCCCGTCGGGCCGGCGGGAAGGCGGCGAGCAACAGCGCCATCGCAGCGGGGCTCAGCCCAGCCGCCCCGACTCCCTGCACCACCCGGCCGACGACCAGCAGCGTCCCGTCCACCGCGGCCGCGCACATCAGGGTGCCGAGCGTGAACAGCGCTGCACCTGCGACGAAGACCCGGCGCCGGCCGAAGAGGTCCGCGGCCCGGCCCGAGAGCAGCAGGAGGCCGGCGAACGCCAGTACGTAGGCGTTCACGACCCAGGTCACGCTCGCTGCGCTGAAACCGAGGTCGGACTGGATCGAGGGCAGGGCGACGTTGACGATCGAGGCGTCCAGCATGACCAGGAACTGCGCCGACACCAACAGCCCGAGCACCACCCGGTCATGCCGCCGGACATCGTGGTCGGGCCCCGTCGTGGCCCTGGTCGTCGTCTGCATCGTCCTCACCGCCTGTTCGTCTCGTCGGCCCGGGTCGGCCTCGACTCCCACGGTGGCGCCGGGCGGCGGTGGTCGGCCCGGCCGAATGACCGGGTTCCGGCCCGGTCAGTCGTCGACGGGGTCGCCGGCCCGGACGGCCTCCACGACCGAGGCGATGGACTTCACTGACGCGGCGGCACCGAGAGGGTCTTCCACGACCCCTGCGTGGCTGGCCTCCACCTCGCGGTGGTCGGAGTCGGAGGACAGGGTGGCCATCCGCACCTGCGCCTCCTCCCAGCCGTCGGTGCTCCGCGCGTTCTCCGCGCTGGTCAGCACCACGAGTGGTCGGTCCCCGAGGCTGGTGAGGGCCCGGGCCTGCCGGAGCACCTCGGGCAGCACCGACAGCTCGTCGCGACCGTTGCGCGCGGCCCGCGGTGTGGCTGCCATCGCGTCGACCGTCGCAGCGTCCTCGGCGGCGAGGTGCGACCCGGCGAGCAGCGAGCCGAGCCCGAGCCGCGCGAGCGTCGGCAGGACGCCGTACGCGCGGCGCATCACGGCGTACTGCAGGGGGTAGCCGGGGACGTCCGTGAGCTGCCGCGGGCTGGTGCCGTCCAGCAGCACCAGGCCGGCCACCTCGTCCGGGTAGCGGTGCGCGTACGCCATCGCGTAGGGCCCGCCGATGGAGTGGCCGGCGAGCACGAAGGGTCCCTGCTCCCCAGCAGCGGCGAGCAGCTCGTGCAGGTCCGCCGCGGCGGCCAGCCCGTCCTGCGGGCGGTCGACGTCGTCGCTCCACCCCTGACCCGCGCGGTCGTAGGCGCAGACGCGGGTCGCCGGGGCGACTCCGTCGACGATCCGGGCCCATGACGCCGAGAACTCACCGAGCCCGCTGAGGAGGACCACGGTCGGACTCCCCTGGCCGCGGCAGTCGAGGTGGAGGCGGTGGTCGCCGACGGACACGGTCGTCCCGGGGGCCGGGTGGGTGTCCGCGAAGGGGTCGGTCGTCGCGCGCGACAGCCAGGCGCCGGCGGACGCGACGACGAGGACGGCGAGCACCGCCGCCACGAGCCAACGGCCGGCCCCTGACAGGCTGCGTCGTGCCTGGACGGACGTCCAGCCGGCGAGGGCCAGGATCACGGGCGGCCAGGCCCACGCAAGGGCTCCGAGAGCGCGGTCCGACGGATCGAGCACGACGAGGAGGACGCCCGCCGCAGCCATCGAGGCCGCCGGGACGAGGGCCCAGCGGAGCGACCTCCCGAGCGTCGCCCAGCCCAGCGCGAACCCCAGGAGGGCGGCGCCGACCGACACGCCCTCGGTGGCGCCGGGGACGACCACCAGCACCATCAGCGAGGCGGCGAGCGCGCCGAGCGCCAAGGACCCGATCACGGCTCGGGTGCGGACGGGGACGTGGGTGCTCATGGGTTTCTCGCTCTCGACGCGGCAGTGGGCACTGCCACGAGCGTGGGCGCGGCAGCAGCCGATCACCCCGGTCAGATGACCGGGATGCCGGTCCCGACGTCAGCCGAGGTCGAGCCGCGCCAGCTCGCCGCGGGACGTCACGCCCGCCTTGGCGAAGATGTTGCGCAGGTGGAACGCGACCGTGCGCGGCGAGATCCAGCACTGGGCGGCGACGTCCTTGTTGGACATCCCGGAGCTCACCAGCCGGGCGATCGTGAGCTCGGTAGGAGTGAGCTGGAGGAGAGTGGAGGGGTCACGCTTGCGTGCCGTCTCCCCCGAGGACCGCAGCTCCTGCTCCGCACGGTCGGCCATCGCTTCGAGCCGCACCTCGCGGAAGGTGTCGAGCGCGGGGCGCAGCTGCTGACGCGCGTCGACGCGACGCTGGCTGCGCCGGAGCCACTCGCCGTACGCCAGCCGGGCGCGCGCCACGTCGAGGCGCCGGCTGCCGTCCTCCGGGGCTGCGACGGCCTCGCGGAAGAACGGTTCGGCCTCGCCGTCGGCCGCGGTCAGTGCACGCCCGAGCGCAAGCGTGGTGACCGCCCATGGACGGCCGGAACCCTCGGCGAAGGCGGCCAGGCCGTCGGTCCACGACGCTGCCGTCGCGGTGTCGCCGGCACGCGCGGCCGCCTCGACCCGCTCCGCCGTCGTCATCCGGACCACGAACGGCATCCTCAGCCGCGCGAAGTGGTGGACCGCGCCGGGCAGGTCGCCCTCGCCCACGGCGCGGGCGCCAGCAGCCCAGCACGCGAGGTCGCGGACCGGGTCGGCGGTGATCCCCAGCGGGTGGGCTCCCAGCAGCTCGTCCAGCCGGCGGGCGAGGTCGGCGTGGTCGTCGCGCCCCTGCTCGGCGGCGAGGAGGGTCAGCCAGGCGACGGGGAGCGCGGTCATGGCGGGCTGCCCGATGGTCTCCGCCAGCGCGACGGCCTCCTCGGCGCACACCCGCACCGCGACCAGGTCGCCGAGGCAGTAGTGGGCGAAGCACAGGCGCTGCAGGCAGTAAACGACGCCGGTGACCGCACCGCTCTCCCGCGCTCGGGACAGGGCGTAGGAGTAGAAGCGGTGCTGGGCCCGGTCGTCACCGAGCTGCAGCGCGGCGTTGCCGAGGTTCCACAGGACGTCACGGTCGTCGACGTGCTCACCCAGCGCCAGCGCGAGGTCGAGGGCGGCCACCGCCTCCGCCCACCTCGACTCGGCGGCGTGGGTCATCGCGACAAGCAGCTGCCGGAGGCACCTGGACCGCGCCGAGTCGTCGCCGTCGGTCGCCTCGAGCAGGTCGCCGGCGCGCAGCGGCGTGCCGCTGTCGGCGCCGAAGGTCCGCATCACGGCCGCCGCCGCACCGATCTCGAGGGCGCGCCCGGGATCGTGGGCCAGCACGTCGTGCGCGGCCTCGACGAAGATCCGGTGCGCCTCCGACGCCGAGCCGATGTTGACCTCGATGTGTCCGCGCAGCCGGGCCAGGTCGCACAGCAGGATCGGGTCCTCGGTCCCGTCCCGCGCCGAGGCCAGAAGGGTCCGCGCCCGTGCGGCCTGCCCGCAGGCCCAGGCGCTGCGGGCGCCGGCCGCGAGCAGGGCGGCGCGACGTGCCCGGTCCGCGGAGAGCTCGGCCGCGCGTTCGTACGCCGCCAGCGCGGCGACGTACCCGCCTCGCCGTTGCGATCGCGCACCGACGTCGGCCAGCGCCTCCACCAGCCGCTCGTCCTGGCCCTCAGCTGCATGAGCCCGGTGCCACACCTCGCGATCGGGCTCGCCGGCCCCGGCGAGGGCGTCCGCGATGGCGCGGTGCGCCCGGCGGCGGTCGGCGCGGGACGACGCCTGGTAGACCGCCGACCGCACCAGCGGATGGCGCAGCGCGACCGAGCCGGCAGCCTCCTGCAGCAGGCCCGAGTCGAGCGCAGCCTGCACGGCGTCCTCGTCGGCGCCGAGGAGGGCCGACGCGCGGCTCAGCACGTCGAGCCGGCCGGTGTCGTCGGCAGCCGCGAGCAGCAGCAGCCGCTGCACCGGCTCGGGGAGCCTGCGACACCGGTCGAGGAAGACCTGCTCGACGTGGTCGGTGAGGTGCAGCTGCGCGGGAAGGGCGGCGGCGCCCTCGAGCTGGGCGGCGGTGAGCTCGCCGGGGAGCTCCAGCAGGGCCAGCGGGTTGCCGCGGGTCTCGGCGACCAGGCGTTCGACGACGTCGCCCGTCGGCCGGGTGCCCCACCGCTCGGCCAGCAACTGTCGTGCCCCGGTGTCGTCCAGGCCACCGAGCACGAGCTGCTCCACCCCCGGCGCGTCGAACCCGCTGCCGGACCGCGCGCCGAACACCAGGGCCACCCGGTCGGCACCCAGCCGACGGGCGCAGAAGAGCAGGGCACCTGCCGAGGCCGGGTCGAGCCAGTGTGCGTCGTCGACGACGCACAGCACGGGCCCCTCCTCGCCAGCGGCGGTCAGCAGCGACAGGGTTGCCACGCCCACGAGGAACGGCTCGACCGCCGTGCCGTCGTCCTCGCCGAACGCCACCGCGAGTGCCCCGGCCTGCGGCCCGGGCAGCTGCTCGCGGAGCCGGGCGAGCGGCCGCAGCAGCCGGTGCAGCGCGGCGAAGGCGAGCGGTGCCTCGACCTCCAGCCCGCGGGTGCGCAGCACGGTGGTGCCGGCCGCCTCCTCCACCACGTCCTCGAGCAGCGCCGACTTGCCCACACCCGGATCGCCCCGCAGGACGAGGGAGCCGGCCGTGCCGTGCCGTGCGTGCTCGACGAGCGCTCGCAGGGCGGCCCGCTCGAGCTCCCGGCCGATCAGGTGCTGCACGCGCCGAACGTACACGCGAGCGGCGCCGCTGCGACCGGAGAAAGCCCGGCGGTTTGACCGGGGCGACGACAAGGCCGGGCGGACAGGCTTCTGGCACGGGCCCATCCGGCCCCGCCGCCACCGATCACGAGGAACCGACCATGTCCGACACCGCCACCCGCACCCAGACGATGCACGCCATCACCCAGGCGACCTACGGGACGTCCGAGGTCCTCCGGCTCGCGCGGATCCCCCGTCCGGAGGTCCGGGACCACACGGTCCTGGTCCGGGTGCACGCCGCCGGGCTCGACCGGGGCACCGAGCACCTGATGACCGGGAAGCCCTACGCCGTACGCCTCGCCACGGGCCTGCGCAGGCCGAGGAACCCGGTGCCCGGCCGTGACGTGGCCGGTGTGGTCGTCGCGACCGGACCGGGCGTCACCCGGTTCGCCCCCGGCGACGAGGTGTACGGCGTCGCGCCGGGCGCGTTCGCCGAGTACGCGCTGGCCGAGGAGGACAAGCTGGCCCGCAAGCCGGCGGGCATCACCTTCGCGCAGGCGGCGGTCGTGCCGATCTCCGCCGGCACCGCACTCCAGGCCCTCACCGGCGCCGGCCGGGTCCGCGAGGGCCAGACCGTCCTGGTCACCGGGGCCTCCGGCGGCGTCGGCAGCTACGCCGTCCAGCTCGCCGTCGGCCTCGGTGCCGAGGTCACGGCCGTGTGCAGCACCGGGAAGGTCGACCACGTCACCGCCCTCGGCGCCCACCACGTCATCGACCGCGGCCAGTCTGACTGGGGCGAGGGGTCTGACCGCTACGACCTGATCCTCGACATCGCCGGCAACCCTCCGGTGCAGCGGCTGCGGCGAGCACTCGCACCGGGTGGGACCGCCGTCTTCGTCGGCGGCGAGGGCGCCGGCGTCCTCACCGGCATGCGCCGGCAGATCGGCGGAGCGCTGCTCTCCCCCTTCGTCGACCAGCGGCTCGTCCTGCTCATGGCGCGCGAGCGCGGCACCGACTACGAGCGGCTGGCCGGCCTCATCGAGGACGGACGCCTCGTGCCTGTCCTCGACTGCGCCTACCCGCTGGAGGACGCCGTGGAGGCGGTCCGCCACCTGGAGCAGGGCATGACCCGGGGCAAGGTCGCCATCACCACCTGAGGGGATCAGCCCAGCTCGTCGCCGAACACCTCGCGCGCGACCCGGAAGGCGGTGTTCGCGTCCGGGACGCCGCAGTAGATCGCGCTCTGGAGCAGGGTCTCGCCGATCTCCTCCATCGTGACGCCGTTGCGGCGGGCCGCGCGCAGGTGCATCGCGAGCTCCTCGTGGTGGCCGCGCGCGACGAGGGCGGTGATGGTGATCAGCGAGCGGGTGCGCCGGTCGAGGCCGGGACGGGTCCAGACGGTGCCCCAGGCGTACTCCGTGATCATCGTCTGGAAGTCGCGGTCGAGGTCGGTGATCCGGTCGGTCGCGCGGTCGACGTGCTCGTCGCCGAGCACCTCGCGGCGGACCTCCATGCCGTCGTCGTACTTCGTCATCTCGTGCTCCTGGGTCGAAGGGTCAGCGGGCCGCGTCGGCGGCGGCGAGGTTGTCGGCCATCCGGTCCGGGTGGACCCGGAGGTGCGCGAGCAGGTCCGCGGTCTGGCTCGCGGCGACGGCCGTACGCCGGGCCAGCAGCCGCAGCGTGTCCCACTCGGCGTGCCACGCACCGTCGGCGCGCTCATCGACCTGGTCGGCCGCGCAGAGGTGCAGCGTGGCGAGCAGCTGGGGCGTGGTCAGCGCGGCCCGCCGGACGAGCACGGACAGCACCGGGTTGGCCTTGTGCGGCATCGACGACGAGCCGCCGCCGACGCCCTCGGAGACCTCGGCGACCTCGGGCCGCGACAGCGAGAGGACGTCCCGCGCGATCCGCCCGCACGCGTCGGTGGCGGCGGTCAGCGCGTCGGCGATCCGGGTGATCGGCCGGCGGTCGGTGTGCCAGGCGGGTACGTCGTCCAGGCCGAGACCCGACGCGATCCGTCCGTCGCGCAGCGTGCCGACCGGCCCGCCGCACTGCGCGGGGAAGGTCAGCCCCGCGAGGTCGTCCGCGGCACCCGACACGCCCGAGCGCCAGGTGGCGACCTTGTGGCCGAAGGTGATCGGCACCGCCCACTGGGTCAGCGTCCGGCCGACCATCGCGGTGTCGCCGTGCTCCGAGGCGAGCCGGTCGAGCGCCGCGACCGAGTCGTCGAGGTGCGAGCGGACCACGCCGACCGCGCCGCGCAGCATCAGCACCAGCGCGGTGTCGAGCACGTCCTGCGAGGTCAGCCCGGTGTGGACGTCCACCCCCGGGTTGGCGTCGCGCAGGGCCGCGACGAGCGGGATGACCGCGTTGCCGCCCGGTTCGGCGTCGAGCGGCCCGGTCGGCGCGGACAGCGCGGTGCCGGCCCACGCCGACTCGACGGCGACCATCGCCGCCACGAACGCCTCGTCGGTGAAGAGGTCACCGGCCCGGCGGTCGCCCGGCCAGAGGAGGTCACTCATCGCCGAAGTGTATGAAGACCGTCTCCGCCTCGCCCTGCAACCGGATGTCGAACACGAAGCCGGTGTCGTCGGCGGTCGTCACGAGGGTCGACCGCCGGTCGGGCGCCAGCCCGTCGAGGAGGGCGTCGGAGGTGCCCGGCAGGTAGGCCCGTGTGAACAGCCGGTGCATCAGCCCTCGCGCGAAGACGGTGATCGCGAAGAACGGCGCCGACTCCCCCGGCACGAGCGTCGTGAAGGAGTAGCGCCCGGTGCGGTCGGTGGCCGAGCGCCCGAAGCCGGTGAACGTCCAGCCGTCGCGGTGCAGCGAACCCTCCTGCTGCACGACCCGGCCGGACTCGTCGGCCTGCCAGAGCTCGATGAGTGCGTCCGGCACGGGTGCGCCAGCGCCGTCGTACACGGTCCCGTGCAGGCGTACGGCGCCGGGCGTGCCCCGCGGCACCAGCTGGTCGTCGCCGTCGTAGGGCAGCGCGTAGTGGAAGAACGGCCCCACCGTCTGGCCGGGGGTCGGGGCGAGCGGCATCAGTGGTCCTCCTCGTCCAGGGGCGTGCGGCGCGATCCCGTCAGCACGATGTCCCACCGGTAGCCGGTGGCCCACTCGTGCTGGGTCAGGTCGTGGTCGTAGGTGGCCACCAGCCGCTCGCGGGCGCGCGGGTCGACGACGGACTGGTGGATCGGGTCCTTGTCGAAGAGCGGGTCGCCCGGGAAGTACATCTGGGTCACCAGCCGCTGGGTGAAGTCGGTGCCGAAGAGCGAGAAGTGGATGTGCGCCGGCCGCCAGGCGTTGTGGTGGTTGCGCCACGGGTAGGGGCCGGGCTTGATCGTGGTGAACCGGTAGGTGCCGTCGGCGTCGGTGAGGCAGCGGCCCATCCCGGTGAAGTGCGGGTCGAGCGCGGCCGGGTGCTGGTCGCGCTGGTGGATGTAGCGCCCGCCGGCGTTGGCCTGCCAGATCTCCACGAGCTGGTGGCGCACCGGGCGTCCCTCGCCGTCGAGCACCCGGCCGGTCACCACCATCCGCTCGCCCACCGGCTCGCCGCCGTGCTGGATGGTCAGGTCGGACTCGAGCTCGCCGACGTCGCGCGCGCCGAAGACGGGCGCCCACAGCTCGATGCCCTCCGGGTCGACCTGCTGGAGGTCCTTGGTGGGGTGGCGCAGCTGGGACGAGCGGTAGGGCGCGTAGTCGCGGCGCGGCTGCGTCTCCTCGACGCCTGCCTCGTCGTACGACGCGGAGATGTCGGCCATCTCCTTGTCGACGACCTCCTGCGGCTCGAGGGCGCTCATGCGGTCGGCCATCCGGTGTATCCCTCCGCGAGGTAGGTGGCGCCGGCCTCGGACGAGACCAGGCTGGTGAGCTCGCCGAGCTGGCGGAGCTCGTCGAAGTCGCGGTGCTCCTGCTGGCCCGGCACCTGGTGGAGCATCGTGGTCATCCAGTAGGAGAAGTGCTGCGCCTTCCACACCCGCGCGAGCGCGCGGTCGGTGTAGTCGTCGAGGACGTCGAGGTCGCCCTTGCCCAGCGCCCGCTCGACGACCTCGGCCAGCACCCGGGTGTCGGCGAGCGCGAGGTTCAGGCCCTTGGCGCCGGTCGGCGGGACGGTGTGCGCGGCGTCGCCGGCGAGCAGCAGCCGGCCGCTGCGCATCGGGGTCTGCACGAAGGACCGGAACGGCAGCACGGTCCGCTCGATGACCGGCCCCTCGTTGAGCTGGAAGCCGTCGGGACCGGCGAGGCGGGCCTGCAGCTCGCTCCAGATCCGGTCGTCGGACCAGGCGCCGGCGTCCTCGGCCGGGTCGCACTGGAAGTACATCCGCTGCACGCTGTCGGTGCGCTGGCTGATCAGCGCGAAGCCTCGCTCGGACCGTGCGTAGATGAGCTCGTCGCTCGACCGGGGCGCCTCGCAGAGGATGCCGAACCAGGCGAAGGGGTACGTCCGGGAGTAGCGCTGGCGCCCCTCCACCAGGTCGCGGCAGGTCGAGCGGGAGCCGTCGGCGCCGACCACGAGGTCGGCGGTCACCTCCTGCGCCTGCCCGTCCTCGTCGGCGTACGTCACCCGGGGCAGGTCGGTGTCGAGGTCGTGCACCGCGACGCCGCTGATCCCGTAGCGCACGTCACCGCCGTCGCGGGTCCGCGCGGCGTGGAGGTCGACGAAGACGTCGGTCTGCGGGTAGAGCCACACCGAGGCGCCGACGAGGTGCTCGAAGTCGACGTGGTGGCTCTCCCCGCCGAAACGGAGGTAGATGCCGCCGTGCCGGTCCCCGTCGGTGATCACCCGCTCGTGGCCACTCTCGTAGACGCCGGTCTCCGCGAGCAGCCGCACGCTGTCGCGCTCGAGGATGCCGGCGCGGTGCGTCGTGCGGATCTCCTCGACGGTGCGGTGGTCCACCACGACGCTGTCGATGCCCGCCCGGTGGAGCAGGTGGGACAGCATCAGACCGGCCGGGCCGCCGCCCACGATGGCGACCTGGGTCCGGGTGCTCGTCACGGCAGGCATGGCAGCGACCGTAGGGGCGCGACCCTCACCCTCGCCCGAGACGGTTCCACTGGGCGGAATCCGCGCAGGTCAGTGGCTCAGCCGACCGGCACCACCATCACCGGCGACCTGGCTTCGCGCAGCACCGTGCGGGCGATCGACCCGAGGTGGTGCGGCTCCCACGGTCGTGACCCGTGCCGGCCCACGACCACGAGCGCGGCCGCCTGCGAGTCGTCGACCAGCACGTCGCTCGGCCACTGGTGGCGGACCTCCAGCTCGACGCGGACGTCGGGGTGGCGCTCGGCCGGGCCCGCGACGGCGTCGGCGAGCAGCCGCTTCTCCTCGTCGCGCCACTGGGCGGTGACGCGCCGGGTGATGATGTCGTCGTAGACGGCGTCGAGGCGCCAGGCGTGGACGACCCGCAGCGTGGCACCGGTGTCGGCAGCCCAGGCGAACGCGGTCTCGAGGACCTCGCGCGGACCGCCCTCCTCGTGCACGCCGACGACGACCTCGCGAGGGGCCGAGCCGGGCTCCCAGTCCGCGGGCACGGACACCACGGGGCACGCCGCGTGGCTGGCGAGGCCGTTCGCCGTCGACCCGGTGAAGAGCCTGCCGAGCCCGCGGTGCCGGTGCTGGACCACGACGAGACGCGCGTCGTGGCTCAGCTCGGCGAGCACGCGTGCGGGCGGTCCTTCGCGCCAGGTGGTGCGGTACGCCACCGCGCCCGCGGTGAGCTCCTTGAACTCGCGGCCGACCTCCTGGGTCACCCAGGGGCCGACGTCGGCGGCGGCGTCGAGGGTCAGCAGCACGCTCGGCGGCGGTGCCGGGTAGGGCGGGTGGACGGCGTGCACGAGCACGACCTCCGCGTCGTCGCGTCGCGCGCACTCGGCCGCGTAGCGCAGCGCGGCCTGCTCGCGTCCGGGTCCGGTGACACCGACGACGATGCGCGGGGTGGTGGTCTCCGGCTGGGTGTTCATGGTCTCCTCCTTCGCACGGGTGACGATCACGAGCTCGCCCTCTCGAGCGGGGCTCCGGCGGCCTCGAGGTCGAGGTCGAGCACCATCGGCACGTGGACCGCGGGCACCACGCGGACCGGGCAGTGGGCGTAGAGCAGGACGGCGCGGGCGGTCGAGCCGAGGTGGGCGGCCGCCGGCACGCCGTGGCTCCGGCGAACGACGACGAGCTCGTCCGCGTCCTCCGACGCGACGACGAGGGCGTGCGCGGCCTGGTCGTGCACGCAGCGCACGTCGACCTCCACGTCGGGGTGGCTAGCCCGCCACGGGGCGATGACCTCCTCGAGCTCGCGCTCGGCGCGGACGGCCCAGTCCTTCAGCGTGCCGGGGTCGCCGGCGAGCAGGTCGTCGTAGGCGATGGGGAGGCGCCACGCGTGCAGCACCGCGAGCCGGCTGCCGCGCTCGCGGGCGACCTCGAACGCCTCGGCCAGCAGCGCCTCGGCGTGGTCGGGGTGCTTGACCCCCACCAGCACGACCCCGGTGGCGCGGTCGGCCGACCAGGTGTCCGGGACCGAGACGACCGGGACCGCCGCCCTGGCCGACAGGCCGGTGGAGACGTTGCCGGTGAGCAGGCGCATCGAGACGGGGCGGCGGTCGCTGCCGACCACGATCACGCGCGCCCGGCGCCCGAGCTCGGTGAGGGTCCCGACGACGTGCCCGCGACGCACGTGCGCGCGGACCGGCACGTCGTCGTCCCGATCGACCTGCTCGAGCGAGGCGTCGAGCGCCGCCGCCCCGGCCTCCATCAGCTCGTCGGGCGGCACCGGGTAGAAGCCGTTCATCGGCGCCACGTCGGGGACGACGTGGACCACGTCGACGGCTCCGCCGCTGCGGGCCGCCTCGGCCCTCGCGTAGCGGATGGCGTTGGCGCTGGCGGGCGAGCCGTCGACGCCCACGAGGACGTCCTGGGTCCGGCGGGCGGGTCGTGCGTTGCTGGACATCTCCTGACCTCCTGCTGGTCCTCTCCCCACCTCCAGCCTCTTCCGGCGCCGCGCGGCAGGGCAGGGCCGGAGGGACCCGGCGTCCGGGACCAAGTGCCCTCACCCGCGCCGCCGGGGCGGCGTCAGTCGAGCAGCACCCGCTCGCCGTACGACGGCACCACTGCCGTCCAGCCCAGCTCGGCCGCGATCCGGGCGGCCAGCGCCTCGGCCGACCGGGGCTCCCCGTGCACCACGTAGACGGTCCTCGGCGCCCGGGGCGCCCGGCTCAGCCACTGCAGCGTCTCGTCGGCGTCGGAGTGGACGGAGAAGTCCGGCACGTCGACGACCTCGGCCCGCACCGGGACGTAGCGGCCGTGGATCTTCACCTGGCGCGCCCCGTCGGCGAGCAGGCGGCCGCGGGTGCCCTCGGCCTGGTAGCCGGTGAGGACCACGCAGTTGCGGCGGTCGGGCAGCTGATGTGCCAGGTGGTGCACGACGCGCCCGCCGCTGGCCATGCCGGAGGCCGAGATGACGATGCAGGGGTGGTCGGGGTTGTTGAGCCGCTCGGACCCGGCCACGTCGTGCACCGCGTGGACGTTGCGGACGTCGAGGTCGGCCATCAGGCGGCGCGCGCCGTCGCGGAACTGGGCGCCTCCGCGGGCGGCCGCGCTGCGGTAGACGTCCAGGCTCGCCAGCGCCATCGGGCTGTCGACGTGCACCGGGACGTCCGGGACCAGGCCGTGCTCCACGAGCCGCCGGATCTCCAGCAGCACCAGCTCCGTCCGGTCGACCGCGAAGGCGGGGACGAGCACGGTGCCGCCGCGCTCCACGGTGCGGGTGATCGCGTCGGCGAGCACCTGCGGGTCGGGTGCCGGGTGGGTGCGGTCGCCGTACGTCGACTCGACCACGAGGGTGTCGGCGCCGGGCGGGTCGGCCGGGGGCCGCAGCAGCGGATGGTGCCCACGCCCGAGGTCGCCGCTGAAGGCCACGTGGTGGCTGCCCATCGCCACCTCGACGGTCGCCGACCCCAGGATGTGGCCGGCGGACCGGAGGGTGACGACCGCGCCGCCGGCCGTCCGCACCGGGACGCCGTAGTCCACCGGCTCGAGGAGCCGGAGGGCGCGCTCGACGTCGCGGCTGTCGTACAGCGGGAGCGCCGGGTCGTGCTTGGAGAAGCCCTCGGCGTTGGCGTAGCGCGCGTCCTCCTCCTGCAGGTGCGCGCTGTCGCGCAGCACGATCGCGGCCAGCTCCGCCGTCTCGCGGGTGCAGGTCACCGGCCCGCGGTAGCCGTCCTTCACCAGCCGCGGCAGGTAGCCGACGTGGTCGAGGTGGGCGTGCGTGAGGACCACGTGGTCGAGGCCGGCCGGGTCACCCGGGAACGGGTCCCAGTTGCGCCGCCGGTGGACGGCGAGGCCCTGGTAGAGCCCGGCGTCGACCAGGACGCGGCTCTCCGGTCCTTCCAGCAGGAAGCGGCTGCCGGTCACCGTGCCGACCGCCCCCAGGAACGTCATCGCCGGTTGCGGGGCGTGCCGCCTGCGTCCTGATGCACCACCGGGGATCATGCCGGCACCTCCCGCTCGACTGCCTCCAGCGTGGCGCGGGCCGGCACCCGGGCGGCAGGGCCGACGTGCTGCCCCCGGGCGGGCCCTAGGTCCCGGTCTCCCAGACCCGGATCCAGTCGACGTACATGTGCTGGGGCAGCTGCCGCTCCCGGATCTTCGGGATCTCGTAGTCGGACGCGATCAGGCTCAGGATCGGGAACTGGCGCTCGGCCGAGACGCCGCGCGTCATCCGGGCGGTCTCCCTGCCGTCGATGCGGTAGACGAGCCGCCGCGGGGTCCACTCCACCGAGAACACGTGGTAGTTCCTCGACCAGCCGTCGCGTCGGCTCCGGAGGTACGACGCGGAGTTGCTGATCCAGCCGCCGGTGGAGACCCGGCGCCGGCCGTCGTAGCGGTGCATGAAGGTGGCCAGCCCGCCCTGCGGGTGGTGGTCGCCGAAGTACTCCACGACGTCAATCTCGCTGCCGAGGGCGCCGGGGTACATCCCACCGGTCGGCTGCAGCCAGAAGGCGCCGTGCTGGCCGCGGAGGCGATGGAACTTCACCCGCGCAGCCGCGACGCCGTAGCGGAACGAGAACTCGCCCTGGGTCCCGACGTGCCCGTTGAGCCGGTAGGCGAACCGGCCCGGGACGGCGTCGCGCCCCCGGATCCGGCACCGGGTCGTGGCGTCCGGGTCCACCAGCACGCTGAGCCGCACCGCACCCCCGCCGACGCTGACGGCCCGCCGGTCGCCCCGCGAGCACGAGCGCCGGTTGGACTGCCCGTGCTCGGGGCTGCGGCTGCTCCACTGCCGGGCCAGCTCGGTGCCGGAGAACTCGTCGGTCCAGGTGGCCTCCAACCAGCGTGCGGTGCTGACCGGGGCGCTGGTCCGCGACCGCAGGCCGCGGAACGCCATCGCCTTCACCCGGTACGCCAGCGCCTCGCCGTCGACCGCGGCGGTCGCGGCGAACTCGGCGCGACCCCGCGCGTCCTGCCGGCGCGTGCCCACCTGCCGCCACACGTCGCCCTCGCGCACCTGCAGCTGCACCCGGCGTCCGACCCGCACCGGGCGGATCGTGGCGGTGATCGCGGCGGACGCGTGGTCGGGGTCGGCGACCTGCCCGCCGAACTGCACCACCTGCGGCAGCGCCTCCAGCCGGATCCGCTGGCCGCCGACGACGCGGACCGAGACGTGCGGTGCGACGACCTCCCCGTCGTCGGCGGTCGCGACGGGTGCCGACCACGTGAGCAGCGTGGTGGGGACGAGCAGGGCGAGGGTGCTCACGAGGAGGCGTCGGGCGGGCATGTGCGGACCTTCGGTTCGGCGGGTCGTGCTGACGCCGGTGGGACGCAGCCGGGACCGTTCTGGTTGTCGGGAGGTCCGGGCGGCGCCCGTCAGGAGCCGGCGATCTCCGCCAGCCGGGCGAGCGCCCGCGCGAGCACCGGGTTGGCGTCGCCCTCACGCGTGGCCACGACGAGGTCCACCCCTGGCGTGCCGACGAGCGGGACGTAGACGACGCCGGGCACGTTGAGGGCCGAGGTCGGCTCAGGGACCACCGCGATGCCGAGCCCGGCCGCGACGAACGTGACGAGGGTGGAGGTCTCCGCGACCTGGTGCACGACCTGGAGCTCGAGGTCCGCCTCGGCGAAGAGGTCGTGGACCAGCGTGTGCATCACCGACCGGCCGTTGCCGGCGTGGATGATCAGCCCCTCGCCGGCGAGGTCCGCGACCCGCAGCCGCTTGCGGTCGGCGTATCGGTGCTCCTGCGGGAGCGCGACGATCAGCCGCTCGTGGCGTACGTCGGTGAGGGTGAGGCCCGACGTGTCGGGCAGCCGGCGCAGCAGGGCGAGGTCGAGCGAACCGTCGTGCAGGGCGGCCGCCTGGTCGGGCGAGAGCATCTCCCCGCGGAAGCCGAAGTCGACGTCCGGCAGCTCGCTGCGCATCCGCTTCGCCAGGGCCGGCAGGAGCGAGTACGTCGCCGACCCGACGCAGCCCACCGTCAGTCGCCCGGTCCGCCCAGCCGCGATCCGGGTCGCGACGGCGCCGGCCTCGTCGACGGCGGCGAGGATCTCGCGGGCGTGCTCGAGGTACGCAGCACCCGCGGGCGTCAGGTCGACCCGCCGGGTGGTGCGGGTGAGCAGGGTGACGCCGAGCTCGGCCTCGAGCTGGCGGATCTGCTGGGAGAGCGGCGGCTGCGCCATGTGGAGGCGCTCCGCGGCCCGGCCGAAGTGCCGCTGCTCGGCGACGGCGACGAAGTAGCGGAGGTGGCGCAGTTCCATCCACTCATACTTGCAGGGTTCCAGTCGGGTGCGTGCGGACGTCGCTGCGTATCGCCGACGGTGCTGCCCGGCTCCAGTGATCCCTGCGCTCGTGCCTCAGCCGCCAAGGACCCACGGACCGAAGGTGCGACGCTCCGGCGCCCAGTCGGTCGACCCCGTGGTCTCGTCCGTGAACTTCACCGCGACCCGGACCCGCTTGGGGTTCCCCAGGCACGCCCTCGGGATCCGGACCGACACCGGCTCGTCGTCGAACATGTCGGCGTGGGCCCGCATGCCCGGGCACTTCACGAAGCGCGACGGCCGCTGGCCGAAGGACTCGACGACCGCGAGCTGGCCGCCGAAGTCCGAGTTCGCCCGGAACTTCACGGCATAGGTCGGTCGCGGCCCGCGGCCGGTGTCGACCCAGAACGTGTAGACCTGTCCCGCCGCCAGCGGGACGACCGACCGGACGCTGACCTTCACCGCGTTGGCGTGGACGACCCGCACGCGCGAGATGTCCACCCCGGTCGAGTCTCCGACCGGGTCGTCGAACACCCCCGTGCCCGCGTGGGCCGTCCCCGGCACCACCAGCACCGCGCCGACCGCGCAGGCGACCACCGCGCGCGCAGCCCCTCTGAGCATGTCCATGCGGGCTCCCTCCCCCGGGCCTCCATGGTCGCGCCGCGTCCCACCCGCCGCAAGGGTCGGCGGTACGTTCGCTGGCACCGAGATGGCACGAGCCCACCGGGCGAGAGGACGTGGCATGGACGAGGAGACCGACGGCACCCGGGTGTACGTCGACATGGTGGGCGACCTGTTCCACGCCGGCCATGTCGCCCTGCTGCGGGAAGCGCGGCGCCACGGCGACCGGTTGGTCGTCGGCGTGCTCTCCGACGAGACGGCAGCGGCGTACAAGCGGCGCCCGATCATGACCCTCGCCGAGCGGGTCGCGGTGATCGAGGCGTGCCGCTGGGTCGACGAGGTGGTGCCTGACGCACCCTTCGAGGTGACCCGGGAGTTCCTCGACGTGCACGCGATCACCACGGTCGCGCACGGGGACGACCTGTCGCCGGAGGGAGCCGCCTCGATCTACGGACCCGCCGTGGCCGACGGGCGCTACGTCGCCGTGCCCCGCGCCAGCGGGCTGTCGACCACCGAGGTCATCCGCCGGGTGCGCGCGGCGGCGGACGACTGATCGGCGACGGTCGTCGCCTGTCCGTGCCACGATCGGTCCGTGACGTCGCAGCCGGTGCTCCACCTGACGGTCGGCCTGCCGGGTGCGGGCAAGACGACGCTGGCGCCGCACCACTGGGCGAGCGAGCGCTGGCCGACCCTGCCGCGCCTCGACCTCGCGGAGGACGCCGGGCTCACGCCTCCGGGGCAAGCAGGGTGAGGTCGGACCACCCGTAGACGGTCTCCGGCAGCGCCACGCCCTCCTCGTCGAAGGTCCGCTGGGCGACCTCGTGGCCACCCATCGCCTCGTAGAACCCGCGTGCCGGCAGGTTGGCGGTGAGCACCCCGACGTGGAGGCGGGAGAAGCCCCGTCGTCGGAGCTCCGCCGCCGCGGTACGCAGGAGCAGGCGTCCGGTGCCGCGCCCCTGGTCGGTCGGGAGGACGTAGAGCGCGTTCACCTGCGCGGTGGCTCCGGAGACGTCGCCCTCGTCCTCCGTGGCCAGGACGAGCCCCACGGGATCACTGGGCTCCTCCTCGGCGACGAGCAGGACCGTCCGCAGCTGGTCACCTGCCGCCATCGAGGACAGCATTCGCGCCCATCCCTGGGCCGACACCTCGGGCGTCCACTCCTCGACCCGCTTCTGCCACGCCGCCTCGGGCATCTGCCCGTGGTGGGCCGACAGCCAGGCCCCGACCATCACCCGGCCCAGCGCCGGGGCGTCCTCCGGCCGTGCGGCGCGGACCTCCATCGTCGCCACCCTTCCGCCACCTTTAGGACGCTCCACGTCTCAGTCGCAGCCAAACGGATACTTCACTGTATCGAACGTCACGATTAGGTTCGATCCATGCCCGACATCGTCATCTGTGAGCCCGTGCGCACCCCGGTGGGACGCTACGGCGGCGCCTTCGCCTCGCTGTCCGCCGTCGACCTCGCGTCGACCACCCTCGCCGAGCTGGTCCGCCGGACCGGCCTGCAGGAGGGCGACGTCGACGACGTGATCCTCGGCAACTGCTACCCCAGCGGCGAGAACCCGGCCATCGGCCGCATCGCCGCGCTCGACGCCGGCCTGGGCACCGGCGTCCCCGGCCTCCAGCTCGACCGACGCTGCGGCTCGGGCCTGCAGGCGGTGCTCTACGCCGCCTCGCAGATCGCCAGCGGCGGCGGCACCCTCATCGTCGCCGGCGGCGCCGAGTCGATGTCCAACGTCGAGCACTACGCGCTCGGCCTGCGCACCGGCGTCAAGGGCGGCTCCGTGGAGCTGATGGACCGCCTGGTCCGCGCCCGCGAGACCGCCGGTGGGAAGGACCACCCGGTCCCCGGCGGCATGCTCGAGACCGCCGAGAACCTCCGCAGGGAGTACGACATCTCGCGCGAGGAGCAGGACGAGCTCTCCGTCCGCTCCCAGCAGCGGGCCGGCGCCGCGCACGCGGCCGGTCGCTTCGCCGACGAGCTCGTGCCGGTCACCGTCCCGGGCCGCCGCGGCAAGCCCGACGTCGTGGTGGACCGCGACGAGCACCCCCGCCCCGAGACCACCCTCGAGCAGCTCGCCGGCCTCCGGCCCGTGCGCGAGAAGATCGACGCCGCGTCCACCGTCACCGCCGGCAACGCCAGCGGCCAGAACGACGGCGCCGCGATGTGCGTGGTCACCACCCGCGAGGAGGCCGAGCGCCGCGGGCTCCGTCCGCTGCTCGCGCTGAGGTCGTGGGCCGTCGCCGGCGTCGGCCCCGAGGTGATGGGCATCGGCCCGGTCCCCGCGACCGCCGCCGCGCTCGACCGCGCCGGGCTCACGCTCGACGAGATCGACCTGATCGAGCTCAACGAGGCCTTCGCCGCCCAGGTGCTGGCGTGCCTGCGCGAGTGGAAGGTCGACCCGACCGACGAGCGGCTCAACCCCAACGGCTCCGGCATCTCGCTCGGCCACCCGGTCGGCGCCACCGGCGCCCGCATCCTCGCCACCATGGCCCACGAGCTGCACCGTCGCGAGTCGCGCTACGCGCTCGAGACGATGTGCATCGGCGGTGGCCAGGGCCTCGCCGCGATCTTCGAGCGGGTTTCCTGATGGGCGCCGTCGAGGTCCACCACGTCGTCACCGGCCGCGAGGACGCGCCCGTCGTCGTGCTCTCCAACTCGCTCGGCTCCACGACGTCCATGTGGGACGCCCAGGTCGACGAGCTGGCCGAGCACTTCCGCGTCGTGCGCTACGACACCCGCGGCCACGGCGGCTCGCCCGTGCCGCCGGGCCCCTACGACATCGACGACCTCGCCGACGACGTCGTCGCACTGCTCGACCGCCTCGGCGTGGAGAAGGCGCACTTCGTCGGCCTCTCGCTCGGCGGCATGACCGGCATGCGGCTGGCTGCCCGCGACCCCGAGCGCGTCGACCGCCTCGTCGTGCTGTGCACCGGCGCCAGGCTCGACCCGTCGAGCGCCTGGCACGACCGTGCCGCGACGGTGCGCGAGGGCGGCAGCCGGGCGGTGGCCGAGGCCGTCGTCGCGCGCTGGTACACCCCGGACTACCTGGAGAAGAACCCCGACGTGAAGGCCGCGTGCGAGGGCATCGTCGCCGCCACCCCCGCCGAGGGCTACGCGTCGTGCTGCGAGGTCATCGCCGAGATGGACCTGCGCGACGACCTCCCCACCATCACCGCCCCGACCCTGGCGATCGCCGGCGCCGACGACCCGGCCACCCCTCCCCCGCACCTCGAGGCGATCGCCGACAGCGTGCAGGACGGACGCCTGCTCGTCGTGCCCGATTCGGCCCACCTCGCCAACGCGGAGCAGCCGCAGACCATCACCCCCGCGATCATCGCGCACCTGAAGGGAGCCACGGCATGAGCATCGACAAGGTCGTCCCCGGCGCCGAGCACGCCGTCGCCGACATCGCGGCCGGCTCCAGCCTCGCCGTCGGCGGCTTCGGCCTGGTCGGCATCCCGTGGACCCTGATCAGCGCCCTGCTCGACCAGGGCGCCGACGACCTCACCGTCGTCTCCAACAACTGCGGCGTCGACGGCGCGGGCCTCGGCCTGCTGCTCGAGGCCCGCCGCATCACCCGCGTGATCGCGTCGTACGTCGGTGAGAACAAGGAGTTCGGCCGGCAGTACCTCGCCGGCGAGCTGACCGTCGAGCTCACGCCGCAGGGCACCCTCGCCGAGCGGTTGCGCGCCGGCGGTGCCGGCATCGGGGCGTTCTTCACGCCGACCGGCGTCGGCACGATGGTCTCCGAGGGCGGCCTGCCCTGGCGCTACCACCCCGACGGCACCGTGGCGCTCGCCTCGGAGCCCAAGGAGGTGCGGACCTTCCACGGCGTCGACATGGTGCTCGAGGAGTCGATCGTCACCGACGTCGCCCTGGTCCGCGCCGCCAAGGTCGACCGGGCCGGCAACTGCGTCTTCCACGCCTCGGCCCGCAACTTCAACATCCCGGCCGCGATGGCCGGCCGCCTCACCATCGTCGAGGCCGAGGAGGTCGTCGAGATCGGCGAGATCGCCCCCGACGACGTCCACCTCCCCGGTGTCTTCGTGCAGCGCGTCGTCGAGCTGACGCCCGCGCAGGCGCACGAGAAGGACATCGAGAAGCTCACCACCCGCCCCCGACCCGTGACCGAGGAGGTCCCGGCATGAGCTGGACCCGCGACGAGATGGCCGCGCGTGCCGCACAGGAGCTGCACGACGGCGAGTACGTCAACCTCGGCATCGGCCTGCCGACCATGATCCCCGCCCACCTGGAGGCGGACTCCACGGTCACGCTGCACGCCGAGAACGGCATCCTCGGCGTCGGCCCCTACCCCTACGAGGACGAGGTCGACCCCGACCTGATCAACGCCGGCAAGCAGACCGTCACCGTGCTGCCCGGGGCGTCCTTCTTCGACTCCTCGCTGAGCTTCGCGATGATCCGCGGCAGCCACATCGACACCGCCGTGCTGGGCGGGATGCAGGTCTCCATGGCCGGCGACCTGGCCAACTGGATGGTGCCGGGCTCCATGGTCAAGGGCATGGGCGGCGCGATGGACCTCGTCAGCGGCGCCCGCCGGGTGATCGTGCTGATGGAGCACGTCTCGCGCAGCGGCAGCCACAAGCTCGTCGCCGAGTGCGACCTCCCCCTCACCGGCCGCCGCGTGGTCGACCGGGTGATCACCGACCTGGGCGTCCTCGACGTCGCGGGCGACGGCTTCGAGCTCGTCGAGCTCGCGCCGGGCGTCACCGTCGAGGAGATCACCGAGCGGACCGGCGCACCGGTCCGGGTCCCGGTCGGGGTCTGACATGTCGTCCCACGAGACCGGAGAGGAGGACCTGGCCGCGCGCGTGCGCCGCCTGGAGGACCTGCACGCCATCGGGCAGCTCCGCGCGCACTACTGCCAGGCCCTCGACGACGGCCGCTGGGACGACCTGGTCGACCTCTTCACCCCCGACGGCGCGTTCGTCGGGCTCTCGACCGCGCACGGCCACGACGAGCTGCGCACCTTCTTCGCCGACCTCCAGGACGGCCCGCTGTCGGCCTGGTGGCACTTCTCGTCCAACGAGACCATCGACCTCGTGGGCACACCGGCCCACGCAGCGACCGGAGCGACGTGGCTCGACCAGCCGTGCGTCGTCGACGGTCGCGCCCACGTCGCCGCCGGGCGCTACCAGGACCGGATGGTCCGCGGTGACGACGGCCGGTGGCGCTTCGCCGAGCGTCGCGTGACGTTCTTCTACTGGGTGCCCGGGGACGAGGACTGGGCGCCGGGCCGCTACGGCTGGGCACCGGCCCGTGCCGCGGCCGACCCCCGCACCCTCGAACGGCTCCCCGCCGACGCCTGACCGTCCGCCACGCCTGATCGCACACGACGAGTCCTGCCCGGTACGACGACGTACCGGTGCTGTCCGAGCGCGCCCTCGTGCGCGCCCACCCGATCCGGAGACCCCCATGACGCACACCCTCACCACCCCCAGCTCCCCGCCGGCCCCCGGGCCGGCGGAGCAGGTCGCCGACCGCCGTACCCTCACCCGCGTCTGCACCGCGGTGCTCCTCGGCTCGGCGCTCGAGTGGTACGACTACTTCCTCTACGGCGCTGCTGCCGCGCTGGTCTTCGGGCAGGTGTTCTTCCCGAGCGCCTCCGACTCGACCTCGCTGCTGCTGTCGCTGGCGACCTTCGGCGTCGGCTTCGTCGCCCGCCCGATCGGTGCGATGGTCTTCGGTCACATCGGCGACAAGCACGGCCGCCGCCCGGCCCTCATCGCGACCCTGATGCTGATGGGCCTGTCCACGACGGCGATGGCGCTGATCCCCTCCCACGCGATGATCGGCGTGGCCGCGCCGGCGCTCCTCGTCGTGCTCCGCCTGCTGCAGGGCATGGGCTCGGGCGCGGAGTACAGCGGCGCCTCGGTGTACGCCGTCGAGTACGCGCCGCCGGGACGTCGCGGCCTCTTCGGCTCGTTCTCCGCAGCGGGCGTCTACCTCGGCCTGGTGCTGTCGTCGGGTGCACTGCTGCTGACGACGTCCCTGACCAGCGACGACCAGTTCGCCACCTGGGGCTGGCGACTGCCGTTCCTCGCCAGCCTGCTGCTGATCGCCCTCGGCCTCTGGATCCGGCTGCGCCTGGAGGAGACCCCGGCCTTCGAGGAGGTCGTCGAGGACGCCGCCCCGGCGAAGGCCCCATTGCTCACCCTCGTCCGCACCCAGTGGCGGAGCCTGCTGCTGGTCATGGGCCTCGTCGCCGCACCGCTGTCCTTCAGCCACCTCTACCAGGTCTTCGCGCTCTCCTACATGGCCGACCACGGCTACGACCGCGTCACCGGCACGACCGGTCTCCTCGTGGCCGGGCTCGTCGTGATGATCACCGCGCCGCTGGCCGGCATCGCCTCCGACCGGTTCGGCCGGCGCCCGGTGCTGATGGTGGGCGCGCTCTACGCCATCGCCTTCGCGTTCCCGTTCTTCATGCTCGTCGACAGCGGCCGTCCGCCGCTGGCCATGCTCGCCCTCGCCCTCGCCCAGGGCGGCAGCGTCGGCATCATGTTCGGCGTGCAGGGGGTGGTGCTGTCCGAGCTGTTCAGCACCGCGAGCCGCTACAGCGGCGCGGCCGTGAGCCGCGAGTTCGCCGCGATCATCTTCGGCGGCTTCGCCCCGCTGATCGCGGTCAGCCTCGCCGCCTCGGCCAACGGCGCCTCGTGGCCCGTCGGGCTCTACGTGGTCGTGCTGGCCGGCATCACCTTCGTCTCGGCGCTGCTCGCGCCCGAGACGTTCCGCGACAGCCTCTCGGAGTCACGCGAGGGGTGAGCGGACCCCGACGCGGGATTGCCCCAAAGTGGGTCTTGCCCGACGGGTGCGGTGGTGCGACGGTCCGAAGATGACCGGACCGCGCCGCCACCACGCCCTGCTCGCCCTCGTCGCCTCGGCGCTCGCGCTGGCCACCGCACTGGTGCCCGGCGCGAGCGCGCAGGCGGGCACACCGGGAGCCGGCCACGGCGGCACGCCGGCCCGGAGCGCGACGGTGATGACGCGCAACCTCTACCTCGGCGCCGACCTCGGCCCGATCCTGGCCGCCCTGGCCACCGGCAACAACACGGCGATCGTGGGGGCCGCCACCCGGACGTGGGGCGCGGTGCAGGCGACGCTCCCGCCCGAGCGGATGGCCGCGATCGCGGACGAGATCATCGAGGCCGACGCGGACGTGGTCGGGCTCCAGGAGGTCACCACCTGGACCACCTACGCCTACAACCCGCAGACCGGAGCGGTCAGCAACCCGACCGTGGCCTACGACTTCCTCGACCTGCTGCTCGACGCGCTGGCCGCGCGCGGCGCCGGCTACTACGAGGTCGCCGGGGCGACCGCGCACAACTTCTCCTCGCCGCCGATCCCGGTCCTGGCCAGCCCGAGCGCCACGTTCCCGACGCGCGCGGTCCAGCTCGCCGACCGCGACGTCGTCATCGCCCGCAGCGACGTGACGGCCACCAACGCCCGCACCGGGACCTACCAGAACATCGTCAGCTTCCCCTTCGGCGGCACCACTCTGCCGGTCGCCCGCGGCTGGGGGTCGGCCGACGTCCGGGTCGGCAAGGCGACCTTCCGCTTCGTGAACTCCCACCTCGAGGCGTTCGGCATCCCCGGCGTCGACGCCGAGCAGGTGCGCGTCGCGCAGGTCGGCGAGCTCCTCGCGGCGCAGGACGCGATCGCCGCGTCCTCCGGTGACCTGCCGATCGTGTACGTCGGCGACTACAACTCGGTGGCCCCGACCGGGGCGGCGTACTCCGCCCTCCTGGCAGGCGTCGGCACCGACGCGTGGACGCGGAGCCACCCCGGCGACCCCGGGTTCACGTGCTGCCTCGGTGCCACCCTGACGGACCCCGACAACCCGCTGACCAGCAGGATCGACCTGGTCCTGCTCGGCGAGGGCGTCAAGGCGCCGCGCGCCACGATCGTCGGTGACGACCCGTCGGAGATGACCGCCTCCGGTCTCTGGCCGACCGACCACGCCGGGGTCGTGGCCCGGTTGGTGGTGCCGGCCCGCCGCTGTCGGTGACCGCCGGCCTCAGTAGCCCCCGGGGCTCGGCCAGCCCCGGGCACCGACGTACCACGCCGCCGAGGTCAGCACGACGACCAGCAGCAGCGTGAAGAGGAGCCCGCCGGCCACCGGGAGGAACCAGCCCGGTGCCCTCCGGGCGCGCACGGCGACCACCTTGACCACGACCGCGCCGAAGACCGCGCAGCCGAGGACGCCGTGGACCACGGCCCGCAGCGGCACCGGCTCGCCGGTGTGGAGCGTGCCGACCTCGAGGCCGAGCGCCCACAGGCAGCTGTAGCCCACGAAGACGGCCAGGAGCAGCGCGAGCGCCCCCGAGACCCGGTGCGCCGTGCCGAGCCACGACGGCGCCCGGCCCCCGATCCGGCCGTAGATCCACAGCGCGCTGAGCAGCTGGAGCACGACCAGCACGCCGATCACCAGGGACAGCGCGACCTTCATCTCGATCACCGTGCGGAAGCCCAGGTCGGTGGTCCCGCGCAGCGTCGGGTCGTGCACCCGCCCGAAGACACCGAGGAGCACCGCCACCACTGCTCCAGCGGCGAAGGCTGCGAGCGGGACGGCGAGGCCCCGGGAGGTGCGCGCTGCCACGTGGTCGGCCATGCGCTCAGGATGCGCCGATCGGCCGCGGTCCGGAAGCCCGGTCAGCCCTCTCCGGTCGGGGCGGCCCGCACGGCGGCCAGCTCGCCGCGTGAGCGGATGCCGAGCTTCGCGTAGATCCGGGTCAGGTGGTACTGCACGGTCTTCGTCGAGACGAACAGCTCGGTGCCCACCTCGCGGTTGGTCATCCCGCGCGCGACCAGGTCCGCGACCAGCTCCTCCTGCGGGGTGAGGGCCACGACGTCCCGGTCGCCCGCGGGGCGACCGATGTGCACGCCCCCTGCCCGCAGCTCGCGGTCGCAGCGCTCGACGTACGTCGTCGCACCCAGGCGGACGTAGAGGTCGCGCGCCGTCTGGAGCACCGGGTCGGCCTCGCGCCGCTTCCCGGCCCGGCGCAGCGTCTGGCCCCAGGCGAAGTGGGTGCGCGCCCGGTCGTAGGGCAGCGGGAGGTCCTCGAGCAGGTCGGCGGACTCCTGGAACGCCGCGCGTGCCGCCTCGAGGTCGCCGGTGGCCCCCAGCAGCCGGCCACGGGCGTAGCGCAGGCGAGCCTGCGCGGACCGGTGGCCACGGTCCGCGGCCCGTTGCTCGTGCGGGCGGAGGAAGGCGTCCGCCTCGTCGTGCCGGCCCTCGAGCACGAGGGCGTTGGCGCACACGTCGGCCCACGGCCAGGCGCCCGGCTCGTCGATGCTGCCGCCGGCCCAGGCCTGCCGGAGCGGGTCGAGGGCGCGCAGCACCCCGGCGTAGTCGGCCCGCGCCTCGGCCACGCTCGCGCGCGCCAGGGCCCCGGCGACCCGCATGATCTCGTAGTCCCGCGGCCCCGCGGCCGCGTCGGACACCGCCCGGTCGGCCAGCTGCCACTCCCCGCGCAGACCGTGGACCTGGGCGCGGGTCCACGCGAGGAGTGGCTCGATGAGCCGCATCCCCGTGCGCTCGGCCAGGCGGGTGCCCTGCTCGGCCGTGCGCAGCGCCTCGTCCCAGTCCCCGCTGACGAAGTGGGCCCGGGCCAGCCACGCGTGGGCCCAGAGGGAGATCCGGGTGGACCCGCTGAGGAAGTCCGTGGGGGTGGCCGACGCCAGGGTCTCGCGGGCGACGTCCACCTCGTCGAGCGCCAGCGCCGTCCACCCACGACCCATCGCGACCCGCTGGGCCTGCGCACCGTGGCCGACCTCCTCCGCGAGGACGGCGTAGTCCGCCAGAGCCTGGGCACCGCGCCCCGTGCCGGCGACGCCGAGTCCCCGGATCGCCGACGACTCGACGGCCGGTGGCGAGCCCGGGGTGGCCAGCTCGAGTGCCCGGTCGGCCCACTCCACGAGCTCGTGGCCGCGGCAGCGAGCCAGGCTGTGCAGCACCCGGCGGTGGCAGATCATGGCGGCGACGTCGGGTTCGCGATCAGCGTTGACCAGGTCCCAGGCGCGCACCAGCCGGCTCTCCGCCTCGGCCGAGCGCCCGCGCACGATGGCGAGGTAGCCCAGCGCGGCGTTGCGCAGCGGGGTCTCGCGCAGGCTCTCCACCTCCGCGACGGCGGCCGCCGCGCCGAGGGTGTCGCCCGACGCGACGAGCGCGTCGAAGGCGCGTGCGAGGCGATCCTCGCGCACGCCCCGCTCCGCGGTGATGCGGGCGGCGCTGGAGAGGAGCTGGGCGACCGCGGCCCACTGCCCCGTCCGGGCGCGGTCGGCAGCGAGCTCCTCAAGCTCGTCCGCCAGCCCGGCGTCGGCCATCGGACTGGCGCTGACGAGGTGATCGAGCCGAGCCACCGGGTCGTCGACGAGGGAGGCGGCCGTGCGGTGCAGCTCGGCGAGCCGGACGCGGCCCACCGACGCCAGCACCGCAGCCCCGACCATCGGGTCCGCTGGCTCCACCAGCGCGGCACCGAGGTGCTCGACCCACCGCACCAGCCCGGCAGCCAGGAGCTCGTCGACCGGTGCGAGCGGGTCCGCCACGCCGGCCAGCGCGGCCGCCAGCGGCACCGGGGCGCGGCCGAGCACGGCAACCGCCTCGGCGAGGGTCCTGGCGGGGCCGCCGGCGGCGGCCAGCCGCCGTCCGACGTCGGCAGCGACCACCGCCGGAGCCGGCAGGACGGGGGCGAAGTCCGCCCACCGCTCCGCCGGCTGCTCGGCCAACAGCGCCAGCACGGGGCCCGGACGGCCGGAGGTGAAGCGGCGGAGCCGGTCGGCGAGCGTCGGGTGCAGGTCGACCCCGGCGAGCGCGGCCAGCTGCTGCACCTGGCCGGTGTCGAGCGGCGGCAGCACGACCCGCTCGGACACCCGGTCGATCACGGACGCCGCCTCCGCCGACGTGACGGGCGTCGTCGCGGCCAGCACGACGAGCAGGCGGGCGTCGGGGCGGTGGCGTACGACGCTCCAGAGCGCCTGGAGCGACGCGGGGTCGGCATGACCGGCGTCGTCGACCACGACCAGCACCGGGTCCTCGGCCGCGGCCACGGCGTCGCCGAGCCGGTCCACGGCCGTGCCCGCGTCCATCGGGCCGACCGGCGTGCCGAGCAGCTGGGACAGCACCCCGAGCCGGACGTCCTGCTCCCACGGCACGCCCTCCGCGCGGAGGCACCGGCCGCCAGCGGCGACGTGGTCGGCGGCAAACCGGCGGACGAGGGAGGTGGTGCCGACGCCCGGGCCGCCGGTGACCAGGACCAGCCCGGGACCGGACTCGCCGACCCGCAGCAGTCGCTGCTGCAGGTCGGCGAGCTGGGCGTCGCGCGCCACGAGCACGGGCGTCGCGTCGGCGTCGGTCACGCAGTCACGGTAGACCTGACCTCACCCGGGACGAGGTCGGTGCGCCGTGACTCGGCGTGTGCCGGACGGGGCACGGCCAGCGCCACCGCCGCACCGGCCAGCGAGACGGCCGCGAAGAGCTGGAAGGCGGTCGAGCCGCCGACCCCCGCCCCGACGAGCACCCCGCCGATGATCGGGCCGACGATCCCGCCGAGCCTGCCGAAGCCGGCGCACCACGCGACGCCGGCGGCACGGGCGTTGGTCGGGTAGTAGTTGGAGACGAGCCCGTAGACCAGCACCTGGGTGCCGATCGTGCCGACCCCGGCCAGGCCGACCGCGAGGAAGAGGACCGCGGCGGGCATCGACAGCGGCAGGACCGCCAGCGAGAGCGCGGCGAGCACGAAGGTGGTGGCGACCACCCGCCTGGCACCGACCCGGTCGGCGACGTACGACGCCACCAGCCCGCCGCCGATGGCCGCCAGGTTGAGGACGAGGAGGAACGTCAGGGCGTGGTTCTTGCCGTAGCCCTGCTCCCCCATGATCTGCGGCAGCCACGTGTTCAGGCCGTAGGTGAGCAGCAGGCCGGCGAAGCTCATCAGGCCGAGCAGCGCCGTGGGGAAGGCGAAACGACGGCTGGCGAGCGCGGGGAAGCCGACCTTCTCCTCGGTCGAGTCCTCGAGGACCGCCTCGGGTGCGGGCACCGGGATGCCGGTGCGGCGGGAGACGGCCTCCGCGTCGGCGAGGCGACCGCGGGCCACGAGCCACTTCGGCGACTCGGGGAGGAAGCGGATCGCGAGTGGGAGCAGCACCACGATCGGCAGCGCGCCGATCCAGAAGAGCCCGCGCCAGCCGATGCTGTCGCCCAGCGCGATCGCGGTGAGCGCCGCCAGCACGCCGCCGGCGGGCACGCCGCTGTAGACGATCGCGTTGTAGCGGTTGCGCTGGCCGGGCGGCGCGACCTCGGCGACGAGCGCGCCCACGGTGGCCACGAGCGCCCCGACACCGATGCCGGTGAAGAAGCGGAACAGGCCGAACGTCGCCACCGACTCGGTCGTGGCGGTGACGCCCATGCCGACGGAGAACCAGGCCAGGTTGACCAGCATCACCTTGCGGCGACCGATGCGGTCCCCGACGGCGCCCGCTGCCAGCGCGCCGACCAGCACGCCGACGAGGGCGTAGCTGCCCAGGGTGCCCGCCTGGGCGGGGGTGACGGTGCCGAGGTGGGACGGGTCGGCCAGCAGGACGGGCACGACCGTGCCGTAGACGACCAGGTCGTAGCCGTCGAAGACGAGCGCGGCAGCGGAGAGGACGACGACCCAGGCGATGCTGCGACGCCGGCGGGCGTCCTGCTCAGGGGTCGCCACAGTGGATGTTTCGGGCATGAGGGTGCTCCGAGAGGTGAGGTGGAGGTGGTGCGGGCGGACGGGGACGTCAGCCCAGGTCACCGCCGGCGACCGGGAGGACCGTGCCGGTGATGTAGGAGGCTTCCTCGCTGGCGAGGAAGGTGATCGCCGCCGCCTGCTCGTCGAGCGAGCCGTAGCGGTGCATCAGGGAGTGCGACAGGGTCTGGTCGATGTGGGCCTGGAACCACTGCTGCTCGCGCTCGTCCCGCGGTGCGGGGGTGCCGCGCGAGATCCGGCGCGGAGGGGCCTCGGTCCCGCCGGGGGCGGTGGCCACGACGCGGATGCCGTGGTCGGCGTACTCCAGGGCGAGCGAGGCGGTGATCGCGTTGATCCCGCCCTTGGCGGCGGAGTAGGGGATCCGGTGGATGCCGCGGGTCGCCGCGGACGACACGTTGACGATCACGCCCGACCCGCTGCGCACCATCGCCGGCAGCGCGGCACGGCACGCGAACAGCGTCGTCATCAGCGAGCGCTGCACCTCGGCGGTGATCTCGGCGTCGGTGAACTCGGTGAACGGCTTGAAGTTGATCGCGCCGCCGACGTTGTTAACGAGCACGTCGACCCGGCCGAAGCGGGCCACAGCCTGCTCGACCACGGAAGCCGCGCCGTCGTACGCCTCGAGGTCGGCGACCACCGCGACCGCACCGGGGCCGGTGGCGGCGAGGTCGTCGGCCAGCTCGTGGACGAGGTCGGAGCGGTCGACCAGCACCAGCAGGCCGTCCTCGGCGCTGATCCGGCGGGCGACGGCCTCGCCGATGCCCTGGGCGGCTCCGGTGACGACGACGACCTTGCCGGCGAAGCGGCCCGGTGTGGTGAAGCGCGGCCGCTCGGCGCTGCGGCTCTCGTCCATCGCGCGCCGCATGGTGGTCTTCGACCGGTCGGCGTGGGCGCTGACGAGCTCGCGGGCGCCGGCCCGGTCACCGCGCTCGATCGCGTCGACGATGTCGAGGTGGTCCTGGGCGCACCGCGGGTGGCACCACGTGGCCGACCGCAGCACCTCCTCCATCCGGCCCTTGACGCCGAGCGCCTGGTAGGCGCGGAGCAGGTGCTCGTTGCCGGTGAGGGTGAAGAGGTAGTCGTGGAAGGCGGCGTTGGTCTCGGTGTACGCCGCCGCGTCGACGAAGCGGTCGCCGTCGACGTAGGGCACGGTGGACTCCGCGAGCAGCCGGTAGCCCGCGACCTGGCGGGAGTCGATGCGACCCAGGACCAGGTCGAGGGCACCGAGCTCGAGCGCCATCCGCGCCTCGAAGATCGCGTCGGAGGCGTGCACAGACGGGTGCTCCTCGCCGATCTCGTAGCCGTCGGGTGCCTCGGTCCGCGGGGTGTCGACCGCCGCCGGCGCCACCAGGGGTGCGACGTCGCGGGACGGGAAGGCCGGTTGACCCGCCAGGGTGCGTGCGGTGGCGGCCACGGCGGCCGGGTCGACCGCCACGCCGCCGCGCAGCCCGGCGACCTCACGGGCCGGGAAGAGCTCCTGCCCGGCGATCGCACGGCCGGCGGAGCCGACGAGGAGAGGCTCGTCGTCGCGCTCGGAGACCGAGCGGACCGGCGCCGGCGCAGACACCGGCTCCTCGGCCTGCGGCTCGGGCTCGGCCGGGGCGTCGCTGATCTCGCCGACCTCGACGGCCGGCTCAGCGTCGGCCTCGGCCGTGGCCGTACCCGACAGCGCGAACTTCTCGTAGTAGAACCCAGTCGGCTCCACGCCCTGCTCGGTGAAGTGGCCGCGCACCGCCTCGACCATCGGCGGCGGACCGCAGAGGTAGACAGCGACGTCTCCGCCGTGGAGGTGCTCGGGCTCGATGAGGCCCATGACGTAGCCCTGGTGGGCGGCGGTGGTGGCCGGGTCGGAGACGCAGTGGTCCCAGGTGAGGGCGGGCATCGCCGCGGCGAGCTCCTCGAGCTCGGCCAGCTCGACGAGGTCGTCGTCGGTGCTGACGCCGTAGACCAGGTGGGTCGGCCGGGTGCTGCCACCCGCCCGCATGGTGCGCAGGATCGAGAGGATCGGCGCGAGCCCGGTGCCGCCGGCGATGAGCAGCAGCGGGCGGTCGGCCTCGCGCAGGAAGAAGCTGCCGTTGGGACCCGTGAAGCTGACCTCGTCGCCGACTGCTGCCTGCTCCGACAGCCACGTCGACATCACGCCGCCCGGGGTGAGCTTGACCAGGAAGCCGAGCGAGCGACCGTCGGTGGCGGTGCTGAAGGAGTAGGACCGGCTCTCCCCCGTGCCGGGCACGTCGATGTTGACGTACTGGCCGGGCAGGAAGGCGAGGTGGTCGCGCTCCTCGGTCTCCAGGGTGAGCGACATCGTCGTCGGTGAGAGCCGCTCGAGTCCGGTCACCGTCGCCTTGTACGTCGCCGCCCGGGTCTTCGCGACCGCGGAGGTGCTCGCGATCTGGAGCACCAGGTCGGAGCGGGGCTTCATGCTGCAGGGCAGCACCATGCCGGCGGCGGCCTCGTCGGCGGACAGCGCGTCCTCGATGTAGGTGCCGCCGTCGTACTCCCCCGACTCACATGTCGCCTTGCACGTGCCGCACGCGCCGTCACGGCAGTCCAGCGGGATGTTGATGCGGGCACGGTAGGACGCGTCGGCGACCGTCTGGTCCTCCGCGCAGGTGATGAAGCGGGTGACGCCGTCCTCGAAGGCGAGGGCGACCTGGTGGCTGCTCATGACTGCTCCAGACTCGAGCGGGCTGGGGGTCGGCGTGCTCAGAAGTGGTAGACGTCCACCACGTGGTGGATGTAGTCGTTCTTCAGCACCACGGTCTTGCGCCGGATCAGCGGGCTCTCGCCGGAGAAGTCGATCGTGTAGAAGGACGTCCCGTAGTAGGGGTCGACCGTCTTGTAGCGGAAGTACATGGTGTGCCAGTTGAAGCGCACGTCGACCACGTCGCCGCGGCGCTCGATGACCTCGACGTTGCTGATGTTGTGGCTGGTGCGCGGCTCGGGGATCGAGGTCGCGCTGGACCGCTCGGTGCGGATCCGGAAGACCCGGTCCTCGAGGCCGCCCTTGTTGGGGTAGTAGATGAGCGAGATGTCGGTCTGCGGGTCCTGGACGAGCTCGTCGTCGTCGGTCCACGCCGGCATCCAGTACTCGCAGTCGTCGGCGTAGCACTCCAGCCACTTCTCGAACTCGCGGTCGTCGAGGAAGCGCGCCTCGCGGTAGAGGAACTGCTCGAGCTCGTTCTGGGTGATCAGCCGGCTGCCGGTCGTGTCGGTCGTGTCGGTCGTGGCAGTCGTGGCGGTCGTGTCGGTCGTGGTGCTCATGCCTCGACCTCCGTCCCGGCCTCGCGGGCCACGGCGGCCCGCATCGTCTCCAGCCAGTAGCCGTGCTGGACGGGGTAGAGCCCCTCGTCCTCGTTCTTCACCCCGGCCGAGATGACGCCCGACATGTCGAGCGCCAAGGCGACCTCGTCGGGCCCGGACAGCCAGTGCTCGGCGCCGCGGCTCATGTCGTTCCACGGGGCGGCGGTGGCCTGGAACGTGAGCTGGCAGGAGCGGAACTCCTCCAGGTCGTCCGGGGTCGCCATGCCGGAGGCGTTGAAGAAGTCCTCGTACTGGCGGATCCGCCAGGCGCGAGACTCCTTCGACTCGCCCTTGGGCGCGATGCAGTAGATGGTGACCTCGGTCTGGTCCGGCGAGATCGGGCGGAAGTGCCGGATCTGCGTGGAGAACTGGTCCATCACGTAGACGTTCGGGTAGAGGCACAGGTTGCGGCTGCCCTTGACCATGAACTCGCCCTTGGCCTCGCCGTAGGTCTCCTTGAGCTGGTCGAGGCGGTCCCACAGCGGCCGGTCCTCGGGGTTGCCGGCCCAGGTCCAGAGGCACAGGTGGCCGTTGGGGTAGGACCAGTAGCCACCGCCCGACTTGCCCCAGCTGCCGGCGTCGAGGGTCTTGGTGGTGTTGGCCGAGTCGCCGGTGTTGCGGCGCGAGGTGGTGGCCGCGTAGTTCCAGTGCGTCGCCGTGACGTGGTAGCCGTCGGCGCCGTTCTCGGCCTGGACCTTCCAGTTGCCGTCGTAGGTGTACGTCGACGAGCCGCGCAGCACCTCGAGGCCGTCGGGCGACTGGTCGACCAGCATGTCGAGCACCTTCGTGGTGTCGCCGAGGTGCTCCTCGAGGCTCGTCACGTCGGGGTTGAGCGAGCCGAAGAGGAAGCCGCGGTAGCTGTCGAACCGCGCGACCTTCGTCATGTTGTGCGACCCGTCGGTGTCGAACGTCGCGGGGTAGCCGGCGCCATCGGGGTCCTTGACCTTGAGCAGGGTGCCGTCGTTGCGGAACGTCCAGCCGTGGAAGGGGCACGTCAGCGTGGTGCGGTTGTCGGTCTTGCGCCGGCAGATCATCGCGCCGCGGTGCGCACACGCGTTGATGAGCAGGTTGAGCTCGCCGTCCTGGCCGCGGGTGATCACCACCGGCTGGCGACCCATGTAGGTCGTGAAGTAGTCACCCTTCTCGGGCACCTGGCTCTCGTGGGCGAGGTAGACCCAGTTGCCCTCGAAGATGTGCTTCATCTCGAGCTCGAAGACCTCCTCGTCGGTGAAGATCCGTCGGTTGGCGCGGTAGACGCCGGCCTCGCGGTCGTCGACGACCGCGTCGGCGAGCACCTGCTCCACACGGGAGAGCGTCTCGGTCATGGGGTCCTCCAGGGGTTGGGTGCCCCGACCGTTCCACGACGTGTCGGTGGTCACACGAGCCAAGTGCCTAGGCCTGACCTAGGCATCCTTTGATCGCTCTGGCGTATCAATCCCCGCGAAACAAGTCCTTGTCCTCGATGAATATCCAGACCTACCGTGAATCAATCGCCGACGACGTGAGCGTCGTCACGCGGACCGTCACCGAGAGGAGGACCCATGGAGCTGCGCCACCTGCGCTACTTCGCGGCCGTCGCCGACACCAAGCACTTCGGCCGCGCCGCCGACCGGCTACACCTGGCCCAGCCCGCGCTCTCGCAGGCGATCCGCCAGCTCGAGGCCGAGCTGGGCACCCCGCTCTTCGTGCGCACCACGCGCCAGGTCGACCTCACACCTGCCGGGGAGTTCCTGCGGGAGGAGACCACGCGGATCCTGGCGGCGATCGACGACAGCGTGCGAGGCGTACGCCGGATCGCCGAGGGCCGGCAGGGCCTGCTGCGGATCGCGTTCACCGGCTCGGCCGCGCACACCCTGCTCCCCCGGATCGCGCGGACCGTCAAGCGCGAGCTGCCCGGCCTCGCCCTGGAGATCCACGCCGACCTGCTGACGCCTGCTCAGGTCGCCGGGCTCACCGACGGCAGCCTCGACCTCGGCGTGCTGCGCCCGCCTACCACCGGCGACGCGCTGACCGTGCGCACCATCACGCGGGAGCCGCTCGTGCTGGCCGTGGCCACCGACCACCGCCTCGCCGAGCAGCCGGAGGTCGCGATGGCCGACCTCCGCACCGAGGACTTCATCGCCTTCGCCGGCGAGCGGTCCGTGGTCAACGACGCCGTGCTCCGCAGCTGCCGCGAGGCGGGCTTCACCCCGACGGTCGCCCACGAGGCGGCCGGCACGACGGTCATGCTGCCGCTCGTCGCGGCCGGACTCGGTGTCGCGCTGGTCCCCGCCTCGGTCCGCGCGGCCCCGCTCGAGGGCGTCGTCTTCCGCGACGTGCCCGACGCCGCGTCGCTCGACCTCGCCCTCGCGTGGCGCACCGACGACCCGGATCCTGCCCTGCTCGCGGTCCTCGAGGTGCTCGAGGCCGCGGACCTGTTCACCCCCACCACCCCCGATTCCACACCCGAGCTCGACGAGGTCGTCCGATGAAGATCACCCAGGTGGAGGCGATCCCCTTCGCCATCCCCTACCGCAAGCCGCTGAGGTTCGCGAGCGGCGAGGTGCACGTCGCCGAGCACGTGCTCGTGCGGGTGACCACCGACGACGGCGTCGTCGGCGTCGCGGAGGCCCCGCCGCGCCCGTTCACCTACGGCGAGACGCAGGCCGGCATCGTCGCGGTCATCGGCTCGATCTTCTCCGGTCAGGTGGTCGGCCTCGACCTGATGGAGCGCGAGCAGATCCACGCCCGTCTCTCCCGCACGGTCGGCAACCCCACCGCCAAGTCCGCGCTCGACATGGCGATCTGGGACGCGCTCGGCCAGTCGCTCGGCTACAGCGTGACCGAGCTGCTCGGCGGCTACACCGACCGGATGCGGGTCTCCCACATGCTCGGCTTCGACGAGCCCGCCGCGATGGTCGCCGAGGCCGAGCGGATGCGCGACACCTACGGCATCACCACCTTCAAGGTGAAGGTCGGCCGCCACCCGTTCCGCCTCGACACCGAGGTCGTGCGCGCCCTGCGCGTCGGCCTGGGCGACGACGTCGAGCTGTACGTCGACGGCAACCGCGGCTGGTCGGCCTCGGAGTCCGCGCGGGCGATGAAGGAGATGTCCGACCTCGGCCTGACCTTCGCCGAGGAGCTGTGCCCCGCCGACGACGTGGTGGGCCGCCGCTGGCTGGTGAAGCAGCTCGACGTGCCTTTCATCGCCGACGAGTCGGTCGTCACGCCGGCCGAGGTGACGCGCGAGATCCTCGGTGGTTCGGCCACGGCGGCCAGCATCAAGACCGCGCGCACCGGCTTCACCACCAGCCGCCGGGTCCACCACCTCGCCGAGGGGCTGGGCATCGAGCTCGTCATGGGCAACCAGATCGACGGCCAGCTCGGCTCGCTCTGCACGGTCGCCTTCGGCTCGGCGTTCGAGCTGACCTCGCGCCGGGCCGGCGAGCTGTCCAACTTCCTCGACATGACCGACGACCTGCTCGCCGAGCCGCTCGAGATCCACGGCGGCGAGCTCGTCGCGCGGCCCGGGCCCGGACTCGGCGCCGTCATCGACCCCGACAAGCTCGCGCGCTACCGCCAGGACTGACCGCGCACCACCCACCCGTCCGACGTACACCCGACACACCCCCATCCCGAGGAGCAGCACCATGAGCACCACCCTGAACGAGAGCCAGACCGAGTCCGTGACCGAGACGGCCAGCGCGGCCGCGTCCGGCGCGAGCGCCACCGAGCGCTTCCACGCCGACAAGTCGCCCTTCGACGCGGTCAAGGACGTCCCCGCCGAGCGCGTCGACACCCTCGCCCGCGAGGTCCTCGACGCGATCTACGCGACGGTCCGCAGGCACAAGGTCACCTACGACGAGTTCAACGCCCTCAAGGCGTGGCTGATCAACGTCGGCGAGGACGGCGAGTGGCCGCTCTTCCTCGACGTGTGGCTCGAGCACGTCGTCGAGGACGTCGCGACCGAGCACCGCGAGGGCAACAAGGGCTCGATCGAGGGCCCCTACTACGTCCCGAACGCCCCCGAGCAGGGCGCGAAGGGCACCATCCCGATGCGCGACGGCGAGGGCGGCACCCCGCTCGTGTGGAGCGGCCAGGTCACCTCGACCGACGGCTCCGCGCTCGGCGGCGCCAAGGTCGAGCTCTGGCACGCCGACGACGACGGCTTCTACTCGCAGTTCGCTCCCGGCATCCCCGAGTGGAACCTCCGCGGCTCCTTCACCACCGACGCCGACGGGTACTTCGAGATCACGACCGTGCAGCCCGCGCCGTACCAGATCCCCACCGACGGCTCCTGCGGCAAGCTCATCGCCGCCGCCGGCTGGCACGCGTGGCGTCCCGCCCACCTGCACGTGAAGGTGTCGGCCCCCGGCCACGAGCTGCTCACCGCCCAGCTCTACTTCCCCGGCGACGAGCACAACGACGACGACATCGCCTCGGCCGTCAAGCCCGAGCTCGTCCTCGACCCCCAGCAGCAGGCCGACGGCTCCGCCACGGTGGCCTACGGCTTCGTCCTCGACCCCGCGAAGGACTGATCGCCCGTGCTCTACCACGTGCGCATGGACGTCCGGATCCCGCTCGACATGGACCCCGAGGTCAAGGCCGACCTGGTCGCCCGCGAGAAGGCCTACGCCCAGGAGGTGCAGCACTCGGGTCGCTGGCCGCACCTGTGGCGGGTCGTCGGCGAGTACGCCAACGTCTCGGTCTTCGACGTCGAGTCCAACGACGCGCTCCACGACCTGCTCTCCGGCCTGCCGCTGTTCCCCTACATGGACATCCACGTCACGCCGCTCGCGAAGCACCCCTCCTCGATCCACTGACACGCTCCATCGCGACCCGTCCCCGCCCGTCGGGGACGGGTCGCGGCCGGTCCGCGGCGTAAGACCCGGATCACACCGACTCGGGAATGAATCTCCTGCCCGCCTCGTTCGATTGATTGAACCGTCAACTACTTGGCACACCCCGACCTCCCAGGAGACCCCGATGTCCTTCTTCCGCCGCAGCAAGACCGTCGAGCAGGCCGCTACTCCCGCCGCCTCCCCGTCCGCCGCCGCCGTCGCCGAGCGCGACTCGATCACCGGTGACTACGTCCTCGACGCCAGCCACTCCCGCCTCGGCTTCTCGGCCCGCCACGCGATGGTCACCACCGTCCGCGGCCAGTTCGCCGACTTCGACGGCACCGCCCACGTCGACGCCGAGAACCCCGCCGCCTCGACCGTCACCATCGACATCCGCCCGGCCAGCATCTCGACCGGCACCCCCGACCGCGACGGCCACCTCGTCTCCGGCGACTTCTTCGACGTGGAGAACCACCCGGCCATCACCTTCGTCTCGACCCGCGTCGAGCGCGACGGCGCCGAGTGGACCATCACCGGCGACCTCACCATCAAGGGCGTCACCAAGCCGGTGACGATCCCCTTCGAGGAGACCGGCACCGCCGTCGACCCCTTCGGCAACACCCGCGTCGGCTTCGAGGGCGCGACCACCATCAACCGCAAGGACTGGGACCTCTCCTGGAACGCGGCCCTCGAGACCGGCGGCGTGCTGGTCTCCGAGAAGATCAAGCTCGAGTTCGACGTCTCGGCGATCAAGAGCGCCTGATCGCGGCGCCCCCACGCCGCCCCCACGCAGCGGGGGGGGGGCCCGCCCCCCCGGGGGGGGGGGGGGGGGGGGCGGGGCCCCCCCCGGTCGGCCCGCGGGGGGGGGGCGGCCCGCGGGCGGGGGCCCCCGCCCGGGCCCCGACCCGGTGGTGTCCGGGCTCGTGCGCGCTCTCCACCGTCTGAGCGCACGGCGGTCTGGACCGGACCGGCGTCGGGCAGCCTGCGCGCGGCACATACCCAACCGGGGGCCTTGACGCCACCGGGGCGCGGGTGGAGGTTCGATCCATCCCCGGGGGAGCCGCGCCTGGGTGCTGCACGGTCCCCGAGGGATCCGGCTCCCCACCCGGCCCTGGAGGGTTGCCGTGAACCGCACACACCGCCGTCCCGTCGTCGTCGCAGCAGCCACCGCGCTGATCGCCCCGGCCGCCGTCGCCGCCCTCGCCGTGGGCCCGACGCAGCTCGCCGCCTCGGCGCACGAGGGCAAGCACCATCCGCCGTCCCACAGCACCTCCCCCACCGACGAGGCGGTCTTCTTCGCCTCCGACGGGCTCCGGCAGGACCTCGTCGAGAAGTACGCCGACCAGGGCGTCATGCCGACGATGAAGAAGTTCCTGAAGAACGGCGTGAAGGCCCGCGGCAACGGCATGCTCACCCAGGCCCCGCCCAACACGGGCGCGGGCTGGTACACGATGGCGACCGGTGCGTGGCCCGGCGTGCACGGCTCGACCAACAACACCTTCCACAAGAACGGCGACCCGTTCGGCGCCAACCGCACCGCCGCGTTCGACCCCGGCGTCCTGCAGGCGGAGTCGATCGCGCAGGCGGCCGAGCGCGACGGCCTCAAGGTCGCGCAGGTGGAGTGGGCCGGCGGGCGCAACGCCTCGATCCAGGGCCCGACGATCGACTTCCGCAGCTTCTTCTCCGGCCGCGGCGTGACGACCAACTTCATCGGCCAGAAGGGCGATCCGCTCTTCGACGACGCTCCCTTCATCACCTCCTTCGGACTCCAGTTCGACCACCCGGCCGGCTACGCCGGGCGGGCACCCTTCCCGGCGGCGGCCCCGACCCCGGCCACCGGCTGGACCGCGGTGCCGACGTCGTACAGCCCGGCGCGGGAGATGCGGATGCGGGTGCTGGACGGCGCGACCGACAAGTACGGCCTGAACGCCTACATCTACGACAGCCGCAACGACGGCCGCACGCGGTACGACCGGGTTCTGTTCTCCCCGACGAAGAGCGGCGCGGACGCGGTCGGCGACCTGCGCCAGGGCGAGTGGGCCGACGTGAAGGTGAAGATCGTCGGCGGCGCGCTCGACGGCAAGACGGCCGGCATGCTCGTCAAGGTCGAGACGCTGTCCCCCGACCTGTCCCGCGTCCGGCTGTTCCACACCTCGGTGAGCCGCGCGATCGCGAGCTGGCCGACGTGGCCGGGCGAGCCGGGCTACACCGACTTCGACGAGTACCTCGCGGCCGAGTTCCCGACCTCGACCGCCGCCGACTTCGCGATCCTCGAGGCCGGTGTCACCAGCGAGGAGACCTACGTCGAGCAGGGCTTCTACTGGTCGACCGGCCACTGGCCGATGCTGGAGTACGTCGCCGAGACCTACCAGCCCGACCTGCTGATGGTCGGCATGCCGACGACCGACGAGTTCCAGCACCAGTTTCTCGGCCTGGTCACCAGGCGGCTGCCCAACGGCGCGCCCAACCCGGCGTACGACGACGTGGACCTCGACGGTGTCAAGGACGGCCGGGTCAAGGAGCGCGCCGCGTTCATCCGCGACGCCTACGCGGAGTCCGACCAGACGCTTCGGCTGGCGCGCCGGCTGGTCGGCAAGGACCCGACGACGTTCGTCGGCTCCGACCACGGCTTCGCGCCGCAGTTCCTCGCCATCGACGCCAGCAAGCCGCTGGTGGACATGGGCCTGCTCTCGACCCCGCAGACCTCGAACTGCCGCACGGCCGCGGGCGAGACGATCGGCAAGGCGAAGGCCTGCTGGGCCGGCGGCACGCTGCAGATCTACCTCAACCTGGCCGGGCGCGACCCGGTCAACCCCAGCTTCCAGCAGGTCCCTGCGGCCGAGGAGGCGGCCACGGTCGCGGCGATCAAGGCGACGTACCTCGGGCTGACCGACCCCAACGACTGGACGCACGACGGCAACCCCGAGGGGTGGAAGGTCATCGACCGTGCCTTCACCAAGGCCGAGGCGCGCTACATCCCCAACGGCCCGGGCAGCACCGCCGACATGGCGCACCCGACCCGCACCGGTGACCTGGTGGTCTTCTCCTACCCGCCCTACCAGTTCGACGCGGAGACCCCCGGCACGCTCGTGGCGCCGTCCCACTTCTTCGGGCAGCACGGCTACGTGCCCGACGTGCAGGACCTCGCCGCCAACATCAACATGCGCGCGACGTTCCTCGCCGGCGGCGAGGGCGTCGGCCACGGCAGGGTGTCGGCACGCTCGATCGACCTGGCCCCAACGCTGGCGTTCATGCTCGGGATCCCCGAGCCGCAGCACAGCCAGGGCAAGGTGCTGCTCGAGGTCGCCGACGGCGGCAAGAAGTACACCCCCGTGCCGATCGTCGGGCTCAACGACTTCCACGGCCAGCTCGACCCGACGACACGGGCGTACGACAACGCCATCAACGCGCGCGTCGGCGGTGCGTCGTTCCTCGCGACGATGTTCGACGAGGACCTCGACGCGCTCCCCGGCCAGGGCCTGATCCTGGCCGGCGGCGACAACGTCGGTGCCTCTCCCCCGAACTCGGCGCTGCTGGAGGACATGCCGGCGATCGACGTGGAGAACGCGTGGGGCCTCGACGCCACGTCGTACGGCAACCACGAGTTCGACTACGGCGTCGCGCGCCTGCTCGAGCACCAGGCGCGGGCCGAGTTCCCGTTCCTGGCCACCAACATCGTCGACGCGGACACCGGCGAGGCGCCGGACTGGGTCACGCCCTCGAAGGTGTTCCGGGTCAACGGCGTCAAGGTCGGCGTGATCGGGGCCGGGCTGGAGGGGACGCCCGAGCTCGTCGCCGCGGGTGCCACCGAGGGCCTGGAGTTCCTCGACGAGGGCCCGCGGATCAAGGCCGAGTCCGAGCGGCTGCGCCGGATGGGGGTCAAGGTCCAGGTCGTCGTCATCCACGAGGGCACCGCGCTCGGCGCCAATCCGGTCGGCACCACGCCCGGAGTGCCGTGGGAGGGCCCGATCCTCGACATCGCCGACGAGCTCCAGAGCACGACCGTCGACGCGATGATCGTCGGCCACACGCACCGGGTCTCGAACCTGATGCGGGGCGACATCCTCATCACCGAGGGCATCAACGCCGGTGCGTCGTACTCCGTGCTCCAGCTGATGGTGCGCAACGGCGACGTGGCGTGGGCCGGCGGCGCCACCCGGGTCGCCAAGAGCCTCGGCGTGACCGGTCGACCCGACGTCCAGGCGATCGTCGACCAGGCCAACGCGGAGACCGCGGTGCTGCGCAACCAGGTGATCGGCACGCAGGCCAACGACGTCCTGCGCGCGCCGACCCGACTCCTCGAGTCGGAGATGGGCAACATGGTGGCCGACGCGATGCGCGGGAAGTACCCCGGCATCGACGCGGCGTACACCAACTCCGGCGGGCTGCGGCAGGACCTCGTCTGCGCGCCGCCCAGCGCCGGGGAGCAGCCCTGCGAGATCACGTGGGGCGAGATGTTCGCGGTCCTGCCGTTCGGCAACCGCACCACGCTGCTCACCCTCACCGGCACCCAGCTGCGGCAGGCGTTCCTCAACGGCTTCTCCCCGGTGTGCAACCCGGCGATCGCCACGGGCCGCTTCCCGCAGGTCTCCGGGCTGCGCGCGACCTTCCACTGCGAGGGCACCACGGCGGTCGTCGACGGCATGTGGAGGACCCCGGACGGGATCGGCGGGACGCAGACACCGATCGCGGACGGCGACAGCATCCGGCTGGTGACCAACGACTTCATGTACACCGGCGGTGACGGCTACTCGGTCTTCGCCGGCGGCACCGACGTGCAGCAGCCCGGCGACGACCTGATGCAGATCGCGACGGACTACGTCACGGCCAACAGCCCGGTCGACCCGCAGGTCGAGGGGAGGCTCACCCAGAACTGAGCTCGCGCGGGCACGGGGTGGCGTACGCTGGCGGGGCCCGTCACGCCGTCGCACCGTGCGCCGGCCCTGCGGTCACTTGGGACGCCCATGCTGGATGCAGGACCCCGCTCCGACCCGCCCGACCGCCAGGACCTCGCCGTCCTGCTCAGCGAGGTGTCCTTGGCGCGCGATCGCCTCGGCATCGCGCGGCAGGGCGCCCGCGCAGCCGACCAGCTGCAGCTGCGTCGCGACCTGCTGCACGCCCTCGAGGCGTACGCGTCGGCCCTGGCCGGTCGCGGAGCACCCCTGCCCTACCGGCTGCGCGACGAGATCGAGCTCTACCGGGGGCTCGGCCTGCGCGGCTGACCGGCGGGCGGGCAAGGCACGAGCGCGTCGCCTTCGGTGGTTGAGGTGCGAGCGCCCTTTCCCGGTGGTCGAGTAGCCGAGCGAGGCACGAGCGACGGCGTATCGAGACCCATCCCCAGAGGTCGATCGGCCGAGGGTGACTGTCGGTGGGTTGCCGTAGTGTCGAACACATGATCGAAGCACAGGAGCGGGAGGCGGAGAGAGTCGCAGACGACCTCTCGGCCAGCAGCCTGCTCGCCTCGATCAAGACCTCCCGGCAGATCGAGCACGCTGAAGCCGCCCGCCAGCTCGACCTGGCCGCCCGCTGGGCCGACCTGCACCCGCCGGAGTCGATCCACTCCGCCGCGACCTTCACCACTCCGGGGTGTGAGCACGAGGAACCCATCGCCGGGCAGGGCACCCCTTTGGTGGCGGAGTTCTGCATCGCCGAGCTCGGCGGCGTGCTCGGCATCTCATCGACGTCGGCGAAGAAGCTCATCGGCCAGGCCCTCGAGCTGCGGCACCGCCTGCCGCGGCTGTGGGCGCAGGTGCACGCCGGGGTCGTGCCGGCCTGGAAGGCCCGCACGGTCGCCGAGACCACCATCCACACCGTCCCCGCCCTCACCGTCGAGGCCGCGGCGCACGTCGACGCCCAGGTGGCCGCGGTCGCCGGGCGGATCGGTCCCGCCCAGCTCGACCGGCTCGTCGCCGACACCATCAAGCGCTACGACCTCGCGCACCCGGATCCGGCGGCTGATCCGGAGGACGGCTACCTCGCGGTCGACCCCCGCCACGCCACGCTGCGTGACGAGGACGTGCACTTCGCCGGGACGATGCGTTTCGAGGCCGAGCTCGACATCGCCGACGCCCTCGACCTCAACAACGCCGTGGCCCAAGACGCCGAGACCCAGAAGGCCCTCGGCTCCACCGAGTCCCTCGACGTCCGCCGCTCCAAGGCCCTCGGCAACCTCGCCCGCACCCAGACCGCCCTCGACCTCACCACCGATGCCGCCTCTCAGACAGGTGGTCGAGCAGCCGGCGCGGACTCCCCAGGTGGTCGAGTAGCCGGTGAGGAACGAGCCGGTGTATCGAGACCCGACCAGGCGTCGGGCCGACCCGCCAGTCCGGCCGCCCGCGAGGTGGTGATCCACGCCCACTTCCAGGCCACCACCGCCGGGGAGGCGACGGTCTTCGGTCCCACCGGCCGGATCGAGGCAGGCCAGCGCCTGGTCCTGCTCGACCAGGTGAAGTCATGGTGCATCGACACCCTCACCAAGGTCACGATCAAGCCGGTCATCGACCTCAACGCCGAGCTGACCGCGCCGGGCTACGAGATCCCCGACCGGATCCGCGAACAGATCATCCTGCGCGACCGCACCTGCGTCTTCCCCTGGTGCACCCGCCCAGCCCGCAGGACGGATGTCGACCACATCGTCGAGTACGACCACCAGGCGGAAGCCGAGGGCCGACCACAACCCGGCCCCACCACGACGTCCAACCTGGCCTGCCTGTGCCGGTTCCACCATCGCCTCAAGACCCACTCCGCCTGGACCTACACGATGGTCGCGCCCGGAGTGTTCGAGTGGACCAGCCCCCACGGCCACCGCTACCGACGCGACCGCACCGGCACGACCCCGACCAACCCTGACGAGCCGCCGGACCCACCCGCCCGACCATGACCCCGCCCCACACCCCGCCCCTCACCAGACGGCGGGGCCACAGGCACGCCCAGGCAGCCTCAGCGCGGGCTCGTAGCGTCAGCCCGGAGGCTCCCATCAACGACTGGTTCTCCCGGCTTGCCTGGCGGGGTCAGGCGGGGCGCGGCTCGGTGATGTCGATCGGCGCCCCCGGAAGTCCGTCCTTCAGCAGCTCGGACAGGAGCCGACCGAGCTCGGGCGGGAAGACAGTGTCGGTGGTCTGCGACAGATCGTGTGCCGTCCACCACCGGAAGCCCGCGATGGTCCTGGTCTCGAAGGCGCTCAGACGCGCCGGCTCAGGGTCGAAGTGGTGCACCCTGTGCAGCAGCCAGTCCTCGTGGACCTCGACGGTCCGCCCGTCGTACTCGTAGATGTGGTCGCGGGTCCAGACGGGTGACCCCTCTGGCAACGACGGCAAGCCGGTCTCCTCGTGAGCCTCGCGGCGCGCAGCCTGCTGCAGGGACTCGCCCGTCTCGACCCCTCCTCCGACGGGATACCAGCACTGGGCCCCGGAGGTCGGGTCTGTCGAGCGGATCAGGAGGACGCGATCCATCTCGTCGAGCAGCAACAGCTTGACCGTCATCCGGCTCAGCAGGCCACCCACAGCGCGAAGGGCCTGGAACCGCCGTCAGGGACCCGGACCCAGCGGTAGCCGACCTCGGCGGGCACCCCCTCCCCCTCGCTCAGGCACGACGGGGTGCTGCGCTCGCCCTCCTGCCCGCCGTGGGACCAGACGACGGACCGGACGTCGAACCCGATCTGGGTGCCGTCCTCGCCCTCGAAGCTGGTGAACCCGCTCGCGTCGTCGTGCAGGACCACGACCCCTTCCTCGACCGTGAGCGGCACGCTGCCCCACGGCAGTCGCGAGCCGAGGAAGAGCCCGACGACCGCGGACACGACCGCGACGACGATGATCAACGGCATCCGTCGGGACGTGAGGGCCACGTCGCCGCGCTGCGGGGCGGCTGGGGTAGTGGTCATGCGCGGATCCTGCCACGCGACGTGCCCGCTCATCGGCAGCCACAGACCCGAGGTGTGCAAGCCTGAGCGCGTGACCAACGAGTCGATGGACCAGAAGCCAGCGTTGTGGATCGCCGTCGGGGTGCTGTCGTTCGTGGCAGGCGCCGGCCTCATCATGTGGACCGAGCTGACGCGGGCAGCCGGCGAGAGCGGCAGTGTGGGCGTCGCCGTGGGTGGCGCGCTGGTCGGGTTCGGCGTGTGGTCGTGGTTCCGGGGCCGCGTGCTGGCGAGGTCGCGGGACGGGCTGCCGCCGACGACGTGAGGTCCTGAGCCGAGCTATCCCTGGCCCTTCACCAGGTGGAGCAGCCACTGCTCGCCGCCGGTGTGGATCAACGCGTAACGCCGTGCACCGGAACGGCCGTGGAGGGTGAAGACGAGCCGCCGGTCGTTGCGGTCGTGCTCCTCCCAGGTGCCCTCGTCGGCGATCGACTTGTGCTCGTCCTCGTAGACGACGTGGTCGAGCTCGTGGTCGTCCACGGCGACGGCGAGGCGGTCATGGGCGGAGTCGTCGGGCAAGCCCTTCGGGACCGCCCAGCTCCGCAGCACGCCGTCCTCCTCGAGCCGCAGGTCGAAGTGCGGGCGCGGCTTGCGGTGGTCGTGCAGCACGAACCGGGACGTCACCCGCCCATCGTGCCTGACGCGACCCTGCTACGCCGCGCCCCGTATCGTCGACCATGTGAGCACGCGCGTGGTCCCGACCGTCGACCTCGGCCACCAGTACGCCGACGACCTCGCCGGGCTGGCGCTGCCGTGGCAGGCCGCCGAGGTGCCCGACCCGCGCCTGCTCGTGCTCAACGAAGCCCTCGCCGCCGACCTCGGCCTCGACCCCGACTGGCTGCGGACCGCCGAGGGCGTCGGGCTCCTGACCGGCACCCGGGTCCCCGAGGGCGCGACCCCGGTCGCGCAGGCCTACGCCGGCCACCAGTTCGGCGGCTACTCGCCGCGCCTCGGCGACGGACGCGCCCTGCTGCTCGGAGAGCTGACCGACACCGAGGGACGACTGCGCGACCTGCACCTCAAGGGCTCGGGACGTACGCCGTTCTCCCGCGGCGGCGACGGCTACGCCGCCGTCGGGCCGATGCTCCGCGAGTACGTCGTCAGCGAGGCGATGCACGCGCTCGGCATCCCGACGACCCGCTCCCTGGCCGTCGTCGCGACCGGCCGCGTGGTGCACCGCGAGACCGTGCTGCCCGGTGCGGTGCTCGCCCGCGTCGCGAGCAGCCACCTGCGGGTCGGCACCTTCCAGTACGCCCGCGCCACCGACGACCGCGAGCTGCTGCGCCGGCTCGCCGACCACGCCATCGCCCGGCACCACCCCGAGGCGGCCGACGCCGACCAGCCCTACCTCGCCCTCTTCGACGCCGTGGTGGCCGCGCAGGCGTCGCTGGTCGCCCGGTGGATGCTCGTCGGCTTCGTCCACGGCGTGATGAACACCGACAACATGACCATCTCGGGCGAGACCATCGACTACGGCCCGTGCGCGTTCATCGACGTCTTCGACCCGGCGACGGTCTTCAGCTCGATCGACACCGGCGGCCGCTACGCGTTCGGCAACCAGCCCGTCGTCGCCGAGTGGAACCTCGCGCGCTTCGCCGAGGCGCTCCTCCCCCTCCTCGCCGACGAGCAGGACGACGCGGTGGCCCTTGCCGTCGCCTCGCTCGAGAGGTTCCGCGGCCTCTACTCCGAGGCGTGGCGGGCCGGCATGCACGCGAAGATCGGGCTGCCCGATGGGCTGGCCGACGACGTCACCTCGGCGCTGGTCGCCGACCTCGTCACCCTGATGCGCGACAACCACGTCGACCACACCTCCTTCTTCCGCGGCCTCTCCGCCGCCGCCCGCAGCGATGCCGAGCCCGCGCGCGGGCTCGTGCTCGACCTGGCGGCGTACGACGCGTGGGCGGAGCGCTGGCTGGCGCTCGCCCCCGACGCGGCGGCGATGGACCGCGTCAACCCGGCCTACATCCCCCGCAACCACCTCGTCGAGGAGGCGCTGGCAGCCGGCACCGACGGCGACCTCGCCCCGCTGCAGGAGCTCCTCGAGGTCCTGTCCGCGCCGTACGACGTGCGCCCCGGCCTCGAGCGCTTCGCCGAGCCCGCGCCGGAGTCCTTCGGTCGCGGCTACCAGACCTTCTGCGGCACCTAGACCTGCTCAGGTCGACCGACGCCGCGCACACGTGTCCGACCTCTTGCCCTTCACCCGCCGATCCGAGGGCCACGTCGCGGACACGTGTCCGACGTCTGCGCTCGAGCCGTCAGGCCTCGAAGACGCACTCCCCGTCGACCCACGTCGAGCGCACCCGTGCCGCCCCGATCTCCTCCGGTGTGCGGAACGGGTCGACGTCGAGCACCACCAGGTCCGCGACGGCACCGACGGTCACCGTGCCGGCGTCGTCGCGGTGGTTCACCCAGGCCGAGCCGCTGGTGTAGGCGGCGAAGGCCACCTCGATCGGGAGCGCCTGCTCGGGGAGGAACGGCTCGGTGCCGGCGGGCGCGGGCTCGCCGTACGACGTCCGGTGCACTGCGGTGTGGATCGCGGCCAGCGGGTCCGGCGTGCTGACCGGCCAGTCGCTGCCCGCGACGAGCCGCGCCCCGGCGGCGTGGAGGTCGGCGAACGGGTACTGCCGGCCGGCCCGCTCGGCGCCGAGGAACGGGATCGTCAGCTCGGTCATCTGCTCGTCGTGGCACGCCCACAGCGCCTGGATGTTCGCCGCGACGCCGAGCCGGCCGAACCGCGGCACGTCGTCGGGGTGCACCAGCTGGAGGTGCGCGACGTGGTGGCGGCGCGCGGGGTCCGTGCCCTCGAGCGCGTCCAGCGCCTCCCGCACGCCGCGGTCGCCGAGCCCGTGGAAGTGCACCTGGAAGCCCTGCGCGTCGAGCGCGGCGACGTACGACGGCAGCCGCGCCGGGTCGACGAAGGAGATCCCCGAGTTGCCGGTCGCGTGGCCGCACCGGTCGAGGTAGGGCTCGACCAGGGCGGCCGTCCCGTTCTCCGCCACCCCGTCCTGCATGATCTTCACCGCCGTCGCGGCGAAGCGCCCACGCGACCAGTCACCGCGCTTCGCGACGAGGTCGGCGACCTGCTCGACGCCGCGGTCGCGCTCCCACCACAGGGCCCCGACGACGGTGGCGGTGAGGTCGCCCGCGGCCGCCGCTCGGGCGTACGTCGGTCCGGCGTCGCGCATGCCCGAGTAGGCCCCGACGATCGCGTCCTGCCAGCTCGTGATGCCGAGCGAGTGGAGGTACCGCTGGCCCTCCAGGAAGCCGGCGTACAGCTGCTCGTCGTCGGCCGCCGGGATCACCCCCGAGAGCAGGTCCATCGCCCCCTCGTGCAGCACGCCGGCGGGCGAGCCGTCGGCGCCGCGCTCGATCCGGCCGTGCGCGGGGTCCGGCGTCGAGGCGGTGATGCCCGCGAGCGACAGCGCGCGGCTGTTGGCCCACATGCCGTGGTGGTCGCGGTTGACCAGGGCGACCGGTCGGTCCGGCACGACGGCGTCCAGCTCGGCCGCGGTCGGCAGCCCGCCGGGGAACGCCGCCATCGCCCAGCCCCCACCCTGGATCCAGCCGGGGCCGGGGTGGGCGGCGGCGTACTCCCCGATGTGCGCGAGGTAGGCGACGGGGTCGACCGCGAGCCCGGACAGGTCGCAGGCCAGACGCTCGAGCCCGCCCTGGACCGGGTGCACGTGCGCGTCGGTGAATCCCGGCAGCAGCAGCCCTCCCCCGACGTCCACGACGGTCGCGCCGACCGGCGCGGCGTCGTCCCCGATACCAGCCACCCGGCCGCCGGACACGACGACGTCGCCGACCGCGCCGAGGTAGGAGTGCCCGTCGAAGACCGTCGCGTTGCGGAAGACCGTGCTCACGCGCCCATCATTCCCACCCCGAAGGGCGGTGGACAGTGTCCCCGCCGGGGCTACCGTCCAACAGATGACGAAGCTCGCGATCGTGTACTACTCCGCCTTCGGGACCGGTCACGCCATGGCGACCCGGCTGGCGGAGACCGCCGAGAAGCAGGGGGCGGAGGTGCGGCTGCGACGGGTGCGCGAGACCGCCCCCGACGAGGTGGTGCAGGGCGTCGATGCGTGGGCCGCCCACGCCGCCTCGGTCGCGGACCAGCCCGTGGCCGAGCCCGACGACCTGGCGTGGGCCGACGCGGTGATCATGGGGTCGGGCACCCGCTACGGCCACGTCACCAGCCAGCTGCAGGCCTTCATCGACACCCTCGGCCCGCTGTGGCAGGAGGGCAAGCTGGCCGACAAGGTCTACTCCGCGTTCACGTCGAGCTCGACCCTGCACGGCGGCCAGGAGTCGACGATCCTGGCGATGATCACCACCTTCTGCCACTTCGGCGGGATCATCGTGCCGCCCGGCTACACCGACCCGACCAAGTTCGAGGACGGCAACCCCTACGGCGTCGGCGTCGTGACCGATGACTCCGACGAGCTCTCGGAGACCGACCTCAACGCGCTGGACCACATGGTCGAGCGCGTGCTCGAGGTCGCCGGTCGACTGCGGGACTGAGCAGAGCACCACCACCCGCGGGCGCCGACGTCGCGTCCGCTACGTTCGTGAGCCATGTCGACGATCTCGGGCACGACCGACGAGCGAGGGCTGGCCCGCCTCGCCCAGCGCAGCGCAGCATGGACCGAGAAGTGGTTCCCGGACGCGTACGTCTTCGCCCTCGCGGGCGTCGTGCTGGTGTCCGTGGCCGCGATGGTCAACGGCTCGAGCCCGGTCACCGTCGCCGAGACCTTCGGCGGCGGCTTCTGGGACCTGGCCACCTTCACGCTCCAGATGGCGATGGTGGTCCTCACCGGCTACGTCGTCGCCACGTCCCCGCCGGTCGCGCGGGTGATCGAACGGATCGCGCTCTACCCGTCCAGCCCCCGTGGCGCGGTGGCCTTCGTGGCGCTGCTGTCGTGCCTGGTCTCGATGCTCAACTGGGGCCTCAGCCTGGTCTTCAGCGGCCTGCTCGCCCGCGCCATCGCCCGGCGCACCGACCTGCGTGCCGACTACCGCGCGCTCGGCGCGGCGGCCTACCTCGGCCTCGGCGCCGTGTGGGCGCTCGGCCTGTCCTCCTCGGCCGCGCAGCTCCAGGCCACCCCGGCGTCGCTGCCGCCGGAGCTGCTCGAGATCACCGGCGTGCTCGACTTCGGCACGACGATCCTCACGTGGCAGTCGCTCGTCATGGCCGCCGTCCTGATCGTGCTCAGCGTCGCCGTCGCGTGGGCGTCCGCCCCGCAGGGCAAGGCGATCCGGACCGCCGAGGACATGGGCGTCGACCTCTCCGACGAGGTCGAGCCGATGCCCGAGCGCGGCCGGCCGGGCGAGTGGCTGGAGTACTCCCGCATCCTGCCCGTCCTCGTCGGGCTGCTCACCCTGGGCTGGCTCGTGCAGCAGCTCGCGACGCTGCCGTTCCTGAGCGTGATCAGCAGCCTCAACGGCTACCTCATGGTCTTCCTCATCCTCGGCCTCGTGCTCCACGGCACCCCGCGCGGCTTCCTCAACGCGGTCGCCAAGGCCGTCCCGACCACCGCCGGCGTGCTCGTGCAGTTTCCTCTGTACGCCGCCATGGCCGCGGTGCTGACCCGGGCCGAGGGCCGCGGCGGCGTCACGGTCTCGGAGCACCTCGCCGACCTGTTCACCAGCATCGGCGGCGGTGGCGCGTTCGCCGTCGTCATCGCGATCTACACCGCGCTCCTCGGCCTGCTCGTCCCCTCGGGCGGCGGCAAGTGGCTCGTCGAGGCGCCGTACGTCATGCAGTCGGCCACCGACGTCGGGATGAACCTCGGCTGGACCGTGCAGATCTACAACGCCGCCGAGGCGCTGCCCAACCTGGTCAACCCGTTCTTCATGCTGCCGCTGCTCGCCGTGCTCGGCGTCCGGGCGCGCGACCTGGTCGGCTTCACCTTCCTGCAGTTCGTCTTCCACCTGCCCGTCGTGCTGCTGCTCCTCTGGCTGCTCGGCACGACCTTCGAGTTCGTGCCCCCGGTGATGCCCTGACCCGCTCCCGGCCCGGGGCTAGCGTGGTGGGGTGGCGGAGGAGCAGCTGAGGCGCTCGGTCGACGCGGCGATGCTGCCGATCGTCGCCTCGCTCGCGCCGGCCGGCGTGCTCGAGGCCCACTGGCTGCCCGACCGCGTGGGCGACCCGGTCGTGTGGATCCGGGTCCACAGCGAGGTCGACCGGGCCGCGATCGAGTCCTACACCTGGGTGCTGCCGCAGGTGCAGATCATCCTCGCGCGCCTCGGTCTGGCGCCCGACAAGGTGCTGGCCCTGCGGCTCGAGGTGACCTCGGGCGAGGCCGAGGACCGGCTGTTCGACGAGTGAGGTCACTCGCGGTCAGGTCGGCGGTCAGCGCACGACGGCGACCGGGCACTCGGCCCGGTGCAGCACGACCTGGCTCACCGAGCCCAGGAGCAGGCCGCTGAAGAACCCGAGCCCGCGCGAGCCGACGACCACGAGCGAGGCGCCCGCGGACGCGTCGACCAGGGCCTGGCCGGGCGCCACCGCGACGACCCCGTGCTCGAGCCGTACGTCCGGGTGGTCCTCGCGGACGCCCGCGAGGCTCTCGGAGAGGAGCCGCTCGCGCTCGTCGCTGTCGACGCTGCGGGCGTCGCTGCTCCAGACGTCGGTGGAGGGCGCGTGCACCCGCCACGCGTGGATCGCCACGACCGTCTCGCCGGTGTCCTCGGCCCGCCGGCAGGCGTAGTCGAGGGCGGCCGAGCTGGACGGCGAGCCGTCGATGCCGACCACGATCCGGCGCGCCCCGGGGTCGCGCGCGGGACGGACGACGACGACCGGGCACGTCGCATGCCGAGCGAGGTGCTGGCTGACCGAGCCGATCAGGGCTTCGCCCGTGCGGCCGTGGCCGTGGCTGCCGACCACGAGGCTGGATGCGGAGTCGGCAGCGCGCAGCAGCTCGTCGACGACGTGCCCGGTCGCCTGGTCCAGGGTCGCGGACCCGACACCGGCCTCCGAGAGCGTCTTGCCGGCCCGCTCGAGGAGGGCCGAGGAGTCACCGGCCGGGATGTCGACCATCCCTGCCATGCCCACGGCACCCGTCATCCCGCCCCAGGTGGGCGGCAGCACCGCGTTGACCGCCAGCACACGCACGGGGACTCCGGTGCGTAGCGACTCGGCCGCGGACCACTGCAGGGCGCGCTCGGCGTCGGCCGAGCCGTCGTAGGCCACCAGGATCGGGAGTGTCGTCGTCATGCCTCCACGCTCGCCGGGCCGGCGCGCGCGGTGCAGGGCCCGAGGTCCCGGATCCGCGGGCGAAGGTCCCCCTCAGTCGACCCGGAGCTCGCCGAGCTCGTTCCAGCCGTCCTGCTCGACGGCAGTGGAGACGATGTCGGGCGTGCGCGAGAGGTACGGCGGCAGCTCGGCCTGCGCGGCCTTGAAGTGGTCGGAGCCGACGTGGGCGGCCCCGGCGTCACCGTCGCGGAACGCCTCGACGAGGACGTACTCAGTGGGATCGTCGAGGCTGCGCGACCAGTCGAACCACAGGCAGCCCTCCTCGGCGCGGGTGGCGTCGGTGAAGGCCCGGGAGATCTCCGGCCACGCCTCGGCGTGCTCGGGCAACACGTGGAACTTGGCGGTGATGAAGATCAAGGCGTCTCCTGTGGGACGAGTGCGGACGACTGCGCTGAGCCTACGAGGACGGCCTAGGCTGACGCTGATCGCCATGGACCACCACGACACCCGCCCCCGCCGGCTGCTGCTGGTCGTGGACGCCCCCTCGCTCCTGCACCGCAACCACCACGCCCGCGCCCACACCGGCCTCCGTGACCGGTCGGGGCGCCCGATCTGGGCCCTGCACGGGATGCTGCGCCAGATCCTGGAGTCGATCGACTCCTTCGCGCCCGACGCCGTGCTCTTCGGCCTCGACGACCGCACCGGGTCGGTGCGCCGTGACGCCTACCCCGACTACAAGGCCGGACGGGCGGAGAAGGACCCCGAGCTCGTCGACCAGCTCGACCGGGCCGGCGCGCTGCTCGACGCGCTCGGGCTGGCCACGCTGACCCCGCCGGGGCTGGAGGCCGACGACGTCAACGCCTCCGGCGCCACCTGGGCCACGGCCAACGGCTGGGACTGCGTGATCGTCACCTCCGACCGCGACGCCTTCGCGCACATCAGCCACCACACCCGGGTCCTGCGCCTCATCGACGGCGGCATCCACGGCTCGCCGATGCTCAACCCGGCCAGCCTCTTCAACATGTACGGCGTCCGGCCGGCCAACTACCTCGCGTTCGCCGCCCTGCGCGGCGACGCCAGCGACAACCTGCCCGGCGTCCAGGGCATCGGCGAGAAGACTGCCGCGATCCTGCTCGACGTCGCCGGGTCGATGGACGCCGCGTGGGCCGACGTCGACCACCTCGGCGGCCGGTCGCTGGCAGAGGCCCTCGACGACTGGGCGGCGGAGAACGGTGCGCGCCGCCTCGGCGAGACCGTCGTACGACGCCTGTCGGCGCCGGGCGCCCGGGCGCGCTACGAGTTCAACGTGCAGATGATGGCCGGCCGTGACGACCTCGACCTCGGCCTGACCCCGGACGTCCCCGGCTCCCGGGGCCTGCTCCCGCTCGACCTGGACCGGGTGACCAAGGTGGTCGGCTTCCTCGACAACGACTTCACGACCGACCTGGCCGTCCGGGTGCTCACCGCGCGACCCGCCTCCGGCTGACAGGTCCTCCCTTGCGGCCAGCCCCTGACCTGATGGCGCCCTAGCGTCGCAGGCATGGACACACAGCAACGGACCTATCCCGACGGCGTCCCCTCGTGGATCGACCTCGAGCAGCGCGACCTCACCGCCACCCGCGAGTTCTACGGCGGCCTCCTCGGCTGGCAGTTCGAGGTGGTCGGCGCCGGGCAGTACGTCATCGCCAGCCTCGACGGCCGTGACGTCGCCGGCCTGGCCGAGCCCGAGGGCGACTGGGCGACGGGCGAGTGGAACACCTACGTCGCGGTCGACGACGCCGACGCGGGCGCGGCCCGGGTGACGGCGGCGGGCGGCAGGGTCGTCGTACCCGTGCGCGAGGCGGGCCCGGCCGGACGGCTCGCGGTGTGCGAGGACCCGGCCGGGGCGCGCTTCCGGCTCTGGCAGGCGGGCCGTCGGCTCGGCGTCCAGGCCGCCAACGAGCCCGGCGCGTGGGTCTTCAGCAACCTCCGGGGCGTGGACGCCGCGAGCGTGGCGCCGTTCTACTCCGACGTCTTCGGCTGGGAGGCCTCCGACCTCGGCTTCACCCACCTGGTCCGACGGCCCGGCTACGGCGACCACCTCGCCGGCACCACCGACCCCGGCATCCACGAGCGCCAGTCCTCCGACTTCGTGCCCGAGGGCTTCGCCGACGCCGTCGGCTGGATCGACCGGCGCGATCCCGCGGTCCCGAGCCACTGGCACACCAGCATCGGCGTCGCCGACCGCGACCGTGCGGTGGCGGACGTGGAACGGCTCGGCGGCACCGTGCTCGCGACCGAGGAGTCCGAGTGGACCCGCGAAGCCCTCGTGCGTGACCCGCAGGGGGCCGAGCTCACCCTCAGCCAGTTCACCCCGCCCGAGGGGTGAGGCTCACCGCCGCCTGATCCGGACCGGCCCCCTCGCCGTGGCGAGGTCGACCTCGCGCCCGCCCTGGGTGACCTCGACCTCGCCCCGGTCGACGAGGCGGGCCGCGGCCTCGCGCGCCGGGTCCATCAGGTCGCGCCAGGAGTCCTCGTCGCCGACCGCGCGGGCCGCGTCGGAGGGACAGATCGTGGCCGTCGGCGCACGCCGCGACAGCAGGTCGAGGATGGCGGCCTCGAGCCGCTGGTCGATGTCGGGCACGACCCCAGTGTGCCCCGGCAGGCCGACCCGGTGACCGGTTCGGTGACCGCCGAGTAGTTCACCTGATGTCCACCTGCGCGCCTCCCCCGGGAACCCACCGGCCGGACAGAGTGAGCGCGACGGCACATCGCACTCACTCGGCACGGAGACACCATGACGGACACCGCCCCTCGCCCGCTCCTCCCCCTGCTCCCGATGGCAGGCCGCACGCACGGCAACCGCAGCGCCGTCACCTGCCACCTCCGGTGCGGTGACGCGTGCTCCATGACGGCACCCAACACGACCGAGACGTCGTACTTCCGCGACGTCGCCGCCCATGCCCTGCGCCGCCGCACCGTCGTGGGCGCGAGCCTCACCGCGGCCGCCGTCGGCGTCGTCGGGGCGTCGCCGGCCGCGGCCGGCAGGGGCGGCCACGGCGACCACGGCGACCACGGCGACCACGGCCACGGTGGCCACCACGGCGGCTCGCTGACGTTCGCCGCGATCGCACCCGTCGCCAGCACGGTCGACGCGCTCACCGTCCCGTCGGGCTACGACTGGCGGGCCATCATCCGCTGGGGCGACCCGATCCTGCGCGGCGCCCCGGCCTTCGACCCCGCCCGGCAGACCCCCGAGGCGCAGGCCGGGCAGTTCGGCTACAACAACGACTACCTCGACATCATCGAGACCAACCGCTCGGGCACCAAGGCCCTGCTGGTGTGCAACCACGAGTACACCAACGAGGGCATCATGTTCCCGCCCGGCACCGACCCGACGACGCTCGTACGCACCGCCTGGGCCGCGCACGGCATGTCGGTCGTCGAGCTCGTGCGCCGCCGCCGCGGCGACACGTGGCGCTACGCCCCCGGCGCCCGGCTCAACCGCCGGATCACCCTGGACACGCCGTTCGTCCTCGACGGCCCGGCCGCCGGGTCCGACCTGCTGAAGACCGCCGAGGACCCCACGGGCACGAGAGTCCGCGGCACCATGAACAACTGCGCCGGCGGCACCACGCCGTGGGGCACGGTGCTCTCCGGCGAGGAGAACTTCAACCAGTACTTCAAGGCCACCGGCACCAGCCCGCGCGAGTCGCGCTACGGCCTCTCCGCCACGCAGGACGCCCGCAACTGGCGGGCCGTCGACCCGCGCTGGGACGCCACGCAGGCGGCGTACGCCAACGAGCCCAACCGGTTCGGCTGGATCGTCGAGGTCGACCCCTCCGACCCGCGCTCCACCCCGGTCAAGCACACCGCGATGGGCCGCTTCAAGCACGAGGGCGCCAACGTCATCGTCAACCGCGACGGCCACGTGGTCGCCTACATGGGCGACGACGAGCGCTTCGACTACCTCTACCGCTTCGTGTCGAAGGACCGCCTCCACGGCCGCGGCGGCAGCTGGCGCCGGCACGGCAGTCGGTCGCCGTTGAGCGAGGGCGATCTCTCCGTGGCGCGCTTCACCGGCGACGGCCTCGAGGACGGCGTCAGCGACGGCACCGGCGAGTGGATCCCGCTGACCAGGGACGGCCAGTCGATGGTGCCCGGCTTCAGCCTCGAGGAGGTGCTGGTCTTCACCCGCCTGGCCGCCGACGTGGTCATGCCCACCAAGATGGACCGCCCCGAGGACGTGCAGCCCAGCACCCACAACGGCAAGGTCTACGTCGCGTGCACGAACAACACCGACCGCGGCAAGGTCGGCAAGGAGGGCCCCACCGAGCCCAACCCGCGCGCCGCCAACAAGGACGGCCACGTCGTCGAGATCACCCCGACCGGCGGCGACCACACCGCCGACACGTTCAGCTGGGACCTGTTCCTCATCTGCGGTGACGCGGCGTCCGCCGGCACCTACTTCGGCGGCTGGACCGGCCCGGTGTCGCCGATCTCCTGCCCCGACAACGTCGCCTTCGACACCGCCGGCAACCTCTGGATCTCCACCGACGGCCAGCCCAGCGCCATCAAGCTCGACGACGGCCTGTTCAAGGTGCCCGTCGAGGGCCCCGAGCGCGGTCGCGTCCAGCAGTTCCTGGCCGTGCCCGCCGGCGCGGAGACCTGCGGCCCGGTGATCCACGACCGCGACGGCTCCGTCTTCGTCGCCGTGCAGCACCCGGGCGAGGACGGCACCTGGGACGCTCCCCAGTCCCGCTTCCCCGACTACGTCGCCGCGGGCGCCACACCGCGCGCCGGCCAGTTCGCCGGACCGCGACCCTCGGTCGTCCAGGTCACCCGCGCCTGACCGGAGCCCGGTCCCGTCCCTACGATCGGGCCATGGCCCGCCCGCTCGCCGTGACCACCACGGTCGCCGTCGCCTCGACGGTGCTGCTGGTGGTCGCGGTCGGGCAGGGCTGGCTCGGGCCCGACGTCGGGCGCGGTGGGAACTTCTGCGAGGCACCCCACGACGGCTGGATCCGGCAGCCGGCCAACACGCTGTCCAACGCGGGCTTCGTGGTCGCCGGACTCCTCGTCGCCGCGCGGGCCGTGCGGCTGCCGCACGACGGCGTGATGTCCTCGACGGTCGCGACGGTCTACGCGTGCGTGGTGGTGCTCCTCGGCCCCGGCTCGGCAGCGATGCACGCCACGCAAAGCGCGTGGGGCGGCCACCTCGACATGCTGAGCATGTACCTCATCGCCGGGTTTGCGGCCGCGTGGGCGTGGGTCCGCTGGACCCGCCGCGGGACGGCCGCGTTCGTGACGGCGTACGCCGCCTGCGTGCTGGCGTGCGAGCTCGTCGGGCTCTGGTCGGACCCGGTGCCGGTGGTGCACTACTCCGGCAACCTGGCGTTCGGGGTGCTGCTGGCCTCCGCGGTCGTGCTGGAGACCCTGATCTGGCGGCGCGGCGAGACCGCCACCGTCTTCCGCCACGGCGTGGTGTCCCTCGCCGCGATGCTCGTCGCCTTCACCATCTGGCTGCTCAGCAACGCCGGCTGGTGCGACCCGCACTCGCTGGTCCAGGGGCACGCCGCGTGGCACCTGCTGTGCGCCGTGGCGGCGTACTGGCTGTTCCGGCTCTACGCGTCCGAACGCTCGGTGAACACCGCCGAGGGGAGGTTGACCCGGGCCGAGGTCGTGTAGGTAGATGGACCGGCTCCCGGGCACCCCCGGGCGCGCTCGGATCTCTCGGAAAGCGGTTCCTGCATGACCTCGCAGCTCACTCCCGCCCGTCGCACCGTCCTCACCGGGGCGGCCGCACTCACCGCCGCCGGCTTCGTCGCGCAACCGATCCCGGCGCTCGCGCACGGCGGCAGGCACCGCACGCGGCTCACCGTGCTCGGCACCACCGACCTGCACGGCAACGTCTTCAACTGGGACTACTTCAAGAACCTCGAGTTCGACAACGCCGCCCGCGACGACATCGGCATCGCGAAGGCCGCCACCCTGATCAAGGCGGCACGCGCGAAGCTCGGCCGCCAGCCGGTGCTGACCCTCGACGCCGGCGACACCATCCAGGGCACTCCCCTGGCCTACTACTACGCCCGCATCGAGCCGATCGGCCGCCGCACCATCCACCCGATGGCCCACGCGATGAACCTCGTCGGCTACGACGCGGCCGCGCTCGGCAACCACGAGTTCAACTACGGACTCGACACGCTCCGCACCTTCGAGTCCCAGCTGAACTTCCCGCTCCTCGGCGCCAACGCCGTCGACCCCGCGACCGGTCGCCCGGTCTTCCCGCCCTACGTCATCAAGCGCTACAAGGTGCACGGCGGACCCGACCTCACGGTCGGCGTGCTCGGCCTGACCAACCCCGGCATCGCGATCTGGGACAAGGCCAACGTCGAGGGCCGCGTGGAGTTCCCCGGCCTCGTCGAGCAGGCCCGCCGCTTCGTGCCCGAGCTCAAGCGCCGCGGCTGCGACGTCGTCGTGATCAGCGCCCACAGCGGCGCCGACACCTCGTCGTCGTACGGCGACGCGCTGCCGTGGCCGGAGAACGCCGCGTCGCTGGTGGCCGAGCAGGTCCCCGGCGTCGACGCGATCCTCGTCGGCCACGCGCACCGCGACATCCCGCAGCGCTTCGTCACCAACTCCCGCACGAAGCAGGACGTGCTGCTGTGCGAGCCCGCCTACTGGGGCATGCGCGTCGCCGTCATGGACCTCGACCTCCAGCACCACCACGGCCGCTGGAAGGTCGTCGGCTCCCACGGGCAGACGCTGAACTCCAACACCGTGTCCGGTGACCCCGCCGTCCTCGCAGCGGTGCGACGCCAGCACGAGACGGTCGTCGACTACGTCAACTCCCCCGTCGGCACCTCGGCCGCGGCGCTGTCCGCGGCGCGCGCGGTCGTGGAGGACGTGCCGATCATCGACTTCGTCCAGTTCGTGCAGGCCGACGCGGTCAAGGCCGGCCTCACCGGCGCCGACGCGGCGCTGCCGGTGCTCTCGATCGCCGCACCCTTCAACCGGGCGGCGTCGTTCCCGGCCGGGCAGGTGACGGTCCGCGACGTGGCCGGGCTCTACATCTACGACAACACGCTGCTCGGCGTGAAGGTCACCGGCGCGCAGGTCAAGGACTACCTCGAGTTCTCGGCGCGCTACTTCCAGCAGGTCTCCGGATCCGGCCCGTTCATGATGGCGCAGGTGACCAACCAGGTCACCGAGACCGCACCCAACGGCACGCCCGACTACAACTTCGACACCGTCGCCGGGCTCGACGCGCCGCTGACGTACGACATCGACATCGCCCAGCCCGTCGGCTCGCGCATCCTCAACCTGTCGTACGACGGCCAGCCAGTCGCGCCGGGCCAGGAGTTCGCGATGGCGGTGAACAACTACCGGCAGTCGGGAGGCGGCGGCTTCCCGCACGTGAGCACCGCGCCGGTGGTCTACAACCGCCAGAACGAGATCCGCCAGCTCCTCATCGACTGGGTGACGGCGAACGGGACGATCGACCCGGCGGAGTTCGCCTCGGTGGACTGGCGGCTCGTCTCCGGCGGCCAGCCGATCACCATCACCTGAGCGGTCGACCAGGACGCCGGCGCGACTGCTCGCTGTCGAGCCGGCGTCCTAGATGGTGTGGCCGAACGTGCTCTCCCCCGCGGGGCGGCCCTTGGCGTTCTGCGCGTGGTACGTCACCTCGAAGGAAGCGAAGGCCAACGTCACCGACTCGGTCAGCTGGTCCCCACCCTCGGAGCCGCTGGTCTGGCAGCTGGTGACCATCACGTCCTTCATGGTGATGCTGTAGTACTCGTGCCTGGCGTTGCCCCCGGCCCTGCGAACGATGATCTTCGCCTCGGGGAGGTGCGTCCCGAGCGACACCGCCTTCAGCAGCTCGGTCGACGAGAGGTCGATGAACTTGGTGATCGCGATGTCCTGGAAGGTCGCCTTGGCGGACCCGCCACCACCGCCCGACCGAGGCGGACCTGAGTTGCTGACGGCCCACGACCACGCGAGGATGTCGATCTTCCCGGCATGCACCTTGTCCTGCGACTCGCCCTTGATCGGGCCGAGGTCCAGGAACATGTCGAGTGGCATGCTCGATGGTAGCCCCGCCCGTCACGAGCTGATCAGGACCCGGCGCGGCTCCTCCTCGACGCGCCGGCGTCCTGCCGCGACGCCGGCGAGCAGGCCGAGCAGCGCGCCGGGGACGAGCCAGCGCCAGCCGGACAGTGAGACCCAGGACGAGTCGTCCGCTGCCGCAGCCGGGGTCTCCTCGGGTGCGGACGTCGCCTCGGCGGGCACCGACACGACGGCGGGCCCGCCACCCTGCTGAACGACGCCGTCGAGCAGGTCGACGACACGCTGCGCCGAGCCGAGCTCCTGCCACTGGCCTGCGCCGTCCTCGGTCACGGTCGTCGACACCCAGGCCGTGCCGTCGCCGGCGACGTGCACCCGGTCCCACCGCCATGCCGTGACGTCGTGGATCATCCAGGTCAGGTTGTAGGTGGCGCCGTCGTAGCCCGGCGGCTGGGTCGTCCCCGAGGTGGCACCCTCGGGCAGCAGCCGCACGAGGGCGTCGTACGCCTCGTCGGTGTAGTAGAGCGCGCCTGCTCCGGCGCCCACGTGGGTGACCAGCACGCTCGTGGGGCCTCCCGCGTGGGAGGTGGCGGGCAGCCCGACGAGGGCTGACAGGGCGAGCACGACGACGGCCAAGGTCCTGCGCATGGCTCCTCCTGCGGAGAGGGAGTGGGTGCCCGGGATACACCGCCGACTACGGCGAGGTTCCCTCCTCGACCGACTCCGCGACCGCCACGGCCTCGTCGAGCCGGAGGTCGCCCTCCAGCCGCAGCGTGAGGTCGCCGTGGAGCCACACCAGCGTCGGCGCGGCCAGGCGGGAGGGCAGGTGCCGGACGTCGCCGCCCGGGGTGAGGACGGTGACCCGGTGGGGCGACGGCAGCCAGAGCGCGTCGCGACCCGCGACGGCCGCGTGCTCCGCCTCGGGTGCGGTCTTCCAGAAGAGCGGCTCGACAGTGCCGCGGAACTCGTCGAGCCGGACGGTCCGCCCGTCCGTCGTCCAGCTCAGGGAGACCACGGCCCCGTCGCCCGTGACCTCGACGGCGTCGGGGGCGCCCAGCGCCCCGGGCACGACCGGCGTGAATCCCGCGAGGTCGGCCGCGTCCTCGAGCCGGACGTCGCCGACGGCCGGTGGGACGGTCGGGCTCTCCGTCACCGGGTCGCCGGAGGTCACCGCGACGCCGTGGAAGCCGAGCCACTCGCGGATCGTGGCGCCCACCGGAGAGGCCACCACTCCTCCGGCGAGGAGGCCCAGGAACGCGCCGGCGACCCAGCGTCGCCAGCGTCGGCCGGGTCGAGTCTGTCGCACCCGTGCCATGACGGCGTCCTCGAGCCCGTCGGGGGTCTCCACCCGCAGGTCCCGCGCCAGCTCGGCGAGGCGCTGCTCGATCGCGTCAGGCATGGTCCACCCGCTCCGTCGTCGTGCCGAGGTCCTCGCGCAGCCGGCGCAGCCCCCGGCTCAGCCGCGACTTCACCGTGCCCCGGGGCAGGCCGAGCACAACCGCGGTCGTCGCCTCGTCCAGGTCGAGCAGGCACCGGCACACCACCACCCGCCCCATCGCCTCGGGCAGGCGGTCGACGGCGGCCAGCAGCTGCTCCTTGCCCTCCCGGTCGGCGACCTCCTCGGCGGGGTCGATGAGCTCCTTCGGCAGGGACCTGGTCGCGCGTTCTTCGCGCGCCGATCGTCGTACGGCACCGCGGTGGGCGTTGCGGGTCTCGTTGGCCACGATCCGCAGCAGCCACGGTCGGAACGGCCGGTCGGCACGGAAGCGGTCCAGTGTCCGGTACGCCTTCACCAGCGCCTCCTGCACCACGTCCTCGGCATCGCTGCCCGCACCCAGCAGCACCGCCGTCCGCATCGCCATCGGGGCGTGCCGGCGCACGAGGACGGCGTACGCGTCGGTGTCACCGCCGCGCACCCTGCCGATCAGCTCGGCATCTGGCGTCGCATCGTCGTCGGCGCTGATCGTCACTCCCGTCCAGAGGGTCCCAGCACCGTGTCTACACCGCCGGAGCGGCGGAGGTTCCCGTCCGGCCTACGTCCGTCGGGCGAAGGTGACCTTGGTGTCGGCGTGGGCGGTCATCGCGTACCGCGCGTCGTGGGCGAGGCCGTGGTGGCGGGGGCACAGGAGCCGGCCGTTGGTGAGGTCGGTGCGGCCGCCGCGGGACCAGGGGTCGTCGTGGTGGGCGTGGCAGCCCGACGCGGTGGTCTCGCAGCCGCGGGCGGTGCAGCCACCGTCGCGCAGGCCGAGGGCGATGCGCTGGGCTCTGGTGAACAGCCGCCGGGTCCGGCCGAGGTCGAGGGGGATCGAGTGGCTGTCGAGGACGACGGGGATGATCCCGGCCTCGCACGCCAGCCGCCGCGCCTGCCCTGCGCTCATCCGGGTGCCGTCGTCGAGCAGCGCGGTCGCGTGCTCACCGAGGAGCTGCTCGAGCGTCATCGTGATCACGATGGTCGCGTTCACCCCGGCGGTCTGCGGGGTGGCCTCGACCGGGTAGCGCTCGACGTACTCGATGAACGCCTCGCCGAGGCGCCTGCGCAGCGGCTTCCACCCGCCGGACTCGTCACGCAGCTCCGCGTCGGAGTGGCGGGCCGGGTTGGCCAGCGCGAAGAGGTGCCGCCTGAGCATCGCCCCGATGTGGGACGGCAGGGAGAACCGGCCGTGGCAGCGACCCTCGCCGTCGTCGTTCATCTCGAAGTCGGCGGTCGCATCGGCGCGGGCCTCCTCCCGCTCCAGCGTGGCCGCCTCCTGCGCCTCGCCCAGCTCGGGGGCGACCACCTCGAGGATCCGCCTCCCCAGCCGGCGCAGCACCTTCGAGTCGTGCTCGACCGCGGCGGCGAGCAGGTGGTCGCGGGCCTGCGCCCGCACCCCTGCGTCGATGATCCGCGTGATGCCGTCGACGGTGCGGACACTGACGGGGATCGCGTCGACGGCCTGGACGATCACGCGTGCTGCTCCACCCGGAGCTCCCCGGCGGCCAGCGCCCTCCCGGTCGGGGCGTGCAGCTCGTCCTCGAGCGCGCGTGCCAGCTTGGACTGCCTGGCGGCGTCGGCGTGGGTGTGGCGGCTGCGCCCGGCCCACCACTGGTGGACGTGCCGGGCGCCGGTCGCGTCCCCGAGCCGCCGACGGTCGGCCTCGGCCACCACCCGGCACAGCTCGCGGGCGAGGCGACTCGTCACGCCGTCCAGCTCGTCGACCAGCCGGACCACGTCGGCATCCGACAGACCCCCGAGCGACACCTCGCCCACCTCGGTGAGCGCGGAGTGCACCCGCGCGAGTGCGTGGCTCACCAGCGGCGACGCCTCCGGCTGCGCTCCGGGAGCATGCCACGCACTCTCATACAGCTCGGCAGGTACGGCGCTCACTGGCTGGCCCTTCCGCACCCTCGCCGGGCGCATGGACGACTACGGTCGTGGGCCTGGTGTCAGTGAGGTGCGTTCAGCCGGAGGTGTGGCTTCAAGTAGGGCCCGAGCTCGCTCGCTCGAAACTGTGTTCGATTGTACGCCTCTGTTCCGACACCGTCAACGGCGGTGTCCTCAAGCCTCGGGGCCGTACCCGCCTGAGCATCCGCCCCGCATCGGGGCGACGCCATCAGGCCGGCGACCGGAAGACGCACCGCTTGCGCCCAGGATTGCGCCCGGGCTTTTTGTTTCAGCCAGGATCGGAACGCGACTCCGCGGCGGCCGGACTGGCGCGCCATTGCGCGGCCTGCCGGACGGACTGTCCAAGGATGAGGACATCGAAGCCGTGCCACAGGAGGCGATATCCCTTGTCCAGGAGCGTTTGTGCCTGTTGCGGGGTGAACGCGGCTCCACCGAGGGGGACCCCGGCCGCGAGCACGACCTGCTCGGCGTGGCTCACGGCTTCGAGGAGCTCGGGGGCATCGAGCTGGCCTGAGACGCCGAGCTCGGTCGACAGGTCGAAGGGCGCGATCACCAAGCAGTCCACCCCCTCGACCTGACAGATCGCCTCGAGGTTCTCGATCGCGCTTCGAGTCTCGATCAGAAGCGTGCAGACTGTCTGCTCGCCTCGACTGTCCAGGTAGTCGAAGAGTCCCACGCCCCACCGAGAATGGGCCACGAACGGGCCCCAACCTCTCCTCCCGCGAGGCGGGAACCTGCACAGCTCGACACAGGCAGCCGCAGACGTCGCGTCCGTCACCAAGGGGAACACGATGCCCTCCGCGCCAGCGTCGAGCGCAGTCTTGACCAGTCCCTCATCGCACGAGGAGACGCGGACCCAGGGCGAGCACGCGGTACCCGAGGTGCTCGCGATCATGGCGTGCATGCTCTCCGGCCCGATAGGGCCGTGCTCCTGATCGATGAGCACCACGTCCGCGCCCGACGCAGCCAGGACCTGGGTGACCACAGGAGACGGAACGAGGTTGATGAACCCGCCCAGCGGTTCATTGCCGGACCTCAGGCGCTCGCGGATGCTCACCACGGTTCCAGACTGCCGCTCGGAACCCGTCGGCTGCAACCATGCAGTCCCTGCCGGCCGCATGCCACTGCGCGGACGACCGGGCTGGGCCAACCGAGCTCACCAGCGTGGGGAGACAAGACCCGCGACTTGTTCAAGCTGCTCCTTGCGGTGGCGCCGCCGGGATTCGCCGTCTACGAGGAAGGGGAAGTGCCAGGGCCGCCCGCATGAGCATCTGGTGCTGTCCGATCGCCGCACGGTTCGCAAAGCAACCTACGTTCTGAGGCCGCGGGGTGCACCCGCCTGATCCAGTCCAGCCTGCGTCAGACGTAGTCCTTGGCCACGTAGCGCCCGTCAGGCGTAATGGGGTCGTCGACGTTGATCGCCTCGACGGCCTCGGTGAGCTCGGCCTCCTCCAGCGGTGGGCGGTGGTCGAGGTGGATGCCGGCGATCATGCAGCGCACCGACCCGCCGGCCAGCTCGATGGTCGGGATCTCGACCGCGACGATCTCGCACGACTCCTCGATCGCGGCGACCTGCTCGGGCCGCAGTGAGCGCCTGGCCCGGGCGGACATGGCCATGACGTAGCGGCGCTTGCCCTGCGGCGTTCGCCCGCAGAGCTCGACGGCGTTGCCGGCGAACTCCCGGATCTGGTCCTCAGTGAGCTCGATGATGGTGCGGCCGGTGACGGCGAGGCGCTCGCGGACCTGCTCACGGCGGTGGAGGTCGGGGATCATGTCGAGGGCGATCATCGCGACGTCGGTGCCGATGCAGGCGATGACGTTGGTGTGGTAGACCGGCACCCCGTCCGAGTCCACCGCGTCGAAGGCCATCGGCTCGTAGTTGAAGTCAGTGCAGAAGCGCTCCAGGACCGCGACGTCGGCGCGGTAGCTGCGCGCGGTGTAGGCGACGCGCGACACGTGGTCGAGCACCATCGCGCCGGTGCCCTCGAGGAAGATGCCGTCGGGCTCGAGGCCGGAGTAGTCGATGATCTCCTGGACGCGGTACTCCGACTTGAGCATCTCCAGCACGTCGGCGCGCCGCTCGTGACGGCGGTTGGAGGCGTACATCGGGTAGACCGCGACGGTGCCGCCCGCGTGGGTGGAGACCCAGTTGTTCGGGAACACGCTGTCGGGCCGGGTGTGGTCGTCGTCGTCGAAGACGTGCACCCGCACGCCGACGTCACGCAGGGCCGCGGCGAGGGCGTCCATCTCGGCCAGCGCCTTCTCCGAGGTGGTGAAGTCGGACTGGCCCTCGGGCGCGTCGGCCTGGAAGGCGTTGTCCGCGGCCGTTGCCGGGTTGGGGACGAAGCTGGTCGCGCGGATGAGGATGACTGCGGAAGGGGCCTGGGCACTCACGGGAGGAATGTAGGGGACGCCGGCGCGTGGCACGGCATCTGCAACCCGGTGCGCGGGGGTGGTTCAGGCCACCACGGCGGCGATCTGCTCGGCCACGTCCGCCGGGTCGCGGTCGGCGGCCGAGTCGTAGCAGGTCAGCTCGGTCACGACCCAGCCCGGCACCTCGCTCGCGCTCCACATGCCCGAGGGCACGATCCCGTGCTCCTCGACGTACGCCACCAGCCGCTCGTTGACCTCGTCGGCCTCCCCCGGCGCGTACGCCAGGAAGGTCGCGATGTGCGGTTCCTCGGGGAAGGTCCGGATCCCCCGCTCGCGCAGCTCGCCGGCCAGCGCGATGGCCCACGAGCGGTAGCCCGCGAAGCGGCCGAGGTGCTCGCGCAGCCCCTTCAGGCCGCCGATCGCCGCCGCGGTCATCGAGAAGACCGTGCCGCCCATCCGCGTACGCCAGGAGCGCAGCTCGCCGGCGAGGTCCTCCGGGCACACGACGAGAGCCCCGCTCGTGCCGCCGAGGCCCTTGTAGAGCGAGACGTACATCGAGTCGACGAGTGCACCGACCTCGGCGAGGTCCTTGCCCCAGTGCGGGACCGACTCCCAGATGCGCGCGCCGTCGGCGTGGAACGGCACGCCGCGCTCGCGGGCGGCCTCCGACAGCCCGACCAGGTCGTCCCACGACGGCAGCAGGCAGCCGGCGTCGCGCAGGGGCAGCTCGACCATCACGGCGCCGAGCCGGCCGCCGATCGCGGCCAGCGACTCCGCGGTGGCGGTCTCCCGTCCGGTGGTCAGCCACTCGAGCTCGAGGCCGAGCACCCGGCGCGGGCCGTCCTGCTCGTGGTGGACGAGGTGCGAGAGGTCGGGCAGTGCGACGCGGCGCGACGCGGACCGGTCGCACCAGGCCCGCAGCGCCGCCTGCTGCGCCATGATCCCGCTCGGGAACATCACGGCGGCCGGCTTGCCGAGCAGCTTGGCGACCTCCGTCTCCAGCTGGGCGACCGCACCGCGCTCGCCGTAGCGGTCCCACTCGACCTCGTGCTCCTCGGCGTACGCCGCCAGCTCGGCGAGCATCGCCGCCGGGGTCGACGGCGGGCGCCAGAAGATCGTCTCCGCGGTGGCCGACGCCGCGCGAAAACGGTCCTGCAGCTCGCTCACCTCACGCCTGGCGCTTGAACCAGTACGTCGTCTCCGGTCCGGGGATGACCTGGACGAGCTCCCAGCCGTTGACGCCGAGCGTGGAGAGCAGGTCCTCCCACGACTCGGTGCCCTCGACGAGCGCCTCCGGATCGGCGTTGTAGCCGCCGACCTCGACGTTGCCCTGGTCGTCGACAGTGATCTCGAGGTGTGCCCAAGAAGCCATGCGCTGATCCTGCCATGCGGGTCAATGCACCGCCTCGCACGGACCCGCCGGGATCAGCGCCAGCAGCGCGACCACGAGCCGCGGCGAGCCACCTGCGCGCGCTGCTCGGCGCGCTGGTAGGACCGGGTCCGCGTGAACGGGTCGTTGCGGTAGACGTACACCTGGGCGTGGCCCGACAGGATCTGCTTCCGCCCGACGTCCGTGCCGCGGCGCTGCACGTAGCGCAGGAGGCGGTCGTAGCGGTCACGGTCGGCCTGGGTGGGGTCGGAGACCAGCACCACCCGCGAGCCGACCGGCGCCAGGCGGTCCATCGCGCGGCTGGCGTCGGACCCACCGCACTCCCGCCTGCCATGCACCTCGGGCGTGTCGATGCCGAGGAGGCGGACGTACTCCTCGGTGCCGCCGGCGAGCCGGACCTTGAGCGTGTCCCCATCGGTGACCCTCACCACGCGCGCCGTGTCGCGTCGGGTCGGACCGCTGTTGCCCGAGCCGAGCGGATCGGTCGTGGGGGTGGCAGTCGGGGTGGGGGCGACCGGGGTGGGCGTCGGGGTGGGGCTGCCGACGAGCGGGACCGGCGCCGTCGAGCACGGGCACGGGTTGCCCTCGCACGCGATGCCGTCACCGTCCGAGTCGAGCCGGTGCGGGTCTCCGGCGCCGGCGGCGACGAAGAACGCCTGGGCCTCGGCCTGGGTGGCGAAGTCGCCGCAGTCCATGTCCGTGGCCGAGGCGGGCGGCAGCACCAGGAGCGAGGTGCCGAGGAGGACGAGGACGAGCAGGGCGAGGCGGCGCATGGGACCACCTCATCGCCACCTCCGCGACCATCCGCCCGGATCGGTCCGAAATGGCCCGAAGGGACTAGCCCAGCCGCCACTCCTGCTTCACGTGGCAGTCGCCCGTCTCCCACCACGCCAGCTGCAACCGGTCGAGCACGGCGTCGACGGGCAGCACGCCGCGCAGCAGGGCCGCCGTCGAGGCCAGGTCGACGTCGTCGGAGGCCGCGTCCACGGTGAGATGCGGCTGCACGTCGGCCCCGAACTCCCCGCCGTACGGCGGCCAGCCGGGGAAGGCGGCCACCAGCCGGGCGGTCAGGTCCCGCAGCGCGTCGTCGGGGTCGGGCACGACGTGGATGATCCCGTTGGGGAACTGCGCGAGCTCGGCCAGCCGGACGCGCACCGGTGGTGTCCCGGCCGCGAGGTCGCCGATGAGGGTGAGGGCGTCGGGCGACGGGTCGGGGTCGAACGGTCCGAGCGCCGTGATGTGGGCGTGCCCGAAGCGGGCGTCGTCGGAGACGAAGCCCCCGTCGTAGTGGGCCGTCCGCGCCCGCACCCACTCCTCCAGCGCAGGCACCGGCAGCTGCAGGACGGAGTGGCCGGTCACGGGCCAAGACTGGCAGGTGCCCCGGTCCGGGCGTGGCCCTAGGCTGGCGGCGCCATGGACCAGACCCGCATCTCCCCGCCGTCGCCCGACACCGCCGCCCTCGCTCGCGAGCGCCTCGCCGGGCTCGCCACGCCGCCCGGGGCCCTGGGCCGCGTGGGCGAGCTGGGCGCGTGGCTGGCGGCCGTGCAGGGCGAGGTGCCGCCGCGTCCGCTCGACGACGTACGCCTCGTGGTGCTCGCCGGTGACCACGGCGTGGCCGCGCACGGGGTGTCGGCGTACCCGCCGGCCGTGACCGAGGCGATGGTGCGAACGATCGCCTCCGGTCGCGCGGGCGTCTCCGCGCTGGCGAAGGAGCACGGCGTGGTCGTCCGGGTGGTCGACGTGTCCGTCGACGCCGACCTCGGCGACCTCCCGGCCGAGGTCACCGCGCACAAGGTCCGGCGCGGCTCGGGCGCGATCCACCTGACCGACGCCCTCACCCGCGCGGAGACCGAGCAGTCGCTCGCCCTCGGCGCGCGGCTGGCACGTGAGGAGGTCGAGGCCGGTGCGCAGCTGCTGATGACCGGCGACCTCGGCATCGGCAACACCACCCCGGCGGCGGCGCTCGTGGCCGCGGTGCTGGGGCTGCCCGCCGACGAGGTGACCGGTCGCGGCACCGGCATCGACGACGAGGGCTGGGCCCGCAAGCGCGACGTGGTCTCGCAGGCGCTCGCGCGGGCCGAGGGTCGCACCGACGACCCGGTCGAGGTCCTCACGGCCCTCGGCAGCGCCGACCTCGCCGCCACGACCGGCTTCCTGGTGGAGGCCGCCCGGCTCGGCACCCCGGTGCTGCTCGACGGGCTGATGTCCGTGGCGTGCGCGGTCGTCGCGGAGGCGATGGCCCCGGGGGCGAGCGCGTGGTGGGTCGCCGGGCACCGGTCGACCGAGCCTGCGCAGACCCACGCCCTCAAGTCGCTCGGCCTCGAGCCCCTCCTCGACGTCGGGATGCGACTGGGCGAGGGCTCCGGTGCGGTGGCCGCGCTGCCCCTGCTGCGCTCGGGTGTCGCCGTGCTGCGCGACGTCGCGCTGCTCTCCGAGATCCTGCCTTCGTGAGCCGAGCCGCGACCCTGCGCGACGGCTGGCTCCACGCGACGGGGACGCTCACCGCCGTCCGCGTGCCGCCGCCGAGCCGGGTCGACCGTGGCGTCGCGGGCACCGCGATGGTCCTCGGGCCGCTCGCCGCACTCCCCCTCGCCGCCGCCGCGGCGCTGGTCGTCGCGGCCGCCGACCTCGTCGACCTGCCGCCCCTCGCGACGGCGTACGTCGTCCTGCTCGCGCTCGCGCTCGGCACCCGAGCCTTCCACTGGGACGGGCTGGCCGACACGGCCGACGGCCTCACCGCGTCGTACTCCCCCGCGCGCTCGCTCGAGGTGATGCGCACCGGCCCGGTCGGGCCCGCGGGGGTGGTCGCCGTGGTCCTGGTCGCCGGCCTGCAGGCAGCCGGCCTCATGGCCGTCGTGCGGCACGACCACGCGTGGTGGGCCGTCGGGCTGCTGGTCTGCGCCTCCCGCGCCGCGCTCGCCGTGGCCTGCGTGCGCGGGGTGCCGCCGGCCCGGGCCGACGGGCTCGGGGCGACGCACATCGGCGCCGTCCCGGTCGTCGGGGCGGTCGCCACCCTGCTCGTGGCCGCCGTCGCGGTCGCGTTCGCCGGGCAGGCGCTGGGCTCCGCAGTGCCGACGCTGGTCGGCCTCGCCGTGATGGTGGCCGCCGTGGTCGCGCTGCTCGTCCGGTGCGTACGCCGCCTCGGTGGGATCACGGGCGACGTCCTGGGCGCGGCCGTCGAGCTGTCCTTCGCCGTGCTGGTGCTGGCCGCCGCGACGGCCTGAGAGGATCATCGCCATGCGGATCCTGGTGACCGGCGGCGTCCGGTCGGGCAAGTCGTCCCACGCCGAGGCGCTGGTCGGCGAGGGACCCGCGACCTACGTCGCCGCCGGGCCCTCGCCCGACGTCGAGACCGACCCCGACTGGGCCGCGCGCATCGCCGCCCACCGGTCCCGCCGGCCGGCGAGCTGGACCACCCTGGAGACGCAGGACCTCGCCACCGCCATCCGGGAGGGCCAGGACCCGGTGCTGGTCGACTGCCTCGGCACCTGGCTGACCGCCGTGGTCGACGAGGCCGACGCCTGGGAGCAGGACAACGACGCGGTCCTCGACCTCGTCGTCTCCCGCGTCGACGAGGTGGTCGAGGTGCTGCGCGGCAGCGAGCTCGACGTCGTCCTGGTGACCAACGAGGTCGGTCTCGGGGTCGTCCCCGAGCACCGCTCCGGCCGGCTGTTCCGCGACCTCCTCGGCACCGTCAACCAGCGCGTCGCCGCCGCCTGTGACGAGGTCCACCTCGTCGTCGCGGGCCGCGTGCTGCGGCTGTAGCCGTCCTCTCCTAGAGTCGATCCATGACCGGACCCGTGGCCGAGGTGATGCTGAGGTCGCCGATCGTGCTCGAGGCGTCGGCGACGGTCGACGAGGTGCGCACCGTCTTCGCCAGCACCCACGTGCACATGGTGCTGCTCACCCCGACCGGTCATGTGGGCGAGCCGCTGCTCGGCACGCTCGTCCGCGACGACCTCGTTGCGCCCGACGTCGCCCGCGGCCCCGCCCTCGCCCACGCCCGGCTCGCCGGCCGGACCGTGGGTGCCGACCTGATGGCCGACGACGTACGCCGCTCGATGCGGGCAGCCGGGCAGCGCCGCGCCGCGGTGGTCGACGCCGACGGCCTGCTGCTCGGCCTGCTCTGCCTCAAGCACCACGGCGGCGGCTTCTGCACCGACGCGGGCGTCGCCTCGCGCCGGGCCGCCCGCAAGGTCGGCCAGGCGTCGGCGGTCAGCCGACCGCCTGGAACCTGACCTCGGCCGCGAGCCCGTCGTCGGGGCTGGTGCCACCGCAGGCGTACGCACTCCCGCCGCCGCACCCGGTCATCCGCGTGCTGCCGTTGGCCAGGGTGACCTCGACCGAGGAGACCGTGCCGTGGACGAAGGGCACGACCACGAGGCCCTTGCCGTTCCTGGCCGTGGGCACCGGGGTGGTCCACGTCGCACCGCCGGTGCGGTGGACGGTCACCACGACACGCGCGACCTTCGCGTCGTCGAGGTCCACCCGCACGAGGAGCAGCTTGCTGCCCGCGAACGGCAGCACCTCGCCGGTCGCGCTGGTGAGATGGTCGAGCACGACGCTGCGGCGGGCCTGGGGCGACTTCCGCGCGAGCTGCACGGTGTCGATCGAGTTCGGCGCGGTCGGGTAGCCCTGCTCCACGGCCTCGTCGTAGACGTCGGCCGGGTGCTGGTTGGCGTCGGCGAAGGCGGCGTACTGCTCCGGCGTGGAGGTGCGGCGTGCAGCGAGCACCTTGTCGATCGCCTGCAGCGAGAAGAGCGTGTTGGGCCGCCTCGTGGTGTCGAGGGCCTCCCACACCTGGCGTACGAGGTTCGGGACGCCGGCGGTCTCGTCGTCGTACTTCTCGGTCAGGAACCGCCAGAAGCCCCAGTTGCCGTAGGCGTTGATGTCGAAGGAGTCGAGCGGCGTCGCCGGCCCGGCGGGCGGTCCGAACACCGCGGGGTCGCCCATCTGTCCGTAGTTGAGGAAGAACGCGTTGTCGTTGACGTCGTCGTAGAGCTCGTCCTCCATCGCCGTGGCCGTGGACTCCATCAGCCAGCCGTCGTCCTCGGCGTCGTAGGCGAACTGGACGGCGTGGAAGTACTCGTGCGCGACCGTGATCCCGAGGGCTGCGGTGGGCGTGAGCCACGGGGTGCTGGCGTAGTCGTTGTCGAAGCCGCAGTAGGCGTACCACGCGCTGCCGACGACCGGGCCGTCCGCGTCGGAGCGGCAGTAGCCGAGCGCGCCGACCGAGTCGATGTCGCCGAGGTAGAAGTCCATCCGCGTGTCACCCTCCTGCCCGGAGTCCGGCAGCGGGCGCTTGAAGCCCGCAGCGGCGTAGACGCCGGCGACGTGGGTGATCGTGTCGAACGCGGTCGCGGCGAACTCCTGCGTCGCGGCGTGCGGGCCCTCCTCGACCCAGTGGAGGCAGAACGCCGCGCTGCACTGCGTCTGGAGGTCGGCGTCCGGGCCGTAGTAGATGTCGCGCGGGTCGTTCGGGTCGTCCGGCGGCGTGGTCGGGCGGGCCAGCAGCCGCTCGGCGGCGGCCCGGTCGGCGCCCCGGAGGGCGTCCTTGGCGACGAAGAGGTCCCGCATCGCCAGCGTCTGGTCGACGCCCCGTCCCTGGCCCTCACCGGCCAGTGCGTCCTGGGCCGCGTCGAGCGCCGCCTCGGCCGCCTTCCGCTCCTGCGCGGTCGTCCCGGCGGAGCCCGGATCGTCGGCAGCACCGGCCGTCGGTGCGACGGCGAGCGTCGTACCGAGGGCCAGCGTCAGCAGCGGGGCGAGCAGGGCGGCGGGGGTCCGGGGGCGCATGGCGCAATCTCAGCAGCACCACGGGTCCCGGCGCAGCCCCGCGCCCATCAGGCGGATGGGCGCGCATCAGGGTGGCGGCGTACGACACCGGATCGCCCCCGAATCATGTCGTCCGCCGCCACCCTCACAGCGCGCACTTCCAAGGTGGCGGCGTACGACACCCGATCGCCCCCGAATCATGTCGTCCGCCGCCACCCTCACAGCGCGCACTTCCAAGGTGGCGGCGTACGACACCCGATCGCCCCCGAAACATGTCGTCCGCCGCCACCCTCACGGCACGCACTTCCAAGGTGGCGGCGTACGACACCCGATCGCCCCCGAAACCTGACGTCCGCCGCCACCCTCACGGCACGCACTTCCAAGGTGGCGGCGTACGACACCGGATCGCCCCAACATGTCGTCCGCCGCCACCCTCACCGGCCGCGGCGGCGTGCGCGCAGCACGAGCTCGGTGACGGTCAGCACGACCACCAGCCCGACGAAGCTCCCGACGAGCAGGAACACGGCTCCGACCGCCCACAACCCCGACTCGTCGGTGGACGCCGCGTGCACCGACCAGGGCACGGCGAAGCCGACCGTGGCCGCGGCGGCGAGCAGGACCGCACCGCGCCCGGCCCAGACCCGCGCCACGACGGCCGCGGCGCAGATCGCGAGGCCGCAGCCGACCACCTGCCAGGCGCGGTAGGGCCCCTGGGCCACGCCGTCGACCTCGTAGTAGTCGTCGTCCCACCCGAGCCATGCGAACCACATCGCGGTCGCGAGAAGGACGAGCCCCAGGACGGCGGCGGCGAGCCGGGAGGTCACGGCGAGCACGTCGGTGCCGCCCACTGCCTCATGTCCGTGGTGTCGAAGCGCGCCAGCATCGGCGTCATCGGCCGTCCCTTCTCCTGGTAGAGCCGTGTCCCTGACTCACTGACCACCCACAGCTGGTCGGGTCCGGTGAGCGCCATCCCCTCGGCTCCCGGCACGAACGAGCGACTCCGGCCGTCCGGGCCGACGAGCACGCCGCACGTCGTGTTCGACCGCGCCAGCCACAGCCCCGGACCGACTCCGCCGAGCTCGGCCCAGAGCGCACCTTGGGTGTCCGGCGGGACCCGCACCGCGTCGACCGCGTCACCCTCGTCCAGGACGTACGCCGGCGAGGCGAGGAGGTCGTCGACGTCGAACCACCACAGCCGGGCGGGGTTCTCCGCCCGGAAGCGGCCCAGCCCGAGCCGGCCGTCGGGGCCGAGGACGGCGAAGGACCCGCGCACCGGATCGGTCAGCGCCCACCCGCGCACCGGCTCGAGCGTCTCGGGGTCGAGCAACCACAGCCGCAGCGTCTCGGCGAGCCAGACGCCGTGCCCGTCGGCCACCACTCCTCCGCCGTGCCGGCACTCGGTCGGCTGCCGCGGCCCGACGCGCCCGACGACCGGGTAGCGCGACCGGATCAGCTCGCCGGTCCTCAGCTCCATCGACTGCATCGTGCAGAGCCGCTGCCCGGCGAGCTTGGTCCCGTCGAAGCTCGCGACGTAGGCCGTGCCGTCCACGATCGTCATGCCTTGCGGCACCAGCCACTCGTCGGCGCCCGGCACCCAGCGACCGGCGCACATGGCGTGCTCGTTGACGAAGGGCGCGAGCTGCTCCGCCGCGTAGGAGGGCCGGTGGCCACGCACGTCGGCGTACGCCACGGGTCCACATCCGCCCGCCGACGCCGGATCGCCCTCGGAGCGTGGCAGCGAGCACCCGCTGGTGAGCAGCACCGCCACCAGTCCCGCGATGCACAGCCGGACCCCCGTCACCGTGCCCACGCTACGCGGTGCGGCAGGCCGAGGAACGCCATCAGAGGAGCAGGACGTAGGACGCCAGGGCCACGAGCCAGGACACGAAGGAGCCGAGCAGGAAGTACTCGGTCATCTCGTGCACCGTCTGCTGCTCGTGCCGCGAGGACAGCTCGGGGAACCGGAGCAGGCCCTTGGCCGCCACGACGATGCTGGCCGCCGTCACCTGGCCGCCGAGGGCGAGCGAGAGGATGAAGACGCGCTCGAGCGGACCGAGGAGGCGTCCGCCCTTGAGCTGCGTGGGCGGCAACCCACCGTCCTTGCGGGGGTTGATCGTGCCGGTCGACTTCAGGGCCAGGCGGACGAGCACGTTGCCCGTCGAGAGCTGCAGGCCGAAGGCTCCGAGCAGGAGCAGGAACCGGTCGACGCCCAGTCCCTCGACGGCCGGCAGCGACACCGAGTCGAGCCAGCGCTCGAGGGGGCCGCCCGCCTCGGGCGCCAGGCCGGAGCAGGCGACGCCGGTCACCAGCGCGGCGACGAAGACGCCGAGCGGCAGCCACGCGGCAGCCTGCGCCGGGTGGCCGAAGCCCCACGTCACCGCGAACCCCCAGGCCAGCACCGCGACCGCGACCGCGAGGAGCGCGAGGAGGTCACGCCCGGTCGTCAGGTCGGCGAGGGCACCGAGCACGAGCGCGACGAGCGCACCCACCACCTGCGGCAGCACCTTGACCTTGCGCACCGAGTGCGTCAGGTCGGTGACGGCGAGCCCGACCAGCAGGATCCCGAGCCAGCTCATTGCGCGCCTCCCACGTTGGTTGCCTCGACTCCGCCTCGCACCGCTCCCGACCTCACAGCTGGCGCGCCAGCTCGTCGGCCGCCAGCAGGACACCGAGCCCGTCGGCGCGGATGCGCTGGGACACCGCCGACGGGCTGATGCCCAGCTCCTCGGCGATCTCCTGCTGCTGCCTGCCCCTCAGCAGACCATCCAGCACCGACATCGAGCGCTCCGACAGGCCGCTGACGACCTGGTCGCGTGTCATCAGGGCGGCGTTGACCAGCGCCGGGTCGGGGCCGGGCTGGCCCTCGGCGGCGGCGTACGCCGTGCGCACCGCACGCAGCGCGGCCTTGCGCTCGTAGGCCTCCACGGCCTCGATCGCGGACCGCGCGGCCCACCAACCGGGGCCGTCCTCGACCCGTGGCTCCTCGGCCAGCACCAGCACGCGACCCCACCCGATGCCCTGCCGCACGTCGACGTCGGGCCACAGCGCCATCCGCACCCGGAGGGTGGCCGCCATCGCCGACCCGAGGTCGGCGAAGATCCCCTGGAACTCGTCGCCCACGCCGATGCGCAGCGGCACGGGCGGTGCGTACTCCGCGTTGACGGCGTCGACCGCCTTCACGAACAGGGCGTGCACGGCCGCTCGGTCCTCGCGCAGGCGCGAGCCCACGAGGTCACCAATGATCGTCACTGAAGCATCCTGCTTCACGTCACTCATATGAAGAGAATACCTTCTTCTGAGCGAGATGAATAGATGATCTTCACTCCCAGAAGACCCGCTCCACCACGGCGTGGGCCCGCCTCGTCGTGCGGAGGTAGTCGTTGACCATCTGGTCCGACGAGCCCTGCGGGTAGCCCAGCACCCGGGCCACCGCCGCCCGCTCGCGTGCGTCCCGCGGCAGCTGGTCGGCAGGGCGGCCCCGCACCAGGGTCACCGCGTTGCGCACCCGGCTGACCAGCCGCCAGGCCTCGGCCAGCGTGCGGGCGTCGTCCTCCCCGATCAGCCCGGCGGCGGCCGCCGCCTCCAGCGCGGGCAGCGTCTGCGGGGTCCGCAGCTCCTCCACCCGGCCGGCGTGGCGCATCTGGAGCAGCTGCACGGTCCACTCCACGTCGGCCAGTCCCCCGCGACCGAGCTTGAGGTGGGTCTGCCGGTCGGCGCCGCGCGGCAGCCGCTCCTCGTCCACGCGCGCCTTGATCCGGCGCACCTCGACCACGTCGGCCTCGGAGATGCCCTCGGTCGGGAACCGCAGCGGGTCGATCAGCGCGGTGAACTCGCGTCGCAGCTCCTCGTCGCCGGCCACGGGGTCCGCGCGCAACAGGGCCTGGAACTCCCACACGTGCGACCACTTGGCGTAGTAGGCGGCGTAGGACTCCACGGTGCGCACCATCGGCCCGTTCTTGCCCTCCGGGCGCAGGTCGGGGTCGACCTCGAGCGGCGGGTCGCTCGCCGGCAGCGACAGCAGCCGCCGCACCTCCGAGATCACCGCCGTGGCGAAGGACGAGGCGACCTGGGGCTCGACGCCCTCGACCGGGTCGTGCACGAACATCACGTCGGCGTCACTGCCGTAGGACAGCTCGAAGCCGCCGTAGCGGCCCATCGCGATCACCGCGATGCGGCTCGGCGCGGCGTCGAGGGCACGCTGCCGCCGGACCGACTCGGTGGCGATGTCCAGCGTCGCCTGCAAGGTGGCGTCGGTGAGCCGGCTCAGCCCCTGCCCGACGAGCGCCACGTCGGTCCCGGCCACCAGCTCGCCGCACGCGATGCGCAGCAGCTCCCGGCGGCGTACGGCACGCACCGCGCCCACCGCCGCCTCCGGGGAGTCGGCGCGCTCGACCAGCGCCTCCATCTCCGTCAGGGCCGCCTCGGCGCTCAGCGGGACCAGCGACTCCCCCAGCATCTTCACGCCCTGGGGCTCGCGCTCGAGCAGGTCGGTGGCGTAGCGCGAGGTGCCGAGGACATACGCCAGCCGCTCGGCGACCTCGCCCTCGTCGCGCAGCATCGTGAGGTACCACGGCGTGCGTCCGAGGCTCTCGCTGATCCGTCGGAACCCGAACAGCCCGGCGTCGGGGTCGGGCGAGTCGGCGAACCACTCGAGCAGCACCGGCAGCAGCGTGCGCTGGATGTCGGAGGTGCGCGAGACCCCGCTGGTCAGGGCCTCGAGGTGGCGCAACGCGGCCTTCGGGTCGGCGTAGCCCAGCGCGGACAGCCGGGCCTCGGCCGCCTCGAGGGAGAGCCGTGCCTCGGGCCCGGCGAGCTTGGCGACGGCACCCAGGAGCGGCCGGTAGAAGAGCTTCTCGTGCAGCCGGCGCACCTCGCGCCGGTGGTAGCGCCACTGCTTCTCCAGCTGGGCGACCGGCTCGGAGAACAGCCCGAGCGAGCGTCCCAGCCGTCGCAGCGAGGCCTCGTCGTCGGGCAGGACGTGGGTGCGCCGCAGCTGGTGGAGCTGGATGCGGTGCTCGAGGGTGCGCAGGAAGGAGTACGCCTCGTGCAGCTTCTCCCCGTCCTCGCGCCCGACGTAGCCTCCTGCGGTCAGCCGGGCGAGCGCGCTCAGCGTCGCCCCCTCCCGCAGCGACGGGTCGGCACGGCCGTGCACGAGCTGGAGCAGCTGGACGGCGAACTCGACGTCGCGCAGGCCGCCCGACCCGAGCTTGAGCTGGCGCTCGGCCTCGTGGGCGGGGATGTGGTCGACCACGCGGCGTCGCATCGCCTGCACGTCGGCGACGAAGCCGTCGCGCTCGGCGGCGCTCCACACCATCGGCTCGATCACGTCGAGGTAGTCACGCCCGAGCGCTGCGTCGCCGGCCACCGGGCGCGCCTTGAGCAGCGCCTGGAACTCCCAGGTCTTGGCCCACTTCTCGTAGTAGCCGCGGTGGCTGGCGAGCGTGCGGACCAGCGGCCCCTGGCTGCCCTCGGGGCGCAGGTTGGCGTCGACCGGCCAGATCGTGCCCTCGCGGGTGTGGTCGGAGCAGACCCGCATCAGCTGCGAGGCCAGCTGGGTGGCGGCCCGCAGCGCCGTGCCCTCGTCGGCGCGCTCCCCCGAGTCGAGCACCGCCGGCTCGTAGACGTAGACGACGTCCACGTCGGAGATGTAGTTGAGCTCGTGGCCGCCGCACTTGCCCATCGCGATGACGGCCAGCCGGGCGGTCGCCGCCGTCTCGCCGACCCGCGCCCGGGCCACCGCGAGGGCGGCCTCGAGGGTGGCGGCGGCCAGGTCGGAGATCTCCGCCGCGGCGTCGTCGAGGCCGACGTGGTGCGCCAGGTCGCGCGCGGCGAGCCGGAGCAGCACCCGGCGGTACTCCACGCGCAGCGCGTCGACCGCCCGCGCGTCCGGCAGCGACGACACCGGCGTGGCGTCGCGGTGGTCGGCACCCACGGCCGCGAGCAGCGACTCGCGCACGGCGTACGCCGGCACGCGGGTGCTGCCGAGCGTGGGGTCGGTCAGCTCGCGCCAGTGCTCGGGGTGGCGGACCAGGTGGCTGGTCAGCGCGGCGGAGGCGCCCAGCACGCAGCAGACCCGCATCGCGGTGCCCTCGTCGTCGGCCAGCTCGGCCAGCATCGCCGGCCCGGAGCCGGGCTCTCGCTCGTCGAGGGCGTCCGAGAGGCGCAGCAGACCGGCGAGCGCGGCGTCGGGGTCCGCGGTGGCGGCCAGCTGGTCGGTGAGCGGCCGGCCGGCGTCGCCGAGCCGCTCGATGCCCTGCGCCGCGGCGGCACCGTCGACGAAGCCGATGCGCACGAAGGCGCCGCTGGAGGTCGGGCTCATCGCCGCGCCTCCGCGCGCACGTCGGCGACGATGGCCGCGAAGCGCTCGGCCATCGGCTTCCAGTACGACGTCAGGGCGGGCGCGGCCTGGTCGATCGCCGCCAGCACCGCCTCCTCGTCGAAGTCGCGCGCCACCTCGTCCTCACGGTCGGTCTCGACCCAGCGCCGGATGATGCCGGCGTGCGCCTCCGGGTGGGCCTGGATGCCCCACGCCCGGGGCGCGAAACGGGCCGCCTGGACCTCGCCGTCGGGCGTCCGCGCGAGCACCACGGCACCCTCGGGCAAGGTGACGACCACGTCGTTGTTCCAGTGGATCGCCCGCTCGTCGCCGGTCCGACCCGCTGCCCAGTCGTCGTCAGCTGCGTCGTCGCTCCAGCCGACCGGTTGCAGCCCGACCGTCTGGCCTCGCGAGTTGCGCTCCACGACGCCACCCAGCGCGACGGCCATGAGCTGGTGCCCCAGGCAGATCCCGAGCACGGGCGTGCCTGCGCTGACCGCGTCACGGATGCCCGCCTTGAGCGGCGCCAGCCACGCGTGCGCGGCGTCGTCGTTGGCACCCATCTCGCCGCCCAGCACCAGCACGCCGTCGTACGACGTCAGGGCGGGCAGCGCGTCGCCGAGGTAGGGACGGCAGACCTCGAGCGTGCAGCCCACGCCCACCAGCCACTCGCCCACGAGCGCGGGCGGGCAGGAGTCCTCGTGCTCGACGACCAGGATGCGCGGGCTCACGTCAGGACGCTCCACGGCCCGGTCAGAGGACGGGGAGCATCCGGTCGCGCTCGTAGGCGGAGACCTGGGTGCGGTACTCCTCCCACTCGGCGCGCTTGTTGCGGAGGAAGTAGTCGAAGACGTGCTCGCCCAGCGTCTCGGCGAGCAGCTCGGAGTCCTCCGCGATGCCGATGGCGTCCCACAGGCTCCTGGGGAGCGGCGCGATGCCGAGCGCCTTGCGCTCGCGCTCGGTGAGCGACCAGACGTCGTCCTCGGCCTCGCGCGGGAGCTCGTAGCCCTCCTCGATGCCCTTCATGCCGGCGGCGAGCACCACCGCGAAGGCGAGGTAGGGGTTGCACGCCGGGTCGATGGTGCGCAGCTCGATGCGCGTCGACTGGCCCTTGTTGGGCTTGTACATCGGCACCCGGACCATGGCCGAGCGGTTGTTGTGTCCCCAGCACACGCCCGAGGGGGCCTCGCCGCCGCCGAGCAGCCGCTTGTAGGAGTTGACCCACTGGTTGGTGACCACGCTGATCTCGCTGGCGTGGCGCAGGATCCCGGCGATGAACTGCCGGCCGGTCCTGGAGAGCTGGTACTGCGCACCGGCCTCGAAGAAGGCGTTGCGGTCGCCCTCGAAGAGCGAGACGTGGGTGTGCATGCCGGAGCCCGGGTGGGTGGTGAACGGCTTGGGCATGAAGGACGCCCAGATCCCCTGCCCGAGCGCGACCTCACGCACCACCGTGCGGAACGTCATGATGTTGTCGGCGGTGGTCAGCGCGTCGGCGTACCTCAGGTCGATCTCCTGCTGGCCGGGCCCGCCCTCGTGGTGGCTGAACTCCACCGAGATGCCCATCGCCTCGAGCATGGTGATCGCCTCGCGGCGGAAGTCCGACCCGCGTGACTGGGCGGTGTGGTCGAAGAACCCGCTGCGGTCGACCGGCTGCGGCTCCTCGCCCGCGCCGGGCACGTCCTTGAACAGGTAGAACTCGATCTCGGGGTGGGTGTAGAAGGTGAAACCCTGGTCGGCGGCCCTGCTGAGCGTGCGCTTCAGCACGTGCCGCGGGTCGGCGTACGACGGGCTGCCGTCGGGCATCACGATGTCGCAGAACATGCGGGCCGTGGCCGGGCCCTCGTCGCCGCCGCGCCACGGCAGGATCTGGAAGGTCGAGGCGTCGGGGTGGGCGAGCATGTCGGACTCGTAGACGCGGGCGAAGCCCTCGATGGCCGACCCGTCGAAGCCGATGCCCTCGTCGAAGGCGTTCTCCAGCTCGGCCGGCGCCACGCTCACGCTCTTGAGGAAGCCGAGCACGTCGGTGAACCACAGCCGGACGAACCGGACGTCGCGCTCCTCGAGCGCGCGGAGTACGAAGTCCTCTTGCTTGCCCATGGCACCAGCCTAGGGGTGCGTGCGCGCCCGGCGGCGCGGTGGCTGAGGTGTGGGCGGTGCTAGCGTCGCGGACCCAGCCCCCACTCGGGCCCGCTCACCACGGGAAAGGGACGCTGCACGATGAGCCACACCCACGACCTGCCCTCCGACACCTCCGCTCCACTGCCCCCGGACGGCTTCCTGCTCGGCCACCTCGCCGAGGAGACCAGGCGCCGCGCGCGCACGGCGCGCGCGGCGGGAGCGACCACCACCGGGGCACCGGCCGAGGTCCTCGCAGCGCTCCGGGAGGCGGTCGACGACCTCGGACCCACCCTGCTGGACGCGAGCCACGACCTCGCCGCCCACCCGGAGGTCTCCTTCGAGGAGCACCGCTCCGCGGCTGCGCTCGCCGACCTCGTCGAGTCGCGCGGCATCGACGTCGTCCGCGCGGCCCACGGGCTGGCCACGGCGCTGCGTGCCGAGGCCGGTCCGGCCGACGCACCCACCATCGCGGTGCTCTCCGAGTACGACGCCCTGCCCGGCATCGGCCACGGGTGCGGCCACAACGTGATCGCCACCGCCGGGCTGGGCGCGTTCCTCGCCCTGGCCGCCCTCGGCGACCGGCTGCCGGGCCGGGTCGTGTGGCTCGGCACCCCGGCCGAGGAGGGCGGGGGCGGCAAGGAGCTCATGGCGGCGGAGGGCGCCTTCGACGGGGTCGGGGCCGCGCTCATGGTGCACCCCTTCACCTTCGACATCGCCGAGCCGCTGTTCCTCGGTCGCCGCCAGCTGCGCGCCACCTTCCGCGGCATCACCTCGCACGCATCGGCGCAGCCCTTCATGGGCCGCAACGCCCTCGACGCCGTGAACCTGATGTACACCGGCGTCGGCCTGCACCGGCAGCAGATGCCGCCCACCGACCGGGTGCACGGCGTGGTGACAGCCGGGGGCGAGCGCCCCAACGTGATCCCCGAGCACGCCGAGATGCTGTTCTACCTCCGCAGCGAGCACCCCGAGGGCCTCGCGGTCCTCAGCGACCGGCTCGGCGACATCGCCCGCGGCGCCGCGCTGATGACCGGCTGCGGGGTCGAGCTCGCCTGGGACGAGGCGCCTGCCTACCTCCCCGTGCGCGGCAACGGACCGCTCGCGGCCGCCTGGACGACGCGCTACGGCGAGCGCGGGCGCACGGTGCTGCCGCCCGACGTCGTGCCACGGTTGTTCGCCGGCTCGACCGACTTCGGCAACGTGTCCTTCCGGGTCCCCGGCGTGCACGCGATGGTGAGCATCACCGACGCCGACCTCTCGCTGCACACGCGCGAGTTCGCGGACGCGGCGGTCAGCGAGGAGGCCGACCGCGTCGTCCTCGACTCGGCCTGGTCCCTGGCCGCGGTCGCCGCGGACTGGCTCAGCGACCCCGACCTGCGCGACGCCGCAGCCGCGGACTTCGAGGCCGCCGGGGGCGCCGTCGACATGCCCTCCTACTTCGGGGAGGCCTGAGGTGTCCTCCGACGTCACCGAGACGACCCGCACCGACCGCGCGCTGGCCGCGGTCGAGCGCGTGGGCAACCGGCTGCCCGACCCGTTCCTGCTGTTCCTCGGCCTGTTCCTGCTGGTCGGGGTCGTGTCCACGGTGCTGCAGCTGCTCGGCACCGCCGTGACGATCCCCGGGGCGGACGAGGAGACGGCCGTCCGCGGGCTCTTCACCGGCGAAGGCCTCACCTGGCTGACGGTCAACCTCGGCGCCAACTTCATCGGCTTCCCGCCGCTCGTCACGGTGGTCACCATCCTGCTGGCGGTCACCGTCGCCGAGCGCACCGGCCTCCTCGCCGCCGCGATCCGGGCGAGCCTCGGCTCCGCACCGCGCTGGCTCCTGCCGTACGCCGTCGGCTTCGTCGGCGTGAACGCCTCGGTCATGGCCGACGCCGCCTTCATCGTGGTGCCGCCCCTCGCGGCGATGGTGTTCAAGGCCGCGGGCCGCCACCCGCTGGCGGGCCTGGTCGGCGGGTTCGCCGCCGTCGGGGCGGGCTACTCCACGTCGATGCTGGTGACCAGCCTCGACGCCCTGTTCGCCGGCATCACGAGCTCGGTCACCGGCGGCCTCCCCGACCCCGGCGCCGCGGTCACGCCGATCTCCAACCTGTGGTTCAACATCGCCTCGTCGGTGGTCCTGGCGCTGGTCGCCGGCCTGGTCGTCGACCGGCTGGTCGAGCCGCGCCTGGTCCGCGAGGGCGCGCCCGTCGACACGGTCGAGCAGGAGGACGCGGACGCCACGCTCGAGGGCGGTGCGGACGCCGGCGACGACGTCGCTCCCGCGCTCCGGCCGACGCCCGAGGACCTCTCGCCCGACCTGACTCCCGCCGAGCGCCGCGGGCTGCGCGTGGCCGGCGTGGTGTTCCTCGCGCTCGCGGCCCTCGTCGTCGCGGCCGTGGTGCCCGGTGGCTCGCCCTGGCGCAACGACGACGGGGGCTTCCTCCCGGAGTCGCCGCTCCTCGACTCGACCGTGTTCATCGTCTTCGCGCTGTTCCTCGCCCCCGCGCTGGCGTACGGCTTCGTGAGCGGCTCCCTGCGGCACGCCGCCGACGTGCCCAAGGTGATGGCACTGGGCATCAAGGACATGGCGGCGTTCATCGTGCTCGCGTTCATGCTCGGGCAGTTCATCGCGCTCTTCAACTGGAGCAACGTCGGCTCGGCCCTCGCCGTCGCGGGCGCCCACGGCCTGGAGTCGATCGGGCTCACCGGCTACCCCGCGATCATCGGGTTCATCCTGCTGGCGTCGGTCCTGAACCTCTTCATCGTCAGCGGTTCGTCGATGTGGACCTTGATGGGTGCGGTCTTCGTGCCGCTGTTCGCCCTGCTGGGCTACGAGCCGGGCTTCGTCCAGGCTGCCTTCCGGGTCGGCGACTCCGCGACGCAGGTCATCACGCCGATGAACCCCTACATCTGGATCTTCCTGGTGATGCTGAAGAAGTACGAGCCGGACGCCGGGCTGGGCACCGTCATCTCGCGGATGCTGCCGTTCGTGGTGCCGTTCTGGCTCTCGTGGGTCACCGTGCTGACGATCTTCTACCTCACCGGCGCCGACGTCGGCCCCGGCGTCGGCATCCGCACCGACTGACGCGGACACCGACAGCCGGGGACCCCGTCGCTGGTTGAGCAGCGAGCGGAGCGAGCGTGTCGAGACCGCTCAGCGGCAGATGTTGACGTCCTGCGACCCCAGCACGCCGTCCCAGACCTGGCGCATCGGCGGCAGCCAGCTCGTGGTCGTGGGCACGAAGGCGATGCTGCCGTCGACCTCCCTGCGCACGCCGGCCACGCGGACCTTCTCCACGACGAGCGGCATCGTGACCCGGCGGCTGCGCACGCCCTCCCAGCACGCCGACGCCTTCGTCCGGGTCACGGCCTCCTCGAGGGTGACGGTGTCACCGACGTACTTGCCGTTGTAGCGCCAGGCCACGGTGGTCACGTAGCCGGTGTGGCCCTCCCACGGCGCGACGACGGTGGCCGACATGCCCCAGGTGCGTCGGGTGGGGATCGTGAAGGTCACGCTGCCGTCCTCCACCTGCTTGGTGCGCGACTCCCAGACGTGGACGACGTCGGCGTCGAGGGTGCTGCGGGCGTTGACGAGCTGGACCTCGCAGCCCTCGCAGTCCGCGACGGTGAAGGTCAGCGTGGTGCGCGGCGCGGCAGCACGCTCGTCAGTGGCCGGAGCGGCCGCCGCTCCACCCCCGGCCGGGGCGAGCAGCGTGGCGAGCAGGGCGGCGCCGGCGGCGCTCCGGACAGTGGTGCGGACGGTGGTGCGGACGGTCATGCGGACGGTCATGGATCTCTCTCCCGTGATGGTGCGGACCCAGACTGGACGCACCTGCAGGGACAAAGGTTGCATCCGGTCGTCAGTCGTCGCCCAGGGTGTTGCGCTCGAGCTCCGCCAGCGTCGGCCGGCCCCTGTTGCAGAACACTTCGAGGTCCACCGAGTTCCGACCGTCGCTGAAGACCGCGTCGACGTCGTCGTCGGGGCCCTTCTCCCAGCTGACGACGCGCCAGCCCGCCGCCCGATCGGGGCGCGCCGCGATGCCGTACGCCCACGTGTCGCGGCACTCCACGACGAAGGCGCCCCACTCCCCCGACACCTCGTCGCGGACCTTCGGGCCCTCCGGCGACGGCACGTCCGTCGGCTGCACCGAGGTGTCGCGGGCGACCTCGTCGCCCACCGGCCCGCGGTCGCGGATGGTGGCGCCGACGGTCGAGATGGCGAAGACGCCGACGAGCACCGCGACGGCGGTGACGGCGGCCCACAGGCCGACGAGCAGCATCCGACGTCTCAGGGGGCCAGTCACCAGCCCATCGTGCCCTGTCCTGCGTCAGCGGGAGGTCAGGTGGTGGTTAAGGGACGGCTAAGGAAGCCGCCTGCTCCGGGCGCGGGCGGTACGGTCCCTGCGTGGCCGAGGTGCTGATCATCGAGGACGACGACCGGATCAGGCCGTTGCTGGTGAAGGCCCTGCGCGAGCTCGGGCACACCGTCACCTCGGCCCCCTCCGGCATGGCCGGGCTCCAGCTCGCCGTCGACTCCTCCCCCGACCTCGTCGTCCTCGACCTCGGCCTCCCCGACGTCGATGGCACGCAGGTGCTGTCCATGCTGCGCGCGGTGAGCCAGGTGCCGGTCATCATCGCCAGCGCCCGCGACGACGACCCGTCCCTCGTCGGCGCGCTCGACGCGGGGGCGGACGACTACGTCGTCAAGCCGTTCACCAGCGCCCAGCTCGACGCCCGCGTGCGCGCGGTGCTCCGGCGCGTCGAGTCCGGGCGCGAACGCCCCGCCACCCTCACCGTCGGCGGTATCACGATCGACCTGGCCGGGCGGCGCGTGCACCTCGACGGCCGCGAGGTCGAGCTGACCCCGCGCGAGTTCGACCTGCTCGCCCACCTCGCCGAGCGGCCGGGCGAGGTGGTCACCAAGCGCGACCTGCTGGTCGAGGTCTGGCGCCAGCCGTGGGGCGGCTCGGACAAGACCGTCGACGTGCATCTCTCGTGGCTGCGGCGCAAGCTCGGCGAGACGGCCGCCGCCCCGCGCTACCTCACCACCGTGCGCGGCGTCGGCGTACGCCTCGCCGTCCCCGAGGACGGCTGAGGTGCGGCGCAGCCTGCTGCTCACGGCCGCGGCGGCCATCTCGATGGTGCTGCTCGCGATGCTCGTGCCGATGGCGATCCTGGTCCGCAGCTACGCCCTCGAGGACCGACTCGCCCGGGCCGCGCTCGAGGTGCAGGCCGTCGAGACCGTGGTGTCGCGCCACGACGACAAGGGCTCGGTCGCGGTGTACGTCGACCGGCTCAACGACGGCGAGGAGCACACCCAGGTCACGGTGCTCTACCCGGACGGCACCGGCGTCGGGCCGGACCCCGGCGAGGACTCGCGGGTGCTCGACGCCCGCAACACCGGCCGGGCGCGGGTCGACGACGTCGCGGACGGCTCGCAGATCCTGGTGCCCGTCTCGCGCGGCGGCAACTCCGCCCTGCCCTCGCAGACCCCGGTCATCCGGGTGGTCGTCGACGAGCCCGGGATCGACTCGGTGGTCGGCGTGGCCTGGGGCCTGCTGGCCCTCCTCGCGCTCGCCCTGCTGGCCGGCTCCCTCGTCGTGGTGGACCGGCTCGGCCGGTCCTTCGTGCAGCCCATCCGGCGGCTGGCGGAGCACACGCAGACCCTCGGCCGGCCGGGCGAGCCGGACCCGGTGGCCGCGGTCGAGGGTCCCGCCGAGGTCCAGGAGCTCGGGGCGGCGATCGACCGGCTGGTCGGCCGGATCCAGCTGCTGCTCTCCCGCGAGCGCGAGTCCGTGGCCGACCTGTCCCACCGGCTGCGCACGCCCGTCACCGCGCTGCGGCTGCGCGTCGAGGCGGTGCCGGACCCCGACCTGCGCGAGCGACTCTCCGGCGACCTGGACTCCCTGCAGGCGACCGTCGACGAGGTCGTGCGCGAGGCCCGGCGGTCCGAGCGCGAGGGGCTCGACCCCCGCACCGACGGCGTACACGTCCTCGCGGAGCGGGTACGCCACTGGGTGCCGCTCGCCGAGGACCTCGGTCGTCCGCTCGAGCTCGACCTCGCCACCTCCGGTCCCCTGCTCCGCACCAGCCGGGCGGACCTCGAGGCGGTCGTCGACGTGCTGCTCGACAACGTCTTCACCCACACCGCCGACGACGACGCCGTACGCGTCACGCTGACCGCCACGGACGAGGACGTCACCCTCGTGGTGGAGGACGCCGGTCCCGGGCTGCCGGCCGGCGTCGACGCCGCCGCCCGTGGCACCAGTGGCGCGGGCTCGACCGGGCTGGGCCTCTCCATCGCCGCCCGGACCGCGACGGACTCCGGCGGCTGGCTGGCCACGGACACCTCGGACATGGGCGGAGCCCGGGTCGCCGTCCGACTGGGGACGGCCTGACCCGGGCTCCTGGGTGCGATGCTCAGCCGACGGTGACGGAGGTCGAGCAGGCGCTGCCGCCGGACGGCTTCACGGTGAGCTTGTAGACGTCCTTGCCACGGGTGTTGCGCGTCCAGGTGTCGAGGTCCAGCTCGCCCTCGTCGTCGGCGCGCACCGTGCGCTGGGCGGCGACCTTGCCGTCGTGGCGGATCGTGACCTGCCACGTGCTGAACGCCTTGGCGCCCTCGAGGTCGGCGTCGACGTCGTAGCCGCCGCGCTCACGGTCGACCGAGAGCTCGTACGTCGCTCCGGCGCAGGTGCCGCGGCGCTCGACGTCGGCGTTGGCCGGGGCGGCGACCAGGACGGCGGTGCCGACCGCTGCGGTCGCGGCGACGGCGGTGCTGGCGATGATCTTCTTCATGACGGTGTCTCCTCGTGTGTCGTGGGGTCTGAGTGGTGGCGGGTCAGGAGCCGAGCGAGGCCGTGCAGGGCTCGCCCTCGGCGGGGGTGAAGGTGGCGGTGTAGGTCGCGTCCGCGGAGTCGTCCGCGGTGAAGGCGTCGACGTCGATCTCACCGTCGTCGTCGGTGGTGCGGCTGCCCTCCAGGAGGGAGGTGTCGCCGCGCAGCAGGGCGACGTCCCACGTCTCACCGGGACCGGACGACTGGATCTCGGCGCTCACCTCGACACCGCCGTCCTCGGCCTCCATGCTGAGCTCCCACGTCGCGCCGCCACACGTGCCGCGCTCGGTGGTCTGGGCCTCGGCCGAGCGGTCGATCGCCCACCAGGTCCCGGCACCGGCCACGACCACGGCCGCGGCGACACCGCCGATGACAAGCTTCTTCCTCTGCACTGTTCCTCCTCCTCGATCGACGCCGGTGCGGCGTCATGGAAGGAGGTTCTCCGGACCGCGGCTAACCGCGCTCCAGCCCGTCGTTAAGGGCAGGCAAAGGTCGGTGGGACCGCCCGCTCGAGCGGTGGTCCACCTACATTCCGGGCTGTCCGAATGTAGGTGGGCCACCGCCCACCGGCGTGGCGTACGACGACACGCCCGAGGCCGGTGGTCCACCCACATTCCTCGCGCGACAAATGTGGGTGGACCACCGCTGCCCGGTCAGGCGGTCGGGACGTCCCGCTCGATCTCGGCCAGCCAGGCCGTGCCCTTGGCGTCGCTGGGCATCCGCCAGTCGCCGCGGGGACTCATCGTCCCGCTGGGGCTGACCTTCGGGCCGTTGGGCAGGGCGGAGCGCTTGAACTGGTTGGCGAAGAAGCGCTTCACGAAGACCTGCAGCCAGGTGCGGACCTCCTCGAGGTCGTACGCCACCCGCGCGTCCTCGGGGAAGCCCGGCGGCCACTCGCCCGCCTCGAGGTCCTTCCACGCGTGCCAGGCGAGGAAGGCGATCTTGCGCGGGCGGAAGCCGTGCCGCACCACGAGCGCGAGCGTGAAGTCCTGGAGGTTGTAGGGGCCGACGGTGTCCTGGGTGGCCTGCGGCTTCTTGCCCTCCTCGATCGGGATCAGCTCGGGGGTGATCTCCTGGGACAGGATCTCGCCGAGCAGCTCGCCGACCTCCTCGGAGAACTCGCCGTGGCTGATCACCCAGCGGATCAGGTGCTGCACGAGCGTCTTCGGGACGCCGGCGTTGACGGTGTAGTGCGACATCTGGTCGCCGACGCCGTAGGTGCACCAGCCGAGCGCGAGCTCGGACAGGTCGCCGGTGCCGACGACGATGCCGCCGCGCTGGTTGGCCAGCCGGAAGAGGTAGTCGTAGCGCAGGCCGGCCTGGACGTTCTCGAAGGTGACGTCGTAGACCTTCTCGCCCTCGGCGTAGGGGTGCCCGAGGTCCCTGAGCATCTGCTCCGCGGCGGGGCGGATGTCGAGCTCCTCGAAGGTCACGCCGAGCGCCTGCGAGAGCCGGGTGGCGTACGACTTGCTGGTCGAGCCGGTCGCGAAGCCGGGCATCGTGAACGCGAGCACGTCGCTGCGCGGCCGCCCGAGCCGGTCCATCGCCTTGCAGGCCACGATCAGCGCGTGCGTGGAGTCGAGGCCGCCGCTGACGCCGATCACCGCCTTGGGCGAGCCGATCGCGTTGAGGCGCTGCTCGAGGCCGGAGACCTGGATGTTGTAGGCCTCGTAGCAGTCGAGCTCGAGGCGCTCGGGGTCGTCGGGGACGAACGGGTAGCGGTCGACCTTGCGGTGCAGGCCGATGTCACCGGCCGGCGGCGCGAGCTCCCACTCGACGATGCGGAAGCGGTGCACGCGCTCGCGGTGGGTGCGCCGGTTGTCGTCGAAGGTGCCCTGGCGCAGCCGCTCCTGCCGGACGAGGTCGAGGTCGACGTCCACCACCGTGCGCCGCGGGCCGTCGGGGAACCGCTCGCTCTCGCCCAGCAGCGAGCCGCACTCGTAGACCATCGTCTGGCCGTCCCAGCTGAGGTCGGTGGTCGACTCGCCCTGCCCCGCCGCGGCATAGACGTACGCCGCCGCACAGCGCGCGCTGGCACTGCGCACCAGCAGCCGGCGGTCCTCCGCTCGGGCGACGGTGATCGGCGAGCCGCTGAGGTTGGCCAGCACCGTGGCCCCGGCCAGCGCGGCCTCGGCGCTCGGCGGCACCGGCACCCACATGTCCTCGCAGACCTCGACGTGCAGGTCGAGGCCGGGCACGTCGAGGCAGCGGAAGATCAGGTCCGGCCCGAAGCGGACGTCCTGCCCGGCGACAGTGATCCACTCCAGCTCGCGGTCGTCCCCGGGGGCGAACCAGCGGCGCTCGTAGAACTCGCGGTAGGTGGGGAGGTACGACTTGGGCGCGACGCCGAGGATCGAGCCGCGGTGCACCACGACCGCGCAGTTGAGGACGCGGTTGCCCTGGACGAGCGGGGCGCCGATGACCAGGGCGGTCATCAGGTCGGCGCTCGCCGCGACGATCTCCGCGATCGCCTCCTCGACCGTCGCCAGCAGCGTGTCCTGGAGGAACAGGTCGTCGACCGAGTAGCCGGTCAGGCACAGCTCGGGGAACACCGCGACCGCGACGTGGTCGTCGTGGCAGGCCTCCGCCTGCTCGATGACCACGGCCGCGTTGGCGAGGGGATCGGCGAGGTGCACCGGCAGGGTCACGGCCGCGACGCGCGCGAAGCCCTGGGCGTAGGCGGAGTAGAAGTCCACGGCCTCACTCTAGGGAAGGCGCCTGCGGCCGCGGCCCGCCCGTGCGGGTAGTCCAGTGGCAGATGGCTGTCCCGCCCGGGTAGTCCAGTGGCAGATGGCTGTCCCGGGGCCCGGATGTCGACCATCTGCCACTGGACTACCCCGACGGCCGAAACCCACTGGACGACCCCGGCGTCGCGGCGCGAAGGTGCACCCATGGCCCTCGAGATCACCCGCTGCGTCACCGACGACGACTACGAGGCCTGGCGACAGGTGCGGATCGCGGTCCTCCCCTACGAGCGGACCGTCACCGTGGCCGAGCTGCACGAGGCCGACTCGCCCGACCGGCTGATGGTCCTGGCCCGCGAGGACGGCGTGGTCGTCGGCCACGGCCTGTCCGACCGGTCCGACAGCGCCGGCGGCGGCTCGGTGATCCCGCGGGTGCTGCCCGAGCACCGTCGCCGCGGCATCGGCACCGCCCTGCTGGAGCACCTGGTCGAGCACGTCCGCACCCTCGGCGTCCCGACGCTGCGGGCCGGGGCGGACGACGACGCGTCACTCGCCTTCGCCCACCGCTTCGGGTTCGCCGAGGTCAACCGGGAGGTCGAGCAGACCTTCCACCTCGACGGGCCGGTCGATGTGACGCCGACTCCCGACGGCATCGAGGTCGTCACCGCGCAGGAGCGCCCGGGCCTGTGGGAGGCGTCCTACGAACGCTTCGGGCTCGAGGCGATCGCCGGCCTCTCGGTCGACACCCCGCTCGACGTGAGCCCGGAGAACTGGGTACGCGAGTGGCTGGGCGACCCGATGTTCCTCGCCCTGGCCGACGGCGAGGTCGTCGGCTGCGCGGGCCTCGGCCTCGACCCCGACCACCCGACCCGCGCCGAGCACCTGCTCACCGCCGTGCGCAGCGACTGGCGCGGCCGCGGGCTCGCGATCCACCTCAAGCTGCGCACGCTGGCGTGGGCCGTCGACCACGGGCTCACCGAGGTCTACACGTGGACGCAGGACGGCAACGCGGCGATGCGGGCGCTCAACACCCGCCTCGGCTACGCCACCACCCGGGTGGGCATCCAGCTCGCCCGGCCGCTCGACCCGGCGTGAGGACCTTTACCGCCGCACCGCCCTCCGCGTAGCGTCACCGGCGTGCGCCACCACCTCCGCACCACCCTCGCCCTGTCCGCCTCCCTCCTCACCGCGCTCGCGCTGGTGCCGGCCGAGGCGTCCGCGCCGCCGGGCTCCGGCTCCCGGGCCGCGGCACCCGAGCTGAGGATCCGCACCGTCGCGCGCGGCCTCCAGACCACGTGGGACGTCCAGCAGGCGCCCGGCGGGCGGCTGCTCGTGACCGAGCGCAACCGCGCCCGCATCGACGTCGTACGCAAGGGCAAGCGGCACACGCTCGCCCGGCTCTCCAAGCTGGTCTGGGTCTCCGGCGAGACCGGCCTGATGTCGATGGCCGTCGACGCCGACAAGCGCTTCCTGTGGGCGTGCCACGGCCACATGACCAGCGGCGGCCCGGAGGTCATGGTGTCGCGCTGGCGTGTGGACAAGAAGTGGCGCTCGGTCGCCCACCGCCGCACGATCCTCTCCGGCCTGCCGTCGACCAGCGGCCGCCACGGCGGCTGCCGGCTGCTGCTCGAGCGGGGCAGCGACGCGCTGCTCGTCGGCACCGGCGATGCCGCCGTCGGCACCAACCCGCGCAACCTCGACTCGCTCGGCGGCAAGGTGCTGCGCGTGCACCGCAACAATGGCGGCGCCATGCCCGACAACCCGTACGCCGACGCCTCCTCCGCGCGCCGGTTCGTCTGGACCTACGGCCACCGCAACGTGCAGGGGCTCGCGCAGCGCGGGGACGGCTCGCTGTGGTCGGTCGAGCACGGCAGCTACCGCGACGACGAGGTGAACCTGCTCGTCGAGGGCGGCGACTACGGCTGGAACCCGGTGCCCGGCTACAACGAGGAGGTCCCGATGACCGACCAGTCGCTGCCCGGGACCCAGCAGGACGCGAAGTGGTCCTCCGGCAACCCGACGCTCGCGACCTCGGGCGCCGCCTGGGTCAGCGGCGCGCAGTGGGGCGACCTCGACGGCACCCTCGCCGTGGCCGCGCTGAAGGCCGGCGAGGTGCTGTTCATGCGCTTCGACTCCTCCGGCGCGCTGCAGTCGGTGACCCGCCCGGCCGCGCTCCAGCGCTACGGCCGGCTCCGCTCGATCACCGCGGCCCGCAACGGCGACCTCCTCATCACCACCGACAACGGCAACGACCGGGTGCTGCGCGTCTCGCCGCGCTGAGTGACCATCGCCACAGGGCTGCTACCCGCGAGTCCGCACTAGCCTGATGAGTGGTCCGTGGACTCCACCAGGGAGCTGCGAGATGACGAGGAGCGACCCATGCCTGCACCCGAAGAGACCGCCCCCTACGGCTCCGGCCCGGCAGCCGCCGCGGCGGCCCCGGCCAAGCGCGTACGCACCCATCACCTGCGGGAGATGAAGGAGCGCGGGGAGAAGATCACCATGCTGACGGCGTACGACATGTACACCGCGGCCACCTTCGACGAGGCCGGCATCGACCTCCTGCTGGTCGGCGACTCCGCGTCCAACAACGTCTACGGCAACGAGACCTCGCTCCCCGTCACCGTCGACGAGCTGCTCCCGCTCACCCGGGCGGTCGCGCGGTCGGTGAAGCGCGCGATGGTCGTCGGCGACCTGCCCTTCGGCAGCTACCAGGCCTCGCCCGAGCAGGGCTACCTGACGGCCGTCCGCTTCATGAAGGAGGCCGGCGCGCACTGCGTGAAGCTCGAGGGCGGCGCCGAGATGGCACCGGTCATCGAGAAGTGCACGCGGGGCGGCATCCCCGTCATGGCGCACATCGGCTTCACCCCGCAGAGCGAGCACACCCTCGGCGGCTACCGCGTGCAGGGCCGCGGCGAGGCCAGCGACCGGATCATCGCTGACGCGCACGCGGTGCAGGAGGCCGGCGCCTTCGCGGTGGTGATGGAGATGGTGCCCGGCGACGTCGCCGAGCGGATCAGCAAGGAGCTGACCATCCCGACCATCGGCATCGGCGCGGGCGCCGGCTGCGACGGCCAGGTGCTGGTCTGGCAGGACGCCTTCGGCCTGCGGACCGGCCGGATGGCCCGCTTCGTCAAGCAGTACGCCGACGTGCACTCCGTGCTGCTCGAAGCCGCCAGGGCGTACGCCGACGACGTCCGCGGCGGCACCTTCCCGGGCGCCGAGCACACGTTCTGACTCAGGCCCAGCCGAGGAACCTCGCGCCACCGATCACGGTGGCCAGCCACACGACCGCCACCGCGGCCGGGAGCAGCACGACCGCTCTCGGCCGGGTGGTGAACCACGCGACCGCCAGCAGCAGGGCTCCGCACCACACCAGGGCCAGCAGCCCGATTGCCCACCACGGGGCGCCCACGGCGACCGGGGTGGCGCCGATGAGGAAGGCGACGCACGCCAGCCCGACCAGCCCGGCGAACGGCCAGGGCGAGAGCGGCTCGCGTGTCGGGAGCGGCTCGCTCAGCTGTCCGGCGTCCCGTCGGTGAGGCCGTCGCCGGATCCCGCGCCGTCCTCGTTCCACTTGGGGTCGTTGTCCCAGGCCTCGTTGCGCTCCTCGACCTTCTCGAGCGCCCGGGAGGCCTCGTCGGAGGTGGCGTAGGGACCGAGGCGGTCGGCGTTCTTGCAGCCGTCGTGGCCCTCGACCGTGTGGTGCTTCAGGCAGAACCAGAACTCGTTGTCGCTCACCCCTCGAAACTACACTCGCGGACGTGCCAGTCGTATCCCCCGCAGAGGTGTCAGCCCGCCGGGCCGTCCCCGCCCACATCGTCCGCCCCGAGTACGTCGACAAGCCGGCGCCGCAGCGCTTCACCGGCGAGGAGGTCAAGGACGCCGCGACGATCGAGCGGATGCGGGTCGCCGGCCGCCTCGCCGCCCAGGCCCGCGAGCTCGTCGGGCAGCACGTCGTGCCGGGTGTCACCACCGACGAGCTCGACCGGATCGGCCACGAGTTCCTCTGCGACCACGGGGCGTACCCCTCCACCCTCGGCTACCGCGGCTTCCCCAAGTCGCTGTGCTCGAGCGTCAACGAGGTGATCTGCCACGGCATCCCCGACTCCCGCGTCGTCGAGGACGGCGACATCGTCAACATCGACATCACCGCCTACCTCGACGGCGTGCACGGCGACACCAACGCCACCTTCCTCGCCGGCGACGTCGACGAGGAGTCGCGCCTGCTGGTCGAGCGCACCCGCGAGGCCCTAGACCGGGCGATCAAGGCCGTGAAGCCCGGCCGCCGGGTCAGCATCATCGGCCGTGTCATCGAGTCCTACGCCAAGCGCTTCGGCTACGGCGTCGTCCGCGACTTCACCGGCCACGGCATCGGCACGTCGTTCCACTCCGGGCTGATCATCCCCCACTACGACGACGAGCGCTTCGACGACGAGATCCGCGTCGGGATGACCTTCACCATCGAGCCGATGCTCAACCTCGGCACCCCCGACTACGACATGTGGGACGACGGCTGGACGGTCGTCACCAAGGACCGTTGCCGCTCGGCGCAGTTCGAGCACACCCTGGTCGTGACCGAGGATGGCGCCGAGGTGCTCACCCACCCCTGACTCCCGGCTAGGATCCTCGGCGAGTGGGTCGGCCGGGCGGCCGCGGCACCACACTTCGGTGCGGTGTCGAGGAAGGTCCGGGCTCCACAGGGCAGGGTGGTGGCCAACAGCCACCCGGGGCAACCCGCGGGATCAGTGCCACAGAGAACAGACCGCCAGCCCCTCCGGGGACTGGTAAGGGTGAAACGGTGGTGCAAGAGACCACCAGTACGCCGGGCGACCGGCGTAGCTAGGCAAACCCCACCCGGAGCAAGATCAGACAGGATGCGTCCGAGGGCGGCCCGCCCGAGCATCCGGGTAGATCGCACCAGGCGGCCGGCAACGGTCGTCGCAGATGGATGGTCGCCCCTGCGTCAGCAGGACAGAACCCGGCCTACAGGCCGACCCACTCCCCGCCCCGGCTGGCTCACAGGCCGGGGAGGTGGAGCACGTGCCCGCCGGCGGCCTTGGTGGCGAGGTAGCCGTGGTTGACCTCGCTGAGGTGCAGGGCGGTGTGCACGCGGCGCTCGATCCGCAGACCCGCCTCCTCGAGCTGGGCGGCCTTGTCGGGGTTGTTGGAGAGCAGGTCGAGGCGGTCGACGCCGAGCGCCTCGAGCATCTGCACGGCGGCGGTGTAGTCGCGCTCGTCCTCGGCGAAGCCGAGCGCGAGGTTGGCCTCGTAGGTGTCGAGCCCCTCGTCCTGGAGGGCGTAGGCGTCGATCTTGTTGTAGAGCCCGATGTCGCGGCCCTCCTGGCGCAGGTAGAGCAGGTAGCCGCCCGTCTGCGAGATGCGTCCGATCGCCTCCTGCAGCTGGGGGCCGCAGTCGCAGCGGGCGCTGCCCAGCACGTCACCGGTGAGGCACTCGCTGTGCAGCCGCACGAGCGGTACGTCGACCCCGGGGGCGTCGTCGGTCGCACAGGCGCCCAGCCCGATGGCGACGTGCTCCCGCCCGTCGACCAGGCCGTGGAAGGTGACCATCCGCGCGGGGACCTGCGAGCCGTCGGCCAGGCGCAGCGGCAGCTGCACGTCGCGGCGTACGACGGCAGCGGAAGGCCGGTCCGGGAGGCGCTCGATGCTCATGCTGTCTCCTGGTAGCGGGAGGACAGCGCGTAGCGCAGCAGCACCACGTCACCGATCTGGCGGGTCTCGGCGAGGGTGGCACGGTGCCCGGGGTGCCACGGGAAGGCGCCGTCGCCCACGAAGCGGCGGGCCGCGGACGTCCCGACGAAGAACGGAGCCACGACCAGGTGGAGCTCGTCGGCGACGGCGCTGGTGAGGAACTGGGTGTGCACGCGCCCGCCGCCCTCGACCATCAGGCGGCGCACGCCGCGGTCCCAGAGGTCCTCGGTGAGCCGGCCGACCTGCACGTCGGCACCTCCGTCGACGACGGTGGCGACCCGCGAGAGCCGTGTGCGGGCCGCTCCCACCGACCCGGTCGGGCAGTAGACGAGCTTCTCGCTGTCGCCGGTCGCGAAGAAGTTGCTGCGGGCGTCGAGCTGTGCGTGCCGGGTGATCGTCACTTTCGCGGGCGACTCCGGCAGCCCGCGGTCGCGCCGTCGCTCGCGGAGGGCCGCGTCGCGCACCAGCAGCCGCGGGTTGTCGTCGCGCACCGTGCCCGCGCCGACCAGGATGGCGTCGCACTCGGCGCGGACCCGGTCGACCCGGCAGAGGTCGGCGTCGTTGGAGAGCACGAGCCGCTCCTCGGTCGCGCCGCCGAGGTAGCCGTCGAGCGAGATGCTGCAGCTGAGGATCGTGTAGGGCCGGTCAGGCATGGGCGGGTTCTCCTCGCACGGGATCGGGAGCGGGGGTGGTGCGGCGGCCCGCGGCGAGCACCGCCAGACCGGGGAGGTTGGCCACGAGCACGATCGCGCCGTAGGCCACGGCGGTCGCCATGCCGGCCGAGGCGCCGAGCCCGGCGGCGGCGAAGGCCCACGCGGCCGTCCCCTCGCGCGGTCCCCAGCCGGCGAGGTTGAGCGGCAGCCCGGCCGCGACCAGCACCACCAGCGCGAGGGGCAGCAGCGTGGCCACCGGCGCGTCGACGCCGACGGCGCGGGCGGCCAGGACGAGGGTGGCGACGTAGCCGGCCGTCGCGACGACCGAGGCCAGCACGACGCCCGGCCACGAGCGGCGTACGAGGAGCGCGAGGCGTACGTCGTCGCGCACCACGCGCGCCGCCCGGCTCCACCACGCGTCACGGTCGGGCGTGCGGCGCAGCAGCACCACCGCAAGCACCGCCACCAGCGCCACGGCGGCGACCAGCCACGGCAGCGCGGGGCGCGCCGGCGACGGCAGGACGGCGAGGACCACGACGGCGAGGAGCGCCTGGACGAGCTGGCCCGCGAACCGCTCCCAGCCGACGGCGCGCAGCGCCCGGCCGGTCTCCCCGGTGGACCGGCCGTGCACCACGCCGCGGTGCACGTCGCCCAGCACGCCGCCGGGCAGGATCGTGTTGAGGTGCTGCGCGCGGTAGCAGGCCGCCACCGCCCGCGGCAGCGTGAGGGCCACCCCGAGCTCGCGCGCCACGAGGGTCCAGCGCCACGCAGACGCGATCGTGGTGACGAGAGCGAGCGCCACGCCCGCCACCAGGACGCGGACGTCGAGCGCGCGCAGGCCCTCGAGGACGGGCCCGCTGCCGACCTCGCGGACGACGAGCGCGAGGACCAGCGCACCGCCGAGCCAGCGCCAGGACGAGCGCCAGGACGAGCGCAGGACCGCCCTCACGCCGCCACCTCCCGCACCGCTTCCGCGACGCGGCCGGCCGTGACGGACCAGCCGTCCAGCAGCGATCGCCGCTCGAGCGCGGCGGACCGGAGGAGGGCGCGGAGGTCGTGGTCGGTCAGCCAGCGGCGCAGCGCCGAGGCGAGGTCGGCCGGGTCGCCCGGCCGCACCACGAGCCCGGGCACGGATCCCGTCGGCGACTCCCCCAGCGCCTCGCGCACGCCGCCGACGTCGGTCGCCACGACGGGCAGGCCGTGCGCGATCGCCTCGGTGAGCACCATGCCGTAGGCCTCGGTGCGGCTCGGCAGCACGAGCAGGTCGGCATCGGCGTACGCCGCCTCGAGGTCCGCGCCGCCGAGTGGTCCCGCGAGCAGGATCCGGTCGGCGACCCCGAGGGTCGTCGCGGCCCGGCGCAGCCGCACCGTGGCCTCCGGCTCGACCGTCAGGGAGCCGACACAGGTCCACGTCCAGGCGAGGTCGCGGAGGTCGGCGAGCGCGGCCAGCAGGTGGTCCTGGCCCTTGATCGAGCTGACGGCGCCGACGGTGAGCAGCGACGCGCCGCTCCGCGTGCCCGACGCCACCGCGGCCCGGTCGACACCAGGCCGGGCGACGACCACGCGCCGCGGGTCGAGGTCGTAGGTCCAGAGGAGCCAGTCCCGGCACCAGTCGCTGGGCGTCACCACCCCGGCCGCCGCCATCACGACCTGCTGCTCGGGCAGCCGCGCCAGCACGTCGTCGACGCCGACGGGCAGGTGCAGGAGGAGCACCACCCGCAGCCGCCGGCTCGCCGGCAGCATCACCGACGGCAGGCGCGAGGCGAGCAGCCCGTCGACGAGCACCGTCGCACCGTCGGGCAGCCCGGCCAGCGCGCCCTCCAGGGCCGGTGCCCCGAGGTCTGCGGACCACGGCCAGCCACCCTCGACCTCGACGAGCCGGACCGTCCGGCCGCGCCCGGGCAGCGCCGCGCAGAGACGACGGTCGTAGGTGTTGCCGCCGCTGGGGCGCGCCGGGTCGTCGATCCCGCCCGGGACCACGACATGGAGCACCCCGCCCGTCACAGCGACCGCTCGTAGCTCGCCCAGGCGACGTGCGACTCGTGCAGGGTCACGACCAAGGCGGCGAGGTGGTCCGCGGGCCCGAGGCGCCCGGCTGCCACCTGCTCGGCCAGCCGGTCGGCGACGTGGCGGGCGAGCACCTCGGTGGTGGTGTTGGTCCCGGCGAAGGCCGGCTCCTCGTCGAGGTTGCGGTAGGAGAGCTCGCCGACGACCTCCTTGAGCACCTCGGTCGCGCGGCCGATGTCGACGAGGATCCCGTCCGCGTCGAGCGAGTCGCCGCGGAAGGTCGCGTCGACGACGAACGTCGCGCCGTGCAGCGCCTGCGCGGGGCCGAACACCTCGCCGCGGAAGCTGTGCGCCACCATCATGTGGTCGCGGACGGTCAGGCCGAACACGACACCTCCTCCGACGACGCAGCGCCGTAGGTCACCGCGTGGCACAGTGCGGGCAGCTCGCGCGAGACCAGCCGCGGCATCACCTCGGGCAGCGCCTCGAAGTCCGACTCCCCCGTCAGTAGGCAGTCGAAGGCGTCGTCGCGCAGCAGCTCGAGCGCGAGCGCGAGCCGCTCCCCGGTCGTACGCCGGTCGCGCCGCGCCGGGGCCACCCGGCCGACCTGGCTGGCCCGGAGGCTCAGCCGCCCCGAGTGGAAGCTGCCACCGAGCGAGACGGTCGTGGGCTCGTCGCCGTACCAGCTGAGCTCCAGCACCGTGCCCTCCGGTGCGAGCAGGTCGAGCGAGCGCTGGAGGCCGGCGGACGTCGCGCTCGTGTGCACCACCAGGTCGCAGCCGCCCGACGCCTCCTCGGGCTCGGCGAAGGCCACGCCGAGCGCCTCGGCGACGCCTGCCCGGGACGGGTCGACGTCCACCAGCGTCACCGTCGTCCCGGGGACCTGTGAGGCCAGCCGTGCCACGCTGCAGCCGAGCACGCCCGCGCCCACGACCGCGATCCGGTCGCCGATGAGCGGCGGCTGGTCCCACAGCGCGTTGAGCGCGGTCTCGACGATGCCAGCGAGGACGGCCCGGTGCACGGGCACCCCGTCGGGCACGGGCGTGACCGCGCCTGCCGGGACGACGTACGTCGTCTGGTGCGGGTGCAGGCAGAAGACCGTGCGCCCGCGGAGGTGCTCGGGCCCGGCCTCGACGCGACCGACGTTGAGGTAGCCGTACTTCACCGGCCCGGGGAAGTCGCCGTCCTGGAAGGGCGCACGCATGACGTCGTACTGGCTGGTCGGCACGCGGCCGCCGAAGACCAGGCTCTCGGTGCCGCGGCTGACCGCCGAACGGAGCGTGCGCACGACGACGTCGTCGGCGCCCGGCTCCGGGAGCGGGACGTCGCGGATCTCGCCGATCCCCGGCTCGCGCAGCCAGAACGCCCGCGCCTCCCACGGCGTGTGCTCGTGCATCCGTCCACCTCTGCCCGGTCCCGTGAACCGAACGGGGCACCGCCCCGTTCCCTCCCGAAGAGCTGCTTGTACCCGGGGTGAACGGAGGGGATGTGCAGACGGTTCAACGCCGCCGCGCCCGGTCCGGACTGCTGACGCTGCTCGCCCTCGGCCTGGTCGTGCTAGCCCTCCTGGCGCCCAACCACCTCGAGGACATGACGCCCGCCGCCTTCCTGCGGCTGCCGGTCGAGCTGCTCGTGCTCGTCGCGCTGGTCCTCGCCCTGCCCGACCGCATGGCACGGGGGCGTCGCCTGCTCGTGGCCGCCGCCGGCGGCCTGCTCGCGCTCGTGACGGTCTTCAAGCTCCTCGACCTCGGCTTCTACCAGGCGCTCAACCGGCCCTTCGACCCGATGATCGACTGGCGCTACGGCGCCGACCTCGTCGAGACGGTGCGCGGCTCCGCCCCCGGCGCGCTGGGGGTCGTGCTCCTGGCCGGTGCGGTGGTGTCGCTGCTGGCCACGCTGCTGGTGGTGCCGCTGGCCGTCGCGCGCGTCACCCGCGCGGCACGCGCGCACCGGCCGGTGGCCGTGCGCCTGCTCGCCGTGCTCGCGCCGCTGTGGCTGGTCCTCAGCCTGCTCGGCGTGCGCGCCGGCTCCGTCCCGGTCGCGTCCGAGGCGGCAGCGGCGTACGCCTACGGCCAGGTCGCCCGCGTCCCCTCGCAGCTGCGTGACCAGCGCGAGTTCGCCCGCGCCGCCGCCGACGACCCCGCGCGCGACCTCGACCCCGACGGGCTGCTCGCCGGCCTGCGCGGCAAGGACGTGCTGCTGGTCTTCGTGGAGAGCTACGGGCGGGTCGCGCTGGACGACCCCGGCCTGTCCGACGGGGTCGCGGCCGCGCTCGAGGAGGGCGACCAGACGCTGTCCCGACGCGGGCTCACCGCCCGCAGCGGCTGGCTGACCTCGCCCACCTTCGGCGCGCTGAGCTGGCTCGCGCACTCCTCGCTGCAGGCGGGCCTGTGGGTCGACAGCCAGCAGCGCTACGACCACCTCGTCACCACCGACCGCGAGACGCTCACCAGCCTCTTCGGCTCGGCCGGCTGGCGCACCGTGGCCGCCGTCCCGGCCAACACCCGCGACTGGCCGCAAGGCGAGTTCTACGGCTTCGACCGGGTCTACGACTCCCGCACGCTCGGCTACCGCGGGCCCCGCTTCGGCTACCCGACCATGCCCGACCAGTTCACGCTCGACGCCGTCCAGCACCTCGAGCTCGCCGCTCCCGACCGGCAGCCGGTGATGGCGGAGATCGACCTGATCAGCAGCCACGCACCCTGGTCGCGGACGCCACGCCTCATCCCGCAGGACAGCGTCGGCGACGGCTCGATCTACGCCGGCATGCCCGACACCCTGCCCTCGGAGGCCGACATCTGGCCCGACGCCGACCGCGTGCGAGCGGCGTACGCCGGTGCGGTGGCGTACTCGCTGCGGTCGGTCGTCGCCCACCTCGAGGCGTACGCCGACGAGGACACCGTCGTCGTCATGCTCGGCGACCACCAGCCGGCGACCATCGTGTCGGGCCACGACCCCGGCCACGACGTGCCGGTCACGATCATCGCCGGCGACCCGGCGGTGACGGACCGGGTGGCCGCGTGGGGCTGGGACGACGGCCTCCGGCCCTCCGACGAGGCGCCCGTGTGGCGGATGGACGCCTTCCGCGACCGGTTCCTCGCGGCGTTCGGCGACGAGCGCCAGACTGGGACGGCGCAGGCGGGCGCGGGGTGAACCGAACGGGTCGCTCCGGCGTTCCTTCCCGAGGGAGGTGACATGCCGAAGGACGAGGTCGCGCTGATGCAGCAGGTGCACGACGAGCACGCCGACGTGCTCTGGCGCTTCTGCCTGCGCCTGGTCGGCAACGACCGCGCCCACGCCGAGGACGTCACCCAGGAGACCCTGCTGCGGGCCTGGCGGCACGGGACGATCCTCGAGAGCCCGCCCGCCGCCGTGCGGTCCTGGCTGTTCACCGTGGCCCGCAACATCGTCATCGACGACTGGCGCAGCCGGAAGGCCCGCCCCGAGACGCCCGTGGACGAGGTGCCCGAGCAGCGCCGCTCGCTGGAGGACGACGACAGCGACCAGCTCCTGCTCTCCTGGGTGGTCGCCGAGGCGCTGACCCACCTGTCGGAGGACCACCGCACCGTGCTGCTGGAGTGCTACTACCGCGGCCGGCCGGTCGCCGAGGTCGCCCGCCGTCTCGGCGTCCCGCCGGGCACCGTGAAGTCGCGCACCCACTACGCCCTCCGCGCCCTCAAGCTCGCGCTCGAGGAGATGGGGGTCTCCGCATGAGCTGCACCCACTCCCACGACGACGCCGCTTACGTCCTCGGCGCGCTGAGCCCCACCGAGCGGCTGGAGTTCGAGCGCCACCTCGCGACGTGCGACGAGTGCACCCGCTCGATCCGCTCGCTCGCCGGCATGCCCGGCCTGCTCGACCTGGTCGACGCCGGCGTGCTGGAGGACCCGCCGGCCGACCCGCCGCTGCCCGCCACGCTGCTGCCGTCGCTGACCCGGGCGGTCGACGCCCGGCGCCGCCGGCGCACCGTCGTCATCGCGGGGCTGGCCGCCGCTGCGGCCGCGGTCGTCGCGCTGGCCGTGCCACTGGCGCTCGACGACGACGCACCCCCGGTGTCCGGGCCCGGCACGAGCGGCCCGTCGACGGCCGGCCAGGACGAGGTCGAGACGCGCGTGATGGCCCCGCAGGGCGACGTACCCATCGAGGCGACGCTGGGCCTGGAGCAGGTCACGTGGGGCACCCGGATGCTGCTGACCTGCACCTACGACAAGGACGCGATCGACGTCGAGCTGCCCGAGCAGGTCGACTACCTGCTCTACGTCACCGACGCCCGGGGCCACACCGAGCAGGTGGGCAGCTGGACGTCGGTCAGCGGCACCACGATGACGGTGCCGGCCGCCACCTCGGTCACCCGCGACGACCTCGCCTCGGTCGAGGTGCGGACGCCCGACGGGCGGGTCGTGCTACGACTTGACGCGTGAGGCGAGCGGGTTGTCCACGGCGAGCAGCCGGGCGCCCGCGACGATCGCGACCACCTCGGAGGCCGCGGCCACCCACACCGCCCAGCCCGACCAGTTCGCGGTGGTGCCGAAGAGACCCACGGTGGTGGCGAGCACGAAGGCCAGCAGCGTCGAGAGGCCGAAGCCGAGCGCCAGGAACGCCGAAATCCAGTGCCGCCAGACGAGCAGCAGCACCGCGATCACCGCGCCGGCGACCGCGTTGAGCATGAACGACGGCCCGAGGAAGTCGTCGTCCCTCGCCCAGTCCAGCCAGAGGTAGAGGTGCACCGCCGCCGAGACGAGGACCGAGAGGGCTGCAAGGACACGCATCGCGCTCACCTGTTTCGCTGGAGGGTCTTTCCCTTCCGTACGTCCCACACGCCCCGCCGGTTCAGTCCGCGCCGGCGCCACAGCCACACCACGTCCCAGCCGAACGACTCGGCGAGCAGCAGGAGCGCCACGACCAGCACGGCGTACGTCGCCACTGCTGGCAGCAGCCCGGACGCGGCTGCCGTCAGTGCGATGCCGGCGTAGGCCGCGACGACCTTGCGCCAGTAGCGCGGCGGGAGCTGCCGCTGCATCCATGGCACCAGCCAGGTCGCGACGGCGTACGCGTAGCGCACCAGGCCCATCGCCAGCACCCACCAGCCCGCCTCGCGGCCGACGTACGCGCTCAGGACGAGGATGAGGAAGGCGTCGGCCTCGCCGTCGATCCGGCCGCCGAAGGCCGACGCCGTGCCCGTCCGACGCGCGACCCGGCCGTCGACGAAGTCGAGCGCCAGCGCCACGACGGTGAGGGGCACCAGGGTGCGCACCATGTCCGTGCCGTCGAACGACTGCGCCACCAGCGCTGCGACCGCGCACGCGAGCGTGGCCCGGGTCAGCGTGACCAGGTCGGCGGGGCCGAAGGCCTCCACCTCGTCCACCACGGCCCGGCGCGCGGTGGCCACCGCCAGCACGAGGCCGCACCCGAGCCCGGCGACCCACCCGATCGTCCCGACGCCCAGCACGAGATGGAGCCCAGCGAGCACAACCAGGCAGACCGCCAGTCCGCGTCGCACCTCGATGACGGCCACCTCCCTCGGCTGCCCAGTGTGTACGCACGGCTCGGCGATGTGGTTCATCCCGACGTGCTCAGGAGCTCGCCACCAGCCCACCCAGCAGCTCGTCCCTGCCGCGCACCCCGCACTTGCGGTAGATGGACGACAGGTGGTCGTTCACGGTCCAGGGTGAGATGTCCAGCTCCCGGGCGATCGACCGGGAGGTGAGTCCGCGCGCGGCCAGCACGAGGACACGGTGCTCGCGGGGCGTGAGGCGGTGCCCGGCCGCCACGGCGTCGAGCAGCAGCGGGACTCCGGCCGGCTGCAGGACGACTGCGACGTCTGCCTCGCCGCCCGGCAGGGCGTGACCCGACACCTCGAGCCAGCGACCGCTGATCGTCCTCACGGCGGCCCGGACGCTGTCGGGGCCACCGGCGCGAACGACCTGGGCCGCGTCGTAGAGGACGCGGGTGACGTCGTTCGGTCCCGTCTCGTCCCCATGCCCCGGGACGAGGTCATCCAGCCATGCCTGCGCCTCGGGCGAGACCGCCACCAGGCGATCGTCGGGTGCGAGCAGCACGACCCCGGTGGGAGCGGGGCCGGGGGCACCGCGCAACGTCCGCACGGGGTGGCGGCGGAACGCTTCGGTGAGCTCCGGCGCGATCGTCAGCAACCGGGCCACGTCGCGCTCACCGAAGCTGGTCCCCGCGTCGCGGTACAGCACGATCGCACCCCACACGGCGTCCCGGTCGCGCAGCACCAGGCGCAGCTCCGAGCCGACCCCCTGGGGGATCAGGATCTCGTTGAGCCGCACGCTGGTCCCCGCCAGCGGGTGCCCGGCCCCCAACCATCCGGCGGGCACGGCGGCGCGGGCGAGGTCGGCGTACTTGTTGACGTCCGGGACGGCTGCCTCCAGGCGCGCGAGCTCGGCGGTGCCGTCCGTGCCGTTGCGGCAGAACTGGAACGTCCGCAACCTGGTGGCCGGGTCGAGCCCGACGAGGACCCAGCCGTCGTGCGGCACCGTCCGGCGCAGGACGGCAGCGACGACAGCAGCGAACTCCTCCGGCTCGGCGTCGTCCCCCCGGAGCAGGTCCGAGGCGAGTCGTGGCTGGACGCCCACCTGCTCATCGTCGCACCGGTCCGACCCCCAGCAAATAGGGATGGTGCGCCGCGGGTGGCACGCTGCACCCTCGAGTCGTGGACACGAGGACGATGGTGCGGGCCGGGGTCTCGGTGCTGCTCGCGACGCTCGTCGCCGGATGCTCGAGCAGCACGCGCGACGCCGGAGCTGGCAGCACGACGTCGACACCGGCCTCGCCGACGGCGAGCGAGGCGGCAGGCCTGGCGTACGTCGCGTTCGGCGCGTCCTGGGCGTACGGCGCCCACTGCGGCATGTGCGAGACGTTCGTGTCCTACTACGCGACCTACCTCGAGGAGGAGACCGGCAGGCAGGTCGAGCTCGACAACCGCACCACCAACGGCGGGGACACCGCCGACCTCCTCCGCACCCTCCGGAGCGACGACGACGCCCGCGCGTCCGTGGCGCGAGCAGACGTCGTGGTCATCGGCGACGGGCTCAACGACCTGGACCGGACGGGCACCCTCGAGATGGTCGCCGACGACAGGTGCGGGGCAGGCGGTTCGGAGTGCCTGCGCCGGATGGGACCGCGCTGGCGCCGCAGCTTCGATGCGATCCTCGACGAGGTCGACGCCCTCACCTCGGGTCGAGCGGTCGCCGTCCGGCTGGTGGGCGCCCAGAACGTCTTCCTGTCCGATCCCTCGATCGTGGCGGACTACCGGCTGCCTGCAGGGTTCGCCCGTGGGGGCGGCGAGACCCTCACGCGCGACCTGGCCGACGCCATGCAGTCCGCGGCCGACCGTCACGACGCCAGGTTCGTCGACGTGTGGCGGTCGTTCAACGGCCCCTCCCACGACCGATCGTGGGACGAGAACAGCCCGGAGGCCCACCAGGCCGTGGCGCGCGCGCTCCTCGACACCGGCCTGGCGCCGCTCGACCTCGGCTGAGCAGGCACGCCGGGTTCAGGCCAGCCGGAACTCCACCGTGCGGGTCCGCGGATCGGCCTGCGCCAGCTCGACGGTGACCTCCTCGCCCAGCGGCAGCTCGTGGGTGCTGGTGACCGTGGCCTCGATGGCGGGGTCCTGGATGGTGATGTCGCCCTTGCGGTCGTCCTTGTCGTCGAGGTCGACCACGACGGCGGCGAACGACTCCCCCACCCGGTCGTGGAGCAGCTCGGCTTCGCAGAGGTCGACGACGGCGTTCTCGTACTGGTTGGCACGACGGCCCGAGCTCGTCATGGTGTCCGGCAGCTCGTGCATGGCGGTGAGCACCCAGTCGGGGACCTCGGTCCCGGCACACAGCGCCACGCAGATCTCGCCGGCGTAGCGGTCGGCGAGGCGCCGCAGGGGGGCCGTCACGTGGGCGTACTCCGAGGCGAGGGCGGAGTGCTGCGCCTGCTCCGGCAGCTCGCCGTTGAAGGTCACGTAGCCGGCGCCGCGGAGCAGCCGGGTGCACGCGACGATCATCGCGGCGTGCGTCGGCCTCGACGGGTCGAGGGTGCGGACGAAGTCGGGGTAGAGCTGCTCGGCCGGCCACTCGATCCCCAGCGCCCGCGCCGTGCGGTGCAGCCGCTGCACGTCGCGCGGGTCGGCGGGCGGCAGCGTGCGCAGGATGCCGACGCGGGCGTAGACCATCAGCGAGGCGGCGCCCATGCCGGTTAGCAGCGAGATCTGCGCGTTCCAGGTCTCCACGGGCGTGAGCCGCCGGAACTCCAGCTCCCAGTGGCCGTCGCCGGTCTCGACGAGCTCCTGCTCGGGCAGCGGGAGCGAGACGCCGCCTCGGGCCGCTTCGCGGGCGAGGCGGAGCTCGCCGACCTCCTTGAGGAGCCCGATCAGCTCGCCGGCCTTCCCGGCATCCAGCTCGGCCTGCACGGCCTCGTAGGACAGCTGGGCGCGCGACCTCACCAGCGCCCGCTCCACCTGGACGTCGGTGCCCTCTCCGGTCTCGTCGACCCGGATCGTCCACAGCAGCGCCGGGCGCACCTGGTCGGGCAGCAGCGAGGCGGCTCCCTCGCTCAGCACCGGCGGGTGGAGGGGGATCTTGGAGTCGGCGCCGTAGAGCGTCTCCCCACGCCGGTTGGCCTCGACGTCGACCGGGTCGCCGGGCGAGACGAACGCCGCCACGTCGGCGATCGCGTAGTGCACGACGTAGCCCTCGCCGCTGCGCTCGATGTGCATCGCCTGGTCGAGGTCCTTGGCGCCCTCGGGGTCGATGGTCACCAGCTCGATGTCGGTGCGGTCCAGCTCCGGCAGCCGCGGGTCGGCCGCCGCCTCGGCCGCAGCCTGCTCCACCGCCTCCGGGAACGAGGCGGTCACCTTCATCTCCTGCTGGATCGCGGCGATGCCGTCCCGCATCTCCTGCGCCGTCACGCTGTCGCCGGTCGAGCGGACCTTCACCACGCGGTTGCTGGGCATGTCACGACCCTAGCCGGGCGCGACGGAGTCGCGCACGGCGTGGGGCGGGAGGTCGAGTGGCGCCGCGACCGAGGCACGAGGTCGCGACGGGGCGTACCGAGACCCGACCCTAGCCAACCGACGTCCCCGCGCCATCCCTACGCTTGCCGCGTGCTGATCCTGCTGCCGCCCAGCGAGGGCAAGACCGCCGCCCGCCGGGGCAAGGCCCTCGACCTCGCCTCGCTGTCGTCGCCCGTCCTCACCCCGACGCGCGCGACGCTGCTGGAGGCGCTGACCACCCTGTGCCGGGAGGACCCGGAGAAGGCCGCGGCGGTCCTCGGCCTCGGACCGGCGCAGCGCGACCTCGTCGAGCGCAACGTCCACCTCGCCACGGCCCCGACCGCCCGCGCGGACGCGGTCTACACCGGCGTGCTCTACGACGCGCTCGGCTTCGACACCCTCTCCCCCGCCGCCCGCCGCCGCGCGACCTCCCGCGTCGCGGTGACCAGCTCGCTGTTCGGCATCGTCCGCCCCGGCGACCGGATCCCTGCCTACCGCCTCTCCGGCGACGCTGTCCTGCCCGGCGTCGGGTCAGTCGCCGGCGCGTGGCGCGAGGTGCTCGGCGAGGCGATCACCGACGGCATGCGCACCGGGCTGCTCGTCGACCTCCGCTCCAGCACGTACGCCGCGTTCTGGCGGCCGACGAAGGAGCTCGCCGGGCGCGTCGCGACCGTGCGCGTGCTCCACGAGTCGGGTGGGAAGCGGACGGTCGTGAGCCACTTCAACAAGGCGACCAAGGGCCGGATCGTGCGCGCGCTGCTCGAGGACGGCGCCGACCCCCGCACCCCGAAGGCGCTCGCCGAGGCGCTGACCCGCCTCGGCTGGACCGTCGAGGTCGGCGGCCCCACGCCGAGGGGCACCCAGCTCGACGTGGTGGTCAGCGAGGTCTGAGCACGATCCGTCGAGCCGCTACCGCAGCGGGATCAGGTCCGTCGCCTCGAGCGGGTCGACGCCGCAGAGCGCCAGCAGGTCGGCGATGATCGAGCGCACCTGCGCCAGGATCACCTCTGCCGAGAGGTCGTCGCTGTGCTCGACCGTGGCGGTCGCCCGGCCGAGCTTGACCAGGTCGTCGACGACGGCGGTGGCCATCCGGTCGGCGACCAGCTCGTCGGCGACGCGGTCGGCGAGGTCGGCCAGGTCGCGCATCAGGGCGGCGTACGACGGCGGCACCGGCTCGCGGCGGTAGACCGCCACCGCCACCCGGCGCACGACGACGCGGGTGTTGCGCAGCGCGACGTCGAGCGGCTCCACGAGCTCGGCGAGCTGGCGCTGGTGCTCGCCGTGGCGGCGGCGGAAGGGCGAGGACTGCACGACCGAGATGCCCTCCTCGGAGGCCGCCCGCAGCTCGCCGATCAGCACGTCGGTCGCGCGGGCGTCGCGCAGCACCGCCAGCGCCCTGTCCACGTCACCGTCGCCGAGCCGGTCGGCGGCGGAGCGCAGCAGCTCGACGATCTTGCGGACCACGACGGCCGCCTGGTCCCGCGGCTTGCGCAGCGCGGCGCGCGGCACGACGGTCGCCGCCACGAGCGCGACCGCGCCGCCGATGAGGGCGTCGGTCCAGCGCAGGAAGGCGGCGCCGGGAGCGGGCGCCAGCGCTGCGACCACGATCCCCTGGACGGCCGCCTGGATGACGATCAGCTGCGCGGCGTCGAGGAGCAGCGCGATCGACATCCCGCAGGCGACGATGATCGCGATCTGCACCCCGCCGGACCCGATGAGGTGGGTGAGCAGGTCGCCCAGCAGGACGCCCAGCGCGACACCGACGGTGACCTCGGCCACCCGGCGCTGCCGCTGGCCGTAGGACATGCCGAGGGAGACGACGGCGGCGATCGGCGCGAAGAAGGGCAGCTGGTGGTCGAAGACGTCCTTGGCCAGCCACCACGCGACGCCCGCCGCGATCGCGCACTGTCCGATCACCCAGCCCTTGGACCTCAGCCGGGAGACGCGGGCGCGCAGCGACGTACGACCGCGCGCCGCGAAGTCCTCGGCGCGGAGCACGGCTCCTGCCCTCAGAGACCCGACTCGTCGGTGCGCACCAGGATCCGCTGGCACTCCTCGCAGCGGATGACCTCGTCGGCCGGCGCGGCCTTGATGCGGGAGAGCTCGGAGGCGTCGAGGGTCATGTTGCAGCCGCCGCACTGGCGGGCGCGCAGCAGTGCGGCGCCGATGCCCTTCTGCTCGCGGAGCCGCTCGTAGAGGGCCATCAGGTCCTCGGGCATCCCCTCGGTCGCCGGGCCACGGGCGCCGGCCACCTCGTCGAGCTTCGCGTCGATCCCGACGCGCTTCTCGTCGCGCGCCGCCACCAGCTCGGCGAGCTTCGCGTCGATGTCGTCGGCACGGATGCCGAGCGCGTCGAGCACCTGCTGGGCCTGCTCCAGGGCCTCCATCACCTCGAGCTCGGCGTCCTCGAGAGTGGTGATCCGGCGCTCGAGGGAGACCAGCTCGTGCTGCATCCGCTCGAGGTCCTTGGGGTTGGTGATCTGGCCGCTGTCCATGCGGCTGCGGTCACGCTCGCGACGCGCCTTCACCTGCTCGACCTCGCGGTCGGCCTTGGCCTGCTCCACCGTGAGGTCGTCGACGACGATGCGCGCGTCGCGCACCTGGTCGGTGATCGTGGTGCGCTCCTCCTCCAGCGAGGCGATGTCGGCGAGCTCGGGCAGGTGCGCCCGCTGGTGGCGCAGCTGGGCAGCCAACGAGTCGAGCTCGGCGACGTCGAGCAGCTTGAGCTGGTGGGTGGGATCGGCCTTCAACGGCACTCCTGCTTCGACTACGGATGCGACTTCAGTGGCGGAACGTCCAGGGGTCGGTGCACAGGGTGCTGACCCGGGTGTCGACCCTATCGCCCATGGCGTCGCGCAGCCGAGCCTCCACCACCGGCAGCCAGGTCCACTCCGCGGCCCAGTGCGCGACGTCGACCAGGGCCGGCCCCTCGTGCTCCAGGAACTCCCCCGCGCGGTGGTGCCGCAGGTCGCTGGTGACGTAGACGTCGACGTCGCTGCGGGCGAGCTCGTCGAGCAGGAAGTCGCCCGCGCCGCCGCACACCGCGACCCGCCGCACCGGTCGGTCCGGGTGCCCCGCCACGCGGACGCCGTGGGCGGTGCTGGGCAGCGCCCGTGACACGCGCGCGGCGAACTGGTCGAGCGTGGTCCTCTCGACCGTGCCGATCCGGCCGGTGCCGGTCGTGGCCAGGCCGGGGTCGGCGAGCGGGACCACGTCGAAGGCCGGCTCCTCGTAGGGGTGTGCGGCCAGCAGCGCCCGCACCACCGGCGTACGCCGTGCCCGCGGCGCCACGACCTCGACTCGCACCTCGTCGACGACCTCGAGGTCGCCGACCTGCCCGATCGCGGGCGCGGCTCCGTCGAGCGGGCGGAACCGCCCCTCTCCGCGCGATGACCAGGACGCCGAGTCGTAGTCGCCGATCCGTCCGGCACCGGCCTCGTGGAGCGCGGCGCGCACCCGCTCGGCGGAGTCCACCGGGACGAAGACCACGACCTTGTCGAGCGGGGCGGCGGGCGCCGGCCGGATCGGCTCGAGGTCGGACAGGCCGAGGGCGAGCGCGAGCGACTCGGAGACCCCGGACACCGCCTGGTCGGCGTTGGTGTGGGCGGTCAGCAGCGCGCAGCCGTTGGAGGTGAGCGCGTGGAGGGTGCGCCCCTTGGGCGTGGTCGCCGCGACCGAGCTCACCGGCGTCAGCAGCAGGGGGTGGTGCACGACCAGCAGGTCGGCGCCCCACTCCACCGCCTCGCGCGCGACCTCGAGGGTCGGGTCGACGGCGAACATCACCTTGCCGACGTCGGCGCGCGGGTCGCCGGCGACCAGTCCGACCGCGTCCCAGGAGTCGGCGGTGCCCGGCGGGTACCAGGCGTGCAGCAGGTCGACGACGTCTGCGAGCGAGGGCATGCGCTGATTATCGGGGGCTAGTTGACCTGTCGCTGCTGCCCCTCCCAGTAGGGCTGGCGCAGCTTGAACTTCTGCAGCTTGCCGGTCGCCGTGCGGGCGAGCTCGTCGCGGAACTCGATCGACGTCGGCGCCTTGTAGCCGGCCGCCTTGTCCTTGCACCACGCGATCAGCTCGGCCTCGTCCGCGCTCTCGCCCTCGACCAGCACGACGAGCGCCTTGATCGTCTCGCCCCACTTCTCGCTGGGCACGCCGATCACCGCCACCTCCGCGACCGCCGGGTGGGAGAAGAGCACGTCCTCGACCTCGATCGAGGAGACGTTCTCGCCGCCGGTGATGATCACGTCCTTCTTGCGGTCGCTGATCGTCAGGTAGCCGTCGTCGCCGATGACGCCGCCGTCGCCGGTGTGGAACCACCCGTCGACCAGCGCCCGCTCGGTCTCGTCGGGCCGCTCCCAGTAGCCGTCGAGGATGACGTTGGAGCGCGCCAGCACCTCGCCCTGGTCGTCCGTGCGCAGGCGTACGCCGATCGCGGGCGCACCCGCGCGCACGAGCTTCGCGGCCCGGTCCTCCGCCGGCAGGTCGTCCCACTCGGCCCGGGTGCGGTTGACCGTCAGCAGCGGCGAGGTCTCGGTGAGGCCGTAGATCTGCATGAACTCCCAGCCGAGCTCCTCCTGCACCCGCACGACGGTCTTCGTGGGCGGCGGGGCGCCGGCCATGATGATCCGCACCCGGTCGCGGCCGGGGATCTCGCCCTCCCAGTCGGCGGCGGCGTCGAGCACCGCGGCCGCCACGGCCGGAGCCGCGCACATCACGGTCACGCCGTGCTGCTCGACGCGGCGCAGGATCTCGGCGCCGTCGACCTTGCGCAGCACGACCTGCGGGACCCCCAGGCCGGTCATCGCGAATGGCATCCCCCAGCCGTTCGCGTGGAACATCGGCAAGGTGTGGAGGTAGACGTCGCGGTCGGTCACGCCGGCGTGGAGGCCGAAGGTCACGGCGTTGGTCCAGAGGTTGCGGTGCGTCAGCTGGACGCCCTTGGGCCGGGCGGTGGTGCCCGACGTGTAGTTGATGGTCGCCGTCGCATTCTCGTCCGGCTCCCAGTGCCGCGGCTCGACGCCCGGCGCCGCGAACATCGACTCGTCCTCGCCCAGCACGAACTTGTGCTCGACGTCGATGCCCTGGAGCTGGTCGACGAGCTCCGGGTCGACGTAGAGCACCCGCGCGCCGGAGTGGGCCACGATGTAGGAGATCTCGTCGGGCCGCAGCCGGAAGTTGATCGGCACCAGCACGCGGCCCGAGCCGCACACCCCGAAGAACGAAGTGAGCAGGCGCGAGCTGTTGTGGCTGATGATCGCCACCCGGTCGCCCACCTCCATGCCGAGCTCGTCGAGCCGGGCCGCCTTGCGCCGGGAGAGGTCGTACGCCTCGGCGTAGGTGAGGGTGCCGAGCGGTGACGCCGGCTGGTCGGGCTCGTCGATGAAGCCGGGGCGCTCGCCGTAGACGGCAGCAGCGCGCTCGATGAAGTCGGTGACGCTGAAGGGCACGATCATGCGCCCACTGTGGCATGCGTCACCGACGGCGACGAGGGGCTCGGGGCGCGGTGCGACGGACGGTCAGCCGCCGGCGCCGAGCGGCAGATGAGAGGGTTCTCATCCTGCTCTCATGCCCCCGCCACGTGCGGCCGGGAGGCTGCGACCGTGAGTCACGTGACCAAGGTGCTGCTGCTCCTGGCGTTCGTGGTGCCCCTCGTGGCCTACGTCGCCGGGTCGCTCGCCTCGACCGGCGGACCCGACCCCGCCGACCGCGGTCCGGTCATCCTGCGCGACGCACCCACCACGCCGGCCGTCACGCGCGACCCCACTCCCGAGGACCCTCCGCCCGACGGACGGCGCGAGCGGCGCGACAGGGAGCGGGACGACCGCCAGCAGGAGGCGAGGGTCGTCACCCCGCTCCCCACGCCGGTCGGGGAGGATGACGACGACGAGTGGGACGACGACGGGCCGGACGATGACGACACCACGGACGAGCGCGACGACTGATCGTGCGACGCGCCGCCTTGCCCAGGTCTCCGTGCGCACCCGCATCGCGGGGGTCATCGCCGTGCTCACCGCGGTCGCGATGACGGGCGCCGGGGTGCTCGTGTACGCCCTCGAGTCCGCGCGCATCGAGCGCGCGGTCAACGCGCAGATCGACCAGGAGATCGCCGAGTTCCGCGAGCTGCGCATCGACCCCGGCACGGGCGAGGAGTTCGCCGACGTCGGCAGCCTGCTCAACGTCTTCCTGACCCGCAACGTGCCGGACGACGACGAGATGCTCGTCGGCTACGTGCGGGGCGAGGTGCCCGAGCGCACCCGCAACAGGTACGGCCAGGAGGTGCTCGACGAGCCCGCCTTCCGCAGCGCGGTCAGCGACCTGTCCGGGGCGGGCGGCACCCGCGTGATCGAGTCCCCCGCCTTCGGCGAGACCTGGGTGACGGTTGTCCCGGTGGTCAACACGCTGGGCAGCGGCGCGCTGGTGATCGTCAACTTCCTCGCCGACGAGCACGACGAGCTGCGGCGCACCCTGCAGACCTATGCGCTCGTCGCCCTGCTCTCGCTCGGGCTCATCACCACGATCGCCGCGTTCCAGTCCGGCCGGCTGCTCGCGCCGCTGCGCACCCTCGAGGAGACCGCGCGCGAGATCACCGCGACCGACCTCTCGCGCCGGCTCCCCGAGCGCGGGAACGACGACATCACCGCGCTGACGCGCACCATCAACGGGATGCTGGAGCGGCTCGACAGCGGCTTCGCGGCCCAGCGGCAGTTCCTCGACGACGCCGGCCACGAGCTCAAGACCCCGCTCACCGTGCTGCGCGGCCACCTCGAGCTGCTCGACCACGGCGACCCGGAGGACCTGGCCGACACGCGCGACCTCCTGCTCGACGAGGTCGACCGGATGTCCCGGCTGGTGGGCGACCTGATCCTGCTGGCCAAGGCCCGGCGTCCCGACTTCCTCGTCACGAGCGAGGTCGACCTCGACCAGCTCACGCGGTCCGTGCTCGCCAAGGCCACGGCACTGGGCGAACGCGACTGGCAGCTCGACGGCACCGCCTCGGGCACCGTCGTCCTCGACGAGCAGCGGGTCACCCAGGCCGTGCTGCAGCTCGCCGACAACGCCGTCAAGCACACCGACCCCGGCGCCCTCGTCGCCATCGGCTCGGCGCGTGCAGGCGGTCGGCTCACGCTGTGGGTGCGCGACGCGGGCGACGGCATCGCCCCGGAGGACCGCGACGCCGTCCTCGAGCGCTTCGGCCGCAGCCACGTGCGCCCCGGTGACGACGGCTTCGGCCTCGGGCTCTCGATCGTCAGCGCCATCGCCCACGCGCACGGCGGCGAGGTCCGGATCGGTGACGCCGAGCCGCACGGGGCCCACGTCGAGATCGTCCTGCCCGACCCGGCGACCAGCCGCCCGTCCACCCGCCCCGCCAGCACCAGCACCCGCCCCACCGAGGAGTCGACGTGGCCCAGATCCTGATCGTGGAGGACGAGCAGCGCATCGCCTCGTTCGTGGCCAAGGGCCTGCGTGCCGAGGGTCACCAGCCGACGATCGCCCACGACGGGCCCACCGGGCTGGACGAGGCCATGTCGGGGCGTTTCGACCTCATGGTGCTCGACATCGGCCTGCCTGGCATGGACGGCTTCGAGCTGCTGGACCAGCTGCGGTCCCAGGGCAGCCGGATGCCCGTCATCGTGCTCACCGCCCGCGACTCGGTCACCGACACCGTCACGGCGCTCGAGGGCGGGGCGGACGACTACATGGCCAAGCCGTTCCGCTTCGCCGAGCTGCTCGCGCGCGTACGACTCCGCCTGCGCCAGGCGTCCGAAGGAACCGGGGCGACCTTCGACGAGGAGCTCGTGGTGGGTGGCACGCGACTCGACCGACGCACCCGTCAGGTCCGCGTCGGGGGGCAGGTGGTCGAGCTGTCGGCCCGCGAGTACACGCTCGCCGAGATCTTCATGCTCAACCCCGGCCAGGTCCTCACCCGCGAGCAGCTGCTCGACCACGTGTGGGGCTACGACTTCGACCCGGGCTCCAACGTGGTGGACGTCTACGTCGGTTACCTGCGCAAGAAGCTCGGCGGCACCGCGATCACGACTGTGCGGGGCGTCGGCTACCGCTTCAGCGGATCTTGAAGCCCGCCAGCGAGCCTCGCGGCTGCCTGGCCAGCACGGGCTCCAGCGCCTCGGCGACCTCGTGGGGCAGCGGCCGGTCGGAGGGGTCCCGACGCAGGCTCGCCATGATCACGTCGGCCACCTCGTCCGGCACGCCGGCCGGCAGCGGCGCCGGGTCCTCGACCAGCTGCGGGAAGCGGAGTCGTACGTCGTGGTGGTCCGGGTCGCCCTCGGTGAACGGCCGGTGCCCCGCGACGGCGTGGAAGAGCGTGGCGCCCAGACCCCAGATGTCCGAGGCGTACGACGGGACGTGCTCGCCGGGGTCGCTCTGCTCGGGCGCCATGTAGGCGTCGGTGCCGATCGGGTGGCGCAGGCGGCGGGCGTCCTCCTCCGGCCTGGCGACGGACAGGTCGATCAGGCGGGCGGGTGCGCCCATGATGACGTTGCTCGGCTTGATGTCCAGGTGCGTCCAGCCGACCTGGCGGAAGTAGTGCAGCGCGGACGCCACGTCGATGGCCAGCGGCAGGTACTGCGCCTCCTGGAGGCGCCCGTAGCGCCTGATCAGGCTGGAGAGGCGCGGCCCGTCGACGTGCTCGAGCACCACGAGCGGCCGGTCTCCGTCCTGGCCGTCGCGCAGGCCCCGCGCGACGACCGGGTGGTTGATCGTCCGCAGCGCGAGGACCTCCCGCCGCAGCCCGCGGCGGGAGGACTCGTCGTCGACCTGGGAGGGCCGCAGCACCTTGACGACCACCGGCGACCAGGTCACCTCGTCGAAGCACAGCCACGCCTCGTAGGCGGAGCCGCCGCCGAGGCGCCGCATCGCGGTCAGCCCCGGCGCCAGCAGGTCGCCCTCGGCCAGCCCCCAGACGTCGTCACGCGTGCTCATGGACCGGCCTCAGCCGCGGGTGTCGTTGCGGCTGCGGTCGTTGGTCTTGTTGGCCGACCAGTCCCGGGTCCGGTCCCCGCCGTCCCGCGTCCAGTCGCGGGTCTTGTCGCCCCGGCTGTCGTCGCGGTCGCGGCTGACGCCCGTGAAGTTGCTCGCGGTGTTGTCACGGGTGTCGCGGCTCTTGCCGGTGCGGGTGTCGTCGTCGGTGTCGTCGTCGTTGGTGTCGTCGTCATCGTCGTCGGCGACCAGCACCAGCGACGGGGCGTCGTCCTCGCGCTTGGCGGCCTCGTCGGAGGCCGAGGCGGTGAGCGGCGACGACGTCGCGATCAGGCCGACGGCAGTGAGACCGGCGACGCCCAGGAGGGCGGTGGGCAGGAGCTTCCTCATCAGGTTTCCTCTCGTCGGGGCCGTGCCGGCCCGGTGGACGAGGAGCAGCCTGCTGGCGCGGCGTGAGCCGACCGTGAGGCGCCGATGAGAGGGCTCTCATGAAGGGGGACGTGGTGCGTCGGGACGGTTTCGAACCGCCGACCGCTCGGGTGTAAACCGAGTGCTCTACCGCTGAGCTACCGACGCGCGAGGGCACACACTACGGGACCGACACGGCCCGCCCGGAATCCGGCGAGGACGCGCACGGACCCGGCTGGCGGGCGGAGATGAAATGAGTTGAGCCGCTGGCGTCTCGGGTCACCAGCGGCTCAACAAGTAGAAGATTACACCGTCACCCAAGCCTGTCCGAGGAATCCGGAATTTCTCCCAGCCGGTCTAGACCACTGCCCGGCTCCGGGGTCAGGAGACCGCCGCGTGGAGCTCGCGCAGGTGCTCGTCGAGGTCGCGCCCGTCCGGGTTGGCGTTGTGCACCGACCACCGCAGCCGGCCCTCCAGGTCCACGACGTACGACGACCGACGCGGCGCTCCCTTGACGCTGTCGAACACCTCGTAGGCCGAGGCCACCGCGCCGTGCGGCCAGTAGTCGGAGAGCAGCGGGAAGTTCAGGCCCTCGGCCTCGGCGAAGGACCGCAGCGCGTAGACCGAGTCGCACGACAGCGCGATCACCTCGGTGTCGAAGGTCATGAACTCGGCCAGCCGGTCGCGTACGCCGGACAGCTCGCCGGTGCACACGCCGGTGAAGGCGAACGGGAAGAACATCAGCACGACCGCCTTGCGGCCGCGGAAGTCGCTGAGCCGCACGTCCTGGCCGAACTGGTCGCGCAGGGTGAAGTCGGGTGCCTCGTCACCGATGCACAGTCCCGGGCCGTTCACTCCTCGCCCTCGCTGTCCTTCGCCTCCGCATCGTGCTGCGCGAGCTCCCGCTTGAGGATCTTGCCGGTGGCGTTGCGCGGGAGCTCGTCGAGGAAGACGATCTCACGCGGCACCTTGAAGCGAGCCAGGTGGGACTTCACGTGCTCGCGCAGCTCGTCGGCGCTCACGTCGCCGGAGCGCACCACGAAGGCCCGCAGCCGCTGGCCGTAGTCGTCGTCGACGACGCCGATCGCGGCCACCTCCTCGACCCCCTCGTGCGTCACCAGGCAGTCCTCGACCTCCTGCGGGAAGACGTTCTCGCCACCGGAGACGATCATGTCGTCGTCGCGGCCGGCCACGTGCAGCCGCCCAGCAGCGTCGTAGTAGCCCACGTCGCCCGACGACATCAGCCCGTCCACGACCTCCTTGGACCCACCGTTGGTGTAGCCCTCGAAGAGCAGGCCGTTGCCGACGAAGATCCGGCCGGTCTCGCCCTGCGGCAGCTCCCGGCCCGCGTCGTCGAGGATCTTCACGACCGTGCCGTAGGGCGGCTTGCCCGCGGACGTCGGGTCGGCACGGAGGTCCTCCGGCGTCGCGATCGAGGCGTAGGCGACCTCGGTGGAGCCGTAGATGTTGTAGAGGTTGTCGCCGAAGCGGTCCATCCACGCCTGCGCGAGCGTGGCCGGCAGCGCCGACCCCGAGGACGCGACGACCTCGACGCGGGACAGGTCGATGCGGTCGAGCTCGGCCGGATCGAGGGCCAGCATCCGCTGCAGCATCACCGGGATGACCACCATGGACTGGCAGCGTTCGTCCTGCGCGGTGCGCAGCGCGGCCAGCGGGTCGAACGAGCGCCGGAGCACCACGGTCGAGCCCAGCAACATGGCGAGCGCGAGGTGCGCGAAGCCCCAGGTGTGGAAGAGCGGTGCCGCGATGTGCGTGCGCCAGCCGGCTCGCAGCGGCATCCGCGAGAGCAGGGAGACCGCGGCGTCGATCCCCGCCTCCTTGCGCGGCGCCCCCTTGGGCGCGCCGGTCGTGCCACTGGTGAGGATCACGACCCGGGCATGGCGGCCGGGCGGCTGCAGGTCGCTCTCGTCGTACGCCCCGACGAGCTGCTCGAGCGTCTCCCCGTCGGGGTCGCCGTCGGTCCACGCCAGCAGGCGGCGCTCGACGCGCGCGCCCGACAGCAGGCCGGTGAACTCCTCGTCGTGGATGACCATGCTCGGCGCCTCGCGCTCGAGCACGTCGACCAGCTGGGGGCCGGCGAAGGCGGTGTTGAGGTAGAGCACGTCGGCGCCGAGCTTGGCGACGGCGATGGAGGCGTCGATGAAGCCGCGGTGGTTGCGGCACATGACCGCGACCGAGTCGCCCTCCCCCACGCCACGCTCGGACAGGGCGCGGGCCAGGGAGTTCGACCGCCGCTGGAGCTCGCCCCAGGTCAGCTCGCCGAGCTCGTCGACCACGCCCACCTGGTGGGGCGCCCGGGCGGCGAGCGTCGCGAAGCCGCCGGCGGGCCCGGTGCCCCAGCGGAGCACCACGCGGCCGATGTCGACGAGCGTGCGGGGGCCGTAGGGGCGGATGACGCCGGCACGGCCGAGCACCCGGACGGTGGTGCCGATGCCGGAGACCGTGCCCGCGAGGTCACGGGCGGCCGCGCGGGCCGCCGAGGTGCCGGAGCCGGTCACGCGGGTGTCTTCGGAGCGACCAGACGGGTGGCCTGCCAGTCCTTGCTGACGGCCGCCGTCGTGGTCTGGGAGAGGCCGGCGATCGGCGCCGCCTCGGAGACGTCCGCCGCGTCGACGGTGCCGGGCCGCCCCACCTTCGGGGTGAGCAGCCAGATCGAGCCGCCGCCGACGAGGTCGGTCAACGCGTCGACGAGCCCGTCGACGAGGTCGCCGTCGTCGTCGCGCCACCAGAGCAGGACCGCGTCGACCACGTTGCCGTAGTCGCCGTCGACCATGTCGGCGTCGATGCAGTCCTCGACGGCGATGCGCAGCTCATCGTCGGTGTCGTTGTCCCAGCCGAGTTCCTGGACGACCATGCCGGGCTTGAGCCCCAGCCGGTCCCCCACACCTGTCGCCGGGGCAGAGTCGCCCACCGTCGAGCTCACGCAGTTGCCTCCCATGTCCCGGTGCGCCGGTCACGCACGGTGACGCACAGTCCACAGGAACACGGCAGGAGCCGCAACCCCGTCCCGTACGACGAGCCCCGCACGCGTGCGCCGTCTCACGGCGATGGGTCTACCCGCGGGTAGATTTCGCGGGGGCGAGTCGCGTGACACGATGAGCGGGTGAGTGACGCCGAGAAGTCCAGCAAGAGCCCCGTCGCATCGGTCATCCACGAGGGACTCCCCACCCAGCTGCCCGACATCGACCCCGACGAGACCCAGGAGTGGCTCGCGTCCTTCGACGCGATGCTCGACGACCGGGGCCGCGACCGGGCTCGCTACGTGATGCTGCGCCTCCTCGAGCGCGCGCGCGAGAAGCAGGTCGGCGTGCCGGCCCTGCGCTCCACCGACTACATCAACACCATCCCCCCGGAGCGCGAGCCCTGGTTCCCCGGTGACGAGGAGGTCGAGCGCCGGATCCGCGCCTTCATCCGCTGGAACGCCGCGGTCATGGTCTCCAGCGCCAACCGCAAGGGCCTCGAGGTCGGCGGCCACATCGCCACCTACCAGTCCTCCGCCTCGCTCTACGAGGTCGGCTTCAACCACTTCTTCCGCGGCAAGGACCACGAGGGCGGCGGCGACCAGATCTACATCCAGGGCCACGGCTCGCCGGGCGTCTACGCCCGCGCCTTCCTCGAGGGCCGCCTGACCGAGGAGCAGCTCTACCGCTTCCGTCAGGAGGTCCAGCACGGCAAGGGCGCCGGCCTCCCGTCGTACCCGCACCCGCGCCTGATGCCCGACTTCTGGGAGTTCCCGACGGTGTCGATGGGCCTCACCGCCATCGGCTCGATCTACCAGGCCCGCTTCAACCGCTACCTCGACAACCGCGGCATCAAGGACACCAAACAGCAGCGCGTGTGGGCGTTCATGGGCGACGGCGAGATGGCCGAGCCCGAGTCGCTGGGCGCGATCCGCGTCGCCGCGCGCGAGGAGCTCGACAACCTCACGTGGGTCATCAACTGCAACCTCCAGCAGCTCGACGGCCCGGTCACCGGCAACGGCAAGATCATCCAGGAGCTCGAGGCCAACTTCCGCGGCGCCGGCTGGAACGTCATCAAGGTCGTCTGGGGTCGCGAGTGGGACGCCCTGCTCGCCCGCGACGTCGACGGCGTCCTGGTCAACCGGATGAACTCCACGCCCGACGGCCAGTTCCAGACCTACTCCACCGAGGACGGCGCCTACGTCCGCGAGCACTTCTTCGGCGGCGACCCGCGCCTGCGCGCGATGGTCGAGCACATGTCCGACACGCAGATCGAGAAGCTGCCGCGCGGCGGCCACGACTACCGCAAGGTCTTCGCCGCGTTCGACGCCGCGTCCAAGCACACCGGTCAGCCGACGGTGATCCTCGCCCACACCATCAAGGGCTGGACGATCGACGCCCTCGAGGGCAAGAACGCCACCCACCAGATGAAGAAGCTGACCCTCCCGGACCTGAAGAAGTTCCGTGACCGGCTCTACCTCCCGATCAGCGACCGCGACCTCGAGGAGTCCTACGAGAAGACCGGCGGCGCGCCGTTCTACCACCCGGGCGCCGAGTCGCCCGAGATCGAGTACATGCTCGAGCGCCGCACGGCCCTCGGCGGTTCGATCCCGCGCCGGATCAACCGCGCGGCCTCGCTCAAGCTGCCCGGCGACGAGCTCTACGCCGAGCTCAAGCAGGGCTCGGGCAAGAACAAGTTCGCCTCGACGATGGCCGTCGTCCGCCTCCTCCGCGACTGGATGAAGGACCCGGAGATCGGCGAGCGCGTGGTGCCGATCGCCCCCGACGAGTACCGCACCTTCGGCATGGACTCGATGTTCCCGAGCGCGAAGGTCTACAACCCGGGCGGCCAGCAGTACGAGTCCGTCGACCGCAAGATGCTGCTCTCCTACAAGGAGTCCGCGCAGGGCCAGATGCTCCACGAGGGCATCTCCGAGGCCGGTGCCATGGCGTCGGCGACCGCGGCCGGATCGGCGTACTCCACGCACGGCGAGCACATGATCCCGTTCTACATCTTCTACTCGATGTTCGGGTTCCAGCGCACCGGCGACTCGATCTGGGCGATGGCCGACCAGCTCGCGCGTGGCTTCCTGATCGGCGCCACCGCCGGCCGGACCACGCTGACCGGTGAGGGCCTCCAGCACGCCGACGGCCACTCCCCGCTCATCGCGGCGACCAACCCGGCGATCGTGCACTACGACCCGGCGTTCGCCTACGAGATCAGCCACATCATGCAGAACGGCCTCGAGCGGATGTACGGCACCGGCGGGCCCGACGGCAACGGCGAGGACGTCATCTTCTACCTCACCGTCTACAACGAGCCGGTCTCGCAGCCGGCCGAGCCCGACGGCGTCGACGTCGACGGCATCCTGCGCGGCATCCACAAGGTCTCGACCGCCGAGGGCGAGGGCCCGCGGGTCCAGCTGATGGCGTCCGGTGTCGGCTACCCGTGGATCGACGAGGCGGCCCGCCTCCTCGCCGAGGAGTGGGGCGTGCAGTCCGACCTGTGGTCGGTCACCTCCTGGAACGAGCTGGCCCGCGACGGTGCCGCCGCCGAGCAGTGGAACCTCCTCAACCCGGGCGAGCAGCGCCGCACCGCCTACGTCAGCGACAAGCTCGCCGGCGTCGACGGTCCGGTCATCGCGGTGTCCGACTACATGCGCGCCGTCCCGCTGCAGATCGCCCGCTGGGTGCCGGCCGACTACCGCGTGCTCGGTGCCGACGGCTTCGGCTTCGCCGACACCCGCCCCGCCGCCCGCCGGTTCTTCCACATCGACGCGCAGAGCGTCGTCGTGCAGGCCCTGCAGGCGCTGGCCGACGCCGGTCAGTTCCCGGTGGAGAAGGTCGTCGAGGCAGCCCAGCGCTACCGGATCGACGACCCGACCGCGACGAAGGACATCAAGCAGGAGGGCGGCGACGCCTGACCGTCGCCGGCTCCACCTGGTGGGTCACGCTTCTCGCGCGTAAGCGGCGGGAGGGTGGCCCACCAGCTGCGTGAAGGCCCGGATCAGGTGGGACTGGTCCGCGTAGCCCAGGCGCGCGGCGAGGTCCGCCCAGTCCACGACCTCGTCGCCGTGGGCCGCTGAGGTGACGTCGAGCAGCCGGAAGCGCTGCACCACCCACTTCGGCCCGATGCCCACGTGGGAGTGGAAGCGGCGCTGGAGGGTGCGGAGGCTGACGCCCGCCAGGTCCGCCAGCTGCTCGGCCCGCACCAGCGTGGTGTCGGCCTCCGCGCGCTCGACCAGCGCGGCGAGCTCGGGCACCAGCGGGTCGTCCTCGGGTCCGAGCCCGCGGAGCCACCTCGCGAGCACGGCCGCACCCTCCTCGGGGCGCTCGTGGGCCAGCACCTCCTCGGCCACGGGGCGGTCGTCGACCCCGAGCACGTCGGCGGCCGGCACCTCGCGCCCCTCCAGCGCCCCGACGTCTCCGCGCAGGAACGGCCGGAAGCCCGCCGGCCGGAAGCCGGCCGCGACCGTGTGCCCCCGGCCCTCGAGCCGGCGGCGGAACATCCGTGGGTGCACGCCGTGCACCAGCAGCCGCGGCCGTCCCTCGACCAGCTCCGCGCTCACGTGCACGACCGGTCGTGGCACGACCTCCTGCACGTGCGGTGCGGGCGCGTCCCAACGCACCCACCAGAAGTAGTCGACGAGCCCGGCCAGGTCGGCGTCCGGCTCGCCCCGGCCGATGTCGATGCGGTGCCCCGCGCTGCTGGGACGCATGATCGCCGCCTGCACGCGGCCCGACCGGGAGGGCACCACGCCAGCCTAGGACCGTCCTCCGACAGCCCTGTCGCCTTTGTCCAATCCCCGCGCTCGGGCCCGCGGAAGACTTGGTGCCACCGATCGACGAGCACGAGGAGACGAGAAGTGGCCCAGCAGACAGCCCGGATCGCGATGGTGACGCTCGACTGCGCGGAGGTCGCGCCGTCAGCAGAGTTCTGGTCGGCCCTCCTGGGGTGGGACGTCGCCGCCAGCACCGAGGACTACGCGATGCTCACCGGCCCGGACGGCTCCCCCGCCCTCGGCCTCGGCCGCGTGCCCGACCACCAGCCGCCCTCGTGGCCCGACGAGGGCGGGCGCAAGCAGTTCCACCTCGACCTCGCCGTCGACGACATCGACGCGATGGCCGAGCGCGCGGTGGGTCTCGGTGCGCGGCTCGCGGACCCGCAGCCCGGCGAGACGTGGCGCGTGCTGATCGACCCGGCCGGCCACCCGTTCTGCCTGACGGACGCCGCCAGCTGGGGCTAGGAGCTGGGGCTAGGCGCCTGCGGCTCGGCGTACGGCGTGGAGCGGGGCCACCGGTGCGTCGCCCGCGCCGCCGTAGGCCGGCACCAGCGGCGCACCCTCCTCGAGGAGGTCGCGCCAGCGGTCGCGGTCGTAGCGGCTGGGCTCGGTCGAGCGGATGAAGTCCCGCACGATCTTCACGAAACGCTCGGGGTGGTCCTTGTGCGGGAAGTGTCCCGCGTTGGGGACGACCTCCACGCGCGCCGTCGGCGCCAGCGCGCGGGCGTTGCTGGCGTGGTCGACGGGGATGACGAGGTCGTCGGCACCCCACACCACGCACATCGGCATCGCCTCGGTCAGGTAGGCGCGGTCTGCCATGGTCACGATCTGGCCGCGCCAGTCCACGACCGCACGCACCACGTGGCGGATGGCGGCGCGGGTGTCGGGGTCCTTGAACGAGTCGTAGATCGCGGCGACCTCGTCGAGGTCGCGCAGCTGGGTGACCCCGCTGGCCGCGAGCACCCGCATGGAGGCGGTGGCGAGGTGGCGCAGGCCCGGCAGCGAGAGCACACCCATCAGCTGCTGGAAGCCCGGCGTCGTGATCGCCCGGATCGCCGGGGTGACCTCGGGGCCGAGCCCACCGGAGCCGACGAGGATCAGCCGCTCGGTCCGCTCGGGGTACTGGTAGGCGAACTGCATCGCCACGCCGCCGCCGAAGCTGTGGCCCACCACGGTCGCCGAGTCGATGCCCAGGAGCGTGAGCAGGTCGCGCATGCCGTTGGCGTAGCCGCCGACGCTGTAGTCCGCGCGCGGCTTGTCCGAGGCGCCGTGGCCGAGCAGGTCCGGTGCGATCACCGTGTGGGTGCGGGCCAGGGAGTCAATGACCGGGTTCCAGGTGGTGTGGTCGCAGCCGAGTCCGTGCAGCAGGAGGACGACGGGCCCGGACCCCTTCCTGACGTACGCGCGACGGTGTCCGTGCACGGTGACGTACTGCAGGTGCGGGTTGCTGCGACGGGGCACTCGTACTCCTACCTGTGAGGACCGATCCCGGATTCAACCAGACGCATCCCCGGTCCGACCCGCGCGGCGGGCGGCGATGCGAAGTCGTGACCTCGGGCGGCTGCCGCGGGGCGCCGGAAGGGTCGCGAGCGGCTTCGTGGGAATCCCACTACGGGCCGCACCGCACTACAGTCGCCCCATGCCCCCCTCCCGCCGTCGCGCCGCCGCGGCGCTCCGCAGCTCGACGGGGGCCCTCAGCACCGCCGCCACGGGCCGGATGTCGAGCGACCTCCCGTGGTTCGACGACCTGAGCGCCGAGGACCGCTCCTGGGTCGGGCTGATCGTCCAGGCCGGCATCAGGGGCTTCGTCGACTGGTACGACGTCGAGGTCGAGGCCTCCGCCCACGACCCGCTCGACGTCGTCGTGTTCGGCGCCGCGCCGCGCGAGCTGACCGGCGTGATTTCGCTGCAGCAGACGGTCGAGCTGGTCCGGCTGAGCATCCGCGTGGTCGAGACCAACATCGACGCGTTGCTGCACCCCGAGGACGTCGGCGAGGTGCACCAAGCCGTGCTGCGCTACGCCCGCGAGGTCGCGTTCGCCACCGCAGCGGTCTACGCCCGCGCCGCGGAGTCCCGGGGCGCCTGGGACGCGCGGCTCGAGGCGCTGGTCGTCGACGCCGTCGTCCGCGCCGAGACCGACGAGTCGGTGCTGTCCCGCGCGAGCGCGCTCGGCTGGGGCGCGCACGGCGACGTCGCCGTGGTGCTGGGCTCCGTGCCCCCGCACCGCGCGGAGATCGACGTCTTCGAGTCCGTACGCCGCTCGGCGCGCACCGCCGACATGGACGCGCTGTGCGCCACGCAGGGCGACCGGCTGGTCGTCGTGCTCGGCGGCGTGGACGACCCGCTGAAGGCGGCCACCCGGTTGCTCGACCACTTCGGCGAGGGACCGGTGGTCGTCGGACCGGTCACCGCCGACCTCGCCCACGCGAACGCCTCGGCGCGCGCAGCGCTCTCCGCGCACCGGGCCGCGAGCGGCTGGCCCGACGCGCCCCGCCCCGTCGCCAGTCGCGACCTGCTGCCCGAGCGGGCGCTCGCCGGCGACGGCCACGCCCGCCGCCACCTCGTCGACGACGTCTACCTCCCGCTCGTGGCGGCACGGGGCACGTTGCTGGAGACGCTGGGCGCCTGGTTCGAGCACGGCTCGTCGATCGAGGGGACGGCCCGAGCGCTCTTCGTCCACCCCAACACCGTGCGCTACCGGCTGCGCCAGATCACCGATGTCACCGGCTGGTCACCCACCCGTCCCCGGGAGGCCTTCACCCTGCAGCTCGCGCTGATCCTAGGGCGTCAGTCCGGCCGGACGGAATTGTAGGAACCCTACAAGGATCTGGGGGTCAGTTTCGTCGGCGTCGGACCCGCGGCCGGGGCCAGCGGTTCGGCACAGTGGACTCGTGCTCGTCATCGTCGCCCCCGGTCAAGGGGCCCAGACCCCCGGATTCCTCGCCCCCTGGCTGGAGGATCCCACCTTCGCCGCGCGGTTCGACTGGCTGGCCACCGTGGCCGGCATCGACCTCGCCCACTACGGCACCGAGGCCGACGCGGACACCATCCGCGACACCAAGATCGCCCAGCCGCTGCTGGTCGCGACCGGCCTGATCGCAGCCCTCGACCTCTTCCCCCACCCCGCCGACGCGTTCTCCCGCATCGGCGCCGTGGCGGGCCACAGCGTGGGTGAGCTCACCGCCGCGGCCGGCGCCCGCGCCATCACCGCCGAGCAGGCGATGGTGCTGGTGCGCGAGCGCGGCAACGCGATGGCCGACGCGGCCGCCGTCACCGCCACCGGCATGACCGCCGTCCTCGGCGGTGACCGCGACGAGGTGCTGGCCACGATCGAGCGCCACGGCCTCACCGCGGCCAACGACAACGGCCCCGGCCAGGTGGTCGCCGCGGGCACGATGGAGCAGCTCGCCGCGTTCGCCGAGGAGCCCCCGGAGAAGGCGCGGATCATGCCGCTCAGCGTCGCGGGCGCCTTCCACACCACGCACATGGCCCCGGCGGTCGACCGGCTGGCCGCGCTGGCCCGCTCGGTGTCGACCCACGACCCGCGCACCCCGGTCATCTCCAACCGCGACGGCCAGGTCGTCCACGACGGCCGCGACGTGCTGCGCCGCATCGTCGGCCAGATCGCCAACCCGGTCCGCTGGGACCTCTGCATGGAGACGATGAGCGACCTCGGCGTCACGGGCATCCTCGAGATGCCTCCCGCCGGCACCCTGACCGGCATCGCCAAGCGCGCCCTGAAGGGCGTGGAGACCTTCGCCCTCAAGACGCCCGACCAGCTCGACGCCGCCCGCGAGTTCTGCGACAAGCACGGCGAGGCCTCGATGATCGAGACCACCCCGACCTGGCGGATGATCGTGTCGCCGGCCAAGGGCACCTTCCACCTCTCCCCCGAGGCCGCCGAGCTCGACGTCCTCCCACCGGGTGCCGAGATCGGCGCCGTGGCCAGCCTGCGCGACCGCACACGGGTCAGCGCCCCGCACGGCGGCTCGGTCGTGGAGTGGCTCGTCGAGGACGGCGACCTGGTGTCCCCGGGCCAGCCGCTGCTCCGCCTGCACCCCGAGGCGAGCCACTGATGGCCCCCATCACCGGGGCCGCCGGCTCGGCCCAGGCCCGCATCCTCGGGATCGGCGCCTACCGACCGTCCCGCATCGTGCCCAACTCCGAGGTCGTCGAGGCGATCGACTCCAGCGACGAATGGATCCAGCAGCGCTCCGGCATCCGGACGCGGCGGTTCGCCACACCGGAGGAGACCGTGCAGATGATGAGCGTCGCAGCGTCGCGGGAGGCGATCGAACGCGCGGGCATCAGCCCCGCGCAGATCGACTGCGTCGTCGTGGCCACGGTCAGCCACCTGCTGCAGACGCCCGCGATCGCCCCCGCCATCGCCCACGAGCTCGGCACCGACCACGCTGCCGCCTTCGACATCTCCGCCGCGTGCGCCGGCTTCTGCCACGGCGTCGCCCTCGGGGCCGACATGGTGCGCGCCGGCAGCGCCGGCCACGTGCTGGTGATCGGCGTCGAGCGGCTCTCCGACATCACCGACATGCGCGACCGCGGCACCGCGTTCATCTTCGCCGACGGCGCCGGTGCGGCCGTGATCGGCCCGAGCGACACCCCCGGCATCGGCCCGGTCGTGTGGGGCTCCGACGGCGAGCAGTACGACCTCATCCGGCAGCGCGAGGACTGGCGCGACGTCGTCGGCGACGACGACAAGCCCGGCAGCGGCCTGATGCCCCACCTGACCATGCAGGGCAACCCCGTCTTCCGGTGGGCGTCGTTCACCATGGCCAAGGTCGCCCAGCAGGCGCTCGACGCCGCCGGGGTCAGCGCCGACGACCTCGACGTCTTCGTCCCCCACCAGGCCAACATGCGCATCATCGACGCGATGGCACGCTCCATGAAGCTGCCCGAGCACGTCCGGATCGGCCGCGACATCGCCGACCAGGGCAACACCTCCGCCGCCTCGATCCCGCTCGCGCTCGACCGGATGATGCTCGAGGGCGACGCGCGCAGCGGCGACACCGCCCTGCTCATCGCCTTCGGCGCCGGCCTCGCCTACGCCGCGCAGGTCGTCACGGTGCCCTGAGCGGCACCCCACCGGTTCCCACCCGAGTTCTGACCCAAGCACCACCACCACACAAGAAGGGAAGGCCCCATGGCCACCACCGAAGAAATCCGCGCCGACCTCGCCGACATCGTCAACGAGGTGGCCGGCGTCGACGCCGACGACGTCCAGCTGGACAAGTCCTTCGTGGACGACCTCGACGTCGACTCGCTCTCCATGGTCGAGGTCGTCGTGGCCGCCGAGGAGAAGTTCGGCGTGACCATCCCGGACGACGAGGTCAAGAACCTCAAGACCGTGGGTGACGCCGTCGCCTACATCGAGCGCGCCCAGGGCTGAGCCCTCCCCCGACGTCACGGGCGGCCGGCCAGCCTCGGCCGCTCGTGACCACGGACCCCACACCACCGCACCGAGAAACGGAAACCCACAGATGCCCTCGACCCGCGTAGTCGTCACCGGCCTCGGCACCACCTCCCCCGTCGGCGGGGACGTCGCCTCCACCTGGCAGGCCATGCTCGCCGGCACGTCCGGCATCGCCCGCCTCACCGACGAGTGGGTCGAGGACCTTCCGGTGAAGATCGGCGGACGCGTGGCCGTGGAGCCCTCCGAGGTGCTCGACCGGGTCAAGGCACGCCGGCTCGACCGGTCCAGCCAGTTCGCGATGGTGGCGGCCGACCAGGCCTGGGCCGACGCCGGCCTCGAGGGTGCCGACATCGAGGCCGAGCGCCTCGGCGTCGCCCTCGCCTCCGGCATCGGCGGCGTCACCACGCTGCTGGCCAACTACGACACCCTCCTCGAGAAGGGCGCCCGCCGGGTCTCCCCGCTCGCCGTGCCGATGCTGATGCCCAACGCGCCCGCCGCCAACGTGAGCCTCAAGTACGGCGCCCGCGCTGCTGTGCACGCGCCCACGTCCGCCTGCGCGTCGGGCAACGAGGCGATCGCGATGGCCCTCGACCTGATCCGCCTCGGCCGCGCCGACATCGTCATCGCCGGCGGCACCGAGGCCGCCATCCACCCGCTCCCGATGGCCGCCTTCGCCAACATGATGGCGCTGTCCAAGACCGGCAGCGAGGAGGGCGGCGACCCCACCACGGTCTCCCGCCCCTGGGACAGTGGCCGCGACGGCTTCGTCCTCGGCGAGGGCGGTGCCGTGCTGATCCTGGAGTCGGAGGAGCACGCACGCGCCCGCGGTGCCACGGTGTACGCCGAGGTGCGCGGCGCCGGCATCAGCAACGACGCCCACGACATCGCGCAGCCCGACCCCGAGGGCCGCGGCGGCACGCGCGCGATCAAGATGGCGCTCCGCGAGGGCGACGTCGACCCGGCCACCGTGGTCCACGTCAACGCCCACGCGACCTCCACGCCCAAGGGCGACATCGCCGAGGGCCTGATGCTGCACGCCGTCCTGGGCGAGCACGTCGACCGCTGCGTGGTCACGAGCACCAAGTCGATGACCGGCCACCTGCTCGGCGGAGCCGGTGCCCTCGAGGCGGTCGCCACGGTCATGGCGCTGCGCGACCGGGTCAGTCCGCCGACGATCAACCTCGACGACAAGGACCCCGAGGTCGACCTCGACATCCCCACCTCGAAGCGCGACCTGCCCGAGGGGGACATCGTGGCCCTCAACAACTCCTTCGGCTTCGGCGGCGCCAACGTCGCCGTCGCCTTCGGCAGCGTCTGATCCGCACCCGCCCCCGGGCAACCCATCGGAAGGACTCCCCACTGTGACTGCCACCGCCGCCAAGCCCGCCAAGCTGCCCCGCGAGGAGGACCCGCGCAACCCGGTCCACCGCCTCACCGCACTGCTCGACGAGGGCACCCTCGAGCTCATCACCCCCGACGACGACTCGGGCATGCTCGCGGCGGTCGGCCGGGTGGACGGCACTCAGGTGGTCGCCTTCTGCAGCGACGCCACCGTGATGGGCGGCGCGATGGGCGACGTCGGCTGCCGGGTGGTCGTCGACGCCTACCACCGCGCCCTCACCGACGGTGTGCCGATCATCGGCCTGTGGCACTCCGGCGGCGCCCGACTGGCCGAGGGCGTGCTGTCCCTCCACGCCGTGGGCCGCATCTTCCAGGTGATGACCCAGGCCTCCGGCGTGATCCCGCAGATCTCGGTCGTGCTCGGTCCCGCCGCCGGCGGCGCCGCCTACGGCCCCGCCCTCACCGACGTCGTCATCCTCGGCCCCGAGGGCCGCATCTTCGTGACCGGCCCCGACGTGGTCCGCTCCGTGACCGGCGAGGACGTCGACATGCTGCGCCTCGGCGGCCCCGAGCCCCACGGCCGCCGGTCCGGCGTGGTCCACATCCTCACCGACTCCGAGCGCGAGGCGCTCGACAAGGCCCGCACCGTCGCGTCGCTGCTCGGGGCCCAGGGCAGTCTGGCCGCCGACACGGTCGAGGACCGCGACCTCGACGCGCTGCTGCCGGAGTCCAAGAAGCGCGCCTACGACGTGCACCCGCTCGTCGAGGGCCTGCTCGACGAGGGCACCATGCAGGAGATCCACGCCCGTTGGGCACCCAACATCGTCACCGCGCTGGGTCGCTTCGGCGGCCGGACGGTCGGCGTGGTGGCCAACAACCCGCTGCGCCTGGGCGGCTGCCTGGACTCCCTGTCCGCGGAGAAGGCCTCCCGCTTCGTGCGCATGTGCGACGCCTTCGGCGTCCCGCTCGTCGTGATCGTCGACGTCCCGGGCTACCTCCCCGGCGTGGGCCAGGAGTGGGACGGTGTCGTACGCCGCGGCGCCAAGCTGCTGCACGCGTTCGGCGAGTGTGTGGTCCCCCGGGTCACCCTGGTGACCCGCAAGACCTACGGCGGCGCCTACATCGCGATGAACGCACGCTCCCTGGGTGCGACCCGGGTCCTGGCCTGGCCGGGCGCCGAGGTGGCCGTCATGGGTGCCGTGGCCGCCATCCGCATCCTGCACCGCCGCAAGCTCGCCGAGGTCTCCCCCGAGATCCGGCCGCAGGTCGAGGCCGAGCTGGCCGCCGAGCACGAGCGCATCGCCGGAGGCGTCGACAAGGCGGTCGAGATCGGTGTCGTCGACGAGGTCGTCGAGCCGAGTCGCACGCGCAGCGCGATCGCCGCGGCGATGCGCCACGAGATCGACACCGTCGGCGTGCGCCGCGGGCACCACGGCAACATCCCGCTCTGACCCCGTTCCCGGGCGTAACGCACGTCACAGGCCGTCGTTGGACCTCTGAACCCCTCGGAGGTGTCCCATGTCGAGCCTGCTCGCAGCCGCCGTCCTCAGCGCGGCGAGCGTCCTGCCACTGCCGCTGCCCGTGCCACTGCCCGTGCCGCTGACGCCCGGTCAGCCGGCCCCGCAGGAGCAGCCGCAGTCGCAGCCGGTCCAGGTCACGGGCGTCCTCGACGCGCCGGACGGCCGACTCAAGCGCGGGTGCAAGGACTACCACTACAGCTACGCAGTCGAGACGCCCACCAGCGACTGGACCTTCGACATCACCATGCAGGACCGCGCGGGCAAGGGCGTCAACGCGCAGTCGCTGATCGGGCCCAACGACCTCACGTCGGGCGTCCTGGACTTCCGGCTCTGCCGCTGGGCGACGAAGCCGGGGATCTTCACGCTCAAGGGCCAGCTCGTGTCGTACGACGGCACGGAGGAGACCTCGGTGACGGTCACCGAGTCCTTCCGGCTGCGCAAGCGCAACCCCTGACGGCCTGGCTGGGCCTGCCGGTCGCTCAGACGACCTGGTGCAGCCAGCGGACCGGCGCGCCCTCTCCCGCGTGCCGGAAGGTCTCCAGCTCGTCGTCCCACGGCTTGCCCAGCAGGTTGTCGATCTCGAGCAGCAGCGTCGTGTCGCCGAGGGCGGCCTTCACGACGGCGGCCTTGAGCCGGTCCTCGGGGATCAGGATGTCTCCGTGCGGTCCGGTGATGGCGTGGAAGATGCCCAGGTCCGGCGTGCACGAGAACCGGGTCCCCTCGGAGGAGCTGGTCGGCTCCTCGGTGATCTCGAAGCGCAGGTGGTTCCACCCGCGCAGCGCGGAGGCCACCGCGGCAGCCGTGCCGGCGACACCGGTCCATGACAGCTCGGCGCGGTAGGAGCCCGGCTGGGCAGGCTGCGGCGTCCAGTCGAGCGAGACGGCAGCTCCGAGCACCCCGCCGACCGCCCACTCGATGTGCGGGCAGAGTGCGGAGGGCGCAGAGTGCACGTAGAGGATGCCCCTCGTCGCCGGACCGTCCGGACGGGAAGCAATGCGTGTGGTCACCGTGACCTCCTTGAGTTCCGACGCTCCAGATGCGCCTTCCCCAGCGTTCTGTCGTCAGTGCTCAACGAGAGTCGAGTGACACGTATGTGATTAGTGGCTCCATTGTGGCCCATGAGGCGCACGAATGCCAGCACACCGGGCCGACCGGGTGCCGAGCGCCCCTCAGGCCTGGCGGCGCTCCAGCAGGTCGGCGCGCTCCGCGGCGTCGGTGAGCTCCTCGGAGTCGATGGCGTGCGTGCGGTGGAACCACGCCAGCGCGTCGGACTCGCGCCCGGCGGCCTCGAGGGTGTCGGCGTACGCGTAGCGCAGGCGCACCACCCAGGCAGCCCGGCTCTTGGAGGTCAACGGCGCCAGCTCGAGGGTGCGCAGCGCGGCGTCGAGCTGACCCATGTCACGACGGGCACCCGCCTCCACCAGGGTCATCTCCGCCTTGGCCTCCGAGCTGAAGTTCGCCACCGAGGGGCTCTTGGCCAGCTTGATCGCCTGCTCGGGGTTGCCGAGCGCGCGGTGGCAGTCGGCCATGATCGGCAGGTAGTCGGTGGCGCCGTTCATCCGCTTGGCGGCGCGCAGCTCGGCCAGGGCCTCGGCGTAGTGGCCGGCGGCGTACGCCGACTCCCCCGCCGCCTCGCGGACCACGGCGATGCGCGACGCCCGGGCACGAGCCGCCAACGCGTGCTGGTAGGCCAGCTCGGGGTTCTCGTCGATGAACACGCCGGCCGCGGCGAGGTGCCGGGCGACGCGGGCGGCGAGCTTCTCCGGCAGGCCCTTGAGCTGCGCCCGGACCCCGCGATCGAGCTCGGCACCGGTGATGTTCTCCGGCAGGTCGGGACCGTCGTACGCCGCCTGCTCCGCGGTGCGGGCCTTCTCCTCGGCGCGGGGGCGGAACGCCTTCTGCGCCGAGCTCGAGGGCCGCTTGCCACCGGGCTTGCCCTGGTAGCCGCCACCCTTGCCACGAGGCTTGTCGTCCCGGGGCCCACGCCCGCGCGAGTCGCCGGCGGAGCCGCGACCGCCGCGGGAGTCACCACCACGGGAGTCACCGCTGCGCCCGCCGGAGCCACCACGGGAGGAGGACCCACCCCGGCCGCCGGCCGAGCCGCCTCGTCCGGCGCTCGATCCACCTCGCGACGGACGCTGTCCTCGACGGTCCTCGGCCACAGCCGCACTTCCCTTCTCACGCATGCTCGACACAACGGCCCCCGTACCCGGGCAACCGTACTCACTCGGGCCACCAAATGGCGCAGAGGCCACCAGGATGCCTGGTGGCCTCTGCCAAATGTATGTCCGGCGGCGTCCTACTCTCCCACAACCTCTCGGTTGCAGTACCATC
>NZ_JAYSFM010000003.1:0-127659 GCF_041913365.1 Nocardioides sp.
GGGTCATCTCCTGGATGGCGAAGGGGGTGGTGATGCCGGCGCGCTCGAGCGCGTCACAGATCTTGGGCTCGACGCCCATGTCGCGGAAGGTGGTCACGAAGGAAGGTCGCTCTCTGCTGAGTTGGGTGTCCCACACGGATGCGGTCGGCCCACTCAGAAGAGCTCCCGGCAGGGAGTGCCAACCGCGCACATACAGGTGGCCGCCGGACACGTTGTCGACGGCTCGGTGACCATGATGCTATCGCTAGGCTGCGCGCATGACTGAATCGCCCGATGAGGACTACCGCCGTGCCGCAGTCGACCTCCTCGGCGCGATCGCCTACGGAGAGCTCTCCGCCTTCGAGCGGCTCGTCGAGGACGCCAAGATGGCGCCGGGCATCGACGACAAGATCGCGATCGGCGCGATGGCCACCGCGGAGTTCGGCCACCTCCAGGCGCTGGTGGGCCGGCTCGCCGAGCTCGGCGCCGACCCGGCCGAGGCGATGCAGGTCTTCCGGCCGAGCTTCGACAGCTTCCACGAGCACACCGCGCCCTCCGACTACTACGAGGGACTGATCAAGGCCTACGTCGGCGACGGGCTCGCCGCGGACTTCTACCGCGAGATCGCGGCCTACCTCGACGCCGAGACCCGCGAGGTGATCATCAGCTCCCTGCAGGACACCGGCCAGACGGCCTTCATCGTGGAGCGGGTCCGCGCCGGCATCGCCGAGGACCACCGCCTCGGCGGCCGCCTCGCGCTCTGGGGCCGGCGGCTGATGGGCGAGGCGCTCACCCAGGCGCAGCGGGTCGCCGGCGACCGCGAGTCGCTCACCGCGCTGCTGGCCGGGGGAGTGGACCGCCCCGGCCTCGACCTGGCCGCGCTCGGCCGGATGTTCACGCGGCTCACCGAGCTGCACGCCGACCGGATGGCGCAGCTCGGCCTCGAGGCCTGAGCAGCCCCGCGTCCGGACGCAGGAAGTCCCCCACCCCGCTGGGGGATGGGGGACTCCCGGACGGTCGGGCTCGAGGAGATCAGACGCGCGCGCGGGAGCGGCCCGTGGCCGCCGAGGCGATCACGACCAGCACGGCGGCGACCGCCACCTGCCACACGTGGCGCCACCAGTCGATGCCCTTGCTGGTGTCGTTCATGTCGCCGCCGGGGTAGTTGTCGGCGACTCCGAAGATGGCGTAGTAGAGGTAGCTTCCGACGAACGCGCCCACGATGCCGCAGATGATCGTGAGCCACAGGGGGATGTTGTCGCGGTCGCCGGGAGCGACGAGCTTGCCGAGCAGGCCGATGATCGTTCCGGCGACGAGCGTGACGATGATGGTCCAGAGCATCTTGCTTCCCTTCGGGTGCCAAGAGTCGGGTCGAGGATCGACCTGTCCTCAATCATCGCCACCCGACGCCGCCGGATCAACGACCGTGCCCCCGCCGGGGTGGGACGTCTGCTTTCGGCTCAGCGGAAGCCGACGGTGCTCGCGGTCGGGGAGCCGAGCTCGATGTAGGCGATCTTGTCCGCCGGCACGACGACCGCGCGACCCTTCACGTCGGCCAGCCGCAGCACGCCGCTGCCGGCCAGCGCCTCGGTCAGCCGGGCCTCGATGTCGTCGGGCGTGCTGTCGGTGTCGAGCACGAGCTCACGCTGCGCGTTCTGCACGCCGATCTTGACCTCCACGGTGCTGCTCCTTGCTTGAAAGACGTTCAGGGGGTTCGGTGCGATCCTGCCGGATCAGTGGTCGTCGGTCATCGGGTAGCCCCGGATGCCGCGCCAGGCCAGCCCGGCGATCAGGGCCGCCGCGTCGTCCTGGGGGATGCCGCCGCCGCCTGCCAGCCAGAACCGCGCCGAGACCTGCGCCATTCCCACCAGCGACACCGCCAGCAGCTCGGAGGCCTCGTCGGGGAGGCCGGTGTCGGTGCGGATCACGTCGGCGATCATGGCGGCGCACTCGACGGTGACCCGGTCGACCCGCTCGCGCACGTCGGGCTCGCTGGTGAGGTCGGACTCGAAGACCAGCCGGAACGCGCCCTCCTCGGAGGCGACGTAGCTGTAGAAGACCTTCATCGTCGCCGCGACCCGGTCCTTGTTGTCGGTGGTGGAGGCCAGGGCCGCGCGGCAGTTGTCGATGATCGTGTCGCATGAGGCGTCCAGCAGCGCGAGGTAGAGGTCGAGCTTGCCGGGGAAGTGCTGGTAGAGCACCGGCTTGGAGACGCCCGCGCGGTCGGCGATGTCGTCCATCGCGGCGGCGTGGTAGCCCTGCGCCACGAAGACCTCCAGGGCCGACTCGAGCAGCTGGGCCCGGCGCTCGCGTCGGGGCATCCGGCCCCCGCGCGGTCGCGGGGCGTCTGGGTCCAGCTGGCCTGCAGTCACGTCGTACTCCTGAGTAGTGAGGTCGCGCCCGAGCCTAGCCGCCCGGGGTGCCCGACCCGCGTCCGTATCGCGGGACGTGGCGGGGCGTGTCACCGGTGCGCGGGGAACATGGAGGGGAACAGGAGTGGTGTGGGTGCTGTTGCACCGAGACCCGAGTCAAGGAGAAGACGTGTCGTTCGCCCCGCTTGTCGAGCCCGCTGCCGAGCTCACCACGGATGAGGTGCGCCGCTACAGCCGTCACCTGATCATCCCCGACGTGGGCATGGCCGGGCAGAAGCGCCTGAAGAACGCAAAGGTGCTGGTGATCGGCGCCGGCGGCCTGGGCTCGCCCGCGCTGCTCTACCTCGCCGCGGCCGGCGTGGGCACGCTGGGCATCGCGGAGTTCGACGAGGTCGACGAGTCGAACCTCCAGCGCCAGATCATCCACGGCATGTCCGACATCGGCCGGCCGAAGGCGGTGTCGGCGAAGGAGTCGATCGCCGAGGTGAACCCCTACGTCGAGGTCGTGGTGCACAACGAGCGCCTCGACAACGACAACGTGATGGGCATCTTCGAGGGCTACGACCTGATCGTCGACGGCACCGACAACTTCGCGACCCGCTACATGGTCAACGACGCGGCGTACTTCCTCGGGATCCCCTACGTCTGGGGCTCGATCTACCGCTTCGACGGCCAGGCCAGCGTCTTCGCGCCGACCCTGGCCGACGACGCCCCCTGCTACCGCTGCCTCTACCCCGAGCCCCCGCCGCCGGGCATGGTGCCCAGCTGCGCCGAGGGCGGCGTGCTCGGCGTGCTCTGCGCCAGCATCGGCTCGATCCAGGTCAACGAGGCGATCAAGCTGCTGACCGGCATCGGCGACCCGGCCATCGGCAAGCTGGTCATCTACGACGCCCTCGAGCTCGAGTGGCGCAAGCTCAAGGTCCGCAAGGACCCCAGCTGCGCGCTGTGCGGCGAGAACGCCACCGTGACCGGCCTCATCGACTACGACGCCTTCTGCGGCGCCGTCTCCGACGAGGCCGCCGAGGCGGCCGCCGGCTCGACCATCTCGGTCGTCCAGCTCGAGCAGATGCTCAAGGAGCGCGAGGCCGGCGAGCGCGACTTCACCCTCATCGACGTGCGCGAGCCCAACGAGTTCGAGATCAACAAGATCCCCGGCTCGGTGCTGGTGCCCAAGGGCGAGTTCCTCAACGGCAACGCGATCGGCGACCTGCCCAGCGACAAGCCGATCGTGCTGCACTGCAAGTCGGGGGTGCGCTCGGCCGAGGTGCTCGCGATCGTCAAGGGCGCCGGGTACGCCGACGCGGTGCACGTGGGCGGCGGCGTGGTCGCCTGGGTCAACCAGATCGACCCCAGCCAGCCCGACTACTGACGCGTAACCCCTCCCGGCGCGGGTCGTTGGGAGGGGCATGCGTACTCCCACGAAGCTCCTGACCCTCGCGGCCGCGGCCGGCCTCGCCGTCGCCGCCGCGACCAGCGCACCCGCCACCGCGGCCGCCAAGAAGCAGGTCCGCGCCAACTGGGCCCCCGCCGACACCGCGGCCATCCACCCGGGCGTGCAGATGTACACCGAGGGTGCCCAGTGCACGGCGAACTTCGTCTACACCGACACCGCCGGCACGACGTACGTCGGCTACGCCGCGCACTGCGCCGGTCTCGGTGAGGCCACCGACACCGACGGCTGCACCTCCGACTCGCTCCCGCTCGGCACGAAGGTCGACTTCGTGGAGGGCGGCTCGCTGGTCGGCGAGGGCACCCGTGTGGGTGGTGGCACGCTCGTCTACTCGTCGTGGCTCTCCATGCAGCGCAACGGCGAGGACGACGCCGACACCTGCGCCTACAACGACCTCGCGCTGGTCAAGGTCGACGCGGCCGACACCGGCAAAGTGAACCCGTCGATCCCGTTCTGGGGCGGCCCGGTCGGCCTGAACACCGCCGGCACCGCGGCCGGCGACACCGTCTACAGCTTCGGCAACTCCAGCCTGCGCGGCGGGATCGAGCAGCTCTCGCCCAAGCAGGGCACCAGCCTCGGCACCGATGCGAGCGGCTGGACGCACCCGGTCTACACGGTGACCCCGGGCGTCCCGGGTGACTCTGGCAGCGCCTTCCTCGACGCGGAGGGCAACGCGCTCGGCACGCTCTCGACCCTCGCGCTGGCCCCGCTCGCCGGCTCCAACGGCGTCGGCGACCTGGCGCACGAGCTGGCGTACGCGCAGGCCAGCAGCGGCATCGCCGGCCTGCGTCTGGTCCACGGGACGGAGCCGTTCAGCCCCCTGCTCTGACTCACCCCCCACAGCGCCCGACCCCACCGGGCGCGCCCCCCTCGCATGGCGCGAGCCCTTCACCTAGGGTTCGCGCCATGCGTGCGTTCGGTGCTCCATCGCCGGGTGCCCGTGCCGTGCTCATGGTCGCCGGGACGAGCCTCTTCATGGTGCTCGTCGCGTGGGCCACGCTAGTGGGACCCAGCCAGGTCTTCACCGGCCCGGGGGTGGGCGAGCACGCCACCCCCACGCCCACCCGGTCGTGCGTCCCGCTCGAGGTGGTCAGCACCGCCCCCGACGGGTCGACCACGACCGAGCGTCCCGAGAACCCGCGCCACCTCCCGTGGTGCGAGGAGCCCTCGGCCGCCCCGGGCGAGCCGCAGACGACGGAGCGGGCAGACCCGCCCCTGTGGCTCAAGGTCCTGACGTGGGCGTTCGTGGCGGCCATCCTGGCCACGATCCTGGCGCTGCTGGTGTTCGTCGGGATCGCGCTCCGCGGGCAGCGGGTCCACCGGCGCCGGCGCGAGGAGCGCGAGCAGGTCGGCTTCACGGTGCTCGACGAGCCTGCCCGGCTGGTGGAGGAGATCACCCACGACGCCGACCGGCAGGACGCGGTGCTGCGCGAGGGCGACCCGCGCAACGCCATCGTCGCCGCCTGGCAGCGCTTCGAGGTGCAGGGTGGCGCGGCCGGCGTCGGGCGGCACCCGTGGGAGACCTCCTCGGAGTACGCCATCCGCATCCTCGACCTGGTCGCCGCGGACAGCGGTGCGGTCAACCGGCTGGCCACGCTCTACCGCGAGGCGAGGTTCTCCGAGCACCCGATCACCGAGGACCACCGCGCCGCCGCGCTCGAGGCGCTCGTGGCGATCCGGCACAGCCTGGGGGTGAGGGCCTGATGTGGCGGACCCTGTCCCGGACGTGGGGCAACCGGGTGTTCCTGGCACTGGCCGCCAGCGTGGCCGTCTACCTCTACACCGGGTGGCTGGACTGGGACCCGCAGCCGGTGCCGTTCGCCGTCATGATGGCCGTGGTGCTGACACTGGTGTGGATGGTCTACGACATCCTCGACGACGAGCCCGCGCACTGGGTGCCGTCCCTGCCTCCCGTGGGGGACCGGGTCGACCAGGCCACCTCCGACCTCCGCATCCTCAGCAGCCACGTGCAGGCGAGCGTGCCGACCGAGGCGGTGCGCGAGCGGCTCGTCGCACTGGCCCGCGGTCGCGACCCCGACCTCGCCGACGCCCTCCGCCGTGAGCTCGGCGGCCCGCACGACCCAGCCCGCCGGCTCTCGCCGGCCGAGATCGACCGCATCCTGACCCGAATCGAGGACGCCCGTGACCACCGCTGACCAGCCCGCCGAGCCCGCCGGGCCGACCGCCCTCACCGATGTCGCCGGCTTCGCCGAGCGGGTCCTCGACGAGGTCGGCCGCGCCGTCGTCGGCAAGCGGGAGGCGCTGACCCTCGTGCTGGCCGGCATCCTCGCCAAGGGCCACATCCTCCTCGAGGACTTCCCGGGCCTGGGCAAGACGCTCGCGGCCCGGTCGTTCGCGGGCGCCCTCGGGCTCGACTTCGCGCGCGCCCAGTTCACCCCCGACCTGCTGCCGGCCGACCTCACCGGCTCCTACGTCTACGACCAGCGGCGGGCGGAGTTCGACTTCCGCCCCGGCCCGATCTTCACCGGGCTGCTGCTCGCCGACGAGATCAACCGCACGCCCCCCAAGACGCAGGCCGCGCTGCTCGAGGCGATGCAGGAGGGCCAGGTCACCGTCGAGGGCCAGACCCACCGGCTCTCCAGCCCGTTCCACGTGCTGGCGACCGCCAACCCCGTCGAGTACGAAGGCACCTACCCGCTCCCCGAGGCCCAGCTCGACCGCTTCCTGCTGCGCGTCAGCTTCGGCTACCCCGACGCCGGTGAGGAGTACGACGTCCTGCGCCGCCGCCTGGACCGGCAGCGCGAGGAGGTCGACATCGCGCAGGTGACCGACGCGGCCGGCCTGGCGGCCGTGCAGGCGGCCGTCGAGCGGGTCGCGGTCGACGAGTCGGTGGGCCGCTACTGCGTGGACCTGGTCGCCGCCACGCGGGCGCACGCCGACGTGCTCACCGGGGCCTCGCCCCGCGGCAGCCTGGGGCTGGTCCTCACCGCCCGGGCGTGGGCGGCGATCCGGGGCCGCGACTTCGTGGTGCCCGAGGACGTCAAGGTCGTCGCCCGGGCCGTGCTCGCCCACCGGATCACCGTCAAGCCCGAGCTCTGGATGACGCAGGCGTCGGGTGCCCGCGTCGTCGACTCGGTGATGGCCAGCGTCGAGACACCCCGCACCCTGGAGTCGCGACGGTGACCGCCTGGCGGCCGACGCCCGCGCTCGTCCGGACCTGCATCCTCGCCCTCGCCGGCATCGCCGGCGGCGTGGTGGGTGGCCTGGCCGTGCCGCTGGTGCTGGCCGCCCCGTTCGTCCTCCTCGGCGTGATGGGGCTGCTCGGCCGCCCCGGACGCGTGCCTGCCGTGCGCACCCAGATCGACCACCACCGGCTCCACGAGGGCCAGGGCACGACCTCGCGGGTGGTGGTCGAGGACCTGACCGGCGTCGAGCACGTCACCCGGGTCGCCGCCCCGGCGCCGCACGTCGCCACGCGACCGGCGTACGGTGCCGTGGGCTCGCTGGTCGAGCACGGCCTGCCCGTCGTCGAGTTCAGCCCGCGGCGCTGGGGCCGACGCATCATCGGCGCCGAGCGGATCGCGCTGACCAGCCCGTGGGCCGGCTGGCGCACCGGCCCGACGGACATGCCCGAGCACGGGCTGAGCGTGCTGCCGCAGACGGCGCCGTACGACAGCCGCGCGGAGGTGCCGCAGCCCGACGGCCTGGTCGGCCGGCACCGCTCGCGCCGGCTGGGCAGCGGCACGGAGTTCGAGGGGATCCGGCCGTTCGCGGTGGGTGACCGGCTCAAGCGGGTCAACTGGCCGGTCTCGCTGCGCACGGGCGAGCTGCACGTGATCACCACCCGCGCCGAGCAGGACGCCGGCGTGTGGCTCGTCGTCGACGGCCTGCGCGACATCGGCGTCTCCGGCGGCATCGACGGCGCGGCCAGCAGCCTCGACCTCACGGTCCGGGCCGCGGCCGCGCTCGCCGAGCACCACGTCCGCACCGGCGACCGGGTGGGGCTCCTCGTCGTCGCCTCCGAGGGCGCGCGCGTGCGCCTCGGCTCCGGGCCGAGGCACCTCCACCGGCTCACCGGCACCCTCGCCCGGGTGCGCACCGAGGCACGCAGCGTCGCGCCGGAGCGCCTCGACCTCGGCGCCGGGGCGGGCAGCGTGGTCTACGTCCTCTCGCCGATGCTCTTCACGCCGCTCGTCACCGCCACGGCCAGCCTGTTGCGCGGCGGTGCGTCGGTCGTCGTCATCGACACCCTGGGGGACCGCTCGACCGGCGAGGACCCGCGCGCGCTGGCCAGCCTGGCTGCCCGGATGCAGCAGATCGAGCGGGACGACCGGCTGCAGCAGCTCGCCGCGCTCGGCTGCCCGGTCGTGCCCTGGCGCGGGCCCGGCACCCTCGACACCGTCCTGCACCAGCTCGCCCGGCGCGCGCAGGTGCCGAAGGTGAGGGCTCGGTGAACGCCCGGCTCGCCCGCCTGGTGCCGCCGGGACTCACCACGGCGGGGCTGGTGCTCCGCGTGGCGCTGTTCCTGCTGCCGTGCGCCGGGATGGCGGTGGCGCTGCCCGAGCGCCCGCACCTCCTGGTCGTGCTCGCCGTGGTCCTCTGCGCCGGCTGGTGGTCGCGGACCCCCGACCACGTCAGCGGTGCCGTGGCGATGACGATCGTGTTCGTGTGGTGGACCGTCCACGACGTCCTGGACTGGCGCGTGCCGGTGGTCGCCGTGCTGCTGCTGGCCGCGCACGTCGTCGCGACGCTGCTGTCGTACGGACCCGAGACCATGCCCGTCGACCCGCGCCTGGCCCGCCTGTGGCTGGGTCGCGCGCTGCTGGCGCTGGTGCCCCTGCCGGTCACGTGGGTCGCCCTGCAGGGGCTCGACGCCGACCTCGCACCCGGGTGGGTGTGGATGGCGGCGGCCCTGATCACCGTCGCACTCATCGTGGTCACCCTGCGGCTGACCCGGCCGACGGACGAGTCCGGCGCCGGCTCGGGCGAGGGCTACACCGGGTCGAGCCGGGCGGTGGAGACGGGACTGTGAGCACGACACCGGAGGAACGCGAGCTCTACGCCGAGCTGGTGCTGCAGTGCGCCGAGTCGGTCCCGCGCGGCCGGGCGACGACGTACGGCGCCATCGCGGACGTGGTCGGCGAGCGGCTCGGCCGGGGCGGCCCCCGGCTCGTCGGCAACGTGATGGCCCAGCACGGCGGCGCCGTCGCGTGGTGGCGGGTGGTGCGAGCCGACGGGTCGCTGCCGCCGTCGCACGACGAGGAGGCGCGGCAGGCCTACCTCGAGGAGGGCACGCCCCTGCGCCCGAGCGGGTCCGTGGACCTGGGACGCGCGTTCTGGCAGCCGCGACTCGGGGCAGAATGACCGCCATGCTCTACACGGTCGCCCACGGAGTCATCCCACCGCTGGCCCGTGCCGTGTGGCGCCCGACCGTGGAGGGACTGCACCACGTGCCGGCCACCGGACCGGTCATCGTGGCGAGCAACCACCTGTCCTTCTTCGACAGCGTGGTGATCCCGGTGGTCGTGCCCCGCAAGGTCGTGTTCCTGGCCAAGTCCGACTACTTCACCGGCACCGGGGTGAAGGGCGCGCTCTCGCGGGCGTGGTTCGAGGGGCTGGGCATGCTGCCGGTCGACCGCGACGACACCAAGGCGGCGATCGCCAGCCTGGACACCGCCCTCGAGGTGCTGCACAAGGGCGAGGCCTTCGGCATCTACCCCGAGGGCACCCGCTCGCGCGACGGCCGGCTCTACCGCGGCCGCACCGGGGTGGCCCACCTCGCACTGACCGCCGGGTGCCCCGTGGTGCCCGTCGGGCTCACCGGCACCGAGGACATCCAGCCCGTCGGTGCGAGCCGTCCGCGCCTCGGCAAGGTGGACGTGACCGTGCGGTTCGGCGAGCCGATCACCGTCGCGGGGGAGTACGACGGCGTACCGTCCGGGCGCGCGCGCCGCGAGCTCACCGACCGGATCATGGGTGCGATCGCCGGGCTGACCGGCCAGGAGCTCGCGGGCGTCTACAACGAGCGGTCCGCACCCGCCTGAGCCGCCAGCGCGGCGAGCGCCTTCGGGAAGATCTCGGCGGGCGGGGTGACGAGCCCGGCGCCGACCTGACCCACCCCGGCGACCGCCCCGGCCATGCCGGTGTTGATCTGCGGCAGGATCCCGGTGCGGACGACCTTGGTGACGTCGATGCCGGTCGGCGTGCCCTGGAACTCCAGCACCGGGACCGACCAGCGGGGGTTCTCCGCGAGGGTGATCTCGTGCATGCGGCGGGTCGTGGCGAGCGCGTCGGGCACGGACCCGCCGACCAGCCGGACGATCGCCGGCGCGGTCGCCATCGCGAAGCCACCGATGCCGGCGGTCTCGGTGATCGCGGAGTCGCCGATGTCGGGGTTGGCGTCGTCGGGGCCGTAGTCGCCGAGGAAGAGGCCCTCGGCGACCTGCGCGGGACCGGTGAACCACTCGTCGCCGGTGCCGGAGACCTGGATGCCGAAGTCCGTGCCGTTGCGGGCCATCGCCACCACCATCGTCGAGCCCGGGACGTCGCGGCCGGCGTCGAGCGCGAGCTTGCAGGCGGGCATGGCGAGGTTGAGGAAGAAGTGGTCGTTGCCGCCGACGAAGCGCAGCACGTCCGCGACGTCCTTCGCGTCGAAACCGCTGGTCACCATCGCTGGGGAGAGGTCGCGCAGCAGCATCAGGGTGCCGGCACGGTTGCGGTTGTGCGCCTCGTCGCCCATCTGGAGCATCTGGGTGAGGATGCCGGTGACGTCGGACGCCTCGGCCGTGCCGCGCACCGCGGCCTGCAGCAGCGGGCCGAGCACGTCGCCCATCCAGCGGAGCCGGGTGAGCACCTCGTCGTTGTAGGCGCCGTAGCGCAGCACCTTGCCGAGGCCCTCGTTGAGCGAGCAGTACGTCCGCCTGCCGGTGGCACGGTCCTCGAGGACCCACATCCACATGGACGGCGTGACGACGCCGGCCATCGGGCCCACCGCGCTGCGGTGGTGGCACGGCTCGAGGCTGACGCTGCTGCCGGACTCGAAGAGCGCGACCGCGTCCTCGGGGTCGCCCACCAGCCCCTCCAGCGCGGCGCCACCCATGAGGGCGCCGCGCAGGGGGCCGGAGGCCCGCTCCCACTCGATGGGCGGGCCGGCGTGCAGGAACTGGCCCTTCTCGAGGCCGAGCACCTCGGAGGCGGGCGCGACGTCGACGAGGTGCGCGGTGACGCCGAGCATCGCCTCGACGGCCTTGCGGTTGGCCTCGGGACGGCGCGGGTCGGTCGCCACCGTGGCCAGGTCGGCCTCGGTGCCGGGCATCGGCGGACGCCAGTCGACCCGCTCGACGGGCACGGCCTGACCGGCCACGGCGTCGGCGAACATGTCCGCCCCCACGGTCACGATCTCGGTCATCGCTGGGCTCCTTCGATCAGCTGGAGCGCGCGGCGGGTGGCCGACGCGTTGGAGAGGTGGACCTCCGCGCCGGCGGCGACGAGCGCGTCGCGCTGGGCGGCGAGGCCCTGGGGGTCGAGGTCGGTGCCGACGAGGCTGACGACCACGGGGACCGGCCGGTCCTCGCGCGCCGCGCGGATGGCGGGCGCGAGCAGGGCGGCCGGGTCGGGCTCGGCGCCGTGGCCGAGCACCAGGTCGAGCAGGATCACGCCGGTCGACGGGTCGGCCGCGGCCCGGGCCAGCTGCTCGTTGCGCAGCGTCGGGTCGATCATCGGGTGGGCGCGACCCTGGGTGAGGGCGTCGTCGCCGAAGTCGACCATCGAGTGGTCGTCGACGAGCAGATCGTCACCGAGGGCGAGGTCGTCGGAGAGCGGGATGTTGCTGCGGATCGGGCCGAGCACCTCGGTCGCCATCAGCATCGACTCGTCGCAGAGCGTGCCGCCGACGAACAGGCCGCGCAGCAGCGGTCCGGTCGCCGCACCCGTGTTGTCGGCGCCGTGGACCGGCCACTCCGGTGCGTCGTGGCCGAGCCGCGCCAGCACGGCCTCGGCGACCGTGGTCAGGTCGCGCTGGCCGCGGCCGAGCAGGCCGAGCTCGACGGGGGTGTCGAGGGCCTCGGCCTCCCGGGCGAGCGCCTCGGCGACCTCGGGGGCCGGGGGCTTGGAGACCACGACGACCAGGTCGACGTCGGCGTCGGCGTCGAGCCGGCGCAGGGCCTCGCGCGTCGAGGCCCCGCCGACCGCGGCCGACAGGTCGCGACCGCCGACGCCCAGCGCGTGGCGCACACCCACCCCGTCGTACGTCGCCCCGGCGTGGTGCAGCAGCGCCAGCAGCTGCTGGCAGCCGGTGCCGGACGCGGCCACCAGGCCGATGCGACCCGGCCGGACGGCGTTGGCGAAGCCGAGGCCGACGCCGTCGATGACCGCCGTGCCGCAGTCGGGGCCCATCACCAGTGCGCCGCGCGAGGCGGCGTACGTCTTCAGGGCGACCTCCTCGGCGACCGGAACGTTGTCGCTGAAGACCATCACGTCGTGGCCGGCCTCGAGGGCGTCCATCGCCTCGACGGTGGCGCTGGCGCCGGGCACGGAGACCAGGGCCACGGACCCCGAGCCCGTGCGCCGCAGCGCCGAGCCGGTCGTGCGCGGCGGGGCGATCGTGGTGTCGCCGGACGTCGGCCGGGTGGGCGCGAGCGCGGCGTCGACGGCGGCCAGGGCCGTGGCGACGTCGGCGTCGTCGTCGAGGCGGAGCGCCACGACCATGTCGTTGGGGGAGGACTCGGGGATGTCGAAGCCCATGCCCTCGAGCACCTCGAGGTTGAGCCCGGTGGCCATCGCGACCTGGGCGGCCACCACGCCCGGCGTGGCCTGCACGGCCCGGCTCACCTGGAGCAGGGTCACCGAGTCGGCGTAGGCGCCGCTCCGGAGCTCGACGTGGTCCTTCATGCAGCCCTCCATCGTGGGGTGTTCAGTGAGTCGATCGCCAGTGCGGCGCCGGTCATCAGGCCGGCGCCGGAGGTGGCGCCGACGGCCAGCAGGGCGTCGGTGCTCGTGGCGGTGGGGTCGGCCAGCCAGGCGCCGAGCTCGGGGAGCACCTCGCCGCGGATCGCGCAGTCGAGCAGGGTGGCCGAGAGCAGGGTGGTCGCGCCGAGGCGACGGCGTACGGCATCGGTCACCGACGCGTCGGGCCGACCGAGCGCGGCGCGGGTGGCGAGCCAGCCGGCCAGGACGTCGTCGCCCAACGGGGTCAGGCCGGGGCCGCGGCCCAGGAGGCCGTCGACGTGCTCGGCCGTCAGCCGGCCGTCGGCAGGCAGGTCCAGGTCGTCGAGCGGTGACGTCATGGCGGCTGGTCGTCCTGGCGACCGTCGCCCATGACGTCCCACCAAGGTGCCACGCGGGTCGACGACGCGGCCGATCCGCACCGGCTCACCGCCGACGGTCAGCGTGCCGTCGCGGACGACCACGGGACGCCCGGCCAGCGGACCGAGGTCGGGCAGCGTGGACCACAGCGCGCAGGGCACGCGGGTCGCGGAGGCCGCGGCCAGGCCGAGGCACCAGCCGTCGAGGTCGACGTAGATCGCAGTGGCGCTGGCGTGGAGGACCGGGCGTGGTCCGTCGGTCGCCGCGGCGAGCCGCGCCTGCACGCGGATCGGTGCAGCCACGGGGATCATTCCCCAGACGCTAACGGCTCGTGGCACACTCGCGAATGTGAGTTCCTGACAACGAAGGACATGAAGTGGGCCAAGACTTGATAAGCGACCCGGAGGCGGTCGCCGCGCTGGAGCGCGCGGACGCGCTGCACACCGCGCTCACCCACATCGTCCTCGAGGGCGGTGACCTGGCAGCGATCGCGGAGGCGGTCAGCAACGCCCTCGGCTGCGGCGTGGTGTTCACGTCGACCGACGGTCGCGAGCGCGCGGCCCACCTCGACGAGGTGCACCGCGCGGCGCTGGCCGACGCCGACCTGCTCGACCCCACCGGGCGCGTCCGGGTCGAGCGGATCGACCCCCAGGGCACCGCGGTCGGCGAGGGGGAGGCGCTCATCCGCCGCGTGGTCGCCGCCGGCGTCGACCTCGCCCGCCTCGTCGCGCTCCGCACCGACGGCACGATCCACGCCTCGGACGTGCAGGCCCTCGAGCGCGCCGCGATCGTGGCCGCGCTGCTGGTCACCCGGGTCGAGGCGATCACCGCGGTCGAGAACAAGTACCAGGGCGACTTCCTCCGCGACGTCTTCCTCGGCCGCGCCGGCGAGGAGGACTACGTCGCCGAGCACGCGCAGGCGTTCGGCTGGCAGCTCGGCCGGCCCGTGATGGTCGTCGTGGCGGTGCTCGAGCCCGACGCCGTCGCCGCCCAGGGTGCCGCCGAGAACCGCCGGGCCTGGCACGACCGCTTCGCCGGCGCGTGGCGCCAGGTGGCCGCGAGCACCGACCGCAGCATCGCCTCGGTCGCCTTCAGCCGTGAGGTCGTGACGCTCGTGCCGGTGGACCCGGACGAGGGCGTCGCGGCAGGCCACGCCGCCGTGGACCGGATGATCGAGGGCGTGCGCGGCGACCGCGGCGGGGGCCGGATCGCGTTCTCCGCCGGCGTGAGCCGGATCGCGCACGACCTGGGCGAGCTGCCCGAGGCCTTTCGGCAGGCGCAGCGTGCGGTGGAGATCGGCCGTCGGGTCAACGGTGGCGGATCGGTGACCCGCTTCGACCAGCTCGGCCTGCACCGGCTGCTCGCGCTCGTGCCGGACGGCGCCGAGCTGTCGGCGTTCGCCGCCGACGTGCTGGGCCCGCTGGCCGAGCGCACGCCGGAGGCCGCCGACCTGCGCGAGACCCTGCAGGTGCTGCTCGACACCAACTTCAACGTGGCCGAGGCGGCGCGCGCCCAGTTCTTCCACTACAACACCATGCGCTACCGCGTCGGCAAGCTGCAGCGCCTTCTCGGGCCCGTCGCGACCGACCCGCACCTGCGCCTCGACGTCGCCGTCGCCCTCCGGGCGCTGGAGATCGCGGAGTAGCGCGCGTCGCTCGGCGCCCGCGGCTCCCGACTGCGAGGATCTCGCGCGTGAGCACGGACCACGCAGACCAGGGCGCGACACCGCCGCTGCCGACCTCGATCAAGGTCCTGGCGTGGACCTCCCTCCTGGGCCCGGTAGCACCGCTCCTGGAGGAGGGCGTGAAGCAGGACACGGTGTCCCTCGTCGGGTCCGTCGTGCTCGGCGCGCTGCTCGTCGGCTACATCTCGGCCGGCGTGGTCCGGGCCCGCACGGTCCGTCTGGTGATTGCCTGGGTGGTGCTGTCCCTCACCTGCTTCTTCGGGGTCGTCAGCCTGTTCTACAGCGACGACGTGGGCGAGGTCGCGGGCACCCTGCTCCCGCTCGCGACCAGCGTGGTCTCGCTGGCCGCTCTCGAGCGGTTCCGGCACACGGACTGGTACGCCTGGCAGCGCACGAAGCCGTCCACCCGGCTCGGCGAGTCCATCCGGTGGCTCGTCGCGATCGGCGTGCTGGTCGGCGCGCTGGGCGGGCTCGTGGACCGGATCGACGATCCTCGGGAGACGTCGGTGAACATGACGCTGCGGGTCGCTGAGCGGTGACCTCGCCGCAATCCACGTGCGGATGATCGTGTGCACCGCGACCATGACCTCATGAGCGGAGTGGACGAGCCCGGGTTGCCGACGTTGTACGACTGGGCGGGCGGCCTGGTCCCGCTGCGGCGGATGATCGACCGGTTCTACGACCGGGTCGAGGCCGACCCGGACCTGTCCGGCTTCTTCCCGGGCGGCGTGTCGGAGCACCACCGGGCGCACGTGGCGGACTGGTGGGCCGAGGTGCTCGGCGGCCCGACGACGTACACCGACCGGCACGGTGGCTACGAGTCGATGCTCCGCCACCACCTCGGCCTCGACATCACGCCGGCGCAGCGGCACCGCTTCGCGTCGACGATGAGCCTCGCCGCCGACGAAGCCGACCTCCCGGCCGACCCCGAGTTCCGGGCCGCGATCATCGGCTACCTCGAGTGGGGCACCCGCCTCGCCATGGAGAACTCGAGGCCCGGCGCCACCCCGGTCGAGCACGCGCCCACGCCGCGCTGGGGCTGGGGCGTCGCACCGCCGTACCAGGGGTGAGTGGTCAGAGCTGCTTCTCGTAGAACACGCGCGTGAAGCCGTGCTCGGTGGCGCGGTGGGTCTCGACGTAGCCGATGCGCTCGTAGAGCGCCTGGTTCTCGACCATGGTCTCGTGGGTGTAGAGCCGGATCCGGTGGAGGTCGTGGGCCAGGGTGCGCTCCTCGGCGAGCGACAGCAGGGCCCGCCCGAGACCGCGGCCGTGGTGCGCCGGGGGCACGGCGACGTTCTCCAGCAGCATCCCGTTGGCCTCGGGGACGAGCAGCAGGAAGCCGACGACCTCGTCGTCGACCTGCGCCACCCACGCCTCGGAGTCCTCGACGGCGCCGGCGTAGTCGGTCTCCATCGGGCCCGGGCGGAGGCCGCCCATCCGTGCTACGTAGGGGGAGTACGCCGCCTCGGCGATGCGCTGCAGGGCCGGCACGTCGTCCGTCGCGGCCCGGCGGAGGGTGAGAGGCAGACCCATGCACAGCAGGGTAGGCGGCCGGCTGACCCGCCGAAGAACTTGTCATCACCTACGGCGTTCCTTCGGCAGAAGTCGCCAGTGAGGGTGTGTGATGTGGCGCACTAGTTTGTGGCTTCTCGGGTAACCACCCCTGCGAAATCTGGAGGCCTGCTCATGTCGATGTTCAAGTGGGACGTGGTCGATCCCGCTCCCGGCGAGGCGGTGCTCCCGCACCAGCGCCTGCCGTGGGGCAAGACGATCGGCCTCGGCGCCCAGCACGTGGTCGCCATGTTCGGCGCCACCTTCGTGTTCCCGCTGGTGATGGGGCTCGACGCCAACCTCGCCATCATGTTCTCGGGTCTGTGCACGATCCTGTTCCTGCTCATCGTGCAGAACCGGGTGCCCAGCTACCTCGGCACCAGCGCCTCCTTCGTGGCCTCCGTCGCGGCGATCCGCCTGCTCGACGAGGGCAACGACTCGTCGTACGTCACCGGCGCGATCCTGGTCGGCGGCCTCGTCCTCGCGGCGGTCGGCGTGCTCGTCCACTTCGCGGGCGCCGAGCTGATCCACAAGATCCTGCCGCCGGCCGTGACCGGCGCCGTGGTCATGCTGATCGGCTTCAACCTCGCGCCCGTCGTCGCCGGCATCTACTGGCCCCAGGACCAGTGGATCGCCCTGCTCACCGCGGCGTTCATGGTCTTCGCGGCCGTCGCGCTCCCCGGCTTCTGGTCGCGGATCGCGGTGTTCCTCGCGCTGATCTTCGGCTACGTCCTGTCCTACTTCGCCGACCTCGTCTTCGGCCCGATCACCTCCGTGCTCGGCGGTGCCACCGAGGCCACCGAGCACGACCGTGTCTCGTGGGCCGGCGTCGAGGCCGCCGACTGGATCGGGCTGCCGAGCGGCACCCTCGCCGACGGCGTCTCGGTCGTGCACGGCCCGTCCTTCTCGCTGACGGCCATCCTGCTGGTCCTGCCCGGCGTGATCGCCCTCATCGCGGAGAACACCGGCCACGTCAAGGCCGTCGCCGAGATGACCGGCGAGAACCTCGACCCCTACATGGGCCGCGCGATCGGCGCCGACGGCGTCGCGACCGCGTTCGCAAGCGCCTTCGGCGGCTCGCCGACGACGACGTACGCCGAGAACATCGGCGTCATGGGCGCGACCCGGGTCTACTCCACGGCTGCCTACTACGTCGCCGCGGTCGTGGCGATCCTGCTGGGCCTGTGCCCGAAGTTCGGTGCGATCGTCAACGCGACCCCGGGCGGTGTCCTCGGCGGCATCACGGTTGTCCTCTACGGAATGATCGGACTCGTGGGCGCGAAGATCTGGGTCGAGAACAACATCGACTTCGGCAACCCGGTCAACATGGTCGGCCTCGCCGGCGGCCTGATCGCCGGCATCGGCGGCGTGACCCTCACCTTCGGTGACGACTTCGAGCTCGGCGGCATCGCCCTCGGCACGATCCTCGTCATCGTGTTCTTCCACATGGTCAAGGGCCGCGGCGGCGACGGCGCCGGCACTGTGACCCGCAACCTCAGCCACCCCGACTACGACGAGGGCGTGGACGACGTGGCCTCGGGAGGCTCCGCCCCGCGATGAAGCCCGCACCCTTCGCCTACCTGCGTCCGTCCACCCTCGAGGAAGCCCTCGCGGCGCTCGCGGGGGAGCAGGGGGCGAAGGTGCTGGCCGGCGGCCAGTCCCTGGTCCCGCTGTTGTCCATGCGGCTGGCCGCCCCCTCGATGCTCGTCGACATCAACGCCCTGCCGGACCTCGACTCCATCCACGTGGATGGGGCCGGGGTCCGGGTCGGGGCCCTCGCCCGCCACGCCGAGGTGCTTGCCTCCGCCGAGGCGGCCGAGGCCCAGCCGCTGCTCGCGATGGCGCTGAGCCACGTGGCCCACCCGACGATCCGCAACCGCGGCACGACCGTCGGCTCGCTGGTCCACGCCGACGCCGCGGCCGAGATGCCGATGGTGCTCCGGCTGCTCGACGGCTCGGTCGACGTCGCCTCCGTGCGCGGTCGACGTACGATCCCGGCGGCCGAGCTGTTCGCCGGCCCGCTCGAGTCGACGCTGGCCCACGACGAGGTCGCCGTCGAGGCGTTCTTCCCGGCCCTGCCCGCCGGCGCGGGCGTGGCGTTCCAGGAGATCGCCCGCCGGCACGGGGACTACGCCCTCGTCGGCGTCGCCGCCCTCGTCGACACCGACGGCGACGCCGTCACCCGGGCCCGTCTCGGCTTCGTCTCGGTCAGCGACGTCCCCGTCGTCGTCGACGTGACCGACTCCCTCGACGACCCCGCAGCCGCTGCCCTCGCCGAGCTCGAGCCCGCCGACGACATCCACGCCACTGCCGCCTACCGCGCCCACCTGGTCAAGGTTCTGGTGCCCAAGGTGCTGGCGGCCGCCACCGATCACGCCCGCGACAGGAAGGCACCATGACCAGCCCGCAGCCGGAGCAGCTCCACGACGTACGCCTGCACGTGAACGGGTCCGTCCACGAGGTGCAGGTGCCGGCTCGACGGCTGCTGTCCGACGCGCTGCGCCACGACTGCGGGCTGACGGGCACGCACGTCGGCTGCGAGCACGGCGTCTGCGGCGCCTGCACGGTCCTCGTCGACGGCACCCCGATGCGCTCGTGCCTGATGTTCGCGGTCTCCGCGGTCGACGCCGAGATCACCACCGTCGAGGGCCTGACCGAGGCCGACGGATCCCTGTCCCCGGTCCAGCAGGGCTTCTCCGACTGCCACGGCCTGCAGTGCGGGTTCTGCACGCCGGGCTTCCTCACCACCATCACCGCCGGGCTGCGCGACAACCCCGACCCGTCGGAGGACGAGGCGCGGGAGATGATCGCCGGCAACCTGTGCCGCTGCACCGGCTACCAGAACATCGTGAAGTCGGTGCTCCGGGCGGCCGAGATCCAGCGAGGTGACGGGTGACCACCAAGATGTTCGGCGCCAAGGTCCCGCGCGTGGAGGACCAGCGGTTCCTGCGCGGGCAGGGCCGCTACGTCGACGACCTGCTCCACGACGACCCGCGGCTGCTGCACTCCGCAGTGCTGCGCTCGCCCCACGCCCACGCCCGGATCGTCGACATCGACGTCTCCGACGTGCTCGACCTCGAGGGCGTGCTGGCCGTGTGGACGTGGGACGACCTCACCGGCCCGATGGCCGAGCCGCTGCCGCTGCTGATCCCGCACCCGACGCTGACCCACGGCCGCACCCAGTACGCCCTCGCGAGGGACGAGGTGAACTACGTCGGCGAGGCGATCGCCTTCGTCGTCGCCGTCGACCGCTACGTCGCCGAGGACGCCGTGTCCCGGATCCGGGTCGACTACGAGTACCTCGAGCCCGTGGTCGGGATCGACGCCGCGCGGGCCGCGACCAGGCTCGTCCACGACGACGTGCCCGGCAACGTCGGCGCCCGGATGGAGCAGGAGAACGGCGACGCGCGAGCCGCGATCGCCGCCGCCCCGCACACGCTCACCCTCGACCTCGACATCGAGCGCTCGGCCTGCACCCCGATGGAGGGCCGGGGCACGGTCGCCCGCTGGGACCCCGACACGAGCCGGCTCACCGTGTGGTCGTCCACGCAGACCTCCACGGGCGTCCGCGGCTGCGTGGCGGCCAAGCTCGGCCTCGACCTGGCCAAGGTGGACGTGGTGACGCCCGACGTCGGCGGCGGCTTCGGCGTCAAGGTCGTGCACCCGTGGCCCGAGGAGCTGCTCGTGCCGCTGGCCGCGATGACCCTCGGCCGGCCCGTGAAGTTCACCGAGGACCGCCGCGAGCACTTCATCTCCTCCGCCCACGAGCGAGCCCAGCAACACGTCGTCGAGGTCGGCTTCGACGACGACGGCCGGGTGCTCGGGCTCAACGTCGAGTTCTGGCACGACCACGGCGCCTACACGCCGTACGGCCTGATCGTCCCGATCATCACCTCGACGCAGCTGCTCGGCCCCTACAAGCCGCAGAACTACCGCGTCGTCTTCGAGTCGCTCTACACCAACACGGTCATCGTCACGCCCTACCGCGGCGCCGGCCGGCCGCAGGGCTGCTTCGTGATGGAGCGGACCATGGACGCGATCGCGGCCTACCTCGGCAAGGACCGCACCGAGGTGCGCTCGACGAACTTCATCCAGCCCGACGAGTTCCCCTACGAGCACGGCCTGGTCTTCCAGGACGGCCGCGAGCTCACCTACGACTCCGGTGACTACCCGGCGTCGCTGGCCAAGCTCAAGGAGCTGGTCGGCTGGGACGAGTTCGAGGAGTTCCGCGCCGAGATGGCCGCCCAGGGCAGGAAGGTCGGCATCGGCCTCGCCTGCTACGTCGAGGGCACCGGCGTCGGCCCCTACGAAGGTGCGCACGTGCACATCGAGACCTCCGGCAAGGTCAAGGTCGCCACCGGCCTCACGACGCAGGGCCAGGGCCACCAGACGGCCTTCGCGCAGATCGTCGCCGACACCCTCGGCGTGCGCTTCGAGGACGTCGAGATCACCACCGGCGACACCCGCAAGATGCCGTACGCCGTGGGCACCTTCGCCTCGCGCGCAGCGGTGATGAGCGGGTCGGCGATCCACCTCGCCGCGCTGCGTGCCAAGGAGAAGGCGCTGCGGATCGCGGCGGAGGCCCTGGAGGCGTCCGAGGAGGACCTGGAGATCGCCGACGGCGTCGTCTCGGTGCGCGGCACCGACGCCTCGATCGACCTCGGGACCGTCGCCGTCCTGTCCAACCCGCTGCGATACGCCTTCGACGAGGCGTCCAAGGCCGCCACCCAGTTCTCCGTCGGCGACCCGGGCAAGCCGCCCGTCGCCGAGGACGACGAGCCGGGCCTGGAGGGCAAGGACTTCTACTCCCCGCCGCGCTCGACGTTCGCCAACGGCATGCACGCCGTGATCGTCGAGACCGACCCGGAGACCGCCGAGATCACCATCCTCAAGTACGCCGTCGTCCACGACTGCGGCCACCTGATCAACCCGATGATCGTCGAGGGCCAGATCCACGGCGGCGTCGCGCAGGGCGTCGGCGGCGCGCTCTACGAGCGGATGGCCTACGACGAGTCCGGCCAGCTGCTCAACGCGTCGTTCATGGACTTCCTGATGCCCTACGTCACGGAGGTGCCGACGTCGATCGACATCGACCACCTCGAGACCCCCTCGCCGCTCAACCCGCTCGGCATCAAGGGCGCGGGCGAGGCCGGCGTGATCCCGTCCGCCGCTGTGTTCGCGGCCGCCATCGAGGACGCTGAAGGCTTCCCGATCACCGCGATGCCGATCTCACCGTCCGAGCTCTTCGCGCTGCGCCTCGCGCACGCCGACGAGCCCCACCCCACTGTCTAGGAGCACCCGCATGAAGTTCACCGGAGAGAACGTCCTGGCCGCACCGGTCGAGCAGGCGTGGGACGCGCTGCTCGACCCGGCCGTCCTGGTCCGCACCATCCCCGGCTGCGAGAGGCTGGAGGCGACCGGCGACAACGCGTACGCCATGACGGTGACCGCGGGCGTCGCCTCGATCAAGGGCACCTACGCCGGCTCGTGCGTGCTGACCGACCTCGTCGAGCACGAGTCGCTGGTGATGAAGCTCGACGGCGCCGGCGCCCCCGGCACGATCGGCGCCACCGTCAACGTCCGCTTCACGCCCGAGGGCTCCTCGACGAAGGTGTCGTACGACGCCGACGCGATCGTCGGCGGCATGATCGGCGGCGTCGGCCAGCGGATGCTGACCAGCGTCTCGCGCCGGATGGCGGGGGAGTTCTTCGGCAACGTCGACGCCGCGATCGCCGGTGGCCCCGTGGCGGCGCCGGCTGCTGCCGCCGCTCCGGTCCAGGGAGGCGGCGACGACGCTCCGGCCGCCGCGGGCCAGGTCTTCACCGCCCCCGCCAAGGTCTCGGCCGCCGGGTCGCGGCAGGAGTTCCTCACCGGAGTCGCGGTGGGTGCCGGGCTCGTCGTGCTCGGCGTCATCGTCGGGGGCGTGTTCGGTCGTCGGCGATGACCGACGTCACCGTCGAGTCCACCGCCCGGGAGCAGGCGGCCGCGGTCCGCGCGGGTGAGATCTCCGCGGCCGAGCTGCTCGAGCTGCACCTCGACCGGATCGAGGAGCGCAACCCCGAGCTCAACGCGATCGTCTCGCTCGACGCCGAGCGTGCCCGGGTGGCCGCTGCGGTGGCCGACCAGGCGCAGGCGTCGGGCGAGGAGATCGGCCCGTTGCACGGGCTGCCGTTCGCGGTGAAGGACACCCACGCCCTCGCGGGCTGGCGCACGACCTTCGGGTCGCCGATCTTCGCCGACGCGGTCGCGGACCACGACGACCTCGTCGTCGAACGGGTCCGCGCGGCCGGCGCGGTGTTCGTCGGCAAGACCAACGTGCCGGAGTTCGCGGCCGGGTCGCACACCTTCAACACGGTCTTCGGCGTCACCCGCAACCCGGTCGACCCGAGCCGGTCCGCCGGCGGGTCCAGCGGGGGAGCGGCGTGCGCGCTCGCCTCGGGCATGGTGCCGCTGGCCGACGGCTCCGACATGGGCGGCTCGCTGCGCAACCCGGCGTCGTTCTGCGGCGTGGTCGGCATGCGGCCGTCGTGGGGCCGGGTGCCGGAGTGGCCCCTCTACAACCAGTGGGAGACCACCTCGGTCGGCGGCCCGATGGCCCGCAACGTCGGCGACGTGGCGCTGCTGCTGTCCGTGATCGCCGGCCCCGACCCGCGGGCGCCGCACGTCCTCGGCGACCCCGGCCCGACCTTCGCGCCGCCGCTCGTCCCGGCCTCGCTGGCCGGGCTCCGGGTGGCGTGCGCGGTGGACCTCGGCGGGGCGCTCGTGGTCGACGACGCCGTCGCGGCTGTCGTACGCCGCACCGCGGAGCGCCTCGCCGGCGCAGGTGCGGCGCTCACGGAGTCGCACCCCGACCTGTCGCTGGCCGACGACACGTTCCGGACGCTGCGGGCGTGGCACTTCCAGGCGAAGTTCGCCGACCTGCTGGCCCAGCACCCGACGTCGTTCAAGCCGTCCCTGGAGGCCAACATCCGCGCCGGTGCGTCCCTCACCGGCGCGGACGTGGCCCGGGCCTACACCCAGCGCACCGCGCTGGCCGAGACGATGCGTGTCTTCTTCGAGCAGCACGACGTGCTGCTGCTGCCGACCTCACAGGTTCCGCCCTTCCCGGTGGAGCAGGAGTTCCCCGAGACCATCAACGGGCAGCAGATGCCGGACTACCTGGCGTGGATGCGGTCGGCGTACTTCATCACGGTCACCGGCTGCCCGGCGATCTCCGTGCCGGCCGGCACCACGCCCTACGGCCTCCCCGTGGGTGTTCAGCTGGTCGCCAGGCACGGCTCGGACCGCCAGCTGCTGGAGGTCGCCGCGGCCGTCGAGGAGCTGCTCGCCGGCTGACCCGCGAGCGCCAGCACGGCGCGGCGGTTGACGCGCGACCCCGACGGGGCCACCCGCGGCTCGCCGCGGCCCTCGAGCAGGCCGTCGGCAGGGCGCAGCCGGATGCCGACCCGGGACAGCAGGGCCTCCGAGGCCAGGTTGCCGGGCTCCACGGTCGCCTCGAGGTAGGCGATGCCGTGCTCGCGGGCGACCGTCACGACGGCGTCGACGAGGGCCGAGCCGATGCCGCGGCCCTGGTGGGCGTCGACGACCTCGAAGGCCAGCTCGGCCGTGGCGTGCGAGGTCCGCACGTAGCGGCACAGCCCGACGGGCTCGCCGTCGACCAGCGCGACCCAGGCGACGTGGCGGTCGCCGTCGACGTCCGCGAGCGCGCGCCGGTGGCTGCCCGGCAGCCGCGGCATCGGCACGAGGAAGCGCCGGTGCCGCGACTGCGACGACATGCCCTCGAAGACGGCCTCCACGACGGAGACCTCGCCACTGGAGAGCGGGCGGAGCAGGGCGGAGCCGCCGTCCTCGAGACGGACGTTGACGTGCACGTGGCTGGTCACGTGGCTGTTCACGAGGCCTCCTTCTCCAGCTCGAGCAGCCGGGTCATCAGGCGCTCGGGACGGCGTACGACGGTGCGGAGCTCGCGTTCGCGTGAGCTCGCGAGGGTGATGTTGAGTTCGTGGTGCATGAGGTGCTCCTGATCGGTTCCTTGGGTACGCACCGAGGGTGTGGCGGACCCCTTCCGGCGCCCTTCCGCCGACCTGTCCTCCCCGGGGAAGGAATCGGGAAGGCCCGCGGAAGGTCGGCCCGCCAACCTCCTCGGCATGACCACCACCCAGCGCACGCAGCGCACCGCCGGTGCCGGCCTCGAGGTCGGGGCCACCGCGCGACGGACCCGGAGCGTCACCCGTCGTGACATCGAGCTGTTCACCGAGATCAGCGGGGACCGCAACCCGATCCACTACGACGACGCCCTCGCCGCGCGCTCCCGCTTCGGCGGGGTCGTGGTGCAGGGCGGCGTGACCTCCGGGCTGCTCAACGCGCTGGTCGCCGAGCAGATGCCGGGGCCGGGCAGCGTCTTCCTCGAGGTCGCGTGGCGCTTCCTGGCGCCCGTGCGCCCGGGTGACGTCATCACCGCCACCGCCGTCGTGCTCGCGACCCGCGCGGACAAGCCGGTCACCACGCTCGCGACGAGCGTCACGAACCAGGACGACGTCGTCGTCCTCGACGGCACCGCCGTCGTCTGGCGCGACCCCTCGGTCGCCGCCACCACTCATCAGGATCAGGAGAACCACGCATGAGCATCACCACCGAGAGGACCCCGCTCAACGGAGTCGACGTCGCCACGCTCTTCGGCACCCGCGACGCGGTCAAGCAGACCAACGAGATCGCCAAGTTCCAGTTCCGGGCCACCAACACGTGGGTGTCCGGGACGCACAGCCGCTCCACCTTCGCCGGCTTCCACGGCGCCATGCAGGAGCTGCAGCACGAGCAGGAGACCGTGGTCGAGTCCGACCACCCGGCCGTCCTGGTCGGCACGGACGTCGGTCCGACGCCCGTGGAGTACCTCCTCCACGCCATCGCGTCCTGCCTGACCTCCGGCATCGCCAACGTCGCCGCGGCCCGCGGGGTGCGGCTCACGCACGTGTCCTCGTCGGTCACCGGCGACATCGACCTGCTCGGGATCCTCGGACTCTCGGGCGGCTCGGTGCGCAACGGCTACGAGCAGATCAAGGTCACGTTCCGCGTCGAGGGCGACGCCGACGACGCCACCCTGCGCGAGATCGTCGAGCAGTCCAGGCGCCGCTCCGCCGTCTACGACGCGCTGACCAACCCCACGCCCGTCGCCATCGAGGTCGTGACGGGCTGAGCGCCCCACGGACCGAGCGGCCGGCCGGCCCCCACCGGCCGGCCGCTCGATGGCGGGAACCCGAGAGGAACCCTGCATGACCACCATCGACACCGTCGTCGTCGGAGCCGGACACGCCGGCCTGGCGGTGAGCAAGCTGCTCACGGACGCGGGTCGCGAGCACGTCGTGCTCGACCGCGGCCGCGTCGGCGACCGCTGGCGCACCGAGCGCTGGGACTCGCTGCACCTGCTGACCCCGAGCTGGATGACCCGGCTCCCCGGCTGGAGCTACTCGGGTTCCGACCCCGACGGCTACCTCAGCGTCGGCTCCTTCGTCGGCTACCTCGAGGCGTACGCCGCCTCCTTCGCCGCGCCCGTCGTCACCGACGCAGCCGTGCACGAGGTCACGGCCGCTGCGGGCACCGACCCCGCGCGCCGCTACCGCGTCACGACCACCCGCGGCACCTGGCACGCGCGCCACGTCGTCATCGCGACGGGACCGCACGGCACGCCGTACGTCCCCGCCGGCCTGGCCGGTGCGGACGGCGTCGAGGTGATCACCTCGAACCACTACCGCAACCCCGCCCGGCTCCGGTCCGGCGGCGTGCTCGTGGTGGGTGCCTCGGCGTCCGGGCTGCAGATCGCCGACGAGCTCAGCCGCGCCGGCCGGGACGTGACGATCGCCGTCGGCCGGCACACGCGGATGCCCCGCCGCCACCGGGGCCTGGACATCTTCTGGTGGTTGGAGAACACGGGCCGGCTGGCCCGCACCATCGACGACGTGCCCGACGCCGCCGCCGCACGCGCGGAGACCTCGCTCCAGCTCGTCGGACGCGACGACCCGGAGCGCGCCACCCAGGACCTGGACCTCGGTCGCCTGCAGGCGCGCGGTGTGCGCCTGGTGGGCCGGGTGGACGCGATCGAGGGCCGGACGGCCCGGATCCGCGACGATCTCGCCGCCACCGTCGGCGCGGCCGACGTGGCACTTCACCGCTTCCTCGACAGCCTCGACCGCTTCGTCGAGCGGGTCGGGCTCGGCGGCCAGCTGTGGGACGGCCCGCGGCCGCGACCCGTCGCGGTCGGCCCGGCGCCCACCCGGCTGGACCTGCGCGCCGAGGGCATCGACACCGTGCTGGTGGCGGCCGGCTACCGCCCGCACCACCCGTGGCTGCGGCTGCCGATCACCGACGCGGACGGGACCATCCGGCAGCGTCGCGGCGTCACCCCGGCTGCGGGCGTGTACGTCGTCGGCCAGCGCTTCCAGCACCGGCGCGACTCCGGCTACATCGACGGGGCACGCCACGACGCGACGTCCGTGGTGACGCACCTCCTCCCCTCGAGCGGGTCGGCCGGGCAGGCGGCCGAGGTGTCCGCCCAGCGAGAGGAGCCCGCGGCATGAGCACCTACGACGTCGTCGTGGTCGGCGGCCGGGTCGCCGGTGCGTCGACGGCCCTGCTCCTGGCCCGTGCCGGGCTGTCCGTCGCGCTCGTCGACCGCGGCCAGCGGGGGAGCGACACGCTCTCGACCCATGCGCTGATGCGCGCCGGGGTCCTGCAGCTCTCCCGCTGGGGCGTGCTCGACGACCTCAGGGCGGCCGGCACCCCGGCCGTCCGGCGCACGGTGTTCCACCACGCCGACGGCGAGGACCTCGCGGTGACCATCCGGCCGCGGGGCGCCGTCGACGCGCTCTACGCGCCTCGCCGCCACCTGCTCGACCGACTCCTGGTCGAGGCTGCCGAGGACGCGGGCGTGCACGTGCTCCACGAGGCGACGGTGACCTCGCTGCGACGTGACCCGGACGGCCGGGTGACGGGTGTCGTCGGTCGGACGAGCACTGGCGCGCGTGTCGACCTCGCCGCCGGCCTGACAGTCGGCGCGGACGGGATCCGGTCCCGCGTCGCGGAGCAGGTCGGCGCCACCACGACCTGGCGCGGGCGCACGTCGAGCGCAGTGCTCTACCGCTACGTCGACGACCCGGGCGCAGACGCCTATGAGTGGACGTACGGCGCCGGCGCCGCCGCCGGGGTGATCCCCACCGACGACGGGGCGTCCTGCGTGTTCGTGTCGACCACGCCGATCCGGATGCGACGCCTCCGCCGGCTCGGCGTCGAGCGCGCCGTGGCCGAGCTGCTGGCGGCGGCGGGACCGGCGGCGGTGGAGCGCGTGCGCGACCTCCCTCCGGTGTCGTCGGTGCGCGGCTGGGCGGGCGTCCCCGGCTTCGTCCGCCGGTCGTCCGGGCCCGGGTGGGCGCTCGTCGGGGACGCCGGTTACTTCAAGGACCCCATCACCTCCCACGGCATCACCGACGCCCTGCGCGACGCCGAGCTCCTCGCCACCGAGGTCCTCGCCGCGCATCGCGGCGACCTCGCCGAGGAGGCAGCGCTGGCGCGCTACCAGCAGACCCGGGAGCGGCTCTCGCGACGGCTCCTCGACACCACGGAGCGGGTCGCGGCGTACGACTGGGACGCCCCGGGCATCCGCACCCTGCTCCTCCGGCTGAGCGCCGCGATGGCCGACGAGGTCGAGCACCTCGAGTCCCTCGCACCGGCCGGCGCCGCGAGCTGAGCGCTCGAGGAGCCGCCATGTCCCCCGAAAATGGCGTCGAACCGGCCCCGCCCCCGGGCGTAGAGTCGCATCGCTCGTGGCTGGGAGGGTGCGGTGCACGTCGACATCAACCTCCTCGGAGGCTTCGCGGTCGTCGTCGACGGCCGCGCCGTCGGCGCGCACGCCTGGACCCGCCGCAGCGCCGCCACGCTCGTCAAGCTGCTCGCGCTCCGACCCGGCCGGCAGCTGGCCCGGGAGCAGGTGGTCGACCTGCTGTGGCCCGACCTCCTGCTCGAGCAGGCGGCGCCCCGGCTGCACAAGGCGGCCCACTACGCCCGCACGGCCGTCGGCGTCCCGTCCGCGGTGGTGCTGGCGGGCGACGTGGTCTCCCTGCTCCCCGACGCGGACGTGGTGGTCGACGTCGAGCGCTTCGACCGCGTCTCGGGCGACCCGGCGTCGGTCGAGGAGGCCATCGGGCTCTACCGCGGCGACCTGCTGCCCGAGGACCTCTACGAGCCCTGGGCGGACGCGGAGCGGGAACGGCTGCGGGTCTCCTACCTCGACCTGCTCCGCGCGGCCGGGCGCTGGGCCGACCTGGTGGCCGCCGAGCCGCTCGACGAGGAGGCCCACCTGCGCCTGGTGCAGCAGCACGTCGAGTCGGGCGAACGCGGTCAGGCGCTGCGGCGGCTCGAGGCGATGGCACGGCTCTGGCGCGAGGAGCTCGGCGTGGAGCCGGGGCCGGCCGCCCGGGCGCTGCACGCACGGGCGCACGCGATGCCGCCGGTCGAGCCGGCCGGCCCGGCACCCGGCGGCGGCGCGAGCCGGGTGCCCCGACCGGCGACCCGGACCGTGGGACGTGACCGCGACGTGGCCGCGGTCCTCTCCCTCCTGGAGGACCACCGCCTCGTGACCCTGCTCGGCATCGGCGGCGTCGGCAAGACGCGGCTGGCAGCCGAGGTGGCGCACGAGTACGCCGAGACGACCGGGCAGCGGACCTGCTACGTCGACCTCACCAAGGTCACCGACCCCGGGCTCGTCGCCGAGCTGACCGTGAGCGAGCTCGGCGTCCGCTCCGGCGACAACGCCAACGTCGTCCAGATGCTCGAGGAGGCCCTGCAGCGCCAGCGCCTCCTGCTGGTCCTGGACAACTTCGAGCACGTCGTCGAGGCCGCCGACCTCGTCGCCCGGATGCTCCAGTGGTCCGCCGACATCCGGATCCTGGTGACCAGCCGGGCCCGCCTGCGGGTGGCGGGGGAGCGGGTCCACGAGGTGCAGCCGCTCGCGCTGGACCGCGACGAGGGCACCGGCGGTCTCGCCGACGCGGTCGCCCTCTTCGACCAGGTCGCGACCGCGGTCGACCCGCACTTCCGGCTGGCGCAGCACGCCGACGACGTCGCGGCGATCTGCCGTGCCGTGGACGGCCTGCCGCTGGCCATCGAGATCGCCGGCGGCCACCTGCGCACGCTGTCGCCCTCGCTGCTGCGCGAGCGGCTGACCAGCCGCCTCGGCTCGGCCGCCGGTGCGGGGCGGCACCTGCCGGACCGCCAGCAGACCATCCCGGCGACGATCGACTGGAGCCTGCAGCTGCTGGGCCCGGCGGAGCAGCGCCTGTTCGGTCTCTTCGCGGCGTTCCACGGCGCGGTGCCGCTGGAGGCCGTCGAGGCGGTGTGGGACGACGGCGACGTCGTCGACCCCCTCAGTGTGCTCGTCGACCACAGCCTGGTCCGGCGGACGACCGGCTACCGCGGCGAGCCACGCTTCGGGATGCTCGCCCTCGTGCGCGAGCACGCCGCCCGGCTGGCCGACGGCGAGCGCGAGGCCGCGCGGGCCGCCCACGCGGCGTACTTCTCGTCCTGGCTCGACGACCTCTACGAGCGGCGCTGGACCGACGCGACCGACCGGTGGCTCGACGACATCGGCGAGATGATCCAGGAGGTGCGGGCGGCACACGCTTGGGCGGCGCACGCCGGCGACGTACCGCTCACCGCTCGCATCACCGCGGCGCTCGGCGCCTACTGGTTCCTCGAGGGCCACCACGCCGAGGGCCTGCGCTGGATCGACGAGATGCTCGGCGTCGAGGACCGGCTCGAGCCCGTCGTGGCGGCCCGCATCCACCTGGCTGCGGGCTTCATGGCGTTCCCGTCCGACCGCGCGGGGGCGCGCGGGCACTGGGAGCGCGCGACGGCGCTGTTCCGTGAGCTGGGGGAGACGAGGCTCGTGGCCTACGGCCTCGCGGTGACCTCGGCGACCTACATCGGGGACGTCGGCAACGTCGAGCTCTCGCTGCGGATGAACGACGAGGCGCTGGCGCTGGGCCGCGGCACCGGGAGCCCGGCCCTGGTCGCGCAGGTGCTCAACGTGCGGGGCGAGCTGACCCGCGTCGCCGGGCTCGACGAGATGGCCCGGGAGGCCTACGAGGAGGGGCTGCAGATCTCCGGTGACCTCGGCGACGAGATGTACGTCGCGGTGTTCCTCTCCAACCTCAGCTACGTCGCCGAGCACCGCGGCGACCACGAGGAGGCCCGCCGGCTCACCCATCGCGCCCTGCGGATCTGCTGGTCGCAGGGCCGTCGGCTGATGGCGGCGTGGACGGTCTCCCAGCTCGCGGGGCCCGAGCGCGCCCTGGGCCGCGCCGAGCTCGGCGCCGTGCTGGTGGGAGCGGGCGACGAGGCGCTCCGGGTGCTCGGCGCCCGTCGGCATCCGGGCGACGTGCCCGAGCACGCGCGCGTCGTGGTCCTGCTCCGCGCGAGCCTGGGTGACGAACGGTTCGAGGAGCTGCGCGAGGAGGGGGCGCGGCTCACCCTCGACGAGGTGCTCGCGCGCATCCTCGACGGCGACCCCGAACGGGACGGTGAGAGGGACGGGGAGGTCCGCGTGCCTGTGCAGAGACGTGTGCACGAAGGTGTGGAGAAGTCCTGACTCCTTGGGGATGGAGCCTGGCCGGCTGGGGACGACACGCCGGAACCCGAAGTATGTGAAAAAAGCTTCGCCGAACCCCTTGCGGACCCCTCGGCGGCGGGCATAGAACTCTCCCTACGCAGCCCCGCAAGGGGAGGCGGGATGGCTCCGGAAGGAGGGTCCACACGACGGGAACCGGTTCGCCGGGGATCGTCGCAGGCACCGGGTGATGCGGTGGCTGGGGCCGGACCGAGGGAGCGATCGAGCGGGAGCATCACCACGACCGCTCACCCAGATGAGCTGGACGCTTCGGCGACCTGCACATCGCCCGAAGGGCCCTTGCCGCTCATACCGACGAGGGCCCTTCACCTATTTCCGCCCTGCTGCCACGATGAGCGGCATGACGACCCGCGACTTCAGCACCCTGCCCGAGCCCGTGCGCCTGGAGGAGACCGTCGCGGAGGTGGAGGCGGACCGGCCGCACGACCCCGAGGGCGACCGCAACGGCGACCAGCACCGCGCGCTGCGCGACGACTGACCGACCCACGGCAAGGGTTGCCGGAGAACACGCGGTTCGTCGGCAATCTCTGCCGTGGTGGTCGCCACGCTGCCACCAGTTGAATCGTCCCCATGACGCAGGACTCGACGCCGGACACCACGCAGCGGCGGATCAGGATCGGCATCGACACCGGTGGCACGTTCACCGACGTGGTGGCCTTCGACGAGGACTCGGGCGAGCTGGTCACCACCAAGACCCCCAGCACGCCGGGCAACCCGGCCGACGGCTTCATCTCCGGCATCGAGAAGATCCTCGGGATCGTCGGCGCGGACGGCGGCGACATCACCGCCGTCTCGCACGGCACCACGGTCGCCACCAACAAGCTGCTCGAGGGCAAGGTCGAGGCGCTCGGCTTCATCACCACCGAGGGCTACGAGTTCATGCTCGAGATCGCCCGCCAGTCCGTGCCCGACGGCTACGGCAACTCCTACTTCTGGGTCAAGCCCGACCGCATCGTGCCCGCCGACCGGGTCCGCACGGTGGGTGGCCGGCTCGACTTCACCGGCGCCGAGATCCGACCCTTCGACGAGGAGGCCGCGGTCGCCGCGGCCCGCTGGTTCCGCGACCAGGGCATCACCACGATCGGCGTCTGCCTGCTCCACGCCTACGCCAACGACGACCACGAGCTGCGGATGCGTGACATCCTGCGCCGCGAGCACCCCGACGCGGTCGTGTCGATCTCCGCCGAGGTGCTCCGCGAGTACCGCGAGTACGAGCGCTCGATGACCACGCTCGTCGACGCCGCCGTCAAGCCCAACGTCAGCCGCTACGTCACCAACATCTCCGAGCGGCTCCTCAGCTTCACCGGCAACACCATCCCGTTCTACGTGATGAAGTCCAACGGCGGCGTGCTCTCGGCCGACGAGGTCGTGCACCAGCCGATCACCACCGTCCTCTCCGGCCCGGCTGCCGGCGCGCTCGGTGCCGCGCTGATCGCCAAGGTCGCCGGCTTCCCGAAGATCCTCACCTGCGACGGCGGCGGCACCTCGACGGACGTGTCGGTCGTGCTCGACGGCGAGCCGACGCTGACCACCGAGGGCACGGTCGGCGCCTACCCCAGCAAGATCCCGATGATCGACGTGGTCACCGTCGGTGCGGGCGGCGGCTCGATCGCGTGGCTCTCGCCCGAGGGCACCCTCAAGGTCGGCCCGCACTCGGCCGGCGCCGACCCGGGCCCGCTCTGCTACGCCAAGGGCGGCACCCAGCCGACCATCACCGACGCCCACGTCACGCTCGGCCGGATCCCTCCCCACCTGCTCGGCGGCGAGATCCCCCTCGACGTGGAGGCGGCCCGCACGGGCATCGCCGAGCTCGCCGAGCGGCTCGGCCTCGACTTCGAGACCTGCGCGACCGGCATCCTGGAGATCTCGGCCTGGAACCAGGCCAACGCGCTGCGCCAGGTCAGCGTCAAGCGCGGACTCGACGTCCGCGACTTCATGCTGACCACCTTCGGCGGCTCCGGCTCGCTGCTGGCCTGCCGGCTGGTCGACATCCTCGACCTGGCGGGCGTCGTCGTACCTCCCAACCCCGGCAACGTGAGCGCCTTCGGCCTGCTGACCGTCGACGTGAAGAACGACTACGTCCAGACCCACGTCGCCAAGGAGTCCGCGCTCGACCACGCGCAGGTGCAGGCGATCCTCGACGATCTCACCGACCGGGCCCGCGGGGCGCTGGACAAGGAGGGTTTCGCGGCCGCCGACCACCGCTTCCAGCGCACCATCGACGTGCGCTACGTCGGGCAGGCCTTCGAGGTGCGGGTCGCCGCCCCCGAGGGCACCGTCGACGAGGCCTACGTCGCCCAGGTCGCGGACACCTTCCACGCCGAGCACCGGCAGCTCTACGGCTACGACTTCCGCGGTGACCGCGACCAGCAGGTCGAGTGGGTCAACCTCCGCGTCACCGGCATCGGCCCGATCACCCGGCCGGAGATCCAGACCCTCGACAAGGCCGACGGCGACGTCGAGGAGCGCGCGGTCCGAAGCCGCCGCCCGGTCTGCTTCGACGCAGCGCAGGGCTACGTCGACACCCCGGTCATCTGGCGCCCCGACCTGGGTGCCGGCGACAGCTTCAGCGGCCCGGCCATCGTCGAGGAGTTCGGCTCGACGATCCCCGTCCACCCCGGCTTCGAGGTCGTGGTCGACGACTGGGCCAACCTCGTGATCCGGAAGGAAGGCGTGCGATGACCACGTTCGACACGGCCGTGGACCCGGCGTACGTCACGGCGAAGCCGGTCAACCCGGCCGGACTGCCGACCGCCTACGAGCACGGCGGCCGGCTGACGGCCGAGGGCACCACCGTCGACCCGATCCTGGTCGAGATCGTCCAGGGCACGCTGGCCAGCGTCGAGATGGAGGTGGAGACCGCCATCGGTCGCACCAGCCGCTCGCCGATGATCCGCGACGCCCACGACTTCCGGGCCGGCATCCACGACCGGCAGCTGCGCAAGCTCACCGGTCGCTCCTACAGCGCGCTGGTGCACCCGATCGTGCGCGACTACCCGATCGAGGAGATGCGCGAGGGCGACGTCTTCTTCCACAACGACGTCTACGAGTCCGAGGGCGGCATCGGCCACCTTCCCGACCTGTGCGTGACGGTGCCGGTCTTCCACGACGGCGAGGTGGTGGCCTTCGTGCAGGCCTTCGGCCACCACGACGACATCGGCGGCGCGGTGCCGGGCTCGATGCCCAGCAACGCGACCACCGTCTACGAGGAGGGGCTCGCTGTCCCACCCATCAAGCTGTGGGACGCAGGCGTGCCCAACAAGTCGGCGCTGCGCATCATGACGCGCAACTCGCGGATGCCCGACAGCCTGGCCGCCGACCTCGACGCCGAGTGCTCGGCCTGCCTGATGGGTGCGCGCCGTCTCGGCGAGCTCTTCGAGCGCTACGGCCGCGACGCGATCGAGGCGTCGTTCGACGCGATCCTCGACGCGACGACCGAGACCTACCGCCGCGAGATCCTGTCCAAGATCCCCGACGGCACCTACGTCTGGGAGGACTACGCCGAGCACGACGGCGTCGACGAGCCGCAGCTGCACACGCAGCGGATCACCCTGACCAAGGTCAGCGACGCCCCGGCCGACCCCGAGAACGGCCGTCCCGCCGGCCCGCGGCTGATCATCGACTTCACCGGCACCAGCGCCCAGGCGAAGGGGCCGATCAACCACTGCGGCGACTACGTCGGCGGCAACTTCCTCAAGAAGTGGCTCGCGCCGATCCTGCGCAACCTGGCCGACACCCCGGAGCGGATGGCCGAGCTCGACGTCAACGAGGGCATCGTGCCGCTGATCGAGATGCGCTTCCCCGAGAAGGGCACGCTGCTCACCCCGATCCACCCCGGCCCGACCAACGCCCGCACGTTCGTGATCCTGCGCCTGCTCGGTGTGCTCGCCGGCGTCGTCGCCAAGGCTGTCGACGGCAAGATGCCCGCCGACCAGGAGACGATCCGCTACACCGGCGTCTACGGCAAGGACCTCGAGGGCAACGACTACCTCATGCGCGAGGTGCTCGGCGGCGGTTCCGGCGGCCGCTACTACGCCGACGGCGAGGACACCATCCACGTGGTGCCCGACTCGCGCAACCTGCCGACGGAGTTCACCGAGTCGCGCTTCCCGTTCATCGTCGAGCGCCTGGGCCTCGCCCAGGACTCCGGCGGGGCGGGGGAGTTCCGCGGCGGCCTCGGCTACGAGAAGCACATCCGGATGCTCAAGGACGCGCACTTCATGTCCATCGCCGACCGGTCGATCCTGGCCTGCTGGGGGGTGCGCGGCGGCAAGGCCGGCGCCCCGTTCCAGGTCGTCATCGACCCGGGCGGCCCCGACGAGCGCGAGGTCGACGCCCTCGCCGACGCGGAGGTCGTCAAGGCCGGCCAGGTGGTCCGGATCCGGACGACCGGTGGCGGCGGCTGGGGCGACCCGCTGGCCCGTGACCCCGAGCTCGTGGTCCGCGACGTGGTGTGGCGCAAGGTCTCGGCGGAGGCGGCGCTGCGCGACTACGGCGTCGTGCTCACCGGGTCGGCCGACGCGGGCGACCTCGGCTTCGACGCCGACGCGACGTCGGCCGAGCGCGCGGGTCGCGCGGCGTGGAGCAAGGACGATGACGCGTTCTTCGACCGCGGCCCGGGCTACTCCTCCTTGGCCGACGGAGCGGCGTACGCCGAGGTCGACAGGGTCTGACGTGCCGGTCGCGGTCCTGGGCGGTCACGGCAAGACCGGCCGCGCCGTCACCGGGGCGCTGACCGGCAAGGACGTGGGTGTGCTGCAGCTGGGCCGGGCCGACTGGCCCGACCTGGCGGCAGCGGTGACCGGGTGCGAGGCGGCCTACGTCATCGCGCCGAACCTCCACCCCGACGAGCCGGCGTACGTCACCGCCGCGCTGGACGCGCTGACGTCGGCTGGCGTCCGACGGGCCGTCTACCACTCGGTGGCCTCGCCCTACGTGCCCGCGATGCCGCACCACCTCGGCAAGGCGGTGGGCGAGGACCTCGTCCGGCGGTCGGGCCTCGACTGGACGATCCTCCAGCCCGGCGCCTACCTCCAGAACCTCGACCTCGCCGGCCCGGTCGACCTGCCGTACTCACCGGACGTCCCCTTCGGCTTCCTCGACCTCGCCGACCTCGGTCGTGCCGCCTCCGTGGTGCTCACCGAGCCCGGCCACGTCGGCGCGACGTACGAGCTCGCGACCCGCGTCGCGACCGTGCGCGAGCTGGCGTCGGAGGCCGGGGTCCCGGTCCGGCAGGTCCACGATCCCGGCACCCACCCCTGGCTCAGCGCGATGTTCGCCTACTACGACGACCACGGCCTGCCAGTCGGCACCCGCGTCCTCGACGGGCTGCTCGGTCGGAGCTAGCCGACGAAGGCGACCAGCGCGACCACGCCGAGCAGGAGGACCAGCACGGGCAGCAGCAGGAACGCGTCCTGCGTGTCGATGATCTTCGGGCGCTCGTAGTGCTCGCCGTACTTCTCGAGCCGTCGTCGGCTGGCCATGGCAACCCCCGTTGCGTCGTGTGCGGTCACCCTAGCTGCGGTGCCATGATCGGCGGGTGACCACCGCGCAGACGTACGCCGACCTCGGCGAGGCGGCCTGGCGGTGGGTGCTCGACCAGGTCCGGTGGGACGACGGGCCGTGGATCCCCGAGTCGGTGCCGCACGAGGGCGGGCCGCCCGCGGACCGCGACGGCATGCACAGCGGGACCGGCGGGCTCGCCCACGTGCTCGCGGAGGTCCGCAAGACCCGGCCATGGTCCGACGAGGAGGTGGCGCTCGCGGCCGGGATCGCCACGCGCATCCGCGCCAACCTGGCCACCACGACGACGTACTCCTACTTCGACGGCCTCGTGAGCGACCTCGGCGTGCTGTCTGCCCTGCGCGTCGACGGCGCGGAGCAGGCGATCGCCCGGCTTGCCGACCTCGCCACTGACGACGGCTGGGACCAGCCGTGGATCGCCGAGCCGCCGTACGACCCGCACACCCGGATCAGCGACGTCACCCTCGGCACCGCCGGCAACCTGCTCGGCGCGCTGTGGGCGCACCGCCACGGGACGCCGGGCGCCGCCGGGCTCGCCCACCGTGCCGCCGACATCCTGCTCGCCGAGGGCGAGCCCACCGAGGCGGGCACCAACTGGTACTTCGTCCCGCGCCGCTTCGCAGTCGACGCGCCGCCCGAGCGGCGCGACCGCCAGATGCCGAACTGGTCGCACGGCCTCGCCGGCATCGCCGCCACCCTCGCGGTCGCCGGGCGCGAGCTCGGGCGGCCGGACCTCGTCGAGGCTGCCCGCAGCGGGGCCGAGCACCTGGTCACGCTCGGCGACACCGGCGACGACGGGTTCGTGCTGCCGCACGTCATCCCCGACCAGGCCGACATGGACCACGTCACCTACACCTGGTGCCACGGCCCCACCGGCACGTCCCTGCTGTTCACCGCCCTCGAGCACGCCGGCGTCGAGGAGGTGGCGGGGGAGACCCCGGCGCAGTGGCAGCGCCGGTGCCTGCACAGCGTCCGCACCTCCGGGGTCCCCGAGCGCCTGCACCCGGGCTTCTGGGACAACGACGGACGCTGCTGCGGAACGGCCGGCGTCGGCGACGTCTTCCTCGACGCCTGGCAGCGCCGCGGGGTCGAGGACGACCTCGCCTTCGCGGTGGTGCTCGGCGACGCGCTCGTCGAGCGGGCGATCGTCGAGGGCGATCGCGCGTGCTGGCGCTTCACCGAGCACCGCAACGAGGAGCCGCTGCTCCCGCCCGGCGTCGGCTGGATGCAGGGCGTCGCCGGCATCGCGGCGTACCTCCTGCGGCTCGCCCGCGTGCTCCGCGAGGGACGTACGACACCCGCCGTCACGCGGCTCGACACCTGGTGGAACGTGCCCTGAACCGGCGGTTCAGGGCTCGATCAGCCCCGCCCGGATCGCGTAGCGGGTCAGCTCGACGCGGTCGCGCATGCCGAGCTTGCCGAGGATGTTGGCCCGGTGGCCCTCGACCGTCTTGAGGGCGATGTGCAGGTCGCGGGCGATCTCGCGGGAGGAACGGCCCTCGGCGATCAGCTTGATGACCTGGTCCTCGCGGGCGGTGAGCACCGAGGCCGGCACCCGCTCGCCGCGACGCAGCCGGTCGAGGTAGTCGCGCACCAGCGTGCTCTCGGCACCGGGGTAGAGGAAGGTCTCGCCGCGCATCGCGGCCCGGCAGGCGCCGACCAGGTCCTCGTCGGCCACGGACTTCAGGACGTACCCGCTGGCGCCCGCCTTGAGCGCACCGAAGAAGTACTGCTCGTTGTCGTGCATCGAGAGCATCAGGATCTTCGGCGGGTCGCGCCGCTGGGCGATCTCGGCGGCGGCCTGCAGGCCGGTCATCCGAGGCATCGCGATGTCGAGCACGACCAGGTCGACCTCGGTGTCGCGGACGCGTTGCACCGCCTCGGCGCCGTCGGCGGCCTCCGCCACCACGGTCAGGTCGGGCTCCTGCTCGAGGATGAGCCGCACGCCGCGACGGACGAGGTTGTGGTCGTCGGCCAGCAGGATCCTGATCACGCCTCGCCCCCGACCGGCACCCGGAGCCGCACCGTCGTGCCGTGCCGCGGCCGGCTGATCACCGAGAGCTCCGCGCGCACCAGCGCGGCCCGCTCCCGCATTCCCATCAGCCCGGACCCCTCGGCCAGGCCGTCGAACCCGCGCCCGTCGTCGCGCACCTCCAGCACGAGGCTGTCGCCGAGCTTCTGCAGCGACAGCTCCACCTCCTGCGCGTCGGCGTGCCGCGCGGCGTTGGTCAGCGCCTCCTGCGCCACGCGGTAGACCACCACCTCCGCCTCCGGGCTCAGCGCGGGCAGGCCGGGCGCGAACGAGCGGCGCACCGAGGCCGCGCTGTGGTCGGCGAAGTCGGTGGCCAGCGCGGCGAGTGCGCTGGTGAGCCCGAGGTCCTCGAGCACCCCCGGACGCAGCCGCCGCGCCACCCGGCGTACGTCGTCGAGCCCGGCGCGCGCGCTGTCCCGCACCGCGCCCAGCTCCGGCACCAGCTCGGCCGGCGCCCGGGTCTCGACCTGCTTGAGCCCGAGCAGCACGACCGTGAGGCTCTGACCGACCTCGTCGTGGAGCTCCTGGGCGATGCGGTGCCGCTCGGCCTCCTGCGCGGACAGCGCGCGGGCGTCGCCGGCGCGGCGCTCCTCCGCGAGCCGGAGCATCAGTCCGTTCACGCTCTGCGCGATCCCGCGCACGGGGCCCGAGCCCTCCTCCGGGAGCCGGGTCGGCGCGAGGTTGTCGATGCCCTCGAGCCGGGTGATCAGCCGCTGCAGCGGAGCCAGCGCCCACCGGATCAGCAGCGCGTTGGTCAGGATCATCACCGCCAGCCCCAGCCCGATGACCACGATCTCCGACGGCACCGGGTCGGCGGACACGCTCGCCGGCGACAGCACCAGCACCAGCGCCCCGACCACGAAGACCACGCCGTTGATCAGACAGATCGTCCAGAACAACGGGAGGTGGCTCGGCCAGCGCATGTCGACACCCTTCCAGATGGGGTCCAGCCCCCATGGGTTCGGACGTGCGGACTCCGAAGACTGGGAGCATGCCCCCACCCGACGAGAACACCGCGGTCGACCCCACGGGCGCGGCCTGGGTCGTCTGGCTCGTGATCGTCGGACCGGGACTGCTGTTCGTCACCTTCGCGTGCGTCCGCCGGGTGGGCCCCGACGAGCTCCTGCTGGTCGTGCGCGACGGCCGCGTCGTGCGCGCCCGCGGCGAAGGCTTCCTCGCCCGCTGGCCGGGGGTCGAGCAGTTCGAGCCGGTGCCCACCGGGCCGCAGGTCCTCCCGCTGGTGGTGCGCGCCCGCACCCGCGACGGCGTCGACGTGGTCGCGCTGGCCGACCTGACCCTGGAGGTGCGCCGGGTCCAGCCGGGCGGTGGCTTCGTGCCGGCCGAGGACGTCGTCCGGGTCGCCGAGGAGACGGTGGCCGCGGCGTTCGAGCGGCTCGCCGTGGACAGCCTGGTCGACGAACTGGAGGCGCTCGAGGCCCGGTGGCCCGAGCAGGTCACCCGCTTGCTGCCCGCGGGGACCGAGGCCAGGGCACTCACCGTGACCGAGGTCGAGGCCCGCCTGACCGGGGGCGCCACGTGAGCGAGACGCCGTACCTCGTCGAGGTGGCCGTGTCGGTCGCCCTCCTCGCCTCTGCCATCGGCTTCGCGATCGGCCTGGCCATCGGCCGCGGCCGCCAGCCGCGCTGGCAGGAGAAGGGCAGCTTCGTGCACAAGGTGTCCATCGGCTTCGCCACCCTCGACCGCCTCGACGCGGTCCTGCTGCGCTTCGAGGTCGAGCCCGGCTCGCGGCTCTCCGGCGTCGAGATCGGCGAGCTGCGGCTGCCGCCCGGCTCCGGCGTCGCGATCCTCACCCGCGGCAAGGACGTCATCGTCCCGGAGGAGCGCAGCGTGCTGCGCACCGGCGACCAGGTGCTCGTCGTCGCCGCGCTCGGGCAGGTGTCCGCCGTCGAGGAGCGGCTGCGCTCCGTCAGCCGCCACGGCCGGCTGGCGACCTGGGCCGAGGACCTGGACGAGTGGTCCGGTTCCGCCCGCGCGTACGGCGTACGCCGTCGGTCGAAGGTGGGCATCGCGTGATCCTCACCTCGGCCGCCCTGGCGGTCTTCATCGTCAGCTATGCCCTCATCGCGACCGAGCGCGTGCACCGGGTCGCCGCCGCGCTCGGCGGGGTCGCGGGGATGGTCGTCATCGGCCTCGTCGACGCCGAGACCGCCTTCTTCGAGGAGCACACCGGCGTCGACTGGAACGTGATCTTCCTGCTGTTCGGGATGATGATCATCGTCGGCGTCCTCAAGCAGACCGGGCTCTTCGAGTTCCTGGCGCTGTGGGCGGCCAAGAAGTCCGGCGGGCACCCCTACAAGCTGCTCGTGCTGCTGGTGCTCGTGGGCGCGGCGGTGGCGCCGATCCTCGACAACGTCACCTGCGTGCTGCTCGTCGCCCCGGTCACGCTGTCGGTCTGCCGGCGGCTCGAGCTGCCCTCGGCGCCGTACCTGATCTCCCTGATCCTCGCCTCCAACATCGGCGGCATGTCCACGCTGATCGGCGACCCGCCCAACATCATCATCGGCAGCCGCGCCGGGCTGAGCTTCGACGACTTCCTCGTCCACTCGCTGCCGCTGACGGTCATCCTGCTCGCCCTCTTCGTGGTGATGGCCCGGTGGCTGTTCCGCAAGGACATGACCCGGATGGGCAACGTCCACGGGCTCGACGACCTCCGCCCCGCAGACGCGATCACCAACGTCCGGATGCTGCGGCGCAGCCTTGTCGTGCTGTTCCTCGTGATGATCGCCTTCAGCCTCCACACGGTCCTCCACCTCGATCCCTCGGTCGTCGCGATGATGGGTGCCGGCGCGACGGTGCTGGTCTCCCGCACCGAGCCCGAGGAGTTCCTCGAGGAGGTCGAGTGGGACACCCTCGCGTTCTTCATGGCGCTCTTCGTCCTCGTCGGGGCCCTCGTCCAGGTCGGTGTCATCGGCGCCATCAGCGCGTGGGCCGCCGAGGCGATGGGCGGCCGCGAGCTGCTGGGTGCCACCGCGCTCCTCTTCGGCTCCGGCGTCATCGGCGCCTTCGTCGACAACATCCCCTACACGACCGCGACGGTGCCGGTGGTGGAGGAGATGGTCGCCAGCACCTCCGCGACCGGTGCCGACAGCCCGCTGTGGTGGGCCTTCGTGTTCGGCGCCGACCTCGGCGGCAACGCGACGGCCGTCGCGGCCGGGGCCAACGTCGTGGTGCTCGGCATCGCCGCCAAGGCGGGGGAGCCGATCAGCTTCTGGGGCTTCACCAAGTACGGCGTCGTGGTGACGGTCGCGACGCTGCTGGTGGCCTGGCTCTACGTCTACCTCCGCTACTTCGCGCTGGCCTGACGCAGCGGTTGGCAACACCTGCCCAGTGTCGTACGGGCTGCTGACAACTGTTGCCGGTGGGCCGCGTGGCGCGCATCACTACGGTTGCGTCCATGAGGGTCCTGCTCGCACTCGGCGGAAACGCCATGACGAACGCCGACGGCCGGGCCCGTCCCGAGGACCAGATCGCCGCGGCCCAGACCGCGATGGCCGCCGTCGCCGGCCTGCTCGAGCACGACCACGACGTCGTCATCACCCACGGCAACGGTCCCCAGGTCGGCAACCTGCTCGTGAAGAACGAGCTCGCCGCCGCCGTCGTGCCTCCCGTCCCGCTGGGCTGGTGCGGCGCCCAGACGCAGGCGACGCTCGGCTTCGTCCTGATGGACGCCCTCGACCAGGAGCTCGCGCTCCGCGGCGTCGAGCGGCGCAGCGCCGCGCTCGTGACCCGCACGCTCGTCGACGCCGACGACGCGGGCTTCACCCGCCCCACCAAGCCGATCGGCCGCCACCTCCCGGAGGCCGAGGCGAAGGTCCTGATGGACCACGGCGAGACGTGGGAGGACCGCGGCGAGAAGGGCTGGCGGCGCGTGGTCGCCTCGCCCGAGCCGCTCGAGATCCTCGACGCCCCGGCCGTGCTGGCGCTGATCGAGGCCGGCTTCGTGGTGGTCGCCAACGGCGGCGGCGGCATCCCGCACGTACGCCGCCCCGACGGCTCGCTCGCCGGCGTCGAGGCCGTCATCGACAAGGACCTCGGGGCCGCCCTGCTCGCCGGGACCACCGGCGCCGACGTGCTCGTCATCGCCACCGACGTGCCCAACGCCGTCATCCGCTGGGGCACCCCCGAGGCCGAGCCCCTCGGCACCCTGACCGTCGAGGAGCTCCGCGCGTACGCCGCCGAGGGCCACTTCGCGTCCGGCTCGATGGGCCCGAAGGTCGACGCCGTCTGCCGGTTCGTCGAGACCACCGGCAGGCGCGGCGTCATCACCAGCCTCGACCAGATCACCGCAGCGGTCGCCGGAGACGCCGGCACCGTCGTCGTACCCGCTTGACCCGTCCCTGAAAGGAACCCGCATGCCCAGCGCCATCGAAGTCCGCAAGGTCCCGATCCACTCCGTCGCCGACGCCTCCGAGCTCACGAAGCTCATCGACGAGGGCGTCATCGCGGCCGACCGCGTCTTCGCGATCATCGGCAAGACCGAGGGCAACGGCGGCGTGAACGACTACACCCGCATCATCGCCGACCGCGCCTTCCGCGAGGCGCTGGTCGCGAAGGGCGCCGACCCCGAGCAGGTCAAGGGCATCCCGATCGTCTGGTCCGGCGGCACCGACGGCGTGATCAGCCCCCACGCCACGATCTTCGCCACCACCGACGTCCCCGAGGACGACCCGTCGCGCGAGGAGCTGCGGCTCACCGCCGGCTTCGCGATGAGCGAGGCGATCCTGCCCGAGGAGATCGGCTACACCGCGATGATCGAGAAGGTCGCCGCCGGCGTGAAGGTCGCCATGGAGCGCGCGGGCATCACCGACCCGTCCGACGTGCACTACGTGCAGACCAAGACCCCGCTGCTGACCATCCACACCATCCGCGACGCCAAGTCGCGCGGCAAGACCGTGTGGACCGAGCACACGCACGAGTCGATGGACCTCTCCAACGGCGTCACCGGCCTCGGCATCGCCGTCGCCCTCGGCGAGATCGAGATGCCGACCGACGCCGACGTCATGCACAACCGCGAGCTCTACTCGTCCGTCGCGTCGTGCTCCTCGGGCGTCGAGCTCGACCAGGCCCAGATCGTCGTGGTCGGCAACGCGAAGGGCGTCGGCGGCAAGTACCGCATCGGCCACTCCGTGATGAAGGACGCCCTCGACGCCGACGGCATCTGGGAGGCCATCCGCTCGGCCGGCCTCGACCTGCCCGAGCGGCCGCGCACCAGCGACCTCGACGACAAGCTGGTCAACGTCTTCCTCAAGTGCGAGGCCAGCCAGGACGGCATGGTCCGCGGTCGCCGCAACGCGATGCTCGACGACTCCGACGTGCACTGGCACCGCCAGATCAAGTCGTGCGTCGGCGGCGTCACCGCGGCCGTGACCGGCGACCCGGCGGTCTTCGTCTCGGTCTCCGCGGCCCACCAGGGCCCCGAGGGCGGCGGCCCGGTCGCCGCCATCGTCGACCTCTCCTGATCCACCACCCGGACGTCATGCGGACGGGGCACGGGGTGGCCCCGTCCGCATGACGTCGATGGTCCGACACGGCCTGCTCCCACCGGCGGAGTGTCGGTCCCGCGTGATGGGGTGTGCAGCATGAGTACGACGACCCGCTACCGGCTGGTGGCGCCCGACCGCTCGGTCGTGGTGCCCGAGCTCGACGAGCACCAGCAGCGCGTGGTCGACCACGAGGGCGGGCCGCTGCTGGTTCTGGCCGGACCCGGCACCGGCAAGACCACCACCCTGGTCGAGGCGATCGTCGACCGCATCGAGCACCGGGGCGCCTCGCCCGACTCCGTCCTCGCGCTGACGTTCTCCCGCAAGGCCGCCGAGCAGCTGCGCGACCGCGTCACCTCGCGCGTGGCACGCACGACCTCCGCAGCCGCCTGCTCGACGTTCCACTCCTTCGCCTATGCGCTCGTGAGGAAGTACGCGCCGCACGAGCTCTACGAGGGCGCCATCCGGCTGCTGTCGGCGCCGGAGGCCGACGTGGTGCTGCGCGAGCTGCTCCGCGACAACCCCGAGTCGGTGGTGTGGCCCGAGCCGCTGCGGCGCGCGGTCGGCACCCGCGGGTTCGTCCGCGAGGTGCAGGCGGTGCTCGCCCGGGCCAGGGAGAAGGGGCTCGACCCCGCCGGGCTCCGCGGCCTGGGCATCGAGCACGACCTGCCCGAGCTGGTGGCGGCCGGGCTGTTCCTCGAGCAGTACCTCACGGTCCTCGACAACCTCGGCGCCACCGACTACTCCGACCTGATCCGCCGCGCGGTCATCGAGGCCGAGGCCCACCGCGACGAGCTGCGCGCCCGCTACCGCCACGTCTTCGTGGATGAATACCAGGACACCGATCCCGGCCAGGTCGCGCTGCTCCGGGCGCTCGCCGGCGACGGCCGCGACCTGACCGTGGTCGGCGACCCGCACCAGTCGATCTACGGCTTCCGCGGCGCCGACGTGCGCGGCATCCTCGACTTCCCGGCGAGCTTCCCGACCGTGACCGGGGCGCCGGCCCCGGTGGTGGTGCTGCGCCGCACCCGGCGCTTCGGCCCGCGCATCCTGCTGGCCGCCGGCCGGGTGGCGTCCCGGCTGACGCTGACCGGCAGCATCGAGCCCGGCGCGCGAGAGGCGTTCCTCGACCCCGAGGCGGTCCCCGGTCCGCAGGGGGAGGGGCGGGTCGAGGTCGTCACCTACGACACCGAGCGCGCCGAGGCCGAGCGCCTCGCCGACCTGCTGCGCCGCGCCCACCTCGAGGACGGCATCGCCTGGGACCGGATGGCCGTGCTCGTCCGGTCGGGGCGCACCAGCATCCCGCCGCTGCGCCGCGCGCTCGCGGCCGCCGGCGTCCCGGTCGAGGTCGCCTCCGACGACCTGCCCCTGGTCCGCGACCCGGCCGTGCTGCCGCTGCTCGACGGCCTCCGGGCGGTCGTCAACCTCGACAACGACGACCCCGACTCGCCCGACTACCTCGACCCGGGCCGGATCGAGTCGCTGCTCCTCTCGCCGCTGGGCGGGCTCGACGCCTCCGACCTGCGCGCCCTCGTGCGTCGCCTGCGGCATTGCGAGAAGGAGCAGCCAGACGCGTCGCAGCGACGTACGTCCCGCGAGCTGCTGCGGCTCGCGATCGTCGCGCCCGGCTTCCTCGACGGGCTCGAGGGCGCCGACGTCGAGCGCGCCCAGGCGTTGGCGACGCTCCTGCGCGAGGGCGTCCGGATGCTCGAGGAGCGCGCCGGCGTCGAGGACGTCCTCTGGCACCTGTGGTCGACGACGCCGTGGCCGACGCGGCTGCGTCGCCAGGTCGACGTCGGTGGCGCGTCGGCCCGGCGCGCGCACCGCGACCTCGACGCGGTCGTCGCGCTCTTCGAGCTGGCCGCCCGCGCCGTCGACCAGCGCGACCACGTGGGGGTGGCGACGTTCTTCGCCAGCCTCGTCGCCCAGCAGCTGCCGGCCGACACGCTCGCCGAGCGCGGCGTGCGCGGGTCCGCGGTCCGGCTGCTCACCGCCCACCGCTCCAAGGGCCTGGAGTGGGACCTCGTCGTGGTCGCGCACGCGCAGCAGGAGGTCTGGCCCGACCTCCGCCGGCGCGCCACCCTCCTCGGCGCCGACCGGATCGGCGTCGACGCCTCCGGGCAGCCCGACCTGGTGCCTCCCGTGACGGCGCGGGCGCTGCTCATGGAGGAGCGCCGGCTCTTCTACGTCGCCTGCACCCGCGCCCGCCGCAGGCTGGTCGTCAGCGCGGTGCGCTCGCCCGACGACGACGGCGAGCAGCCCTCACGTTTCCTCGAGGAGCTCGGCGTGACCATCGAGCACCAGGACGGCCGGCCGCCGCGCCCGCTGTCCCTCGGCGGGCTCGTGGCCGAGCTGCGCCGCACCGCGGCCGACCCCGGCACCTCGGTGCCGCTGCGCGAGGCGGCCGCGCGACGCCTCGCCGCCCTGGCGGCGGAGGAGGTCGACGGCCGTCAGCTGGTGCCGAGCGCCGACCCGTCCACCTGGTGGGGCACCCGCAGCGCGACCCGCTCGGTCGAGCCGATCCGCGACCCCGAGGGGCCGGTGCCGATCTCGGCGAGCATGCTCGAGTCGATCCTGCTCTGCCCGGCGCAGTGGTTCTTCGAGCGCGAGGCGGGCGGCGTCTCCGCGGTCCACCAGTCGGCCAACCTCGGCCAGGTCCTCCACGCCCTCGCCGAGCGGGTGGTCCGCGGCGAGCTGCCGGCCGAGGTCGACCCGCTGATGGCCGAGGTGGAGGCGATCTGGGACCGGCTCGCCTTCCGCACCCCGTGGTCGCGCCAGCGCGAGCTCGCCCGGATCCGCAAGGCCGTCGCGCGGTTCGTGCAGTGGCACCTCGCCAACCCCCGCACGGTGCTCGGCGCCGAGACCCGCTTCCGGTCGGTCGTCGACGTCGACGGCCGCCCCGTCGCGCTCACCGGCTATGCCGACCGCCTCGAGATCGACGATGCCGGTCGGGTGGTGGTCGTCGACTTCAAGAGCGCCCGCACCGCGCCGTCGGGCCCCGCCGTCGCCAGCAACCTCCAGCTCGCCCTCTACCAGTACGCCGTCGACGCCGGCGCCCTCGACGAGCAGGCCGGCCGCCCGGTGGCCTCCGGCGGCGCCGAGCTGGACCAGCGCGGCATCGACGACGACTCGGCCACGGCCAAGGTGCAGGCCCAGCCGGCGCACGGCGACGACGGTCCCGAGCGCACGGTGCTCCGCGCCGGCCTGGCCCGCGCGGCCGAGCTGGTGCGCGCCGAGACCTTCCCGGCCACCGCCGGCCCCCACTGCCGCGACTGCCCGTTCGTGGCCATCTGCCCGGCCAAGGGCGCAGGGAGCGTGACCGTCCAGTGAGCGAGCAGCCCGAGCGGTTCGAGCCGGTCCGCCTCGACACCCCCGAGGACCTCCGGGCCCTGATGGGGGCGAAGCACGCCCCCAGCGAGGAGCAGTGGGCCGCGATCACCTCCCCGCTGCGCCCGACCGTGGTGGTGGCCGGGGCCGGCAGCGGCAAGACGACGCTGATGGCCCAGCGCGTGGTCTGGCTGGTCGCGACCGGCAAGGTCCGCCCCGAGGAGGTGCTCGGCCTGACGTTCACCACCAAGGCCGCCGCCGAGCTCCGCCACCGGGTCACCACGGCCCTGGGCAACGCCGGCCTGCTCGACCGCTCGGTCGTCGCGGAGGGCGAGGACGTCCTCGAGCCGACGGTCGCGACCTACCACGCCTACGCCGCCACCCTGCTGACCGACCACGGTCTGCGCATCGGACACGAGCCCGACACCCGCGTCGTCTCCGACGCCTCCCGCTACCAGCTCGGCGCCCGCGTCATCGAGCGCTTCACCGGCCACATCGAGCTGCTGACCGACCACCCGGCGACCGCCATCCAGAACCTCCTCGCCCTCGACGGCGCGATGAGCGAGCACCTCGTCGACGCCGACGACGTACGCCGTGTGGACGGGGAGGCACGGCTGGGGTTCCAGCGGGCCCTCGAGGAGGAGCAGGCCGGCAAGGCCCGCAAGACCTACCTCGAGCCGCCGGCCAGGGCGATGCACGCGATCGACCGTCGCGCGGAGCTGCTGCAGCTGGTCACCGGCTACCGCCGCCTCAAGGCCGACCTGGGTCTGATGGACTTCGGAGACCAGATCGCGCTGGCCGCGCGCCTGGTGGAGGACCAGCCCGAGGTGGGGGAGCTGGAGCGGGCCCGGTTCAAGGTGGTGCTCCTGGACGAATACCAGGACACCTCGGTCGCCCAGGCCACCATGCTGGCCCGGCTCTTCTCCGGTCCCGACGCCGAGCACGGCCTGGGCCACCCGGTCATGGCGGTCGGAGACCCCAACCAGGCGATCTACGGCTGGCGGGGCGCGTCGGTGTCCAACATCCTCAACTTCGCCGACACGTTCCCGGCGGCAGACGGGGAGCCCGGGCGGCTGCCGCTGACGGTCAACCGGCGTTCCGACCGGCGCATCCTCGACGTCGCCAACCGGCTCGCCGAGCCGCTCCTCGAGGCCTACGGCGACAAGGTGGCGCGGCTCCGCCCGGCCGAGATCGCCGAGGACGGCCGCGTCGAGACCCACGTCCTCGAGCGGGCCGTCGACGAGCTGGCCTGGCTCGCCGAGGAGGTCACCCGGGTCCACGACGACGGGACCGCGTGGTCCGACATCGGGGTGCTCACCCGCGACAACGCGCAGGCCGAGGACGTCTACGACACCCTGACCGCAGCCGGCGTCCCGGTCGAGATCGTCGGCCTGTCGGGCCTGATCCGGCTGCCGGAGGTGGCCGAGGTCGTCGCCACGCTGACGCTGCTGCACGACGTCACGGCCAACTCCTCGATGCTGACGCTGCTCACCGGCCCCCGCTGGGCCATCGGTCCCCGCGACCTGCGGCTGCTGGCGCTGCGGGCGGCGGAGGTCGCCGGCGTGCGGACCCGCGCCGAGGCGGCCACGGTGGCCGACCAGCTGCTCCAGATCGCCGACGGCATCGATGCCGCCGAGCTGCCCGCGCTCAGCGACGCGGTGGAGTCGCCGGGCGAGGCGGCGTACTCCGCCGAGGCGCTCGACCGCTTCGCCCTCCTCGCCACCGAGCTGCGCCGGCTGCGCACCCACGTCGGCGACCCGCTCCTCGACATCGTCCGCCGGATCATCGACACCACCGGCGTCGACGTCGAGCTCGCGTCGGCCACCTCGCCGGCCGCGGCCGCGCGCCGCGACAACCTCGACCTGTTCGTCAAGGCGGTCGCGGAGTTCCAGAGCGTCGACGGCGACGTCACCCTCCCGGCGCTGCTGGCCTACCTCACCGCCGAGGACGACCAGGGCAACGGCCTCGACGTCGCCACGCCGACCGCCGCCGACTCGGTCAAGCTGCTCACCGTGCACCGCGCCAAGGGGCTGGAGTGGTCGTCGGTGTTCTGCGTCGGCGTGGGGGAGACCCGGTTCCCCAGCAACCGGTCCCGCACGCTCTGGACGTCCTCCCCGGCCGTGCTGCCCGCGCCGCTCCGCGGCGACCGGGCCGACCAGCCGCAGCTGGCCGGGCACGACAAGGCCGCCCTCGACGCCTACCGGGCGGCGACCAAGGCCCACGACGCCGAGGAGGAGCTTCGCCTGGGCTACGTCGCCTACACCCGCGCCGCCCACCACCTCGCCGTCACGTCCTACGTCTGGGGCCAGCGCTCGACGCCGTTCGGCCCGTCCGACTACCAGCGCGTGGTGCGCGAGCAGCTCGAGGAGTGGGGCCAGCCGGTCGAGCGCTGGCTGGAGAAGCCCGCGGGCAAGGCGCCCAACCCCAACGACGACGTCGACCCGTCACGGCCGTGGCCCGTGCCCGACCTCGGCGAGGAGGCGCGGCGCCGGCTCGCCGCCGCCGAGCTGGTGCGCACCGTCGACCCCACCGCGCCCGACGAGGGGCTCGACATGGTGGAGGCCGCCCGCGTCGCCGAGTGGGACGACGACCTCGTCCAGCTGCTCACCGAGGCGCGCGCCGAGCGTGCGACCTCGGTCGACCTGCCGCTGCCGAGCAGCCTGTCCGCCACGTCGGTGGCGCGTCTGCGCGACGACCCGGAGGGCTTCGCGCGCGAGCTGGCCCGGCCGATGCCGCGACCGCCGGCCCCGGCCGCCCGGTTCGGCACGGCGTTCCACGCGTGGGTCGAGGAGCGCTTCGGCCAGCAGGCGCTGATCGAGCCCGACGAGCTCCCCGGTCGCGCGGACGCCGGGATCGACGACGAGGCCGACCTCGGCGACGTGGTCAAGCGGTTCGAGGACGGCCCCTTCGCCGACCGCGTGCCCCACGCGGTGGAGGCGCCGTTCGCCCTCGTGCTCGCCGGCCAGGTGGTCCGTGGCCGCATCGACGCGGTCTACGCCGAGCCTGCGTCGTCCGGTGGCGGCTACCTCGTCGTCGACTGGAAGACCAGCCGCCACGAGACCTCCGACCCCCTCCAGCTCGCCCTCTACCGCCTGGCCTGGTCCGAGCTCACCGGCACCCCGCTCGACCAGGTCCGCGCGGTCTTCCACTACGTCCGGTCCGGGCGCACCGTCGAACCGCCGGACCTCCCCGACCGCCCCGCCCTCGAGCAGCTCCTCGCCCTCTGACCGTCCGCGCGCCGGGCCACCCCGCCGCCGGCGGTGATGAGGGGGGATTCCACACCGCTGGAACACCCCTGCGACACCGCTCGTCGGCGCGTCGTCGTACGACACCCCGGTGAGCGGTGGTCCACGAGGATTCGAACCGCCCGGAATGCCCCTCGGCCACCGCCAGTACGCGTGTCGTACGCCGCCGCGCCCGCGAGCGGTGGTCCACCTACATTCCGAGCGTCAGAAATGTAGGTGGACCACCGCCCAAAAAAGCGGGGGGTACGTCAGGCCAGCGCGGCGGTGAGCGCGATCTCGACCATCTCGCCGAAGGTCTGCTCGCGCTCCTGGGAGGTGGTCTCCTCGCCGGTGATGATGTGGTCGGAGACCGTGCAGATGGCGAGCGCCCGGCCGCCGTGCTTGGCGGCGAGGGTGTAGAGCGCGCTGGCCTCCATCTCGACGCCGAGCACGCCGTACTTCACCATCTCGCCGAGCAGCTCGGGGCGCGCGGGGTAGAAGGAGTCGCTCGAGAAGATCAGGCCGACGTGGAAGGGCGAGCCGCCCTCGCGCGCCTCGGCGGCCTCGACCGCGCCGCGGAGCAGCCCGAAGTCGGCGACCGGCGCGTAGTCGATGCCGTGGAAGGCGATGCGGTTCATCGAGGAGTCGGTGCACGCGCCGGAGGCGATGATCACGTCCCGGACGGCCACGTCGGACGTCACCGCGCCGCACGAGCCGACCCGGATGATCGTCCGGACGTCGTAGTCGGTGAAGAGCTCGTTGACGTAGATCGACATCGACGGCTGGCCCATCCCGGAGCCCTGGACCGAGACCGGGTGGCCCTGCCAGGTGCCGGTGAAGCCGTACATCCCGCGCACCTCGCTGTAGCAGCGGGCGTCGTCGAGGAAGGTCTCCGCGATCCACTTCGCCCGCAGCGGGTCGCCGGGCAGCAGGACGGTCGGGGCGATGTCGCCGGGCTGGGCGCCGATGTGCGTGCTCACGGCGCCCAGCCTAGGACTCAGCCCGAACTCAGCGAGGACTCAGCCCGCGTTCGCCACGACCTCGTTGGGCGTGTGCGGCAGGTCGAGCGTCGACGTCACCCGCCCGCGGTCGAGGTCGACGACGTGCACCCGGTCGCGACGCGGCTCGGTGACGTACGCCGTCGCGCCCACCACGTGCAGGGCGGGCCGGGGCTGCTGCCAGTCGAGCGGCTCGCGCCAGCGCCCGACGACGTCGATCCGGTCGGTCCGGTCGCCGGTCGTGGGGTCGATGACGTGGATCGCCCCGTCGGTGCCGAGCACCAGTGCCTCGCCGTCGGCACCGCGGCCGAGGGAGCGGAAGCTGTAGCTCGTGCCGAGGTCGACCAAGCGCAGGGACGCGTCGCGGGTGTCGACCAGCGAGATGCGCGTCGGTCGCTCGAGCTCGGCGTCCGGGTCGGTCTTGTAGTCGCCGAGCAGCACGGGGGAGACGTCCGAGCCGGCCTGGTTGCCGATGCGGCCGTAGGCGTCGGGGCTGCTCACCTTGGTGATGTCGCGGCCGTCGACGACGACGGCGCCGTCCTCGCAGCCGAACACCGCCACGTCCTCGGCGAACGCCTCCCCGTGCACGCCGGGGCACTCGTCGGTCTCGGCGAGCACCGATCCCGACGGGCTCACCAGGCGTACGCCGGAGCGCGACTCCACGTCGCCGACCGTCATGAGCAGGTTGCGGTTGCGGAGCTGCACGGCCACGCCGTGGTGTGGCTCGTCCGCGGCGGCGGACGCGGTCTCGGGCCGGCCGTCGGCGAGGTCCTCGGGGTCGAGCACGGTGATGGTCCCGGTGCCGTCGTCGAAGAGCGTCGTGATGCCGTCGTGGGCGACGACGTGGCCGGGCTCGACAGCCTCCAGGAGCGCACCGGTGAGCCGGGGCTCGCCGGTGTAGTGGTGGGCGTGGTCGCCGTGCTCGTGGCCCCAGGACCCGAGGTCGAGGACGTTCCAGCCGCCCGTGGTGCTGACGAGCGCGTGCCGACCGTCGCCGGCGGGCGAGACGCGGACGAAGCCCTCGAGCGGCTCCTCGGCGACGACCTCGCCGCTGGTCACGTCGACGACCATGACGCCACCCTCGTGGGTCACCGCGAGGCGCGGCGTGGCCGACGCGGCCTCGGTCCCGTCGCTTGCCGCTGCAGCCTCGTCCGAGCCGCCGCCGGCGGTCGCGGACGGGTCGGTGTCGGGGTCGCCGGAGGGATCGCCGCCGGTGCCGCAGGCGGAGGCGCCGAGCACGACGAGGGTGGCCAGGAGGACGCGGAGTCGGGTTCTCTTCATGAGAATGATTCTCAACAAAAATGAGAATGATTGTCAAAAGGTGCGGCAGATAGCCTGACGACGTGACCACCGATCGCGCCCTGCCGCACGTCGCCCTGTCCCGGCACGCACACAACCGGCTGGGGCTGCGACGGACCGACGATGAGTGGCTCGCGGAGGTACGACGGGACCCGGCGACCCGCGTGCTCGTCGTGTCCGGAAACCGCCTGCGTCCGGTCGACGGCGAGGTCCGGTGGACGACGCCCGACGAGGCACCCGACGGCACGCTCGTGCTGCTCGGCGCCCGCGACGAGGTGGTCCACCTCGCCGTGATCGTGTCTCCCGAGGACGCACCCGGCGACCCGGACGAGTGGGTGCCGCTGCGCGGCGTGCTCGGCCTGCTGGCCGACCACGCGGCTGACCAGGCGCCGTTGCTCATGCACGCGATCGGGCTGGCCGAGTGGCACCACGCCACCCGGTGCTGCCCGCGCTGCGGAGGCACGCTTCAGAGCCGCGCGGCCGGCCACGAGCTGCGGTGCACGCAGTGCGACCGGCCGCAGTTCCCCCGCACCGACCCGGCGGTGATCATGGCGATCACCCACGGCGACGGAGACGACGAGGCGATCCTGCTCGGCCGCAACACCGCATGGCCGGCCGGGCGGTGGTCGACCCTCGCCGGGTTCTGCGAGCCGGGGGAGACCCTGGAGGACGCCGTACGCCGTGAGGTGGCCGAGGAGGTCGGCGTGCGGGTCGGCGAGGTGACCTACTTCGGCAGCCAGCCCTGGCCGCTGCCCGCGAGCCTGATGCTCGGCTTCACGGGCAGGGCCCTCACGACCGACATCGACGTCGACGGTGCCGAGATCGAGGAGGCGCGCTGGTGGACCCGCGCGGACTTCGAGCGCGCCGGACGCTCGGGCGAGCTGGTCGTGCCGCGCGGGGTCTCGATCTCGTCGTCGCTCATCGAGAGCTGGTTCGGCCGCCCGCTCGACGGACCGGGCTGGGCCTGAGGCCTGTGGTCCGGCTCAGTCGCAGTTGTCGCAGATGCCCGTCGCCGGCAGGGCGAGGAAGCACCGCGGGCACAGGTTGACCGGCTTGTCGGACGCGGCGACGCGCGCGGGGCGCGGCGTCCCGGTGCTGCGCGTCGACCGAGACGAGGACGACGAGGACGACGAGGACGACGCGCGGGGCGTGCGTGCCCGCGTGCCCGGCACCCGCTCGGTCGGCGGGGAGTCGTCGCGGATGTCGAATCCGAGCCGCGTCAGGTGCTTGCTGGCACCGGCGGCGCCGCCGGGGATGTCCTGGGGCGTGAGCGTGCGCCCGGTCGCGAGGCCGTGGGCGATGCCCGCGATCGCCGCGGCGTCGTACTCCTTGCCGTGGTGCAGGAGCACGTGCGTCGAGACGCCACCGCGGACCAGCATGTAGTTGGCCCCGCCCGCTGCGTCCCACGTCTCCATCGCGGTCAGGACGTGGTCTCGGTCGATCGAGTTCAGCAACGACACGGCAGCAGGCTAACCCCGGCAGGTGAACGCGCGGACGGCAGCCTCAGGCAAGAGCGGCCAGCCTGTCCTTGACCTGCGCCACCGACGGGTTCGTCAGCGTGCTGCCGTCGGCGAAGAGCAGCGTCGGCACCGTCTGGTTGCCACCGTTGGCCTGCTCGACGGTGAACGCTGCGTCCGGCACCTGCTCGATGTCGACCAGGTCGAAGGCGATGCCCTCCCGGTCGAGCTGGCTCTTGAGGCGGTGGCAGTAACCGCACCAGGGCGTGGTGAACATCGTGAACTGGCTCTCGGACATGCCTCGCACAACGACGTCGACCCCGCGGGCATTCCCGTCCCTCCACAGGTACGCCGACCGGCCGGGGTCCGCTGTCGGCAGCGGCGTCTAGGGTGGCGCACGCCAGCCCAGCCCGCCCCCGACGACTTGCAGGAGCCGATGTTGCTCGAAGCGCTCGATCCCGAGCAGCGACAGGTCGCCGAGGCCCTGCGCGGGCCCGTCCGGGTGCTCGCCGGGGCCGGCACGGGCAAGACCCGCGCGATCACCCACCGCATCGCCCACGGCGTCGCCACGGGCCTCTACGCGCCGACCGAGGTGCTGGCGCTGTCGTTCACCACGCGTGCTGCCGGCGAGATGCGCGAGCGGCTGAGGTCGCTCGGCGCCCCGGGCGTCCAGGCGCGCACGTTCCACTCCGCCGCGCTGCGGCAGCTGCGGTTCTTCTGGCCCCGCGTCCACAACCGCGAGCTCTCCGAGCTGACCGAGTCCAAGCTGGCGATGCTCGCCCTGGCCGCCCGGCGGCAGCGGCTCGGCGTCGACCAGGCCACGCTGCGCGACCTCGCGAGCGAGATCGAGTGGGCCAAGGTCTCCAACGTCGCCCCCGACTCCTACGCCGCGGTCGCCGCGTCCCGCGGCCGCGCGGTGTCGGGGCTCGAGCCGGCCGTCGTCGCGCGGGCGTTCGACTCCTACGAGGAGGTCAAGCGCGACCAGGGCCGCATGGACATGGAGGACGTCCTGCTCTTCGCGGCGGGGCTGCTCGCCGACAACGAGGCGGTGGCCGCCCAGGTCCGCCGGCAGTACAAGTGGTTCGTCGTCGACGAGTTCCAGGACGTCTCGCCCCTCCAGCAGGCGCTGTTGGACCTGTGGCTCGGCGGTCGTGACGAGATCTGCGTCGTCGGCGACCCGGCCCAGACGATCTACTCCTTCGCGGGCGCCGACGCGCGCTACCTCCGCGACTTCACCCAGAAGTTCCCCGGTGCCACGAGCGTCGAGCTGGTCCGCAACTACCGCTCCACCCCCGAGGTCGTCGCCGGCGCCAACACGCTGCTGGCCGGCACGGCGAGCAGGGGCGTCGACCTCGTCGCGCAGCGCGGCACCGGGCCGGCGATCTCCTTCCGCGAGGCGTCCGACGAGGTCGCCGAGGCCGACGCGGTCGCCGAGCGGGTCGCCGAGCTCCGGTCCTCGGGCACCCCGGCGAGCCGGATGGCGGTGCTGCTGCGGATCAACGCCCAGTCCGAGCGCTTCGAGGAGGCGCTGGCCGCCCGCGGCATCCCCTACGTCATCCGCGGTGCCGCCCGGTTCTTCGACCGGGGCGAGGTCCGCCAGGCGATCACCCTGGTCCGCGGCGCCGCGCGCAGCGGTGCGGCCTCCGGCTCCGTCCCCGACGCGGTCGTGGCGGTGCTGTCGCAGATGGGGCACACGACCCAGCCGCCCGAGGGCAGGGGAGAGGTCCGCAACCGCTGGGAGTCGCTCCAGGCGCTGGTCGACCTCGCCGCCGACTTCGGCCGGGAGCGGCCCGACGCCGACCTCGGTGCCTTCGTCGACGACCTCGACCGGCGCGCCGGCGAGCAGCACGCCCCGGTCGCCGATGCCGTCACCGTCGCCACCATCCACTCCGCCAAGGGCCTCGAGTGGGACGCCGTCTTCGTGGCCGGCATGCACGAGAAGATGATGCCGATCGCCCAGGCCCAGACGCCGGCGGAGGTCGAGGAGGAGCGGCGCCTGCTCTACGTCGCGATGACGCGGGCGCGCGACGAGCTCGCGGTCTCGTGGGCGACGGCCCGGGAGCCCGGTGGCCGCGCCACCCGTGGGAGCTCGCCGTTCCTGGCGCCCCTGCTCGACGGCGTGCCGGGGGTGTCGGCGCAGCGCCGCGAGCGCAGCAAGCGCAACCGCGCGGCGATGCACTGCCGCGAGTGCGGCAAGGCCCTGTCCACCTCGCGCGAGAAGAAGACCGGCCGCTGCGCGGACTGCCCCGCGTCCTACGACGAGGCTCTGTTCGAGCGGCTGCGGGAATGGCGCCTGGCCCGCGCCTCCGACGACGGTGTCCCCGCCTTCGTGGTCTTCACCGACGCCACCCTCCAGCTCATCGCCGAGCACGTCCCCCAGGACGCCGCAGGGCTGCGCACGATCAGCGGCGTCGGCCCCAGCAAGCTCTCCAAGTACGGCGACGAGGTCCTCGCCGTGGTCGCTGGAAACGCCGTCCAGGAGGCCCTCGACGGCACTTCTGAAAAGAAATCTGAGTAATACCCATAAAATCGTTTGCCCCTGACGTCGGTCAGGGTCTAGCGTTCCTCTCACAACAACCCCGCGCATGGGATCGCTGACAACGATCCGCGCCCGATGCCCCGAAGGAGGTGGCCCTCATGGAGAACAACACGATGACGATGACGGCGTGGACGCCGTCCCTCGGCATGTCCACCCTCGGCCGCCCCTGCGCGCACCTGCGCGCCTTCGGCGCTGCCGTGGTGGCCGTCCAGGGCGACGCCGCCATCGTTCGCATCAAGGGCGATTTCCCGGGTTCACCTGCCTGGAGTCCGTCGAGCTAGGTCCACACCTCGCACCGGCAGCCTCCAGGCCGCGGAACCCACACCGGGATCCGCGGCCTTTCTGTTTGTCCCACCGAGTTTTTCCAAACCCGCGATCAGGTCAACGAGTAGGAGGTGAACACATGACCATCAGCGTTCTCGACCGCAACCGAGCTGCCGACAAGACCGAGCTGGAGCCCCAGGCCCCGCTCGGAGCCCTGCACGACGCAGCTGCCGGAGTGGATGAGGAGTTGCTGCCCTGCCGCGTCAACGACGCAGAGCTGTGGTTTGCCGAGTCCCCCGCGGACGTGGAGCACGCCAAGGCCCTTTGCACCGACTGCCCCGTGCAGGCGCTGTGCCTCGACGGAGCCCTCGAGCGGCGTGAGCCGTGGGGCGTCTGGGGAGGCGAGCTCTTCCTCCAGGGCGTGGTGATCCCGCGCAAGCGGCCGCGAGGCCGGCCCCGCAAGTCCGACCAGACCGTCCAGGTCGCCTAGGTCGGGCAGCACCCAGCAAGGACGGGGCCGCCGCGAGGCGTCACCGCGAACTCATCCCTCCGAGGAATCACAGGAAACACACCTCAATGAAGACCTACCGAAATGGAAGCAACGACATGAATCTCATGCATGAAGAACTCGCACGCGCGCAAATGACCGCGCGCCTGGGAGAGGCGCACGAGCTGCGGCGCGGCCACCAGCTGGCCCTGGCCCGCCGTATGAGCCGCAAGGCCGAGCAGGCCGCGCAGCAGGCGCGTCTCGCACTCGCCCGCGCGATCTGATCAATCCCCCACGGGGGAGGCTCTCGCCCTGATCGCGGGTGAGCAACACACGAGCCGGTACGACGTCACCGTGACGTCGTACCGGCTCGTGTCGTGTCCGGACCGGACGCGGGGGAGTAGCCTCGACGAGGTGAGCGAGCTCGTCACCTGCGCCTTCTGCGGCACCCAGGCTCCCGAGGCGGAGACCCTGACCTGGACGACGGCCGTGGAGAACGGGCGGCGCCGTGCCTTCTGCGACACCTGCTCGCGCACCCACCTGCGGGCGATGGAGAGCAAGCTCGACAGCGAGTGGTGGTGACCGGCCGGCGACGAGTCACGCCGTGTCGAACCACGTGCACCCGCAGTAGGGGTGGCGCTCCCACCGCCGCTCGCGCGGCAGCGGCTCGTGGTCGAGCTGCCACGAGGTGAGCCACGTGCCGGGCGTCTCGCCGCGCGACCAGGCGGCGAGGTCACGTGCCGCGAACCCGGCAGCCATCGTCAGCAGCGAAGGCTGCAGGTGGCGGGACGAGCTGCGGCTGCCGTCGTCGAGGACAGCCGCGGCGACGCACCGGGCGCACGGCCCGACGCCCGCCAGCACCCACGGCCCGACCTCGACCGCATGCGGGCGCACGCCGACCAGCAGGTGGGGGAGCGAGGAGACGGTCCAGTCGTCGAGGGTGTGCGACACCAGGCGACCCGGTGCGACGGCGAGACCCACCGGGGCCGACCGGTCGGTGGCCACGCCGGCCACGAGGAGGGCGGCGGTCACAGGCTCGAGCCACTCCTCGGGGCAGTCGAGCTGGGCGCGCAGCGGGGCGTCATACATGCCGCCCACGCTGCCAGCCCGCGGTCCCGCCCGGGCCGTCATCCACAGGCAGGCCGAAATGCAGAGCGGCGGCGCCACCCGAGGGGTGTCGCCGCCGCTGTCAGCTCACGGGGTGAGGCTCACGCCTTGCCGAGGATGCGGTTCAGGTTGGTACCGCAGACCGGGCACACGCCCTTGGCCATCTTGGTGCCCTTGTCGTTGACCTTGATCTCGCCCTCCGCCTCGCGCTTCTCCTTGCACTTGACGCAGTAGAACTCACCGCTCCAGGTCTCCGCCATGACGGCCTCCTTGCTTGTTTCTCTTTGGTCGTCGCGACGGGGTTGCTCGTGGGGGAAGCCCGCCGGGGAGCTCAGGCGGCTGCCCATGCTCCGACGACGACCCTACGCCACGCGTGGCCCACGCTCACGCACCACACGCGCTGAGCGTGAATCCGGATGATTTCACGCTCAGTCGCATCAGTACCCTCACCCCATGTCCGAGCACCCTCCTGGCCCCCTTCCCGGCCCCCTTCCCGGCCCCCTTCCCGACCTCGTCCACCTGCGCCTCGAGCGCCCGTCGGAGGGGGTCGTGCTGCTGACCCTCGACAACCCCGACATGCGCAACGCGATGAGCGACGAGATGACCTCGTCGTGGGTCGCGGCGATCGACGCGCTGGCCGCCGACCCGACCGTGCGAGCCGTGGTCGTGACCGGCGAGGGCAGCGCCTTCTGCTCCGGCGGCAACACCTCGTGGATCGCCAGCGAGCCCGACGCGAGCGTCGACCACCTCCGGGCGCGGATGATGCCGTTCTACCGGGCGTGGCTCTCGATACGCCGGCTCGAGGTGCCGACCATCGCCGCGGTGAACGGCCACGCCATCGGCGCCGGACTCTGCCTCGCGCTCGCCTGCGACATCCGCTACGCCGCGTCGGGCGCCAAGCTGGGCCTGCCGTTCAACAAGCTCGGGATGCACGCCGGCATGGCCGGCACCTACCTGCTGCCCAACGTCGTCGGGCCCGCGCACGCCCGCGACCTGCTCCTCACCGGCCGCGTGGTCGACGCTGACGAGGCGCTCCGGCTCGGCCTGGTCTCGCGCGTGGTCGCGGGCGACGGCTTCCTCGACGACGTGCTGGCGACCGCGGCCGACATCGCCGCGACGGCCCCGATCGCGGCCCGCCTCACCAAGATCGCGCTCGCCGACGGCGGCCACGCCGACTTCGAGTCCGCCCTGCAGTGGGAGGCGCTCGCCCAGCCGATGACCCTGGCGACCGCCGACCTGCAGGAGGGCATCGCGGCCGCGCGGGAGAAGCGAGCGCCGCAGTTCCGCGGCCGCTGAGCGGATCGACCCACGGCCCGAGATGAAGAAGGGCGCCCCTCGGGACGGAGAAGGGGCCCCGCAGCCATCGACGCCTGCCTTCCCCTGCTGACGTCGACGAGCCGTGGGGCCCTTCTGGGGCGCAACGCTAGGAGGCCGGTCACGCACGGTCAACGGGTCGACGTCCACCCCTGTGGACAGGCCTGTGGACGCGGTGTGCACAGCAGCCGGCCGGTGGTGGAGGGCGGCTCCGGCGGTGGGGAGAGCCCTGTGGGCGACACGCCCGGCGCGTCGCCGTACTGTGCGGGTGACCAGCGCGTTCGGCGGGACCGGGCCTGTGGAGGGGAAGAAGTTGACGGAGAAGGGCCAGATCGAGCGCGGTCCGGTGGCCACGCTGCGCCGGATCGCCTTCCTCATGGAGCGCCAGCGCGAGGAGAGCCGCCGGATCGAGGCGTTCCGCAAGGCCGCACGCACGATCCTGCCGCTGCCCGAGGACGAGGTACGCCAGCGAGCCGCTGCCGGCACGCTCACCGAGCTCCCCGGCATCGGGCCGAGCACCGCCGCGGTGATCACCGACGCCTGCAACGGCGTGGTCCCCGAGCGGCTGGTCAAGCTCGAGCAGACCGCCGGGCCGCTGGCCCGGGGCGGTGAGGAGCTCCGGGCCAGGCTGCGCGGCGACCTGCACTCCCACTCCGACTGGTCCGACGGCGGCTCGCCGCTGGAGGAGATGGCGATGACGGCCATGGAGCTCGGCCACGACTACCTCGTCCTCACCGACCACAGCCCCCGGCTGCGCGTGGCCAACGGCCTGAGCGCCGAGCGGCTGATCCGCCAGCTCGGCGTGGTGGAGGCCGTCAACGAGCACCTCGGCGGCAGCTTCACCCTGCTCAAGGGGATCGAGGTCGACATCCTCGACGACGGCTCGCTCGACCAGACGCCCGAGATGCTGGGTCGGCTCGACGTCCGGGTGGCGTCGGTGCACTCCAAGCTCAAGATGGACCCCGAGCCGATGACGCGGCGGATGGTCGGCGCGGTCCGCAACCCGCACACCAACGTGCTCGGGCACTGCACCGGGCGGCTCGTGACGGGCAACCGGGGCGTCCGGCCGCAGAGCCGGTTCGACGCGAAGGCCGTCTTCACCGCCTGCGCGGAGGAGGGCGTCGCGGTGGAGATCAACTCCCGACCCGAGCGACGCGACCCGCCGACGAAGCTGCTCGAGCTCGCCCGCGACCTCGGCTGCCTGTTCTCCATCGACTCCGACGCGCACGCGCCGGGCCAGCTCGACATGCTCGACCACGGCGCCGCGCGGGCCACCGAGGCCGGCATCGACCCGGACCGGATCGTCAACACGTGGGAGCGGGACCGGCTCCTCGCGTGGGCGTCCGCCCGCCTGTGACGGGACCGCGCCCGCGCGTACGACGTACCGGCGTGGGTGGTGGCGGCTAGGTTCGAGCCATGACCCAGTCGACCGGGGCCGCGCCCGAGGTGGAGGTGCGCCGTTCGCGGCGGCGCCGGCGCACGGTCTCGGCCTACCGCGACGGCGACCGGATCGTGGTCCTCATCCCCGCCACCATGAGCAAGCGCGACGAGGCGACCTGGGTGGCCGACATGGTCGCGCGGATCCAACGCCAGGAGCGCCGCAAGGTGCGCTCCGACGACGAGCTCGTCGCGCGGGCGGGCAAGCTCAACGACCTCTACCTCGGCGGCATGGCGGTCCCGTCGTCGGTGCGCTGGGTGACCAACCAGAACGCCCGCTGGGGCTCGTGCACCCCGGGCGACCGCACGATCCGGCTCAGCGACCGGCTCAAGCAGATGCCGGCCTGGGTCGTCGACTACGTGCTCGTGCACGAGCTCGCCCACCTGCTCGAGGCGGGGCACACGCCGGCCTTCTGGGCGTGGGTGGACCGCTACCCCCGGGCCGAGAAGGCCAAGGGCTACCTCGAGGGCTACTCCGCCGCGGCTCGCCTCGAGCCGCCACCGGGCGGCGACGAGGACGAGTGAGTCAGCCGCGCACCCGCGCGAGCGCCGCGTCGATGAGGGCGTACATGTCGTCGAACGTGTGCGGCAGCGCGTCGACCGGCCACCACCGCACGTCGAGCGACTCCTCGCTGGTGGCGTGGGAGGCGTCGGGGCCGGCGACCGCGACGAAGCGGACGTCGAGGTGGTGCACGGTGCCCCGGTCGGAGCAGAACTCCACGGCGTGCGCGTCGAGGCACAGCGGCTCGGGGTCGAGCTCGAAGGCGCTCAGCCCCGACTCCTCGACCAGCTCGCGCCGGGCGCCGTCGACGAGCGTGGCGTCGCCCGGCTCGAGGTGACCGCCGAAGGCCAGCCATGCGTCGGCCTTGCGGTGGTGGTTGAGCAGGACCGCGTCCGCGGCCGGGGACACCACGAGCGCGCCGGCCGTCAGGTGGTCGGGGAAGCACGCCTTCGCGAGCCCGTCGCGGTGTGCGTGGAGGTGCGTGACGAAGCGGTCGCGCAGGGCGGCCTGGTCGGGAGCGGGCGGCGTCCAGCCAGTCAGGGTCGCCAGCGCGCTCGCGTGCAGGTCGCTCACTCGCCGGGGCGCGGGTCGGAGCCGCCGTCGAGCAGGTCGCGCAGGCCGGCGTCGAACTCCTCCTCCGACAGCTCGCCCACCGCGTCGGAGCCCTCGCGGAAGCCCAGCGGGTCGTCGAGGTCGGCGGCCGTCGGGAGCAGGTGCGGCGACATCCACACGCCGTCGCGGGCCTCGGCGCCCTGCCGGGTGCGCAGCGCGCCCCACAGCGTCGAGGCGTCGCGCAGGCGGCGGGGCCGCAGCTCGAGGCCGACGAGGGTGGCGAAGGTCTGCTCGGCCGGGCCGCCGGCAGCGCGGCGACGGCGTACGGTCTCCTGCAGCTTGGCGGCGGCGGGCATCCGGTCGGCCGTGGCGAGGCCGACGACCTCGTCGACCCAGCCCTCCACCAGCGCGAGGGTCACCTCGAGCTTCTCCAGGGCGGCCTTCTGCGCGGCCGACGGCTCGGGGTCGAACAGCCCGCCGGCGAGGGCGTCCTGCATGGCGGCGGGGTTGGTCATGTCGATCTCGCGGAGCTTGGCCTCCATGCCGGAGGTGTCGAAGTCCATGCCCGCGCCGTACTCGGCCACCGCGCTGATCAGGTGGTCGCGCAGCCACGGCACGCCGGCGAACAGCCGCTGGTGGGCGGCCTCGCGCAGCGCGAGGTAGAGGAGCACGTCGTCGGTGGTCACGTCGGGCAGCTCGGCGGCGAAGGCCGCGACGTTGGTCGGCAGCAGGGCCGCCTTGCCGATGGGGCCGAGCGGCAGGCCGATGTCGGAGGCGCTGAGCACGTCGCCGGCGAGGGCGCCGAGGCCGCTGCCGACCTGGGAGGCGACCATCGCTCCGCTGGCCTTGCCGAGCATCGCCATCAGCGGCCCGGCGAGCTGGCGCATCTCCTCGGGCATCGCCTGGCCGAGGGCGGTGGTGGCGGAGCCGGCGATCGGCTCGACCAGCACCTTCCAGACGTCGATGGTCTCCACGATCCACTCAGCGCGCGACCACGCCGCAGTGGTGGAGACGCCGGAGGGGAAGGCGGTGGTGGTGTCGAGCCAGTGGTCGGCGAGGCGTACGGCGTCGGCGACCGCGCCGGACTGGGCGGGGCTGACGGCCGGGTCGGGCTCCTGTGCCGCGGTCTTGCGGGCGAGGTCGACCACGGTGTCCCAGTTGACGGGGCCGTCGTGCGGCGCGAAGAGCGACTGCATCTGCGCCATCAGCTGGTTGAGGTCGGGCATGCCGCCGCCCGGGCCGAAGCCGCCCATCTGGGAGAAGATCTGCTCGAACGGCGTGCCCTTGAACGGGTTGTTGTCGTCGGGGTCCTGGCCGGACGATCCGGGGCCGCCGGGGGTCTCACTCATGGACCCCACGGTACTCACCGGGCCCAGACCGGCGCCGGTGCGCGGGCCTACACTCGGCCCGTGACCGACGCCCCGTCCGATCCCGTACGCCTCGTCGCCATCCGCGACGCCCCCCTCGACGTGGCGGAGGTGGTCGACGCCCTGGGTGACGAGGGCGCCGGCGGGCTGACCCTCTTCATCGGGCAGGTGCGCGACCACGACGGCGGCAAGGGCGTGACCGCGCTCGACTACTCCGCCCATCCGACCGCGCTCGCCCGGCTCGAGGACGTGTGCCGCCGGGTCGCGGACGAGCACGACGTACGCGGCGTGGCGGCCGTGCACCGGGTCGGCCAGCTGCGCATCGGTGACCTCGCGGTCGTCGTCGCCACCACGGCGGCGCACCGGGGCGACGCCTTCGCGGCCTCGCGCGCGCTGATCGACACGCTCAAGGCCGAGGTGCCGATCTGGAAGCACCAGGTCTTCGACGACGCGACCGAGGAGTGGGTCGGCACGCCGTAGTGCCTCCCCGCCGCAGGCCGCGCGCGCACCTACGCTCACCACGTGGAGATCCTGCTCTGGCTCGCGCCGGCCGCCGTCGTGACGGTCGTGGCCATGCTCTGGGTGAGCTGGGTCAGCCGGGACGGTCGTGGCGAGGTCGACCGGGACGTCGCCGTCGAGCGGCTCGGCAGGGCGCTGTCCAAGGAGCTCCCGGCCGGGACCCGTCGACCCTCGGCACCCGCGCGCGACCGCAGCACGGGCATCGCGGTGCGGCCCAGCCACGGCGGTCCGCCGGCAGGCGACCGCACCCGCCGGGCGTCCTAGCCGGCTGCTGGGTGTCGGCTGGTTGTCGCGTGGTTGTGGTCGTTTGAGAGAGTTACGCCCATGAGTCAGCGGACCAGGGCGGGGCTTCTCGCGCTGTGCCTGCTGGCCGTGCTGTGGGGGACCGCCGCCTTCGTGCCGCTGCCCTACGTCACCTACTACCCCGGCCCGACCGTCGACATCCTCGCCGAGAACGACGGCGCCGAGACCGTCAAGGTCACCGGGCACCGGGCCTACCACGACGACGGCGAGCTGCGGATGACCACGGTCTACGTCAGCCAGCCCGAGGACGACGTGACGCTGCCCGAGCTGCTGCGGGCCTACTTCGACCCCGACGCGGCGGTGTGGCCACGCTCCTCGATCTACGCCCCGGACGAGACCGACGAGTCCAGCGACCGGGAGTCCGCGGTCGCGATGGTGTCCTCCCAGGACACCGCCGTCGCGGCCGCCCTGACCGAGCTCGGCGAGAAGGTCGACCCGATCGTGGAGGTCCAGGACGTCACGCCGTCGCTGCCCGCGGACGGCAAGCTCGAGGTCCGCGACGTCCTGCTCGAGGTGGGCGGCACCCCGGTGACGGACGCCCAGGACGTCGTCGACGCGGTCGACGCCGCCGAGGTGGGCGAGCCGCTCGCGTTCGTCGTACGCCGTGACGGCGAGAAGCTGACCGTGGAGGTCACCCCGCGCGAGGTCGACGGCGACAAGCGCATCGGCATCACGCCGGGGGTCGGCTTCGACTTCCCGTTCCAGGTGAGCGTCAGCATCTCCGAGAACATCGGCGGCCCGAGCGCCGGTCTGATGATGTCGCTGGCCATCCTCGACACGCTGACGCCCGGCTCGATGACCGGAGGCGAGGAGGTCGCCGGCACCGGCACGATCACCCCGTCCGGCGAGGTGGGGCCGATCGGCGGGATCCAGCAGAAGGTCGCGGCCGCGCGCGACGCCGGAGCCGAGCTGTTCTTCGTGCCGGCCGACAACTGCGATGCGATCGGCGACGTCGACACCGGCGACATGCGCCTGGCCAGGGCGACGACGATGCACAAGGCGGTCCAGACCCTCGCGGACTGGGTGGCCGACCACGACACCGAGCTCCCGACCTGCGAGGACACTGCCTCATGACGACCGACGACCCGGCCGCCCCCGCCCTCCTGCCCGAGGACCCCGCGCTGGCGGCCGCCGTGCTCGAGATCGAGTCGCACGTCGCGGCCGACGGGTGGGACCAGCCGGCCCGGCTCTACGCCCTCGTCGACACCGCGGAGCTGGTGGCGCAGGAGCCCGCTCTCGCCGCGGCGATGGCCATCGACGGCCCCGGCGACGAGGGGTCGTTCACCCCGATCGAGCAGGAGGGGCTGCCACCCGGCCAGCCGCTCGAGGAGGCGCTCCACTCGATCGCCTGGCCCGACAGCGTCGCCGGCTGCGCCGCGGTGATCGAGCGGCTGGTGCTGCCTCCGGGCGTCGACGACGACATCCCCGACGACCCGATGGCCGCCGAGCTGTTCGCTCGTGAGCACCCCGACCGCCAGGAGGTCCGGATGGTCGCCGGCGTCACCCGCGCCGGGGCGTCGTACTGCGCCCTGCGGCTGCGGGCCCACGACGACGAGCTGTCGGTGGTCAACGGCACCGAGCTGGTGCCCGGACTCCTCGAGCTCCTCCACGCGACGTTGCACGACACCCCCACCGAGAACGCCTGAGCAGGGACCGTCATGAGCACTCCGTTCGACAACACCCGACCGACCCCGGCGCGACCGGCGTCGACCTCCCGGCGCCCCGGCGCGCTGGTGATCACCGCGATCGTGCTGATCATCGCGTTCATGGTGCTGAGCGGCTTCGCGTCGTTCTGGACCGAGCGGCTGTGGTTCCGCTCGGTCGGCTACGGCGAGGTCTTCACCACGTTGCTGCTCACCCGCGTGGGGCTGTTCCTGGTCTTCGCCGGCCTGATGGCGACGACCGTGGCGCTGGCCATGGCGATGGCGTACCGCTTCCGGCCGGTGCTGTGGCCCGGGATGCCGGGCATGCCCGACGACGGCATGGACCGCTACCGCGAGCTCCTGGCGCCCCGGATGGGCTGGGTCATCGGTGGCGCGGCGGTGGTGATGGGCCTCTTCGCCGGCGCCTCGGCGACGGGCCAGTGGCGCAACTACTCGATGTGGCGGCACAGCCAGACCTTCGGCAGCCGCGACCCGTACTTCGAGAAGGACGTGGGCTTCTACGTCTTCGACCTGCCGTTCTGGCACTACGTCGTCGACTTCGTGATGGCGCTCGCGGTGGTCGGGCTGCTGGCCTCGATCCTGGTCAACTACCTCTTCGGGGGGATCCGGCTCTCGGCCCGGCCGGGGGAGCGGCTGACCAGCGCGGCGCAGATCCAGGTGTCGGCCCTGCTGGCGCTGTTCGTGCTCGCCAAGGCCGTCGACTACTGGCTGGACCGCTTCGACCTGGTGACCAACTCCGGGTCGATCTTCACGGGGATGGGCTACACCGACGACAAGGCCGTGCTGCCCGCCAAGGAGATCCTGGCCGGCATCGCGATCGTGTGCGCGATGCTCTTCCTCGCCAACATCTGGCGCCGCACCTGGCTGCTGCCGTCGGTCGGCGTCGCCCTGTTCGCGCTGTCGGCGATCATCCTCGGCCTGATCGTCCCGACGCTCGTCCAGGCGATCCGGGTCAACCCCAACGTGCCCGACCGCGAGGGGCAGTACATCAAGGAGAACATCGACGCGACCCGCGAGGCGTACTCCCTCGACGAGGTCGAGATGGGCACGGTCACCGGCTCGCCCGTGACCGGCGGCGGACGGCTCGACACCCTCGACGGGATGACGTCGAGCGTGCCGCTGGTCGACCCCGAGGTGGTCAGCCAGGTCTTCGAGACCCAGCAGCAGGTGCGCGCCTACTACTCGGTCAACGACGTGCTCGACGTGGACCGCTACGAGATCGGCGGCAAGGACCGCGCGGTCGTGCTCGGCGTGCGCGAGGTGGACCAGAGCGGCATCGCGGAGGGCGACCGCAACTGGGCCAACCTGCACACCGTCTACACCCACGGCAACGGCGTCATCGCGGCCTACGCCAACCAGCGTCCCGAGGACGACGAGAGCCAGTCGCTCAACATCCAGTGGGCCGAGGGCCAGGAGGCCGACGAGGACGCGCTGACGAGCCTGTCGCCCGAGGGCTACGAGTCCCGTGTCTACTACGGCGAGAAGAGCCCGTCGTACAGCATCGTCGGCAGGCCGGCGTCCAGCAACGACGTCGAGCTCGACCTGCCCAAGGGCGCCCGCGAGGAGACCAGCGACGCCACGACGTACACCGGCACCGGCGGCGTGCCGGTCGGCAGCCTGTTCAACCAGCTGCTGTACGCCGTGAAGTTCAGCGAGCCGAACTTCCTGCTGTCCAGCCGGGTCTACGACAACTCCAAGGTCCTCTACGACCGCAACCCGCGCACCATGGTCGAGAAGGTCGCGCCCTGGCTGACCGTCGACTCCGACCCCTACCCGGTGGTCGTCGGCGGCCGGATCCAGTGGGTGCTCGACGGCTACACCGTCACCGACAAGTACCCGCTGTCGCAGCGCGAGTCGCTGGAGACGATGACCGACGACTCGCTGCAGGAGAACACGGGCTTCCAGACCCTGCCGACCGACGAGATCAACTACCTCCGCAACTCGGTCAAGGCCACCGTCGACGCCTACGACGGCACGGTGACGCTCTACGCGTGGGAGGACACCGACCCGATCCTCAAGGCCTGGGACGAGGTGTTCCCGGGCGTGATCAAGGCGCGCGACGAGATCCCCGACGAGCTGCTGGAGCACCTGCGCTACCCCGAGGACCTGTTCAAGGCCCAGCGCTACCAGTTCCAGCGCTACCACGTCACCGACGCGCTCGACTGGTACGAGGGCTCGGGGCGCTGGGAGGTCCCGACGGATCCCCAGTCCTCCAACAGCCTCCAGCCGCCGTACCGCCTCTTCGCCGACACCGGTGAGGGCGAGAACTGGTCGCTGACCTCGGTCTACGTGCCGCGCCAGAAGGAGAACCTGGCCGCCTACATGGCCGTGAACAGCGACGCGACGAGCGACGACTACGGCAAGATCACCGTCCTCGAGCTCCCCAACGAGCGCACCGACGGACCCAACCTGATCGCCAACACGTTCGCATCCAACGAGGACGTCAGCCGGGCCCTGCTGCCCTACACGACGGGTGACGCCAAGCGCGTCCCGGGCAACCTGCTGACGCTGCCGGTCGGTGACAGCTTCATGTACGTCCAGCCGGTTTACACCCAGCGCGCGGGAGCGTCGAACTTCCCGATCCTGCGCTTCGTGCTGGTGTCGTACAACGGCAGCGTCGGGATCGGTACGACGTTGCGCAGCGCCATCGAGGACGCCCTGCTCGGCGACACCTCCTCGGAGCCGACGGAGACCCCGACCGAGACGCCGACCGAGACGTCGAGCGCGTCGCCGACCGAGTCGCCCACGGAGTCCCCGACGACCCCGGCGGGTGGCACGCAGGCGCAGATCCGCGAGCTGCTCCGCCAGGCCGAGGCGAAGTTCGCCCAGGCCGACGCGGCGCAGCAGGCCGGCAACACGGTCAAGTGGGCCCGGCTGATGGAGGAGGGACGCGCGCTGATCGAGGAGGCCGTGCGGCTGGCGGGCTGACCCCGATTTGGGTTCCCCAGCACCACCCCTGTACTGTTCCTTTCACCGACGCGGGGTGGAGCAGCTCGGTAGCTCGCTGGGCTCATAACCCAGAGGTCGCAGGTTCAAATCCTGCCCCCGCTACTCAAGAATCAAAAGATTCGCACCTTGGCCCCCACATCTTGTGGGGGCCAAGCGCATTTCAGCCCACATCTAGTGGCCCGATGCGCCTATCCGGGGTCGATTGTCGGCTTGATTGTTTCTCGAATGACCTAGGTGACCCTGGTCGCACCAGGTGCATCCCCCGTTCGATCCACGCGTGTACTGCACCGCCTTGCGTCCCCGATCGAGGGCGATCGGGGGCTTCCGGGGGCGTCGAGGGACGACTCCTGAAGAAAGTTGAGCCCGGCTGGTGGCGGGGATTGCCGGACCCTGATCGCCTCGGACGGTCCTGCGACATGACCCCCATGACGCCCGGCGACACGCCGGCCACCTACAGCCCCGACACCACCCTCACCCTCAGCGAGATCGCCGACCTCACCGGCCGCGACCTCAAGACCATCAAGACCTGGAACGACTCCGGCAAGGGCCGCTGGCCCAACGCCACCCAGGACGAAACCGGCCGCAAGACCTGGCGCGTCCCGGTCCGCGACCTCGTCGCCACCGACGTCCTCGACGCCTCCCAGATCGAGCAGGTCGCGAACGAGCTCGCCGCCCGGCGCGAGTCCAAGGAGACCAAGGCCCTCCGCGAGCAGGTCATCCGCCTCGAGGAGAAGCTCACCGCCGCGGCGGCCCTCGCCGATGAGCGCGCCAACACCATCGCCCTCCTCAAGAGCCTGGTCCGCAAGGGCGGTGCAGCATGAGCCGCAAGCTGACCGGTTCCAAGAAGCAGACCGACGGCGGCTGGACCGCCAGCCTCCCGATTCGCCGCGGCGCCACCAAGCGCCGGACCTACACCTTCACCACCGAAGAGGCCGTCGACCGCTGGATCGCCGCCGGCATCGCCGCCATCGAGAGCGACACCGACCTCCCCACCCCCGGGGCCGAGGGACGCGTCGCGAACAAGCGCACCCAGAAGACCGGGACCGACTTCCGCGCCATGGCCGACCGGTGGCACGCCGAGCGCTACGAGGAGCTGCGGCGCGGCAAGCACGACCGCGCCACCTCGACCCTCGGCCACATCAAGCGCATCGCCGCCTTCATGAACGAGCGCGGCCTCGTGCTCGAGACCATGGTGCGTGACGAGGTGAAGGCGTTGCAGGCGACCCTCACCCGGTCGAACACCGACATCACGGTCCGCGTCCCGGACGGCGTCGACCCGACCCAGCTGGTCACCATGGCCGAGGCCCTCGAGCTCCCCAAGATGGCATCCAAGTCGACGCTGAAGCGCCGCAAGGCCGAAGGCAAGCTCGTTCCCGTCGACCCGTCTTCCGCGGTGCACCGCTTCCTCGTCTCCGATCTCTACAACGAGGACATCCTCGGCCCCGGCGGCGAGCTCCGCCGAGGACCGCGCACCAACGGCAGCCTCTCCCAGGACGTCGCCAAGGACGTCATGTGGGCCTTCGAGGAAATCTGCAAGTACGCCCTGGACCACGGCGTCGACGTCCCGCAGGACCGCAGCAGCCTCGCCATGCACATCACCGACAAGGCGCCCAGCGCTGAGCGCCAGCCCGTCAGTCTCACGCGCTGCGCCGACATCGCCTCGCGGTTGCACGTCGTGCACCAGCTCGCCCTGTGGGTCATGCGCATCCTCGGGCTGCGCATCAGCGAGGCCTACGGCATCCGCGTCTACGACGTGCTCGACCAGGGGCCGGGCCAGTACGGCGCCGTCGCGGTCAAGACGCAGGGCGGCAAGAAGTTCACCCAGATCGCCCCGGACGGCACCAAGGTCACCAGCGACGACAAGGACGAGCTCAAGACCAAGAACTCCAAGCGCGCGCTCGTCGTCCCGCCCGCCCTCATGGACTTCATCCGCCTCGTCGTCGCTGTCTTCCACACCGACGCCGACGGCGTGATCCGCCAGGACGCTCGCCTCATCCCCGGCCTCAACCGCCGAGACGCCGGCGGCCAGGCTGCCTTCCGCACCGCCCTGGCGGATGCTGCCGAGGCCGCCCGCGTCGACTGCACGCCTGAGGAGGAGGTGATCGACGAGGTCTTCTCCTGCACGCCCCACGACATGCGACGGACCATCCTGTCCGACCTCGATCGCCTCAAGGTGAAGGGCACCCACACGCGGCGATTCGCCGGCCACCTCGCCGGCACCGCCGTCCTCCACCGCAGCTACCTCCTCGACGACCCGAAGCTCCGCCCCGCGCGGAAGATCGCCGTCCTCATCCAGAAGGAGCTCACCACCAACCTCCCGGTCGGACTCGTCATCCCCACCACCGTCCGCTGCACCACCGGCAACCAGAAGTTCCTCGCGTTGGACGGTCCGCGCATCGACGCCGAGCTCGCCGAGCGTGGCTCCCTCGTCCTCACGACGGACGAGGGCGGGGAGCCGCTCCTCGGGACCGTCGAGGCTGCCGATCTCTGGGACGTCACGCCCAAGACGGCGCGTCTCTGGATGGCCGAGGGTCGAGTGCCGTCAGTCCCGTGCGGCGGTCGTGGCAAGGGGCAGGAGCGGCGGGTGCGTCTCTGCGACGCCATGGCACTGCGCCAGCGGCTCAGCACCCAGATCACGCTCGTCCGGCTCGCCGATGAGGTCCAGACGACCTACCACACCGTGTACCAGTTCGTCCGCGCGAAGGGGCTCGAGCTCGAGGCCTGGGGCGAGCGCGACTTCATCGTCCCGCCCGCAACTGCCGCCCTCCTGCGCGAGCACTACGCACACCAGGCAGAACTGCACCGCCGCGCCGTGCCCTACTCCAAGGCAGCGAAGGAGCTCGGTACGACGGTGGCTGCGGTCGAGCACCTCGTGGAGGACGGGACGTTGGACAAGGACGAGCGCGCCTACGACGGTCGTCGCATGGTCACCCGCGAGAGCCTCGCCGGGGCCACCCAGCAGCCGGTTCGCCGTCCCACTCCGACGGTCCGCGACGACCTGATGACGTGGGCCGAGGTGTCGGCCGCAACCGGACTGGCGAGCGCGGACATCGACGCACTCGTTGCTGACGGAATGCTGGTGCGCGTGCAGCACCAGCGGCGACGCCACGTGACTCGGGTCAGCGTGCTGAGGTATCTCGCCGAGCACGACCCGTCACGCCTCGCGCTGGCCGTCTGACGGGTCCAAGCTCGATACCCCTCCCTCCACGCGACCGATGAGGCGGTCCGGCTCGCGTGGAGGTCGTGGGTGCCGCCGTCAGCGTGACTCTTTGCTGCGCAGGGCGTGGCCAACGGCACCCGGAACAAGGTGCCTACGACCCTTGACTACATACCCCCTAGGGGTATGGTTGAGGACATGAACGCGCACGTGCACGAACCGGACACCGCTACGACGCACCAGATCACGGACCCGGTGTGCGGAATGAGCGTCGACCCGACCGCGACAGAGCACACGCTCACGCACGACGGACGGGAGTTCTACTTCTGTTCGGCGAGCTGCAAGGACAAGTTCCAGGCCACGCCCGACCGGTACGCAAGCCACGACCAGCACGACCAGCACGACCACGCCGGGAACGCTCACGATCGCGGCGGACACGCTGCGACGGCCAGCGGCACTGCCCCACCCACGCCCGGCGACGGGGAGGCTGTGGAGTACACGTGCCCGATGCACCCCGAGATCCGTCGACCCGGCCCCGGGGCGTGCCCCATCTGCGGCATGGCGCTCGAGCCGGTCGTGGTCACGGTCGACTCCGGCCCGTCGCCGGAGCTGCGCGACATGACCCGCCGCTTCTGGTTCGGCGTCGCGCTCTCCATCCCCGTCGTCATCCTCGGCATGGGCCGCGACCTCGTCGAACCGCTGCACGACGCCGTGTCCGCCACGACGTCCGCGTGGATCCAACTCGTCCTGGCCACACCGGTGGTCCTGTGGGCCGGGTGGCCGTTCTTCACCCGCGGCTGGGCGTCGGTACGCACCATGAGGCTGAACATGTTCACGCTCATCGCGATGGGCACCGGCGTCGCCTGGCTGTTCTCCGTCGTCGCAACGTTGGCCCCGGGCATCTTCCCCGCGGCGTTCCGCGAAGACGGCGCAGTCGACGTGTACTTCGAGGCGGCCGCCGTCATCACCACCCTCGTCCTCCTGGGTCAGGTGCTGGAGCTTCGCGCCCGTGAGGCGACCTCTGGTGCCATCAAGGCGCTTCTCGACCTGTCCCCGAAGACCGCCAGGCGGGTGCGTGACGACGGCACAGAGGAGGAGGTCACTCTCGACCAGGTTCAGCTCGGCGACCTGCTCCGCGTCCGCCCCGGCGAGAAAGTTCCCGTCGACGGCGTCGTCGAGGAAGGGAAGTCCGCGGTCGACGAGTCGCTGGTCACTGGCGAGTCCATGCCCGTGACGAAGGAGCCGGGCGACAACGCGATCGGCGGCACCCTCAACTCCACCGGGGCGCTCCTCGTGCGCGCCAGCGCGGTCGGTCGAGACACCATGCTCGCCCGCATCGTGCAGATGGTCGCTGAAGCGCAGCGCTCCCGTGCGCCCATCCAGCGCACCGTCGACAAGGTGTCCGCGGTGTTCGTGCCGGCCGTCATCGGCATCGCCGTGCTCGCGTTCATCATCTGGGCCCTCGTGGGCCCCGACCCGAAGCTCGCCCACGCGCTGGTCGTCGCGGTCAGCGTCCTCATCATCGCCTGCCCGTGTGCGCTCGGCCTGGCCACGCCCATGTCCATCATGGTCGGGGTCGGCCGGGGCGCCCAGATGGGTGTCCTCATCAAGAACGCCGAGGCGCTCGAGCGGATGGAGAAGGTCGACACAGTCGTCGTCGACAAGACCGGGACGCTTACCGAGGGCAAGCCGGCGGTCGTCGCGGTCGAACTCGCAGACGGGTTCAGCAACCTGAGCGCCGCGGAGCTGCTGCGGCTCGCAGCCGCGGTGGAGAACGCCTCTGAGCACCCGCTCGCGCGTGCCATCGTCGACAAGGCCCAGGCCGACAGTGCCGGCGGCTCGAGGGCGAGCGGGGCGCGGCTGCCCGAGGTGGCTGACTTCGACGCCCCGGCCGGCAAGGGCGTCCTCGGGACCGTCGAGGGCCGCAAGGTACTCATCGGCACCGCGGGGTTCCTCACCAGTCAGGGCATCGACCCCGCAGGACTGGCCGAGACGGCGGACCGGCTGCGCCGTACGGGGGCGACCGCGGTTCTCGTCGCCGTCGACGGCACCCCCGCGGGTGTCATCGGCATCGCCGACCAGGTCAAGGAGACGACCCCGGCTGCTCTGGCGGCGCTGCGCAAGGAGGGCATCGAGGTCATCATGCTCACCGGCGACAACCAGGTCACCGCTCAGGCTGTCGCCGCCGAGCTCGGCATCGACCGAGTCGAAGCCGAGGTGCTGCCCGACCACAAGGCCGACGTCGTCAACAAGCTCCGTGCTGAGGGCCGCGTGGTCGCGTTCGCCGGCGATGGCGTCAACGACGCTCCGGCGTTGGCCGCTGCGGATGTGGGCCTGGCGATGGGCACCGGCACGGACGTCGCGATGGAGTCTGCCGGCGTCACGCTGCTGCGCGGCGACCTCAACGGCATCGCCCACGCCCGCCAGCTCTCCCACGCCGTCATGGGGAACGTTCGTATCGGAATTCTCGCCGCCTTCGGCTACAACACCGTCGGCATCCCCATCGCCGCCGGTGTGCTCTACCCGGTGTTCGGGTGGCTGCTGTCGCCGGTCATCGCCGCGGCCGCGATGGCGTTGTCGTCGGTCAGCGTCATCATCAACGCGCTCCGGCTGCGGACCCAGAAACTGGCGTGAGACCAGCGGCTCCGTACCATCGAGAACGATGAAGCCAGTGCCTTCCACCGCCGTCAGCACCCGTAGGCGAGTCCTACGGGCGCTGACTGCTGGGCGCGGCGCCCGCCGCCCCTGGCTGCCCGCCCTCGTGGCGGCCCTGGTCGTCGGCATCCTCGGCATGCACGCCCTGGCCAGCCACGGCGCCCCGTCCGCCGCCGCGGCTCCTGCAAGCACGATGGCCGCGATGAGCACGCCGGCAGGCCACGACGCGGCGATGGCAGCAGGGACATCCGACGCCAGTCACCACCACGCCGCCGCTGCCGCACACACCGCGATGGCGGCCGCCGGCACCAGTGTGAACGGTGACTTCGGCTCGGGACACGGCTCAGGACACGGGATGGCCGGCATGGTCATGCTGTGCGTCGTCATGCTCGCCGCGGCGGCGCTCACGCTGCTGGTGGTGCTCGCCGCGCGACTCTTCCGACCGCTGCTGCCGGCCGCGTTCATGCCCGCCGCTGTGCGTGAGCGGGCGTTGCAGTGGGTGCGTGGCACCGGCCCGCCCTACGAGTGGCAGTTCTCCGTCATCAGGTGCTGACAGGTCCTGCGACCGCCCGCCACCGCTGAGCTCGACCGCGACTGCCTCGCGCGTTCGACAGCAGCGTTCCGGCCGGGTGACGCCTCCGCCTGCCTCCAACACCCCACTGACTACCTGAGACCAGGAGAACTTCCCATGCACAAGACCAAGACCCGCACGCGTGCGCTCACCGCGCTCGCGCTCACCCTTGTCCTCGGCGCCGGCCTCACCGCCTGCGGCGACGACACCTCGGACGCGGCCGGCCAGGCCGAGGTCAGCACGACCGAGCACAACGACGCCGACGTCACTTTCGCCAGCGACATGATGACCCACCACGCGCAAGCGCTCTCGATGGTCGACCTGACCCTCAACCGCCCCCTCGACCCGGAGGTTCAGGGGCTGGCCGAGGACATCCGAGAAGCGCAGGGCCCCGAGATCGAGACGATGGCCGACTGGCTCACCGAGTGGGGCGAGGACGTGCCGGAGACGATGCGCGACCACGTCAACGGTGGCCACGACATGGACGACATGTCCGACAACATGGACGACATGGGCCACGACGACATGCCCGGGATGATGACCGCGGACGACATCGACGACCTGGAGAACTCCGCCGACGGCGAGTTCCAGGACATGTGGCTCGAGATGATGATCGAGCACCACGAGGGCGCGGTCGAGATGGCGCAGACCGAGCAGGCCGAGGGCAAGTTCAAGGACGCCGTCGACCTCGCCGGTCAGGTCATCGAGACGCAGACGGCCCAGATCGACACCATGAAGGAGCTCCTCAGCTCCTGAGCTCGAGCGCAGGCGGACGCCATCGGCTCCTCGGTGACGTCCGCCCGCGCGCCTCCCCCGTCCCGCATACCGGCCGAGACCGGACGCGTCCCCCTCTCTTGGAAAGTAGAGCGTCGTGAAGACCCCCACCCCCATCGTGCTTGCGGCCGTCGTCACGACGGCCCTCACGTTGACCCTCGCCGGATGCAACAACGAGCCAGCCACCACCAGCGACACCAGTCCGACCGGCGCGAGCGGTTCGACCTCGTCCAGTACCGCCGCGGCGGCGCCCGACGACGCCTCTCTCCCGCCGTGGCCCGCCCCGGCCGACGTGCCCGCCCGCGTCGCCGCCGCCGGCCTCGACCTCGGCCCGATGGGGACCGCCGAGCACTACCACCCCCACCTGGCCGTCACCATTGACGGCCAGCCGGTACCCGTGCCGCCCAACATCGGCGTCGACCCGAACACCGGCGCCATGTCCGCGGTCCACACTCACGAGGGTGACGGCACCATCCACATCGAGGCCCACACGGTCGGTGAGAAGTTCACCCTCGGCCAGCTGTTCACCCAGTGGGGCGTGACCCTCACACCCACCCAGGTCGGCGGCGTGAAGGCAAAGGGTGACGCGAAGGTGACCGTCACCAGCAACGGCACCCCGGTCGCCGGAGACCCGGCCGACCTGCGGCTCGAGCCCGACCAGCAGATCGAGCTCACTCTCGGGTGAGTTCGCCGGCACGATGAAGCGTCTGGGGTAGCGGCCCACCGGTTCGACCTCTGGCCGGCGTGTTGTGGACCAGCCGGTCCTGCTGTCGGGCGCGCTGACAGGATGCGCCTGCTGGCGAGGGGAGACGATGTGGACTGGCAGCGGGACCTGGTGGGGCTGGTGGCCGGCTTCGTGCTCGCCACGGTGACCACGCCAGTGGGTGTGTCCGGCGCAGTGTTCCTGCTCCCGGTGCAGCTCTCGGTGCTTCACGTGCCGAACCCGCGGGTGACCCCGACGAACCTGCTCTTCAACGTCATCTCCGGACCCGGCGGATTGGCGCGCTACCGCCGGCGCGGGCAGTTCGACCGCGCGCTCACGCGCCAACTGCTGGCCGGCTCGGTGCCCGGGGTGGTGCTCGGGGCGCTCATCCGCGTGTACGTGGTCGCGGACCCGGACGTGTTCCGGGCGCTGGCGGCGGCGGTGCTCGCCCCGGTCGGGCTGTTCATCTTGCGCAAGCCCGCACCAGGCTCGATCGAGCGGCGGCTGTCCCCGAGGACGGTACGTGTGCTGGCGTTCGTCATCGGGGTCGTGGGCGGCATCTACGGCATCGGCGGCGGCTCCGTCCTCGGCCCCATCCTGGTCGGCACCGGCATGGCGGTGGCCACCGTGGCACCGGTGGCGTTGCTCTCAACCTGGGTGACGTCCTTGGTCGGGGTGGTGACGTACGCGGTCATCGCTTTGGATGCGACCGGCCCGGTGGCGCCGGACTGGTCGTTGGGCGTGGCGACGGGTCTCGGTGGGCTGGCCGGCGGGTGGGTCGGAGCCTCGCTCCAGCCCCACATCCCCGAACGGGCGTTGAGAACGCTGCTCGGGGTGATGGCGCTGGCGCTGGCGGTGCTCTACCTGGTGCAGGTCGTACTCGGCTGACCCAGGCGGCGTGGGCCAGTTGTCGTCGTCCACGGTCGGCAGCACCCGCGAGAAGCTGAACCGGCGTCAAGGCGGGACGAAAGACCCTACCCCCGGGGGGTATGCGGGGCGACCATGGGAGCAAGAGCTGAACCCGTGAGGAGCCCGCCATGGCCGCAACAGAAAGCACCCGAGACGCGACCCGCCCGACTAGCGCGGCAGCGCACGAGTGCCACCTGCCATCCGACGCGTCCGCCGGTACGCCCCTACCTGCTACCCGCGGCTACGCCGGCAGGCGTGAGGACTACCTGGTGCGGCTGCGTCGCATCGAGGGCCAGGTCCGCGGCGTGCAGAAGATGGTCGCCGACGACCGCTGGTGCCCGGACGTGGTCAACCAGCTCGCCGCCGTGACCCGAGCGACCGAAGAGGTCGCCGCCGGGCTGCTCGACGACCACGTGCGCCACTGCGTCCTCGAAGCCGCCCGCCAGTCCGGTGACGCCGGACAGGCCCGCATGGACGAGGTCGCCGCCGCCATCCGCCAGGTCATCCGCCTCTGAACCCACCCCACGCGCTCACCCACGAGCCACCCGTTCACCCACCCACGAGAAGGAGCAGAACGATGAACACCAACATGACCCGGAGCCCGAACCTCGGGCTGTTCGCGGTCGCAGCCGCCATCGCCGTCGTCGGCGCACTGTGGGTCGGCGTCCCCGCCGGCACCCTCGCCGTCGTCGGCATCGCCCTCATCTGCCCGCTGATGATGATGGTGATGATGGGCGGAATGATGGGGATGCACCACGGCGGCAGCAACGACAGCAGCACGCCGTCCCACGACCGCTCCGACGACCAGCACCCTCAGGACCGCTGAGGTCGTCATGACCGCCCACGCCACACCTCACCCCGCCGGCCACACCGCATCTGCGGCGGCTGGCCGGCCGCTGATGACCGCGTCCGGTGTCGAGAAGTCGTACCGGCGCGGCATCTGGCCGGCCCGTCACGCCCAGGCGGTCCTCAAAGGCGCGAACCTCGAGCTGCTGCCAGGTGAGGTGGTCGGCCTGGTTGGGGAGAACGGGTCGGGGAAGTCCACACTGATGAAGGTCCTCTTCGGCGAGCTCGCCCCGGACGCCGGCACCGTGGAGCACGTCGGACGGCTCGGCTACTGCCCCCAGGAGCCGGTCGTGTACGAGCGCCTGACGTGCGATGAGCACTTCGAGCTGTTCGGGCACGCCTACCGGATGAACCCGGCCGACGAGCACACGTCGCGTCGCCGGCTCTACGAGACCCTCGGGTTCACCCGCTACGCTGGCACGCGCGCGGACCAGCTCTCCGGCGGCACCTTGTCGAAGCTCAACCTGGGGCTGGCGCTGCTCGCCGACCCCGAAGTGCTGCTCCTCGACGAGCCGTACGCCGGGTTCGACTTCGACACCTACCTGCGGTTCTGGGACCTGGTTGCCGAACGCCGGGCCGCAGGCCGAAGCGTGCTCATCATCAGCCACTTCGTCGTCGACGAGCACCGCTTCGACCGCATCGTCCAGCTGCACGACGGCACCACCCACGACCGACCACCGCACGACCGTCCGTCTGAGTGAGCACCCGATGAGCACCGTCGACACCTCCGTTCGCGTCCCCATCGGCGGCGGACTGCTGGTGCGCCGCTTCCTCGTCGAGGCAGCCCGCAACCGGGTGACCCTCGGCCTGCTCGTCGTCGTCCCGGTCGTGTTCGTCGCCATCGTGGGCGGTGTCATCACCGACGCCGGTGAGCTCCTCGGCGGCCAGGGTGGACCTCAGGCCGAGACGACCACGGCCGGCTGGACGGCCGGGTTCGTTGCCGCGGTCGCGATGTACTTCCAGGTCCGCTCCGCCCGCGCCGCCGACCAGCGCCTCGTCCTGGCGGGACTACCCGCGGCACGCCTGGTCCTGGCACGCATGACGACCGGAGCCGCGCTCGCGGTGGTGGCCGCCACCGCGTCCTACCTGACGCTCGTGGTCCGCGTCGGTGGCCTCGACCACCCCGCCCGAGTCGCCGCGGCCACCGTGATGTTCGCGGTCATCTACCTGGCCCTCGGCGCCCTCATCGGCGCCCTGGTGGCCAACCCGGTCAACGGCACGGTGCTCGTCCTGTTCGTCTGGCTCGTCGACGTCGTCTTCGGGCCCGCGTTCCGGCCCGCCGACACCCTCGTGTCCAAGGTCTTCCCGACCCACTACCTGAGCCTGTGGATGATGGACGAGCCGTCCGGTCACGCGGGCGGGCCGGGCGACCTGGGCTGGGCGCTCATCTGGACGGTCGTCGCGGTCGCAGTCAGCTGGACGGTCGTCGCGACCACCAGTCGCACCGCGCGGACCCACGCCCGCACCAGCTCGGGCTCGGCCCGCGGCCAGCTGGCCGTGGGCACCCGGATGGGACTGAGGGAGGTCGGCCGCAACCGGGTGCTGTGGGCGCTCCTGGTCGCTGTCCCGGGCCTGTTCGTCGCCCTGTCCGCCTTCACCACGCCCGAGGGCTACGAGATGATGATGGTCCGCGAAGCCGGCCGGAACGTCGCCGCGACGTTCTGGTTCCCGGACACGCACCCAGGTCTGATGGCGCCCATCTCGGTCGGAGCGCTGGCTGCCGTCGTGGGGCTGTTCACCGCGCTCGGTGCACGCGCCGCGGACCGCCGGCTCGCCCTCGCGGGGTTCCACCCGGTCAGCCTGCTCACGTCCCGGCTTCTCGTCGTGGCCGTGCTGGCCGTCGTCGTCACCGCCGCCTCGCTCGCGGTCACCGCGCTGTTCTTCGAGCCCAGCCAGTGGGCCCCGTACGTGCTCGCCAACCTCCTCATCGCCCTCACCTATGCCCTCGTCGGCGTCCTGGTCGGCTGGCTCTTCGGCCGCGTCGGCGGCGTCCTCGTCGCGTTCCTCCTCCCGTTCCTCGACCTCGCCATCGAGCAGAGCCCCATGCTCAACCCCGAGCTCTCCACCCTGGCGCACCTCCTGCCGGGGTACGGAGCCAGCCGAGTCCTCTACGACGCCGCCCTCACTAGCAGCTTCGACGCGTCGCGGTCAAGTCGCGGCCGCCGCCGGCCTCAACATCGAGACGCTGCGCTACTACGAACGCCGCGGCCTCCTCGCCACCCCCGACCGCAGCCCGGGAGGACACCGGCTCTACCCACCCGAGACCGTCACCGTGCTCAGGGTCATCAAGGCCGCCCAACGCCTCGGATTCACCCTCGACGAGATCTCCGACCTGCTCGAGCTCGGCCGGCACCGCCACGGAAGGCGCATCGACGCCGGACTCCAGCAACGCGCCCGCACCAAGCTCGTCGAAGTCGAGGAACGCATCGCCGACCTCACCGCCATCCGCGACAACCTCACCGCCGCACTCGACGCCGGCTGCGACGACCTCCTGGCCTGCGCGTCATCGCAGTGCTGCCCGATCCCGTTCGAGGCCATCACCCTCCACCCCGACAGCGCGCACGCACCCGCGACGAGCAGCCGGGCGAGCTCGAGGACGCACCGATGACCGAGGCCCCCGACGCCGACAGCGGCGCCACGGGCGACCGGCCCGGCAACCATCACCTCGTCGGCGCCGCAGCAGCCGCCTGTGCCGTGTGCTGCGCAGCTCCCATTGTCGGGTTCCTCGGTGTGGCCGGCTTCGCCGCCACAGCGGTCACGCTCGTGTTCGCCGGTGTCGTGTTCGCCTTCGTCGTCGGCCTGCTCACTGTCGCCGCCGTGCTCACCCGCCGTGCACGCGTGCGACGCATGTCCTGCGCGCCAACCGGCCCAACCGCCAGCGTCCCTGAGCTCGTCGAGCTCGGACCCACGCGCACCACCGACGACGCCTGACCACTAGCTCGAACCAGAGCTCCAGACTCGACCACAGCGCGGCCGTCGCCACGCGGCCGCACTCTGGTTGGGAGACTGCACGCATGACCGTCGCGAAGTCCCTGCTCCTGTTCGCCCTCGCAGCCGTCGCCGAAATCGGCGGCGCCTGGCTCGTGTGGCAGGGCGTTCGCGAACACCGCGGCTGGCTGTGGGTCGGCGCCGGCGTCATCGCACTCGGCCTGTACGGGTTCGTCGCCACGCTCCAGCCCGACGCGAACTTCGGCCGCATCCTCGCCGCGTACGGCGGCGTGTTCGTCGCGGGTTCCCTGGCGTGGGGCATGGTCATGGACGGGTTCCGGCCCGACCGCTACGACATTGTCGGAGCGCTCGTGTGCCTGGTCGGGGTCGCCGTCATCATGTACGCGCCGCGACCCGTCTGACCGGTTCGCAGGACCCCAGGCAGCGCTTGATCTACCGCAGGCCGCCAGCGGCGGCGTGCTCGACCTCGCCTTGGGTTTCAGGCTCCAACAGCTTGTGACGCCACGGGAACACCCACCGGAACAGGCTCACGCCGGGACGGCGGCACCAGCAGTCTTCCGGACATCCGCAACACCTCGCTCCGAGAGCTTCCGCAACGCGAGTGCCCCCGGCTACCGCGACGTACGCCCCGACCACGACGAGGAGACCCTTCCTCACGACAACGCCTCCACGAGCTGCTCGACCTCCGGTGAGCCCCTCAGGCCAGCCGGCGTGGGGTACATGCGGCACGACAGTCCGACCTGTTCGCCGCCAGTGACGAACGGGTCTCGTCCGTTGATGCGGATGCTGGGAGAGCCGATGAAACCCAGCTCGCCGGCCTGCTCAGGGGTCTCGACGCACCGCCGGTGCACTGTGACGTCATCCCGGCCCGCCAGAGAGAGCGCCTCCTGGAGGCGCTGGTCGGCGACCTGCCAGTTCGGGCACCCGTCGAAGTACAACAGCTCGACCTGCACGTAGAGCTCCTCATCGGCTTGAGCTGGAGACGGCTTGGGTTTGTCTCCGGACCTCCACTGTCCCACCTGGGTGCCGAGTCGACACCCCTCGCCGGCAACGGTGCGTGGTTGCTGTTCTCAGGGGGTTCCGCAGGCGGGAGACTGCCTCATGGTGTCGCAAGAGCCGGTCGACCGGGCGAGCATCCACGCCGAGCTGGAGCGGGTGCGCACCGACCTGCACCAACTCGTCTCTCGCGCCACCCCGGACGATCTACGCCGACGAACGAACGGGACCCGGTGGACGAACGGTCAGATGCTGTGGCACATGGCGTTCGGGTACCTGCTCGTCCGTCGGCTGCTTCCGCTGGTGCGACTCCTCGGACAGCTACCGGACCCGTTCAGCCGCACCTTCGCCGCCACCTTGAACGCGGGCACACGACCCTTCCATCACATCAACTACGCGGGTGCTGTCGGAGGCGCCCTGGTCTTCCACGGTCCTCGGCTGACGCGTCAGTTCGACCGCACCATCGACCGGCTTCATCGACGCCTGGACGCCGAGTCCGACGCGGCGATGGCCCGTGGGATGCACTTCCCGGTCGACTGGGACCCGTTCTTCCAGGAGACGATGACGCTCGAGCAGGTCTACCGCTACGCGACGCAGCACTACGACTTCCACCGCGCGCAGCTCACGCTCGAGTAGCCCCGCTTCGGCTCAGGCCAGGACGGAGGGAGGCAGCTCCGGGAGAGCTCGAGGAGGAGCGTGGGGACGCGGCCGTCGATGTCGCCGATGGTGGTCGCGCACGGTCTCCTCGTCCTGGCCGCCCGGGTCGGCGACCGGCCAGTCGATGTACTTCACGCCGGGCACGTAGGGGCTTTCTTGCGCCCTAAGGCTGCGCTTCCCAGCCCCCTCCTCGCCATCACACGAGAAGGGGGGCCGGCCTCACCGGGGACTTGGGATGGTGCGCGGAGCCTCCCGGAGGCTCCCGCCGCCGCCGGCGCTGGTCCAGCGCCCGAGGTACGTGGTCGGGTACTGCGTCGTGGGCCAAGCACCGTCCTCTGCCGGTGTGCGACGGCAGTGCGAGCAGATGACTCCGTAGCCGCTTGCTGCGACCTCAGGGAAGAGGGTGACGTGGTCGGCGTGGCGACGTCCACGGCACCGGTCGTGCGGGCACGGGATTGCCTTGACGTGCGTCTTCGCCTGGTTGGCGTAGGTCAGGTAGGCGGGCCGTGTGAAGCCTCCGGATCGCCGCTGCGGCTTCACCAGCTCCCGGACCTCGTCGTCGGTCTTGCCCAGGGCGAGTGCGACGTCGAGGATCGGAAGGCCGTGACGGCGGGTGGGTGTGTCGACGGTGAGCAGGGCTAGGGCTTCGGAGATCCAGGCGGTGTCGTCCGGGACCGCGGCGTCGCCCCACGAGAGGCTCGGATCGGTGTAGGTCGAACGAAGCCGCTCCGTGTAGGCGCTGGTGGTCGACTTGGTGTTGTCGTCTGCCGCCCGCGTCACCCATCGGTGGAGCTCTTGGCGGACCTCGGCGATCGGGTGGTCGACGAGGGCGCACTTGGCTCCGCGTGAGGTGACGCCGTTGGCCACCAGCCAGGGCATGACACGCTTCTTCAGCAGCGTCGCGCGGGTCACCTGCAGCAGGTCTGCCGTTGCGGTCAACTCGCGGCCTTCCTCGAAGAGGTAGCGCACGACGGTGTCGGTGTTGGCGAGGTTGCGTCCGGTGCGGGTGCGGACGTTGCGGATCCGGCCGGTGAGGGGGAGCTGGGCGTGTGCGCCCGACGCGAGTGGGAGCAACGCGGTGCAGGACCACAGGACGTCCTCACCGTCGACATGGAAGCGCCATTCGATGAAGGTCTCGTCGCACAGGGTGCCGAACTTGGAGGGGCTTTCTCCGTTGTTTCGTGCCGCGGACTCGAGTCCGGCTACGAGGTGGACAGCGACGGAGACGTCGGTGGTCGTGTCGCACAGTGGCGGATCCGGACTCGTGCTTGCGGATCTTCGCCTTGAGCCGTTCGATCTCAGCGTCGTACGCGGCGACCTTCGTCTTCACCTCGGTGACCTGGGCTGCGTAGGCCTTGGCCTCGTCCTCGTCGCCTGCTGCTGCGCTGATGGCTGCCATCGTGCGGTGCCCCTTGATCTCGTCCTCCAGCGGCGTCCTAGCCGCTGTCTTCAGTGCGATCTGGTGGCGCCAGGTCGTGGTGGGGTCGGCGTCGTCGCTGCGTCGCTGCGCCTCTGTGAGCTGGGCGATCGTGGTGGGGTCCAGCAGGCTCCTCACACCGTGGTCGAGGCGGGAGGCGACGGAGGCCTCGAGCTCGATCAGGGAGAACGTTGCGGCGGTGTGGTCGGGGCGGCTCTCACCCACGCCGAAGTAGGACCAACCGCGGCCGGTACGGCTGCCCGCAGCGGCCGACTCACGCCGGAACAGCAGGATGGCGTTGGCGCGCCCACTGGTGTTCACGCGGGCCTGCACGCCCCACTGCGTGGGCTCGTCGTCGTACTTCGACCCGAAGTGGCCGGGCGAGACGACCCAGTTCGGGAAGCACTGCAGCGCGCGGCGAGTCGGCGTGTGGTGAGCCTGTCCACCGGTGGGTGCCTTGGGAGCTCGGAGCTCGCGCAGGAGCCGCGCGGCCACTTGGCGGCAGACACGGTCAGGAACTCCGAAGCGGGGGATCTCGTTGCCCTCCTCGTCCGTGGGCCACTCCCAGGGCGCAGAAAGGACGTCGAAGTACCCGTACTCGTCGAGGTCGTCGCGGTAGGTGGCCGGGATGCCGTCGAGGACGATGTTGCGGCCCCGGATGTCGTTGTTGAGGCGCCGGAAGTACCGGCCCGTCCGGATGAGCTCGACCTTCGCGATGAAGAAGCGGACGTCGGCATCGAAGACCTCGGCGGGGTCCTCGCCCTCCAGGTAGCGGGCGATGTCGAGATCGGTGGGGATGACGCGCGGGTTGGAGTCGCTGCGGCAGAAGAAGCTCTTGGCGGCTCCGTAGGACGCGTTGTCGTCGTCCAGTGCTCGGGCGAAGGTGTTGTCGAGGTCTGTGTGGTCCCGGCGGACGACGAGGCCCTCTACCTCGTACGCCGCGAGGCGCGCGGTGATGTCCTGGTAGGTCTCGCCGTCGGCGTGGGCCTGGTAGAGGCTCGCGATGACCGGTGCCATCTCGGGCTGGGCCTCCGGGACGAGCCCGCGGTTGCCCTCTTCGACGGAACGGCCGTGCTTGTCCTTCTTGTGGCACCAGCCGTACGGCATCTGACGTTCGGCAAGGGCCGCACCTCCGGCCTTGTACTTCATGAGCCGCTTGCCGGTCATGCGTCGGCGACGGTTGGGGTCGTCGCTTCCGCCGACGAGGCCGAGGGCACCGAGGGCGAGCTCGTCGCCGGGGATGGACTGGTCGTAGCGCTGACCGCCGAAGACCATCGTGACGTCGCGGATCTTGCACTTGTTGGTGATCGTGGACCAGTCGGCGCGGTCGCGACCGGCGCGCGTGACGTCGTCGGCCCAGCAGACCTCCCGGAGCGTAGGGAAGTGGTTGAGCAGCGACATGACCAGCACGGTGACACCGTTCAGGTCCTCGCCGTCGAGGCGGACGATGTGCTTGATCGTCGAGGACAACGTGATGTTGAGGAACACCACGTCGCCCACGCAGACGACCGCGGCGATCGGCTCATGACCGGTCGCGTCGTGATGGAGGTCGGCCATGGTGATCCACGTGATGCCGTGCGTCGCTCCGACGTCGGGCTGGGCAGGGTCCCAAGCAGCGTCGGGGAACTGGCTGATCGCAGCGATGTCCGGGTCGCCGCCGTAGATGCTGAAGTGGGAGTCGCGCTGACCGGCGCTGCCGCCGGCGTCGCCGACGAGTGAGTAGCGGATCAGGTGACCGCTGATCGGTCGGCCGGCGCCGAGCTTGGTGGCGAGCGGGTTGTAGACCTTGCGGGCGGTGTACAGAGTCAAGGGGTCCTCCTCGGGTAGGTGCGGTGCACCGTGCCGGCGAGGTCTCCTGACGCAATGGGATCGATGGAGGAGTTCTGGCTCACCGAGATGGGCGAGCACTTCTCCACCTTGGGGAAGACCTTGAAGTTGGCGGCCTCGGAGGCTCACCGTCCGTTCCCGGCCGGTCTGATCGATGCGGCGTCCGGGTCGGTTGCAACGGCAAGGCCTCGGGCCCGCAGCCGGTCGCTGATGTCAGGGACGACGTGTACGGCCGCGTACGCGAGCTGGACGAGGAGCGCGGCGTAGCTGCCGGGGGTCCTGCCGGTCATTGCCGAGACCAACGCGGACCGAACGGCTAGGGCATCGTCGGCTCGTAGTGAGAAGAGCGCCGGGCCGAGGACGGGGTGGTCACTCAAGGCGGTTCGCGGCGCCCACGACCAGCAGGCCTCCACGAGGCAGAACGCGACGAGCACGCGGTCATCGACAGGTGCGAAGGCGAGTCTGGTGGCGAGGAGTGCGCAGGCGTCGTCGTCCGCGTGGGCGGCTGTCATCAGCGCGACGGCAGCCGCCTCGGCTTCTGGGATCTTCAGGTCGTGCTCCTGTCGCAGGCCGAGAGTGTTGGCCGCGGTTCAGGGTGCGCACCCGCCGCCACGCGACAGTGCCACGCAGAACCGGTGAGGTCACCCGCGCGTCGGAACCGCCCTGCAGGGTCGGTTCTTCCTCAGGCTGAGGTCGAGCACACGGTCACCGGTGCCCACAGCGCGGTCATGGTGTCGAGATCGCGGACACGCTGATCCGGGTCCATGGCGCGCACGCGTGTCAGCTCGGTGAGGTACGACTGCAGAACGAGGTCACGGGTAGGGGCCATGCTTCCTACCCGTGCGCGCGTCTGATCGTCAGACAACGTGCCAGGCAGGTCGTTGTCGGATGCGGACTACAGCGCCGACGAACAAACGAAAGAACGAAGGAGCCCTAGGGACTTCTTCGTTCTTTCGTCTTCTTCGTCAGCGCACGGCTGTCAGGATGGAGCTGGGCCTCCCTCCAGACGCTCGGGCCGACACCGTGGCCATGCCCAGGTCGACCAGCTTCAGGACGAGCGCGTCGAGCTCGTACCTGGCCTTGTTCTTGGAGAAGACCTCGCTGACCTGGGTTCGGTTGAGGCCCTCGGCGCCGGCCGCGGACACCGCGGAGTAGAGGCGATCGAGGTCGGGGTTGCCGAGGGTGGCTCCCCAGATGTGGGCGACGGACGCCTCGGAGTACTCCCAGAGCGCCGCCGCGGCGCTGAGGTGGACCGGCTCCATCGTCGCCGACTGGTCGAGCAGCGCGTAGATCGTGGCGAGGCGCAGCATCTGGGGGCTCGCTCGGACGGTGAGCGAGTCGTAGACGTCGCCGCCGGACGGCTGTGACTCGACGATGTTGTACAGCGAGTCCCACCGCTGGCGGAACGCTTCGCTGCGGGCGACCTCGCCGGCACTGCGAGCGAAGGTGACCGCAGCGCGCAGCTCCGTCCCGAACGCATCGACCTCGGCCGGGGCCAGACGCCCGGGCTCAGGAAGGAGCGCACCACGGTGGCTCAGGACGTGGATGAACCGGTTCGCGTACCCGTTGGCGATGTCTACCGGCTTCAGGACCGCCTTGAGCTCGTTGATCGTCAGATGGCCAAGCACGGACAGGTGGGGCTGCTCCGCCACGAGCGTCGCCGCCCTCGTCCGGGCGCTGAGCGCGTCGCCGTCCCAAGCCGACCGCAGGATGGGGGAGATGATCGAGCCTTGACGTCCTGCGACGGTGAGCAGACGCCCGTACTCCTCCTCGGTCAGAAGGAGGCGCTGATCCCCGTCGTTCTCTGGACCCTCGGCCAGTGACGCGAGTGCCTGGATGAGGGCTTCTCCGGACTGGATGCCACCTCGCATGTGTCGCGTGGCCATGAAGTCCCCGTCGGCGGCGTCCAGGACAGGCCGGACCGCGGCGGCTGACGTGCCCTTCCGCGCCCGGGCTGATGATCCGACCACCACGCCGAAGAGGATCGGGTAGTGCTTCTGGTGCCCGACGCTCACGTAGGCGCTGCGCCCCACCATGGCGGCGAAGGAGACGAGCAGGGTCAGGAGCATCGCCGGGGGCGACGCCTCGGTGAGGGGGGCGAGGGCCTGGACGATCCGTCCGGAGATCCCGTGCAGTGCGTCCGGGCCGAGCTCAGGGGGCGTGCTTCGGCTGTCGAGTCGGCTCGCCAGTCGCAGGCGGGCCAAGAGCTCGTACGACACGTCGGGGGCCGCAGTGCCGTCGGTGGCCGCCGGCTGCAGCGTCTGGGCGGTCACAGGGTCACCTCGCTCTCGACGTACTGCCGTGCCGCCAGGCGCATGACCGAGGCCACGGACCTGTCCTCGGCTGCGGCGCGTGCCTTGAGGGCCTCGCGGAGGTCCTGAGGGAGGCGGACGACGATCGCGACGTCGTTGGCGGGCGCGGGGGAGACGGTGATGGGGGACTGCGTGGAGGTGGGCATGTGGATCCTCGGTGTGATCGGGCAGATGGGTTGCCGCTGTCGCGACGACTACTGAAAGTCGCCGTCGTCGATCACTCCGCAATCAGGCTCACCCCCCTTCTTGTGTGATCTGGACCACTTTCTTGTGTCGGGCGCCTCCGCGCAGACCTGTGCCAGTGGGCCACACAACAGAGCCCCCGCAGACGGCGGGGGCATCCGGCCCCTTCTGCTGCGGTCGACACCCGCTGGAGGGTCCACGTGACACCAACGAACCAGCCGCAGCCCGCGCTCGCGCTGGCCGCCACCCCGGCTCCACCCCGTGACCGGGAGACCCAGCGTCTCCTCGACCTCTGGGCGCAGCTCGCCTACCGCACCGCCTCCGCGGCGGCGCACCACAGCCCCGACGAGACGCCGCTCCGGGACCTGCAGCTGCAGGTCGAGGACGCCCTCAGAGATCGGCTGGACGACCCGTACCCGCTGCTCGACGAGCTCTGGGGCTGGGAAGCAGCACTGCTCCACACGGCGGAGACCCCGCCCGAGGACTGCCTGATCTGCCGCAAGGCACGGCTCGGCCTCCCGGCTGACCTGCCGTTGCCGGCTGGGCTGGGAGGTGCCCGATGACCGTCGCCCACATCCCGCAGGGAGCAGCTCCGGTCGCCGTGAACACCGACACGGTCGTCATCCACGACCTCTCGGTCACCCACGGTGAGGCGGCGGCGCTCGTCCGGTCCCACATGTCCGAGCACGGTCCCGAAGCGGCTGCGGACCTTGTCCGGCGGGCAATCCCCGTCGGTCTGGTCGCGCTCTCGCTCGGCACTGCCGGCATCGACACCGGCAGCCTCACCCGCACCCTTGACGCGTTCGCCGAGCGGGTGGACGAGAAGTCCGGAGCGGCGCTGGCCAGCCTCGACCAGACGCTGACCCGGCTCCGCGGGGGCGAGGAGGCTGTGGCCCGAGCGGCAGGTGCCGTCCTCGACAAGCTGCCAGCCCAGGTTGAGGCCGCTCTGGCCGGCCAAGCCGGAAACGTCCGGGCCAGCGTCATGGAGGCAGCTCGAGCCGTCCAGGATGCCGGAGTCCAGGAGATCACCACGGCGCTCGCGCGCCATTCCGAGTCGGTTCGTGACGCACTCAGCCTCGATCGGGAGGGACCCGTCCGCATGCTGCGGCAGGACCTCCTCGAGGAGCTGGGCGGCACGCGACGTGAGCTCGGCGAGCAGCTGGCTCTGGTCAAGGGTCTGGTCGAGGCCGCTCAGGTGGCCAAGACCGCTGGTGCCAAGAGCAGCCGCGCGATCGGAGCCGCCAACGAGGACGACGCCATGGCACTCTGCCACGACGTGGTCACCGCCGCCGGCGACCTCTTCGAGCGCACCGGCAGTCAGCCGGGCGCAGGGGGCACGCGTCGCTCGGGCGATGGTGTGGTGACGTTGTCCCAGGCCATCACCGGCCACGGCCGGCAGGTCCGGCTCGTCGTGGAGGCGAAGTCGAGAACCAGGCCCTTGTCGGCCAAGCAACACCGCGACGAAGTCGCCAACGCGTGTCGCGTCCGAGACGCGGCCGGAGGTCTCGTGCTCGTCCCGACCGATGCTGAGGTGCCTGGCGGCGGGTCGTTCGCCCGCGTCGACACCTGCGCCTACGTCGTGAGCTGCTCACAGCCGGCGAGCGTGGAGCTCATCTACCTTCTCCTTCGCGAGCACGTGGCGATGTTGAAGGTCAGACACGACGACGGGTCCGAGATCGACCTCGACCAGGTCGAGGCGCGTCTCAACGTCGCCCTCGCCGGCATCAGCCAGCTCGACGAGGTCGGCCGCCTGGCCAACCAGGCCAAGAACTCGCTCGAGAAGCTCATCGTGCTCGGACGAGACACCCAGCAGAAGGTGAGGGAGACCCTGACCGAGGGCATCGCCCTCATGCACCCGTAGAACCAGTGAGGAGGAGCGCACCCATGCGCTCCTCCTCACTCTGCGTTGTCGTGCCCCTGCGGGGCGGGGTCACTGTCAGGTCCGGGGCCATCGGTGTCGGAGACGAGCCACGGCCACTCGGACACGTCGCCGAGGAGGATGCGGGCTCCCGGGGTGAGGTGGTCGTAGAGCCAGACGCCGATGCGGCGCGACTCGCGAAGCTCGTCCTCGAGGCGCTCGATCTCGTTCAGGAGGTCGAGCACAGCATGGCTGACTTCTTCGACGGCCTTCGTCGGTGCGGGGTCGTCTGGGGCCAGTCCCAGCTGGGTCAGCCAGGACGCACGTCGGCGCCAGCGGACGCGCTCTTGAGAGGTGCTCATGCCGTCAGAGTCCCGGGTCGGTGCGACATCCGCGCGTAGCCGGCGATGAGCTGTGGACTCGCGCCTCAGCTAGTCGGAGCGCCGGCGGATGTGGAGTCGGTACTTGTGCCCCAACCGGACCTCGTCGAGCGCGACGACCTCGGCATCCCAGAAAGCGAGACCCTCGTCGCGAAGGACGAGCCGGTCGCCCACTACGGGTTCCTGGCCGGCGATGAGGTCGACGTCGTGCAGGTACGTCACCCCGAGCTGACGCGCGACAGGGGAGAGCTCGATGTCGTAGGTCGCCGAACGCCCGCTCATGCGGGTGAATCTAGCCCGGCGCCAGAGCGTCGGCGAGCCCTCCTGTCGATCTGGCGGAGTGCCCCATCGCCGGCTTCGGCCGCGAGGCCTTCCGGCGTGAGGCACAATCACGCGCATGTCGGTGACGATCCACGAAGTCCTGGGGGAGCTTCGGGCCTCGGCCCTCGATGAGCGCGACAAGGGGGACAAGTTCGAGCGACTGGTGCAGTCGTTCCTGCGCACGGACCCGGAGTGGACGGCGAAGTTCGACGACGTCTGGACCTGGACCGAGTGGCCCGAGCGTGGGACGCGCGCCGACACCGGCATCGACCTTGTCGCCAGGGTCCGTGAGACCGACACCTTCGCCGCCATCCAGTGCAAGTTCTACGACGAGAACAGCACCGTGTCGAAGGGCGACATCGACTCGTTCCTCTCCGCCTCGTCCAAGGCGGAGTTCAGCGCGAGGTACATCTTCGACACTGCCAAGGGCTGGTCGAGAAACGCCGACGAGACGCTGGAGGGCCAGATGGTCCCCGTCCAGCGGGTCGACATCGGGTACATGGAGGACGCGGGGATTGACTGGTCCGGCTACTCGTGGTCGACCCCTGAGGTGCTCCCCACCACCGGCCCCAAGACGTTGAGGCCGCACCAGTCGCGCGCGCTGGACGACGTACGCCGCGGCCTGTCAACGGCAGACCGCGGCCGCATGATCATGGCGTGCGGCACGGGCAAAACCTTCACCTCCTTGCGCATCGCCGAGGACCTCGTCGGTGTCGGGGGGTCAGTGCTGTTCCTGGTGCCGAGCATCCAGCTGATGAGCCAGAGCCTGCGGGAGTGGATGGTCAACAGGGAGGTGGACATCCGCCCCTTCGCCGTCTGTTCGGATGTCCGTGTCGGGCGCAAGACCTCCGACGATGCCGACCTCTCGACGGTCGACCTCACCGAGCCGGCCACCACCGACGCCGCGACGCTCGCCGCCCGGATGGGCGTCGGACGCCACTCCACCCCGCGGATGACCGTCGTCTTCGCGACCTACCAGTCCATCGACGTCGTCGCCGAGGCTCAGCGGCTCGGTGTACCCGGGTTCGACCTGGTCATCTGTGACGAGGCCCACCGCACCACCGGCGTGACCCTCGCCGGCCAGGACGAGTCCCACTTCGTCAAGGTCCACGACGGCGACTACCTCAAGGCCGACCGCCGGCTCTACATGACCGCCACCCCCCGGGTGTTCGGCGACGCCGTCCGCAAGAAGGCCACTGACGCCGAAGCCCTCCTCGCCGACATGAGCGACGAGACCATCTTCGGCCCCGAGCTGCACCGCCTCGGCTTCGGCGACGCCGTTGAGGCTGACCTGCTCACCGACTACAAGGTGCTCGTCCTCTCCGTCGACGAGTCCTACGTCGCCGAGCACTTCCAGTCCGCCATGGCCCAGTCCGGGGAGATCGCCCTCGGCGACGCCGCCAAGCTCATCGGCTGCTGGAACGGCCTGCGCAAGCACTTCGGCCCGGCGGACGTCGCCGGCGACGACGCCCCCATGCGGCGCGCGGTCGCCTTCGCCAAGGACATCAAGGCCTCCAGACTGGCCTCGGCGTCCTTCCCGGTCATGGTGGACCGCGCCCGGCAGGACGAGACCGACGACCGCGCCGACCTGCGCGTCGAGGCCCGCCATGTCGACGGCACCATGGGCATCCACGAGCGCAACACCCACCTCGCCTGGCTCAAGGAGGAGCCGCCCGCCGACGCCTGCCGGGTCCTGACTAACGCCCGCTGCCTCTCCGAGGGCGTTGACGTCCCCGCCCTCGACGCGGTCCTGTTCCTCACCCCGCGCGGCTCCCAGGTCGACGTCGTCCAGTCCGTCGGCCGAGTCATGCGCAAGGCCCCCGGCAAGCAGCTCGGCTACATCGTGCTCCCGATCGTGGTGCCCTCCGGCGTCGCGCCGGAGGAGGCGCTGCGGGACAACGAGCGCTACAAGGTCGTGTGGCAGGTCCTCCAGGCGCTGCGCTCCCACGACGAGCGCTTCCACGCGATGATCAACCAGATCGAGCTCAACAAGCGCAAGCCTGACCGGCTCCGCATCATCGACGTCACCCCGCGTCCCGACCGGCCCGCGCAGCCGGCCGAGCCCGAGAGCGAGCAGCTTGCCCTCGACTACGGCTTCGACGGCTTCCGCGACGCCATGTACGCCCGCATCGTCCAGAAGGTCGGCGAGCGGAAGTACTGGGAGACCTGGGCCAAGGACGTCGCCGACATCGCCCAGGCCCACATCACCCGCATCAACGGCCTCCTCAAGGACCCCGACTCCAACCCCGCCAAGGAGTTCGAGGAGTTCCTCGCCGGCCTGCGCGGCAACCTCAACGAGGGCATCACCCGCGACGAGGCGATCGAGATGCTCGCCCAGCACCTCATCACCCGTCCCATCTTCGAGGTCCTCTTCGACGACTTCGACTTCACCGCGCACAACCCCGTCGCGCGCACCATGGAGCTCATGCTTGCCTCCCTCGACGAGCACAACCTCGCCGCAGAGCAGTCCAAGCTGGACCGCTTCTACGCCTCCGTACGCCGCCGCGCCGACGGTCTCGACAACGCCCACGCCAAGCAGCGCGTCATCGTCGAGCTCTACGACCGCTTCTTCTCGGCCGCCTTCTCACGGACGGTCGACCGGCTCGGCATCGTCTACACGCCGGTCGAGATCGTCGACTTCATCCTCCAGTCCGCCGACCAGGTCCTCCGCGCCGAGTTCGGCCAGGGTCTCACCGACCGCGGCGTCCACATCCTCGACGGCTTCGCCGGCACGGGCACCTTCCTCACCCGGCTGCTGATGTCCGACCTCATCGAGCCCCACGACCTCGCCCGCAAGTACGCCTACGAGCTCCACGCCAACGAGATGGTGCTCCTTGCCTACTACATCGCGGCCGTGAACATCGAGACCATCTACGCCGACGTGCGACGCGAGCTCGCCCCGGTACTGGGGGAGGAGCAGGACGACTTCGGCGACAACGTCCCGACCTACGAGCCCTTCCCCGGGCTCGTCCTCACCGACACCTTCCAGTCCTACGAGGACGGCGACCGCGACGACCTCCACATCTTCCCCGAGAACAACGAGCGCATCGCCCGTCAGCGCGCCCTGCCCATCACGGTGATCGTCGGCAACCCGCCCTACTCGGTGGGGCAGGACTCCGCGAACGACGACAATGCCAACCAGGCCTACCCGACCATCGACGCCGCGATCAGGGGCACGTACGCCGCGCGTTCGTCCGCGAAGTCGGCGCGCACCATGTACGACTCGTACATCCGAGCGATCAAGTGGGCCTCTCTTCGTGTACGTGATCGAGGCATTATCGCCCTCGTAACCAATGGCGGCTGGCTCGACGCCAACACCACGGACGGGATGAGACTCGCGCTGGTCGACGAGTTCTCGGCCATTCACGTGTTCAACTTGCGCGGTAACCAACGAACGGCGGGCGAGCAATCTCGCCGGGAGGGCGGGAAGGTTTTCGGGTCCGGCTCTCGCGCGAGCGTAGCAATCATGGTGTTGGTCAAGAACCCAAGCGCCGCTCGCCCTGGAACCGTGCATTACACAGACGTCGGTGAGTACCTCGCGCGAGAAGAGAAGCTTGCAAAGGTCGCTCAAGCCGTCGGCATTCACGGACTGAATCCGGTCGTGCTGACTCCGAATGAACACGGAGATTGGCTCAATCTGAGGGACGAGAAGTACCTAAAATTCACTCTCCTCGGCGATAAGGCAAACGGACGTCGAGTGTTCGCTGTGCACTCGATGGGAGCAGGAACTGGCCGAGACGCTTGGGTCTACGGCTCTAGCCGCGAGCAGCTCGCGGCGAACATCGAGCGCAGTGCCGCCGCGTTCAACGAGTCCGTTGACACAGGCAAGATCTTCGACCCCTCCCGTGTGAGTTGGACGTCTAGCCTGGACTCGCGGCACAAACGAGGACTGCGTGTTTCGCCGGGTTCAGGGGACACTCGTCGAGCGACCTACAGGCCGTTCTTCAGGCAGCACCTTCGCTTCGAGGCCCCGTGGATTCATCGTCCGAGCAGGCTGCTTCAGCTCTTTCCCGCACCGGGTATCGCCAACCTCGGCATTCAGGTCAACACGGGTGGGACGGATCTTCCGTTTGCGGTGCTTGCCTGCACCGACATCCCGGACCTCAACTACTTCGGTCAGGGTGGCCAGTTCTTTCCGCGTTGGACGTGGGAGCCCGTCGCTGAGGAGGGCACGCTCGATCTAGGTGAGTCCGGGGACGGCGAGGTCGTCGACGGCTACCGACGCGTCGACAACGTCACTGACGAAGCGCTGCGACGTTGGCAGGCGACGTACGGTTCTGAGTGGACCAAGGACGACGTCTTCTTCTACGTCTACGGCCTGCTGCACTCGCCGGACTACCGCGAGCGCTACGCGGCCGACCTCAAGAAGATGCTTCCGCGCATCCCGCTCGTGGCGACGGTCGAGGCGGCGAGGGCGTTCACCGACGCCGGCCGCGCGCTGAGCGACCTGCACATCGGCTACGAGACGGTCGAGCCGTACCCGCTCGCCGGCCTAGCGGTGGGGCCCGCCGGCGACCCCTACGGCTTCTACGCCGTGGGCCCCAAGAAGATGACGTTCGGCAAGGCTTCGGCCGAGCGGAAGGCCGCAGGGGAGAGGTACGACCGGTCGGTCATCCACTTCAACGACCGCATCACCTTGACGGGCATCCCGGAGGAGGCGTACCGCTACCAGCTCGGCTCGCGGTCCGCCATCGAGTGGATCATCGACCGCTACTGGGTCAAGACCGACAAGCCGTCCGGCATCGTCAACGACCCCAACGACTGGTCGAAGGAGGTCGGCGACCCGCGCTACATCCTCGACCTCCTCGCCCGGGTGGTCACCGTCAGCGTCGAGACGATGAAGATCGTCGACGCGCTGCCGGCGCTCACGATCGCCGAGGACCAGCGCGCGTCAACCTGACGCAGCGGCCGGTGTCGGTGGGTGTGGCTAGGTTCGCCGCACGGTCGGGACAGAAGGTGTCGGCCATGACGGAGGGAACCATCACCATGTCCGTGAGGACCTGTTCGGGATGCGCAGCTCAGGTGGACGACAACGACGCGGGACGCCACCAGCAGTGGCACGACCAGATGGCGAAGGCGTTCCAGGCCCTCGCGTCGCGAGTGTCTTCCGTGGAGGGCCTGGCGGCCGCGGCGATGGAGGAGGCCGAAGACGCCCACCAAGAGGCACAGCAGGCCGCGAACGTGCTCTACCAGAACAACATCAGCGTCTGACGTGGCCCGCAGAGAGAAGCCCGGCTGGGACGTCGTCGGCCGGTTGTTCGTGCAGGAGCTGCTCGCGCAGACGATCACCGGCGAGCCGACGGCGCTGACGGTGGCGGATGCGATCGACATGGACGAGGCCGAGTCTGCGAACCTGATGGGATGGCTGGCAGGGGAGCGCCTGGTCTGCGAGGTCGACAACCCGGACGTGACCTACTGCGACCCGTACACCACCGGCCCGATCGGCGCGACGGCTCGTGGTCGGGCGTTCGCGGAGTCCGGGGTGGTGCCGGAGGGTCCGGCGATGGGGTGGCCGGACGCATGGGATCAGCTCAGCACGAGGTGGTAGCGCCGTTGCTCGGCAAGGGAGACGGAGCTCAGACCATTGCGACAGCGCACGCGGGAGGCACCCTGATTGTCGGATCGATTGTGTGAATTCGCGCCGGCGTGAACCTCCCAGATGGGGGCCGACCAGGTGCACGACCAGGGAAGTGAGCGTGGATGACCAGACCGAACAAGCCAAGGTGCGCGGGACCAAACAATGCCCCCGCTACAAAGTTCGAGAGGCCCTCACAGTTCCGACTGTGAGGGCCTCTCGCATGTCCGGGACCATCGCGGTCCGGACGGTCACTCGTGCTCGGTCCGCTCCTGCTCGGCGGCTCGGGCCTCCTCGCTGAGCTCGTGGTACTGCTCGGCGCTCAGGTAGCGCTCCATCGCCGCCTCGACCGCGCTCGTCGACGACGTGCGCGGCGACGAGACGACATGGTCCTGCGCCTCGCGGGCCGCCCTCATCGACTCTGCCTTCGACATCTCGCTCATGACGTCACCTCCTCGTCCCAACCCCCAGCCAACGCCTCGCGGACACGGATGGGCAGGGGCGATCGACCTCGGGCCGGGAGCAGTTGGTCACGTGCACCGGGCGTCCGGGCCGTGGGCCTCAGACGTAGCGGAAAGCGCGGCGCTCCCGCTGGTGGTAGCCGCGCCGGAACAACCGGAGCGCGACGGCGTACGCCAGGCCGGCGCCGCCGATGAGGCGCTGGACGACCTCGTCGGGCAGGCCGTCGGCGACCCAGGGGAGCAGGAAGGGCATCAGCCGCGGCGGGTAGCCGGCGGCGGCGGCCTTCTCGGAGGCCGCGAACTCCTCGGCGGTCATCACCTTCTGGAGGTAGGGCAGTGCCTCGGTCTCCTCGTGACGGAGGTGGTCGAGCAGGGCTGCCCGGGTGGCGGTGACGTGCACGTCGAGGGCGTTGCGGTGGTCGTCGCAGGGGTGCTCGACCATGTGGGCGAAGCCCTGCCGCACCGCCGCGAGGGCGGGGTCGATGTCGGCGTGCTCGTCCTCCATCGCCTGGAGCGTCTGCTGTGCCGCGACGTCCTCGGTCCGGGCGGCGTGCCGGACGAGCACGGGCCAGATGGAGACGTCCTCGACCTCGTGGTGGTGGTGCAGCACGGTCGCGAACCGCTCCCACCGGGCCTGCTGCGCCTGCCACGTCGCGTGGTCGCCCACCGGCGTCTGCCGGACGGCGGCCTCGAAGGTGGTGAGGTCGCGACGGAACGCGTGGTGCATGACGTACATCCCGGTCTGGTCGTGCGGTCCTTCGGCGGCGTGGGTCTGGCCGGGGAGGTTGATCTGGGTGGTCTCTTGAGCAGTCATGGGACGAGATTGCGGGAGACCTCTTGCGGCCGGCTTGGGCCGCGCTTGGGTCCTCCGCCGCTACCGTCTGCGTGTGCGGATCAGCGTCCTGGGCAGCAGCCGGGTGACGGCCGACGACGGCACCTGGCTCGACCTCGGGTCACGCAAGCCGCGTGCGGTCCTGGCGGCGCTCGCCATGCGCCCGGGCAGGCCGGTGTCGGCCGAGCTCCTGGTCGACCTGGTCTGGGCGGGGGAGCCGCCGCGCGCCGCCCACGGCGCCCTCCACGCCTACATCTCCGGCCTCCGCAAGTCGCTCGAGCCCGACCGTCCGGCGCGCTCGGCCACCTCGGTGCTCGAGACGACGGACCACGGCTACGTGCTCCGCGTGCCGGACGAGGACGTCGACGCGCGCGCCTTCGCCGCGCAGGTCCGGGACCTGGAGCGGGTGCTGGCGCCGCTGGACTCCCAGCTCGCCACCGGGCCCGACACCTCCTGGCCGACCCGCGCCGAGGTGGTGGCCGCCCTCGACGGGATCGATGCGGCGCTGGCGTCGTGGACGGGCGAGCCGTACGCCGACCTGCCGGACCACCCCGACGTGCTGGCCGACCGGGCCGCGCTCGAGCAGCTCCGCGCGGGCGCCGAGGAGGCGCGGCTGCTCGGCCTGCTGGCCCTGGGGGAGCACGCATCCGTGCTGTCGACCACCGAGGCGGCGACCGGACGGCACCCGCTCCGCGAGCGGCTGTGGGCGATCCACGCGCTGGCCCTGACCCGGTCCGGGCGGCAGGCGGACGCGCTGGAGGCGCTGCGGACCGTACGGTCGGTGCTCGCCGAGGAGCTCGGCCTGGATCCCGGCGCGCAGCTGCGCACGCTCGAGGAGGCGATCCTGAGGCAGGAGCCGGCGCTGCTGGCGACGATGACCCGCCCGGCGACCGAGGTCGCCGAGGCCACGGCGGACGCCATCCCGGTGTCCCACGGCCCGGTGGAGCCGGTTGCCGGCGGCGTCCTGGGCCGCACCGCGGAGCGCGAGGCGCTGGCCGCACTGGTGGCGGCCGTGCGGGCGGGCTCGTTCGGCGCCGCCCAGCTGGTCGGCGAGCCCGGGATCGGGAAGTCGCGGCTGGTCGACGACCTCGTCGCGACCGCCCGCGGCAACGGCCTCGTCGTCGCGGTCGGCCGATGCTCCGAGGACGACGGAGCGCCGCCCCTGTGGCCCTGGCGCTCGGTCCTGCGCGACCTGGGCGTGCCCGACGAGGACCTCGTCGTGCCTGCGGCGGCGCCGGGGGAGCCGGAGGCGAGCCCCGAGCAGCGGGCGTTCCGGCTCGCCGATCTGGTCGCGGACCTGGTGGTGGGGCTCGCCCGCGCCGCCCCGACGGCGATCGTGCTCGACGACCTGCAGTGGGCCGACGACGCGACCCTGCGCACCCTGGCCCACCTGGTGTCCGTCGCCCCCGCCGACCTGCCGCTGCTTCTCGTGGTGACCCGGCGCACGCACCCGGAGCCGTCCGGGGCGCTCGCCGCCGCGGCCGACGCGCTGGCGCGGCGGCACGCGCTCCACCTCGAGCTCACCGGGCTGGCGTCCGCCGACGCGGCCGCCCTCGTGCGGTCGGTGCGCGGACCGGACGTCGACGACGCGGCCGTCGCGCGCTGGGCCGAGCGAGCCGCGGGCAACCCGTTCTTCCTGATCGAGCTCGCCCGGCTGGGAGCCACGGACACCGAGGTGCCGGCCACCGTGCGTGACGTCGTCACGCGCCGCCTGGGCGACCTGCCCGCCGACGTCCTCGCGACCCTGCAGACGGCATCCGTCGTGGGCGAGCGGTTCCACGTGCTCGTCGTCTCCGGGGCCGACGACCGGGACGTCGACGACACCGTGGCGGACCTCGAGGCGGCGCAACGGGCCGGCCTGGTCCGGGAGACCGACGTCGAGGAGTTCGGCTTCGCCCACGCGCTGACCCGGGACGCCGTGCTGGCGTCGCTCTCCGGCACGCAGGCCGCGCGCCGGCACGCGCGGGTGGCGCACGCCCTGGAGACCCGGCCCGAGGTCGCGGCCCTGCTGACGGCCACCGAGCGCACCGCGGAGCTCGCCCGGCACTGGCTCGCGGCGGGCTCCTCGCACGTGGAGACCGCCTGGCGGGCCGCCCGGACGGCCGCCGACCAGGCGCGGCGGCTGACGGCGTTCAAGGAGGCGGTGGACCTGCGGGCGGCCGCGCTCGCCGCCCACCGCCGGTCGCCGGGCGCGGCGGACGCCGAGCGCTACGACCTGCTGCTCGAGCTGGCCACCGATGCGGCGTACGCCGCGCGCTGGCCGGAGGTGGAGGCTGCCGCCATCGAGGGGATGGCCCTCGGGCGGGCGCTCGGTCAGCCCGAGCTGGTGGGACGCGCCGCCGCCCAGCTCACCCTCTACTGCGTGTGGCAGCCCCACGCCTCGGGCGTGGTGGTCGAGGACTCGGTCGACGACCTGCGGTGGGCGCTCGCGCACCTGCCCGACGACGACCTGCCCACCCGGGCCCGGCTGCAGCTCGCGCTGGCCGTCGAGCTCTACTTCGACCCCGACCACCGCGTCGAGATGGCGGCCCTCGTCGACAGCGGGATGGCGTTGGCGCGGAGGGTCGCCGACCCGCACCTGCGCTGGTGGGCGGCGCGCGCGGCCTGGACGGCCATGTGGATGCCCGAGGAGGTCGAGCGGCGTACTGGCTGGACCGCCGAGGGACTGGCCGCGGCGCGCGCCGACGGTGACGCCGCCGCCGAGGCCGTGCACCTGGTCGCCGCCGCGGTCGACGCGTTCGAGCTGGCCCGGCGCGAGGAGTTCGAGGAGCTCGCCGCCGAGGCCGAGCGGATCGCCCGCCGCGAGCGCCTGCCCTACGTGCTGCTCACCCTGCTGTGGCTGCGGATGTCGCTGGCGACGATCCGCGGGGACCAGGAGCAGGTACTCGCCGCGCTCGCCGAGCTCGGGCAGACCGCCCCGCTGGTCGCGGTGCCGCACCAGGAGCTGCAGTCTGCGGCGGCGTACGCCATCTCGGCGCTGTGGTCGCCCGAGCAGCTGCGTCCACTCATCGAGCCCCTGCGGGCCGCCCAGGCCGAGTACAGCACCGGGGCCAACCTGCTGCACGCGGTGGTGTCGCGGGCCGGCACCCCCGAGGAGCTGGCCGAGGTCCTGGCGATCCCCGTCGAGCACGAGCCGGTGTCCTACTGGGCGAGCGTGTGGGACTGGTGCACCGAGGCGGAGGCGGCGTTCCTGACCGGCGACCGCGAGCTCGCCCGTCGCGCCCTCGACGTGCTCGCCCCGTTCGCCGGACGGCTCACCATCTGTGGCGCCGTCTTCACCCTCGGCCCCCTCGACGGCTACCTGGCCCTGTGCCGGGCCACCCTCGGCGAGCCCGGTGTGGAGGCCGACGTGACGGCCGCGGTCGCGCTGGCGAAGGCGTGGGACATGCCGGAGTACGTCGACTGGCTCACGGGCCTGCTGCCCGGCACCTAGGCGGCGGCCGGGGCGACCTGCCGCCGGTGCAGCTCGCGCCCGCGCAGGACGGCGGCCAGCCCGACCGCACCCGTCACCGTCAGCAGCACGACCTGGAACGCGACGAGCGCCCCACCCAGGGCGTCGTTGGCCAGGCCGCCGTCGAAGAAGCCGCTGATCACGGAGACGAGGCAGGCCAGTGCCAGGAGGTACGCCGGCACGGCGGCCCAGCGTCGCCCCGACCGCACGGCCAGCACGGTGCACAGCAGCTGGGCGACGATCATCGGCAGGGGCGCCGCCAGCAGCGCCTCGCCGCTCCACGCGGTGCGCCAGGTGTTCACGTCGTTGGTCACCGCCAGCACGCCGCCGACGGCGTCGGTGGCGAGGAGGGTGGTCATGGCAAGGGTGAGCCGCCGGGCGGCAGGGGTCATGGTGTCCATGGCTCCATCCCGCCCGACGGCTCTTGTGCCGCCCTTGTGGCCGGCTTGTCACGGCGGCCTCAGGGGGCGCCGACGAGCTCCCGCTCGGGGTCGACGAGCCCGGCGAGGTCGGCCTCGGTGAGCTCGGCGCGCACGCCCGGCAGCAGCCGGTCGAGCCACGACGGGAGCCACCAGTTGGCCCGGCCCAGCAGCGACATGGTCGCCGGGACGAGCACCATGCGGACCACGGTGGCGTCCAGGAGGATCGCCGAGGCCATCCCGAGGCCGAGCATCTTCAGCAGCACGTCCACCTCGGTCGCGAAGCCGAGGAAGACGGCCACCATGATCGCGGCGGCGCAGGAGATCACCGTGCCGGTGGAGGCGAGCCCGCGCACGACCGAGCCGCGCGCGTCGCCCGTCGCCTCGTAGTCCTCCTTGACCCGCGACAGGAGGAAGACCTCGTAGTCCATCGAGAGCCCGAACAGGATGGTGAACATCAGCATCGGCATCCAGCTCGACACCGGCACCGCGTGGTCGAGGCCGAGCAGCCCGGCGCCCCAGCCCCACTGGAAGACGGCCGTCACGACGCCGTACGCCGCGCCGATGCTCAGCAGGTTCATCACGGCCGCCTTCAACGGCACCACGACCGAGCGGAACACCAGGGCGAGCAGCAGGAAGCTGAGCGTGACGACGAAGCCGATCACCAGCCACAACCGGGTGGCCAGCAGCTCGGCGATGTCGGCGAACATCGGCGAGGAGCCGGTCACCTCGACGCCCTCGGGCACCGCTCGACGTACGTCGTCGACCAGGTCGGGGGTGCGCTCGTCGGTCGGGCCGAAGGCGGGCACCACGCTGAACACCGACAGCGCGCCGTCGGGCGAGACGTTCGCGGGGGTCACCGCCACGACGCCGTCGCGCTCGCCGAGCGTGCGGGCCAGCGTCGCCGTCTCCGCGTCACCGACCTGCTCGCGGTCGACGACGATCGTGAACGGCCCGTTGAATCCGGGGCCGAACTCCTCCGCGACCAGGTCGTACGCCTGACGGCTGGACAGGTCGGGCGCCTGGGACGACGGGTCCTGCGGCCAGGTGCGCATGTCGAGCACCGGCAGCGCGAGCAGCACCATCACCAGCGCGGCGCCGACGGCCCACGGCAGCGGCGTACGTCCCACGCGCTCGGCCCAGCGGGCGGTGAGCGGGGTGCGACGGGCGCGCCCGCGACGCTCCCGCCGGGGGAGCAGCCGGCGACCGGCGAACCGGCACAGCGCGGGCACGAGCGTGACCGCCGCAGCCATCACCGCCACGACGGTGATCGCGGTGGCGAAGCCGAAGGACGCGTAGACCGGGAGGCCCGAGAGCCGCAGCCCCATGAGGGACACCAGCACGGTGGCCGCGGCGAAGACGACCGAGCGACCTGCGGTCGCGACCGCGCGGCCGGCCGCCTCGGCGACGGGGTGGCCGTCGCGGAGGTACTCGCCGTGCCGGGTGGCGATCAGCAGCGCGTAGTCGATGCCGACGCCGAGCCCGACCATGCTGGCGACCATCGGGGCGGCGGTGGAGACGTCCATCGTGGCGGCCAGCACCAGGACCCCGCCGCTGGCGACGGTGAGGCCGGTCAGCGCGACCGCGATCGGCAGGCCGGCGCCGACCACCGAGCCGAAGGCCAGCACCAGGATGACCAGGGCGGACACGACGCCGATCAGCTCGCCGTAGCCCTTCATCGGGGCGGCGCCGGTGCCGGGCAGCTCGCCGCCGAGCTCGACCTCGAGGCCGGTGGCGACGGTGGGCGCGACGGCCTCCTCGAGCGGTGCGAGGTTCTCCATCAGGTCGGGGTGGGTGATCGGCGCGTCGTAGGCAACGTCGAGCAGGACCGTGTCGCGGTCGGGGGAGGAACGCGGCTCGGAGACGGTCAGCACGTGCGGCATCGCCGTGAGCCGCCGGGTCAGGTCGGCGAGCGCTGCCCGGCTCGGGGCCGCACCGTCGGGGTCGTGGACGACGACCTGCGCACTGGTGTAGCCGGCGGCCGGGAGGTGCTCGCGCAGCTGGTCGATGCCGACCTGCGCGCGGGCCTCGGGGACGTCGTAGTCGTCGCGCGGCTCGCCGCCGAGGCCGGAGCCGAGGGAGAGGACCGCGCCGGCGACGACCGCCCAGGCGACGAGCGTCCGCCAGGGATGGGCGGCGCAGGCGCGGCCGAGCAGGTACAGGAATCGGGACATGGTGGCTCCTCCGGAGTGGTCGCCTCGACGTCGTCGTCGAGTGGCCCGAACGCTCGCGGCACGCGCTTGTGCGGCGCTTGGGGCGCTCTTGGAGCCACCCGGGACCGAGTCGCTACGCTCGGCCCATGGCACGCAGCGTGTACGTCGCCGGGGTCGAGGGGTTCACCGGCAAGTCCGCCGTGGCGCTCGGGGTGCTCGAGCAGCTGTCCCGCCGCGTGGCGCGGGTCGCGGTCTTCCGCCCCGTGGTCCGCACCGATGCCTCGACGGACGACGACCACGACTACGTGCTCGACCTGCTCGTCTCGCACGACGCCGTCGCCCTGACGTACGACGAGTGCGCCGGGGTCAGCTACGACGACGTGCACGCCGACCCGGACGGCGCCATGGAGCGCATCGTCGCGCGGTACCACCGGGTCGCCGAGCAGAGCGACGCCGTGGTCATCGTCGGCAGCGACTACACCGACGTCGGGGCACCGGCCGAGTTCGCGTTCAACGCCCGGGTCGCCGCCAACCTCGGCGCACCGGTGCTGCTGGTGCTCAGCGGCAACGGCCGCGACGTGTCCCAGCTCTGCACCGCGGCTGCGATGGCGGAGGCCGAGCTCGCCGCCAACCACGCCTCGCTCTTCGCGATCATCGCCAACCGCGTCGACCCGTCGGCGACGGAACGCACGGCCGCGGCGCTGCGCCGCGACGGCGTACCTGCCTTCGCGCTGCCCGAGCAGCCCCTGCTCAGCGCGCCTTCGGTCGCGGACCTGATGGCGGCGTGCGACGGGCACCTGGTGCGCGGCGACGAGTCGCAGCTGACGCGCGAGGTGCCGGGCCTCGTGGTCGCGGCGATGACCCTGCCCAACGTCCTCGACCGGCTCTTCGACGGCGCGCTCGTGGTCACGCCCGGCGACCGTCCCGAGGTCGTGCTCGGCGTGCTCACCGCCCACCAGTCCGCGAACTTCCCGCAGATCTCCGGCATCGTGCTCAACGGCGGGCTCGAGCTGCCGGAGCAGGTGGACCGGCTGCTCGACGGCCTCGAGGTCGCGCTGCCGATCGTCGCCACCGACCTCGGCACGCACGCGACCTCGACCGCGCTGACCAACCGGCGTGGCCGGCTCGACAAGGACTCGCCGCGCAAGATCGCGACCGCGCTGACGCTCTTCGCGGACCACGTCGACGGCGAGGAGCTGATGAACGGCCTCGAGGTCGCGCGGACCTCGGTCGTCACGCCGCTGATGTTCGAGCACCAGGTGCTCGACGACGCGATCGCGGACCGCCGCCACATCGTCCTGCCGGAGGGGGAGGAGGAGCGGATCCTGCGCGCCGCCGACATCCTGCTGCGCCGCAACGTCGCCGACCTGACGCTCCTCGGCGACCCGATGATCGTCCGCGCGAAGGCCGCCCACCTGGGCATCGACGTGTCGGCCGCGCGCGTGCTCAGCCCGTACGACGAGGAGCTGCGCGAGCGGTTCGCGGGGGAGTACCACCAGCGACGCGCGCACAAGGGCATCGACCTCGACGCGGCCCGCGACATCGTGGTCGACGTGTCGTACTTCGGCACCATGATGGTCGAGCTCGGCCTCGCCGACGGGATGGTGTCGGGTGCGGTGCACACCACCGCGCACACCATCCGCCCGGCGCTCGAGGTGATCCGCACGGTGCCCGAGGTGTCGGTCGTGTCGTCGGTGTTCTTCATGTGCCTCAAGGACCAGGTGCTGGTCTACGGCGACTGCGCGGTCAACCCCGACCCGACCGCCACCCAGCTCGCCGACATCGCGATCGCGTCGGCCCGCACGGCCGCGGCGTTCGGGGTCGAGCCGCGCGTCGCGATGCTGTCGTACTCCACCGGCACGTCCGGGAGCGGCACGGACGTCGAGAAGGTCACCGAGGCGACGGCACGGGTCCGCGAGCGGGCGCCGGACCTGCTCGTCGAGGGCCCGATCCAGTACGACGCCGCGATCGACGCCGCGGTCGCCCGCACGAAGCTGCCCGACTCCGCGGTCGCCGGGCGGGCGACGGTCTTCGTCTTCCCCGACCTCAACACGGGCAACAACACCTACAAGGCCGTGCAGCGCTCGGCCGGCGCGCTCGCCGTCGGACCGGTGCTGCAGGGGCTGAACAAGCCGGTCAACGACCTCTCGCGCGGGGCGCTGGTGAGGGACATCGTCAACACGGTCGCGATCACCGCGATCCAGGCACAGGAGCGCGCGTGAGCGAACGGGTGCTGGTCCTCAACGCTGGGTCGTCGTCGCTGAAGTACCGCCTGCTCGACGGTGCCACGGGCGAGGCCGAGGCGTCCGGGTCGGTGGAGCGGATCGGCGAGTCCAGCGGCACGCTGACGCACTCGGTGGGCGGGGAGGAGCACACCGAGGAGCGCAGGATCGCGGACTTCGAGGACGCACTGCGCTCGGCGATGGACGCCTTCGAGCGGCACGGCCCGGCGATCGACCAGGGCGACCTGGCGGCGGTCGGCCACCGGGTGGTGCACGGCGGCGACCTGTTCGCCGAGCCGGTCGTCGTCGACGACCGCCTGCTCGAGACGGTCGAGGAGCTCGTCCCGCTCGCGCCTCTGCACAACCCCGCCAACCTCGAGGGGCTCACGGTCGCGCGGCGGCTCTTCCCCGACGTGCCGCAGGTGGCGGTCTTCGACACCGCCTTCCACCAGACGATGCCCGAGCACGCCTACACCTACGCGGTGCCCGTCGGCTGGCGCGAGGAGCACCGGATCCGGCGCTACGGCTTCCACGGGACGTCGTACGCCTTCGTGTCCCGGCGCGCTGCCGAGCTGCTCGACCGCCCGCTCGAGGACACCAACCTCGTCGTGCTCCACCTCGGCAACGGGGCGTCCGCGGCCGCGGTCCGCGGCGGGAGGTCGATCGACACGTCGATGGGGCTGACCCCGCTCGAGGGCCTGGTGATGGGCACCCGCTCCGGCGACCTCGACCCGGCCATCCACGGCCACCTGCACCGCGAGCTCGGCTGGTCGCTGGAGGAGATCGACCGCGCGCTCTACCGCGAGTCGGGGCTGCTCGGGCTGGCCGGCGCCAACGACTTCCGCGAGGTCTCGCAGCGACGGGCGGCCGGCGACCGGGCAGCGTCCCTGGCCTTCGACGTCTACGCCTACCGCGTCCGCAAGTACGTCGGCGCCTACTACGCCGCCCTCGGCGAGCTCCACGCCGTCGTCTTCACCGGCGGCGTCGGGCAGCACAGCGCCGAGCTCCGCGCCGCCGCGCTGTCGGGTCTCTCGCGGCTCGGCATCGAGCTCGACCCGGCCCGCAACCCGGCGCAGGCGTCGGACGCCCGCGCCGTGTCCACCGACGACTCCGAGGTCGCGGTGCTCGTCGTGCCCACCGACGAGGAGTGGGAGATCGCCCGCCAGGCTCTCGAGGTCGTGCGGGGCTCCTAGCCTCTGGCGCGCACACGTGTCCGGGAAGTCGCCCTCCGACAAGCCCCGCGAGGGCCAGAAGTCGGACACCTGTGCGCACGTGCGGCGGACGCGGCGACGGCCTCAGGTCACCAGGCGCCAGAGCTGGTCGTCGGCGATGAACCAGAGCGACGAGGACGCGTCGTCGTAGCGCGCGGCGCGGAGGACGTGGCCCGGGAGGTCCTGGTGGAGCCAGCCCTGTGCGGTCGAGGTCCAGAGCTGGATCCCGTCGACGGTCTGGAGCACGAGCCGGAGGCTGTAGGGGTCGTGGTCGTACTGGCTCGTGGCGACCAGCACGGTCGGTGCGATCGGGTCGAGGTCGACCGGCGGCGCCGGCCCGAGGTCGCCCTCGGAGCTGACCAGCTGGGGTCGTCCGTCGAGGCTGCCGGCGAACCAGGCTCCCTGCCCGTCACTGATGTCCGAGATCTCGGTGAAGCGGACGTCGGCGTTGATCTGCCTGGCGTCGCCGTCCCCGAGAACCCCCAGCATCCACATCGTCGGACGTGACGGGTCGACGTCGGGGGACGAGAACCGCCCCGCGAGGTGGATCCTCGAGTCCCCCTGGTTCACCAGCGGCAGCTGGTCCGGGGAGCCCAGGCGGAGGCCGGCGCCCGGCATCCAGTCCCCGTCGCCGAACTCCATGCCGCGCAGCCAGCCGTGGTCGTCCAGGGCGACGTACACCGGGTCCTCGTCGCCGCAGGCCACCCAGACCCGCTTGGCCTCGTCCAGGCCGCGCAGGGCGTCGTCCGTCCAGTCGCAGTCGTCCGGCTCCACGCTGAGGGGAGCGCGCTCCGGCGTGCTCACGTCGTAGCGCTGGCAACGCTCGCCGTCGTGCGTCACGACCAGAGTCCGTTCCCAGCCGGCGACGCTCGTCACCGATCCTCGCCCGGGCAGCAGGGCCTCGCGAGGCTCGCCCTCCTCCGAGTACGACACCAGGAAGGGCGCACCCTCCCGGGACCCGAAGGCCGACATCTGGGAGCCCCACGTGCGCGCCAGCCCGACGACGACCGCGCTGCCGAGGTCCATCCGCTCCGACTCCACGTCGCGCAGGGTAGGCGGAGAAGGCGTGCGTCGTGCGCGGAACGCGCCCACGGGCTGACGTACATTCGCGCCCGTGAAGGTCGTGGTGGCGGGTGGGTCGGGTGCGCTGGGACGTCGGCTGTGCGCCGACCTCGTCGCCGCAGGGCACGAGGTGGTCGTCCTGACGCGTCGTCGGAGGCCCGGGCCGTACCGGCAGGTCGAGTGGGACGGACGCACGGTGGGGCCGTGGGCCGAGGAGCTCGCCGGCAGCGCCGTGGTCAACCTCGCCGGTGAGCTCGTCGACCGCCGGCCGACCGCGGCCAACATCGATCTGCTCACCACGTCGCGCGTGCAACCGACGCGGGCCCTCGTCGACGCGAGCCGCACACTCGACGCGCCGGTCCCGGTCTGGGTGCAGGCGAGCACGCTCGCGATCTACGGCGACGCCGGTGACGCCGTCCTCGACGAGGCGGCACCGCCCGCTGCGGGGCCGCCCCAGATGGCCGGCGTCGCCCGCGCCTGGGAGGCGGCGGTCGAGGGCGCGAACACCGATCGCCTCGTCGTGCTGCGCACCGGGATCGTGCTGGACAACGACACGCCGGCCCTCGACCGGCTCTGGTCGCTCGCGCGCTGGGGCCTCGGCGGTCGCGTCGGGCCGGGCACCCAGTGGGTGAGCTGGACGCACGTCGACGACTGGCTGGCCATCGTCCGCACGGTCCTCGAGCCGGGCTCGACGCTCGCGGGCGTGCTGCACGCGACCGGGCCGGAGCCCGCCCGCAACACCGACCTGATGGCAGCGCTGCGTCGCAGCCTCGGTCGCCCGGCGGCCCCGCCGACGCCGGCCGCGCTGGTGCGTCTGGGTGCGGTGCTGCTGCGCACCGACCCGGCGCTCGCGCTCACCGGACGTCGCGCGGTCCCCGCCCGCCTCCTCGAGAGCGGCTTCCGCTTCGCCCACCCCGACCTCGACGAGGCGCTGGCGGACCTGCGCACCCGGCAGTCGGCAGGCGCCTGATGGTCCAGGTCGTCGTCGGCGCGCTCGTCCACGAGGGGCGGGTGCTGCTCGCGCACCGGAGCCCCGACAAGCACGCGTTCCCGGACGTGTGGGACCTGCCCGGTGGCGTGGTGGAGGCGGGTGAGTCGGAGGAGCAGGCGTTGGAGCGGGAGCTCCGCGAGGAGCTCGGTGTGCGGGTGACCTCGGCGTCGCACCTGTGCCGGGTGACCGTCCGTCCCGGGGCCGGGGAGGCCGTCCTGAGTGCCTGGCTGGTGAGGGAGTGGGAGGGAACGCCGACCAACGTCGCACCCGAGGAGCACGTCGACATCGGCTGGTTCACCGCGGAGGACGTGCCGCCGCTCGTGCACCCCCACGTGCGCGCGGCCGTGCTGGGCGCGATGGGCTAGGAGCGCAGCCGCCGCGGGATCCCTGTGTCGAGCTCGGGCGGCTCGGCGATGCGCACCTTGACGTCGACGCAGAAGAGGCCGTGCGCGTTGACGACGACGGGCTCGAGGGTGAGGTCGGCGACGTGGGGCACGTCGACGGCGAGGCGGCCCACCGACACCACCAGCGCCTCGAGCGGGGCGAGGTCGACCTCCTCCAGGCCGTGGTCGCCGACGAGCTGGGGCCAGAGTCGCAGCGCACGCACGGCCCGGGCGGCGTCGGCGGCCTCCACCGGGGGCAGCAGCAACACGTCCTCGGCCCAGCTGCCGGCGGGTCCGGCAGCACCGCCGCCGACCCGGACGAGCGGACCGAGCTGCGGGTCGCGCACCAGCCCCACCGAGGCCTGGTGACCGAGCACGAGCGGCTGGACCAGCACGTCGACGTCGGGCCGGCCGAGCTCGTCGGCGAAGCGGCGTACGGCATCGGAGACGTCACCACCGGTGCGTACGTCGATGCGCACCAGCCCGCGGTCGGACTTGTGCAGCGCCGTCGGGTCGGCCACCTTCACCGCCACCGGGTAGCCGGTCTCGTCGGCGAGGCGCGCCGCGGACTCCGGGCCGGCGGCGAGGCCGCCGACGAGGTGGATGCCGTAGGGCGCCAGCAGCTCGGCCTGGGCCGAGGGCGCCAGCCACTCGGGCTCGCCGTCGCGCGCGGCCAGCCGCGACCGTGCCCAGGTGCGGGCGTGCACACCGCGGGTGCCGAGCTCGACCTCCGGCTGGTCGGGCGGGACGCGCCGCCAGGCGGCGTAGCGCATGGCCCGGCCCAGCGCCCCGATCGCGGCGTCGGTCGTGCGGTAGGCGGTGACGCCCGGCAGGCCGCGCGCCGCGTCGAAGGCCGCACCGGGGGTGACGAGCAGCAGCGGCACCTCGGGCCCGGACGGACGCGCCTCCGCGACCGCCGCGAAGAGGGCGTCGCGGTCGGTCAGCCGGTTGGCCACGAGCATGACCAGGACGGCGTCGGCCTCGCCGCTGTCCAACACCGCCCGCAGCGCCGCGGTCAGCTCGGCCGGCGTGACGTCGGCGCCGAGGTCCACCGGGTTGCGTACGTCGACCGCGCCGGGCGCCGCGGCGTGCAGGGCCTCGCCGAGCCCGGCCGAGGTCGCGGCGACGAGCATGCCCTGGCCGCCGGCCCGGTCGGTCGTGAGCGCACCGACCCCGCCGGTGTTGGACACGATGCAGACCCGGAGGCCCGCCGGGAGGGGCTGCTCGACGAGCAGCAGGGCGGTCTCGGTGAGCTCGGCGCCGGTGTGGCAGGCGATCACCCCGGACTGGTCGAGCAGGGCGTCGACGCCGACGCCGACGGTGGACGTGGTGTCCTGGCGCGCCCGCGAGCGTCCGCCGACCACCGCCAGCAGCGGCTTCTGCTCGGCGAAGCGCCGTGCGGTCCGCGCGAACTTCAGCGCGTTGCCGAACGACTCGAGGTAGAGCGCCCCCGCCGCGACCGCGTCGTCGTCCATCCACGCGGCGAGCAGGTCGTTGCTCGAGACGTCGATCTTGTCGCCGAGCGAGACGAACGCGTGCACGCCGAGGCCCACGTCGCGGGCGAGGTCGAGGAGCGCGAACCCCATCCCGCCCGACTGCGACGCGACGGCGAGGCCGCCGACCTCGGGGACGTCGTGGAGGAGGGTCGCGTTGAGGCCGTCGGCGTTGTCGAGGACGCCCTGCGAGTTCGGCCCGACCAGCCGCAGGCTGTGGCTCCGGGCCAGCTCGAGCAGCTCGTGGCGGCGCTCGTCGCTCCCGGAGCCCGAGAATCCGGACGAGATCACGACCGCGGCACCGGCGCCGTTGGCGGCGGCGTCCCGCAGCACGTCCGCCACCCCGTCGGCCGGCACCGCGACCACGACGAGGTCGACCGGGCCCTCGAGCCCGGCCAGGCTGCGGGCGGCGGGGAGGCCGTCGATCGACTCGGCCTCGGGGTGGATGACGTGCAGGGTCCCGGCGTACGGCGAGCTCCGGATGGCCTGCAGCACGCCGTGGCCGAAGCCACCGGCAGAGCGGCGGACGCCGACGACGGCCACGCTGGTCGGGTGCAGCAGGGGCCGGAGGGACCGGGCGGCCGCCCGCCACTCGCGCCGGTCGGCCGCCTCGACGGCCTCGCGCGACGCGTCGGTGCGGAGCTCGACCTCGACCTCGCCCTCGACGGTCCTGCGGGTCGCACCGAACCCGGCGGCGCGGAAGACGCGCAGCATCCCGTAGTTGTCGCCGAGGACCTCGGCCGCGAAGCGACTCACCCCGTGCTGGCGACCGAGGGCGGCGAGGTGCTCGAGCAGCAGGCTCCCCAGGCCGCGGCCGCGGTCCTCGTCGGCGACGAGGAAGGCGACCTCGGCGCTGTCGGGCGTGAGCAGCTCGGCCGTGGCGAGCCCCGCGACCCGGCCGCGGATCACGGCCACCAGTGCGGCCGACCGGGTGTTGTCGGGCGCGAAGAGGTGGGCGACGTAGTGACGGCCGGCCTCCCGGCTGGGCGAGAAGAACCGCAGCCGCAGCGTGTCCACGGACACCGACTCGTGCAGCTCGAGGACGGCGTCGCGGTCGTCGGCGCGCAGCGACCGGATGACCGCGATGGTGCCGTCGGCGAGCAGCACGTCCGCGGGCTCGGCGGACCAGTCGCGGGGAGCGACGGTCGGGGCAGCCTCGGCGGTCACCCGACCAACGTGCCAGAGGTCGGGGTGGCGTGCCAGCCCCGCTCGCCCTCAGGGCTTGGTGCCGCTGACCACGAGCATCTCGCACGGGCCGACGAAGCCGTCGGGTCCCTCGAACTGGCGGAGCGCCTCCTCGATCTCGAGCCAGGCCGCGTCGCGGTCGTCGGGGCCGACTCCCGAGAGCATCTGGTGCAGCGCACCGAACGACTCGTGCTCGAACCGCACGCACTCCCGGGCGCTGGCCATGCGCACGGGGGACGGGACCGAGGTCACCGTGACGTCGGTGAAGCCGACCGCGACGTACGCCGCCTCGGCCACGCCGGGCGCGGCGAGGCTGAAGGGTCCGGGGAGCCCCGGGGCCGGGGCCGGCAGTCCGGCGATCCGCCGGATGATCCCGACCGGGAGCGCGAAGAAGCCGTTGAGGTCGGGCGTCGAGTAGACGATCGACGACAGCCGCCCGCCCGGCCGCAGCACGCGGTGGACCTCCGACAGCGCGCGGTGCTGGTCGGGGAAGTAGATCAGCCCGACGCGCGAGATCGCGGCGTCGTAGCTCGCGTCGGCGACGGCGGAGAGGTCCTCGCCGTCCGCCTCGAGCGTGGCGACCTGGGGGAGGCCCTGCTCGGCCGCGGCGGCCGCGGCGTGCTCGAGGATCGCGGGGGAGATGTCGGTGGCCAGGACGTGCCCGGTCGGGCCGACACGGCGCGCGGCGGCGAACGACTGCCCGCCCGCGCCGGCGGCGACGTCGAGCACCCGCGCCCCCGCTGCGAGGCGTACGTCGTCGAGCATCCGCTCGGTCGCGGCGCCGAGCCAGTCCTCGATGGTCGGGCCCCAGCGGTGCCAGGCGTCCGCGGCGGTCTCCCACTGGGCGCGGGTGGTGGCCTTGAAGGCGGTCGGGTCGAAGGTGGTGGTCATGGTGGTCTCCTCCTCTGATCGGGTGGACCACCACGCTCGCCCGATCGGCCGGTCCGCCTCCAGAACGAGTTCTGGACCCCACCGGAACATTTTCTGGACTCGCGCCCGGAGCGGGCCGACACTGGGGACATGAAGGACTACGGGCAGTACTGCCCGGTCGCGCTGGCCAGCTCGGTCCTCGCGGAGCGGTGGACCCCGCTGATCGTGCGCGAGCTGGTGCTGGGCGGGAAGCGGTTCAACGAGATCGCGCGCGGGCTCCCGGGCATCTCGCGCACGCTGCTCAAGCAGCGGCTCGAGCACCTCGAGCGCAAGGGCGTGGTCGAGCGGGTGCCGGTCCCGACGGGCCACGAGTACCACCTGACCCCGGCCGGACGGGACCTCGAGCCGGTGATCATGGCCGTCGGCGAGTGGGCCGTGCGCTGGATGTTCAGCGAGCCCGAGCCGCGCGAGGTCGACCCGGTGACCCTGACCTGGTGGATGTCACGGCGCCTGGAGGTCGACGCCCTCCCGGACCAGCGCACGGTGGTGCAGTTCGACTACGCCGGCGATTCCCCGACCCGGATCTGGATGGTCATCGAGCGGCGGGAGCCCTCGATCTGCACTGACCCGCCGGGCTTCGACACCGACCTCACCGTCGCAGTGGCGCCGGTCGACCTGATGCGGGTGTTCTCCGGCATCGTCACCTATCCCGAGGCGCTCGCCCAGGGCGCGCTCAGCCTGAGCGGCCCGCCGCGGCTGGTCCGGGACTTCCCCCGCTGGTGCGCGTGGAGCCCGTTCGCCCCGGCGGTGCGCGAGCACCTCGGGCTGGCGTAGCCGTCAGACGGGGGTGGGTGCCGGGTCGACCCGCCCGGCCTCGGGCTCGACCTCCCGGGCGCCGCTGCGCTCGGCCCCGATGCCGGCGGCCACGACGAGCCCGATGCCGACGACGGACAGCGCGTTGGGCACCTGGGCCAGGGCGAGGAAGCCGATGACCAGCGCGAAGGCCGGCTCGAGCGCCATCAGCGTGCCGAAGGCCGCGGTGGTCAGCCGGCGCAGCGCCAGCAGCTCGAGGGCGAACGGCACCACCGGCAGCAGCACGGCCAGGCCGAGCCCGACCAGCATCAGCTCGGGGGTCAGGTCGTCGACCACGCCGGGACCCGCGACCAGCGTCGCCACCACGGCCGCGACCGGCATCGAGATGGCGAGCCCCCCGAGGCCGCTGACCGCGTCGCCCACCCGTTGGGTCAGCAGGATGTACGCCGCCCAGCAGCACGCCGCGGCCAGAGCGAACGCGACGCCCACCGGGTCGGCGTCGCCGGTCCAGGGCTGGGTCAGGCAGAGCACGCCCGCCGCCGCGAGCAGGGCCCACACGCGTCCGGTCCCACGGCTGCGCACGACGGCCACGCCGAGGGGGCCGAGGAACTCCAGGGCGCTCGCCGTGCCGAGGGGCAGCCGCGCGACGGCGGCCATGAAGAGGAGGGTGACCCCGGCCGTGGCGATGCCGAGCGCCGTGCCCGCCCGCAGGGCCTCGGGGCTGAACGTGGAGAGCCGCGGCCGGACCAGCACGAGCAGCAGGACGCCGGCCCAGAAGAGCCGCAGCCAGGCCGCGCCGCCGGCGCCGACGTCGTCGATGAGCCCGACCGAGGCGGCCAGGCCGAGCTGGACGCAGAGCATGGAGGCGACGGCCATCGAGGTGCCGACGCGGGCGCCGGTGCGAGCGGGGGAGAGGTGCATGGCTCCAGTGAAGGCCAGCGGGAGTGTTCGTGTCCACGTGACTTTGCTGGACTGAATGTTCAGTGATCCTGCACAATCAAGGGATGGACGTCCGACGCCTCCAGATGCTGCTCGAGCTGTCCCGCCTCGGCTCGATGCACGAGGTCGCCGACGCGATGGGCACCACCACCTCGAGCGTCTCGCAGGGCATCGCCGCCCTCGCCAGGGACGTCGGCAGCCCGCTGCTCGAGCCCGACGGCCGCCGGGTCCGGCTCACGCCCGCAGGGCGTCGCCTCGCGGAGCACGCGGTCACCATCCTGGCGGCGGTCGACGCCGCCCGCCTCGACCTCGACCCGAGCTCGGAGCCGTTCGGGGTGCTGCGCGTCGCCGGGTTCGCCTCGGCCATCCGGCGCTCCCTGCTGCCCGCGATCGACGAGCTGCGGGACACCAACCCGGGCATCGAGGTGCGGGTCCACGAGTACGAGCCGCTCGAGGCCTTCGACCTGCTGGCCCGCGACGACGTCGACCTGGCGCTGGTCTACGACTACGACCTCGCGCCGGTGGAGTGGCGCGAGGACCACGAGGTCACCGCGCTGTGGGACGTCGAGTGGGGCGTCGGCGTGCCGACCCGCGACCGGCACCTCGGGCTGGCCGACCTCGCCGACCGCGACTGGATCGTGAACTCGCGCAACACCGCCGACGAGGTCGCGCTCCGCACCCTCGCCTCGCGCGCCGGCTTCGTCCCACGCGTGGTGCACCGGATCGACTCCCTCGAGCTGCTCGACGACCTGGTGGTCGCGGGCAGGGGAGTGGGGCTGCTGCCGCGCGGCCGCGCGTCCCGGCGCGGTGTCAGCGTCGTCCGGGTGAGGGACCCGTCGGTCCACCTCAGGGCGTACGCCGTGACCCGCCGCGGGCGCGACAGCTGGCCGCCCCTGCGGGCGGTGGTGGAGCGCCTCGCCCACTGAGGGCGACGCGACGCCTCAGCGGACCAGGCTGTTGCCGTGCACGGCGGCCAGGCGGGCCTTCACGCTGAGCAGCGTCTCGATGATGAGGTCCTCGCGACCGTTGTCGAGGCGGCTGATCGGGACCGCGACGCTGAGCGCGTCGACGGCCTGGTGGCTGAAGGGCAGCGCGACGCCGAAGCAGCGCACGCCCATGCAGGACTCCTCGCTCTCGGTCGCGTAGCCCTGGTGCTGCGCGGTCTCGATGATGTGGAGCACCGCGTCCTTGTCGGTCGTGGTGTTGGGCGTGATCGCGGTGATGTGCTCGGGCACCATGTCGCGGCGCTGGTCCTCGGGGAGCTCGGCGAGGAGCGCGCGACCGAGGGAGGTGGCGAAGGCGGGCAGCCGGCGGCCCACCGCGGAGTGCATGCGCAGCGGGTGCATCGACTCGCGCTTGGCGGTGTAGATGACGTCGGCGCCGTCGAGGCGGCCGAGGTGCACGGTCTCCTCGGTGGCGGCGGCGACCTCGTCGAGGACCGACTGGGCGCGGGCGAGCACCGGGTCGCCGTCGAGGTAGGCCGAGCTCACCACGAGGGAGTGGATGCCGAGCTGATAGACGCTGCCGGTCGGGTCGGTCTGGAGCCAGCCGCGGTCGGTCATCGTGCGCAGCAGGGCGTGCAGGCTGCTCTTGGGGATGTGGAGCCGCGTGGAGAGCTGGAGCTGGGTGCCGGGACCGTTGGCCGCGATCTCGTCGAGCAGGTCGAGGGCGCGGGCCGCCGACTTGACCGGGCCGGCCGCGGTGGGGCCGGCGGCCTCCTTGATCAGTTCTGCGCTCTGCGTCATGGCACTTCTCCTCGTGGAGTCCAGGGGGCACGGGGAGGTGTCCCCCGAGATGAGAATAAGCGTACTGCGAGTTCACATACATGGAAAGGTTTCGACCCCTTGACCAGTGACGGCCGTCACGTATAGTCTCGAACTCAGTTCACATAGACGAACGCAGTTCACATAGACCAAGGGGTGCCCGCGTGATCCAGGTTCGATATTCGACGTCGCCGAGCAGTGCGGAGACGTCCACCACGGCGGACCTGCGCGAGAACTTCCTCGTCACGGACCTCTTCGTCGAGGGGGAGGTGCGCGCCACCTACACCCACGACGATCGCATGGTCGTCGGCGGCGCGGTGCCCGGCACCGGCCAGCTCGACCTCCCGGCCTACACCGAGGTCCTCGGCGCCGACCAGCACCTCGAGCGCCGCGAGCTCGGCGTCATCAACGTCGGCGGCGCCGGCCACGTCCTCGTCGACGGCGAGAAGTTCGAGCTCGACCACCTCGACGGCCTCTTCGTCGGCCGGGGGAGCGACGTCGCCTTCGCCGGCGCCGAGGCCGCGTTCTACTGGGTCTCGGCCCCGGCCCACGCGACGTACCCGACGACGGCGCTGGTCCACCGCGACGTCGAGCCGGTGGCGCTGGGCTCCGCCGAGGCGGCCAACGAGCGCAACCTCTTCCGCTACGTCTGGGGCCAGGACGTGGAGACCTCCGTCCTCCAGTTCGGCGTCACCGTCATCGCCGACGGCTCGGTGTGGAACACCTTCCCGCCGCACCTGCACGACCGCCGCACCGAGGTCTACTGCTACGTCGACCTCGCCGAGGAGGACCGCGTCTTCCACTTCATGGGGCAGCCGGGTCACACCCGCCACCTCGTGCTCCGCAACCGCGAGGCCGTCATCTCCCCGCCGTGGTCCATCCACGCCGGTGCCGGCACCGGGTCGTACGCCTTCATCTGGGCGATGGCCGGGGAGAACAACTGCTACACCGACCTGAGCGCCGTCGCGGTGGAGGACCTGTGATCGACGCGTCCCTGCCGAGCGACCCGGGCCCGACCCGGTCGCCGTTCGACCTGCACGGCAGGTGCGCGGTGGTGACCGGCGCCGGTCGCGGGATCGGGCGCGCCGTCGCGCTCGGCCTCTCCCGGGCGGGCGCGGACCTGGTCCTGCTCGGCCGCCCGGGCAGCAGCGACGACACCCGCGAGGCCGTGCTCGCCGCGGGCGGCAAGGCCGACGTGGTCGACCTCGACCTCGGCGACCACGCCGCGGTGGCGCAGGTCGGTGCCGAGCTGGCCGCAGCCCGGCAGGTCGACATCGTGGTCAACAACGCCGGGATCATCGACCGCGAGGACGCGGTCGACGTCGACCCCGCCGCGTGGCAGCGGGTGCTGGACGTCAACCTCAACGGCCTGTTCTTCCTGTGCCAGCAGCTCGGCCGGCCCATGGTCGAGCGCGGCCACGGCAAGATCGTGAGCATCGCCAGCCTGCTGTCCTTCCAGGGCGGCATCCGCGTCGCGTCGTACGCCGCCAGCAAGCACGCCGTCGCGGGCCTGACCAAGGCGCTGGCCAACGAGTGGGGCCCCCACGGCGTGCAGGTCAACGCCATCGCCCCCGGCTACATCGCCACCGACAACACCGCCGCCCTCCGCGAGGACGCCGACCGCTCGCGGTCCATCCTCGAGCGCATCCCGGCCGGCCGCTGGGGCGACGCGGACGACATCGCCGGCGCAGCCGTGTTCCTCAGCTCCTCCGCCGCCGACTACGTCAACGGCCACGTCCTGGTCGTCGACGGCGGCTGGATGGCCCGCTGACCCACCACCGACTCACCACCGACTCACCACCGACCTACCACTGACCCACCCCGCTTCACCGCAGTACCGGCACCACCCGCACCATCACTGCACCACCACAGAGAAGAGCAGCAACCCACCACCACTCGGGGCGCAGAACCAGTCAGTCCCACCCGCCGGACCCCGGCACCGAAGAGAATGAGGATCGACCATGAAGTCCATCTCCCGACCCACTGCAGCCGTCATCGGCCTGACCCTGGCCGCTGCTGCCCTCGCGGGCTGCAGTGAGGAGGCCGGCGGGGCCGGCGGCGGTGCCGAAGCCGGCGGCTGTGCTCCCGAGGACGTCGTCCTCGTGGGCCAGGTGCGCAACGAGTCCAACCCCTACGAGGCCTCCTGGCTCGACGGCGGTGACGCGTTCGCCGAGCAGGTCAGCCTGACCCAGAAGCGCCTCACCTACGACGGCGACTCCACCAAGCAGCAGGAGCAGATCACCCAGCTGCTCGCCGGCGACACCGAGTGCCTCGTCATGAACATCCTGCCCAACGGCGACTCGGACACCCTGCCGATCGTCGAGGGTGCGCAGGAGGCCGGTGCCTACCTCGTCACCCAGTGGAACAAGCCGGCCGACGTCAACGTCACCGACTACAGCCAGTGGCTGAGCCACATCACCTACAACGGTGTCGAGTCGGGCCAGCAGATCGGTGACGCGCTCGCCGAGGCGATCGGCGGCAAGGGCGGCATCATCGCCCTCCAGGGCATCCTGGACACCGGCGCCGCCAAGGACCGCTTCGCCGGTCTCGAGGCGTCGCTGGAGGCCAACCCGGACGTCGAGCTCCTCGACGACCAGACCGCCAACTTCTCCCGTGACGAGGCGCTCGCGGTCACCAAGACCCTGCTCACCAAGCACGGTGACAAGATCAAGGGCATCTGGGCCGCCAACGACGACATGGCGCTCGGCGCGCTCGCCGCGCTCGAGCAGGCCGGCCGTGACGACGTCGCGGTCGTCGGCATCGACGCCGTGCCCGACGCGCTGACGGCCATCGAGGACGGGGCCATGACCGCGACCGTCTCCTCCGACGGCCCGTGGCAGGGTGGCATCGGCCTGGCGATCGGCTACTGCGTGGCCACCGGTGAGCTCTCCGTCGACGACATCGCCGACGAGGACCGCGCCTGGTTCGCCGAGCAGTTCCTGATCACCGGCGACAACGTCGGCGACTTCACCGCTCCTGAGGTGGACGAGTCCGACTTCGAGTGCGACAACGTCTTCAGCCGCTCGCAGGGCGCGATTTCGTGACCATGACATCCCCCGCCCAGGCCGACACCGAGGCAGTTGTCGCGCCGCGCCCCCGGCCTCGGCGGGGGGTGTCGCTCCGGGACGCCGGTCCGCCGATCGCCCTGGTCGTCATCTTCGGCATCTTCTCGGTGCTGAGCTCTGACTTCCGCACGGTCGGCAACGTGCAGAACATCATGGACGCGGCGGCGGTCCTCGCCGTCGTGGCCTGCGGCATCACCTTCGTGCTGATGATGGGGTCGATCGACCTCTCCGTCCCCGGCGTGATGGGGGCCTCCGCGATCGCGGTGGCCCTCCTCGTCGCCAACAACAGGAACGGCAACGACTGGGGACTGCTCGGGATCCTGGTCGCCGTCCTGCTCGGCGCCGGCCTCGGCTGCCTGAGCGGGATGGCCCTGGTCAGCCTGAAGGTCCCGTCCTTCATGACCACGCTCGGCGTCTCGGCCGTCGGGCTCGGCGTCGCGACGCTCATGTTCGCCGGCGTCCAGCCCAACATCTCCGACGAGATGCTCCACGGCTGGGCGGTCCACCGCTTCCTCGGCCTGGCCTACCTGACCTGGATCGCGATGGCCTGCGTCCTCATCGGCTGGCTCATCCAGCGCTACTCGCGCCTGGGCCGCTACGCGTACGCCATCGGCGGCGCGGAGGAGGTGCTCGCGCTCTCCGGCGTGAAGGTCGCCCCCTACAAGGTGGCCGTGTTCACCCTCGCCGGGGCGTTCTACGGGCTCGCCGGCGTGATGGTCACCAGCCAGCTCAGCGCCGGCCTCGTCCAGGCCGGCAAGGGCTACGACTTCGCGGCGATCACCGCCGCCGTCGTCGGCGGCACCCTGCTCACCGGCGGCCGCGGCGGGGTGCTCCACTCCGCGGTCGGCGTCCTCCTCGTCACCGTCCTCACCAACGGCCTCGTCCAGGTCGGGGTCAGCCCCTACTGGCAGGGCGGTGTCCAGGGACTCATCGTCGTCGCGGCCGTCTCGGCCGCCGTCATCCCCCAGCGTCGTAGGAACCAGGTGACCAAGTGACCACGAACCTGCAGGCAGCCCCCGAGGCACCGGCGCCGGCCCCGGTCAACGCCCTCGAGGTGCGCGGCCTGGTCAAGCACTACCCGGGCGTCAAGGCGCTCGACGGTGTCGACCTGGTCGTCCGCCAGAACGAGGTGCTCGGCCTCGCCGGGGAGAACGGCGCGGGCAAGTCCACGCTGCTCAAGGCGCTGGTCGGCCTGGTCCGGCCGGACGCCGGGGAGATCTGGGTGCGGGGGGAGAAGGTCAGGCTCAAGAGCGTCGTCGACGCCGCCGACCACGGCATCGGCATGGTCTTCCAGGAGCAGTCGCTGGTGCCCAACCTGACTGCCGCCGAGAACATCGTCCTCGGCAGCGAGGGCCCGGGCGTCCGGCGCGGCATCTACCGCTGGGACACGATGCGCAAGCTGGCGCAGGAGCAGCTCGACAAGATCGGCTCCCACATCGACCCGCTCGCGCGCACCGACTCACTCTCGTTCGCCGAGCGCCAGATGGTCGAGATCGCCAAGGTGCTCCGGATCGAGGAGCGCACCTCCAACCCGCCGGTGATCATCCTCGACGAGCCGACCTCGGTGCTGGAGTCGAAGGAGATCGAGACCCTCTTCACCCAGGTGCGCCGGCTGCGCGAGTTCGCCTCGGTCATCTTCGTCTCGCACCGCCTCGACGAGGTGCTCGACGTGTGCGACCGCGTCACCGTGCTGCGTGGCGGCCAGTCGGTGGGGGAGGTGGCCACCGCGGGCGCCGCGCCCGGCGACCTGCACCGCATGATGATCGGCTCCACCGGCTCCGACGACCACTACCACGACGGCCTCGCCGAGCGAGCCGACGAGCCAGCTGCCCCGCGCCTGGTCGTGAAGGGCCTGTCCGGCAAGACCTTCCGCGACGTCGACCTCGAGGTGGCGGCCGGGGAGATCGTCGGCATCGTCGGCGTGCACGGCTCCGGCCGCGAGGACGTCTGCCGTGCCCTGTTCGGCGCCGAGCCGACACTGGCCGGCGAGGTCACCCTCGACGGCGAGAAGCTCGACCTGTCCGGCACCCGCGCCGCGGTCGCCTCCGGAGTGGGCTACGTACCCGCGGAGCGCAAGATCGAGGGCATGGTCGGGCCGATGTCGGTCGCCGACAACATGACGCTGACCAAGCAGAAGTCGCGCTGCGCCGGCCCGATGGTCGTCCCGCAGAAGCAGGCCAGCCTGGTCGACACGTGGATCGAGCGCCTCTCGATCCGCACCCCGCACCGCGGCACCCAGATCGGTCGCCTCTCCGGCGGCAACCAGCAGAAGGTCGTCCTGGCCCGCTGGCTGGTCGCCGGCGACATCCGCCTGCTGCTGCTCGACCACCCGACGCGCGGCCTGGACATCGGAGCCCGGTCGGAGGTCTACCGCCTGATGCGCGAGCTCGCCAACAGCGGCGTGGCCACCGTGCTGCTCGCCGACAGCCTCGAGGAGGCCATCGGCATGTCCGACCGGATCATCGTGATGAACGACGGCCGGGCGACCAAGGAGGTCGCGTGCCCCTCCGGTGGCAAGCCGACCCCGCTCGACCTGGTGAAGGAGATGGTCTGAGATGAGCACCCCCGTCATCGCGACCCCCGAGTCCAACCCCGCGGCCGAGCCCGCGATCGTCCGGGGCGGCCCCACGCTGGCCCAGCGCGTCACCTCGTTCATGCCGGTCATCGCGCTCGTCGCGCTGCTCGCCGCGCTGACGATCGCCGACCCGGACTTCCTGACGCAGCGCAGCCTCACCGCCGCGGTCCGCACCTCGGCCCCGCTCGTCGTCCTCGCGGCCGGCGCGACCCTGGTCGTGCTGTGCGGCGGCATCGACCTCTCGATCGCGGCGCTCTGCTCGCTGTCCACGGTGCTGTTCGCGATGTGGCTGCCCGACCTGAGCGGTCTCACGATCGTCGCTGTCATCGCTGCGGCCGGTGCGATCGGCGCCGTCCAGGGCATCGCCCACGTGCTGCTCCGGATCCCGTCGTTCGTGGTGACCCTCGGCGGCATGAGCATCTTCTCCGCCATCGCACTGGTCATCTCCGACGCCGGCCCGATCCGGGTCGTCGACCGCGACGCCACCAAGTGGCTCAACCTCTACGTCGCCGGCTACGTCCCGATGTCGTTCTTCGTGGCGCTGCTCGTGGTCGCGGTGATCTCCCTCGTCATCAAGCTCACCCCGCTGGAGAGCTTCGTCCGCGCGACCGGCTACTCCGAGTCGGCCGCCCGCCTGGCCGGCACGCCCGTCGACCTGGTCAAGGTCATGGCGTTCACCATCTCCGGCGCCTGCGCCGGCCTGGCCGCCGTGATGCTCGCCTCCCGCAACTTCAGCGGCAGCCCGACCATGGCCGACAACCTGCTGCTGCCGGCGGTCGCCGCCATCGTCGTCGGCGGTACGGCGATCACCGGCGGCCACGGCTCGCTGTGGCGCAGCCTCGCCGGCGCGCTCGTCGTCACCCTGCTCCGCGTCGGCCTGCCGATCGTCGGAGTCCCGTCGGCCTGGGAGCAGATCCTCTACGGCGCGATCATCGTCGCCGCCGTCGCTCTGACCCTCGACCGGTCGAAGGTGGCGATCATCAAGTAGTCGCGGCCGACAGACCTCTCCACCCCTGACCCAGACATCACCCCGCACCGGAAGGCCTCTCATGTCCACCGAGTCCCAGCAGAACTCCCAGCTCCTCCCCGCCGTCTCCTCGTTCCTCTCCTCGCCCCGTCAGCTGCTGATCGACGGCGAGTGGGTCGACGCCAAGGACGGCCAGACCTTCGACACCGTGAACCCCGCGACCGAGGAGGTCCTGGTCAAGGTCGCCCAGGCGTCCGCCGTGGACGCCGACCGCGCCGTCGTCGCTGCGCGCAACGCCTTCGAGGCCGGTTCGCCCTGGTCGCGGATGACCCCGCGCGAGCGCTCGCACCTGCTGTGGCGCATCGGCGACATGATCGACGACCGCATCGAGGAGTTCGCCCAGCTCGAGTCCCTCGACAACGGCAAGAGCCTGGCGTCCGCGCGTGGCGACGCCGGCGTGGCCGCCGAGCTGTTCCGCTACTTCGCCGGCTGGGCCACCAAGATGGAGGGCACCACCATCCCGATGTCGGTGCCGGGTCGTGACTTCCACGCCTACACCCGTCGCGAGGCGATCGGCGTCGTCGCGGGCATCGTGCCGTGGAACTTCCCGCTCACCATGGCGGCGTTCAAGATCATCCCGTCGATCACCGCCGGCAACACCATCGTCCTCAAGCCCGCCGAGCAGACCCCGCTCACCGCGCTCTACCTCGGCCAGCTGCTGCTCGAGGCCGGCGTCCCCGCCGGTGTCGTCAACGTGCTGCCCGGCTTCGGCGACGCGGGTGCCGCCCTCGTCGACCACTTCGACGTCGACAAGGTCGCCTTCACCGGCTCCACCGAGGTCGGCAAGAAGATCGCGGCCGGTGCCTCGAAGAACCTCAAGAAGGTCTCCCTCGAGCTCGGCGGCAAGGCACCCAACATCATCTTCAACGACGCCGACCTCGAGGCGGCCATCGCGGGCGCCGCGCTCGCCGGCTACTTCAACGAGGGCCAGTGCTGCGTCAACGGCTCGCGCCTCTACGTCCAGCGCGACGTCTTCGACCAGGTCATCGAGGGCGTCGCCGCGGCGGCCAAGGCGATCAAGGTCGGCAACGGCTTCGACGCCGACACGACCATGGGCCCCTTGGTCTCGCAGGAGCAGCACGAGAAGGTCATGGGCTACGTCCGCGGCGCGGTCCAGGACGGTGCGAACATCGTCGCCGGCAGCCCCGACCGGGCGGCCGAGAAGGGCTACTTCTTCTCGCCGACCCTCATCACCGGCGTCACCGAGGACATGGCCGTCCAGACCGACGAGATCTTCGGCCCGGTCATCACCGCGATCCCGTTCGACACCGAGGACGAGGTCGTCGCCGCGGCCAACAACACCGTCTACGGCCTGGCCGCCGGTGTCTGGTCCAAGGACCTCGGCACCGCCCACCGCGTCGGCAGCAAGCTGCGCGCGGGCACGGTCTGGCTCAACACGTGGCACGCCGACGACGTGACGCTGCCCCGCGGCGGCTTCAAGCAGTCCGGCTGGGGTCGCGAGCTCGGCTCCTTCGGGCTCGACGACTACACCGAGCTCAAGACCGTCATCGCCGAGCTCCGATGAGCGGGAGCCCCACAGACGTCCTGGGCGGCCACCGGATCGTCCCGGTGGTCGTCCTGGACGACCCAGCCAGGGCGGACGCGCTGGGCGCCGCACTCGTGGCGGGCGGCCTGCCCGTCGCCGAGGCGACGTTCCGCACCCCCGAGGCTGCGGCCGTCCTGCGCCGGCTCGCCGGCAACGACGCCCTGGTCGTCGGCGCCGGCACGGTGCTGACCGCCCGGCAGGTCGACGAGGCGCTCGAGGCGGGGGCGAGGTTCATCGTGTCCCCGGGCCTCAGCGCGTCCGTCGTACGACGCTGCCAGGAGGCCGGCGTGCCGGTCGTCCCCGGCATCAGCACGCCGAGCGAGATCATGCAGGCCCTCGACCTCGGCCTCGACACCGTGAAGTTCTTCCCCGCCGAGGCCAACGGGGGACTCCCGACGATCAAGGCGCTGGCAGCGGCCTTCCCGCAGGTGCGCTTCATGCCCACCGGCGGCATCACCGTCGACACCGCCCCGGCCTACCTCGCGCACCCGTCGGTCGCCGCCGTCGGCGGCAGCTGGATGGTCGCCGGCGACCTCTTGGGGGAGGCCCGCTGGGACGAGGTCACCCGCCGCTGCGCCGCCTCCACCGCCCTCTACGACTCTCTGCAAGGAGCCACCGCATGACCATCGAGACCCGTCCCGCCGAGGAGTGCGAGCTCGACATCGTCGCGCTCGGGGAGGTGATGCTGCGCCTGGACCCGGGGGAGGGCCGGATCCGCACCGCTCGCCGGTTCGAGGCGTGGGAGGGCGGCGGTGAGTACAACGTCGCCCGCGGCATGCGGAAGGTCTTCGGCCTCCGTGCCGGCGTCGTCACCGCGCTCGCCGACAACGAGATCGGCCACCTCGTCGAGAACCTCATCATGCAGGGCGGCGTGGACACCTCGCTGATCCGCTGGGAGGACTACGACGGCATCGGCCGGACCGTCCGCAACGGGCTGAACTTCACCGAGCGCGGCTTCGGCGTGCGCGGCGCGGTGGGGGTCTCCGACCGGGCCAACACCGCGATCGCGCACATGAAGCCCGGCACGGTGGACTGGGACGACCTCTTCGGCCGTCGCGGCGTCCGCTGGCTCCACACGGGCGGCATCTACGCAGCCCTGTCGGAGCACACCGCCGCCGTCGCCGAGGAGGCGATGGCCGCCGCCCAGAAGCACGGCACGATCGTCTCCTTCGACCTCAACTACCGACCCAGCCTCTGGGCCGGCATCGGTGGCCCGGAGTTCGCCCGCGACGTCAACACCCGGCTCGCCGGGCACGTCGACGTGATGATCGGCAACGAGGAGGACTTCACCGCGTCCCTCGGCTTCGAGGTCGCCCACGTCGACGAGAACCTCAGCTCGCTGCCGATGGACAGCTTCGAGGCGATGGTCGGCACGGTCGCGGAGAAGATGCCGTGGTTCAAGGTCATCGCCACGACGCTGCGCACCGTGCACAACGCCAGCGACAACGACTGGCAGGCGATCGCCTGGTCGCCGGAGACCGGCGTGCTGGCCTCGGCGCCACGCGACCACCTCGGCATCTACGACCGCGTGGGAGGCGGCGACGGCTTCGCCTCCGGGCTCGTCTACGGCCTGCTGCAGGGCGAACCCCTGCAGCAGTGCCTCGAGCTCGGCGCCGCCCACGGAGCGCTCGCGATGACGACACCCGGCGACACCTCGATGGCGACGGCTGCGGAGGTGCGTGCGCTCGCCGGCGGAGGCAGCGCGCGCGTGCGGCGCTGACGCCGCCAGGACGCAGACAGGACGCAGACAGCACCACCACCCCCAGACC
>NZ_JAYSFM010000003.1:127759-147687 GCF_041913365.1 Nocardioides sp.
CCCAGACCTGTTTTCATGTATCTGAACGAAATCTTCATGGTGTTCACAATTCTGGACAGAGTTCTTGACTCTGTGTGACGGGCGTCATACGTTCAGGCCTGTCTCCACCCGACTCCGTGAGCGCTGACCGCACCCGTCGCCCGCCGAGCTCTGACCCGACGAGCCCTAGGGATACGAAGATGAACCTGCTACGCAGATCCGCACGCGGGCGGCAGTCGAGCCGCCTCCGCCGTGCGTCCCGCCACCTCGTGGCGATCACGGCCGCGGCGGCGGTCGCACTGCCGCTGTCGGCGGTGACCACCGCCGCCCCCGCCTCCGCGGCGCCCGGCGACGACGACGTGCTGCGCGTCCTGCTGTTCTCCAGCGGCGACGGCGTGCACGGCTCCGTGGCCAACACCCGCGCCGCGGTGAAGGAGATGGCCAACTCCCTGGCCGTCCAGTACGGCCTCGACGGACTGACCGACGGCTCGGGCCAGGCGATCGCCGACGTCCAGGACACCACCAGCGCCTCGGCCTTCACGACGGAGAACCTCGCCACCAAGGACCTCCTGGTCTTCGCGCACACCGCGGGCGTGCTCTTCAACACCGACCAGCGGACGGCGCTCGAGTCCTACATCCGCGGTGGCGGCGGCTTCGCCGGCATCCACTACACCGCGTGGTCGCCCGACCAGACGGAGCACGACGTCAACCCCTTCTACCGCCGCCTCGTGGGCGCGGCCTCGACCGGTCACCCCGAGCCGGCCGGCGGCCAGCGCGGCACCGTCGCGGTCAGCGACCCCTCCAGCCCGCTGACGGCGGGTCTCAGCTCGCCCCTCTCCTACACCGACGAGTGGTACGAGTGGGACGTCAACCCGTCGCAGAACGTGCACACGCTGGTCTCGGTCGACGAGTCGTCGTACGCCGCCGGCACCCGGATCGGTGAGGAGGGCACCTCGCACCCGGTCACCTGGTGCCAGGCGATCGACCAGGGTCGTTCGTGGTACTCCTCGCTGGGCCACCACGCCTCGGCCTGGACCGCCGCCGACGACGGTGGCAACGCCAACGACAACCAGGCCGACGACTTCGTGCGCGCCCAGCTGCGCAACGGCATGGCGTACTCCGCCGGGCTGCTGCCCGCGGACTGCTCGCCGCCGGCCAAGGACGAGCAGGGCTCGTGGAGCGGCGTCACGCCGTGGCCGCTGATGCCGATCAACGCCGCCCTCACCTCGGACGGCAAGGTCCAGTCCTTCGGCTCGGTCGGCTCCGGCTGCACCGACGGCAACCCCTACGACTACAGCGGCAACGACTGCGTCACGCAGGGAGGCCAGACGCAGATCGACGTCTGGGACCCGAAGGTGGTGCGCACGGTCGGCAACCTGGTCTCCGGCGTCATCCCCAACGCGACCTACACCGACCTGTTCTGCTCCATGCAGGTCCAGATGCCGCACCGCCGCTCGACGTTCACCGTCGGCGGTGACGACGGCCTCGGTGGCAACGCGCCCAACGACGCCGCCATCGGCGTCACCAGCTACTCGACCGGCAAGGGCCTCAAGAACGAGGCGCCGATGAACTTCCCGCGCTGGTACCCCACGGGCACGACCCTTCCCGACGGCTCCGTCGTCGTCCAGGGCGGCTCGCTCCGCGGCGGCCCCGGCGGCCCCGGTGTGCTCACCCCCGAGGTGTACGACCCCAAGCAGGGCAACTCGTGGAAGCTGCTCACCGGCGCCACCAGCGCCCAGGCCTACGGTGACGGCGCCGGCGCGCCGCAGGACGAGAACCGCTGGTGGTACCCCCGCGCGTTCGTCGCCCCGACCAACGGCAACGTCTTCACCATCACCGGCACCCAGATGTTCGAGCTCGACCCGTCCGGCAACGGCGCGGTCACCATGCGCGGCACGCTGGGCAGCGGCACCGGCAACCAGGGCCCCCTGGGCAACCCGGTCGGCGCGACCTCCACGGCCACGATGTACCGGCCCGGCAAGATCCTGCAGGTCGGTGGCGGCTGGTGGGCCAACGGCGGCGGCCCCGCCGGCGCCCGTGCCGGCTTCACCGTCGACATCTCCGGCGGCACCGCGAGCCCGACGGTCACCGCGACCGACCCGATGAAGTACGGCCGCCACTGGGCGACCTCGACGGTCATGCCCGACGGCAAGGTCCTCGTCACCGGTGGCTCGCGCGACAACAACGGCCAGGCCGGCTACGTCACCAACCCGGAGATCTGGGACCCCGAGGCCCCGAGCGGGTCGCAGTGGACCGAGGTGAAGGTGCCCTACGAGCACGCCCGCCTCTACCACTCGACCGCGCTGCTCCTCCCCGACGGTCGCATCATGATCGGCGGCGGCGGCGCCCCGGGCCCGCACAACTACACCGACGTGGAGTACTACTCCCCGGCGTACCTCTTCGACGGCAACCAGCCGGCGACCCGACCGGTCGTCACCAACGCCCCGAAGAAGGTCGGCTACAACGGCACCTTCACGCTGTCGTCCGACAAGCCGGTCGAGCGCGTCACCCTGGTCCGCAACGGTTCGGTCACCCACGGCTTCAACAACGACCAGAACTTCCAGGACCTCAGCTTCACGCAGAGCGGCGCCACGGTGAGCATCGCCGGTCCGGCGGACGCCAACTACGCCCCGCCCGGTGCCTACATGGTCTTCGTGTGGAGCGACGGCGTCCCGTCCGTGGCCAACATCGTCCAGGTGGACCCGCAGGTGAAGGTCGAGTCGCCGGCTCCGAAGGTCGTCGACCAGTTCGAGTACCCGCGCCTGCCCACGTCGTGGCAGTCCGGCAACTACGACAGCGTCCAGGTGGCGGCGGGCAACAGCCGCATGTCGCCGTGGGTGGTCGCCAAGCAGGTGCAGCTCATCCGCGCCAACGCGGGCGGCATGGGAGCCCTCGGCCTGACCGGCTACCACCTCTCGCTGGGCGCCGACGGTGACCTGACCCGCACCCTCAAGGGACTCGACGTGGGCAAGGAGTACCGCCTGTCGGTGCGCTACGCCCGCGACAACCGGGTGGCCGGCACGGCACCGGGCACCGCGTCCCTGTCGATCGCCGGCCTGGACACCACGCTGTCGGCGGCCACCGACAAGTCGTCCAACTCGGCCTTCGACACCTTCGTCGGGACCTTCACCGCCACCGCGCGGCAGCACGACCTAAGGCTCACCGGCACGGGCGCGGGCCTGGTCCTCGACGACCTGGTCGTCGTGGGCACCGGGCTCGGCGTGGACGACGCCCAGGTGACGTACGCCTTCGAGGAGGGCAGCGGCACCACGGCGGCCAACACCGGCTCCGACACGACCGTCGGCGACGCCGCGCTGGTGGGCACCACCGGCTGGAGCCCCAGCGGGGTCACCGGTGGCGCGCTCGACCTCAAGGGCGGCACCAACGCCAACACGGTCGACCTGCCCGACAACCTGCTCCAGAACGAGGCGGCCTTCACCACGTCGTTCTGGGTCAAGCCCGACACCAAGGGGAACTGGATCAACCTGTTCCACATCGGTGACGGCCTGGGCGACGCAGGCAGCTTCTTCCAGATCCAGATGCAGACCCAGGCTGCCGGCAACACCGGCCTGGCTGCGACGTTCAAGAAGAAGGGCAGCAACCTCCAGGAGCGGATCTACGCCAACCCGACCAAGGACGTCACGGCCGGGCAGTGGAACCACGTCGTGTTCACGCGACAGGGTGCCACGGGCACGCTCTACCTCAACGGTCAGCAGATCGCCCAGCGCACCGACCTGACGCTGACCATGACCGACGTCGGTCCGACGACGAACAACTGGCTGGGTCGCAACGGCTACCCCGACCCGGCGTACGACGGACTGATGGACGACGTCCGCCTGTGGACCACGGCCCTGTCGGCCGCCGACGTCACCGGCCTGTACGCCGACGGCACGGCGCTCAACACCACCACCACGGTGAGCACCTCGCCGGCCTCCCCGTCGGAGTTCGGTGCGCCCATCACGGTGTCGGCCACGGTCAAGGACTCGGCCGACGCCAACCCGACCGGTGTCGCCGAGCTGTGGGTCGACGGCGCCAGCCAGGGTGGCCAGGTCACGGTCACCGACGGCGAGGTCACCTTCCCGGAGATCACGCTCAACCCGCGCGAGCACGACATCGAGGTCCGCTTCGTCGCGGCAGCCGGATGGCGTGACTCGGTCGGCACGGCGAAGCACACGGTCTCCCGGCCCCCGGTGGGCGAGGGCGTCCCGGTGCACTACACCTTCGACGAGGGCACCGGCACCACGTCGGCCAACGTCGGCACCGACCCGTCCATCGGCAACGCCGTGCTCCAGGGCAACGCCGGATGGGTGCCGTCCGCCAAGTACGGCGCCGGCGTGAACCTGCCCGGTGCGGGGCACGTCAACCTGCCGAACGACATCACGGCCGGCATGGACACCGAGGTCACCGTCTCCACCTGGATCCGCCCGACCAACCTGCCGAACTGGACCACCCACGTCCAGATCGGCAAGAGCCAGGCGGAGTTCCTCCTGCTCCAGTCGGAGACGGAGAACGGCACGCGCGGCTTCGCCGTCACGCTCCGCAAGGACAACGGCGAGCAGTTCCGCATCCAGCTGCCCGGCACGACCGACCTGCAGCTCAACCAGTGGACCCACGTCGCGGTCACCCTGGGCCCGTCGCCGACCGGCGGGGGCACCACGGGCAAGATCTACTTCAACGGGCAGCTGATGAGCGGTGGCACCCGGGACAACATCCCGGTCAGCATCGGTGACATCGGTCAGGACGGCACCACCGCCAACTACATCGGCAACGGCAGCTGGAACGACCCGCGTCCCACCGAGCAGCAGGACGACTTCCGGATCTACGGCTACGAGCTCAGCGCAGCCGACGTCCTGGAGCTGTTCGAGGGCGACGTGAACCGGGCGCCGGTCGGTGTGGCCGACTCCTACACGACGACGGAGGGTGAGGCGCTCGTCGTCGAGGCTCCCGGCGTCCTGGCCAACGACACCGACGCCGAGGACGACACCCTCACCGCCACCGGGCTCACCCAGCCGGCCGACGGAGTCGTGACGATGGCCGCCGACGGATCGTTCACCTACACGCCCGACACCGGGTTCGTGGGCACGAACACCTTCACCTACACCGCGTACGACGGCACGACGGCGTCCTCGCCGACGACGGTCACCATCACGGTGGAGGAGAAGGCCAACGCGGCGCCCGAAGCGGTCGCCGACGCCTACGACGCCATCGCGGGGCAGTCGCTCACGCTCGGTGCGCCGGGCGTGCTCGGCAACGACACCGACGGCGACGGGGACACCCTGACCGCGACCGGGCTCACCCAGCCGGTCAACGGGTCGGTCGAGCTCGCGGCGAACGGTTCGTTCACCTACGAGCCCGACGCCGGGTTCACCGGCAAGGACGTGTTCACCTACAAGGCCACCGACGGCACGGCCACCTCGGCTCCCGCCACGGTGACCATCACCGTCAAGCCGGCGGGAGGCTCGGGCGACAACCCGGCCACCTCCGCGGTGGCGGGCGCGTCCGCCCCGTTCACCTACGGCCAGGTCGGCGTGGTCGCGGTCGGGGTCTCCCCGGCGGCGGCGACCGGCAAGGTCGAGCTGGTGAACGGCGGTCAGGTCATCGCCTCGGGCACCCTCTCCTCCGGGCAGGCGCGCCTCGAGCTGGCGGCCAAGGGCCTGCTGCCCGGTGCGCACCAGCTCACCGTGCGCTACCTCGGCGACAACGCCCACAAGGCGTCGTCCTCGCAGGTGCTCGTCACGGTCGAGAAGGTCGTCGCGCGGATGACCGTCAAGGCGCCGAGCACGGTCAAGAAGGGCAAGAAGGTGACCGTCAAGGTCTCCCTCTCCGCTCCTGACGGCGTGCCGGTCACCGGGACCGTCTCGGTCGCGGTGAAGGGCGGCAAGACCGTCACCGGCACGCTCGACGCCGGCAAGGTCGTGATCAAGCTCCCGAAGGCGGTGAAGGGCAAGCTGCGGCTGACCGTCACCTACTCCGGCAGTGACCTGGCCGAGAAGGTGGTCGACACGGCCACCGTCAAGGTGAGCAAGAAGAAGAACAAGAACCGCAAGAGGTAGGCACGACAAAGGCGCGGGCCCGGAGGATCACTCCTCCGGGCCCGCGCCGCTGTGTGTGGCGGGTGCCGCTCAGTCGTCGGCGAGGGCGGCGACCACGCCGGCGCGGCTGTCGTCCTCGCTGGCGAGCACGCCGCCGTTGGCGACGATGTCGGCGGTGATCTCACTGAAGACCATGCGGACGTCCTGGCGGCGGGCGCCGAGGATCTCCACGGCGCTGTCGGCCACGGCCTTGGCGAAGTCCCGACGCTGCTCGAGGGTGCGGCCGCGCAGCAGCTCGACGGTGATGTTGGGCATGGGATGGTTCCCCTTCTGGTTGTTCCTGTGGCCGCTCCGCGCGTTCACACGCAGGACCTCGATTCAGTGACGCGAATCACGGTACGCTCAGTTCACATCCTTGACAACAGTTCGACAGGCTGGTTGTGTGAGCACGGTCACCCCCTCGATCACCCCTCTGGCCGGAGCCCCCCATGGACAGCACCCGCAGCAGGCCGCGCGCCGCGGTGCGCGGAGCCCTCCTGGGAGCGGTGCTCGCGGGGCCGGTGCTGCTCGGAGCCGCGCCGGCGTCGGCCCATGTGACGCTCACGCCGTCGAGCACGGCCGCGGGCACGACGTCCGTGGTGAGGATGCTGGTCCCGCACGGGTGTGAGGGCTCGGCCACCACCGAGGTGGCCGTCCGGGTGCCCGACTCGGTGACCGAGGTAGCCGTGGAGAGCACCGGGCGCTGGCAGGCCGAGGCGGCCGACGGCGCCATCACCTACCGCACCGACGACCCGCTGCCCGACGGCGTCGAGGACTCGGTCCAGTTCACCGTGCGCCTGCCCGACGAGATCGGTGCCACCCTCGTCTTCCCGGTCGTGCAGCGGTGCGCCGGGAGCGAGGCCGCCTGGACCGAGGTGGCCGCCGACGAGGCGAGCCGCGAGGCCCTCGAGATGCCCGCCCCCGTGATCGTGGTGACGGCCGACGCGGGCTCCGAGCGACTGATGACCCTCGGCGCTGCCGGACTCCTCGCCGCCGGCTGCCTCGCGGCCGGGGGCGTCCTGCTGCTGCGCCGCCGGCGCGCATGACGTACGCCGTGCTCCGCCGGTGCGCCGGCTGGCTGCTCCTGCTGCCGCTGACCGCGGTGCTCCTGCTCGGTGCGGCGGCCCCGGCGTCGGCCCACGCGACCCTGATCGGCACCGACCCGGCCGAGGGCGCGGTCCTCGACGCCGCCCCGGAGCGCGTGACCTTCACCTTCAACGAGTCGGTGATCGGGGTGCCGGCGGGCATCCGGGTCTTCGACGCGACGGGGGAGGAGGTCGCCTCGTCCGCGACGGTGAAGGACGCCCGGCTGCTGGTGGACCTCGACGAGGAGGTCGGCGAGGGCACCTTCGTCGTCGTGTGGCGGCTGGTCTCCGCGGACGGCCACCCCATCGGCGGCTCGCTCAGCTTCTCGGTCGGGGAGCCGAGCGACGTCGTGGACGTGCCCTCGACCAGCGCGGACGCCACCACGACGGCGCCGCTCCACCTCAGCGTGGTCCGTTGGATCGGCTACGTCGGCCTGCTCGTCGCCGCCGGGGTGGCGGCCTTCGCGGTGCTCTTCCTCCCGGGCGGGCGGGAGTCCGACGCCTCACGCCGCCGGCTGCAGACCGCGGGCCGGCTCGCCGCGAGTGTCGCCGCCGTGGGCTGGCTGGCCGCGGTGCCGCTGGTCGCGCTCTACCAGCTCGGCCTGCCGGCCTCGGCGCTCGGCGACGGCTCGACCTGGTCCGCGCTGGCGCCCGCGGAGTACGTCGTACCTGCCGCCGTGGTCGCCGGGCTCCTCGTCGCCGTGCTCGCCCTTCCCGCGACGGCTCCCGACCGGGCCCGCGCCGGCCTCGTCCTGGCCGGGTGCGCCGTCGGGCTCGCCGCCCCCGCCTTCACCGGGCACACGCGGGCCACCTCGCCCGAGGTCCTCGTCGTCGCGGTCGACGTGCTGCACCTCGTCGCGGGCGCGGTGTGGCTCGGCGGCCTCGTCGCGGTCGGCCTCGTGCTGGCCGACCTCGCCTCGCGCGACGACTCCGGGGCTCTTGTGCTGAGCCGCTTCTCGACGTGGGCGTCGGCGGTGCTGGCCGCGCTCGTGGTCACCGGCACCTTCAGCGCCTGGCGGATCGCCGGGTCGTGGGGCGCGCTGCTCGACACCGGCTACGGCGGACTGCTGCTGGTCAAGGTGCTCATCGTGCTGGTCGCGATCGCGATCGCGGTGTGGAACCGGTTCTCGCTGCTCCCGCGGCTCCGCGGTGCCACGCGCCGCCGGGACCGCCGCGACGCCGCGGGCGTCCTCGTGCGTACGACGCTCGCCGAGGCCGGCGTGCTCGTCGCCGTGCTGCTGGTCACCGGCTTCCTCGTCGACCGCAGCCCCGAGGTCGCGGTGGCCGTCGAGTCGCCCGGAGCCGGTGCCGGCAGCGCGGAGCAGTCCGTCGAGCTCGACGACCTGTCCGCCCTGGTCACCCTCGAGCCGGCCGCGGTCGGGCCCGCCACGGTCACGATCGCGCTGGCCGACGAAGCAGGACGGCCCGCCGAGGGATTCGAGGCGCCCCGGCTGAGCCTCTCGACGAAGGGAGTCGACCTCGGGGCGGTCTCCCTGACCAACCTCGGGCCCGGCACCTACTCCGGCGACGTGGTCATCCCGACCGTGGGGGAGTGGGAGGTGCAGGTCTCGCTGCGCACCACCGAGTTCGACAACCCGGTCAGGACCGTCACCTTCGACGTCGGCTGACCCAGGTCAGCCGCGCAGCACCTTCTCCATCGGACGGCCCTTGGCGAGCTCGTCGACCAGCTTGTCGAGGTAGCGGATCCGGCGCATGAGCGGGTCCTCGACCTCCTGCACCTTCACGCCGCACACCGACCCGGTGATCTGGTCGGAGTGCGGGTTGAGCGTCGCGTCGGCGAAGAAGTCCTCGAAGGTCGTCTCCTGCTCGAGGTGCGACCTCAGCGCGGCTTCGTCGAAGCCGGTCAGCCACTCGATGACCTCGTCGAGCTCCGACCTGGTCCGCCCCTTGCGCTCCACCTTGGCGACGTAGTGCGGGTAGACCGAGGCCACGCTCGTGGTGAAGATCCGGTGCATGCGCCCGAGGATAGGCGGGGGCGCCGACGGCGTCAGCCGTTGTCGGTGTCGTCCCCGACCACCCCGGACACCTCGGCCACCTCGGCCACCTCGGTCTCGCTGAGACCGAGCGCCGGGGCGAGCACGGCGGCCTGCTTCGAGGGCGCCTTCTTCGCGGACGCCTTCTTCGCCGCCGCCTGCTTGGCCGGCGTCTTCTTCGCAGCGCGCTTGCGCGCCGGTGGGGTGGGAGCCGGGACGTCGTCGACGGCGGCGTCGAGGTCCTCGACCCCGGCGGGGAGCGACGGGGTCGGTGCCGACTTCAGGGGCACCTCGCTGGCCGGGACCTTCTTAGCCGGGGTCTTGCTCGCCGGGGGCGTCACCGGGGCGGGCGGGACGGTGACCGACGAATAGGTCTGCGACGGGTGTCGCGGAGTGGGACCACCGGCGCGCTCGACGGCCCAGCCGACCACGCGGGCCGTCGTACGCACGCCCACCTTGGCGGCGCCCAGGGTCAGGCCGACCGTCCGACCGGCTACGGATCCAGCGGTGTGGACCGGGCGGGTGACGACACGGGCGGCCCTGCTGACGGCGTTCACGGTGAGCTCCTGTTCGACGGGGGCGGTGGAGACCGGACCAGTACCCAGGTTCCGGCGAGTCCAGACCGTGGCCCACGTTACGGCCGCGTCGCCACAGCTCCAGGGGTGGGGCGGTCGACGACCTGGACGAGGACGAGACGCGGGGCCGGTGGTACCTCCGCCAGATGCTCGGCTCGGCTGACGTCTCCGGGCCGTGGCTCCTGCACGTGCTGTGCGGCAACCTCTCCCACCAGATCGAGCACCACGTCTTCCCCGACCTGCCGAGCAACCGCTACCGCGAGATCGCCGGGCCGGTCCGCGAGGTCTTCGAGGACCACGGCCTGACCTACCACAGCGCGCCGCTCCTGAAGCAGGTGGCGAGCGCCTGGCACACGGTGGTGCGGATGTCCGTGCCGCCACGACGCGCGCGACGCATGGCCTGATCGTCCGCGGGGCACCACAGGGCATGACGGGGCTTCCCACAGGGGTGCGGCGCGCGATGGAGCACGGGCAGGTGCCGCCGTTCGTGCCCGGTGGCGACCTCACCGTCGGCGTCGAGGAGGAGCTGATGCTCGTCGACGGCGCGGGAGCAATGCTGGGGCTCGAAGCCGTGCCGCTGGTGGACGGGCTGCGTGAGGCCGGCTCGCCCGCGGGCGTGGTGACCGGTGAGGTGTACGCGGACCAGGTCGAGCTCAACACGCCCGTGTGCCGGTCGGCCGAGGACGTCAGGGCCTCGCTCCGGCAGCTGCGCACGGCGGTCGTGGCCGGTGGCGCGCGGCCGATGGCTGTCGGCGTCCACCCGACAGCACCCTTCGGCGGGGCGGTGCTCGTGTCCTCGCCGCGCTACGACCGGATCCTCGACGAGTACGCCGGTCTCCTCCGCACGCCCACCGCCGCCCTCCAGGTGCACGTCGGCTTCCCCGACGAGCGCACCCTGATGCGCGGCTACCGCGGGCTGCGCCACCACCTGCCGCTGCTCCGCGCCCTCGCTGCCGGGTCGCCGTACTGGCACGGGATCGACTCGGGCCAGGCCACGGCGCGGGCGGCGATCATCCGCTCCTACCCGCGCACCACCCTGCCGCCCCTGCTGCGGTCGTGGGACGACTACGTCGCCCGCACCGAGGCGATGACCGCGGCCGCGGAGGCGCCCGACCACACCTACGTCTGGTGGGAGATGCGGCCGCGGCCGCTGCTGGGCACCCTCGAGGTGCGGGTCATGGACGCCGTGCCCTCGCTCGCGGCCGCCGCCGGACTGGCGGCGCTGGTGCAGGGCATCGCCCGGCGAGCCGTGGAGTCACCCGACCCGCTCGACCTCAGCGACGACGTGCTGGCGGTCAACGACCAGCGGGTCGTACGTCACGGGCTGGAGACCCGGGTGGTCGACGTCGACCAGGGCCTGCGCCCCCTGCGCGAGGTGGCCTCCCGCGTCCTCGCCGAGTCCCGTGCCGTGCTGGCCCCGGACGGCCTCGCGGCACCTCTCGACGCCGTCGAGGCCCTGCTGGGCGCCGAGCCCGAGCCGGACCGCCAACGTCGCCTGGTCGACACCGGGGGAGTGCCGACGCTCCTCGACGACCTCGTCGCGCGGACCGTCGACCTGGCCGGCTGAGATGGCCGGGGCGACGGTGAACCTCAGTCGTGGGTGGCGGGCTCGCGCAGGAGCCACCAGCCCGCGATCCACGCCGCGGCGCCGGCGACGAGCTCGACGTGCAGCTCGGTGATCGCGAGGGCGATCAGGGAGGTCACCGCGACCGAGCTGAAGCCGTCGAGCGCGTTCACCGCGACACCGGCTCCGAGGTCGTGCTGGGGTCCGTGGCCACCACGCTCGCCCGACGGCGGGCGTCGAGCGCGGAGGAGCGGCGGGAGAGGCGCTGGTCGAGCACCGCGGCGGCCTCGGCGTTGCGCCCGGCCATCGCGAGCGCGTGGACCAGCGTGTCCTCGACCACCTCGCGCTGGGCCTTGCTGCCGCCGAGCGGATCCATCGTCGCGACCACCTGGGTCAGCGTGGCCGAGGCGGCGTTCCACCGCTCCTCGACGACGGCGACGAGCCCGGTGCACAGCGGCGAGACGACGTCGCGGAAGACGCGGTCCTCGCTGCGCGAGGCGTGCTCGGCGAGCTGCGTGAGGGCGCCTGCATCGCCGTCGGCAGCCAGCAGGACCGCGCCGTGCATCGCCGCGAACGCGGTGGGCGGGGCGGTGAGCCACTCCTTCGGCGCGGCCGCGCGTACGTCACCGACCGGGAGGTCGTCGGTCCAGGCGCCGGTGACCCGGCCGCGCCACAGCAGCGCGCCGCTGTCGACGACCACCCGGCTGCCGCTGACGACGGACGGCGCGAGCTCGCGCTCGTAGCGACGGCGGACGGCCTCGACGTCGTCCTGCATCAGCTCGTGCAGGGCGGCGTGCCAGGAGAAGTGCGAGCGGTGGTTGGCCTCGGGGCCGCGGCTGCGGATCCACTCGTCCAGCCAGGCCAGGCCGGCGGTGTGCTGGCCGGTCTCGTAGAAGACGTGCGCGCGGGCGTGGACGGCGTGCCCGGAGGCCGGCTCGACCGAGAGGGCGTAGGCGGACAGGTCCCCGGCCTCGCCCCACCGCTCCTGGTCCTGGCGGACGAACGCGAGCTGGCCGGCGTACCACCAGTCGTCGCCGTAGGAGCGGCCCAGCGACTCGACGAGCTCGGCGGTCTGGGTGCCGCTGGTGAGGCCGCCGAAGGCGACGGTGGGCACGGCCACGCTCACCGCGAGGGCGTCGCGGGGGAACAGGCGTACGTGGCGCAGCAGGGCCGCGGCGCCGGTGGCCTCGTCGGTGCGCAGGCGCGTGGTCACGGCGTCGAGGAACGACGACTCGCGGTCGTCGAGGTGCCGGTCGGACGCGGCGCGGTGCGCGGCGCGCAGCGACGCCTGCCAGTGCGTGTTGGTGCCCCACTCGTGGCCGAGCAGCGCCAGCGCGGCGTGGGCCTGGACGAAGCCCTCGTCGGCGGCCACCGCCTCGACCAGCCCCTCCTCGACACCGTCCTGGAGGCGCAGCAGCCGGCCGAGCGCGGCGTTGTAGCGCTCGGCGGCGTCCTGGCTGGTCGACAGCGTGAGGCCGTAGGGGTCGACCGGGCGACGGCGGGACTCGCCGTGCATCGAGCGACTGACGATCCGGGCGACGTCGTAGGCCTGCTCGCGGATCTCGGGCATCGCGGTCGACTCCCAGAGGTTTCCCCGCCGCAAGGAGCCGACCGCGAGGAACGGGAGCGCCTCGGGGAGCGTGCCGACGATGCGGCCGTCGTCGGCGGTGTCGATGCCCAGCCCGGCGGGTCCGGGGCGGACCAGGCCGGTCTGGGCGAGGCGGGTGAGCAGCGGGTCGGCGGCGATGGAGCCCACCGGCCCGGTGCAGTTGACCACCGCGGCGACGCGGAGGGTGGTGCCGTCGTCCAGGGTGACGCGGAGCGCGCTGGTGTCGGCCTGGGCGGAGGCGATGGTGCCGCGGTGGCGCTCGAGGCGGCCCTCGGCGGCGATCGCGTGGAAGCGCCGGGCGGTGGCCGGCGCCATCCGGTGGCGGCGCACGTCCCACGACCGGGCGTCCCGGGCGAGGAAGCTGCGCTTGTCGGCCTCCGAGAGACCGCGCCAGAGCTGGGCGGTCACCGGCCGCAGGCCGTCGATCGCGGCCCGCCAGTCGCCGGTCGCCTCGACCGTCTCCTCGACGTGCGCAGCCAGCGTGGCACGCAGCGTGTCGAGGTCCTGCGTGCGCGTGATGCCCGGCGGCGGCGGGACCGGGGGCGTCGTCGGCAGCACGTGGGGGTGGGGCACGGCGTCCGTGCGCGAGACGACGTGGATGGTGCGGTCGGGGCGGTCGGCGCTGATCGCGAGGTCGACCATCGTCAGTCCCGAGCCGAGCATCAGCACGTCGCCGACCTCGGGGATCCCCTGCGTCCACGGATCGGCGACGAGCCGCTCGTCGCGGGCGAGCTCGGCCGGTGCCCAGCCGGTGCCCGGCTGGCTGCTCGTCGCGAGCACGACGGCGCGCGCCTCGATCGAGTCGCCGTCGGAGAGGTCGACCACGAAGCCGTCGCCGGACCCGCTGATGTCGACGACCTCCGCGCGACGGCGTACGAGCCGGGCGTTGCCGGGGAACTCGGTCGCGGTCGTCAGCAGGCTCTCGATGTAGCGCCCGAACACCGCGCGCGGAGCGAAGTCGTGCGGCTGGAACTTCGGGTCGTGGTGGTTGCGCAGCCAGCGCAGGAAGTGCTCGGGGTCGCGCGGGAAGGCGCTCATGCCCGAGGCGGGGACGTTGAGGAGGTGGCGGTCGTCGGTCGTGGAGTACGCCTGGCCGCGACCGGTCGTGGGGGCCGGGTCGACGAGCTCGACCCGGAAGCGGGAGGACAGCGCCGTGACCAGGTGGGTCGCGACCAGCGTGCCCCCGGCGCCCGCTCCGACCACCACGACCCGACAGTCGCCCTCGTTCGTCCGCATCGCGCCACCTCTCATTAATGCAGTGAATTACTGGACTAAAGGTAGCAAGGTGAGCACGAGGACCACGACTCGGCAGCGGCGTGGCGCGGCGCCCACCTCGGGGCGTCGCGCCACGCGGTGCTCAGCCGGCGGCCATCTCCTTCATGTGCTCGATCTCGGCCGTCTGGCTCTCCTCGATCGACTCGGCGAGGGCGACGGCGTCCGGGAACGCGCCGTCAGCCTGCTCGACACGTGCCATGTCGATCGCTCCCTCGTGGTGCTCGACCATCATGTCCAGCCACATGGACTCGAAGGCGCTGCCCTCGGCGTCCTCGAGCGCGGCCAGGTCGTCGGGGTCCATGCCCATGCCACCCTCCATGCCGTCCATGTCGTGGCTGTTGGCGTGGTCGCGGGAGGTCTCGGGGACCTCCTCGCCCCAGGCGGTCAACCAGTCGACCATGGTCTCGATCTCGGGAGCCTGTGCGGCGCGGACGGCCTCGGTCAGCTCGACCATCTCGGGCGAGAGGTCGCGCCCCTGCGTCATGTCGACCATGACGAGGGCATCGGCGTGGTGCGGGATCATCTCGGTGGCGAACTCGACGTCGGCGGCGTTGTAGACGTCGCCGTTGGCGGCAGTCTGACGGGCAGCCGGCTCGTCGGACTCGTCGCCGCCCCCGCAGGCCGTGAGGGCGGGGGCCAGGGTGGTGAGAAGCGCGGCGGCGGTGGCGCGGCGCGCGCGGGCATGCGTTGGTGCGGACATGGGTGTCTCCTTGTCGCTGTCCGTGCTGAAGGTGGTCGGTGGTGCCGGACGTGCCGGCAGGACCGTCCTCAGCAGCGCAGGACCGACAGGGCGTGGAGGTCGGGTGGCGCGGGGCCGCTGCGCACGCCGACGGCGTACGACGACGTGGTGGCGGCGTGCGGCACCAGGCCGAGCAGGCCGGAGCGCGGTCGGCCGTGCCGGAGCAGGAGCAGGAGCGCCGACGTGGCGAGGACGACCAGGCACAGCCCGAGCACCGACTGCTCGTGGCCGGGCTCTCCGTGCCCGACGCTGCCGGTGGTCGCGGCGGTGGCATCGACTGGGGTGTGTCCCTGGGTGGCGTGCGTGCGGCTCATCGAGGTCGACGCCGGCTCGTGCGCGCCGGCGTGGCTGGCCAGCCCGTGCATGGCGAAGATCGCGAGCACCGCGGCCGCCGCCCACCAGGTCCGGATCACGGCCTCAGCCTAGGTCGGACCTGCGCATGACCACGCGGGGGAAGCCGGCCGAGGTCGCCCCGGTGGTGGACGCGAGCTCGAAGCCGGCGTCCTCGAAGAGCTTGCGGGTGCCGACGTAGGCCATGGTCAGGTCGACCTTCTCGCCGCGGTTGTCGACGGGATAGCCCTCGACGACCGGCGCGCCCCGCTGGGCGGCGTAGGACACCGCGCCGTCGAGCAGCACGTGCGAGATGCCGCGCCCGCGGTGCCCGGGGCGCACCCGGATGCACCACACCGACCAGGCCGGCTGGTCGTCGACGTGGGGGATCTTCGTGGAGCGGGCGAAGGGGAGGTCGGCCCGCGGTGCCACGGCCGCCCAGCCGACGACCTCGTCGCCGTCGTAGGCCAGCACGCCGGGCTTGGTGCGCTTGCGGGTCAGCGCCTCGACGTAGGCACCTCGCTCGGGGCCGGCGAGGGCCCGGTTGTCCTTGGCGGGGATGCGGTGGCTCAGGCACCAGCACACGCTCGAGGTCGGGTTCTTCGGGCCGACCATCGTGCGGACGTCGTCGAAGCGCGCGTGCGTCGCGGGGAAGACCCGGAGGCCGTCGGACTCCGCCAGAGGCTTGGTGGCCATGGCTCGCACGCTAGACCCGGTCACCGACACCCTGCCGTGTTCAATGGCGCACATGAGGAAGATCGGCCTGCTGGGCGGGATGAGCTGGGAGAGCACCGCGCTCTACTACCGGCTGCTCAACGAGGACGTCCGCGACCGCCTCGGCGGCTTCCACTCCGCCCGGATCGTGATGGCCTCGGTCGACTTCGCCGACATCGAGGCGATGCAGGTCGCCGGCGACTGGGACGCGGCCGGCGCGCTGCTGGCCGAGGAGGCCCGCGCGCTGGAGGCGGCCGGCGCCGAGTGCGTCGTGCTGTGCACCAACACCATGCACAGGGTGGCCGATGCGATCGAGGCGGCCGTCGGGATCCCGCTGATCCACCTGGCCGACGTCACCGCCGACGCCGTGCGGGGCGCCGGGGTCGCCACCGTCGCGCTGCTGGGCACGCGCTTCACCATGGAGCAGCCGTTCTACGCCGACCGGCTGCGCTCGCACGGCCTCGACGTCCTCGTGCCCGAGGGCGACGACCTCGCGCTCGTCCACGACGTGATCTACGACGAGCTCGTCCTCGGCGTGGTGCGCGAGGAGTCGCGGGCGGCGTACGTCGACGTGGTGCGGCGCCTCGTCGAGCGGGGCGCCGGGGGAGTGGTGCTCGGCTGCACCGAGATCGAGCTGCTCATCGGGCCCGGCGACGTCGAGGTCCCGGTGTTTGCGACCACCGCGCTGCACGCGCGGGCCGCGGTCGACTTCGCGCTCAGCTGAGCCGGATCGCCAGGTCGAGCCACCGGTCGAGCCGGGCGTGCTGGTCGGGGTCCCGGAACAGCGGCGGCTTGCCGGGCGGCGGCAGGTAGCCGACGGCGTCCATCACCATCCAGTACGAGTTGAACCCCTCGGGGGCCACCGCCTGGTACGCGTCCATGAAGTTCTTGCCGCGCTCGTAGCCGACCGTCACCGCCAGGGTCGACGCGGCGTGCACGGCGTCGAGCCAGGCAGGCCCGGTGGACGTCTCCACCCAGTCGACGACGCCGCTGATCGCGCCGTCGAGCCACAGCAGGTTGCGGTGGCCGAAGTCGCGGTGCAGGAAGGTCGGCTCGTAGGCAGGCGCAGGCCCCGCGAGCACCTCGAAGGCCCGACGCCACGAGCCCGGGTGCCGGGTCCAGGACGGGACGACCCACTTCGCCTCCCATGCCCACGACTGGTAGGTGCGGAACGGCTCGGCCGGTCGCAGCGCATGGATGGTCGCGAGCAGGCCGGCCATCGCGGGAAGGCCGTCGTCGTCGATGTCCGAGCGGGCCTCGCCCGGCAGCCGCGACATCAGGTGCGCGGCCACCCCGCAGGCCGTGCCGTCGGCGTCGAGGGCGAGACTCGTCGGAGCCGGAACGTCAGTACCCGCCAGGAACGTCTGGGCCTGGTGCTCGCGGGTGGTGAGCTCCGCGCCGTGGGTGCGCCACGGCTCGTTGGTCATCAGCCGCAGCACCGCCTCGCTGCTCGACTCGGTGCGCAGGGCGAGCATCCGTGACGTCAGCCCGCCCTCGAGCCGCTCGTGCGAGACGACCGGCGAGCCCAGTGCCGAGCCCGCCCACGCGAGGGCGCCGTCGAGGTCGATCACCCGCCGAGGCTAGCGATCCGCGACGCGAGGAGGCGCAGAGCTGCACACGTGTCCTGGATGTCGCCCCGCGGACCTGGTCCTGAGGGCAACATCCCGGACACGTGTCAATGGACGGGCCCTCGGCAACCGCTCAGAAGGCGTGGGGGCCGAAGCGACCCCACGCGACGAACGCGGCGAGCAGGAGCAGCATCGCGTTCACCACGATCATCTGGGTCTCCTTGCGGCGCGCGTGCGTCGCGGCGGCCAGCGCCATGACGACCACCAGGCCCGTCGCAGCCAGGGGAGTGAGGACCTCGGCCACGCCCACGAGCGGGGGCAGCACGAGCCCGATCGCGGCCAGCAGCTCCATCGTGCCGATGAGCTTGATGACCTCCGGGGAGAAGTCCTCCGCCCACGCCATGCCCTTCTCCATGAGGGCTTCCTTGGGCTGGGTGAGCTTGGCGAAGCCGGCGAAGGCGAAGGCAGCGGCCAGCAGGATCGCGACGATCCAGAGCACGACGTTCATGGTGTCTCCCGGGGAGTGCGCCGAATGATTGCTTGCTCAACAACCATCGGACGCCCGTGCTTCCCGCCTCAGCCCTGCGCCGGCCAGAGGGAGTGGTAGGCGTTGATCGCCGGCTGCCCGCCGAGGTGGGCGTAGAGCACGTGCGAGTCGCGGGGGATCTCGCTGTCCTTGACGAGGTCGATGAGCCCGGCGAGCGACTTCCCCTCGTACACCGGGTCGGTGATCATTGCCTCGAGCTGCGCCCCCAGCGCCATCGCCTGCATCGTCGAGTCGACCGGGATGCCGTAGAGGTCGCCGGCCCAGCCCTCGAGCACGGTGACCTCGTCGTCGCGCAGGTCCCGACCGAGCTCGATCAGCTCGGCGGTGTGCCGGGCGATCCGGCCGACCTGGTCGCGGGTCTTCTCCAGGGTCGCGCTCGCGTCGATGCCGATCACGCGACGGCGTACGCCCGTGAGGTCTTCCAGCGCAGCGAACCCGGCGATCATGCCGGCGTGCGTCGAGCCGGTGACGGTGCACACGATGATCGTGTCGAAGGTGACCCCCAGCGCGCGCTCCTGCTCGGCGACCTCGAAGGCCCAGTTGGCGAAGCCCAGGCCGCCCAGGCGGTGCTCGCTCGCACCGGCCGGGATCGCGTACGGCGTGCCGCCGGCCTCCTCGACCTCGCGGATCGCGTCCCTCCACGAGTCCCTGATGCCGATGTCGAAGCCGTGCGGGTCCAGGCGCGAGTCGGCGCCCATCATCCGGCTCAGCAGGATGTTGCCGACCTGGGTGTTGGTCGGGTCGTCCCAGGGCACCCACTTCTCCTGCACCAGGCGGCACTTCAGGCCGAGGTGCGCGGCGACGGCGGCGACCTGGCGGGTGTGGTTGGACTGGTAGCCGCCGATCGAGACGAGCGTGTCGGCGCCGCTCGCGAGCACGTCGGGGACGATGTACTCCAGCTTGCGGACCTTGTTGCCGCCGAAGGCCAGGCCGCTGCTGACGTCCTCGCGCTTGGCCCAGACCGTCGCCCCGCCGAGGTGCTGGGTGAGCCGCTTCAGCTCGTGGACGGGGGAGGGTCCGAAGGTCAGCGGGTGCCGGGGGAACTGGTCGAGGATCACGGGATCTCCTGGGGGTCGGTGTCGGGGATGAGGTCGGCGAGGTTCTGCCAGGTCCGGTACGCCACCTCGGCCGCGGCCTCGACGTCACCGGACGCGCACGTCTCGACGAGGCGCTCGTGCAGGGCGACCGACTCGGAGCCGGCGAGCGAGGCGAAGCGCCGCCGCTCGAGGCGGCGCACGACCGGGCTGAACTGGTCGAGCACGGTCGCGAGCGCCCGGTTGCCCGAGACCTCGACGGCGACGGCATGGAAGTCGTCGTCGGCGGCCAGGGCGGCGTCGGTGTCGTGCGCGTCGAGGGCCGCGGCGAAGCGGGCGTTGGCCGCACGCATCGTGTCGAGGTGGGCGGGCGTGAGCCGGGCGACGGCCTCGACCACCGCGAGGCGGTGCATCGAGACGACCACGGCGTGGGCCTGGCGGACCTCCGCAAGGTCGATCTCCGCGACGACAGTCGACCGGCCGGGGGCAGCCCGGACCAGCCCGGACTCGCCGAGGCGGAGCAGCGCCTCGCGCACCGGCGTACGACTCACGCCGAGCCACGTTGCGAGCTCGGTGTCCCGGACCACCTCGCCCGGCGCCAGCGTGCCGTCGACGATGGCGTCACGCAGCCGGTCGTGGACGGTGTCGCGCAGCAGCGAGGTGCGGATGGGAGCGTGGTCCACCGGGATCGGCATGCAATATATTGCACATCGCGGGGTGACTCCCGTCAAGCGGTAGTCCAGTGGGCGGGGGTTGGGCCGGCGGGGGCCCCCCCCCCCCCCACCCCAACACAGCACAACCCCCCCGCCGCGCGGGGCGCAACCCCCCGGGGGTGGTGTGTTCT
>NZ_JAYSFM010000003.1:147697-188671 GCF_041913365.1 Nocardioides sp.
GGGGGGTGCCGGCTGTAGTTGTTGTCCGTTTGGTGTTGTGGTTGGTCGGGGTGGGCACCCCACACAAACTGCCACGTGGACTACCCCGGCGCGAGACCGTCGGGAACAACCCGAGTGGTTGAGCGTTGAACCAGTCATGAAGAAGATCGGGTTCCTGAACTTCGGCCACTGGACCGACTCGCCGCAGTCGGCCGTGCGGACCGCGTCCGACACCCTGCTCCAGTCGATCGACCTCGCCGTCGCGGCCGAGGAGCTCGGTGCCGACGGCGCGTACTTCCGGGTGCACCACTTCGCGCGCCAGCTGGCCTCGCCGTTCCCGCTGCTCGCCGCGGTCGGCGCCCGCACCAGCCGGATCGAGATCGGCACGGGCGTGATCGACATGCGCTACGAGAACCCGCTCTACATGGCCGAGGACGCCGGCGGCGCCGACCTCATCTCCGGGGGCCGGCTCCAGCTCGGCATCAGCCGGGGATCACCGGAGCAGGTCGTCGACGGCTGGCGCTACTTCGGCTACCAGCCCGCCGAGGGCGAGGACCAGGCCGACATGGCGCGCCGTCACACCGAGGTCTTCCTGCAGGTGCTCGAGGGCGAGGGCTTCGCCCAGCCCAGCCCGCGGCCGATGTTCCCCAACCCGCCGGGCCTGTTGCGCGTCGAGCCGCACTCCGAGGGCCTGCGCGAGCGCATCTGGTGGGGCGCCGCGTCCGACGCGACCGCGCGCTGGGCCGCCGAGAAGGGGATGCACCTGATGAGCTCAACGCTCAAGGCCGACGAGACCGGCGAGCCGTTCCACGTCCAGCAGCGCAAGCAGATCGAGGTCTTCCGCGAGGCCTGGCGCGCCGCCGGACACGAGGGCGAGCCCCGGGTCTCGGTCAGCCGCTCGATCATGCCGATCACCACCGACCTCGACCGGATGTACTTCGGCCACGATGGTTCGAGCTCCGACCAGTTCGGCCAGATCGAGGCCAACCTGCGTGCGGTCTTCGGCAGGACGTACGCCGCCGAGCCCGAGGTGCTGGTCAAGGAGCTCGCCGACGACGAGGCCATCGCAGCCGCCGACACGCTCCTGCTCACCGTGCCCAACCAGCTTGGCGTGGACTACAACGCGCACATCCTCGAGTCGGTGCTCACCGCCGTCGCGCCGGACCTCGGCTGGCGTTGACCACTCATGGGGCGGCCGCCCGCAGCTTCTCCAGCAGCGGGCCGGCAGCTTCGTCGAGGAAGCGCTGCTGACCCTCGTCGCCGATCTGCACGAGCGCCACGTCGGTGAAGCCGGCCTGCCAGTAGGCCGACACCGAGTCCACGATCTTGTCGAGGTCGGGACCGCAGGGGATGGAGTCGGCCACGTCCTCGGGCCGGACGTACGTCGTCGCGCCGGCGAAGCCGGCCGGCGTGGGCAGGTCGGCGTTGACCGACCAGCCGCCGCCGAACCAGCGGAACTGCTCGTGCGCCCGGGCCACGGCGGTGTCCTCGTCGGGGTCCCAGCAGATCGGGATCTGTCCGATCGCCCGCGCGTCCGTGCCGATGCGCGGCGCCCCGTCGACGTCGTTCCAGTCCTCGATGATGTCGGCCTTCGGCTCGACCGCGATGCAGTGGTCCGCCAGCGTCGCGAACGTCTCGATCGCCCGCTCGCCGGCCACGGCGACGCCGATGTCGACGCCCTCGTCGGGCAGGTCCCAGATGCGTGCGGAGTCGACCTGGAAGAAGTCGCCGCGGTGGTCGACCAGATCACCCGTGTGCAGCGCACGGATCACCTCGATGGCCTCCGCGAGCAGCTCCTGGCGCTCCGCGATCGCCGGCCAGCCCTCGCCGACCACGTGCTCGTTGAGGTTCTCGCCGCTGCCGAGGCCGAGGGTGAAACGCCCCTCGGCGAGGATCTGGAGGGTCGCCGCCTTCTGCGCGACCACGGCCGGGTGGTAGCGCAGCGTCGGGCAGGTCACGTAGGTCATCAGGCCGACGCGCTCGGTGGCGTGCGCGACGGCACCGAGCGTGGTCCACGCGTAGGGCGCGTGCCCCTGCTCGGTGAGCCACGGCGAGAAGTGGTCGCTCATCACCTCGAAGTCGAATCCGGTCCGCTCGGCGGCGACGGCGTACCCCACCAGCTCCCGCGGTCCGCTCTGCTCGGTCATCAGGGTGTATCCGAAGCGAGTCATCCCCCGACCGTAGCCAGCCGCCGGACCCCGGCCACCACCCGCGCAGGTGAGCCGCCGCCGGCACCGACGGTGGTTGCGTGGAGGCCTGCCCACCCCACGAGGAGGTCCGCATGACGCACGACCACGACACGCCCGGCGAGCAGGAGCAGGAGGGCCAGGTCTCCGAGCTCGCCCCCGAGGGCGACGAGCCCACCCCGATCAGCCCCGGTGACTCCGTCGCCGCGCAGCCGGACGGCGAGTCCGGCGAGACCCAGGAGGGCACCCAGGGCCCGAACGCCGCGCCGCGGCACAACCCCCCGGAGCCCGACAACAGGTCGTCGCGCTGACGCCGCGAGTCCGGTAGGAACGTCCCATGAGCAGACCAGTCATCGTCGTTGTCGGTGCCGGACCCGGTGTGAGTGGCTCGGTGGCGCGCAGGTTCGCCGACGAGGGGTACGACGTCGGGCTGGTGGGCCAGGACCAGGACGTGCTCGACGACCTGGTCCGTGACCTCGAGGCCCGCGGCGCCGCCGTCGGCCACGCGGTGGTCGACGTCACCGACGAGGTGGCTGCGCGCGACGCCGTACGACGCATGGGCGAGCACACCGGCCGCATCGACGTCCTGCACTTCAACCCCAGCGCCTTCCGCGAGAAGGACCCGCTGTCGCTGACCGTGTCCGAGCTGCTCGAGGACGTCGCGCTCGGTGTGGGCGCCCTGCTGACGGTGCTGCAGGCCGCGCGCCCGTTCATGTCCTCCGGCGGCCGCGTCAGCGTCACCGGCAGCATGGCCGCGGACCAGCCGTGGGAGGGCGCGGCGTCGCTGGGCGTCCAGAAGGCGGGGGTGCGCAACCTCGTGCACAGCATCGACAAGACCCTGGCCGCCGACGGCATCCGCGCCGTGTCGGTGACGGTGCGCGGCACCTTGTCGCGCGAGGGCGCGTTCACGCCCGACCGGGTCGCCGACGCGCTCTGGGACGCCGTCACCACCGACGAGTCGCAGTGGCGCAGCGAGGTGCCCTACAGCGGCTGAGCCGCAGCGTCAGGTCGCCAGCGTCTCGCGGAGGGTCAGGAACACCACGGCCACCGCGAGCACCGGCACCACGACGGTCCACGTCGTGGCGAGGATGCCCACTAGGCTGCCGACGCACACCAGGCCCCGGCCCACGTGCGGCTGCCGCCCGGTCAGGGCGAGGCCGCCGAGCACGAGCGCGCCACCGCCGACCAGCGTGCCGACCCAGAACGCGCGCCCGCCGTCGTCGGACGAGACGGCCCGCGCCGGCTCCGTGAGCCCGGCGGCGACGTAGAGCACGCCGAGCGACAGCGTCGCCATCCGGGTGAGCTGCGCGTGGGCCATGGCAAAGCGTACGAGCGCGCAGGGCCCGAGCGCCTCGTGCTCCAGACCAGCGGATCAGGCGAACCAGTCCGCCAGCCAGCGGCGCATCTGCCGGATCTCGGCACGCTGGTCGTCACGGATGTCGCGGGCGAGGGCGGCCACCTCGTCGTGCTCGACCAGGCCCGAGACGAGGAGGTGCTGCGCCATCATCACCGCGGCCATGTGGTGCCACACCATGTCCTCGAGGAAGGTCCGGTCGAGGCGGTCGCCGGTCAGCCCGGACAGGTCCCTCATCATCGGCTCGTAGTCGACGTCCCCGGCGCCATCGGCGTACCAGTCGTCGAGCCAGCCCTCCATCCGGTCGACCTGAGCGGACTGGTCGGCGACGATCCGCTCGCCGAAGTCGCGCAGGTCCGCGCGGTCGGACCGCGCCAGCTCCCGCGCGGCGCGGATCGCCTCCTGGTGGTGGGCCACCATCTCGGCCAGGAACTCCTTCTCGCTCGCGACGGAGGCGTGCTGCCCCATCCCGCGGCCCATCCCGGAGCCCGGGCCGATGCCCTGGTGACCGTCGTGCCAGCCGGCCGACGCCATCGGGCGGTGCCCGTCCGAGCCGTCGTACGCCGTCACCGCGGCCCCTGCTCCCACGCCCACCAGGGCAGCCACGGCCACGGCCGCGACGGTCGTGCGCCTCATGTCGCTCGCCTCCTCCCCACCAGCGTGCGGCGAGGGGCGGCCCGGCGTCAGGGGCAGTGGTCCCGAGGACCCGGGTCGAGGGTCCCCGGGCTCAGCGCCTCCGGCCCCAGACCAGGTAGGCGATCGGGCCGACCGGCTGCACGGACAGCGCCGGCGCCCAGAGGGCCTTCGGGCCGCGGACCAGCTCGGTGGGTCGCCGCTTGAGGTCACGCAGGCACCAGGTCGTGAGGGCGACCTCCGCGATGCCGGCGGCCACCACGACCTTCTTCTGGGTGGGGGTCATGTCGGACCAGCGCTTCTTCTCGGCCATGGCCGCACCGTACCGCCGCCCGCAAGGGCCGGCGGGTCAGCCCCTCAGGCGCCGCTGAAGCCGTTGAGCAGGAACCAGAAGACGACGATGCCGGCGAAGGACGCCAGCAGGCCCCACCACGCTCCGGTCAGGGCGCGGCGCCCGCTCGAGGCTCCGTGCCTGGCCAGTGCCGGGAGCGCGATCGTCACCGCCGCCCCGATCACCATCGCGGCGAGCAGGCCGAGCGGGATGATCCAGTTCTCCGAGCCCTCGTCGTCGAAGAAAAACGCGGTGAGCGGCCACACCAGGCCGCCGAGGACGAGCAGGACGACGATCCCGACGACGCGCTGCGCGGCTGGTGTCATGCGCAGAAGGTAGTGCTCAGGACTCCTTCGCCACCAGAGTCAGCACGTCGTACGTCGCCACCGGCTCGTCGTCGCCGTTGGTCACCAGCGCGTCCCACCGGACCTCGCCGTAGTCGGCCGAGGAGCGCGGGGTGATCTGCTTGACCGTCAGGGTCACCCGGATCGAGTCGCCGGCCTTGACCGGGGTGAGGAAGCGGAGGTTGTCGACGCCGAAGTTGGCCAGCACCGGGCCGGGGGCCGGGTCGACGAAGAGCCCGGCCGCCATCGACACGATGAGGTAGCCGTGGGCGACGATGCCGCCGAAGAGCGGGTTCTGCGCGGCCGCCTCGGGGTCGGTGTGCGCGTAGAAGGTGTCGCCGGTGAACTCGGAGAAGTGGTCGATGTCCTCCAGCGAGATCACCCGCGGCTCGGAGGCGATCGTGTCGCCGACCTCCAGCGTGGCGAGCGAGCGGCGGAACGGGTGCTCGGGCGTCACCGTGCGCTGCGAGCCGCGGGTCCAGCGGCCGGTGATCGCGGTGAGCATGTCGGGGGAGGCCTGGATCGCCGAGCGCTGCATGTGGTGCAGCACCCCGCGCACGCCGCCGAGCTCCTCGCCGCCGCCGGCCCGGCCGGGACCGCCGTGGACCAGCATGGGCAGCGGGGAGCCGTGGCCGGTGTTCTCCGGCGCGTCGTCGCGGTCGAGCACGAGGATGCGGCCGTGCCAGGGCGCGAGGCCCAGCACGAGGGTGCGGGCGACGCCGGGGTCGTGGGTCACCACCGAGCCGGCGAGCGAGCCCTTGCCCCGCGCGGCCAGGGCGACGGCCTCGTCGAGGGAGTCGTAGGACATCACCGTCGACACGGGGCCGAAGGGCTCGACGTCGTGCGGCTCCACCGCACCGGCGCGGGCCTTGAGCAGGACCGGCGCCATGAAGGCGCCACGCTCGCCGTCACCGGCGAAGCCGGTCGTCGCGGTCGGGTCGCCGAGGACGACGTCGGCGGAGGAGCGCAGCGCCTCGACGGCCTTGCGGACCTCCTCGCGCTGGCCGAGCGAGGCCAGCGGGCCCATCCGCACGGACTCGTCGCCGGGGTCGCCGACGGTGATGGTCGCCAGCTTCGCGGCGATCGCGTCGGTCACCTCGTCGGCGACGGCCGCCGGGACGATGACCCGGCGGATGGCGGTGCACTTCTGACCGGCCTTGGCGGTCATCTCGGTGACGACGCCCTTGACGAACAGGTCCCACTCGGGGTCGCCCGACGTGACGTCGGGACCGAGCACGGAGCAGTTGAGCGAGTCGGCCTCGACCTGGAGCGCGACGCCCCCGTGGAGGACGGACGGGTGCTGGCGCAGGATGCCCGCGGTGTGCGCCGACCCCGTGAACGCCACCGAGTCCTGGACGCCGAGGTGGTCGAGCAGGTCGCCGGCCGAGCCGGACAGCAGCTGGAGCGAGCCCTCGGGCAGGATGCCCGACTCGACGATGCGGCGGACCACGAGCTCGGTGAGGTACGCCGTCTGGCTGGCGGGCTTGACGATCGAGGGGAGCCCGGCGATGAAGGCCGGCGCGAGCTTCTCGAGCATGCCCCACACGGGGAAGTTGAAGGCGTTGATCTGGACCGCGACGCCGGGCCGCGAGGTGTAGACGTGCTGGCCCAGGAAGACCCCGGTGCGGCCGAGCTGCTCGAGGTCGCCGTCGCACACCACCGTGTCGTTGGGCAGCTCGCGGCGGCCCTTGGAGGAGAAGCTGAACATCGTGCCGAAGCCGCCGTCGATGTCGATCATCGAGTCGCGCCGCGTGGCGCCGGTGCGCAGCGAGAGGGCGTAGAGCTCGTCCTTGAGCCCGGTCAGGTGCGTGGCCAGCTCCTTGAGCAGCAGCGCGCGCTCGTGGAAGGTCAGCTCGCGGATCGCGGGGCCGCCCACGGTGCGGGCGTGGTGGGTCATCGCGCCGATGTCGAGGCCGGCGCTGGAGATCAGCGCGACCTCCTCGCCGGTGGCCGCGTCGAGCAGCGGGTCACCCTCGGCGGAGGCGGCGTACCAGCGGCCGGCGGCGTAGCTCTCGAGCAGACGGGTCACGGTGGTCTCCCTAGGAGTCGAGCTGGTGGATCGAGCGGCTGTTTGCGTGCCAGAGTGACTGGTGACACACTAATACCAGACCGATCGGTCAGTAAATCTGGTGGAGGGCTGCCCATGACGCTGACGGAGACCGCGCCCGACTCGCACGCGGAGGAGGCGCTCCAGGCCTACTTCGAGGCGACGATCGCGCGCAACGACCGCATCGAGCCGCGCGACTGGATGCCGGAGGGCTACCGCAAGACCCTGGTGCGCCAGATCGCCCAGCACGCGCACAGCGAGATCATCGGCATGCAGCCGGAGGGCAACTGGATCACCCGCGCCCCGAGCTTGCGCCGCAAGGCGATCCTGCTCGCGAAGGTGCAGGACGAGGCCGGTCACGGGCTGTACCTCTACTCCGCCGCCGAGACGCTCGGCGTCTCCCGCGCGGAGCTCACCGAGCTGCTGATCTCGGGCCGGCAGAAGTACTCCTCGATCTTCAACTACCCGACCCTGTCCTACGCCGACGTCGGCACCATCGGGTGGCTGGTCGACGGTGCCGCGATCTGCAACCAGGTGCCGCTGTGCCGCACCTCCTACGGCCCCTACGGCCGGGCGATGATCCGGGTCTGCAAGGAGGAGTCCTTCCACCAGCGCCAGGGCTACGAGCTGCTGACCACGATGATGCGCGGCACCGACGAGCAGCGCGCGATGGTGCAGGAGTCGGTCGACCGGTTCTGGTGGCCCGCGCTGATGATGTTCGGCCCGCCCGACGCCGACTCGCCCAACACCGCGCAGTCGATGGCGTGGGGCATCAAGCGCAACACCAACGACGAGCTGCGCCAGAAGTTCGTCGACATGTCCGTCCCGCAGGCCGAGGCGTGCGGCGTGACCTTCCCCGACCCCGAGCTGCGGTGGAACGAGGAGCGCGGCCACTACGACTTCGGCTCGCCCGACTGGGAGGAGTTCATGGAGGGCGTGAAGGGCAACGGCCCCTGCAACGCGCAGCGGATGGCCCACCGCCGCCGTGCCCACGAGGACGGCGCCTGGGTGCGCGAGGCCGCGACGGCGTACGCCGCGAGGCAGGGGGCGCCGGCATGAGCGACCTCCAGCCCGAGTGGCCCCTCTACGAGGTCTTCGTGCGCGGCAAGCGCGGCCTCAACCACGTCCACGTCGGGTCGCTGCACGCGGCCGACGACCGGATGGCGCTGCTGCACGCGCGCGACGTCTACACGCGCCGCAACGAGGGCGTGAGCATCTGGGTGGTCCGCGCCGACGCGATCACGGCCTCGAGCCCGGACGAGAAGGACCCGATGTTCGCCCCGAGCGGCGACAAGGTCTACCGGCACCCGACCTTCTACGACATCCCCGACAACGTCCCACATATGTGATGAACGACCACGTGCACACGACGGAAGAGGACGAGCACGAGAGCGCCTACTCGGGCCTGCTCGTCAACGACGCCCACTGGGCCTTCGGCACCGACTTCGAGGACCCCCTCGCTGGCGTCGACACGACCATCCCCGAGGGCGTCGACGCGCCCGCGCTGGCGGCGTACGCCCTGATGCTGGGCGACGACGCGCTGGTGATGTCGCACCGGATCTCGGAGTGGACCAGCAACGCGCCCGACCTCGAGGACGACATCGCGCTGTCCAACATCGCCCTCGACCTGCTCGGCCAGGCCCGGCTGCTGCTGGCGCGGGCCGCGAAGGCCGACGACTCGGTCGTGCCGGCGCTTCCGGAGGGCTCACCGGCGCCGCCCGAGGACGCGCTGGCGTTCTTCCGCGAGGCACACCAGTTCCGCAACGTGCGGTTCGCGGAGGTCGTCAACGGCGACTTCGCCGAGGCGACCGTGCGGGTGCTGCTGTTCTCCATCTGGCGGCTCGCAACCTTCGAGCGGCTGCGCACCAGCCGCGACCACGTGCTCGCGGCCGTCGCGGCCAAGGGCGTCAAGGAGCTGGCCTACCACCGCGACTACGCCGCGCGCTGGTTCGTCACCCTCGCGCAGGGCACCGACGAGTCGCGGTCCCGGCTGGTGGCCGCGCTCGACTCCCTCTGGCCGCTGTGGCCCGAGCTCTTCGACACCCACCCGGTCGAGGCGGCCGCCGCTGCGGCCGGGGTCGGCGTCGACCCCGCCTCTGTCCGCGAGGCCGCGGAGGCCACGCTCGACCAGGTCCTGGCCGCTGCCGACGTGCCGAGGTCGGAGGCTCCCCGGCGCGCCGGGGTGCTCGGCCGGACCGGCCGCGACGGCATGCACGGTGAGCCGCTGAGCCGGATGCTGGCCGAGATGCAGTCGGTCGCGCGTGCCCACCCGAGGGGCCAGTGGTGAGGCTGATGAGTCAGCGGGTGACCGAGCGCGCGCGGGCGGTGGCCGAGCGGGTCACCGACCCCGAGCTGCCGATGCTGACGCTCGCCGACCTGGGGGTGCTGCGCGACGTCGACGTCGTAGGCGACTCCCACGTGGTCGTCGACATCACCCCGACCTACTCCGGCTGCCCGGCCATGGCGGCGATGCGCGACGACCTGGTGCGCGAGCTCAGCGGTGCCGGGTTCGACCGGGTCGAGGTGCGGGTCAGCCTCGACCCCGCGTGGACGACCGACTGGATCACCCCGGCCGGCCGGGCCGCGCTCGCCGCTGCCGGCATCTCGCCCCCGGGCCCGGCGCCGTCCCACGACGGCCCGATCCCGCTCACCCTGCTGCCGACGGCCCGCCAGGTGCGGTGCCCGCAGTGCGACTCGCCCGCCACCGAGCTGGTCTCGGAGTTCGGCTCGACCGCCTGCAAGGCGCAGTACCGCTGCACCTCCTGCCTCGAGCCCTTCGACCACGTCAAGGAGATCTGATGGTCCAGGGGTTCCACCGGCTCAAGGTCCGCGACATCGAGCCGCTCACCGACGACTCGGCGGCGGTCACCTTCGACGTGCCCGACGACCTGCGCGAGCTGTTCGCCTTCGAGCCGGGGGAGTCGCTCACCCTCCGCCGGGTCGTCGACGGCGTCGAGCACCGCCGGACGTACTCCATCTGCGCCCCCGCCGGCGCGGCGCCTCGCATCGGCGTCCGCGAGATCCCGGGCGGCCTGTTCTCGTCCTGGCTGATCCACCAGGTGAGCCCCGGCGAGACGGTCGAGGTCGCCGAGCCGTCGGGCAGCTTCCGTGCGGACCCGTCGCTGGCCGGGCGGCACCTGTGCATCGCGGCCGGCTCCGGCATCACCCCGATGCTCTCGATCGCCGCGTCCGTGCTGGCCAACCCCGACAGCTCGGTGACGATGCTCTACGGCAACCGCGAGACCACCTCGGTGATGTTCGCCGAGGAGCTCAGCGACCTGAAGAATCTCCACGGCCCGCGCTTCGACCTCGTCCACGTGCTCTCGCGCGAGCCCCGCGACGTCGAGCTGTTCTCCGGTCGGCTCGACGCCGACCGGCTGCGCCGCCTGCTGCCGGTCAAGGTGCCGCTGGCCTCGATCGACCACGTCTGGCTCTGCGGCCCCCTCGGCCTGATCCAGGACGCCCGCACGGTGCTCGAGGAGCTCGGGGTGCCGAAGGAGAAGATCCACTTCGAGCTGTTCTTCGTCGACGAGCCGCCGCCGACACTGCGCCATGCCGACCGCGTGGTCGACGGCGTCACGAGCGACGTCACCGTGGTGCTCGACGGACGTACGACGACCACGCCGATGCCGCGCGACACGACGTTGCTCGACTCCGCCCAGGCCGTGCGCAGCGACCTGCCGTTCGCCTGCAAGGGCGGTGTGTGCGGCACCTGTCGCGCGAAGGTGACCGACGGCGAGGTCGAGATGGTGCGCAACTACGCCCTCGAGCCCGACGAGGTGGAGCAGCAGTTCGTGCTCACCTGCCAGACCTTCCCGGTGAGCCCGGCCGTCACGGTCGACTTCGATGCCTGACCCGTTCGCGGCCGCCCGGGCGATGTGGGCGGCCGACGCGGCCAGCGCGGCGCTCGGGATGCGCCTGGAGGACCTCGGCGAGGGCAGTGCGGTGGTGTCGATGCGCGTGCGCGACGACATGGTCAACGGCCACGACCTCTGCCACGGCGGCCTGATCGCCAGCCTCGCCGACTCGGCCTTCGCGCTGGCCTGCAACTCGCACGGACCGGTCACCGTCGCGGCCGGGTTCACCATCGACCTCCTCGAGCCGGCCCGGCTGGGCCAGGTCCTGAAGGCCCACGCGCAAGAGGTCGCGCTGCGCGGCCGGTCGGGCCTGTACGACGTCACGGTGCGGGCCGGCGACACCGTCATCGCAGAGTTCCGGGGGAGGAGCCGCTCCCTCGGCGCGCGGACGGGTGCCGGGACTTCCTAGCGTCCTGCCGGAGGGCCCTTCCCGCGCGGGGGCGGACGTTCTAGCGTCGGAGAAGGGTCTGCACCGGGAGGTACGTCATGAGGGTTCGTCGTGTGTTGTGCTCGCTGCTGGCGGTCGCGCTGGCACCGCTGGCCGTCGGCACGCCGAGCAGCCACGCCGCGCCCGAGGCCGGGCGTGTGGCCCCGTCCAACCCGCTGCTGGTCGCCGTGCGGGCCCGGCACGTCGGCGACGTCGACCGCGTCGTGTTCGAGTTCCGCGGCGGCCTGCCGGCCGACCGGCAGGTGGAGTTCGTCGACCGCCTGTTCGCCGACGGCTCGGGTCGCCGGGTGCACGTCGCGGGCCAGGCGCTCCTGCGGGTGCGCTTCGAGCGCGCCCAGGCCCACACCGACGCCGGCGCACCGACCGCCGCGCCGCGCCGGGTGGCGTTCCCGCTGCCCAACGTGCTGACGGCCGTGCGCTCGGGCGACTTCGAGGCCGTCACGACGTACGGCATCGGGCTGGCGAAGCGGACCCGCGTGCGGGTGACGACCCTGCAGGCTCCGCCGCGCGTGGTGGTCGAGGTGGGGGCGGGCTTCCCGACCGTCGAGCGCAAGGTGTGGTTCTTCCACCGCGACCGCTTCGTCGACAACCGTGAGCCGTTCTTCGTCCCGGTCCGGCGGCTGGTGCGGCCCGGCTCTCCCGCGACCGGCGTGCTCGACCGGCTGTTCGCGGGGCCGCTGCCGGGGGAGCGGGCCCGTGGCCTGCGGCTGCTGCGCTCCGGCGCCACGGGCTACGACGACCTCACCGTCTCCGGTGGCGTCGCCGACCTGCGCCTCACGGGCCGCTGCAGCAGTGGCGGATCGACGGTGAGCATCGCCGGCGAGGTGCTGCCCACCCTCAAGCAGTTCGCGACGGTGGACCGGGTGGTGCTGCGCGATGCGGCTGGAAGCACCCTGGACCCGGACGGACCGGGCGACTCGACGCCGGGCTGCCTGGAGCCCTGAACGGCCCCGGTCAGCGCACCCGAGGCGCCACCGGCTGCCCGGACCCGCCCTTCGAGCTGCCCAACGCGCGCACGTCGACGCGCGCCACGGCCGCGGCCAGGTCGTCGACCCGTCGTACGGCCGTGAGCAGCACGGCGGTCGCGAACGGGGAGCGCAGCCGCTTCTGGCCGAAGGAGTGGGTCTCGAACCCCCAGTAGGTCGACCGCGGCGTCACGGTGCCGTCGGCGGAGACGTTGTACGCCAGCAGGCAGGCGGTGACCTCCGCCAGCGCCTGCGCCTCCCAGCCGGAGGGGTCGTCCCGCCAGAGCTCGGGGAACCGCCCCACGGTGTCCACGACGCCGAGGGCGCCGTACCAGGTCGGCGGCCACTTCACCGTCTTGAACTGGACCCCGTGCCCGAACTGGTAGGGCTTCTCCGACCCTCGCTCGGCCCACGCGCGCAGGACCACCCGGGCCGCGTCCAGCACCCCGTCGGGCCAGTCGGCGGGCCGGAGGCGGGAGAAGACCCGCAGCGCCTGCAGGGTCGCCATCGGGCACACGGCGTCGCGGCGTCCGGGTCCGCGCCACCCCGTCACCGGGTGCGGCACGCACGGCCACGCGCGCCCCTGCGCGGTGTCGGCGAGGTCGGCCGCCGACCGGGCGAGGGCCGCCCGGACCCGCTCGTCCTCCCCGCGGCCGAACCGGACCAGCACGTCCAGCACCGGGTGGGTGTCGCAGAGCAGGGCACCCCACACGGGGGCCGAGCCCGGTGCCGCCGTGCCGAAGGAGGCGAAGCGGCCCGATGGCTCCTGGTGCTCCAGCATCGCGTCGAGCAGCGACTCGACCTCGGCGAAGTCGCCCGCGGCCACGCCCATGTCGGCCAGCAGCCCGAGGAGGTGCGGTGCGAACGCCGGGCTCTGGTGGCCCGACAGGTGCTGGTCCACGGTCCAGTCGGGCAGCCGCGCCACGAGCGAGCGGGTGAGCGGGTCGGCGACCACGTCGCGGTGCGCGCGGCGTACGTCCTCCTCGTCCGGCCCCGCGTCGGTCAGGCCGGTCAGCGCAGCCCAGCGGGCGCACGGCTCCGGCGACGAGAGCAGCCACGGCAGCGGGTCGGCGCCGAGGAGGTCGCGCCACCCGGTGACCGCGCCGTCGCGACCTGCAGGTACGTCCATCGGGATCCCTCCACCGCCCACGCTAGGCGTGCCTGACCGGGCGGGGCAGGGGCGAAGGTCACTGCACCGGCGGCGCGAGTCCCTGGTGGTCCCGGCGGGCGAGCCCGTCGAACGCGAGGGCGGTCACGGCCTCGGCCAGGGCGTCGCCGTCGAGGTCGGGGCGGACCCACTCGGTGAGCGAGTTGACCATGCCGAAGAGCAGCCGGCTGATCAGGAGCGGGTCGAGGTCGGCTCGGACCACGCCCTCGTCCACCGCGAGGCGGACCATGTCGGCCAGCCGCTGGTCGATGGTGCGTCGTCGGGCGAGGGCCGCCTGCTCCACCGGGGTGTTGCCGTGGACCCGGAGCAGCAGCGTCACCGCGGGGAGGTGGCCGACCAGCACGCTCACGCTGCTGCGCACGGCGGCCCGCAGTCGCTCTCCCGCGTCGAGGTCCGTGGCCGCGGCGACCTCGTCGAGCGCCGCGGTCAGGGCGTCGAGCGCCTCGTCGATGGCGCTGCGGAGGAGGTGCTCCTTGCTCGGGACGTGGTGGTAGATCGCCGACTTGGTCAGGCCGAGCTCGCGCGCCACGTCGCCGACGCTCGTGGCGTCGTAGCCCTGCCGGTTGAACAGGTCGACCGCGACTCGGAGCACCGCACGCTGGTCGTGCCCGGGTCGGCCGCGCCGCGCGCCGGTCTCGGTGCTCCCCTCCATGGGAGACACCGTCTCACGCCGACCACGCCGATGTGGGGAACAGTTAACGGCTCGGGACGACCGGGGGCTAGGATGGCCCCAGCGTCCCGCGCCGTGCCCCACTGATCACCACCGATCCCCAGGGCCCCGCAGCGCGACGTCTCGCTCCAACCTCCACGCCGTGGTGTGCAGGTCAGCGCCGACACAGGCCCGCCTGCTCCGCGACGCGTACCCAGTCAGGCTCAGTCCGGGAGGACCCCTTGGCCCAGCGCCAACGCCAGCGCGGCAGTCGCCGCACCCCTGCGCACGCCCGCCACAAGGACAACGAGGGCATCGTCCCCGTGCTCGCCCGGGCCGTGCGCGAGCTCGAGTCGGCGGTCCAGCGCGGCCCGCTCGCCCCCGGGCAGCGGGTGCGCTTCCAGGTCGTCGCACTGCTGGCGCGCGAGCACCGCACCGACGTACGCGCCTCGGCGGAGCTGACCGACGCCCAGAAGGCCGACGAGCTCAAGCGCCTCGACGGCATCGCCACCATCCTCGCCAAGACGGCCACCCGCGACCCGTCGCTCTTCGGGCTGCTGTCCGAGGAGGCCGTGGTCACCGACAGCGCCCGCGACCTGCGCCTGGAGATGCTCCGCAAGGCCGGCATCGAGGCCCCGGTCGAGGAGCCGAAGCCCGACGACGAGGCCGGCCCCGGCCTGGGTGAGCGCCGGGTGATCCCGCAGTCGGTCGTGCAGCACCAGCTGGCCAACCCGTTCCTCGTGCCCGACTTCGAGATCGGCCGTGAGCGGCGCAGCACCTACGGCCGCCTCTCGACGTGGGAGCTGCTCGGCCCCCTGTTCCGCTCCTTCGAGCTCGGCGGCTCGTCCTCCTGCATGGACCTGCCCGAGGCCACCTCGCTCAACGCTCCCGGCAAGCTCGAGCTGATGCCCCACCAGGCGCGCCTGATCGCCTCGGCGGCGGAGGGGCACCGCACCTTCCTGCTGGCCGACGAGCCCGGCCTCGGCAAGACCGCGCAGGCGCTCCTCGCCGCGCAGGCCGCCCACGCGTTCCCGCTGCTCGTCGTGTGCCCCAACGTGGTGAAGACCAACTGGGCGCGTGAGACCGAGCGCTGGACCCCGCGCCGCCGCGCGACCGTGATCCACGGCGACGGCACCGAGGTCGACGCCTTCGCCGACGTCATCATCGTCAACTACGAGATCCTCGACCGCCACGTCGACTGGCTCGGCAAGTTCGGCTTCCGCGGGATGGTGGTCGACGAGGCCCACTTCATCAAGAACAAGACCTCGCAGCGCTCCCGCCACGTGCTGGAGCTGTCCGAGCGGCTTCGCTCGCGCACGGCCCGCCCGCTGCTGATGGCGCTGACCGGCACGCCGCTGATCAACGACATCGAGGACTTCCGCGCGATCTGGCAGTTCCTGGGCTGGATCGACGACAAGAAGCCGATGGCCCGCCTGATGGAGGCGCTCGAGGAGACCGACCTGACGCCGGCCGACCACGCGTTCTACCCCGCGGCCCGCAAGGCCGTCATCGACATGGGCATCGTGCGTCGCCGCAAGGTCGACGTGGCCGAGGACATCCCGGCCCGCCGCATCGCCGACATCCCGGTCGAGCTCGACGACGAGGACACCCGTTCGATCCGCGCGGCCGAGCAGGAGCTCGCCCGCCGGCTCGTCCAGCGCTACAAGGCGGCCCTCGAGACCCGGCGTACGGGCTCGGTCGTCGACGGCATCGACCACGAGCTCGTCCGTCGCGTGGCGACCTGGGAGCGCGAGGAGATGGACTCCGGCACGTCGGGGGAGAACGTCTTCTCGATGTTCCGCCGCATCGGCCAGGCCAAGGCCGGCCTCGCCGCCGACTACGCCGCCCAGCTGGCGCGCAACGTCGGCAAGGTCGTCTTCTTCGCCCGCCACGTCGACGTCATGGACATCGCCGAGGAGACCTTCACCCGTCGCGGGCTCAAGCACACCTCGATCCGGGGCGACCAGACGCCCAAGGCGCGTGAGAAGGCCATCCACGGCTTCGTCAACGACCCGGACGTCCAGGTGATCGTCTGCTCGCTGGCCGCGGCCGGCGTCGGCGTGAACCTCCAGGTCGCGTCCAACGTCGTGCTGTCCGAGCTGTCGTGGACCGACGCCGAGCAGACGCAGGCGATCGACCGCGTCCACCGCATCGGCCAGAGCGACCCCGTCACCGCGTGGCGCATCATCGCCGCGCAGACCATCGACACCCGGATCGCGGAGCTCATCGACTCCAAGGCCGGCCTCGCCGCCCGGGCGCTCGACGGCTCCGACGAGGAGGTCTCGTCCTCGGCCAACATCCAGACCGAGGCGCTGGTCGCGCTGCTCACCGACGCACTGGAGCGTGAGCTCGGCCTCGCCTGACACGCCGGGGGCCTTCGCCCCTTGTCCTGACGTGCCCCGATCGGTACGAAGGAGGCATGAGTGAGGACCGCGAGAACTACCTCGACATGTCCGTGGACGACGAGGACCAGCTCCAGCCCGAGGACACGCTGGACGACGGCGACCTCGACGACGTGCTGGACCGCGGCTACTCACCGCCCGACCGTCCGCCGCGGGGCTACGACGACTACCCGACGGAGGCCGAGATGCGCCGCGGGGAGTCGCTCGACGACCGGCTCTCCGAGGAGGTGCCCGACGTCGACCCCTACGCCGACGAGGACGAGGACGACGACCACGAGGACGAGAACGCCCTCGACGAGGAGCTCGGCCTGGACGAGGCCGACGCGCGCACCGGTCGCCTGGTCCAGCCCGACCAGGGACTCGGCGAGGACCGGGACAAGCAGGAGGTCGCCTACGACGTCGGCATCGACGGCGCCGGTGCCTCCGCCGAGGAGGCGGCCATGCACATCACCCGCGGGCCCGATCCCGACGCGGGCGAGGACTACTGACCCGCAGGGGTGACGCCGCGGGCATCCCCTGCGGACCAGTGGGTACCCCTTGGTACGTCTGCGTGAGAGCCATGGACCTCACGCTGACGAGGCCCGGGCGGTCTAGAAGCGGCCGCCCGGGCCGTCACTCGGGGCGGTTCACGCTTCGGGGAGCTCGCGGGTCCGGACGATCTCCTCGCACACCGCGACCAGCTTGCGGTTGGTGTGGGACGACACGCGTCGCAGGTAGTCGAGCGCCTGGTCCTCGCTGATGCCCAGGCGCTCCATCAGGATGCCCTCGGCGCGCCCGATGACCAGTCGGCTGTTGAGCGCCAGGCCCAGCCCGTGGATCTCGCGGCCTGCCGCCAACGTCACCGCGAGGTGGGCGGCCAGGGTCTCGCCGACCGCCACGTCGTCCGCGTCGAAGCGCACCCCCCGGTCGGCGTACAGGCTGAGGCACCCGTAGGCGTCGTCGTCGGTGTAGACGAGCAGCGACATCATCGAGCCGACCTCGAGGTCCGCCGCGGCCCGGCGTGCCCACGAGGGGTAGCGGCGCTCGGTGGCGAGGTCGGCGCAGACCAGCGCGACCTGCTCGCGTCGCACGTCGAGGCACGGTCCCTCGCCGACCTCGTACTGCAGCTCGTTGGCCCGGCGGGCGACGTCGTCGCTGCCCACCCGGATGACGTTGCGGCCCTTCTCGTTGATGCTGATGCAGGCGTGGGCGCACCGCTCCACCAGGAGCACGGCCGAGTCGACGGCCAGCTGCAGCCGCGCCGTCTCGTCCTCCGTCGCGGCCAGGTCCTGCGCCAGTCGGCTGAACTCACCCATGCGCTGGTTGGTGCTGGTCACGCTCGTCCTCCCCGATGTCGCGATCTTCAGCACAGGATCGTAGGGAAGCGCACCGACGTCGGCCACACCGAAGGGCGGAGGTTCGGCTCCGGAGCGAGTGTCGGTGGGTCCGTCTAGGGTGGGACACAGATTCGAGCGAGCGAGCTCGGGCCCTACTTGAAGCCGACCATCCGGCTGCACACACCTCACTGACACCAGGCCCACGACCGTAGTCGTCCATGCGCCCGGTGAGGGCGTGGAAGGGCCAGCCAGTGAGCGCCGTACCTGCCGAGCAGCCCCGCGCGGGTGCCTTCGAGGGTGGGTGGCGAGCGCCCGGCACGCAGCCGGAGGCGTCGCCGGTGGTGAGCCGCGCGCTGGCGCGGGTGCACGCGTCGCTGACCGAGGTGGGTGAGGTGTCGCTCGGTGGTCTGTCGGATGCCGACGTGGTCCGGCTGCTCGACGAGCTGGATGGCGTGACGGGTCGCCTGACGCGCGAGGTGTGCCGGGTGGTGGCCGAGGCCGACCGTCGGCGGCTCGGGGACGCCACGGGCGCGCGGCACACGCACCAGTGGTGGGCGGCGCGCAGCCGCCGCACCCACGCCGACGCGGCCAGGCTGAGCAGGCTGGCGCGGGCGTTTGAGGAGCCCCTGCACGCTCCCACCGCTCGTGCGCTGGCCGACGGCCGGCTGCGGGTGGAGCAGGCCCGGGTGATCGTCGGTGCGGTCGACGCGATCCCCGCCACGGTCCACGCTCCAGGCGGCGTCACCCGGATCATCGACCCGGGAGTCCGGGCGCAGGCCCGCGACCACCTCCTCGCTGCCGCGGCCGAGCACGACGCCAAGGTGCTGCGCCGCCTCGGCAGGCGGATCCTCGAGGTGGTCGCCCCCGAGCTGGGCGAGGCTCAGGAGGCCGCCACGCTGGAGCGGGAGGAGGCCCGCGCGGACGCGACGGCGGACTTCGAGATGAACGACGACGGCAGCGGTCGCTGCCACGGACGGTTCAGCCTCCCGTCCCACATCGGCGCGATGCTCAAGCGGCACCTCTTCGCGCTGGCCAATCCCGCCCGCCACACCGATGCCGAGCTGCGCGACGAGTCCGGCGGCTGGAAGCCGCTGCGCCGAAGGCTCGGCGAGGCGTTCATCGAGTACGTCGAGCGCTACCCGGTCGAGGCCACCCCGCAGACCGCCGGGGTGAACGCGACCATCGTCATCACGATGACCCTCGAGCAGCTCCTCGTCGAGCACGCCACCGCGCTGCTCGACGACGGCACCCGCATGTCCGCCGCCCAGGCCCGGCGGCTGGCCTGCGAAGCCGGGATCATCCCCGTCGTCCTCGACGGCCACTCGATCCCCCTCGACCTCGGCCGCACCCGCCGGCTGTACACCAAGGCCCAACGGATCGCCCTCGGCCTGCGCGACGGCGGCTGCACCGCGAAGGGCTGCGAGACCACCGCCTCCGGCTGCCACGCCCACCACGACGACCCCTGGTCCCGCGGCGGCGCCACCGACCTCGCCAACGGCCGTCTCCTCTGCCCCCGCCACCACCGCCTCGCCCACGACTCCCGCTACGCCATGACCGCCCACGCCGACACCAAGGTCACCTTCGCCCGGCGGACGTGAGGGCGGGCGAACCGCCGCGTGGCCGGTAGGCCGTTCGATCTAATCTCCTGACCATGGACGATCACGCTCGACGAGTATGCGAGCCGCTGCTCCGCGGCTGGGACGACTTCGTCGCTGCGCGAGCGTCGCTGGGCGATCTGGCACGCCTCGCGCAACAGGCGAGACTCGCGTTGGACAGTTCAGTCGAGCCACTCCCAGGTCTTCTCTGGACCGCTGAGCTCGAGTGGCTTTCGCTGGACGACGAACAAGAGACCAATGAAGCGACCGCGCGCCGCTACTTCGACCCGATCGTCGCTGCGTTGCGGCGGTCTGCCTGACGTCCAGATCTGCTGCCCGAGGGCGGTACTTCGCCGCGTTCCGACGACCGTGTCGTTGGCGCTTCAGGTGGAGTAGGTAAGCCACCAAGTGGGGTATGCGAGGTCGAGACGCTGACTTGAACGGACGCCTGCCCACGTGGGTGAACCATCCGGGCGACTCAAGTAGATCCCGCGTGCCGCTGATACCACCCGGTCATATTGCGTGGGCCACTCGAGATCGACAGCCAACTCCTCGAGCACGGCACGGTCACGCGCCAAGACTCGGTCCACGATGGCTGGCGTCGGCAATGAGTTGAGCTTGTCGCCATTGCATCGAGTACAGGAACCGACGAGGTTGGCGAGGCCATCGATTCCGACCAAGGACCAAGGGAGCACGTGGTCCACGGGATTGTCGATGGGGAGGACGGCGTCGCAGTAGAAGCACCGGTCGCCGAACGCATCCTTCAATGGCTCCCTGACCGCGGCGAATGGGGGGCTACAGGCAACGCGGACGCCTACCTCGCGGGACATGGGGGCTGAGTAATCGCGCACTGACCCCGCGCCGGCCGCCGATCTCCGTTCACCCACCCGGCGAGACCACCCGTGGCCGCGGGTGGAAGCAGGACTCCAGCAACCCCCACTGCTTGCCGGTGGCGCGAGTCCGGCGACCCTCGGGCCGCTCGTACTGGATCGAGACCGTGGTGCCGGCGGCGTTGCGGTACTGGCGACCGATGTGGAGCAGGCCGTCGAGCTCGTACTTGATGTAGACGCAACCGGGACCGGCTCCGAAGATGCGCTCGACCCGGGCGCGGGTCATGCCCGGGGAGACCTGGGCGTACTCGCGGCGTGTCACCTGCCGGGGCGCCTCCGGCACCGCAGGGGCGGGTGCTGCGGGCAGGAGCACGACGGAGAGCAGGGCCGCGAGGGCGAGACGCATGCAGGCACGCTAGGTCACGAAGCACCGCGCTCGCTCAGGAGGAGCCGGGGGCGGTCCACTCGAGGGTGTGGCGGAAGCCGAGTTGGTGACGCATCTTGGCGCCGGGCAGGACGGTGCCGGCGATGGCGTGCAGCTCGTCGAAGGAGAGCGTGGGGTCGGCCACCGGGTACGGCGGAGGGGTGGCGCCCGCGGGTGACGGCCAGGGGTGCTTCACGAAGCCGATGACCGGGTTGGTGACGATCGAGGCGACGTCCCACGCGAGGTCGACCGCGGACGCCGGTGGCGCGAGGCCGACGCAGAGGAACCGACCGCCCGGCGCGAGCAGGCGGCGTACGTCGTGCAGGGCGGCCTCGGCGTCGAGGTGGTGGAGGACCGCGACCATCGTGACGACGTCGAACGGCCCGTCGATCTCCCCGAGTGGTACGTCCGAGACGGCGACCGACGGGAGGCCGCAGCAGCGTGCCGCGGCGGCTCCGCGCATGTCGGCGTCGGTGTCGATCCCGACGACCTCGTCGACCGACCCGGCGAGCGCGGCGAGGAGGTCACCGCGGCCGCAGCCGACGTCCAGCGCCCGTCGCCGCTGAGGAGGCAGGCGCGCCAGGATCCAGCCGTGGAAGTGGTCGTTGTGGCTCCACGGGTGCCGCGCGTTCAGCCGAGCCATCCCGGCAGAGACCCTGCCGCCCCAGCGCGAGCGGGTGAGACGACGGACGTCGAGCACGTCAGCTCATCTTCCGCAGCATCCCGACCGGGACCCGCCTGACCACGAACCCCAGCGGTGCCCAGGGCCAGGCGGGGACGCGGGCGGAGGGCTTCTCCTTCTCGATCGCGGCGACCATGGCGCGCACGCCCTTCTCGGTCGAGGTCATCAGCGGCGTCTTGGCGGACGTGCCCGACATCTCGGAGACGATGTAGCCGGGGTAGAGCACGGTCACCTTGATCGGCGTGCCGTGCACGTCGGCCCGGAAACCCTCCGCGAGGTGGGCGACGGCGGCCTTGGTGGTGGCGTACGTCGTGATGTTCTTCGGCATCCCGCGCAGCGCCGAGAACGACGAGACCATCACCAGGTGGCCCGAGTTCTGCCGGCGGAAGATCGCGGCGGCGGCCTCGGTCTGCGCCAGCGCGCCGATGAAGTTCGTCTGCGCCGTGGCGAGGTTGGCGTCGAAGCGGCCGGTGCCGAGCGGCTGGCCCTTGCCGAGACCCGCGTTCACGACGACCCGGTCCAGCCCGCCGAGCTCCTCGGCGAACTCCTCGAAGACCCGGAAGACGGCGTCATGGTCGTTGACGTCGAGAGCCTTCACGGCGACCCGCACCGAGGGGTGCGCGGCCGTGATCTCGTCACGGAGCGCGTCGAGGCGCTCGGTGCGTCGGGCGCAGAGCGCGAGGTCGTGGCCGAGGGCGGCGAGCTGGCGGGCCATCTCGGCGCCGAGGCCGCTGCTGGCGCCGGTGATGAGGACGGTCGACATGGGGGAGTCCTAGCGGTAGGTGAGCAGGTCGGGGGACAGGTGGTCGTGGGCGTTGAAGGCGACGAGCGTGGTGCCGCGCGCGCCGCAGACGACGGTCGAGGTGCCGGTGTTGACCGACACCGGGTTGAGCCGCAGCCACAGGTCGGTGCGGGCGGCGACGGGGTCGGCGAGCAGCGCCGCGCACGCCCACGCGATCGGCCCGCCGCTGGTGAGGACCACGGCGGTCCCCTTCCGCGGCAGGGCCGAGACCAGCCGGGCCATCGCTGCCTCGACGCGCGAGGTGAAGGCGCCGAAGGACTCGTCGTACGCCTCGTCGTGGGCGCCGGACGTCCACCGGAGCGTCGCCTCCTCGAACCACCGCTGGAAGGCCGCCTTCTCCGACTCGCCCTCGGCCGTAGTCGGCTGGTCGTGGACGGCGAGGACCTGGAGGTGGTCGAACTCGTTCCAACCGGCGTCGACGGAGAGGTCGGCCGACCAACCCGCGCCCTCGAGGACCCCGGCGGCGGTCTGGCCGTGCCGCCGCATCTCGCCCGCCACCACGACGTCGGGAGAGACGCCCCGCGCGGCGAGGGCGGCGCCGAGCACGCGCGACTGCTCGTGTCCGGTGTCGGAGAGGTTGTCGTAGTCCGCAGCGCCGAACGACGCCTGGCCGTGCCGCACCAGGAGGATGGAGCTCACGAGCTGATCAGTCCGTCGAGCCGGCGGCCGATGATCTGCACCGCCGGACCGAAGAGGGCGTACATCTCGTTGGTGGCCTGGCCGTGGAAGAAGCGGTAGTAGATCTGCTGCGCGATCACCGCCATCCGGAAGAGCCCGAAGACCTCGTAGAACCGCCACTGCTCCGGCGTCACCGTGCGACCCGTGCGCTCGCCGTACGCCGCCACGAACTCGTCGCGGGTCAGCATCCCCGGCAGGTGCGTCGGCACCCGCCGCATCATCTGGAACTCCTCGGTGTCGTCGGCCTGGACCCAGTACGCCATCGAGCCGGCCAGGTCCATCAGCGGGTCGCCGAGCGTCGCCATCTCCCAGTCGAGCACCCCGACGACCTGCGTCACGTCGTCGGCCGAGAGCACGAGGTTGTCGAGCTTGAAGTCGTTGTGGATCACGCAGGTGGCGACGTCGTCGGGCTGCCGCTCGTCGAGCCACGCCATCACCGACTCGAGGTCGGGGACGTCCTCGGTGCGGGCGTTGCGGTAGCGCGTCGACCAGCCCTCGACCTGGCGGCGGACGTAGCCCGCTCCCTTGCCGAGGTCGTCCAGGCCGGCCGCCGACGGGTCGATGCCGTGCAGCTCGGCCAGCACGTCGACCGCGTCGAGGCACAGCGCGCGCGCCTGCTCGGAGGAGAGCGGCACGTCCGCCGGCCACTCGCTGCGCGGGATCACCCCGGCGATCCGGTCCATCGCGTAGAAGTCGCCGCCGACGACGTCCGGGTCGTCGCAGAAGGCGACCATGGGGGCGACGTAGTCGAAGACCGGCGCCAGCGCCGACTGGATGACGTACTCGCGGTGCATGTCGTGCGCGCCCCGCGCCTTGGTGCCCTTCGGTGCGCGCCGCACGATCAGGTCGCGGCCGGAGGGATAGCGCAGCAGGTACGTCAGGTTGGACGCGCCGCCGGTGAACTGCCGGACCTCCGGCTCGCCGTCCAGGCCGTCGGGCGTGGCCGCGTTCGCGCGGATCCACGCCGCCACCCGCGCCACGTCGAAGGCGTCCTCCTCGCGCACCTCGCGTGCGCCCGGCACGGCCGTCACGACGCGTCCAGGGCGTCGAGCTTGGCGGCCTGGTCGCGCATCACCGCGTCGTAGGCCGGGCGGTCGGCCCACTTCAGGAAGTACGCCTGGCGCGCGGCCTCGTCGGGCACGATCACGTCCTCGCCGGCGTCCATGCCGGCCAGCACCGCCGCCGCGATGTCGTCGGCGGTGACCTGCGACCGCTCGACCAGCCCGGCGACGACCGTGCCGACGACCTCGTCGCTGCCCTGCATGGAGTCCATCAGGTTGGTGCGGAAGTAGGACGGGCAGACCACGCTCGCCCGGATGCCGTACGACGCCAGCTCGTGGCCGCACGTCTCGGTGAACGCCACCACCGCGGCCTTCACCGCGTTGTAGGAGCCCATCCCGCCCGGGTGGACGAGGCCGGCGAGCGAGGCGACGTTGACCAGGTGCCCGGAGCGCTGCTCCTTGAGCATCGGCACGAAGGCCCGGGTGCCGCGGACGACGCCGAACAGGTTGATGTCGGTGATCCACTGCCACTCCTCGAGCGTGCAGCGGTCGACCCGCCCGCCGCCTGCGACGCCGGCGTTGTTGACCAGCACGTCGAGGCCGCCCCAGCGCTCCCGCACCGCCGCGACCGCGGCGGCCCAGTCGTCATCGGAGGTGATGTCGAGGACGAGGTCGATGCCCTCGGCCTGCACACGGTCGGTGGCCAGCACCTCGTCGCCACGCGCGCGGAAGGCCGCGACCAGCGCGGCGCCGAGGCCGGACGCGGCCCCGGTGACCAGCACCCGGCGGCTCACGAGGTGTACTTCCCGAGCTCGATCTTGGCGACCACGTTGCGGTGCACCTCGTCGGGCCCGTCGGCCAGGCGGAGCGTCCGGGCGCCCACCCATGCGGCGGCGAGCGGGAAGTCGTCCGAGACGCCGGCGCCGCCGTGCAGCTGGATCGCCATGTCGATCACGTCGAGGGCCATGTTGGGGACCTCGACCTTGATCTCGCTGACCGCGGAGTACGCCTCCCGGCTGAGGCCCTGGTCGAGCAGCCAGGCGGCGTGCAGGACGAGCAGGCGGGAGCGGTTGATCGCGATGCGGGCGTCGGCGATGCGCTCACGGTTGCCGCCGAGGTTGGCGATGGGCTTGCCGAAGGCGGTGCGCGACGTCGCTCGCGAGCACGCGAGCTCGAGCGCCCGCTCGGCGAGGCCGATGGCGCGCATGCAGTGGTGGACGCGGCCGGGGCCGAGCCGTCCCTGGGCGATCTCGAAGGCGCGTCCGGGGCCGAGGAGCACGTTGGACAGCGGGACCCGCACGTTGTCGAAGGACACCTCGCCGTGGCCGAGCGGCTCGTCGTAGTAGCCCATCGTGGTCAGCATCCGCTCGACCGTCACGCCCTCGGCGTCGCGGGGGACGAGCACCATGGTGTGGCGCGAGTGCCGGTCGGCGTCGGGGTCGGAGAGGCCCATGAAGACGAGGACCTTGCAGTCGGGGTTGCCGATCCCGGTCGACCACCACTTGCGGCCGTTGATCACGACCTCGTCGCCGTCGACCTGCGCGGTCGCGGCCATGTTCGTCGCGTCGGACGAGGCGACCCCCGGCTCGGTCATGCAGAAGGCGCTGCGGATCTCCGCGCGCAGCAGCGGCTCGAGCCACTGCTGCTTCTGCTCCTCCGTGCCGTACTTGAGCAGCACCTCCATGTTGCCCGTGTCGGGCGCGTTCGAGTTGAAGACCAGCGGAGCGAGGAAGGAGCGCCCCATCGCCTCGGCGACCGGCGCGTAGTCGACGTTGGAGAGCCCCTCACCGCCGTCGGTGCCGAAGTCGGCGGCGTACCGTCCGGCGTGCGCCGCGGGGAGGAACAGGTTCCACAGGCCCTGCGCACGGGCCTTCGCCTGGAGCTCGGCGATCACCGGGTCGGGCGTCCAGTGGTCGCCGTCCGACTCGCGCAGCCGGGTGATCCGCTGGTGCGCCTCGGCCTCGATCGGCTCGATCTCGTCGCTGACGAACGCGCGCACCCGGTCGCGGAGGTCGGCGGCGCGCGGGGAGAGGGAGAAGTCCATGGCGTTGACCTTCGCACACTGTTGAGCAATGCTCAACAGTGTGTCCGACCACAGCGAGGCTCCCGTACGCCGCCGGCTGAGCGCGCAGGAGCGCCGCCGGCAGCTGGTCGGCATCGGGCTCGCGAAGATCGTCGAGAAGCCGATCCAGGACCTCTCGATGGACGACATCGCCGCGGAGGCGGGCATCTCGCGCGGGCTGCTGTTCCACTACTTCCCGACCAAGACCGACTTCTACCTCGCGTGCATCGCGGCAGCCGGTCGGCGGATGCTGCGCACCACGGCACCCGACGAGGACCTCCCGGGGGAGGAGCAGGTCGTGATGGTCACCCGGCTGATGGTCGAGCAGATCGAGCGGCGCCGCGACTTCTACCTCGCCCTCGTCCACGGCCACGGGGTCGCCGACCCGCGGGTCAGCGAGGTGATGGACTCGGTGCGCGACGGCAGCACCGACCGGGTGGTCGCCGCGCTCGGGGTGCCGGCCGCACAGCGCGACGTCGTACGCGCCTGGTGGGCCTACACGGAGGACCGGGCGCTCACCTGGTCGGCAGTGCCGCCCGGTGAACGCCCGGTCTCGTTGTCCGTGCTGGTCGAGGAGTGCGTCGCTGCGCTCCACGCCCTGCTCGCCCTCAGGGCGTGACCCTCAGGACACGACCCCTCAGGGCATGAGCGTCAGCGCTTGACGACACTGCCCACCACCGAGAAGCGCTCATCGTCGTCCTGAGGCTTCCCCTGGCAGGCGAGCACCGTCTTCTTGCCGCACGCGTAGCGGGTCGAGGCGTTGACCAGCGTCACCGAGACCGCCGAGACCCGCTTGTTGTCGAAGGTGACCTTCTTCCGCCCGTCACCGCCCCGGTTGAGCTTGACGAGCTTGGTCTGGCGCTTGCCGTTGGCCAGGTGCACCACCACGACGGCGTAGGGGGAGGTCGCCTTCACCGGGCCGTTGACCGCCACCGCGAGCTTCCACTTCTTGCCGCCCAGGCCCTTGCCGGGGACGTAGACGTAGGAGGCCGAGGACAGGTGGTCGACCTTCGTCCTGAAGCGCTTGGTCCGCTTGTTCTTGCTGAGCTTCTTGCCGCCGCGGACCTTGGGGAAGGGGTACTCCGCGCCCTCGGGGAAGTTGGCGGCCGGGGTCAGGTTGCCGGCCGCGTAGCGGGCGTAGACCTTGCCGAAGCCGCCCTTCTTCTTCAGCACCTTCTGGAGGGCGGTGAGGCTGTACTTGCCGCCGTCCTTCTTGAGCGAGCCGGCCTGGTCCCAGACCTTCTTGACGATGCCGACGCCGTACTTGGCGGAGAGGTACTCCCAGAAGACCCAGTTGCCGTACTGGAAGCCCTGGTCGCGGCTGAACACGTCGAGCGGGACGTAGGGGGCGTAGATCTGGCTCCACGGGAAGTACTGGCGGTTGTCGTTGACCGCGGTCGCGATCCGCTCCTCCATCCACGTCGCCGTGGACTCCATCATCCAGGGGTCCTCGTTGTAGTCGTAGGCGTACTGGATCGCGTGGAAGAACTCGTGGGCCGCGGTGACCGTCAGGTTGTCGGTCGGGGTGCCGGTGGGGAACTGCGCGGCCGCGAAGTCGTTGTCGAGGACGCAGTAGCCGGAGCCCGTGCGCTTCTTGACCCGGGTCTCGCCGGCGCAGAAGCCGTAGATGTCGCCGCCGAGGTCCTTGAGGTAGACGTCGAAGAGCGCGTTGCCGCCCTTGACGCCGTCGGTGAGCGGCGCGCGGTAGCCGAAGCCGTCGACCTCCTGGCTCCACACGGCGTCCATGACCGCCAGGTTGGTGGCGGGCCACTCCGGCGACGGCGGGGCGTCGGCGCCGGTCGCGACGTAGTGGATGCAGAGGCGGGTGTTGCAGATCGGCGCGGCCTCCGGGACGGTGTAGCCGAAGCCCTGCGGGTCGCCGACGCCGTCGGTCGGGCGGGCCAGCAGCCGGTCGGCCATGCGGCGCTCGCTGCCGCGCAGGTCGGTCTTGCTGAGCCAGAGGTCGCGGAGCGCGAGCGTCGCCGAGGGGTCGCGCGGGAGCGCGTTGCCCGTCATCACGCGGCGTGCCGTGGCGAGCGCCTCGGACGGGGTGACCTCGCCGAACTCGGGGAGCGCCGGCTCGGGCACCATCTCCAGGGCCTCGGCCGGGGACGGCACGGACACGCTGCCGGGCCCCGCAGGTCGGCTGTTGTCGCCCGCCTGGTCGGCAGCGACGGCCGGGGCGGACAGCGCCGCGCCACCCATCAGTGCCAGAGCAACAGCGGTGGTGACGATTCTGCGCATGTTTCCCCTCGTGGTTGTCATCTCGGTTGTGACCCTAACCCAGCCCTGCGACGCCGCAGCCCGTGCGGATCGGCTGGCGGACCGGCCATCCGTCGGCCTACAGGTCGGCGATGTGCTCGATGATCGCGGTCGTGGAGATGGCCGGCGTGCGCTCGAGGTAGACCACCTCGCACACGTCCGCGAACTCGTCGAACTTGCCGGCCCAGTCGTCGCCCATCACGAGGACGTCGGCGCCGTGCTCGACGATGTAGTCGCGCTTCTGCTCCAGGCTCTCCTCGACGAACACCTCGTCGACCACCTTGAGCGCGCCGACGATGGCCAGCCGCTCACGCTGGGTGAACACCGGCACCCGGCCCTTCTTGCGCTCGTTGAGCGCGTCCGCGGAGACCCCGACGACGAGCCGGTCGCCCAGCGCCGCCGCGCGCTCGAGCACGCGCAGGTGCCCGACGTGGAACACGTCGAACGTTCCGAAGGTGATCACGGTGCGAGGCATGCGCGGCATTCTGGCACGGTCGGGAAAGATGGACCGCATGCCCGACCAGGCCACTGCCGTACGCCCCGCTGTCCCCCTCATCACGCCCGACCCGGGTGCCGACGAGGCGCGTCGCCGCGGCCTGCGCCGCATGCGCACGGTCGCGGTGGGGCTGCTGCTCCTCGCCGCCTGCGTGTACGTCGCCACGCTGGGGCGCGACGGCTTCTGGGGCTTCGTCAACGCCGGCGCCGAGGCGTCGATGGTCGGTGCCATCGCGGACTGGTTCGCGGTGACCGCCCTCTTCAAGCACCCGCTCGGCCTGCCGATCCCGCACACCGCGCTGATCCCGAAGCGCAAGGACGAGCTGGGCAAGGGTCTCGAGGAGTTCGTGGGGGAGAACTTCCTGCAGGAGGACATCATCCGCGACCGGGTCGCGGCCGCGACGATCTCGGCCCGGGTGGGCGACTGGCTGGCCGACCCGGCGAACGCGCGACGGGTGGTCGACGAGGCCTCCGACGTCGCCGCGATCGCGCTCGGCAAGGTGCGCGACGACCACGTGGCCGACCTCGTCACGCAGGCGCTGGTGCCGCGGTTCCACGAGGAGCCGATCTCACCGCTGCTCGGCTCCACGCTGATGGAGGTGCTGCGCGACGACCTGCACCACGGGCTGGTCGACCTGGCGGTCGAGGAGATGCACCGCTGGCTGCTCGACAACCCGGAGACGTTCTCCCGGGTGCTCGAGGAGCGGGCACCGTGGTGGGCGCCGCCGCGGCTCAACGACGCGGTCACGTCGCGGCTCCACGTCCAGGCGCTGGCCTGGCTGGAGGACATCCGCGACGACCCGCACCACCGGGCCCGCGAGGCGCTCGACTCGATGCTCGGCCAGCTGGCGCACGACCTGCTCAACGACCCGGAGACGCAGGAGCGGGCCGAGGGCTTCAAGAACCGGCTGCTCGAGCACCCCCAGGTCGTCACCACGGCCATCTCGCTGTGGAAGGCGATGCGGTCGGCGCTGCTGAGCTCGATCCAGGACCGGGAGGGAGCCGTACGCCAGCGCCTGCTGGTGGAGCTGAACCTGTTCTCCCAGCGGCTGCGCGACGACGCCGCGCTGCGCGAGCGCCTCGACCGGATGGCCGCCGACCTGACCGTGTTCATGGTGGAGCGCTACGGCGCCGAGGTCACCACGGTCATCACCCACACGATCGAACGCTGGGACGGCAAGGAGGCGGCCCGGCGCATCGAGCTGCACGTCGGCCGCGACCTGCAGTTCATCCGGATCAACGGCACGATCGTCGGCGGGCTCGTCGGCGTGCTGATCCACGCGGTGAGCCTGCTCGTGTCCTGATCGTGGTGAACAGTCAGCGGCGGCAGGGCTTCATCACCGGCATGATCCCCGAGCGGCTCTGGTGGGAGTGCCGCCAGGCGTCCTCGAAGTGCGCGAGGTACTGCTGGTGCACCCAGGGGTCGTCCACGACCCGCACCATCACCTCGTCGTTGTAGAGCAGGCCGCCGCAGGTCGTGTTCGACGTGCCGGTGACGGTGAGGAAGGTCGGCCTCCCGCGGAACCGGGCGTGGACGGCGAGCATCTTGTCGTGCGTGAGCGTCGTACGCACGGCCGAGCGCGGCAGCTGGCCCTGCGGCAGCTTCGCCTCCATCCAGTTCTCGACCGTGTCCCGGGTGGTGATGACCCGCACCCGGCAGCCCCGCGTGGACAGCCGCACCAGCTCGGCGCGCACGTCGGCGCGCTGGATCACCGCGAACATCGCGGCCACGTCCCGCGCCCCGGGACGGCAGGAGATGTCCTTGAGCGTGGCGAGCAGCAGGTCGCGGCGCGTGGGGTAGACCGTCGCGGTCACGGAGCCGGACTCGAAGACCTTGCTCCGGTCGTCCCAGGTGCGCCCGTCGACGGTCAGGCTCTGCTCGAAGAGCCGCGCGAAGTACGCCGTCCCGAAGCGGTACAGCCCCGGGTCGTCGATCTTCAGGAACGAGTTGTACTGGCGGTACTGCCGGTCCTCGAGGTTGGCCGAGCTGGTGATGAACGACTGCACGCCGCCGATGTCGGTGACGTAGAACTTGAGGTGCTGCACGTTCTGGCTGTCCGGGAAAGGCCCCGGCGCTCGCCACGGCAGGCACGCCCCACGACAGATCGTGACGTTCTTGCGTGCCGGGTCCTGGTCCTCGATCTTCCGGATCAGCCGCCGACCCCGCGAGTTGAGCCGGAGGTCGTCGTCACCGACGAGGTAGACCTCCGCCCCGCGCCGCTGCGCCGCGACGAGGGCCGCGGTCGGTGCCTGGATGTCCCACCGGAACATCGCCACCCGGATCGTGTCGCCCGGCCCGGCCGAGTCGAAGAGCCGGCTCGGCCTGGCCAGCACCGTCGGGTCGTTGCGCCGCGTGGGCGGGGACGAGAAGCACACCTCGATGCCGCCGCTCGCCTCGCAGCCGGACTTCCCGGCGCGCGCCGCCGGCGCCGTGTCGTACGCCGATGCGGGCAGCGCGAGCCCCACGACGACGAGCAGCACGAGCAGCAGGAACGGACGGCGCATGCGTGGATCTCCCCCTGAAGGCGGCGCGATGGTGGGCCCCACCTTCGCACGGTACGTCCCGGCGCGCGCGCGGACGGTGTTGACTTGGCCCATGACCCCCGTCAGCCAGCCCGAGCCCCTCGACGTGCCGATCCGCGACGAGTCGATCCGGCTGGGGCAGTTCCTCAAGCTCGCCAACTTCGTCGAGAGCGGCGCCGAGGCCAAGCCCGTCATCGCCGACGGGGCGGTCTCGGTGAACGGCGAGGTCGAGACGCGACGCGGCCGCCAGCTCGTCCCCGGTGACGTGGTCACGGTGGGCGGGCTGGCGGCCAGGGTCGCCACGGGAGAGGTCGAGATCGACGTCCCCTGGTGAGGGAGGGGGCTACTTCACCTCGCGGTGGAGCACCCGGTAGGTGCCGATGGCGAGCGGGAGCAGCACCCAGACGCCGACGGCGGTGCCGAGCTGGGCCCAGTCCCGCCCCGCCATCTCGCCGGCGAACAGCGGGGTGGTCACCGAGTCCATGTCGAGCCACTCGCCGACGTCCGCCAGGGCGCTGAAGACCTGGGTGACGATCGTCCAGGCGGTCGGCAGCACGAGCACCGACACGATCGCGACCGGCGTGTTGAGGAACAGCAGGCCGAAGGCGACGCCCTGCAGGACGTAGATCAGCAAGGCGAGCACCAGCCCGCCGCCGACGGCGGCGGTGAGGTCCCACTCGCCGGTCCCGCCCGCCACGTTGGCGAGCGCCGCCGCGGCGACGGCCACGGCGAGCACGACCAGCGCCAGCAGGAGCGCGGCGATGACCTTGGCGAGCACGACCCGGCCGCGGCGCGGCTCGAGGGTGAACGTGACCAGGCCGGTGCGCTGGGTCCACTCGGCGGTCGCCGCCATGATCCCGAGCACGGGCAGGAGCAGGGCGAGCGGCAGCGTCGAGAGCTCGAGCAGGCTGCGGAAGCTCGCGTCCTCGGCCGGGCCCCAGAGGACGAAGGCGCCCAGCACGACCGCGGCCAGCGCCGCCATCACGATGACCATCCAGCGTCCGGCGCGCGTGTCGACCATCTTGCGCAGCTCGGCGTGCAGGGTGCGGGTGAAGGGGACGCCCGGGCGCCCCGGCAGCGCCACCGGGGTGCGTACGTCGTCGCTGCCGCCGACGGCGGGAGCGAGGGTCTGGTCGGTGGTGCTCATCTCGGGGTCCCTTCGAGGTTGTCGGACGGAGGAGCGAAGCGGGGGAGGAGGAGAACGTCGAGGGGTGAGTTCATGCTGCGTCTCCTTCGCGGGAGGTGGCGGCGGTGAGGCCGAGGAACATCTCCTCGAGGCCCTCGGAGCCCCCGGAGCGCAGCTCGAGGAGCACGACGCGCTCCTCGGCGGCGATCCTGCCGACGACCCCGGGCTCGGCGTCGACGACGAGGCCGGAGCCGGTGCGGGTGACCGGCACGTCGGCCGCCTCCAGCAGACCGGCGAGCCGGGCGTCGTCGGTGGAGTGGACGGTGGTGCCGCCACGGCTGAGCAGCTCCTCCTTGGAGCCCATCGCCACGATGCGGCCGCGGCCGATCATGACCAGGTCGTCGGCGACGATCTGCACCTCGTGCAGGAGGTGGCTGGACAGCAGCACGGTGCCGCCGCCGTCGGCGAAGCGGCGCAGCAGGCCGCGCATCCAGTGGATGCCCTGCGGGTCCAGGCCGTTGGCCGGCTCGTCCAGGATCAGCACCTGCGGCTCGCCGAGCAGGGCCGCGGCGATGCCGAGCCGCTGGCGCATGCCGAGGGAGTAGTTGCGGACCCGGCGGCCGGCCTCCTCCTCGGTCAAGCCGACGAGGGACAGCACCTCCTCCACGCGGGCCTTCGAGACGCCGACCGAGACGGCCGCCACCAGGAGCACCTCCCGACCGGTGCGACCGGGGTGCTGGGCGGACGCGTCGAGCATGACGCCGACCTGCCGGCCGGGGTTGTGCAGCTCGCGGTAGGTCTGGCCCAGGATCGTCGCCCGACCGGAGCTGGCCGGGGTCAGCCCGGTCATCATCCGCATCGCGGTCGACTTGCCCGCGCCGTTCGGGCCGAGGAAGCCGACCACGCTCCCGGGCCGCACCTGGAACGAGATGTCGTCCACGGCGGTGAAGCCGCCGTAGCGCTTGGTGAGGTTCTCGACTGTGATCATGGCTCCACCCTCTGAGCCGCGAGGGGTGGCGGGCATCGGGCGCAGGGATCGCCGGGGTCCGACCTGGGTATCGGCCGGGCGCCGAGGTCGACACCTGGGTCGGACGCCGGGGCCGCCCCGGGTCCTCTAGCCTCGGCGCATGCCAGCACCCGAGGACGCCAGGGCGGTCGCCGAGGAGCGCCCGAGCCGCATGGCGTCCACGTGGCGCTACGCCCTCGCGCTGGCGATCAGCCTGTTCACCTGGGGTGTCGTCATGGTGACCGCCTCCGAGCGCCCCGCCGGCGACCCGAAGGTGATGTGGTTCCTCCTCGGCGATCCCGCGCTCGGCCTGCTCTCCTTCGTGCTCATCCGCTGGCGGCACCGCCGACCGGCCCTGGTCGCCGTGGTGCTGACCGCCTTCTCCTTCGTCTCGATGACGAGCAGCGGGCCGGGGTCGTGGATCCTCGGGTCGATCGCCTCCCACCGCCGGTGGCGGCTGCTCGCGTTCGTGGTGCCCTTCAGCGTGCTGGCCGGCACGGTGCAGGAGCGCGTCGGGCTGTCCGAGGACACGCTGCCGCTGTGGGCCTCGGTCGCCTTCGGGATGCTGGTGGCCGGCATCCTCGTCGCCACCGGCTACGCGATGGGCTCCCAGCGGGAGCTCGTCGACTCCTACCGGGACCGCGCGGAGACCGCTGAGCGCGAGCAGCGGGCCCGGGTGGCGCAGGCCCAGGCGGCCGAGCGCACCCGGATCGCCCGCGAGATGCACGACGTGCTGGCCCACCGGATCTCGCTGGTCGCGATGAACGCCGGCGCCCTCGGCTACCGCACCGACCTGACTGCGGAGGAGCAGGCGAGCGCCGCGCAGTCGATCGAGGAGAACGCGCACCGGGCGCTGTCGGACCTCCGCGCGGTGCTGGGGGTGCTGCGCGACCCGACCCGGCCCACCGACGCGGAGCCCGAGCGCCCGCAGCCGGGCCTCGACGACGTCGCCGGGCTGGTCGCGGAGGAGAGCAGCGGCGGCATGCGGGTCCGCCTGTCCAACCGGGTCGAGGACGAGCTGCCGCCCGGCACCGGCCGGACGGCGTACCGCATCGTGCAGGAGGCGCTGACCAACGCCCGCAAGCACGCGCCGGGCACCGCTGTCACCGTCGACATCTTCGGCTCGCCGGACGACGGCCTGGTCGTCGCGGTGCGCAACGCCGCGCCGGTCGGTCCGGCACCGCGACCGGCGCTGCCGGCATCGGGCCTGGGGCTGCTCGGCCTGGCCGAGCGCGCCGCGCTGGCCGGCGGGCGCATCAACCACGGCGTCGACGCCGGTGGCGGGTACGCCGTCCGGGCATGGATACCGTGGGAGTCGTGACCGGGGACGTGAGCACCGAGGGCACGGCTCCCGTCTCGCTGGCGGTCGTCGACGACGACCCGATGGTGCGCGCCGCGCTCGGGATGATGCTCGGCGGCGCGTCCGGGATCACGGTCGTCGCGGAGGCGGGCGACGGCGAGGAGGCCCTCACGGTCGTCCCGCGCTCGGGGGCCGACGTGGTGCTGATGGACATCCGGATGCCGGTCCGCGACGGCCTCAGCGCGACCGAGGCGCTGCTCGCGGCCCGTCCCGACCTGAAGATCATCGTGCTGACGACCTTCGACACCGACGACATGGTGCTGCGCGCCCTGCGGATCGGGGCGGCTGGCTTCCTCCTCAAGGACACCCCGCCGGCGCGGCTGGTCGAGGCGATCCGGACCGTGGCCGCCGGCCAGCCGATGCTGTCGCCCAGCGTCACCGCGCAGCTGATCGCGGCCGTCACCCGCGACGAGCCGGGGACCGGGGCGGACGACCGCGCCCGCACGGCCAGGGCCGCACTGGCCGGGCTCACCGAGCGGGAGCGGGACGTGGCCGAGGGCGTGGCGCGCGGCCAGAGCAACGCCGAGATCGCAGCCGAGCTGTTCATGGGCGTGCCGACGGTGAAGACGCACGTCGGGCGGCTCTTCACCAAGCTCGGCGTCGAGAACCGGGTGCAGGTCGCGATCCTGGTCCACGACGCCCAGGGGTGAAGACCGCCCGACGTCAGGTCGTGCTGTGCAGGTGGGTGGTCAGCGGACCTCGAGCAGGTCGACCACGAAGATCAGCGTCTCGCCCGGCTTGATCACGCCACCGGCGCCGCGGTCGCCGTAGCCCAGGTGGGGCGGGATGACGAGACGGCGACGGCCGCCGACCTTCATCCCCTGCACGCCGGTGTCCCAGCCGGAGATGACCTGGCCGATGCCGAGGCGGAACTGCAGCGGGGTGCCCCGGTTGTAGGACGCGTCGAACTCCTCGCCGGTGGAGTGGGCGACGCCGACGTAGTGGACCGAGACGGTCGAGCCGGACGTGGCCTCCTGGCCGTCTCCCTCGACGAGGTCGGTGACCTCGAGGTCGGCGGGCGCCTCGCCCATGTGCGGGTCGACGTCGGGCTTCTCAGTCACTGTGTACTCCGATCAGTTGCGGGTCAGGTCTGGTGGACGTAGCTGTCGAGCTGGTCGCGCTCGAACTCGAGCTCGCCGATGCGGTTCTTCACCACGTCACCGATGCTGATGATGCCGGTCAGCTTGCCGTCGGCCACCACCGGGACGTGCCGGATGCGGTGCTCGGTCATCGTCTGCATGAGGTCGGTGAGCCCGTCCTCGCCGGCGCAGGTGCGCACCTCGGCGGTCATGATCGAGCTGACGGCGCTGTCGAGCACGGCCTCGTCGGCATGCAGGCGGCGTACGACGTCGCGCTCGCTGACGATGCCGGAAACTCGCTCGCCGTCGTCGCTGACGACCAGGGCGCCGACGTTGTGCTCGGCCAGCAGGCCGATCAGCTCGCGGACCGTGGCGTCGGGGCTGATGGTCACCACGTCCTGGCTCGCCTTGGCGTGGATGACGTCGTTGATCCTCATCGTCTGCACCTCTCGTCCGGCGTCACTACGGATGAGTCACCGTAGCCAAGCCGGGCCCCGAGGGACAGGGCCGAACGCCCCTGCGTGGCGGCTCAGTCCAGGACCGGAGGGCTCTGGCGGTCGCGCAGGTTGCTCACCGAGCCCGGCCCGCGGCGGGGCACGTCGGGGTCGAGGTCGTCGTCGGGGAGCGCGCCCAGGAACGACAGCGCGGCGTCGTGGAGGTGACCGTTGGAGGCCAGGGCGTTGCCGCCCCACGGGCCGTCGGTGCCGTCGAGGGAGGTGAACCGGCCGCCGGCCTCGCGCACGATGACGTCGAGGGCGGCCATGTCGTAGACGGCGAGCTCGGGCTCGGCCGCGAGGTCGACCGCACCCTCGGCGAGCAGCATGTAGGACCAGAAGTCGCCGTAGGCGCGGGTGCGCCAGCAGCGCCGCGACAGCGACACGAAGTCGTCGAGCCGGTCGCGCTCGTCCCAGCCGGACAGGGAGGAGTAGCTCAGCGACGCGTCCTCGAGGCGGCGTACGTCGGAGACCTCGCACCGCGTCGCCTTCAGCAGCGAGCGGCCGGTCCAGGCCCCGCTGCCCGCCGAGGCCCACCAGCGGCGCTGCAGCTGCGGGGCGGAGACCACGCCGAGGACGACCTCGTCGTCGATGGCCAGCGCGATCAGGGTCGCCCACACGGGCACGCCGCGGACGTAGTTCTTCGTGCCGTCGATCGGGTCGACGATCCAGCGGCGCTGGCTGTGCCCGGACGTGCCCTGCTCCTCGCCGACCACCGCGTCGCGCGACCGGACGCGCGACAGCGTGCGCCGGATGCCCTCCTCGACGGCCTGGTCGGCGTCGGTGACGGGCGTGAGGTCGGGCTTGCTCATGACGTGGAGGTCGAGGGCCTTGAAGCGGGCCAGGGTGAGCGAGTCCGCGTCGTCGGCCAGGACGTGGGCCAGGCGCAGGTCGTCGGTGTGGTCGGCGGTGCCGCCGGTGATGGGCATGTCCACAGGCTATTCCCAGACTCCGCCCCTACCCTGCACGCATGGAACTCAACGGTGTGCCGCTGCACCCGCTCGTCGTCCACGCCGTGGTGGTCCTCGGACCCCTCGCCGCCCTCACCGGCCTGGCGTACGCCGTCGTCCCGAAGTGGCGTTGGCTGCTGCGCTGGCCGCTGGTCGTGCTCGCGGTGCTGACCGCGGTGACCGCCTTCATCGCCACCCTGTCGGGAGAGGACCTCCTCGAGTCCCGGCCCGAGCTCGCGCCGCTGGTCGAGGAGCACGAGGAGCGCGGCGAGCTGCTGCGCAACGTGTCCCTGGGCTACGTGCCGGTCGCGGTGCTGGCCGCGTGGGCCCTCGGCGGGGTGTCCGCGCTGGCGTCCGGCCGTGGCGCGCGCGAGTCGCGCTGGCAGGTGCCGGTGGCCGCGCTGCTCGTCGTGGCCTCGCTCGGCCTGGTGGTGGTGCTGTTCCTCGCCGGTGACTCCGGCGCCCGCGCGGTGTGGGGCTGAGCCCTACCAGTCGCTGGCGCCCTCGCGGGCGCTGAGCAGCCGGCGGAACGACTCGACCCGGTCGGGGTCGGCCTCACCGGCCGCGACCGCCTCGTCGAGGCCGCACTCGGGCTCGTCCGTCCCGTGCGTGCACCCGCGCGGGCAGTCCTCGGTCATCTCCTCGAGGTCGGGGAAGGCCTCGATGAGGTTCTCCGGCTGCACGTGCGCCAGCCCGAAGGAACGGATTCCGGGCGTGTCGATGATCCAGCCGTCGCCGTCGGGCAGCTCGAGGAGGTAGGCGCTGGTCGAGGTGTGCCGCCCGCGCCCGGTCACCGCGTTGACGATGCCCACCTCGCGCTTCGCGTCGGGCACCAGCGCGTTGACCAGGGTGGACTTGCCCACGCCGCTGTGTCCGACCAGCACGCTCGTGCGCCCGCGCAGCCGCTCGCGCAGCTCGGTCAGGTCGCCGGCCCCCTCGCCCTTGAGCTGGGTGACGACCCACGGCACGCCGAGGGAGCGGTAGGTCGACAGCAGCGTCTCCGGGTCGGCGAGGTCGGCCTTGGTGAGGCAGAGCAGCGGCGCCATCCCGGCGTCGTACGCCGCCACGAGCGCGCGGTCGATCAGGCGCGGGCGGGGCTCGGGGTCGGCGAGCGCGGTCACCACGACGAGCTGGTCGGCGTTGGAGACGATCACCCGCTCGACGGGGTCGTCGTCGTCGGCCGTGCGGCGCAGCGTCGTGGTCCGCTCGACCACCTCGACGATCCGGGCCAGGGAGCCCTCGGCCCCGCTGGTGTCGCCGACGACCCGGACGTGGTCGCCCACGACCACGCCCTTGCGGCCCAGCGGTCGCGACTTCATCGCCATCACCCGGCGGCCTTCGAGCAGGAGCGTGAAGCGGCCACGGTCGACCGTCACCACGCGCGCGTCGACCGCGTCGTCGTAGGTGGGCCGGTCCTTGGTGCGCGGCCGGGTGCGTCGGCGCGGCCGCTCGTAGTGCTCGTGGTCGTGCTCGGAGTAGCGACCCGTCACGAGGGGGTCCCGTCCACGGCCCGGCTCCAGGCCGTCGCGAAGTCCGGGAAGGTCTTGGAGGTGGTGGCGATGTCCTCGACGAGCACGTCGTCGACGGCGAGGCCGAGGATCACGCCGGCGTGGGCCATCCGGTGGTCGGCGTAGGTCTGGAACGTGCCACCGTGCAGCGGGGCTGGACGGATGGAGAGTCCGTCCTCGCGCTCGGTGACGTCGGCACCGAGCCGGCCGAGCTCGGTGGCGAGGGCGGCGAGCCGGTCGGTCTCGTGGCCGCGGATGTGGGCGATCCCGCGCAGGTGGGAGGGGGAGACCGCGAGCGCGCACAGCGCCGCGACGGCGGGGGTGAGCTCCCCGACGTCGTGCAGGTCGAGGTCCACGCCGGCCAGCCGGTCGGGGCCGACGACGGTGAGGTCGCCGTCGGCGAGCGTCACCTCGCACCCCATGAGCGTGAGGATCTCGCGCAGCTCGTCACCGGGCTGGGTGGTCTCGGCCGGCCAGTCGGTGACCGTCACGCAGCCACCGGTCGCAGCGCCCAGCGCGAGGAAGGGCGCCGCGTTGGAGAGGTCGGGCTCGATGTCGTGGTCGACCGCGTGCACGGGGCCGGGGGCGACTGCCCACCGGTTCGCGTCGCTGTCGTCGACCTCGACGCCGTGGCGGCGGAGCATCTGGACGGTCATCTCGATGTGGGGGAGCGACGGCACCGGCTTGCCCACGTGGCGTACGTCGACGCCGTGCTCGTAGCGGGCCCCCGCGAGCAGCAGCGCCGAGACGAACTGCGACGACGCGCTGGCGTCGATCGTGACCGTGCCGCCCGGGACCGCGCCTTCACCGCGCACCGCGAACGGCAGCGCGCCGCGGCCGCCGTCGTCGATCCGCACGCCGAGGGCGGTCAGGGCGGAGAGCATCGGGCCGACCGGGCGCAGCCGCATGTGCGGGTCGCCGTCGAAGCCGACCCTGCCGCGCGCCAGCCCGGCCACCGGCGGCACGAAGCGCATGACGGTCCCGGCCAGGCCGCAGTCCACGTCGGCGTCGCGGTCCCACGCGCCGGGCGTGAGGGCCCAGTCGCCGTCGCGGTCCTCGAGGCCCGTGCCGAGGGAGGACAGGGCTGCGGCCATGAGCAGGGTGTCGCGCGAGCGCAGCGGACGGCGTACGACGCTGGGGCCGTCGGCGAGCGCGGCGAGCAGCAGCGCCCGGTTGGTCAGCGACTTGCTGCCGGGCAGGGAGACGACCCGGTCGACCGGGCCGCGGGGGCGCGGCGCCGGCCACAGGTCGGTCGGCGTCACGTCGTGCGTCGCGGGCTCACTCACCCGCGCACCCTATCGAGGCCGCGGGTCCTGACGGTGTGGTGCTCAGGTGAGCTGGGCGCGGGCCAGCCTGGCCTCACGGCGGGCGTCCTTGGCGACCTGCTTGGCCTCACGACGTACGTCGGCGGCCGCACGGCGGGCCCGCCAGGCCACACCCGGCTTGCCCTCGGTGTCGACGGCGGCGAGGAGGAGGCCGCCGAGGACGGAGGCGTTCTTGGCGAACTGCAGGCGCTGCATGTTCTTCGCCTGCGGGTCGGTTTCCTCCCAGAAGCGGTGGCCGGCGAACGTGGTCGGCACCAGCGACGCCGCGAGGACGGTGGCGCTCAGGCGGGGTGCTCGTCCGGTGGCGAGGGCCGCGGCGGCGAGGAGCTGCGCGCCGGCGTTGATCCGCACGAGCGTCTGGGGGTCGGTCGGGATCGGTGCCTGGGGCACGGCCTTCTGCGCCAGCGGGACGACCCGGTCGGTGACCGGCTTCGCCTTGACGGCGTGGGCCTCACTGTTGCGCAGGGCGTTGATGCCGCCGACGACGAAGATCGAGGCCAGCATCGGACGGGCGAGCAACCGGGTGATCGTCATGGTTCCTGTCTACACGATGGCCCGAGCGCATCGCCCCGTCCCCAAGGGTGCAGGAGCAGTCACCGGGTCAATCGAGCACGGCCCGCCACGTGTTGTTGCCCAGGTCGGGGTCGGCGACCCCGGGGTCGAGGGTGGCGGTGACGGTGGCACCGGACGCTGCGATGAGGAGCAGGTCGATCGGCGTCGTGTCGGAGGCGGAGACGACACACGTGACGCCCCCGGCCCGTGCGTCACACCGCCGGTCGAGGCCGAACGGGAAGACGATGGCGCGGACGAGGTCGACCTCGACGCGAGCGGTGTCCCCGGCGGCGAGCCCCGCGGGCCGCAGGCGCACCACGTAGAGCCCCTCGTCACCGAAGACCGAGCCCGTGAGCGAGGCGTCCGCCGACGTTGGGTCAGGGTCCGGCGTCGGGTCGGTGGTGGGTGTGGGGTCCGTAGTGGGTGTCGGGTCGGTCGTCGGGTCCGTGGTCGGGTCCGTGGTCGGGTCCGTGGTCGGGTCGGTCGTCGGGTCGGTCGTCGGGTCCGTGGTCGGGTCCGTGGTCGGGTCCGTGGTCGGGTC
>NZ_JAYSFM010000003.1:188883-349941 GCF_041913365.1 Nocardioides sp.
TCGGGTCCGTGGTCGGGTCCGTGGTCGGGTCCGTGGTCGGGTCCGTGGTCGGGTCCGTGGTCGGGTCGGTCGTCGGGTCCGTGGTCGGGTCGGTCGTCGGGTCGGTCGTCGGGTCCGTCGTCGGGTCCGTGGTCGGGTCGGTCGTCGGCGTGGCGCTCGAGGTCGGCGTGGCGCTCGAGGTCGGCGACGGGTCCTGGGTCGGCGTCGGGTCGTCGGTCGGGTCGTCGGTCGGGTCGTCGGTCGGGTCGTCCGTGGGGTCGTCGGTCGGATCGTCGGTCGGATCGGTCGTCGGGTCCGACGTGGGATCCGTCGTGGGATCCGTCGTGGGGGCGAGCGTGGGCGCCAGCGCGTCGTCGGGGGTGGGCACGTCGGCGACCACGTCCTCCGGCGCATCCGTCTCCACCGACGTGTCGGCCGAGGAGCCCGACCCGCTGCCCGAGCCGGACCTCAGCGAGCTGCCCCCGGGATCGGCGGGGGCGCTCACGCCGGGATTGCGCACGGGCGGCTCGGCCGTGGTCCGGTCGGCGTTGTTGAGCCCGACCGCGATCGCCCCGCCCACGACGGTCACGCTCGCTGCCACGCCGGCGACCGCGACGGCACCGCTGTTGCCCACGACCAGGTCGCGGATCCGGCCGACCACCGCCCCGACCCCGACCGGCACGGAGGCACCACCCGCGGCGGCACCGACGTACGTCGCGCCGACCCCGCCGAGCAGCAGCGGAGCCAGGATCGCGCCGAGGTTGGAGTTGACCTCGGTGAGCTCGAGGTAGATGGCCATGCAGGACCGGCAGCCGCCGAGGTGGTCCTCGACCTTCGCCGCGTCGCGCCGCGAGATCGCGTTGCGGACGTAGGCGCCGAGCTGGCCGTGGGTCCAGCGGCAGGTGTCCTCCTCCAGCTCCGTGACGTGCTGGGTGAGGAAGGCCTGGCGCAGGCCCTCGCGGGCCCGGTAGGCCAGCGCGGAGACCGAGTTCGCGCTCATCCCGAGCAGGGGAGCGATGTCGGCGGGCTTGTCGCCCTCCACCTCGGTGTGCCAGAGGACGAGCTGCCAGCGCTCGGGCAGCGACGCGAACGCCCGGGCCGCTGCCGCACTCTCGAAGCCCTCGACGGCAGTGTCGCGGAACGGCACGCCGGGGTCGAAGGCCTCCATGTCGTCGGTGCTGTGCAGCCGCACGTTGGCGCGGAAGCGGTCGACCTGGAGGCGGCGTACGGCGGTGAGCAGGTAGGCGCGGAACGCGACGTCCGGCCCACCTCCGCGCTGCAGCACCCCGAGGACCTTGATGAAGGCGTCGGAGACCAGGTCGTCGACGTCGCCGGCCGGCACCAGCTGGCGGGCGAGGCGGCGGGCGGCCTCGGCGTGGCGCTCGAAGAGCGTGCCGTAGGCGTCGACGTCCCCACCGCGGACCGCCGAGATCAGCTCGGCGTCCCCCGGTGACTCAACGCTGGTGGCAGTGCTCATGTCGACGCTCCGGACGCGCGCCTGACCCGGGTGCCAGGCAGTGCGACTCTAATCCCCGGCACCGGATCCGGGCCGCGAAGGCAAAAAAACCCGAAACAGTGGTCTGGTCCGCGTCATGGGTCCGCATGAGCCCCGTCACACCGGTGAGCAGGACGACCAGGAGGGGGACGCCGTGAAGAACTTCGCCGCACGCGTGCGACGGATCTCGGCGACCGATCCTGGGGTGAGCAGGCCAGAGTCTCCCGAAGCGCGGTTGGGGTTGCCGCACCGGTTCGAGGCTGTGGGGGAGGCGCTCTCCTCAGGATCGGGTCTTCTGGACGCGTGCGCGGTGGCGGGCCAGGACCTGGCCCGTGACGGTGCCTCGATGCAGGAGGCGCTGGAGAGCCTGCGCGACACCTCGCACCGGATGGCGGGTGGGGATCCGCCGTTCGACGCGGTGGCCGCACTGCTCACCGCCTGGGGGGAGACGACCCTGGGCTACCTGCACCAGCTCTCCTGCGACGACCCGCTCACCGGCCTCGCCAGCCAGGCCCACCTGCGGAGCCGGCTGTCCGAGCTGCACCGACTGCCGCCCGCGGAGGAGGCGGTCGCCGCGCACGCGCTCGTCGTGTGCACGCTGCCCTTCGGGGACGACCCGTCGGAGGAGCCGGTCGACCACTTCACCCGGGCCATGCGCCTGGCGCGGGCGGGGGAGATGGCACGGACCGTGTTCGCCCGTGACGAGACGGTCGCGCGCATGGGCATGCACCGCGTCGCGGTCCTCACCCGGCGCGACGACCGGCTGGGCCGGCGGGTGCGGGTGCTGCGCACGCTGCTCGAGGGCGTGGAGGGACGCCCGGGCGGACCTGTCGTACGCGTGTGGATCGAGGGGCTGCCCGACTCGGACGTGGCCACCGGCATGCTGCTCGACGAGCTCGCCCGGGGCTGACCCCCGCCTCCTGTCCGTGCCGACCCCTAGGGTGGTCGGTATGTGCGGCCGCTACGCCTCCTCACGGAGCCCCGAGGACCTCGTCGAGGAGTTCGAGGTGGTCGAGAGCCGGGTGGCCGGGCCCCTCGCGGCCGACTACAACGTCGCGCCCACCAAGGAGGTCTACGCCGTCGTCGAGCGGCCTCCGTCGCGGGAGTCCGAGGAGCCGCCGCAGCGCCAGCTGCGGGTGTTCACGTGGGGCCTGGTCCCCTCGTGGGCAAAGGACCCGTCGATCGGCAACCGGATGATCAACGCGCGGATGGAGACCGTCGCGGAGAAGCCGGCCTACCGCAAGGCCTTCGCCTCCCGGCGGGCGCTGCTGCCGGCCGACGGCTACTTCGAGTGGTATCCCACCTCGCAGACCAACGCCAAGGGCAAGCCGGTCAAGCAGCCCTTCTTCATCCGCCCCAAGGACGGTGGCGTGCTGGCGATGGCGGGCCTCTACGAGATCTGGCGCGACCCGACCAGGGACGAGGACGACCCGGACCGCTTCCGCTGGACCTGCACGGTGCTGACCACGCAGGCCGAGGACTCCCTCGGCCACATCCACGACCGGATGCCGCTGATGGTCGAGCGCGAGCGCTGGCACGAGTGGCTCGACCCGACCACGACGGGCGACACCTCGCTGCTCGTCCCGGCCGCGCCCGGCAGGCTCGAGGCGTACGCCGTCCCCACCCTCGTCAGCAACGTGCGCAACAACGGCCCTGAGCTCGTCGAGCCGCTGGAGGCGACCACGTGAGCACCGAACTCGTGAAGGAGAGCGCGTGAAGAAGGCCACGGTCCGCACCGTCGACACGCCCCACGGCGAGGGCCGGCTGCACACCCGCCGGGCGACCAGCCCGATGGCCACCCTGCTGCTCAGCCACGGCGCCGGGGGAGGGGTGGAGTCGCGCGACCTCTGGGCGCTCGCCGATGCCCTGCCCGCCCAGGGGGTCTCGGTGGTGCTCTTCGAGCAGCCGTGGCGGGTCGCCGGCCGCAAGGTCGCGACCGCCCCGCCCACGCTCGACGTCGCGCTGAGGTGCGCCGCCGACATGATGCGCGTGCGCACCCCGCTCGTCGTCGGCGGTCGCTCGGCCGGAGCCCGCTCCGCCGCCCGTACGGCGAAGTCGCTGGGCGCCACCGGCTGCCTGGCCCTGTCGTTCCCGCTCCACCAGCCCGGCAGGACCGAGCCGACCCGGCTCCCCGAGCTGATGGACGCCGGCCTGCCCACGCTGGTGATCCAGGGCGAGCGCGACCCGATGGGCCGTCCGGACGAGTTCCCGGGCGACCTTCCCGACCTCGACATCGTGGTGATCCCCGGCGGCGACCACGGCCTCAAGGTGCCCGCGCGGGGCGAGGTGACGCAGGACGAGGCGATGGGGATCGTGGTCGAGTCCACGCTCGAGTGGCTGGTCCGCGAGGTCGTCGGGAATCCTCCGGCGTAGCTCGCTGTTGCGTCAGTGTGCAGTCACTGACCCTCGACCGACCGCGACCCCGAGAGCGCGGTACTGACCCTGCGTCCACGGCGGTACTGTGGGAGGCGATGACTGAATCGCTCGAGGACCAGCTGTCCTCCCCCGAGACCGCCGAGGTCGACCGCGCCGCGGAGACCGACGAGGAGCGGTCGGCGCGCTTCGAGCGCGACGCCCTGCCGTTCCTGGACCAGCTCTACGGCGCCGCCATGCGGATGACCCGCAACCCGGCCGACGCCGAGGACCTGGTGCAGGAGACGTTCGCGAAGGCCTACAGCGCCTTCCACCAGTTCCGGCCCGGCACCAACCTCAAGGCCTGGCTCTACCGGATCCTCACAAACACCTACATCAACTCCTACCGCAAGAAGCAGCGCCAGCCGCAGCAGTCGATGTCCGAGGACGTCGAGGACTGGCAGCTCGCGCGGGCGGAGTCGCACTCGTCCACCGGGCTGCGGTCGGCGGAGATGGAGGCGCTGGAGCACCTGCCCGACTCCGAGGTGAAGGAGGCGCTGCAGCGCCTGCCCGAGGAGTTCCGCCTCGCGGTCTACCTCGCCGACGTCGAGGGATTCCCCTACAAGGAGATCGCCGAGATCATGGACACGCCCATCGGCACCGTGATGTCGCGACTCCACCGCGGTCGTCGCCAGCTGCGCGACATGCTCGCCGACTACGTCCGGGCCAACGACCTCCTCCCGGCCAGCTCGCTGCCGGGGTCCACCGAGGGGAGCGGATCGTGAGCACCCACGAGCACGGCAAAGAGGACTGCGTCGACTACATCGAGCGCATCGTCTACCTCATCGACAACGAGCTCGACCAGGCCGACTGCGCCGTCGTCGAGATGCACCTGCGCGAGTGCGGTCCCTGCCTGGAGAAGTACGACCTCCAGAAGGCGGTCAAGCAGCTCGTCGCGAGGTCCTGCGCCGAGTCGGCCCCGGAGTCCCTCCGCGACCGCGTACGCCTCCAGCTGCGCGAGGTGAGGATCCAGATCACCGAGGGCGGCAGCTGAGGCCTCCGATTCGCCGCACCACGGCGGATTTGAGACACTGCTCCGAGCACCGATTCCAGGAGGACCACCATGGGCAAGACCGGACGCAAGCGCCGCGCTCGCAAGAAGAAGGGCGCGAACCACGGCAAGCGCCCCAACGCCTGACGCGCACCCGCGCCGTCATCAGTAGAAGTCCCCGCCGCGGCGGGGACTTTTGCATGTCAGCTTCTCGGCGCGTAGACCCGGAGCTCACGCCCGTCCCGCTGCTCGACCTCGCCGGGGTCGACGTAGGTGATCGAGCCGCTGCCGACGTCCTCGACACCGATCGGCTCGCCGGGCTCGGCGACGTGGCCGTCCGCCGGGCCGCCGCGCAGGATGACGTTCGGGTCGTGGGTCATGGGCTCGACTCTAGGTCTGGATGTCTGGACCACCGGTCGGGCCTCCCGAGCGCGAAGCGCCCACCGCCGCGGTGTCCGTCAGCCCAGCAGACGAAGGTGCTTGTCCCCGCAGGTCGGGACGAGGACCATGTGGCGCAGGGCTCTTCTCCGCTCGGGGGTTGTCATGGCGCCGTCCAAGAAACTGTTGAACTTCATCAACCCGGGCCTGGTCTTCGGCTACCAGGTCACGTTGATGCTCGTGTCGTTCATCGCACTGTGGTGGTTCACGTCAGCGCCCGGCCGTGCTCCGGACATGAGCTGGACCAAGGTGGTGCCGCTGTGGGTGCCGTTCGGCGGCTGGCTCGGCGGGATCACCATCAGCATCGTCGGCGTGGCGACCCACACCCACGACTGGAACCGTCAGATGTACGGCTACTGGCACCTCGCCCGGCCGTTGCTGGGCCTGATCACCGGTAGCGTCGCCGTTCTCATCGTCCTCTTCGTCGTCACGGGTGTGAGTGGCAGCCCGATCCCCTCGGGTGAGGAGACCTACGAGCCGAGCGGCATCGCGGTGCTCTTCGTGCTCGCGTTCGTGGTCGGCTACCGCGAGGAGACCTTCCGAGAGCTCGTCAAACGGGTTCTCGACGTGATCCTCACCCCGGGAGACAAGGCCGCCGAGCAGAAGATCACCCTGGTGCCGGCACGCACCGTCCTGACTGCCAGACGTGGCGAGTCCGTGTCGGGGACCGTCACCTTGGTGAACACCACCGGCGACACCTTCGACATCTCCCAGGTGACCCCGCGCTTCGATCCGACGATCTCGAACCTCACGGTGGCGCTGGCCCCGGGCAACGGCCAGCTCGGTCCTGGCCAGTCGGCTGAGCTGACCGTGACGTGGGAACCCCAAGCGGCGGCCACTTCGTCCGAGACCTCCCTCGTGGTCGCGGTCGGCGGATACCGCGTCACCTCCGTGGTCCGGCCGACCGTCGGTACCTGACTCGGTGGCTCGCGAGGCTGGGGGGTGATCCGGTGAACGAGAGCTGGGCGACGAGTCCCTCGCGCGGCCGCTATGACGGGGCTGACGCGCGGCCGACTGCTGCACAGGTCAGGGACGTGATCCTGGCGGGTGAGCGCGGCGAGGCTCCGACGCAGCTGGTCCTCTCGCGAGTCACCCTGGACTCGACGCTGGACCTGTCCTACGACACCGTCCACACCACGCTCGTCCTCGATCGATGTGTCCTCGCCGGAGGTCTGACTGTCAAACGCGCGAACCTCGAGGGCCTGGAGCTCTATGACACCCAGGTTCCCTTCGTGGACGTGAGCTGGGCACAGGTCCACGGTGACCTCCGACTCGTCAACGTGCAGGCACCGACACCAGCCCCGACAGGCGCGACGCGCACCGGAGCTCACGAGACTGGCCGTGACGCTCCGGGTGCCGAACCAGCCCAGGCTGCGGAGAAGCTGGCGCGAGAGCCCGACCGGGAAACACTGCTGCCGATCGGCATGTCGTCCACAACACCTCCGCGACCGCAGGGCGATGCCGCCACCGAGACGGACGACGGGCCGGCCGGTCCCAGCACCGACGAGGGCCAGGCCAGCACGGGTGAGGACGGGACGGACACGGCTGAGGACGTGTTCGACGTCCCTGCGACGCCACCGCGCGGGCGGACGCCGGTGGCGGTCTCCTGCGCGGGGGCACGGGTCACGGGCGAGGTGAATCTCGCGGGGTCGTCCATCGCCGAGGGCGACGCTGATGCGCTGTTCGCCTGCCGGGCGACGGTCGGTGAGAGGGCGGCCGAGGACGCCAGCTTCAGCTGGGAGCGCTTGATGAACGCGATCGGGCTCGCGTCCGCGCTCGTCCTGTGGATCGTGGTGGTCGGCGGCGCCACCATGTGGGCCCGACTCGATGCGATTGGCGCGCCCGCGCTCCCTGCGCTGACCTCCCTGGGGCAGACCTGGATGGCCACTGCCGGCTTGCAGACGTTGCTGACACCGATGTTGCTCGGCACGGTGGTCGCGTTGCTCGCCTACTTCTCTCGGCGGCTCCCTCTGGACCCGGCACGCCCGGCCGACACCTTCGAAAGCTCCAGCCCCGCTGCGCGAGCTCCGGCCGGGAGCACAACTTCGGAGGACGCACCAGAAGACCGCCCGCACGTGCCTGCCCTTGTGCAGCGGGGGTTGCGTGCCCTTCGAACCGCGCGGCACCGTCCCTTGATCGCCTGGAGGACAGCTCACCGTGAAGGCGACGGGCGTGTCCTCGTGCCAGCCGTCGTCGGAGTCGTCGTCGCGGGGCTGTACGTGGCCCACGCCTCGTTGCTGGTCCTCGGTACCACTGCCGCCATCGTCGCCATCGGACTCGTTGTCGCGTTGGTTCGTCTCCCGGGCTGGTGGGACCTCGGCCTCGCGCTGGGTGGCGGGGGAGCGGTGCTCGCCGCCTGGCTCCTCTCCGACAGGACGCAAGCCTTGTCGTTCATCGCGGGCGCCACCGCCTTGGTGCTGGCGTGCGTGTTCGTCGCTATGAGGCGCGCGAACACCTCCAGCAGTGGGTCGTCGCTGTTGGCCGCGCTGTTGGTGGTGCTCTTCGTCGGGACGGTGGCGTCGTTCCTGGTCAGCGTGACACTGGGATGGACCGTGGTGATGGCCGTGACGACGGTGCTCGCCGTGTGGATCACGTTGGGTGCGCTCGTGGGCAAGCGCGAGGGTGCGACTGCGCTCACGCTGTTCGTCGCGATCGTCGTGTGGAGCGGCGCGCTCCAGTACGCCCGAGAGCTGGGCAACCGGGAACCCGCATTCCCTGAGGCGACGCTGACCCTCGAGGACGGCTCGGACGCCTCAGGGCTCCTCGTCGGGCGCACGTCGGACGTCGTCATCCTCGCCGCCATTCGTGCTGAGCGCGGCCTACGAGAGGTCAGCGTCTACCCTGCCGACCGAGTTCACAGCCTGGGCATCGGCAACCAGGTCCACATCAACACGTCCGACAAGAGCGTCGACGACTCTGAGTCGTCGAGCGATCCGACAGGCGGCGGAGAGCCGGGCGTGGAGCAGACTGAGTACGAGCCGCCCACCCAGGAACCGTTCAGCGCGACCACCCCGATCGAGACGCTCGATGCAGAGGTGAACAGCATTCCCGTCAGGCTCGGAATGCTCGGGGTCCAGCGCCGCGACGGCGTCACCTACGTGTGGTTGCGGGTGGTCAACATGGACCGGACGTGGCACACCGTTGCGGAGATGCTCCTGCTGGACCGAGGCCTCCTCGATACGCCCATAGCGCTGGATCCCGGATCGGGCCTGACCTACGAGGTGGCACAGCATCGCGTCGGCTGCGGATGCAGCGCCGGCCTGGACGCAGTCCAGCTCCAGCCCCACGCCCAGCTCAACGTGTACGCCGCCTTCACCTTCCCCGCGTCGACGACGAACGCGACGCTGACGGTGCCTGCCATCGGAACGTTCGACGATGTACGGATTGAATAAGAGCTTGGCGCTCGTCGCGGCCCTCGTAGCGATCCTGGTCGTTGCGGCGTTCGTGCTCTCCCGCGCCCAGCAAGCTGCGCAGCTGCCGGCGTCCTCGCGGGTCCATCGCATCGACGGGGCCGGCCAGTCCGCACGGGCGAACGTGTACCGGCTCGAGTCAGTGCGGCGCGAGCTTGCGTCACCACCGGTCCACCTCGTCTCGTCCGCAGTGCGGGCGCCCGTCAGCGGCACCACACCTCGAAGTCGCTCGTACCGCCTCTTCTCCGCCACCAGCCGCCTGCCGACAGTCGTCACGACCAGGTTCGCGTTCAACTCGGTGCAGGTTCGGGACCAGGGTGAGCTGCTCGACCGGGTACGCACGCTCTCGGCTGCGAGCGGTCCCGGGGGACAACCCGTGTCCTTGGACGTCGCTGGGCACGCCGACGGGATCGGCGCCGTGCCCTACAACGAGGACCTGTCCGCACGGCGCGCACGAGAGGTGGCCGCGCTCTTGATCGAGGCTGGCTTCAGCGTCCAGGCGTGGGCGTACGGCGAGACGTGCCCGCTCGCCTACCCGGACACCGGCTCAGAAGGGGAGGACCTGCCGCAGGCACGACAACGGAACAGGCGGGTCGTGATCTCGGTTGCCGGCGATCGTGACCCGACGGCCAGCCAGCACTGCCGAGGGCCGGGTCAGCCGATGGTGGCGAGGGTCGAGCTCGCGGCTCAACGATGAGGACCTCTCAACACGGTAGAACCACGGCGAGCGCACCAACGCCTCACGCGCACCGACCCCGACCCCCCCGAGCCGACCGCCACGCGGGTTCGGTGCCTCTCGGAGGTCTTCACTCGTGTCGTCGAGCGCGGGTGACGTGATCGCCGCCGCAGGCGCGTGCTCGAACTGGCTCTCATCGTCCGCAGTGCACGGACGTCCTGGCGATCATCCCGAGGGACACGGTGAGTAGCGCGCCCGGAGAATGCGCGACAGGAGTGATTGTCTCCACGGCCGCAGCTTGGGCGTGCACAGCGCCCGGCGCGGGTGCTCCTCGCGCGAGATGACCATCACCGCCCGGTCCGATTCGCGAAGGACGACGAGCTCGTCGTCGACGTCGTCCAAGACGTACGCCGTGAACGATGAACCACCGTCGCGGCCGATCCGTTCGGTCGGGAGCCACGGAACCGACAGCGAGCTGGCCAGGGTCACGAGAGCGGTCATCGAGATGACCGCGATCACCGCACGTCTGTGGCGTCGCGTCAGGGGTGCCGCCTTGGCATCCCAGGCTCGAAGGGCCGCGCTCACTCGTGCCAGCTCGGCGCCCCGCTTCTCGAGGATCTCGGCCTCTCGCTGCAGCTCTGACATCAATGACTTGTGGTGCTCGAGCCGCTGCGCCCGGTCGGCGGCTGCTGCAGGATCTTCAGTCGTGGTGCTCGTCTCTGTCAGCTCTGCCTCGAGTCGGTCGATCTCCACTGCGGATGTCTCAACGCGCACGACGTGTGCTGCGAGGTCGGCATCGAGCGACGTCGTCATCCCGGCCACGGCGTCAATGAACTGGGCGTCCTGTCGGGCTTGCATCACGACCGACTGATACGGCTCCCACCCGTACATGCGCATCTCTCTCTCAACGGCCGAGCGCTCGTCAGATCGCGCTACGCGATCCTCGAGCCGCAGGTACAGGAAGCTGGTCAGGTACAGGGTCACCCCAACACCCGCAGCGAGGTACTGGGGCACCAGGAAGACCCACGCGACCAAGGCGAGCACGATGAGCCCCGACCTCGCGGGAGCGGCCGTGGCGGTCGCCCAGCTACCGAAGCTCAGCAGTACCGTCAGGCCGGGCACCGCAGCGGCGACCAGCACCGGCAGAGTTGTCAGCCCCGCCCCGAGCAGCACGCTTGAAGTCCCGCCGCGCTGCAGGATCGCGGCCGCGGTGGTCAGGTCCAGGTGCGCGACAGCGAGGATCCGGACGGCGATCAGCAAGAACGCCAAGCTCGACACCAGACCGACGTTGGCCGTCCACTCTGTGCGCAGACGCATCCACGGAGACGCCACGCCACCGGTCTACCAGCCCCCGGCCGCTCCTGGTAAGGGGCATCTTTGCCGCCGCAGACACACGATCGAGATCCGTTGGACATGCCGGGCCAGCTGAGTCAGCGACCTGGGTACAACTCCCGATCAGACAGGTGTCCTCTCAACTGCCTATCTGCGTCGATGGAAACGGAGGTCACCGTTGGGTAGTCGTTCCACCCTGTAGGTGAGGTCGTGCGCCCGGTGATGATGGTGGCTGCAGAGCAGGATGCCGTTGTGGAGGTCGGTGGGGCCGCCGGCCAGCCACGGGTCGAGGTGGTGGGCCTCGGACCAGGTGCCGGGGGTGTCGCAGCCCTCGGCGCGGCAGGTCTGGTCCCGGAGCAACAAGGCCTTGCGCTGGCCGGGGCTGAAGAGGCGGCGCGCGCGACCCAGGTCGAGAGGAAGGCTCTCGCCGCCGAGGACGACCGGCAGGATCTTGGCGGTGCAGGCGAGTCGCCGGGCCTGGGCGGCCGTGATCCGGTCTCCCGTGAGCTCGTCGCCCGGGACCATGCCGGCGTCGAGGACACCGGCGGTGGCGAGCTCGGCCTGGAGCGAGGCGAGCGGGATCGTGACGACGACCGTCGTGGCGTCGCCACCATGGATCGGAAGCCGCGTCGCGTCGATCGCCTCGAGGAGGTGGACGAATGCCTGGCCCAGCCGCCGCGGGCGGGGCAGGCGCGCGACGGGGAGGTCGGCCGGAGGAGCGACGCGGGGGTTGGCGTAGGACTCGAGGTAGGTCGCGAGTCGCGCAGCTGACGCGTCGGGGATGCGACCGGAGATGCGGGTGGTGCCGTCCCCGAGCCGTCGGAGGACAAGCCGGGTCTGCTCCTCGGCGCTGGCCTCGAGGTCGGCGAGACGCGCGGCCTCGGCAGCCTCGGCGATGTCGGGAGCCACGACGTCGAGGATCCGCCGCCCGATCCTGGCGAGCTCCTTCGGCCCGAAGTCGCGTGCCTGGGCGACCAGGTGCTCCTCGGCACGGGCGACCGTGTCGTCGTCCACGCTTGCCGGCAGCACGTCGATCGCGCGGCGGATGACGTGCGCCTGCGCGAGCGTGGCCTCACCCTCCCGCATCGCAACGGCGAGAAGGGGACGCTCGCGGTCGAGGGTGCTCGCGAGCGCGAGGTCGGCACGGGCGTCGGTGAACCGGGTGCGCGTGTGCTGGGCGAGCCAGCCAGCCGCGTCCCGCGCTGCTGTGGCCTCGGCGAGGTCGCCGGCATCGCCCAGGATGCGCAGGCGCAGCTCGTCGAGCTGGGCTGTGGCGCGGACGAGCTCGGCCAGCGCCACCGCCTTGTCGTCGGTCGACATGAAGGCCGGGCTCGCATCGGCCACGGTCTTGAGCGAGGCACGCACGCCCGCGACCGCCTCGACGATCGGGTGCTGTGGGGTGTGCGTGAGGGACATGGCGACCACGCTTCCGACCACGTCCGACATTCCAGGGAGTGGCTGCTCCGCCCTGTGGAGGAGCTGCGTCGGGGGCCGTCTGTGGACGATTCGTGGCGGGTTTCTCGGCCCCGGCGCCTGCCGGGGCAGTCTGCCGATGAGCGCGGGAAGGTCCCCGGTGATGGAGGCGGATGGCGCAACGGGGATCGACGCTGGGTTGGTTCCGGCGGGAGAATCACGTGGGGTAGAGCCTGAGACATGCGGTGCGAGGATCGCGACATGGCAGACGACCGCTCGCTGGCGATGACGTTCGACTCGGCGGCCGAGCTCTACCAGCAGGCGCGCCCCGACTATCCGGAGCAGCTCTTCGACGACCTCGTCGAGATGGCCGGTCTCACGCCGAGGGACCGCCTGATCGAGATCGGCTGCGCCACCGGCAAGGCGACGCTGCCGCTGGCGCGCCGCGGGTTCGCGATCCAGTGCGTCGAGCCGGGTCCGGCGCTCGTGGAGGTCGCGCGGCACAACCTCGCGGGTCTGCCCGTAGAGGTGCAGCACGGGAGGTTCGAGGACGTGGTGCCTGCGGACCACGAGCCGTACGACCTCGTCCTCGCTGCGACCGCCTGGCACTGGGTCGACCCGGTCGTTCGGTACCGGCGGGCGTGGGAGCTGTTGCGGCCCCGCGGGCACCTCGCCTTCTGGAGCGCCCGTCACGTCTTCCCCGACGGTGGCGACCCGATCTTCGCCGAGCTCCAGGAGGTCTACGACGAGATCGGCGAAGGCCTCCCCGACGGCGCGGCCGAGTGCAGGCCGGGCGAGCTCCCCGACCAGCGCGCCGAGATCGAGGCGAGCGGGTTCTTCGACGACGTGCAGGTGCGGCACCTCGACTGGGAGGTGACCTACGACGCCGAGGGCTACCTGGCGTTGCTCGACACCTTCTCGGGCCACATCGCGATGCAGCCGTGGCAGAGGGACCGGTTGTACGCCGAGGTACGGCGGCGGCTCGCAGAGCGCCCCGACGGCCTCCTGCATCGGGGGTGGGGAGCCGTGCTCCACGTCGCCCGCCGCCGCGAGCAGTCCCGACTCAGAGACGCGACAGGAACCGCTCTTCATCGACCACGACCCGGGTGATCTCCCCGGCGCCGAGGACCTTGCCGGAGGACGTGTCCCGGGCGCTGACGGTGAAGCGGTGCAGCCGGCCGTCGACGTACGCACTGGACGCGCTGACCTCGACCGTGGCGCCGACCGGGCTGGCGGCCAGGTGCTCGACCTGGACGCGCGTGCCGACGCTGGTCGACCCCTCGGGCAGCTCGGGAGCCAGGCACGCGCACGTGGCCGCCTCGAGCCAGGCGAGCAGCCGCGGGGTGCCGAGCACGGGCAGCGACCCGCTGCCCAGGGCCGCCGCGGTGTCGTCGTCGGTGACCGTGAAGGTCAGGGTCGAGGGGTCGGGCATGGCGCGGCCTTCCGGGAAATCGCTGGGGGAGTGAGGCAACCTGAGTGGTCCCCACACGTCTACCAGACATGAGCACGAGGACCATCGGCATGGAGCCAGCAGTGGACATCACTGAGCTCTACGCCGCCCACCGGCTGTCGCTGGTCCGGCTGGCGGTGCTGCTGGTGGACGACTTCGCCTCGGCCGAGGACGTCGTGCAGGACGCATTCGCGGCGCTGGCCAGGCGTCCGGAGGCGGTGCGGGACCCCTCGAAGGCGCTGGCCTACCTGCGGGTGTCGGTGGTCAACACCGCGCGCTCGGCGCTGCGCCGACGGCGTACGGCACGGGCATACTCGCCGCCGCACGACCTGTCGCCACCCTCGCCCGAGGACACCGCGGTGCTGGCGGAGGAGCACCGCGAGGTGATCACCGCGCTGCACCGGCTCGCGCCGCGGCAGCGGGAGGTGTTGGTGCTGCGCTACTGGTCGAACCTGTCCGAGGCCGAGATCGCGCAGACCCTGGACATCAGCCAGGGCACCGTGAAGTCCACCGCCAGCCGCGCCCTCGCAGCGCTGGAGAAGGCGATGCAGGAGAGCAGTCCGTCGAGCTCGGGGAAGGAGGAGCGATGAGCACGCCAGGCACGATGTCCGAGTTGGAGGAGCGCCTCCGCGCGGCGCTCACCGCCCGCGCCGAGCTGGTCCGCTCCGAGGACCTCGCCCCGCTCACCCCCGTCGTGGAGCTGCGGCCCCGCTGGCGGTCGCCGTGGGTGCTGCTCGCCACCGCCGCGGTGGTGCTGCTGGTCCTGGGAGTGGTGTTGCAGGGCGTCGGCCGCGACCAGCGCTCCGACGACCTCGCCCCGGAGCCGGACCAGCAGGTCACCCTCCCGCCCGACGTGGGGGGCAGCTGGACCGCGGCGGAGGCGGCGACACCGGCGAAGGTCGACCTCGACGGCGACGGCACGCTGGAGAAGGTGACCTACCGCGCCGAGCCGAGCGAGGACTACACGGGGCGGCTCAGGCTGGAGACCACCCTGAGCAGCACGGGGGAGGAGACCTACGGCGTCACCGACCTGGGCAGCACCCTCGGCACCACACCGCTCGACCCGATCGACGCCGACGGCGACGGCGACCAGGAGCTGGTGCTGCTGCACGAGCTGGACCCGGACGCCGTCGGCGGGCACAGCACGCCTGTGCTGTTCGACCTGCGCGAGGGCCTGCTCGTCGAGGTCGTGCCGGAGGATCCCGACCTGCTGCAGCGCGTGGTCCTGGGCGTTCCCGGGAGCGAGACCGAGCACTACGACCTGGCCGTGATCCACCACTTCTGGTTCGAGGACGGGCAGCTCCACTCAGGTCGCTCGCTCAACAGCTACGCCCGCGGCAACATGAGCCTCTACCGCCCCGAGCGCGTCGCGCTGGAGAGCTGGGTCTGGCGCCTCGACGAGGACGGGGTGCTGCGCGCCGACGAGGCCGGCTGCCGGCTGGAGGAGCTGGGCGAGATCGGACCGTGCGGTGGGCAGACCGAGGACGATCCGCTGGAGGTCGGTGCCCCGACGACGGAGCTGTGGGGAGTGGGCGACGGTGGCGACATCGCCCAGGGCTACCCCTTCAGCGTCCGACTCGAGCCCGGCGTCCCGCCGTCGCTCGTCCTGGTCGGCATGGGTGGCCGGACGATCCGTCACGAGGTCGACCTTGCCGACCCGCAGGTGGCCGCGGCGCAGCCGTGGGGCGCCACCTACGACGGGATGTCCGTGCTGCTGACCTCCGCGTCGGACCCCGACGCCATCCAGCTCCTGGTCGAGGACGGCGAGCAGCTCGCGGAGCTGCGTGCGGTGGGAGACGTGCCGTTCGGCAACGGGACGACAGCGGACGGCCGCAGCTACCGGTCCTGGATGACCGACGATGGTGTCGTGGTCACGGCGACGAGCCTGGGCGACGACCAGTGGGAGATCTGGGGCTGGCAGCTGCTCCGCGGTCTCCGGATGACCGCGATGCCGCGGGGCGTGGTGTGCCTGGCCGACATCGACGACCCCGCGAGCGGGTGCTGATCAGAACACCTTGTGGAAGGCGATCAGGTCGACGCCGGGCAGCGGCGACCAGTCGCGCGACGGGTCGCGCGTGTAGCCCAGCCGGCCGTAGACCCGGTGCGCCGACGTCATGGTCGCCAGCGACGACAGCGCCATCCCGGTCGCGCCCTCGGCGCGGGCCTGCTCCTCGCACAACCGCGCGAGCGCGGTGCCCGCACCCGCGCCCTGCGCGGACGGGTCGACGGCCAGCATCCGGAACTCGCCCTCGTCGTCGCGCGCGATCTCGCGCCACGGCGTCCCGGGCCGGCAGAAGGTGACGTTGCCGACCACACGGCCGGCGTCGACGGCCACCCACACCTCGGCCTCGGCGTCGCGCGTCGCCACGTCGTGCAGGCGCTCGCGGTAGTCGTCCTCGGCCCCCGTGAGGAACGGCTCGTACGCCGCCACGCAGACGTCGCCGGCGGCGACGTGCTCGTCCGGCCGGATCCGGCGCAGCTCCATGGAGTCGCTCAGATCCCGAACGTGTTGCGGGGGTACGCCGCCTCGACGTCGGTGATCACGTTGACGAGGTAGGGCACGCCCGCGGCGTAGGCACGGTCGAGCGCCGGGCCGATCTGCTTCGGGTCGGTCACCGTCTCGCCGGCGCCGCCGAGCGCCTTCACCACCTCGTCGTACGGCGTGCGCTGGGCGAGGTCGGCGGCCACGTCGTAGCCGTAGAGCATCTGCATCGGGCCCTTCTCCAGGCCCCACGCGGAGTTGTTGCCCATCACCATCACCACGGGCAGCTCGTGGCGGACGAGGGTGTCGACGTCCATCAGCGAGAAGCCGGCCGCGCCGTCACCGAGCAGTAGCGTGACCTGCGCGCCCGGCCGGGCGATCCGTGCCGCGATGGCCGCGCCCAGCCCGGCACCGAGGCAGCCGTAGGGGCCCGGGTCGAGCCAGCCACCCGGCCGCTTGGGCTCGACGTACTTGCCGGCGAAGGAGACGAAGTCGCCGCCGTCGCCGATGACCACGGAGTCGTCGGCAAGGCGGGGGACCAGCTCGCCGTAGATGCGGGCGGGGTGGATCGGGTCGGCCTCGGCGGTCAGCAGCTGCGCGTCGCGCTCGGCGGCGGCGCGCACCTGGTCGGCGAGCTGGTCGGCCCATGCCGTCCAGTCGGGCTTGCTGCCGCGCTCGATCGCCGTTTGGAGGCCGTCGAGGACCGCGGTGAGGTCGCCCGACACCGAGGCGGCGAGCTCGGCGTGGCCGGAGACCTGGCCGGGGGAGTCGGCGACGTGCACGACCCGCGCGGGCGTCGCGCCGTCCTTGCCGCCGAAGACGCCGTAGCCCAGGCGGAAGTCGAGCGGCGTGCCGACCACGACCACGAGGTCGGCACCCGAGAGGGCGGCGCCACGCGCCTTGGTGACCAGCGAGCGGTGGCCGCCGGGGATGACGCCGCGGCCCATGCCGTTGGTGAGGGTCGGGATGCCGAGGTCCTCCACGAAGCGCAGCGCGGCGGTCTCGGCGTGGTCGGCCCAGACGTCGGTGCCGAGGACCAGCACCGGCCGGGTGGCCTCGGCGAGCAGCCGGGCGACGGCCTCGACCGCGTCGGCGTCGGGCTCGATGCGCACGCCCTCGCCGGAGCCGGCGCTGCCGGTCGAGGAGTTGAAGAACTCGTCCATCGGTACGTCGACGAACACCGGCCCGCGGTGGCTCGAGCGCGCCAGCGTGAACGCCTCGTCCATGCCGGAGGCGACCTCGGCGGCGGTCATCAGGGTCTTCGCCGACTTCGCGACCGGCGCGATGATCGGCGGCTGGTCGAGCTCCTGGAGCGAGCCGCTGCCCCAGCGGTTCTGCGGGGCGCGACCGCCGACGACGACCATCGGGGACCCGGCGAACTGGGCCTGCGCGATCGCGCTGATGCCGTTGGTGACGCCCGGACCGGCGGTGAGGACGGCCAGGCCGGGCACGCGGGTCAGCTTGCCGGTCGCCTCGGCGGCGAACGCGGCCGTCTGCTCGTGGCGTACGTCGAGCAGGCGCATCTGCGGATCCTGGCCATCCTTGTTGATCCGTACAGCCCCGTCGTACATCGGGAAGACGTGGGCACCCGAGAGGGTGAACATGGTCTCGACGCCGTGCGCCCGGGCGACGTGGACGGCCAGCTCGCCGCTGTGGCCTGTGATCTCGCTCTCGCTCATGGAGCAGAGATTAGTCGGTGCCTACTCGCAGGTAGGGAGCGTTCGTCATGCGGAGGGCGTCGATGACGACCAGCAGCAGGTCGGGCCGGACCGTCGGGGGCGCCTGCGCCAGCGACAGCTGGAGGAAGAGCGCGCGGAGGAACGCCTGGGGCGCGGCGGCCGGCGGGAACGGGTCGCCCTGGCCGCCGAGGCCATAGGCGTTGGCGGCGGCCCCGAGGCGGTGGACCCACGGCTCGAGGACGTCGGTGCCGAGCGTGTTGCGGCGCAGGACCTGCATCACGGCGTAGGCGATCCGGTCGGGCTCGCCGGCGGTGAGCGGAGCGTCCGGGGGCTGCGCGACCAGCCGCTCGGCCAGCACGTCGAGCAGGACGGAGTGCTCGGCGCCGGCCAGGTGCGGGGACTCGCCCAGGGCGCCGATCGCGTCGGCGCCGTGCGCGATCGCGTGGGCCCAGCCCTTGTCGGCGACGAAGCCGCGCGTGTCGCGCTCGGTGAGGAACCACGTCGCCAGGCGGTCGCCCCACTCCAGGATCTTGCCGCCGGGGAGCAGGTGCTGCTCGTTGTCGCGCTCGAGGCAGGCCCCGAGGATCAGCGCGCTGAAGCTGCGGCGGAACACCGTGTCGGTGCCGTGCTCACCGAGACCGACGGCGAGGCCGGCGACCATCCCGTCGCCCAGCCCGGCGAGCAGGTCGTCGTAGACGCCGCGCTCGATCCAGGTCGCCAGCGCGGGGTAGGCGGTGCCGTCGCGCACCTCGGGGCGGGTCGAGCCCAGCATCGTGGTGAGCTCGGCGGTGAGGTCGTCGAGCGGGCGGTCCGAAGGGACCTCGAACCCGGCTGCTTGCACCTGGTCCCAGTACCCGAGCGACATGGGGGCCATCCTGCCAGCCGCCCCCGACACGGCTCCAGTCCGGTCCACGGCAGCCCCTAGGCTGGACCGGTGCCGTCCCTCCACGAGCTCGTGCGAGCCCACACCGACCTCGTCGAGGACGACGTGGCGTGGCTCCAGCTCCTCATGGCGGACTGGCAGATCCTGGCCGACCTGTCCTTCGCCGACCTCGTGCTGTGGCTGCCCGACCGCGAGGGGAGGGGCTACTGGGCCGGTGGCCAGATGCGTCCCACGACCGGCCCCACGGCGCTGGTCGACGACGTGCTGGGCACCTTCATCCCGGCCGGGCGCCGCCGGATGCTCGACGAGGCCTTCGGGTCCGGGCGGCTGGTCCGCGAGGGTGACCCCGAGTGGCGCGACGCGGTGCCGGTGCGGGTGGAGGTCATCCCCGTCCGCCGGGCCGGCCGGGTGATCGCCACGATCGCCCGCAACACCAACCTCCTCGGCATCCGCACCCCCAGCCGGCTCGAGCTCAGCTACCTCCAGACCGCCGCAGAGCTGACCCAGATGATCGCCAACGGCCACTTCCCGCTCCCGGGCCAGCGCAGCGACCACGCCGACTCGCCCCGCGTGGGGGACGGCTTCGTCCGCCTCGACCCGGCCGGGAAGGTCGTCTACGCCAGCCCCAACGGACTGTCGGCCTACCGCCGGCTCGGCCTCCAGGGCGACCTCGCCGGGCTGGTGCTCACCGACCTGACCCGCGACCTGGTCCCCGCCCGCAAGCGCCCCGACGAGGAGACCCTCAGCGCGGTCCTCGGCGGCCGGGACGGCCGGGCCACCGAGGTCGGCACCGACGAGGTGACGCTGATCGTGCGCAGCATCCCGTTGCGGCCCCAGGGCGACCGCAGCGGCGCCCTGCTGCTGGTCCGCGACGTGAGCGAGCTGCGCCGGCGCGACCGGGAGCTGGTGACCAAGGACGTCACGATCCGCGAGATCCACCACCGGGTGAAGAACAACCTCCAGACCGTGGCGGCGCTGCTGCGCCTGCAGGCGCGTCGTACGCACGCAGAGGACGCCAAGGCGGCCCTCGAGGAGGCCGTGCGCCGCGTCGGCTCGATCGCGATCGTCCACGAGACGCTCAGCCACGCGGTCGAGGAGACCGTCGACTTCGACGAGATCGCCGACCGGCTCGGCTCGATGGTCGTCGACGTCAGCGGGGTGGAGGTGCCCGTGCGGGTGGTGCGCGAGGGCTCCTTCGGCAAGCTCCCCTCGGAGGCGGCCACGCCGCTGGCGATGGTGCTCACCGAGGTGCTGCAGAACGCCGTCGAGCACGGGTACGCCGACCTGCCGGAGGGTCCCGAGCAGCGCACCGGGCGCGTGGTGGTCACCGCGCGGCGGATCGTCGGCCGGCTGCATGTGGTCGTCGAGGACGACGGCCGCGGCCTGCCCGAGGACTTCGACGTCGACGCGTCGACCCAGCTCGGCCTCTCGATCGTGCGCACGCTCGTCGAGTCGGAGCTCGGCGGGGTGCTCGAGATCGGCCCGGGGGTGCGGGGGACCCGCGTCCAGGCCGACCTCCCGGTCGACTGAGGGCGGGGCCGGCTCAGGCGGTGCGGATGCGCGCGCGAGCGTTGCGACGCTTCAGTGCGCGGCGCTCGTCCTCGCTGAGGCCACCCCACACTCCGTGGTCCTGCCCGGCCTCCAGGGCCCAGGCAAGGCACTGTTCGCGTACCTCGCAGCGTCGGCACACCTGCTTGGCCTCCTCGATCTGGAGGATCGCGGGTCCGGTGTTGCCGATTGGGAAGAACAGCTCGGGGTCCTCGTCGAGGCATGCAGAGCGGCTGCGCCAATCCATGGGGTGGGGGTTCCCTCTTTCTCAAATCACAGGCAGTGGCTGTTGTCGGACATTCAGCTGGCCCGGGCGCCACGAAGTACACAACCTCAGAGGCGCAGCGACCAGACTGGCAAGACTTGAACGTTCACACAACCCCAAACGCTGGTCGTGTCCGTCACAACTACTGTTGTCCAGTGCCCGTTACGCCCTCGAACATTCCCCCCGGTCCCGGACGTGCCGTGCCGCCGCCGCTCGTGGTCGCCGCGTCGCTCGCCGGCCTCGAGGCCTTCGTGCTGGCCGGGCTCGCGGTGCTGGAGCTCGCCAACCTCAGCTCGATGCGGCTCACCATGGGCCTGACCACGACCGCGTTCTTCCTCGCGGCCGCGGCGGGTCTGGCGTGGTGCGCCTGGTCGCTGTGGCGCGTACGACGCTGGGCGAGGGGCCCGGTCGTGATGGCGCAGCTGATCCAGCTGGGGCTGGCCTGGAACCTGTGGGCAGGGTCGACCAAGCCCCTTTCGGCCGGCCTCGCCGTGGTGGCGCTGGTCGTGATCGCCGGCCTCGTGCACCCGGCGAGCACCGACGTGCTGGAGCACGAGGCCCGGACCTAGCCCTCAGTCCTGCTCGAGCGAGGTCCGCAGCTGCGCCAGCGTGCGGGTCAGCAGCCGGGAGACGTGCATCTGGGAGACGCCGATCTCCTCGGCGATCTGCGACTGGGTCATGTTCTTGAAGAAGCGCAGCAGCAGGATCCGCTTCTCCCGCTCGCCGAGCCCCTCGAGCAGCGGCTTGATCGACTCGCGGATCTCCACGTGCTCGATGTTGGTGTCCTCCACGCCGAGCGTGGCCAGCATCGCCGGCGGCCCGTCGTCGGAGTCGTCGGAGGCGTCGAGGGAGAGCGTGGCGTAGGCGTGGCTGGACTCGATGCCCTCCATGATCTCCTCGACGCTGCAGCCGATGACCTCGGCCAGCTCGCGGGGCGTGGGGGAGCGGCCCAGCTTCTGGGTGAGCTCGCCGGTCGCCCCGCCGATCTGCATCCGCAGCTCCTGCAGGCGCCGCGGCACCCGGATGGCCCAGCCCTTGTCGCGGAAGTGGCGCTTGATCTCGCCGATCACCGTGGGCGTGGCGTAGGTCGAGAACTCGACGCCCCGGTCGGTCTCGAAGCGGTCCACCGCCTTGATCAGGCCGATCGTCCCGACCTGGACCAGGTCCTCGAACGGCTCGCCCCGGTTGCGGAACCGGCGGGCGCAGTGCTCGACCAGCGACAGGTGCAGGTGCACCAGGTCGTCGCGTGCCACCGAGCGCTGCGCGTCGCTCGAGTCGTCGCCGCGCAGCACCGCGAACAGCTCGGAGCTGCGGGCGCGCACGTGATCCAGGCCGCTCGGCCCGTCCTCGGGCGCGCGGTCCACGGCGGCCCCCGCCGCCTCGTCCCCCGTGTGTGCGCTCATGTCAGCGCTCGGCACCTGTCGTTCCCGCAGCGACCTGCGACGTCACCGTGAACCGGACGCGGAAGCGCCCGTCCTCGGATCCCGCGGCAGCGTCCTGCGCCATCGTGTCCAACACCTGCCAGGCGAAGCTCTCGGTGTCGAGCTGTGGATCGTCCATCGCCTCGGTCTCCAACGTCACCGTCATCGAGCCGGGGCCGAAGTAGAAGCAGGCCACCAGGTCGGTGCCCGGATCGGCCTCCGGGATCGCGAGGGCCGTCGCCTCGCCGATGGCGATGCGCAGGTCCTCGATGTCGTCGATCGTGAAGTCCAGGCGCGCAGCCAGGCCGGCGGCGGTGGTGCGGACGACCGTGGCATAGGCACCCTCGGCCGGAAGTCGGAGCTCGACGTCGGCGCGGCCCCCGTGGTGTTCTGCCATCTGCGTCAACGTCTCCGTCCTCCGAGTGTGTGCTCGCCCACCCTAGGCCATCTCGTTCGGCCTCCGACCGCGTGCGCCGTCACCGGAACCAGGGGCAGACCTGGTCCCGCGTGCGCAGCGCGTGCCGGTGGACCGGGTCGCGCAGCAGCGGTGCGGACAGTCGTACGACGGTCTCCGCCGGCGGTGCCGCAGGCGCGGCTGCGTCGGTCGGCGGCAGCGCGACGACCACGCCGCACACGCCGTACTCCTGGTCCTCCACGGTGGTCGGGCCGAGCCGGGCGAGCATCCGCAGCGAGGCCGGGTTGTCCTTGAGGACCTCGGTCTCGATGCGCTCCACGCCCGCCGGGCGGTGCCGCATGAGGACCTCGAGCAGGGTCGTGGCGACGCCGCGGCCCTGCCACTCGTCCTTGACGGTGACCGCGAGGTCGGCGGCGTCCGGGACGTCCTCGTAGCGCACGATCCGCGCCAGCGCGACCGGGTCGTAGACGTCCGGCGACGTCTCGACGCACAGCACGAGGGCGACGTGGTCGACCCCGTCCACGTCGTCGACGAGGTGCTGGAGCATCGCGTCGCTCAGGTGCACCACGGGCGCGAGGAAACGTCGCCGCCGGGACTCGGGCGCGAGCGTCTCGAACTCGGCCACCAGCGCCGCCCGGTCCGTGCGCTGCAGCGGCACCACGAAGCCGTCCGTGCCGTCCGGCAGCCGCACCTGCTCGATCATCCGTGCTCCTCCCCGAACCCACCCGGGCAGGAGGATTCAAGCAGGCCGGTCCAGACGGGTGCGCCGTGTGCGTTGATGGGTCCGCCGGACGGGCGCAGAATCGAGTGTTCGGGAAGAGGTGGCCCCATGGGCGTAAATCGCCTGGTCAAGCGGCTGACGGTCTGCAAGCTCGTCGACCACAAGTGGCAGAAGCTGCCGTATCCGGTCGGTGCGGACGGCGAACGGGGCGGGGTGTACCTGCGGTGCCGCCGGTGCGGCAAGGAGGACCACCGGGCCGGCACCGTCGCCCGCGGGGGCGGTGCCCTGGCCTGATGGCAAAAACGACGACGGGCCCGGTCGCCACCCGCGTGGCGACCGGGCCCGTGCTGGTCCGATCTGGCGACCGAGCCTGAGGTTCAAGCACGGAGCGGCAAGCCGCTCAGAAGAAGACCTGAGAAGTCGCGGCTCCGCGGATGTCCGAATCTGGCGACCGAGCCTGAGGTTCAAGCACGGAGCAGCAAGCTGCTCAGAAGAAGTCCTGAGCAGTCGCGGCTCCGCCGCGCCTGCTCAGGCCTTCTTCGTCTCCCAGAAGATCTCGGCGATCTCGTCGATCTTGGCGAGCAGCTCGTCGGCCTTGGCCGCGTCGAGCTCGCCCTTGGTGCCGCTGGCGCCGGCCAGCTTGGTGGCCTCGTTGACGAGCGTGTGGAGCTGCGGGTACTTCTCGAAGTGCGGGGGCTTGAAGTAGTCGGTCCACAGCACCCACAGGTGGTGCTTGACCAGCTCCGAGCGCTGCTCCTTGATCAGGATGGCGCGGGTGCGGAAGTCGGGGTCGTCGTTGTCGGCGACCTTGGCGATGATCGCCTTGATGGACTCGGCCTCGATGCGTGCCTGGGCGGGGTCATAGACGCCGCAGGGCAGGTCGCAGTGGGCGGAGACCTCGACGGTCGGGGCGAGCAGGTGGCGAAGCATCGGGTTCCTCTCGATCGGGACGATGAGCGTCTGGCTGCGACACTACTCCGCGTGCAACGACGTCTGCAGCGGGGTCTCGCCCGGTGGGGTGGGGCCTCCGGGGCGCCCTTCGGGACCGCGGTCGTGCGGGGCCGCTCGATGCTCCCGACGCTGCGTGAGGGTGACCTGCTGCTCGTGCGCTACGGCGCCCGGCCCCGGCCCGGCGACCTCGTCGTCGCCCGGTTCGTGGACGGCACGCTGACGGTCAAGCGCGCCGAGGGCGAGCGGCGTACGAGCTCGGGCGGAACGGGGTGGTGGCTGCTCAGCGACAACCCCGGCGAGGGCGTGGACTCGCGCCACCGTGGCCCCGTCCCGGAGGCCGCGGTGCTCGGCGTCGTACGGCTGCGACTGTGGCCTTCCCCACGCATGGGACGGCGGCTTTCACCCCGCTGAGCTGTGCAAGGATCCCGAGCATGGCTTCGCTCCACCCGCACTCAGGCGATCCCGTGTTCGACCTGCACGTCGGCGGCAAGATGGAGACCGTCTCGACGGTCGCCCTCCACGGCCCCGACGAGCTCTCCCTCGCCTACACCCCGGGCGTAGCGCGCGTGTGCGAGGCCATCGCCGCCGACCCGACGCTGACCCAGCACTACACCTGGGTCCCCAACACCGTGGCAGTCGTCACCGACGGCACCGCCGTGCTCGGCCTCGGTGACATCGGTCCTGCCGCGGCAATGCCGGTGATGGAGGGCAAGGCGGTGCTGTTCAAGCAGTTCGGCGGCGTCGACGCGGTGCCGATCTGCCTCGACACCACCGACGTCGAGGAGATCATCGAGACGGTGGTGCGGCTCGCGCCGAGCTTCGGCGGCATCAACCTCGAGGACATCTCCGCCCCGCGGTGCTTCGAGATCGAGGCACGGCTCAAGGAACGGCTCGACATCCCCGTCTTCCACGACGACCAGCACGGCACCGCCGTGGTCGCGCTCGCGGCGCTGACCAACGCGCTGCGGCTGACCGGACGCGACGCCGCGACCGTGCGCGTGGTCGTCCAGGGCGCCGGTGCAGCCGGCGTCGCCGTCGCCCGCATCCTGCTGGAGGCCGGCGTCCGCGACATCGCCGTCCTCGACCGCCAGGGCGTGCTCAACTCCGAGCGCGCCGACCTCACCGAGGTCAAGGCCGCCCTCGCCCGCGACACCGCCGACCGGTTCGGCCGTCGGGGGAGCCTGGCCGACGCGATGGCAGGCGCCGACGTCTACATCGGGGTCTCCGGCGGGCAGGTGCCCGAGGAGATCGTCGCCTCGATGGCCGCCGACGCGATCATCTTCGGCCTTGCGAACCCCACGCCCGAGGTGCACCCCGACCTCGCCCACAAGTACGCCCGCGTCGTGGCCACCGGTCGCTCGGACTTCCCCAACCAGATCAACAACGTGCTCGCCTTCCCCGGCATCTTCCGCGGGGCCTTCGACGTGCACGCCACGGCGATCACCGAGGGCATGAAGGTCGCCGCGGCCACCGCGCTCGCCGAGCTCGTCGGCGACGACCTGCGCGAGGACCTCGTCATCCCGTCGCCCTTCGACCCCCGCGTCCCGGGGGCGGTCCGGTCCGCCGTCTCGGAGGCTGCGCGCCGCGACGGCGTCGCTCGCCGCTGACTACTCCAGCTTGGCGCCGGGCCGGACGCCGAGGCGCGTCGTGAGGCCGGCGAGGGCGGCGTCGAGGTCCTCGGCCACCACGACGTCGTCGAGGACCTCGCTGCGGATGAAGCCCGCGTCGACCAGGCCGCCGAGGGCGTCGAGGAGCGGGGTCCAGAGGCCGCCGAGGTCGAGGAAGCCGACCGGGTCGTCGTTGAATCCGATGTAGCGCCAGCTCCAGACCTCGATGACCTCCTCGAGGGTGCCGAGGCCGCCGGGCAGGCAGAGGAAGGCGTCCGCGAGGTCGGCCATCATCGCCTTGCGCTCGTGCATGGTCTCCACGACGCGCAGCTCGGTGAGGTCGTCGCGTCCCCACTCCCGCTCGATCATCGAGCGGGGGATCACCCCGATCACCTCGCCGCCGCCGTCGAGCGCACCCTGCGACACCTCGCGCATCAGCCCGTGCCCGCCGCCGCCGTAGACGAGCCCGATGCCCCGCTCGGCCAGGCCGCGCCCGACGTCGTACGCCATCCGCGGGAGGGCGGGGTCGACGCCCGGGCTGGAGGCGCAGAAGACGGCGACGCGGCGCAAGGTGGTGCTCACGGGACGGCAGTCTAGGAAGCCCGGGACCGAGGTTCCCGGGGTGACCGGGACAAGCGTCCCTGTCGTGCCTGCGCCGCCGAGCGGATCGTGGTCGGGATCCGGTGACCATCGGGGTCACCGCCGGTGCGCCGCGGGAGCACACCCACGGCGCGAGGAGGGAGAGGGCGATGAGGCCTCTGTTCAGCTCGGGTCGCTACGCGGCCGTCACCTCGACCGTGGCGCTGGTCGTCGCGCTCGGGGGCGGGACGGCGTACGCCGCCGGGCTCATCACGAGCAAGGACATCAAGGACGGTGGGGTGAAGCGGGTCGACCTCGCCTCGGGCGCCGTCGACTCGGCGAAGGTCGCCGACGGGACGCTGGCCGCGCGCGACTTCCGGGCCGGGCAGCTGCCGGCCGGTCCGCAGGGCCCGGCCGGCGCACGCGGCCCCGCCGGCCCGCAGGGGCCCGCCGGTCCGGCCGGCACGGGAGGGGAGCTCGAGCTCGTCTACGTGCGCACGGGTCCGCTGGGGGCGGACGTCGGCGTCACGGAGGTGTACCTCTTCTGCCCGGACGGCCTGTCCCCGACAGGGGGCGGGATCGCCTCGGGTGGCTCGACGACGGCGCTGGGGATGCACGGGTCGTTCCCGTTCGACGACAGCTGGGCCGGCCCTGACGGCGACGGCGACAACATCCCGGACAACGGGTGGGCGGTCGAGGTCAACAACGACGGCACGGCGGGCACGGTCTTCGCCGCCTACGCGGTGTGCGGCTCCGCGACGTACGTCGCCGACCAGTACGTCATCGTGACGCCGACGCAGACGACCTCGCGGACGACCTCCGAGGGCACTCGTATCGTCGCGCGACCGGGCCGGTGACGGGGGCGGCGGGCTGAGGCCCTAGAAGCCGATCGACGGCTCCGGCGCGACGAGGGTGCGCATCGCACGCGCGAGCTCGGCGTACGCGCCCCGGCGGTGCTCGGCGACGAGCCCGGCACGCAGCCGGCCGCCGATGCCGTGGCCGAGGTAGCCGGCGCCGAGGACGTCGATGTCGAGGGTGAGCTCGGCGGCGTCCTCGGTGCGGGTCGCCTTCCCGGAGCCGCCCGAGCAGGTGAGCCGCCAGCGTCCGGCGTTCCACGGGGCGTGGCGGTCCGCCACCTCGACCACGACGTCGCAGTCGTCCTCGTAGTGGCGCAGCGGCCAGGCGGCTTCGAGGTCGACGAGGCGGATCCACGTGCTGTCCCAGGTCTCGAGCGACCCGGCGCCGCGCGGGCCACCGACCCACCCGAGGATCGGGTCGTCGGCCCCGATGTTCTCCAGCTTGGTGGTGCCCATCAGGTCGAGGTCGACGACGCGGCGGGCGAGCGCCAGGCGAGCGGCCGGGCCGCCGCAGAACGTGCCGACGGTGACGGTGCCGGACGGACGCGCCTTGCTCCACTTGTGCTCGCGGCGCAGGCCGACGAACCCGACGTCCTCACCGTCGCGTCGGGCGAAGAGGATCCGCCGGCGCTCCTTGTCCCGCAGCTGCTCGGGCGGCTCGAGCGCCATCAGGGAGAAGAAGTCGGGCGTCCCGACGATCGTGCCCGGGAAGTCCGGTGCCGAGTCGAGCTGGCAGGCCCGCATCCTCTCGGTGACGCCCGGGTCGGACATCGACACCAGGTGGGTGGTGATGCCGGCGACCTCGTCCTCGAGGTGCGGCGCGGTGAAGGTCGTCCCGCGGCCGACCTCGACCTGGTGGGTCAGGACAGCGTTGCCGTATCCGAAGCGCCCGTAGATCGCGACCTCGCTGGCGTGGAGGGCGGACAGGGCGAGCCCCGCCTCGTGCGTGCGCGCGAGGTGGTCGGTCATCATCGAGGTGAGCACACCGCGCCGCCGCGCGTCGGGGTGCACGCCGACCCACGTGAGCCCGGCGATGGGCACGACGGCGCCGCCGGGCAGCGACATCTCCATCGGACGGACGCCGTAGATCCCGCTGTGCGTGTCGGTGGGGCCGCCCTCCACGTCGACCGCGAACCGCTGGTCCTCGGGGAGCCCGAGCCGCACGTGCTCGGCGTCGGAGTCGGTGACCTCGCCGAACCAGACGAGCTGGTCGGTGGCCAGGAACCTGTCGAAGTCCTCCGCGGGACGTACCTCGATGCTCACCCGATCAGCCAATCGTCCGTCGTGAGGACCCGCAACCGGATATCGACCCGCACTCGCTAGGGTCGCAGCATGTTCGCCGTCTACGCCGAGTCCTTCTCCTCCGACGACCCGCTGAGCGGCCTGGTGGTGGGGGAGCGTCCCGCTCCGGAGGCCCCCGACGGCTGGGCGACGGTGACCGTGAAGGCGGCCAGCCTCAACCACCACGACCTCTGGTCGCTGCGGGGCGTGGGCCTGCGCCAGGAGGCCCTGCCGATGATCCTGGGCTGCGACGCCGCCGGGGTCGACGAGGACGGCAGGGAGGTGGTCGTGCACGGCGTGATCGGCGACCCCGCGTGGACCGGTGACGAGGCGGACGACCCCGGTCGCTCGCTGCTCTCGGAGCGGCACCAGGGCACCTTCGCCGACCAGGTGGTCGTGCCGCGCCGCAACCTGGTGCCCAAGCCGGCGTCACTGTCGTTCGAGGAGGCGGCCTGCCTGCCCACCGCGTGGCTCACCGCCTACCGCATGCTCTTCACCCAGGGCGGCTGCAAGCCGGGCGAGACCGTGCTCGTGCAGGGAGCCGGCGGCGGCGTCGCCACCGCGTTGATCACCCTCGGCCGCGCCGCGGGCCTCACCGTGCTCGCCACCAGCCGAGACGAGGCCAAGCGCACCCGCGCCCTCGAGCTCGGCGCCCACGAGGTCTTCGAGTCCGGCGCCCGGCTGCCGGTCAAGGTCGACGCCGTCATGGAGACCGTCGGCAAGGCCACCTGGAGCCACTCGATCCGGTCGCTGCGCCCGGGCGGCCGCATCGTCATCAGCGGCACGACCTCGGGCCCCGACGTCGACGACGCCGGCCTCACCCGGGTCTTCTTCCTCCAGCTCTCGATCATCGGCTCGACGATGGGCACCCGGCAGGAGCTCGACCAGCTCGTCACCTTCCTCCACGCCACCGGCACCAGGCCGCTGATCGACCACACGCTCCCGATGGACCAGGCGCGCGACGGCTTCGCGGCGATGGCCGGGGGAGACGTCTTCGGCAAGATCGTGTTCACCCGGTGAGGCACGTCGTCACCGGCGCCGGCTCCGGCATCGGGCTCGCCCTCGCGCACCGGCTCGCCGACCGGGGCGACGACCTCGTTCTGCTGGCCCGCAACGAGTCCCGGGCGGCCGCGCTGCGCGACCTCTTCCCACGGGCGCAGGTGCTGGTCGCCGACCTCGCCGAGCCCGGCACCCTCAACGGACTCGGCCGCCAGGTCGACGGCGCCGTCGACACGCTGCTCCACGTCGCCGGGGTGGTCGACCTCGGCCGGGTGGAGCGGCTGCGGCTCGCCGAGTGGGAGGAGCAGATCACCGTGAACCTCACCGCGCCCGCCGTGCTGAGCCGCGAGCTCCTGCCGCACCTGCGCGCGAGCGGCGGCACGATCGTCTTCGTGAACTCCTCGGCCGGGCTCACCGCGAGCGCCGAGTGGTCGGCGTACGCCGCCTCGAAGTTCGGGCTGCGCGCCTTCGCCGACGCGCTGCGGGCCGAGGAGGTCGAGCACGGCGTCCGGGTCAGCACTGTCTACCCCAGCCGCACCGCGACCCCGATGCAGGAGAAGGTCCACGAGCAGGAGGGTCGGACGTACGACTCCTCGCGGTGGATCAGCCCGGAGACGGTCGTCGACACGATCCTGCACGTGGTCGACCTGCCCGCCGACGCGACGATCCCGGACGTCACCGTCCGCCCGGTGGTGCCGCGGCCCGGCACCTGACCGGGCCGCTCGTCACCGAGGTCACGGGGTCGGGTCCGGGAACGTCAGCCGGTCGTCGCGCGCGAGCTCGAGGAGCTGGGCGTCGGTGAAGCTGCGGGCCTGCGCCGCGGCGCCCTCACTGGCCGCGGGGATCTCCTCCAGCACCGAGACGAGGAAACCGTCGTCGGCCTCGAATACCACGAGGAAGCGCCAGCGGGCGCTGCCATCCGTGCCGAGCCGCTCCGAGATCTGCGTCGAGGTGCGCCCGTCCGCCACCGGCGACCACGCGCAGTCGGGGCAGCCGTACGCACTGCTCCCGGCCGGGTGGCCCACGAAGAGGCGGAAGAGGCCGCCGCCGCCCAGGTCGTACTCCGCCTGCCAGTCGGTCGCGGAGGCGAAGTCGGCGTCCGGCATCGGGCCGTTGTGGTCGGTGCTGCTCGGAAAGACGTCGCGCGGGGCGCCCAGCGCGGGGAGGTGCGCGGCGACGACGTCCATCAGCGTCTGGTCCACGTCGGTGCCCGCCACGAAGTCGGTCGCCGCAGGTGCGGGCTCCGGTGCGACGACGTCGTCGGACCGCGTCAGGCGAGGCGCGAGGACGCCTGCCGCCACCACGGCCGTCGCGAGGCCGGCGGCTCCCGCGAGGCGCAGTCGCGCACGTCGCCGGCGAGCTCCCCGCCCGAGCGCGAGGACCTCGCCGAGGTCGGGTCCGGTCGAGGCGTCGTCCGTGGCGCGGGAGTAGGCGCGCCGGAGGTCGGTGTCGGTGCTCATGAGGTCTTCCTCTCGGTGCTGACGGTCGCCTCGTCGGCCCGGAGGCGGGCGAGGGCGCGGTTGGTCTGGCTCTTGACGGTGCCCTCGGCCACGCCGAGCAACCCGGCGACCTCCGCGACCGACAGGTCCTCGAGGTAGCGGAGCGCCAGGACCGCTCGGTCGCGCGGAGGCAGGTCGGCGAGCGCGCCCATCAGGTCGACGCGCACGTCCAGGTCGACCTCGCGTGCCGCGGAGTCCTGGACCGAGTCCGACAGTGGTTCACGGGCCCGCTTCTGCGCTGACCGGATGCTGGTGGTGACGACCGTGCGGCGCGCGTAGGCGTCCACGGCCGCTGGGTCGATCCTCGGCCAGTGGAGGTAGAGCTTCACGAAGGCCGTCTGGGTCGCGTCCTCGGCGGCCGGCCAGCTGCCCAGGATGGCGTACGAGATGCTGAGCAGCCGTCGTCGGCGGGTCGCGAAGAACTCGCAGTAGGCCGATTCTCAGGCAGGCACGCGCATGCCGTCTCCAGACTCGTGTAGGCGTCGTCATGAGTAGAGATCCGCGAGACGGCCGGGAGGTTCCCTCCTCCCGCAGATCAACCCGACTCGAGCACGAACGCCCGGATCCGCCGGGTCTCGCCGATCCGCTCGCGGTAGCTGAGGTAGCCGGGGTAGAACTCCCCGGCCAGGGCGAAGATCTCCTCCGCCTCGACCGGCGTCGCGGGCCGCGCGGTCACCTCGCGGGAGGTGTTGCGGTAGGTGACCACGGCGTGCGGGTCGGCCTCCAGGTTGAGCGCCCACGCCGGCGTCGAGGCCTGGCCGAAGTTCGTGCCGAGCAGCGCCAGCGTGCCGGCGTACGGCGTCGCGATGAGGTGGCTCGTGCGCCGCTGCCCGGACTTGCGACCTGTCGTCGTCACGTCGAGCACGGCCAGCCCGGCCAGCAGCCCCGGCGCGCTCTGCCTCCCCTTGCTGAGCCGGCCGACGACGTCGTCGAGGTGGCGCAGGACGTGGGAGAACACCCAGCCGCCGGGTCGGGTGCCCGCGCCCCACCGGACCAGCCGGTGCAGCGGGTTGGCCGAGGTGTGGGAGTAGCCGAGGTCGTCCGCGAGGCCCATCGTCGTCACGCTCCTGCCGCGGGCTCGCGCGAGCGCCAGTTGAGCGCGCCGACCAGCAGCATCCGCAGCTGGGTGCGCGCCTGGGCCAGCGTCCGGGCCTCCGAGTCCGGGTCCTCCACGAGCCGCTCGGCCATCGTCACCACGAACGACACGATGAGGTCGGCGAGCAGGCCGATGTCGGTGCTGGAGTACTGCTGGGCGGCGCCGCTGCGGGCGATGTCGGTGGCGAGCTCACGGGTGATGAGCTCGATCTCGTGGCTGATGGCCTCGCGGACGCGCGGGGGACCGGCAGTCCGCTCACGGGCGATGAAGGCGTAGTGGGAGCGGTTCTCGCGCACGTGCTCGGCCACGATCGGCAGCGAGCCGTCGATGAAGTCGCGGTACTCCGGGGCGTGGCGCCACACGTCCATCAGCATCAGGCGCAGCGAGCGGAAGCTCTCGTCCACGAGCGCCAGCCCGAGGAGCTCCAGCGAGCCGAAGTGCCGGTAGAAGGCGGTGGGCACGACGCCGACCTGCTTGGCGACCTGGCGGAGGGAGATCGCGGCCAAGTTGGAGTCCGCGGCCAGCGCGAGGGCGGCGTCGAGGATCGCGCGGCGGGTGCGCTCCTTGCGCTCGGCGCGGGACTCGCCGTCCTCGGGCTCGGTGGACATGCCTCGAGCCTAGGGCACGCGTGGCCGACAGGGAGTGCACGAGTGTTCACGGAAAGTGCGCCGGATCACCCGTCGTGCCGTTGACGTCTGGTCGCGACGCCGGGATAGTTGAGTGAACAGACGTTCACTCAAGAACGGAGGCCAGGATGATCGTCCTGGACAGGATCGTCCGCTCGCGCACCATGGCGGCGCTCGCCTCGCCCCACGGTGTCGACCACTACCTCTCCCGGGTCAACCCGATGTGGGCGGCGCACGAGGTGCGCGCCCGCGTCGTCGACGTGCACCGCGAGACCCACACGGCCGGCGCCCCCGTCGCCACCCTCACGCTCCAGCCCACCTCGACGTGGCGCGGCCACCGTGCCGGCCAGTACGTCCAGGTCGGCCTCGACCTGCCGGGCTCCGCGCGTCGGATGACCCGGTGCTTCTCGATCTCCTCCGCCGCCTCGGGGGCGGGGGAGGAGATCACCCTGACCGTCCGCTCCCACGCGGAGGGGCAGGTCAGCAAGTACCTCGTCGACGCGCAGCCCGGCCAGGTGCTCCACCTCTCGCAGGCGCAGGGGGAGTTCACGCTGCCAGTCAGCCCCGCCACGCCCGGCATCGACCCGCTGCTCTTCATCACGGGCGGCTCGGGCATCACCCCCGCCATGTCGATGGTGCGCACCCTGCTCCGCGACGGGTACGACGGCCGCGCCGGCCGGCCGGTGACGTTCCTCCACTACGCCCGCTCGCCCGAGGACCAGATCTACGCCGCCGAGCTCGCCAGGATCGCGGCGGACGACAACGACGTGACGGTGCACCTGCGCCACGGCGACGCCGTCTTCCACGAGCTGGAGCTCCGTCGCCTGGTGCCCGGCTTCCGTGACACCGACACCTGGGCCTGCGGACCCGCCGGGATGATCGACCTGGTGCGGACGGCGTACGCCGACAGCCCCCGGTTGCGGCTCGAGCTCTTCAAGCCGCCGAGCACCGCGACCGGCAGCGCCCAGGGCGACCTCACCTTCGCCGGCAGCGACCGGCAGGTCGCCAACAGCGGCGCCTCGATCCTCGAGCAGGCCGAGGAGCTCGGCCTCACGCCCGAGTTCGGCTGCCGCATGGGCATCTGCTTCTCCTGCACCACCCGCAAGCCCGAGGGCACCGTCCGCAACGTGCTCTCCGGCGTCGAGTCCTCGCTCCCCGACGAGGACATCCAGATCTGCGTCTCCGCCCCCGTCGGCGACTGCGTCGTCGACCTGTGAAAGGACACCATGACCACCACGAACCAGAAGCTCACCCCTGACCAGCTCGAGGCCTTCGGCCGGGAGATGGACGACCTCCGCCAGCGGATCCTGGCCGACCTCGGCGAGGACGACGCGGCGTACATCCGCGGCATCGTCAAGCGCCAGCAGCAGATGGAGGTCCTCGGTCGCGCGCTGTTCTACCTCCCTCCGGCCTGGCCGCTGGCCGTCGCCGCGCTCTCGGTCTCCAAGATCCTGGAGAACATGGAGATCGGCCACAACGTGATGCACGGGCAGTACGACTGGATGGGGGACCCGCACCTCAACTCGCGCATCTACGAGTGGGACAACGTCTGCCCGAGCGAGCAGTGGAAGTACTCCCACAACTACGTCCACCACACCTTCACCAACATCCTCGGCAAGGACCGCGACATCGGCTACGGCATCCTCCGCATGGACGAAGACCAGAAGTGGCACCCCTACTACCTCGGCAACCCGCTGTACGCCCTCCTCCTGATGGTCTTCTTCGAGTGGGGTGTGGCCATGCACGACCTCGAGGTCGAGAACATCGTCGCGGGCCGGCGCAAGCTGGAGGAGAACAAGGCCCTCCACGCCGGCATCATGCGCAAGGTGCGCCGCCAGGCGCTCAAGGACTACCTGCTGTTCCCCGCGCTCACCGGTCCGCTGTTCCCGCTGACCTTCGTCGGCAACGCGACCGCCAACCTGGTGCGCAACGTCTGGGCCTTCAACATCATCTTCTGCGGCCACTTCCCGGCCGGCGCCGAGACGTTCACCCAGGACGAGTGCGAGGACGAGACCCGCGGCCACTGGTACTACCGGCAGGTCCTCGGCTCGGCCAACATCACCGGCGGCCGGCTGTTCCACATCATGTCGGGCAACCTGAGCCACCAGATCGAGCACCACCTCTTCCCGGACCTGCCAGCGCGGCGCTACCCCGAGATCGCGCCCGAGGTGCGCGCGATCTGCGAGCGCTACGGCATCGCGTACACGACCGGTCCGCTGCGCAAGCAGCTCGCCAGCGTCGCCAGGAAGATCTGCCGTCTCGCGCTCCCGGACCGCACGACCACGCAGCCCGACGAGCCGACAGCGGCGCAGCCGGTCGCGGCCTAGTCCTCCGGGTCGTCGAGGCGCGCCAACCAGGTGGCCAGCCGCTCGATCGGCACCTCGAAGTCGGGGTGGGCGTCGACGAAGGCCTGGAGCTGCTCGGCGAGCCAGGCCAGGGTGACCTCCTCGTCACCCCGGCGCTTCTCGAGCTCCTCGATGCCCCGGTCCGTGAAGTACAAGCGCGGACCTCAGTAGTCGTTGCCGGCGGCGTGCGGCGAGGCGAACGCCGCGTCGAGGAGCGTCTTCTGCTCCTCGGTGTGGCGCTTGACCGTGCCGACCGACGGGGACGCGGAGGACGGACGGGTGATCGGCTCGACCACCTGGTCCAGCTGCGGCCACACGTTGAGCTGGTAGTGCGGCCACGGGCCCATGTTGCGCGGCTCGTCCTGCACCCAGCGGATCGCCTTGAGGTTGGGGTACTTGGCGACCTCGGCCTTGATGTCCTCGATCGGGTTCGGGTAGAGCCGCTCGACGCGACCGATGGCGAACTTCGCGCCGTCCTCGCGCTTCGAGCGCTCGACCATCAGGTCCCACGTCACGCGGCCCGAGCACATGATCAGCGTCTCGACCTGCGCGGGGTCCGCGGCGTCGTCGCCGATGAAGGCGCGGAACGTCGTGTCGGCCACGAAGTCGGCCGGCTGCGAGGCCGCCTCCTTGCGCTTGAGCATCGACTTCGGGGTGAAGACGATGAGCGGACGGTGCTCCTCGCCGAGCGAGTGGCGACGCAGCAGGTGGAAGTACGACGCGGGGGTCGAAGGCTGGGCCACGACCATCGCGTCCTCGGCGCACATCGTCAGGAACCGCTCGATGCGGGCCGAGCTGTGGTCGGGGCCCTGCCCCTCGTAGCCGTGGGGGAGCAGCAGCACGACGCCGGACTGCTGGCGCCACTTGGTCTGGCCGGCGGAGATGAACTCGTCGATGACGGTCTGCGCGCCGTTGACGAAGTCACCGAACTGCGCCTCCCAGAGGACGAGCGCCTCGGGCCGCGCCACGGAGTAGCCGTACTCGAAGCCGAGGGCGGCGTACTCCGAGAGGAGTGAGTCGTAGACGTGGAACTTGGCCTGGTCCTCGGTGAGGTTGGTCAGCGGCGTCCACTCGTCGGCGTTGGTGCGGTCGATGATCGTCGCGAAGCGCTGCACGAACGTGCCGCGCCGCGAGTCCTGACCGGCCAGGCGCACCGGGCGGCCGTCCATCAGCAGCGAGCCGAAGGCCAGGATCTCGCCGGTGCCCCAGTCGATCGGGCCCTCGGTGATCGCGGCCGAGCGGCGCTGCAGCTGCGGCATCACCTTCGGGTGGACGGTGAAGCCGTCCGGCGGCGTGACGTAGCTGTCGGCGATCCGCTTGAGGACCTCCGGGGTCACCGCGGTGGAGAACTCGCCGGCCGGCTTGTCGGGGTAGTCCGGGACGGTGGTCCACTCGGTGGGCGCCTCGGAGCTGGCCTCGCGCACCTCGGTGAAGACGCGCTCCAGCTGCTGCTGGTAGTCCTTGAGGACCTGCTCGGCCTCCTCGATCGTGATGTCGCCACGACCGATGAGGGACTCGGTGTAGAGCTTGCGCACCGAGCGCTTCTGCTCGATCAGGTCGTACATCAGCGGCTGCGTGTACGACGGGTCGTCGCCCTCGTTGTGGCCGCGGCGGCGGTAGCAGACGAGGTCGATGACGACGTCCTTGTTGAACGCCTGGCGGTAGTCGAAGGCGAGCCGGGCGACGCGGATGCACGCCTCCGGGTCGTCGCCGTTGACGTGGAAGATCGGCGCCTGCACCATCCGCGCCACGTCGGTGGCGTAGAGCGAGGAGCGCGACGAGCCGGGTGCGGTGGTGAAGCCCACCTGGTTGTTGATCACCACGTGCACGGTGCCGCCGGTGCGGTAGCCGCGCAGCTGCGAGAGGTTGAGCGTCTCGGCGACCACGCCCTGGCCCGCGAACGCCGCGTCACCGTGGACGAGCAGCGGGAGGACCGGGAAGTTCTCGCCCTGGTCGAGGATGTCCTGCTTGGCGCGGGCGATGCCCTCGAGCACCGGGTTGACCGCCTCGAGGTGGGACGGGTTCGCCGCCACGGACACCTTGATCTTGTCGCCCGACCCCGCCACGAACTCGCCCTCGGCGCCGAGGTGGTACTTCACGTCGCCGGAGCCCTGGACGGTGCGCGGGTCGATGTTGCCCTCGAACTCGCGGAAGATCTGGCTGTACTTCTTGCCGACGATGTTGGCCAGCATGTTGAGGCGACCGCGGTGCGCCATGCCGATGGTGACCTCGTCGAGGCCCGCCTCGGCGGCGGCCTCGCAGATCTCGTCGACCAGCGGGATGGTGGTCTCGCCGCCCTCGAGGCTGAAGCGCTTCTGGCCGACGAACTTGGTCTGCAGGAACGTCTCGAAGGCCTCGGCCTGGTTGAGCTTGAGCAGGATCCGCAGCTGCTCCTCGCGGGGCGGCTTCACGTGCGGCTGCTCGACGCGCTCCTGGATCCACTTGCGCTGGTCGGGATCCATGATGTGCATGTACTCGATGCCGGTGGTGCGGCAGTAGGAGTCACGCAGGATGCCGAGGATGTTGCGCAGCTTCATGAAGCGCCGGCCCTCGCCGCCGAACGAGCCGGTGGCGAACTCGCGGTCGAGGTCCCACAGGGTGAGGCCGTGCGACTCCACCTCGAGGTCGGGGTGGCTGCGCTGGCGGTACTCCAGCGGGTCGGTGTCGGCCATCAGGTGGCCGCGGACCCGGTAGGCGTGGATCAGCTCGAGGATGCGCGCCTGCTTGACGATGTCGTCGTCGTGGCTGGCGACGATGTCGCGGGCCCAGCGGATCGGCTCGTAGGGGATGCGCAGCGAGCGGAAGATCTCGTCGAAGAAGTCGCCCTCGCCGAGCAGCAGGCTGTGCACGCGCTTGAGGAACTCACCCGACTGCGCGCCCTGGATCACCCGGTGGTCGTACGTCGAGGTCAGCGTCATCGCCTTGCTGATGGCGTTGCGGTTGATGGCCTCCTCGGAGGCGCCCTGCCACTCCGGCGGGTACTCCATCGCGCCGACGCCGATGATCGCGCCCTGCCCGGCCATCAGGCGGGGGACCGAGTGGACGGTGCCGATGCCGCCGGGGTTGGTCAGCGACATCGTGGTGCCCTGGAAGTCGGCGACGGTCAGCTTGCCGTCGCGCGCCTTGCGGACCATCTCCTCGTACGCCGTCCAGAAGGCGGCGAAGTCCATCGTCTCGGCGCCCTTGATGTTGGGGACGAGCAGCTGGCGGGTGCCGTCGGACTTCTGCATGTCGATCGCCAGGCCGAGGTTGATGTGGGCCGGGGTGATCAGGTTGGGCTTGCCGTCGACGACCTCGTAGCCGACGTTCATCTCCGGCATCGACTTCAGCGCCTTCACCAGCGCGTAGCCGATGATGTGGGTGAAGGAGACCTTGCCGCCGCGGGCGCGGGCGAGGTGGTTGTTGATGACGGTCCGGTTGTCCCAGAGCAGCTTGACCGGGACAGAGCGCACCGAGGTGGCGGTCGGCACCGACAGCGAGGCGTCCATGTTGGCGGCGGTGCGCGCCGGGGCGCCGCGCAGGACGGTGTAGGTCGGCTCGTCGCTGGCCTGGCTCGGCGCGGCCGGCTTGGACTCCTTGGCGACCGGGGTGCTGGTGCCCTTCGCGGGCTCGTCGGCCGGGGCCGCCGGGCGCGGCGTCGACTTCACGGCGGGCTTCTCGGCGGGCTTGTCGGCGGACTTCTCAGCGGACTTCGCCGCGGGAGCAGCAGGTGCGGCGGGCGCCTTGGCGGGCGGGGCCTGGGTGGTGGTCGCGGCCTTCGGTGCGGCGGCGCGGGCCGGGGAAGCGGCGGACGCAGGCGCGTCAGCGGCGGCCGGAGCCGTCCCGTTGCCGAAGTACGCCGCCCACTCGGGCCCCACGCTCGCGGGGTCCTTGTCGTACTGCTCCTTCATCTCCTCCACGAGCCACTCGTTGGCTCCCAGGTCAGATGACGGTGCAACCGAGGTCTGGTTGCCGGACTGCCCGTTCGGGGACTGCGCCACGCTTGTTTCGCCTCTTCCAGGATCATCGCGCAAGGGTTGGACACTGTGCCGGTCCAATGTCGCCTTCAAGGCTAGTCGCACACGCACGCAAATGCAGGGGCGGGCCCGTCCTTTGAGGCATGGTGTCGACCACACCCGATCCGTACCTCCGGGTAACCGGTCAGCAGACCGGCCTGCTGGCCGATCAGGCAACCGCTACCCACCCCGTTCCGTCCTGCCTCGCCCCCGCCTGGAGTCGTCATGCCACGCCCCTCACCGGGCCGCACGCCGTGGTCCCGCCTCGCCGCCCTCGTGCTCGTCCTCGTCCTGCCGCTGTCCGCCACCGCCTGCTCGTCGGGCTCGGACCCGGAGGCCGCGCCCGAGCGGCTCAGCCGCGGTGACAGCCAGGTGGCGCTGGCCTCGCACCCGGTGCAGACGAAGACCAAGATCCACCGTGTCTACGGCCGGCTCCCCGACGCGCGGCGCAAGGCCGTCCGTCGTCAGGTGGGCCAGGTCGTCGACCGCTGGTGGGAGGCCGCCTACCTCGGCGGCACCTACCCGCGCAGCAGCTTCCCGTCGGCCTTCCCCGGCTTCACCCGGGGCGCGGAGCGTCGGGCCCGCATCGACAAGGCGCTGCTGACCAACCAGACCGGCGGCCGCCGCATCGACGCCGTCGAGGCCCGGCACCGGTCGGTCTCCCTCGACATCCTCGCCACCCGCAAGCAGGCGCGGTCGGTGACGGCGCACGTCCTGCTCCGTTTCGACACCCGTGGCGACAAGACCGGCACCACGGTGGTGCGCGGACGCCTCTTCCTGGTCCGCAAGCGCGGGGCGTGGCGCGTCTTCGGCTACGACATCTCGAAGGGAGCGCAGCGATGAGCGAGCACACCACCCCCCGCGAGGTCGTACGCCGTGCGCGCCGCGCCGTGAAGGCGGTCGCCCTGGCCGGCGTCCTCGCCGTCACCGCGCTCGTCGTGCCCCAGTCGGCCGTCCAGTCGACCGAGGTCAGCCTGGTCAAGATCCGCCACGCGCAGGGCGTGTCGGTGGGCGACGACGTGGTCTGGATCCTGGCCGTCGGCTCCGACGCCCGACCGGGGCAGGACATGACCCGGGCACGGGGCGACGCCCTGCAGCTGGTCGGGATCAACACCCGCACCGGCTCGGCCACCGCGATCGGCGTGCCCCGCGACTCGTGGGTCGGCATCCCCGGCCACGGCCGCGAGAAGATCAACTCGGCGCTCTACTTCGCCGGGCCGCGCGGCATGGCCGGCGCGATGCGCAACCTCATCGGCATCGAGCCCGACTACGTGATGGTCACGCGCTTCCCGTTCTTCGAGGACATGGTCGACGACATCGGCGGCATCACCGTCACCAACCCGCGCCGCTTCTACGACCCCTACCTGAAGAAGGAAGGGTTCCGGAAGGGCCGGATCCACCTCGGCGGCTACGACGCGATGGCGTTCTCGCGGATCCGCAAGGGCCTGGCGGGCGGCGATTTCGACCGCTCGGCCAACCAGCAGCGCACCCTGCGCGGCATCCACGCCCGGATCCGCGCGCAGGCCGACAAGCCGGGCTTCATCGAGCGCGGCGTGATGACGGTGATGGCGCACATGGCCACCAACGCCGACCCCGGCGAGCTCTACGAGCTCGCGCAGGCCGTCGCCCAGGTCGACCCGCGCCGGATCACCACGTGCGTCGTGCGCGGCCGGGTGGGCTTCGTCGGCGCCGCCAGCGTGGTCTTCCCCGACGTCGCCCAGGCCCGGCGACTGGGCCGCGACGCCCGCTCGGACGCCACGCTGCGGCGCTGCTGACCGACCCCCGGGACGACGCGACGCCGAGTCGAACCCCATGGCCGACTCGGCGTCGCTGACGGTGAGCGTACTCAGGGCACGCCTCGGAGCGCGTCAGTGCGGGTAGATGCGGCCCGCCGTGCGCGCGAGGTCGATCACGACCGCCTCGGAGTAGAGGGTGATCCGCAGGGCGATCACCTGCGAGCCGCGGTAGCCCGTGTCGACCAGCTGGCGCTGGATCTCCCCGACCCCGTTGGGCAGCTCGACGACACCACCGGGCTCGGGCACCTGGATCGCCTGGCCCGCCACCGTGATGGAGCCGACCGACGTCGAGACCCTCGAGCGGACCCGCTTCCCGGTCTTCTGGCGCATCGCCGCGCGTGAGGACACGTCGGTGATCACGAGCTGGGCGGTGGGGACCGAGAAGGAGCCGATGGCGGTGCGCGACCAGCCCTTGGCGACCGACTTCTTGCGGAACTGGTCGCCGTGCACCTGGTAGACCACCCCGTCGAGGGTCACCGGCACGGGCAGGAGCTGGCTGGCGTGCGGGACCTTGTAGGTCTGCGTGCGGCCGCGCGAGCCCTGGCAGGGCAGGGCCTTGTGCTCGACGTTGCCGAACTTCAGCGCCCCCTCGAGCGCCTGGTAGTCCATCGCGGTGCCGCCGGACCGGAAGACGCCCACCGGGGCCGGGCCGCCCATGCGCACCCGGGCGGTGCCGAGCTCGACGAGCTGGCGACGGTCGCCGGCGGTGACCTCGATCCGCAGGGCTGACGCCTGTGACTGGGCGTTGCCGCTGTTGGCACGACCGTTCTTGTAGCCGAGGGCGATGCTGCCCAGACCGGGGATCTGGATCGGCTTGGTCACGTCGCTCAGCACCTGGAACACCTGCTGAGCCGCCTGCTGGGTGCCCGTGAACACCGTGTCGGTGACCTGGTCGAGCGGGGCGAGCAGCTGCTGGAGCTCCGGGGGCAGCTGCTGGACCACGGTGTTGTCCAGCAGCTCGAGGGAGATGCTGGCGAAGGTGAAGCCCTCCTCGTGGCCGTAGCCCTGCGGGGTGTTGAACGCGTGGGCGGTGGTCTGCAGGCCCTTGATGACGAGCTTCGGCGTGGTCAGCGGGCCGACCGTGCCGCCGATGCTGATGTCGCCGATCGTGCTGGTCCCGCGTACGCCGTGGGTGCTGCCGTCGGTGTAGGTCTCGGTGCGGCTGGTGCTGGCCGAGACGTGGATGAGCGGGTTGTCCGGCACCGACACCGTGGACTGCTGCTCGACGATCTTGCCGACGGCCCGGGTGCACAGCTGCTGCGCGTGGGCGTCCTTGAGGTTGAGCGCCTCGACGCTGTCCGTCACGAGCTTCACGCCGTAGACGTCGCCGCGGTAGCCGTAGTCGGTCAGCTGGTCCTGCCCCCGCTGCTGGGCGCTGCCGGCCGCCTGCGCGGGCGCGGTGAGCGCGGCGGTGAGCGCCAGCCCTGCGGCCAGGGCGAGGCTGGTCGCCGCCGTCGTCCGGCGCGTGGTGCTGCGTTGCATGGGTTCCCCTCCCGAGGTCGTGGGGAGCCGACCAGGGGCCGATCCCCTCAGACCGGCGCGTGCTCCCTCGCCCGCTCAACGAGACGGTCGCCACAGGGTTACGTGCCAGTAGCAGCGTCCGGGCCCCGGAAATGACGGATGGACCCCCGCTCGTCGGAGTGGGAGTCCATCGGTGTGCGCCTCCGGCAGGATTCGAACCTGCGGCACCTGGTACCGGAAACCAGTGCTCTATCCCCTGAGCTACGGAGGCGTGCCCCGTCCCCGACGGTGCCGGGGCCAGTGCGCGGTGAAGACTACCGGTCGCACGACGCGGTCGTGAAACCGCCCGAGGTTCAGCGCAGGGCGAGCGATCCCGAGGTGGCGGCCGGGAAGGGGAGTGCCTCGTGCTCGGCCACGCGGGCGTCGAGCTTCGCGGCCACCTCCTCGGGCCACGGAGCGGTCAGTCGGGTCGAGAGGTCGATGTGCAGGAAGATCTCCTCGACCACGCACGCGACGGTCTGCTTGGTCTCGTCGAGCAGGTAGACCAGGGCGTGCGCGGCCCGGTCGGAGCGGCCCAGCAGCCGTACCCGTGCCGACATCGCGTCGCCGGTGCGCAGCTCGCTGAGGTAGGTGACGTGGTGCTCGGCGGTGAAGCAGGCATGCCCGTCGGTGAGCGGCCACATCTGCGGGATCCCGACCTCGACCAGGGACTCGTCGAGGCCCTCGCTCGCGATGCCGATGTAGTGGCGGACGTTGAGGTGGCCGTTGATGTCCTCGAAGGGCATCGGCACGGGCTGCTCGACGTAGGCGGGGAGGTCGATGAGCTGGTCGTAGGTGGGGTGCGTCGTCACAGGCAGGACCTTAAGGGCTGCCCGCACCGGCAACCACGGCGTGAAACCGGTTCGGGCCGGACGGCGGGCCGCCGATAGGCTTGCCCGGTGAATCCCGAGCAGCTCTCCGAGACCATCGTCGATGCGCTGACGGCCCTCGTGGCCGACGGTGCGATCACGCTGCCTGACGGCGTGCCGACCCAGGTCACGGTCGAGCGACCCCGGCAGAAGGGGCACGGCGACTACGCCACCAACGTCGCGCTCCAGCTCGCCAAGAAGGCGGGGACGAACCCGCGTGCCTTCGCCGACCTCGTCGCCGAGCGGCTGCGCGCCACCGACGGCATCTCCGACGTCGAGGTCGCCGGTCCCGGCTTCCTCAACGTGACGGTCGAGGCCGGCGCGCAGGGCCAGGTCGCGGCCGACGTCGTCGCGGCGGGCGCGGCGTACGGCCGGTCGCAGGACATGGCGGGCCACGCGATCAACATCGAGTTCATCTCCGCCAACCCGACCGGCCCGCTGCACCTCGGCCACACGCGGTGGGCGGTGCTCGGCGACGCGATCGCCCGGGTGCTCGAGGCCGCCGGGGCGAAGGTGGCGCGGGAGTTCTACATCAACGACCGCGGCAACCAGATGAACCTCTTCGGCGCCTCGATCGAGGCCGCCGCGCTGGGCAACCCGGTCCCCGAGGACGGCTACCGGGGCGACTACGTCGCCGACCTCGCGGCCGAGGTCGTCCAGCAGCAGCCGGGCATCCTCGACCTGCCCGCCGACGAGCGGCTCGTCGCGTTCCGCGAGGCGGGCTACGCGATCCAGCTCAAGCAGCAGCAGGACCAGCTCGACGGCTTCAACACCCACTTCGACGTCTGGTTCTCCGAGCGCGACCTGCACGCCGACGAGTCCCACGGCTCGGTGGCCGACACGCTGCGCAGCCTCAAGGACAACGGTCACCTCTTCGAGGCCGACGGTGCCCTCTGGATGCGCACCACCGACTTCGGTGACGACAAGGACCGGGTCCTGATCCGGTCCAACGGCGAGCTCACCTACTTCGCCTCCGACACTGCGTACTACCTCAACAAGCGGGCGCGGGGCTTCGACCACTGCATCTACCTGCTCGGCGCCGACCACCACGGCTACGTCGGGCGGCTGCGGGCGATGGCAGCCTGTGTCGGTGACGACCCGGCGCTCACGCTCGACGTGATGATCGGCCAGCTGGTCAAGATCATGCAGGGCGGTGAGGAGCTGCGGCTGTCCAAGCGCGCCGGCACGATCGTCACCCTCGACGAGCTGGTCGACCAGATCGGCGTCGACGCGCTGCGCTACTCGCTCGCCCGCTACCCCGCCGACAGCCCGCTCACCCTCGACGTCGCCGAGATCACCAAGGCGTCGAGCGACAACCCGGTCTACTACGTCCAGTACGCCCACGCCCGCACCTGCCGGATGATCGGCAACGCGACCGACCTCGGCATGTCGCTGCCGGGCGAGGCCTTCGACCCGTCGCTGCTCAGCCACGACCGCGACGGCGAGCTGCTGCGCGCGCTGGCCGACTACCCGCGCGTGGTGGCCAGCGCCGCCGAGCTGCGCGAGCCGCACCGCGTGGCCCGCTATCTCGAGGACACGGCGTCGGTCTTCAACAAGTGGTACGACACCAAGGAGTGCCGCATGCTGCCGATGGGCGACGAGCCGGTCACCCCGACCAACGAGGCGCGTCTCGTCCTCGTCCACGCGACGCGGACGGTCATCGCCAACGGCCTCGACCTGCTCGGGGTCACCGCTCCCGAGAGGATGTGATCGGGCGTGCCGACCGCACACCCGTCCGGCTGGGCGCACGCGGACGGTGCGCTGCGAGGCCCCCACTGGCTGCGTGAGCCCGCCGACCCCAACGCGCTGGTCGACCACCTCTGGTCGCGCACGACCACCAAGACCGACGGCGTGCTGGCCGTCGGGGGAGTGCCGCTGCCCGAGCTGGTCCGCGAGCACGGCTCGCCGGCGTACGTCCTGGACGAGGACGACTTCCGCGCCCGAGCCCGGGCGTTCCGCGACGCGTTCGCCGACTACGACGTCTTCTACGCGGGCAAGGCGTTCCTCTGCACGACCGTCGCCCGCTGGCTGGCGGAGGAGGGGCTCTCGCTCGACGTGTGCTCCGGCGGCGAGCTGTCCGTGGCCGAGCGGGCCGGCTTCCCGATGGAGCGGGTCGGCTTCCACGGCAACAACAAGACGCTCCGCGAGCTCGAGCGCGCCGTCGAGCTCGGCGTGGGGCGGGTCATCGTCGACTCGTTCCACGAGATCGAGCGGCTGGCCGAGGTGGTTTCGAGGCTCGCTGGCGCTCGCACCTCAACCACCGAGGGCATCGGGGTCATGGTGCGGGTGACCGCCGGGGTCGAGGCCCACACGCACGAGTACATCGCCACGGCCCACGAGGACCAGAAGTTCGGCTTCTCGATCGCCAGCGGCGACGCGCTCGACGCCGTACGCCGCGTGCACGAGGCACCGGGGCTGCGCCTGCTGGGCCTGCACTCCCACATCGGCAGCCAGATCTTCGACACCTCCGGCTTCGAGGTGGCCGCCCGCCGCGTGCTGGCCCTGCACGCCACGGTGAGCGAGGAGGTCGGCGTCGAGATGCCCGAGATGGACCTCGGCGGCGGCTTCGGCATCGCCTACACCACCCAGGACGACCCGGCCGACCCCTCGCAGCTGGCCACCGAGATGACCAAGATCGTCGAGCACGAGTGCCGCGCCCTCGGCGTCGCCGAGCCCCGGCTGTCCATCGAGCCCGGCCGCGCCATCGTCGGACCGGCGATGTGCACGGTCTACGAGGTCGGCACGGTCAAGGAGGTCGCCCTCGACGGCGGCGCGCGCCGCTCCTACGTCTCCGTCGACGGCGGGATGAGCGACAACATCCGCACCGCCCTCTACGACGCCGACTACTCCGCCACCCTGGCGTCCCGCTCCTCGGCCGCCGCGCCCGCGCTGGCCCGCGTGGTCGGCAAGCACTGCGAGGCCGGCGACATCGTGGTGAAGGACGAGTTCCTGCCCGGCGACGTGCGTCCCGGCGACCTCGTCGCGGTCCCCGGCACCGGTGCCTACTGCAGATCCATGGCGTCCAACTACAACCACGCCCTGCGTCCTCCGGTGATCGGAGTTCGGGACGGGAAGACTTTCACCGTCCTGCGCAGGGAGACTGAGGCCGACCTGTTGGCGACCGATGTGGGTGTGTTCGATGAGTGAGGGTGACAAGCGGCTCCGCGTGGCGGTGCTCGGCTGCGGTGCGGTCGGCTCCCAGGTGGTGCGGCTGCTGACCGAGCAGCACGACGACCTCGCGGCCCGGGTGGGCGTGCCCGTTGAGCTGGTCGGGGTCGCCGTACGCCGCCTCGACGCGCCGCGCGAGGTCGAAGTGGCCGACGGACTGCTGACCACCGACGCCGCCGGGCTGGTGGCGCGCGACGACGTCGACCTGGTCGTCGAGGTGATCGGCGGCATCGAGCCCGCGCGGTCGCTGATCCTCTCCGCGCTGGAGAACGGCGCGAGCGTCGTCACGGCCAACAAGGCGCTGCTCGCCGAGGACGGCCCCACCCTCTTCGAGGCGGCCGCCAAGGCCGAGCGCGACCTCTACTACGAGGCGGCCGTGGCCGGCGCGATCCCGATCCTGCGGCCGCTGCGCGAGTCGCTGGCCGGTGACAAGGTCACCCGGGTCCTTGGCATCGTCAACGGCACGACCAACTTCATCCTCGACAAGATGGACACCTCCGGCGCCGGCTTCTCCGAGGCGCTCGAGGAGGCCCAGGAGCTCGGCTACGCCGAGGCAGACCCGACCGCCGACGTCGAGGGCTTCGACGCCGCCGCGAAGGCCGCGATCCTCGCCAGCCTGGCGTTCCACTCGCGCGTGACCGCCTCCGACGTCTACCGCGAGGGCATCTCCGAGGTCACCGCGGCCGACGTCGCCAGCGCCCGCGACATGGGCTCGGTGGTCAAGCTGCTCGCCATCTGCGAGCTGCGCGGCGACCAGGTCGCCGCCCGCGTGCACCCCGCGATGATCCCGCGGTCGCACCCGCTCGCCAGCGTGCGCGAGGCCTACAACGCGGTGTTCGTGGAGTCCGAGGCCGCCGGCCAGCTGATGTTCTACGGCCCCGGTGCCGGCGGCGCGCCCACGGCCAGCGCCGTGCTCGGCGACCTCGTCACGGTCGCGCGCAACCGGCTCGCCGAGACCCGCGGCGCGGGGGAGTCGGCCTACGCCGACCGCGCGGTGCAGCCGATGGGGGAGACCCGCACCCGCTACCACGTCGCGATCGACGTCGACGACCGCGCTGGCGTGCTGGCGGCGGTGGCCAACGCCTTCGCCGACCACGACGTCTCCATCCAGACCGTCCGCCAGGAGGGCCGCGGCGCCGACGCGCAGCTCGTGGTCGTCTCGCACGCGGCTCCCGACGCCGCGCTCAGCGCCACCGTGCAGCAGCTGCGGGACATGGACATCGTCCGCGAGGTCACCTCGGTGATGCGGGTCGAGGGAGGCGACGAATGAGCACCCGGACGGCCAGGACCCACCAGTGGCGCGGCGTGATCCAGGAGTACCGCGACCTGCTCGACCTGCCCGACGGCATCGCGGCGGTCACCCTGCGTGAGGGCGGCACCCCGCTCGTGCACTCAGAGTGGCTCTCCGGCGTGACCGGCGCCGAGGTGTGGCTCAAGGTCGAGGGCGACAACCCGACCGGCTCCTTCAAGGACCGCGGCATGACCGCGGCCATCTCCCACGCCCGGCACCTCGGCGCGCAGGCCGTGGTGTGCGCCTCGACCGGCAACACGTCCGCGTCGATGGCGGCGTACGCCGCGAAGGCTGGCCTCAAGCCGCTCGTCCTCATCCCCGAGGGCAAGATCGCGGCCGGCAAGCTCGCCCAGGCGGTCGTGCACGGCGCGCAGGTGATCATGGTGCGCGGCAACTTCGACGACTGCCTCGCGATGGCCATCGGGCTGTCCAAGGACTATCCCGTCGAGCTGGTGAACTCGGTCAACCCGGTCCGCCTCCAGGGCCAGAAGACCGCGTCCTTCGAGATCGTCGACTTCCTCGGCGACGCCCCCGACTTCCACCTGCTGCCGGTGGGCAACGCCGGCAACATCTCGGCGTACTGGCTCGGCTACCAGCAGTACGCCGAGCTCGGCCTGGCCACGAAGCGGCCCCGGATGCGCGGCTTCCAGGCCGAGGGCGCGGCGCCGCTCGTGACCGGCGAGCCGTTCCCGCACCCCGAGACCAAGGCCACCGCGATCCGCGTCGGCAACCCGGCCTCCTGGCACCTCGCCGAGCAGGCGGCCAAGGAGTCCGAGGGCGGCTTCGCGGCGCTCTCCGACGCGCAGATCCTCGCCGCCCAGCTCGAGCTGGCCCGCCACGACGGCGTCTTCGTCGAGCCCGCCTCCGCGGCGGGTGTCGCCGGCCTGCTGGCCGCGGTCGCGGGCGGGGAGTCCTTCGCCGGCTCGACCGTGGCGATCACGGTGACCGGCCACGGGCTCAAGGACACCGCGACGGCGCTGGAGTCGTGCGGCGACATCGTCGACACGGTCGTGGACGCCGACGTGGACGCGGCCGCGGCCGCCGCCGGACTCGCCTGATGCCCCAGTTCGTCGACGGCCCGGTGCGGGTCACGGTCCCGGCGACCTCGGCCAACCTCGGGCCCGGCTTCGACTCGCTCGGCCTGGCCCTCTCGCTGCGCGACGAGCTCGAGGCCGAGGTGCTCCCCGAGGGCCTCGTCGTCGAGGTCGAGGGTGCCGGCGCCGACGGCGTCCCCCGCGACGAGTCGCACCTCGTGGTGCGGGCGATGCGCGCGGCCTTCGAGCTGATGGGGGCGCAGCCGCCCGGGCTCCGGCTCTCCTGCCACAACGTCATCCCGCACGCCCGCGGCCTCGGCTCGTCGTCGGCGGCGATCGTCGCCGGCGTGGTGCTGGCCCGCGGGCTGGTGGCCGGGGGGCAGCTGCTCGCCTCCGACGAGGCGCTCTTCGACCTCGCCGCCGACCTCGAGGGCCACCCCGACAACGTTGCTCCTGCCTTCTACGGCGGATTCGTCGTCTCCGGGCGCGAGGCCGACCACTGGTACGCCGTTCGCGTCGGGGTCGACCCGCGGATCACCGCCGTCGCGTTCGTGCCGCCGACCGGCGTCGAGACCAAGGTCGCGCGCGGGCTGCTGCCGCAGACCGTCCCGCACGCCGACGCAGCCGCCAACTCGGGCCGGGCCGCGCTCCTCGTGGCCGCCCTCGCCGGGCAGCCCGAGCACCTGCTGGCCGCCACCCGCGACTGGCTGCACCAGGACCAGCGCGAGCCCGCGATGCCCGAGACGCTGGCGCTCGTACGCCGCCTCCGCGCGGACGGCGTACCGGCCGTGGTGTCCGGTGCCGGGCCGACGGTGCTGGCCTTCGGCTCCACCGACACCTCCTCGCTGACCGCCCGCTGCCCCGACGGCTGGGCGTGCCACGACCTGGTGGTCGAGCCCGCGGGCGCGCTGATCGTCTGACCCGACGGGAGGGGATCGGCGGCGTCGGGCCGTCCGCGGACGGGGACCCTGCTAACCTGAGCGCGCGCCGTTCGGCGCACTCGCCCGGCCGGTTGCCGGCCCGCCCGTCCTCGGGCGCCTCGGGCGACACACCTTCCGCCTCGGTGGCCGCGTGACCGGTCCCGCAGGCGACGCAACGTGCGAAGGATCCACGTGACCGAGACTCCCTCTGCCACCGCGGAGAACGCTGCCCCCGAGGCAGCCGAGACCACCCGGCCCGCGAAGAAGGCCGCGTCGAAGTCGGGCGGCCTCAGCTCGATGCTGCTCGCCGACCTCAAGTCGATGGCCGGTGGCCTCGGCATCGCCGGAGCAGGCTCGATGAAGAAGGCGCAGCTCGTCGACGCGATCAAGGCGGCCCAGTCGGGCGCCGGTGCGAAGGCCGAGCAGGCGCCGGCGCAGGCCCCCGCCGAGCCCGCCGCCGAGACGCGTTCCGATGAGGCCCGTTCCGCTGAGCCGGCCGCGCAGACGACGGTGCGCACCCGCACCCGCAAGCAGCGCCAGGCCGAGCGGGCCGAGCAGTCCGCCGACCAGGCCGAGCCGACGCCGCAGGACGGCCAGACGCAGGGCCAGAAGCCGGACGGTCAGAAGCGGGACCAGAAGCAGGACCAGAAGCAGGGTGGCCAGAAGCAGGGCCAGGGCCAGAAGAACGAGGCCCGGGACGACCAGAAGTCCGACCAGAACGAGCAGAAGCAGGGCCAGCAGAAGCAGGCCAACCAGAACAAGCAGCAGAACCAGCAGCAGGGCCAGCAGCAGGGCCAGCACCCTGACGACGACGAGGACGGCGAGGGCGGCAGCCGCCGCAACCGTCGCCGCCGCGGCCGGGACCGGACCACGGCCCGGACCGGTGGCCGCAACGAGCCCGACACCACGATCCTCGAGGACGACGTCCTGGTGCCCGCCGCGGGCATCCTCGACGTGCTCGACAACTGCGCGTTCGTGCGGACCTCGGGCTACCTGCCCGGCCCCGAGGACGTCTACCTGTCCCTGTCGATGGTCCGGAAGTACCACCTGCGCCGCGGCGACGCGGTCGTCGGCCAGGTACGCCAGCCACGCGAGGGCGAGCGCCGCGAGAAGTTCAACCCGATGGTCCGCATCGACAGCGTCAACGGGACCGAGGCCGAGGGCGCCAAGGAGCGCCCGGACTTCGCCGACGCGGTCCCGGTGCACCCGCACCAGCGGCTCCGGCTGGCCACCGACGACGCCAACCTCACTGGCCGGGTCATCGACGTCGCGGCTCCGGTCGGCAAGGGCCAGCGCGGCCTGGTGCTCACCCCGCCGCGTACGGGCGCGACCTCGCTGCTCCAGTCGGTGGCGCAGTCGATCACGGCCAACAACCCCGAGTGCCACGTGATGGTGGTGCTCGTCGACACCCGCCCCGAGGAGGTCACCGACTTCCAGCGTGCGGTCAAGGGTGAGGTCGTGGCGTCGACGTTCGACCGCCAGCCCGCCGACCACACCCTCGTCGCCGAGCTCGCCATCGAGCGCGCCAAGCGGCTCGTCGAGCTCGGCCACGACGTGGTCGTGCTGCTCGACTCGCTGACCCGCCTCGGCCGCGCCTACAACCTGGCGGCACCGGCCAACGGTCGGGTGCTGGGCGGGGTCGTGGACGCCTCGGCGGTCCACCCGACCAAGGAGTTCTTCGGCGCGGCCCGCACGATCGAGGACGGCGGCTCGCTGACCATCCTCGCCACCGTCACCGTCGGCACGGGATCGGCGACCGACGAGTTCTTCCTGGAAGAGCTCGCCGGCACGGCCAACCTCGAGCTGGTGCTCAGCGCGGAGCGGGCGGCCAAGGGCATCGTCCCGGCGGTCGACGTCGCCGCCTCCGGCACCCGCCATGAGGAGAAGCTGCTCGCCCCGGCCGAGGGCGCGGTCGTCGGCGACCTGCGCAAGCAGCTCGCTGCGGCGGACTCGCAGCAGGCCGTGGTCAAGGTCGTCGGCGGCCGCTGACCGTCGCCGTACCGGGGGGTTCCCAGGAGGGAATCCCCGGATTGGCATCGTTGTTCACACCGGTGGCACACTTGTGCGTCGGTTCCGGTTCACGTCCTACGCGATCCACGCGGGCGACCCGGAGCAATTCGAGAGGACACCCATGAAGAAGGACACTCACCCCGAGTACGTCGAGACCCAGGTCACCTGCACCTGTGGCGCGTCGTTCACCACCCGCAGCACCGCGACCTCCGGCACGATCCACGCCGATGTCTGCTCGCAGTGCCACCCGTTCTACACCGGCAAGCAGAAGATCCTCGACACCGGCGGCCGCGTCGCCCGCTTCGAGGCCCGCTACGCCAAGAAGGCTGCTGACAAGAAGTAGTCCACGTCAGGCGCCGGTCGCCCGCACTCGCGGGTGGCCGGCGCCTTGTCGTCTGTCCGGGTCGTGTGATCAGCAGGAGGAGCGATGTTCGAGGCCGTCGAGGGCATGCGCGAGGAGCACGCCGAGCTCGAGCGACGCTTGGCCCTCCCCGAGACCCACGCCGACCAGCGCCTGGCCAAGCAGCTCAACCAGCGCTACGCCGAGCTGACCGCGGTTGTCACCACGTGGCAGGAGTGGGTCCAGCTCGGTGACGACATCGAGGCCGCGCGTGAGCTCGCCGCCGACGACCCGGCGTTCGCCCAGGAAGCCGACGACCTCTCCGCCCGCCGCGACGCGTCCGAGGAGCGGCTGCGCCGGTTGCTCGTGCCCCGCGACCCCGCCGACGGCAAGGACGCCCTGCTGGAGATCAAGTCGGGGGAGGGCGGCGAGGAGTCCGCGCTCTTCGCCGGCGACCTGCTCCGGATGTACTCCCGCTACGCCGAGCAGCGCGGCTGGAGCGTCGAGGTCCTCGACGCCACCGAGTCCGACCTCGGCGGCTACAAGTCGGTCACCGCGGCGGTCAAGGCGCGCGGCACCGTCGAGCCCGGCCAGGCGCCGTACGCGCTGCTGAAGTTCGAGGGCGGCGTGCACCGGGTGCAGCGGGTCCCGGTCACCGAGTCGCAGGGGCGCGTGCACACCTCCGCTGCCGGCGTCCTCGTGATGCCGGAGGCCGAGCAGGTCGACGTCACCATCGACGAGAACGACCTGCGCATCGACGTCTTCCGCTCGAGCGGGCCCGGCGGCCAGAGCGTCAACACGACCGACTCCGCCGTCCGGATCACGCACCTGCCCACCGGCATCGTGGTGAGCTGCCAGAACGAGAAGAGCCAGCTGCAGAACAAGGAGCAGGCGATGCGCATCCTGCGCGCCCGCCTCCTCCAGGCCGCCCAGGACGCCGCGGACGCCGAGGCGAGCGAGGCCCGCAGGTCGCAGGTGCGCACGGTCGACCGCTCCGAGCGGATCCGCACCTACAACTTCCCGGAGAACCGGATCTCCGACCACCGCACCGGTTACAAGTCCTACAACCTCGACCAGGTCCTCGACGGCGACCTCCAGCCGGTGCTCGACTCGTGCGTCGAGGCCGACATGGCGGCCCGCCTCGCCGCCCTGGAGGGCTGACGTGCGGGCCAGCCTCGCCCGGCGCGAGGGTGCCGCCCGGCTCCGCGACGCCGGGGTCGCCTCGCCCGAGCGCGACGCCGACCTGCTGCTCGCACACCTGCTCGGCGTGCCGCTCGGCCGCCTGCCGCTGGTCGACGACCTGGCTCCCGAGACGCACAAGCAGTACGCCGACCTGCTGGCGCGACGAGCCTCCCGTGAGCCGCTGCAGCACCTGACCGGCACCGCGGCGTTCCGCCACGTCGAGCTGGCCGTCGGCCCCGGGGTCTTCGTGCCCCGCCCGGAGACCGAACTCCTCGCCGGCTGGGCGATCGAGCAGGCCGGCGCGCTCGACCGTGCGGCGGTCGTGGTCGACCTCTGCACCGGCTCCGGCGCGATCGCCCGGGCGGTCGCCGACGAGGTGCCCGACGCCGAGGTGCACGCGGTGGAGCTCGACGAGGGCGCGCTGGCCTGGGCCGAGCGCAACCTCAGCGGCACCGGCGTCGACCTGCGCCACGGCGACCTCGCCACCGCCTTCGACGACCTCCGGGGCACGGTCGACGTGGTGGTCTGCAACCCGCCCTACATCCCGCTCGAGGCGTGGGAGTCGGTGGCCGCCGAGGCACGCGACCACGACCCGCACCTCGCCCTGTTCTCCGGGCAGGACGGCCTCGACGCGATCCGGGTGCTGGAGCAGCGCGCCGCGCTGCTGCTGCGACCCGGGGGAGTGGTCGGCGCCGAGCACGCGGATGTCCAGGGGGAGTCCGCCCCGGGCGTCTTCGCGGCCTCCGGGCGGTGGCTCGACGTGGCCGACCACCGCGACCTCGCGGGTCGACCCCGCTATCTCACCGCGCGACTGGCACGATGAGCGCCGTGGACAGGCTTGCGACCTCGACCGAGGAGGAGCGGGAGGCGGCGGTGACCGCCGCGGCTGCCGCCGTACGACGCGGAGAGCTGGTGGTCATCCCGACGGACACCGTCTACGGCATCGCCGCCGACGCCTTCTCGCACGACGCCGTGAAGGGCCTGCTCGAGGCCAAGGGCCGCGGCCGCGACATGCCGCCGCCGGTGCTGGTCTCCGCCGCGACGACGCTCGATGCCCTCGCCGAGGGGGTGCCGACCTGGGCGCGCACGCTGGTCGAGCAGTTCTGGCCCGGTCCGCTCACCCTCGTCTGCCGGCAGCAGGCCTCGCTGATGTGGGACCTCGGCGAGACCCGGGGCACCGTCGCGGTCCGGATGCCCGACGACGAGGTCGCGCTCGCGGTCCTCGAGCGCACCGGCCCGCTGGCCGTCAGCTCGGCCAACCTGACCGGCCGTCCGGCCGCCACCGACGCCGACCAGGCCGAGGAGATGCTCGGTGACGCCGTGGCGGTCATCGTCGACGGCGGCGCCTCGCCCGGCGGCGAGGCCTCCACGATCATCGACGTGACCGTGCCCGAGGGGCGCGTGCTGCGGCTCGGCGCCCTCTCCCTCGACGTGCTCAACGCCGCGATCGACGAGCACGGGGTCGTGCTGACGGACGAGGGCTAGGCCGCGTGCGGGAGTACCTCCTCGTCTTCCTGGTCGCCCTGTCGGTGACCTACCTGCTCACCGTCATCGCCCGCGAGATCGCGCTGCGCACCGGGGCCGTCGCGGCCGTCCGCGACCGCGACGTGCACGCCGAGCCGATCCCCTACCTCGGCGGCCTGGCGATGCTGGGCGGGCTGTGCGCGGCGTACGTCGTGGCGCGCGAGCTGCCGTTCCTCGGCGGCCGCAGCGAGGTCTTCGTCTTCAAGGACGCCGGCGTCGTCCTGCTCGCCGGCGCACTGGTCTGCGCCGTCGGCGTCGTGGACGACATCTACGAGCTCGACGCGCTCACCAAGCTCGGCGGACAGGTGCTCGCCGCGGGCCTGCTCTTCTCGATGGGGGTCCGCTTCTACTACTTCCCGGGGGCCGACGGCACGCAGTTCGCGCTCGACGACGCCCAGAGCGCGCTGCTCACGATGGTCGTGGTCATCGGCACCATGAACGCGGTCAACTTCGTCGACGGCCTCGACGGCCTCGCCGCCGGCGTGGTCGGCATCGGTGCCGCGGCCTTCTTCCTCTACTGCTACTCCGCCTCGGCCCAGAGCAACCTCACCCTGGCCACCACCGGCGCCCTGCTCAGCGCCGCGCTGGCCGGCGCCTGCGCTGGCTTCCTCCCGCACAACTTCCACCCGGCCCGCCTCTTCATGGGCGACTCGGGGTCGATGCTGATCGGCCTGGTGCTGTCGGCCAGCGCGGTGACGCTGACCGGCCAGTTCTTCGGCTTGCCGAAGACCGACGGCAACAGCCTGTTCGTCAACCTGCTGCCGGTGCTGCTGCCCATCTCGCTGCTGATGGTGCCGATCGTCGACCTCGTGCTGGCCGTCGTACGTCGCACCCGTGCGGGACGGTCCCCGATGAGCGCGGACAAGCAGCACCTCCACCACCGCCTGCTCGAGATCGGCCACTCCCAGCGGCGTGCGGTCCTCATCATGTGGATGTGGGCGTTCACGCTCGCCACGGGCGCCGTCGTCGTCAGCCTGGAGGACGCGGTCTGGGTGTGGTTCGGCCTCGGCACGATGCTCGCGCTGACCGTGCTGCTGACGTTCGTGCTGCCGAAGGTGCACCGGCCGCGCAAGACCGGGCTGGGTGACACCGGCCTGCCGGAGAACGCCGTGCCCGAGGGTCGCGCCGAGGCTCCGGATGAGGCATCGTCGGGGGAGCAGCACCCGCGCGAGGAGCACCTGCCGGGACCCTGACTGGAGGGGGTCCGGGACTTTGTGATAGTTTTCACGAGCAGTCAAGAACGCCCCCAACGGACAGGCCGCCGCCATGACGACCGAGTCGAAGCACGACACCCGCAACGGGTTGTCACCGCTCCTCGGTGCGTTGGGTGCAGGTGCCGTCGCGGTCCTCGTCCTCGTGGTCCTCGCCGCTCTCGTCGACGGCCGCGGTGCCGTGGTGGGCGCGGCGGGCGGGGGAGTGCTGACCCTCGCGGTGTTCGCACTCGGGGTCGCCGTGGTGACCGTGGTCGCGCGGCTGATGCCGTCCGCGTCGCTGCTCGTCGCGCTCATGACGTACGCCCTCCAGCTCCTGGTGCTGGCGCTCTGCATCGCCGCCATCGAGCGCGCCGGCGTGAGCGAGGCAGAGCTCTCGCGGGGCTGGTTCGCGGCCGCCGTGATCGCGGTGACGCTGCTCTGGGTGACCGGCCAGCTGGTGACGGCTACGCGTCAGCGGATCCCGGTCTACGAGCTGCCCTCGCAGGCCTCTCCCAGCGACGAGTTGGTCGACCACCCCGGGGGTGAGCGATGACCGAATCCGCTGCTAGTGTGCGGACCGCGATGGCTCGACAGCTTCCCCCGACGGCCGGACCCGACGACACCCCCAAGGGCGACCCCTGGCACGCCTTCGGCTACATCGTCTCGGGTGTGGGCGTCTACGGTCTCGCTGGCTGGGCACTCGACCGGTGGCTCGGTACGGACTTCCTCGTGGCGATCGGCATCCTCATCGGTGCCGGCTTCGGGATCTACATGACATATGCACGGTTCAACAAGGCAAGCCAGTAGGAGACTGACTCGATGATCGGCATCACGATGGCTGAGTCCGGCGGCGAGTTCGTCGCCCCGGGCCCCAACAGCTTCGACTTCTCCGAGGTCGCGCTGTTCCACATCGGTGACACCGCGATCACCAAGCCCATGGTCCAGCTGGTCCTCGGCGCGGTCGTGGTCTTCGTCTTCTTCTACGCCGCGTTCCGCCGCGCCACCCTGGTGCCGGGTCGCCTGCAGTTCGCCGGCGAGAGCGCCTACGGCATGGTCCGCAACTCGATCGGCCGCGACATCATCGGCAGCCACGACTTCCTCAAGTTCGTCCCCTACCTGGTGACGATCTTCTTCTTCATCCTGGTCAACAACGCGTTCGCGTCGATCCCGGGCATCCAGTTCCCGACGTTCTCGCGAGCCTCGATGGCCTACGCGCTGGCCGCGCTGAGCTGGGTCATCTACAACGCGGTCGGCATCAAGAAGCACGGCTTCCTGGGCTACCTCAAGCTCCAGAGCGTCCCGAGCGGCGTGAGCCCGGTGATGTACCCGCTGCTGGTGCCGCTCGAGTTCTTCTCCAACATCCTGGTCCGCCCGGTCACGCTGGCCCTCCGTCTCTTCGCCAACATGTTCGCCGGCCACCTGCTGCTCATCCTGTTCTCCACCGGCGGCCTGTTCCTGCTGGAGTACGGCGGCATCGGCTACGTCGCCGGCCCGCTCGCCTGGGTGCTCGCGATCGCGATCTCGTTCCTCGAGCTCCTGGTCCAGTTCCTGCAGGCCTACGTCTTCACCCTGCTCAACGCGATGTACATCTCCGGCGCCCTCGCCGACGAGCACTGAGCCCAGCACCACCAGCGTCCCCCCCAGATTTCCACCCTGATTCACACCGAAGCTCCACCCCGGGCTCAACCCAGAGCTCACGCTTCACCAACCGAAAGGAAAAAGCCGTGGAAGGCTCCCTCAACATGGTCGGTTACGGTCTCGCTGCGATCGGCCCCGGTGTCGGTATCGGCCTGATCTTCGCCGCCTACATCTCCGGCGTCGCCCGTCAGCCCGAGGCCCAGAGCCGCCTCCAGTCGATCGCCATCCTGGGCTTCGCCCTCGCCGAGGCGCTCGCCATCATCGGTATCGCGCTCGCGTTCGTCCTCTGACACGACCCGCCTGCACGACTGACGAAGGACTGCCATGCAGAATCTGATCTTCCTCGCGGAAGGAACCGAGCCCACCGAGGGCGGCCACGCCCCGGAGAACCCGCTCGGCTTCGTGCCCGTCGAGGCTGCCCTGTCGCTGGTCGTCTTCGGCCTGCTGCTGTTCCTCATCTGGAAGTTCGTGGCTCCGCGCTTCGAGCAGACCTTCGCCGAGCGCACGCAGGCGATCGAGGGCGGCCTGGCCGCGGCCGAGACCAAGCAGGCCGAGGCCGACGCGAAGCTCGCCGAGCTGGAGAAGCAGCTCGCCGACGCGCGGCACGAGGCGGCGCGCATCCGTGAGGAGGCGCGTGAGCAGGGTGCCCAGATCGTGGCCGAGATGCGGGAGCAGGCCCAGGCCGAGTCCAACCGCATCGTCGAGCACGGCAAGACCCAGATCGAGGCCGAGCGCCAGCAGGCGGTCACCTCGCTCCGTGCCGAGGTCGGCTCCCTCGCGACCGGTCTCGCCGGTCGCATCGTGGGGGAGAGCCTCGAGGACGAGGCCCGCCAGAGCCGCGTGGTCGAGCGCTTCCTCGCGGACCTGGAGGCCCAGGGCGGCACCACGTCGGGGAGCGTCAACTGATGATGCGAGGTGCGTCCGCAGACGCCTACGCCGCGGCAGCCGGTGTGCTGCCCGGCACCGGCGACCTGCGCAAGGTGGGCCAGGACCTGTTCGGGGCGGCGGACCTGTTCCGCGCCGAGCCGGGCCTGCGCCGCGTCGCCACCGACGTGTCCGTCCCCGGCGAGGCGAAGGCCGGGCTGGTCCGCGACGTGCTGACCGGCAAGGTGTCGGGGGAGGCGCTCGAGGTGGTGACCACCGCTGTGGCCCAGCGCTGGACCGCTGCGCGTGACCTCGCCGACGCCCTCGAGCAGCTCGGCGTGGTCGCCGTGGTCCGGTCCTCGGCCGACCAGGCCGACCGCCTCGAGGACGAGCTCTTCGCGGTGGGCCAGCTGGTCCAGAGCAGCCCCGAGCTGCGCGAGGCGCTCTCCGACCCGGCCCGCAGCCGGGCGGACAAGTCCACCCTGGTGAGCGGGCTGCTGGCGGAGAAGGTGCTGCCGTCGACGGTCTCGCTGGTGCAGCAGGCGCTCTCGGGCAGCCACCGCACCGTCGGCGTGGCGCTGAACGAGTACCAGAAGGTGGCCGCGGAGGTCCGCGAGCAGCGGGTCGCCACGGTGCGCGTCGCCCGGCCGCTGGCCGAGACCGACCGCGAGCGGCTGCAGGCGGTGCTCTCGCGCACCTACGGCCGCACCGTGCACCTCAACGTCGTCATCGACCCCGAGGTCATCGGCGGCATCCGGGTCGACATCGGTGACGACGTCATCGACGGGACGGTCGCGAGCCGCCTCGACGAGGCCGGGCGCAAGCTCGCCGGCTGACCCACCAGATCCACAGACCCCACAAGTTCTTTCGAGCAGACCCAGAGAAACAGGTGAGTGAAATGACGGAGCTGTCCATCCGTCCGGACGAGATCCGGGACGCGCTGCAGCGCTTCGTGTCGGACTACAAGCCCGAGTCGGCGACCACGGAAGAGGTCGGCACCGTCGCGGAGGCCGCTGACGGCATCGCCCGCGTGAGCGGACTGCCCTCGGTCATGGCCAACGAGCTGCTCGAGTTCGAGGACGGCACGCTGGGCATCGCCCTGAACCTCGACACCCGCGAGGTCGGCGTCGTGGTCCTGGGTGACTTCGACAAGATCGAGGAGGGCCAGGCGGTCCGCCGCACCGGCGAGATCCTGTCGGTCCCCGTGGGCGAGGGCTACCTCGGTCGCGTCGTCGACCCGCTCGGCCAGCCGATCGACGGCCTCGGCGACATCGAGACCTCCGGTCGTCGTGCGCTCGAGCTCCAGGCGCCGACCGTGGTGCAGCGCAAGTCGGTCCACGAGCCGCTCGCCACCGGCATCAAGGCCATCGACGCGATGACCCCGATCGGCCGCGGCCAGCGCCAGCTGATCATCGGTGACCGTGCGACCGGCAAGACCACCATCGCCATCGACACGATCATCAACCAGAAGCAGAACTGGGAGTCCGGCGACCCGGACAAGCAGGTCCGCTGCATCTACGTCGCCATCGGCCAGAAGGGCTCGACCATCGCCTCCGTGCGTGGCGCCCTCGAGGAGGCCGGCGCGCTGGAGTACACGACCATCGTGGCCTCCCCGGCGTCCGACTCGGCCGGCTTCAAGTACCTCGCCCCCTACACCGGCTCGGCCATCGGCCAGCACTGGATGTACGAGGGCAAGCACGTCCTGATCGTCTTCGACGACCTGACCAAGCAGGCCGAGGCCTACCGCGCCGTGTCGCTGCTGCTGCGCCGCCCGCCGGGCCGTGAGGCCTACCCGGGTGACGTGTTCTACCTGCACAGCCGGCTGCTCGAGCGCTGCGCGAAGCTCTCCGACGACATGGGCAGGGGCTCGATGACCGGCCTGCCGATCATCGAGACCAAGGCCAACGACGTCTCGGCGTTCATCCCGACCAACGTCATCTCGATCACCGACGGCCAGATCTTCCTGCAGTCCGACCTGTTCGCGGCCAACCAGCGCCCCGCCATCGACGTGGGTGTCTCGGTCTCGCGCGTGGGTGGCTCGGCGATGACCAAGGCGATGAAGGCCGTCACCGGCTCGCTCAAGGTCGACCTGGCGCAGTTCCGCGCGATGGAGGCGTTCGCCATGTTCGCCTCCGACCTCGACGCGGCCTCGCGCCAGCAGCTCGACCGCGGCCAGCGCCTGATGGCGCTGCTCAAGCAGCCGCAGTACTCGCCGTACCCGCTCGAGGAGATGACCGCGTCATTGTGGCTCGGCACCACCGGCCGCCTCGACAAGGTCCCCACCGACGACGTGCTGCGCTTCGAGGCCGAGTTCCTCGACTACCTCCGCCGCAGCCACGAGGGCATCCTCGCCGGCGTGCGGGAGACGCAGAAGCTCGACGACGACGCCGAGGCCGAGCTCGCGAAGGCCTACGACTCCTTCCTCGACCAGTTCGAGACTTCCGACGGCCAGAGCATCAAGGCCGGCAAGGAAGAGCACGTCGCCCTCGAGGACGAGGACGTCGAGCAGGAGCAGATCGTCAAGCAGAAGCGGGGCTGACGCCATGGCTCTCTCCGTACGCGAGTACCGCGCGCGGATCAAGTCGACGGAGTCGATGAAGAAGATCACGCGTGCGATGGAGCTCATCGCCGCGTCGCGGATCATCAAGGCGCAGCAGCGGGCGCAGGCGGCAGCGCCGTACGCCCGTGAGCTGACCCGCGCGGTCTCGGCCGTGGCGACGTTCTCCAACGTCGACCACGCGCTGACGACCGAGCCGGAGGACCCCAAGCGGGCCGCCGTCCTCGTGGTCACCTCCGACCGCGGCCTGGCCGGCGCCTACTCCTCGAGCGTGCTCAAGGAGGCCGAGCGCCTCGTCGAGAAGCTCAAGGAGGAGGGCAAGTCCGTCGACCTCTACACCAGCGGTCGCAAGGGCGAGGCCTACTTCAAGTTCCGCCAGCGCGCCATCGTCCAGGCCTGGACCGGGTTCTCCGACCAGCCGACCTACGACGTGGCCGCCGAGATCGGGTCCACGCTGATCGCGGCCTTCCTCGGTGACTCCGACTCCGACGAGCACGCCGTCGACGAGGTCCACGTGGTCTACACGCGGTTCCGCTCGATGCTCAGCCAGGAGCCCACCGCCGTGCGACTCCTCCCGCTGGAGGTCGTCGAGGGCACGGAGGCTCCGGACAAGGACGACGTCCTGCCGCTCTACGAGTTCGAGCCGTCCCCCGCGGAGGTGCTCGACTCCCTGCTCCCGCGCTACGTCCAGAGCCGGATCTTCTTCGCCCTGCTGCAGGCGGCCGCCTCCGAGCTGGCCGCCCGTCAGAAGGCGATGAAGTCCGCCACGGACAACGCCGACGAGCTCATCAAGAAGTACACCCGAATCGCCAACCAGGCCCGCCAGGCCGGCATTACCCAGGAAATCAGCGAGATCGTCGGTGGCGTCAACGCCCTTGCCGACGCCAACGCCGGGAGTGAGTGAGAGAAATGACTGCCACTGTTGAAGAGACCCAGACCTCCGGCGCGGCCGGCTCGGTCGGTCGCATCACGCGCGTCATCGGCCCGGTCGTGGACATCGAGTTCCCGACCGACGCGATGCCGGCGATCTACAACGCCCTCAAGGTCGACCTGACCCTTTCCGGCGAGACCACGACCATCACGCTCGAGGTCGCCCAGCACATCGGCGACGGCATGGTCCGTGCGATCTCGATGAAGCCCACCGACGGCCTGGTCCGCGGCGCGCAGGTGACCGACACCGGTGAGTCGATCACCGTGCCGGTCGGCGACGCCACGCTGGGCAAGGTGTTCAACACGACCGGCGACGTGCTCAACCTCGAGGAGGGCGAGACCTTCGAGGTCAACGAGCGCTGGGGCATCCACCGCAAGGCGCCCGCGTTTGACCAGCTGGAGTCCAAGACCCAGATGTTCGAGACCGGCATCAAGGTCATCGACCTGCTCACCCCCTACGTCCAGGGCGGCAAGATCGGCCTGTTCGGTGGTGCCGGCGTCGGCAAGACCGTGCTGATCCAGGAGATGATCGCCCGCGTCGCCAAGGACCACGGTGGCGTGTCGGTGTTCGCGGGCGTCGGTGAGCGCACCCGTGAGGGCAACGACCTCATCGTCGAGATGGAGGAGGCCGGCGTCCTCGGTCAGACCGCCCTCGTCTTCGGCCAGATGGACGAGCCGCCGGGCACCCGCCTGCGCGTCGCCCTGTCGGCGCTGACCATGGCGGAGTACTTCCGCGACGTGCAGAAGCAGGACGTGCTGCTCTTCATCGACAACATCTTCCGCTTCACCCAGGCCGGCTCCGAGGTCTCCACGCTGCTCGGCCGCATGCCGTCCGCCGTGGGCTACCAGCCCAACCTCGCCGACGAGATGGGCCAGCTCCAGGAGCGCATCACCTCGACGCGCGGTCACTCGATCACCTCGATGCAGGCGATCTACGTGCCGGCCGACGACTACACCGACCCGGCTCCGGCCACGACCTTCGCGCACCTCGACGCGACCACCGAGCTCTCGCGAGAGATCGCCTCGCTCGGCATCTACCCGGCCGTGGACCCGCTCACGTCGACCTCGCGGATCCTCGACCCGCAGTACATCGGCGACGAGCACTACCGCTGCGCGATCCGCATCAAGCAGATCCTCCAGCGCAACAAGGAGCTCCAGGACATCATCGCGATCCTCGGTGTCGACGAGCTGTCCGAGGAGGACAAGATCATCGTCTCCCGGGCCCGTCGTATCCAGCGCTTCCTGTCGCAGAACACCTACGTCGCCAAGCAGTTCACCGGCATCGAGGGTTCGACCGTCCCGGTGGCCGACACCATCGAGGCGTTCAACAAGATCGCTGACGGCGAGTACGACCACGTGGCCGAGCAGGCCTTCTTCATGTGCGGCGGTCTGGACGACGTCGAGCAGAAGTGGGCCGAGATCCAGAAGAGCCTCTGATGGCCGAGTCGACCGACAAGGTCCTCCAGGTCGAGCTGGTCGCCGCCGACCGGCTCGTCTGGTCGGGCCAGGCCACCATGGTCATCGCCCGCACGACCGAGGGCGACGTCGGCATCCTGCCCAACCACGCGCCGCTGCTGTCCTCGATCATCGAGGGCGTGGTGGACGTGCAGACGGTCGACGGCGAGACCTGGGTCGCGGCGGTCGACGCCGGCTTCCTGTCGGTGGCCGACAACCGGGTCTCGATCCTCTCCGAGCGGGCCGAGATGTCCCACGAGATCGACCTGGAGCAGGCGCGCGCCGAGCTCGAGCGGTGCAAGCAGGCCGGCGAGAACGACGACGAGGCGCAGGAGAAGGTACGCCGCGCCGAGGCACGCGTGCGTGCCGCGGAACGGGCCTCCTGAGAGGTCTTCCCACGCGACCGCTAGGGTGAGCGCACGAACCACACGGTTCGTGCGCTCACCTTGTTTCTGTCGGCGTGTGGAGGGTGTGGATGCCGGTCTGGGAGTGGATGCTCGACATCGTCGGGCTCGCCCTTCTGCTGGCCCTGCTCTACGGCATCTCGCTCATCGTCCGGCGCCGCCTGCTGGCCCGCAACGGCGGCACGTTCGAGCTGAGCTACCGGGTCCGCACCGAGCACCCCGGTCGCGGCTGGCTGCTCGGGATCGGCCGCTACTCCGGGCAGTCCCTCGAGTGGTTCCGGATCTTCTCGCTGTCCCCGCGCCCCAAGCGCGTCTGGGCCCGTGACCACCTCGAGTACTCCGGCCGGCGGGCGCCCGCGGGGCCCGAGGAGATGTCGCTCTACGACGGCCACGTGGTGGCCTCCTGCCACTACGCCGGCGAGCCGCTCGAGATCGCGATGAGTGAGGCCTCGCTGACCGGCTTCCAGGCCTGGCTCGAGTCGGGCCCGCCCGGCACCGACTGGAACCGGCGCTAGCCCGTCCTGGCCGGTCCAGTCGACTCCCCGACGCGCAGCGCGACCGGGAGCAGCACGTCGGCGACGTCCTCGCCGTCGACGCGGGCGAGCGCCGCCTCGGCCGTGGCGCGGCCCTTCTCGGCGATCGGCTGGACCACCGTCGTGAGCTCCAGGTCGAGCCACGGCGTCGGCACGCCGTCGAAGCCCGCGACGCTGAGGTCCTCGGGGACCCGCGTCCCGCGGCGGCGCGCCTCGGTGACGACCGCCGCGGCCTGCACGTCGCTCTGGCAGACGACCGCGGTGACGTCGGGGGCTGAGTCGAGGTAGGCCGCAACGATCGACTGGGCCGCCTCGTGGTCGCTGGGGCACGCACCGATGGTGTGGGCGTCGGGGAAGACCGCCCGGATACCGGCCTCGCGCTCGCGCTGCGGGTGCGAGGCCTCGAGGGTGAGCAGCGCGGCGCGCCGGTGCCCGAGCTGGTGGAGGTGCTCGGCCAGGGCGGTCGAGCCGGCGCGGTGGTCGACGTCGATGAACGTCGTGCCGGGCCACGCCGGACCCTCGACGACGACCAGAGGCACGTCGCGCGCCACGAGGTCGTCGTACGCCGCCCAGGTCTCGCGGCCGCAGTTGTCGTAGATGACCGCGTCGAGGGGCAGCCGGCTCTGCTCGTCGCCGTCGGCCATCAGCAGCAGGCCCACCCCGGCCGACTCGAGGACCTCGGAGACGGCGTCGAGCATCGGCAGCGCCGCCGGGTCGCGGAACGCCGTGCTGAGGCGACCGACCGCGATGCCGACGACGCCGCTGCGGCCCTGCCGCAGGTTGCGGGCGAGCGGGTTGGGTCCTGCGTAGCCCAGCGTCGCGGCGGCGGCGAGCACCCGCTCGCGGGTGGCGGCGGAGACCGGCTTGTTGCCCGAGAAGGCGAGCGACGCCGTCGACAGCGACACCCCGGCGGCGGTGGCCACGTCGGCCAGGGTGGGGGCGCGGGTTGGACCGGACACGGGGGAGAGGCTAGCATCGAATCGTTTCGATCGAAACGTTTCGTTGCGCCGCGCGACGATGCCCGCCCGAGCCCGTCCGAGGAGCGCCCGTGCCCACCCTGACCGCCGCCCGCAACGCCGTCGGGCTGTCGTTCTTCCTCAACGGTCTGGTGTTCGCCAGCTGGGTGTCGCGGATCCCGGAGGTCAGGTCGAGCTTCGACCTCTCCAACGGCCGGCTCGGCCTGGTCCTCCTCGCCATCGCGCTCGGCTCGGTGCTCGCGCTCCCCACCAGCGGTGCCCTGATCAACCGGTGGGGCACCGTCCGGATCGTCCGGTTCGGCTCGGCCGCGGCCACGATCGGCATGCTCACCGCGGCCCTGGGGCTCGGCCAGCTGCTGCCCGTGACCGTCGTCGGCCTCTTCGTCTACGGCCTCGGCATCGGGGTCTGGGACGTGGCGATGAACGTCGAGGGAGCCGAGGTCGAGCGCAGCCTGCGGCGCACGATCATGCCGCGCTTCCACGCCGGCTTCAGCGGCGGCACGGTCGTGGGCGCCCTGCTCGGAGCGCTGCTGATCGAGCTGTCCGTCCCCTCGTCCGTGCACCTGGTCGGCATCGTGCTGGTCGCGGTGCTGCTGGTGTGGCGCACGTCCCCGTCGTTCCTGCCGGTGGCCGAGTCGCACGCGGAGCACACCACGTCGGCCGCTCGTGCCTGGCTCGAGCCGCGGACCCTGCTCATCGGCGTCATGGTGCTCGCCTTGGCGATGACCGAGGGCACCGCCAACGACTGGCTCGCGGTCGCCCTCGTCGACGGCCACGACGTCTCGCACGCCGTGGGGGTCGCCGGCTTCGCGGTCTTCGTCCTCGCGATGACCGCCGGTCGTTTCGTCGGCACCGGTCTGATCGACCGCTTCGGCCGCGTCCTCGTGCTGTGGGGCACGATGGTCCTCGCCGGTGCCGGCGTGCTGCTGATCGTCTTTGCCGACCAGCCCGTCCTCGTCGTGCTCGGCATCGTGCTCTGGGGCATCGGCGCCTCGCTCGGCTTCCCGGTCGGCATGAGCGCCGCGGCCGACGACCCGGTCCGCGCGGCGTCGCGGGTGAGCGTCGTGTCGACCATCGGCTACGCCGCGTTCCTGGCGGGCCCGCCCTTCCTCGGCTTCGTCGGCGACCAGGTCGGCACGCTCAAGGCGCTGCTGGTCGTCGCCGTGCTGCTGATGCCCGCGGCCCTCGTGGTGCCCTCGGCCCGAGAGCAGCGCAGCACGACTCCCGCTGCTCGCCAGGAGACGGCCTAGGAGCGCATCAGCGCCCCGGGGGTGTCGAGGCTCTCGCCCGTCCCGAGCAGGGTCTCCGGGCCGGGCAGGATCATCAGCCAGCCAGTGTCAGCGGCGGAGCCGCTTGTCGGCGTACATCGCGGCGTCCGCGATCGCCTCGGTCTCGCCCATCGTGCCGACCTGGTCGAGCGTCGCCGAGCCGATCCCGGCGGACAACCCCGCTGCGTCGAGCTCGGCGCGCAGCCGCTCGACCACGTGCGCGACCTCGGCGGCCGTCGTCTGGGGGCACAGCACGCCGAACTCGTCGCCGCCGAGCCGCGCGACCACGTCGGTGCGCCGGCAACCGGCCCGGATCACCCCGGCGGCCCGCTGGAGCATCGCGTCGCCGGCGGCGTGGCCGTCGCGGTCGTTGACCTGCTTGAGGCCGTCGAGGTCGAGCACGACGATGCTGGCGTGGTCGCCCAGCCGGTGGTGGCGTCCCTCCTCGACCTCGCACGCCCGGCGCCAGGCCCGTCGGTTGCGCAGACCGGTCAGCGGGTCGGTCTCCGCCTCCCGCAGGGTCGCCTCGAGCTGACGGGACAGCCAGACCGCCTGGTCGTCGAGCATGCGGACCACCGACAGCATCTGGCCGAGCAGCTCCAGCTGCGGGGCGATCTCGACGAACGCGTCACCGCGCACCGAGGAGTCGATGCCGCAGACCGTGCCGAAGAGCGTGTTGTCGCTGTTGAACAGCGGGATGCCGACATAGCTGGCGACCGAGAGCGCGCGCGCCGCCTCGATGCCGGCGTACTGCCGCACCCGGGACACGTCGGGTGCCACCCGGGGGCCGCCCTCCTCCCACATGGAGTGGCACAGCGAGTCCTCCCACTTGGGGCCGTCGCCGACCGCCAGGTCGAGCTCGTTGGGCGTGACCTCGAGGTAGACCTGCCTGCCGTCGATCACGCGCGAGACGGTCCAGAAGTCCATCGGCACCTGCTTCTGCAGGTAGTCCAGGACCAGCCGGGTCGCCTCGTCGAACGTGGACACCCCGGTCAGCCGGGGCATCCCGGCGTGGGCGTGGGTGGGCTGCGCGGTCACGCGTCTCCTCGAGATCGATCAGGGCCGGTCCGGTCCATTGTGGGACACGGGGGACGGGTCCCGCGGGGGAATCGGGCGGTGGGACGGGTTCAGCGCTCGCCGCCCGGGACCCACAGCACGTCGCCGTTCTCGCGGTTCGCGTGCCGGGCCAGGATGAAGAGCAGGTCGGAGAGGCGGTTGAGGTAGGTGATCGCCAGCGGGTTCATGGTCGCCTCGTGCTCGCCCCAGGCCGCCCACGCCGCCCGCTCGGCACGACGTACGACGGTGCGCGCGACGTGGAGGTGCGCCGCGGCCACGGTGCCGCCGTTGAGGATGAACGACCGCAGCGCGGGCAGCGACTCGTTGTAGTGGTCGCACCAGGCCTCGAGGCGGTCGACGTAGTCCTGCTCGACGCGCAGCGGCGGGTACTTCGGGTCCGGCACCACGGGCGTGGAGAGGTCGGCGCCCACGTCGAAGAGGTCGTTCTGGATCGTGGTCAGCACCGACACCACGTCGTCCTCGAGGCTCCCGTCGGTGGCCGCGTGCGCCAGGGCGACGCCGATCTGGGCGTTGCCCTCGTCGACGCAGGCGTAGGCCTCGAGCCGCGGGTCGGTCTTCGCCGTCTCGCTCATGTCGCCGAGCCGGGTCCGGCCGGCGTCGCCGGTGCGGGTGTAGATGCGCGTCAGGTTGACCATAGGGCGGGAGCCTACTTGCGGGGACTCGCCGAAAAGGTGAGGCATCGGTGCAACCTGATCGGGTACACATGCGTCCTAGGAAGTGACAGCGGTCACGGGCCTGGCGTCGGGGGACGTCAGTGAGGAGCACCAGATGGACATCGTCTCGGACGGGAACATCCTGGTCCTGCACGGCGCGTTCGACGTGCGGAGCACGTCGGAGGTCCGCAACGCCATCTACGAGCACCTCGAGGGCGGCGAGGACGACGTCGTCATCGACATGACCGGGGTCTCGACGATCGACCTGACCGCGCTCCGCCTGCTGGCCGTGGCCACGCGCCACGCGTGGCTGACCGGCCACCACCTCACCGTGCGCAACCCAGGCCCGGCCGTGCGGCGGATGGCCCACCTCGCCCGGCTCGCCCACGCGATCGAGGTCGAGCGGGTCGCCGCCACCGCCTGAGCCTGAGGGATCCGTCACACGTCCAGCCCGGTGACTCCCGGGTAACCGCCGTCCTACCCTGTCGCCATGACGGACAAGGACCGCCCCTGGGTGATGCGCACCTACGCCGGCCACTCCACGGCCGAGGCGTCCAACGCGCTCTACCGCACGAACCTGGCCAAGGGCCAGACCGGCCTCAGCGTGGCCTTCGACCTCCCCACCCAGACCGGCTACGACCCCGACAGCCCGCTGAGCCGTGGCGAGGTCGGCAAGGTCGGCGTGCCCGTCCCGCACCTCGGCGAGATGCGCAAGCTGTTCGCCGACATCCCGCTCACCGCCATGAACACCTCGATGACGATCAACGCGACGGCCATGTGGCTGCTCGCGATGTACCAGGTCGTGGCGGAGGAGCAGAACCCCGACCTCTCGCCCGACGAGGTGGCCCACCAGCTCGCCGGCACCACGCAGAACGACATCATCAAGGAGTACCTCTCCCGGGGGACCTACGTCTTCGGGCCCGAGGCGTCGCTGCGCCTGATCGCCGACATGATCGCCTACACGGTCCACGAGATCCCGAAGTGGAACCCGATCAACATCTGCAGCTACCACCTGCAGGAGGCCGGTGCCACGCCCGTGCAGGAGGTGGCGTACGCCCTGTGCACCGCGATCGCGGTCCTCGACCAGGTCAAGGCCTCCGGGCAGGTGTCCGAGGAGGACTTCGAGAAGGTCGTCGGCCGGATCTCGTTCTTCGTCAACGCAGGTGTCCGGTTCATCGAGGAGACCTGCAAGATGCGGGCCTTCGTGCAGCTGTGGGACGAGATCACCCAGGAGCGCTACGGCGTCACCGACCCCAAGATGCGGCGCTTCCGCTACGGCGTGCAGGTCAACTCCCTCGGGCTGACCGAGGCGCAGCCGGAGAACAACGTGCAGCGGATCGTGCTGGAGATGCTCGGCGTGACGCTGTCCAAGGACGCCCGCGCCCGAGCCGTGCAGCTGCCCGCCTGGAACGAGGCCCTCGGCCTGCCGCGACCGTGGGACCAGCAGTGGTCGCTGCGCTTCCAGCAGGTCCTCGCCTTCGAGTCCGACCTGCTGGAGTACGACGACATCTTCGCCGGCAGCCACGTGATCGAGGCGAAGGTCGCCGAGCTGGTCGAGGGTGCGAAGGCCGAGATCGACCGCGTCCAGGCGATGGGCGGAGCGATCGCCGCGGTCGAGTCCGGCTACATGAAGCAGAACCTCGTCTCCGCCCACGCCGCCCGCCGCGCGCGCATCGAGTCGGGCGAGGAGGTGATCGTCGGGGTCAACAAGTTCGAGACCACCGAGCCCTCGCCGCTGACCGCCGACCTCGACGCGGCCATCCAGACCGCCGACCCTGAGGCCGAGCGGGCCGCGCTCGCGAGCGTGGAGGCGTGGAAGGCCCAGCGCGACGAGGCCGAGGTGACCGAGACCCTGGCCGCCCTCGCGGCGGCCGCCAAGACCGACGCGAACCTGATGCGGCCGACCCTCGCAGCCGCCCGCGCGGGCGCGACCACGGGGGAGTGGGCCGGCACGCTGCGCGAGGTGTTCGGCGAGTTCCGCGCCCCGACCGGCGTCTCCGGCGCCGTCGGCGTGGCCGAGGCCGGCGCCGAGCTGAGCGCCGTGCGCGAGCGGGTGCGCGCGACCGGCGAGGAGCTGGGCGGCCGCTTGCGCGTGCTCGTCGGCAAGCCGGGGCTCGACGGCCACTCCAACGGCGCCGAGCAGGTGGCCGTCCGGGCCCGCGATGCGGGCTTCGAGGTCATCTACCAGGGCATCCGCCTCACGCCCGAGCAGATCGTCGCCGCGGCCGTGGCCGAGGACGTGCACCTCGTCGGCCTCTCGATCCTGTCGGGCTCGCACATGGAGCTGGTGCCCGACGTGCTCGACGGCCTCGAGGCAGCCGGGCTCGGCGACCTCCCGGTCATCGTCGGCGGCATCATCCCGAGCTCGGACGCCAAGGCGCTGGTCGAGCGCGGTGTGGCCGCGGTCTACACGCCGAAGGACTTCGGGCTCACCGAGATCATGGGCGGCTTCGTCGACGTGATCCGCAAGGCCAACGGCCTGGACTGACCGGCTGGCAGACTCTCGGTCATGCCCACCTCCGAGCAGCGCGTGATCGTGGTCGGCGCCGGCGTGGTCGGGCTGACGTGTGCGATCAGGCTGCTCGAGGCCGGGCACCGCGTCGACGTGGTGGCCCGCGACCTGCCGCTGGAGACGACGTCCGCGATCGCGGCGGCGCTCTGGTACCCCTACCGCGCGTTGCCCCAGGACCGCGTGACGGCCTGGTCGAAGGCGGCGTACGGGGCCTTCGAGGAGCTGGCCGCCGACGAGCGGAGCGGCGTCCGGATGCTCACCGGCACGGAGGTCCTCCGCGACCACCAGCCCGACCCGTGGTGGCGCGGGGCGGTGCCCTCGCTGGACCGGGAGACCTCGCTGCCGCCGGGGTACGCCGACGGCTGGACGTTCGTCGCACCGGTGATCGACATGCCGGTCCACCTCCGCTGGCTGGTGGCGCGGGTCGAGGCGCTGGGCGGCACGCTGACCCGGATGAACCTCTCCTCGCTCCCTGACGACGGCACGCTCGTCGTCAACGCGACGGGCCTCGGCGGGCGGCACTTCGGCGCCGACCCGTCGGTGCACCCGGTCCGCGGACAGGTCGTCGTCCTGGAGCAGGTCGGCCTCGACCGCTGGACGCTCGACGGCAGCGGACTGACGTACGTGGTGCCGCGCGCGGCCGAGATCGTCGTCGGCGGGACCGACGTGGAGGGTGAGTGGAGCCGCACGCCGGACCCGGCCGTCGCCGAGGAGGTGCTGCACCGCGCGACGGCGCTGGTCCCGGAGCTGGAGGGCGCCCGGGTGCTGCGGCACAAGGTCGGGCTGCGACCGGCGCGCCCGGAGGTGAGGATCGAGCGGGTCGGCGAGGTGATCCACTGCTACGGCCACGGCGGCGCCGGGGTCACCCTCTCGTGGGGCTGCGCCGACGACGTGGTGGGGTTGGCCGGTGACTGACCTCCAGTGCGCCGCCCGGGTCTTCGTGGCCCGGCACGGCGAGGCCCTCTACGAGAGCGAGCTGCTCAGCGACGCCGGCGGCTGGCTCAGCCCGCTGGGGCGCGAGCAGGCCCGACGGCTGGGCACCGAGATGGCCCCCGAGCGCATCTCGCACGTGTGGACCAGCGACATGGCGCGTGCCGTCCAGACCGGGGAGATCGTCGCCGCACAGCTCGGCGTCGACGTCGTCGTACGCAAGGGCCTGCGCGAGTTCGGTGTCGGTGACGCTGCCGGGACGACCGGGATCCCCGACCCGTTCGCCGCGACCTTCGCCGCCTGGCTCGAAGGCGACCTCGACGCCCGGATCCCGGGCGGGGAGAGCGGCGACGAGGTCCTGGAGCGCTACCGGACCGTGCTCGAGGAGATCGCCGACACCCACCGTGGCGAGGCCGTGCTCGTGGTCAGCCACGGTGGCGTCATGTGCATGGCGCTCTCCGCACTGGCCCGCAACCTCTCGATGAGCCACAGTCGCGACCTGCCGATGCCCAACGGCGGCGTGGTGGCCCTCGAGGCCGACGCCGACGGCTGGGTGGCACGCTCCTGGGCCGGGGCGACGCTCGACTGACGGCTGGGCGAGACCCGGGTGGGGACACCCTGGGTCGACACTAGGCAAGACACTAGGTAAGGCTTCCCTAACCCTCATGTAGGGTGCCGCGCGTGGGCAAGTCCAAGTGCGGTTCCTCGAAGAAGGCCGGCAAGGCGGTGAAGGTCGCCAAGCTGCCGAAGAAGAAGTGCTGCGTCTCATCGACGAAGTGCAACCGCTGCCCGCTGCGCATGCTCAAGGAAGGCACCCTTCCGGCCGGCTACACGGTCAAGAAGCGCAAGCTCGTGAAGATCGACGTCGTCACCGCCAAGGGCGGCAAGAAGGGCAAGAAGGCCGCGAAGGCCGCCTGAGGCTCACCCCAGACGTTGGGCGACCAGCACGACGACCGCGATCACTGCCATCACGGCCAGGGCGATGCCCATCCGCCGCGCCATCTCCTTGACCCACAGCGTGGTCACCGTCTCCACTGCGCCCTTCCGGCTCAGCGGCGCGACGTCGACGACGGCCCGGCGGTTGATCGGGCCGTAGACGTGCGGGTAGGTGTCGTCGCCCACCGGCTCGACCCGCACCTCCGACTCCAGGCGGGCGGTGTCGATGGTCAGCAGGACCAGGTCCTCGCCGATCGAGCGGTAGTAGCGGTCGAACACCCCCTGCACCTGGTCGCGCCGGCTCGCGTGGATGAATCCCTCCTCCTCGAGGCTCACGCCCACGGTCGAGGTGGTGTAGGTGTCGGTCTCCAGCGCCCTGCGCCAGTCCGCGGCGGTCGCGATGTGGAAGATGCGCTCGGGCTGGCTCGCGGTCACCGTGCGAGGGTAGCGACATGGCCCGGTACCCGAGGGTCGCGCGCCCGATGGAATTCCGCCCGCAGGAGTGGAAGTCCATCCGGGCTCAGAACAGCCGGTGCTCGGCGTCGTCCATGCCGCGGAGGGCGTCGTAGTCGACGAGGGCGCAGGCGATGCCGCGGTCGGTGGCGAGGACGCGGGCCTGGGGCTTGATCTCCTGGGCCGCGAAGATGCCGCGGACCGGACCCTTGGCGCTGAGCAGCGGGTCGCGGTTGAGCAGCTCGAGGTAGCGGGTGAGCTGCTCGACGCCGTCGATCTCCCCGCGCCGCTTGATCTCCACCGCGACCGAGAGGCCGTCGGCGTCCCGGCACATCAGGTCGACCGGGCCGATCGCGGTCATGTACTCGCGGCGCACGAGCGACAGCCCGTCCGCGAGGGTCGCGGGGTGCTCGGCCAGCAGCTCCTGGAGGTGCTTCTCGACGCCGTCCTTCTGCAGGCCGGGGTCGACGCCGAGGTCGTGCGAGCTGTCGTGCAGCACCTCGTCGATGAGGATGCGCAGGGTGTCGTCGGACTTCGCCGCCGTCACCAGCCACTCGGGCCGGCCGTCCTCAGCGACGCCCTCGCGCACGGTGCACGGGGGCGACATCCAGTTCAGCGGCTTGTAGGAGCCGCCGTCGGAGTGGATCAGCACGGACCCGTCCGACTTCAGCATCAGGACGCGGGTGGCGAGCGGCAGGTGGGCCGAGAGCCGTCCGGCGTAGTCCACCTGGCAGCGTGCGACGACCAACCTCATGAATACAGCCTCACGACGGGCGAATCTACAGTGACCCCGTGACCGACCACCCGACCGACCACGCCGTACGCCCCGCGCGGGCGCGCGACCTGCCCCTGCTCGCGGCGATCGAGGACGCCGGGCTGCCGATGTTCGAGGAGGTGCTGGGCGACCTGACGGGTGACGCCCTGGCCTCGCCCGCGGTCAGCGGGCACGAGCGGGCCGCCCAGCCGGGCTTCATCCTGGTCGCAGGCGACCCGGTCGTCGGCTTCGCCCACGTCCGCGACCTCGAGTCCCACGCCCACCTCGACCAGCTGTCCGTGCACCCCGACCACGGCCGCCGCGGGATCGGCGCCGCGCTGCTGGACGCGGCCGCGGAGCGTGCCGCGGTCAAGGGCCACGGCGCCCTCACGCTCACGACGTACGCCGACCTGCCGTGGAACGCTCCGTTCTACGCCCGGCACGGATTCACCGAGGTCGCCGCCGACGAGCCGATGACCGCCACCCAGCTGGCCATCTCGGCGGCCGAGGAGCAGCTCGGCCTCGGCCGCCACGGCCGCCGCACCTGGATGCGCCGCACGCTCAGGAGGCACCGCAGCACCGCCGACATCGCTGCGTTCCTGCCGGCCGTCGACGGGTCCCCGCGCGACGTGGGCGTCCTGCGGGCCGTGGTCCGGCGGCCCGGTCCGGGGGAGCGCGAGGTGCTGGAGGTCGGCCACCTCGACGTCACCGAGGGCCTGGTGGGCGACACCTGGGCGACCCGAGGGAGCCGTCGTACGCCGGACGGCTCGGCGCACCCCGACATGCAGCTGAACCTGATGAACCACCGGCTCGTGGAGTTCCTCGCGCAGGACCCCGGGCGCGAGCAGCTCGCCGGCGACCAGATGTTCGTCGATCTCGACCTCTCGCACGCGAACCTGCCGGCGTGGAGCGAGCTCCACATCGGGGGCCCGGCCGGTGCCGTGATCGTGGTGACCGACCAGCCGCACAACGGGTGCGGCAAGTTCATCGCCCGCTTCGGCAAGGACGCGCTGACCTTCGTCAACGGCCCCGAGGGCAAGCCCCGCCGGCTGCGCGGCCTCTGCGCGAGGGTGGTGCGCCCGGGCCCGGTGCGTCCCGGCGACGAGGTCGTCGTCGTACGTCCGGGGGAGCCGACGTCGACGTGACGGTTGCCACACCCGCACGGGCGAGGAGGCGTGGGAGCATGCGTCCATGACTGAGACGGCTACTCGTGAGTTCACCACCGTCGGCGTGATCGGCCTCGGCACCATGGGTGCCGGCATCGCCGAGGTCTTCGCCCGCAACGGCTACGACGTCATCGGTGTCGAGCTCAACGACGCGGGGCTCGAGCGGGGCCGCCAGCACCTCGAGCACTCCACCGGACGCGCGGTGAAGCGCGAGAAGATGACCGGGGAGCAGCAGGCCGAGCTGCTGGGCCGGATCACCCTCACCACCGCGATGGAGGACCTGGCCAAGGCCGACCTCGTCGTCGAGGCGGTCGTCGAGTCGCTCGAGGTCAAGAAGTCGATCTTCCGCACGCTGGACGGCATCGTCCGCGACGACGCCGTGCTCGCCACCAACACCTCGTCACTGAGCGTCACCGAGATCTCCACGGCCAACTCCAAGCCGGGCCGGGTCGTCGGCGTCCACTTCTTCAACCCGGCTCCGGTGCAGAACCTCGTCGAGATCGTGCGCACGGTCGTCACGGAGCCGGAGGTGCTCGCGCAGGTCCAGGGCCTGCTGCGCGACCTCGGCAAGAACCCCGTCGTCTGCGGCGACAAGGCCGGCTTCATCGCCAACACGCTGCTCTTCGGCTACCTCAACCACGCCGTGGCGATGTACGAGGGCAAGTACGCCTCGCGCGAGGACATCGACGCCGCGATGCGCTTCGGCTGCGGCTACCCGATGGGCCCGCTGGCGCTGCTCGACCTGATCGGCCTCGACACGGCCTACGAGATCCTCGACACGATGTACAAGCAGGGTCGCGACCGCCTGCACGCCCCGGCCCCGATCCTCAAGCAGTACGTCACCGCGGGCCTGCTCGGCCGCAAGTCGGGCCGCGGGTTCTACACCTACGAGGCCCCCGACTCGCCGATCGTGGTGGCCGACGCCCACACGCCCAGCGAGGACGACAAGCCCCGCCTGCGCCACGACATCAAGCTCGTCGGCGTGGTCGGCACCGGCACGATGGCCTCCGGCATCGTCGAGGTCTTCGCCAAGGCGGGCTACGACGTGCTGTTCACCGGTCGCGGCCAGGACAAGGTCGACGGCGTCATCGCCACGATCACCAGGAACTTCGACAAGCAGATCCAGCGCGGCCGCGCGACCGAGGAGCAGAAGACCGAGGTGCTCGGCCGGGTGCGCGGCACGACCTCGCTGGACGACCTCAAGGACGTCGACATCGTGGTCGAGGCGATCGCCGAGGACCTCGCGATCAAGACCACCCTCTTCGAGAACCTCGACGAGATATGCAAGCCCGGCGCGATCCTGGCGACCACCACCTCGTCGCTGCCGATCATCGCGATGGCGAAGGTGACGAAGCGTCCGCAGGACGTGATCGGCATGCACTTCTTCAACCCGGCCGCGATCATGAAGCTGGTCGAGGTGGTCTCGACCGTCTCGACCGACGAGGCGGTCACCGAGAGCGTCCTCGCGCTCTGCGACCAGGTCGGCAAGGTGGCGGTGAAGTGCGGTGACCGCGCCGGCTTCATCGTCAACGCCCTCCTCTTCCCCTACCTCAACGACGCCGTCAAGATGCTCGAGGCGCACTACGCGACCGCCGACGACATCGACACGGCGATGAAGCAGGGCTGTGCGCTCCCGATGGGACCGTTCGAGCTGCTCGACGTGGTCGGCAACGACGTGTCGCTGGCGATCCAGAAGGAGCTCTACCTGGAGTTCCGGGAGCCGGGCTTCTCGCCGGCGCCGCTGCTGGAGCACCTGGTCACCGCGGGCTACCTCGGTCGCAAGACCGGGCGCGGCTTCCGGGACTACAGCGCGCGCTGAGACGCGCCGCCTCCGAGCGGCCCCGGATCAGACGGTCGCCGTGATGGTGCGGCTGGCGGAGGTCGCCTGCGGTGACGTGGCCACGACGGTGAGGGAGGCGCTCGTCGTCGGCACGTTGCGACGCTTGACCGAGAACGTCAGCTCCGGGGTCGACTGGGCGTCGTTGGTGAGCGCACCGGTCCACGTGAACGTGTAGGTCCACACGGTGTCGCTGGAGCCGGTCACCTTGCCCGCTGCCCAGCCGGTGCCGGTGACCGACAGGGCTGCGCCACCGGCGGCCGAGGTGCCGGGGAACGACAACGTCACCGTGAGGCTGGTGACCACGGGAGCCGTCGCGGACCACTCGCGACGCACCTGGACCTGCGTCTTGATGCGGTTGGGCGACGCACCGTTGTAGTCGTCGGGGTAGACCGCGAAGGTGTCGAGCACGAGCGAGGCAGCAGCGGAGGCGGCGTACGCGGGGGCCGTGCTGGCGGCGACGACCACCGGCGCCGTCCAGGCGGCGCCGAGCAGGGCACGCCGCGAGGCGGCCGGACCGCTGTCGCGGGTCGTCGACTCCGTCATGCGACCGCCCTCCCTCGGTGCGGTGTGCGAGCGAGCATCGCTCGTCGACAAGTGAACCACGTGAGGGCCAGCCGGTCAGGGCTGGTCAGTCCAGGCAGAACTCGTTGCCCTCGGGGTCGGTCATCACGAGGTGCCCGGCGGTCATCGGCGGAGCCGGCTCGTGCCGCTCCACCCGGGTGGCGCCCAGGGCGACGAGGCGCTCGCACTCAGCCTCCAGGGCGGACATCCGCTCCTCGCCCTGGAGCCCGGGCGCCGCCCTGAGGTCGAGGTGCACGCGGTTCTTGGCCGTCTTGCCCTCCGGCACGCGCTGGAAGAACAGCCGGGGCCCCTCGCCGTCAGGGTCCTCGGCCGCGGACGCGGAGTTCCACTCCGACTCCGGCACCCCGACCTCGGCGAGGAAGGCGTGCCACGCGTCGAACGGGTCCTGGCCCGGCTCGAGCTCACGCCCGGGCGGGGGTGGGTTGACGTAGCCCATCGCCTCGGCCCAGAAGCGGGAGAGGGCCTGCGGGTCGTGGGCGTCGAAGGTCACCTGGATGGTCCGGCTCATGCGGGCCATCATGCGCACACGCCACCGACAGTGGGGTCCCGGTAGGCGTCAGAGGCGCTGCGACTGCTCCATCACCAGGGCCGCGAGGCGCGCCCGCGTGTTGATGTCGAGCTTGCGGTAGATGTGGGTGAGGTGCGCGTCGACCGTGCGGGGGGAGACGAAGAGCTCCTCGGCGATCTTGCGGCTGGTCAGGCCGTGCGCGACCCGCTCGGCGACCTGGCGCTCGGCCGCGGTGAGCGCGTCGAGCACCGACGGCGGCGCCGTCGCGGGGCGGTTGAAGACCGCGGTGATCAGCGGCACCGCCTCGGCGGACAGCTCGTCGCCGTCGAGCCACTCCGCGGGCGCCGTGCCCGGGGCGATGTCGTAGTCGGCGGAGTAGCCCCAGCGCACCGCCATCCGTGGCGTGCGGAGCGCGAAGGCGGCGGCCGCGAGCGCCCGCGCCTCGGGCAGGTCGCGGGCACGGGCCACCCCGGCAAGGCCGTCGAGCACGTCGGCCGCGCGGAGCGGGAGCCGCATCGTGCGGCAGTGGTCGAGCGCGGTGAGGTACGTCGTCGTGGCCTGGTCGAGGTCGCCGAGCTCCACCAGCGCCCGCCCGAGCAGCAGCCGCGCCTCGACGCCGTCACGACCCAGCCGCGCGGAGTCGGCCAGCGCCACCACGTCGGCGGCGAGCCCGGCGGCCTGGCGGGACTCCCCGCGGCGCAGCAGGTCGCGGCCGTCCTGCGCCAGCACCGGCAGCCGGACCGCCCAGGGCAGCGTCTCGCGGACCACCTCGGTGGGCTCGAACGTCGGGTCGAGGCCACGCAGCAGCGTCTCCGCGAGCAGCCCGACGCGGTCCTCGGCGAGCTCGCGGGCCTCGGCCACCACGGCACGGGTGCCGGCGACCGCCTCGGCGATGCGTCCCTGCTCGAGCGCGATGCGGGCCAGCAGGGTGCGGAGGGAGAGGTCGATCCAGCGCTCGTCGCCCCCGGTGCGGGCGGGCATCGCCTCGCCCGCGGCCCGGGTGGCCTCGGCGAAGCGCCCCTGCGAGGTGTACAGATCGGCGAGGGTGCGGGTCGCCTGGCGGCGCATCGACCCTTCGGGATCGAGCTCGATGGCCCGCAGCGCCTCGCTCTCTGCGCGGGCGAGGTCGCCGGCGTCGAGGTGCATCTCTGCGCGGATCGAGGCGGTCTTGGCGAGCTGCTCCTCGGGCCGCGGTGCGGAGGACGCGTGCTGGTCGGCGCGGTCGAGCAGCCAGAGCCCTTCGTAGGTGCCGCGCATCTCCGACGCGGCGATGCCGGCGCGCCGGGCCATCTGGGCGCCGATCCCCGGCGGTCCGTCGCCGCTGGCGAGCGCGCCCTCCATGATCTCGACCGCCTCGCGCGTGCGCATGGAGGTGTAGAGCGAGGAGTAGATCCGGTTGGCGACGGAGTAGCCGTCGGCGCGCGTCTCCGGGTTGGCGCACGCAGCCAGCACGGCATGGCGCATGGCCGGGAGGTCGCGCAGCCACTCCGCGTCGGCCGCGCCGAAGTTGTCGTGCTCGGGGGCGTTGCCCTCGGCCCACCGCAGCAGGCCCGCGTCGACCGCCGCGGCGTCATCGGCCCCGGCCAGCACGCGCGCCCGTCCGCGGATCGGGGAGAGCATGTCGAACCGCCCGTGCTGGTCGACCTCGAGCAGGCTGCGCCGGACGAGGCCGCCGGTCAGCTCCGCGGCCTCGGGCACCGGCACGTCGAGCACCTCGGCGAGGACCCCCAGACCGACCGGGAAGTCGAGCAGCCCGATCCGGCGCAGCGCGGTGGCGCTGGCCTCGTCGAGGAGGTCGTGCGCCGAGTCGACCGCCTGGTCCAGGCTGACCGTGGACATCGCGTTGCTGAGCCCGACCAGCGCGGACTGCACGGCGACCTGCTCGATCAGCAGGGGGAGGCCGCCGGTGGCGCTCAGCAGCCGGCGCACCTCGTGGGCCTGCGCGGCGAGGTCCACCTGCTGGCCACCGGCCGAGCGGATGCGGCGGAGGAACAGCTCGACGGCCGGGCCCTCCAGCGGCGAGCGCGGGGTGGGCACCGGCAGCGGCCCGACGCGTACGACGGACTCGTAGGGCTGCCCGGCCGTGGTCCGCGCCGTCACCACCACGCGCGCGTCGCTGGTGCTCTCCAGCATCGACTGCAGCACCGGTCCGGCGTCGGTCGCGTCGAGGTCGAGCCCGTCGAGGACGAGCAGGGTGTCCCGGCCGTCGACGGCGCGGCCCAGCGCGCCGGTCAGCGAGTCGCCCGGCGCCGTCTCCGACTCGAGGCTCTCGAGCGCGGCCACGAGCACGTCGTCGAGCGTGCGCAGGTTGCGCGCGTCGACCCACGACGCGGGAGCCGCCTGGGCGGCGTGGCGCACCAGCAGGGTCTTCCCGCTTCCGGGAGGACCGACCACGGTGACCCAGCGCGACTCGTCGATCGCCTCGCTCAGCGCACGCTGGACGTCGTCTCGACCGAGGCACGGGGACAGCACGAGTCCGAATCTATCGGCTTACGTAGGTGAGATAGGTAGGACTACGGATGCCGACACCCGCCCTTTCGCGGGAATCTTCTCTCACGCCGAGAGCGGCGGGACCGCACAGGGGAGGGTCCCGCTGCCCGGCCGCTTCTCGAGAGCAGGTCGCACGTCGTCGGGGGTCGACGCGCGACCTGCTCTTCGCGTTGCCCGGCAGTTGCGCCCGCTGCGTACGCTGTGGCCATGGAAATCGTCCTCCTGCTCGTCGTCCTCGGCGGCCTCACCGCGGTCGCGGTGGGAGCCGGGAGGTCGGGCAAGAAGCGCGAGCTGGCCCGGGCGGAGGCCGAGGTCGCGCCGGTGAAGAAGCTCGCCGAGGAGGACGTCACCGCCCTCGGCGTCGAGCTCCAGGACCTCGACATCGACCTGGCCGGGCAGGAGCTCGACCCCGGTGCCAACGCCGACTACCAGCGGGCGCTCGACGCCTACGAGTCCGCCAAGGCCGCCGCCGCGGGGCTGACCCGGCCCGAGGACGTCAAGCACGTCACCGAGATCCTCGAGGACGGCCGCTATGCCATGGCGTGCGTGCGTGCCCGGGTGGCCGGTGAGCCGCTGCCGCAGCGCCGTCCGCCGTGCTTCTTCGACCCGCGCCACGGGCTGTCGGTCGCCGACGTCCCCTGGACGCCGCCGGGCGGCGCCTCGCGCGACGTGCCGGCCTGCGCCCTCGACGTGGAGCGCGTCCGCGCCGGCGCCGAGCCCGACATCCGCAAGGTCATGGTCGGCTCCCGCCGGGTGCCGTACTGGCAGGGCGGCCGCGCCTACCAGCCCTACGCCGCGGGCTACTTCGGCGCCTTCAGCCCGATGGACTGGATGTTCATGGGCATGCTCTTCGGCGGCGGGTTCGACGGCCTCGGCGAGGGCATCGGGGCGATCGGCGAGGGCATCGGCGACATGTTCGGCGGCATCGGCGACGGCATCGGCGGCATGTTCGACGGCTTCGACGGCTTCGACTTCTGAGCCGACCTCCGACCCCACCCGGACCCTTCGTCCTCAGGGGTGTGCTCGACCCCCGAGGACCGGTCTAGCGTCCGAAGGCATGGCCGGAGTCGAGACAGGCACCATCACCACCGACATCCCCGCACGGATGGACCGCCTCCCGTGGGCCCGCTGGCACTGGCTCGTGGTCATCGGCCTGGGCACCGTGTGGATCCTCGACGGCCTCGAGGTGACGATCGTCGGCTCGATGTCGGAGGCGCTCAAGCCGGGTGACACCGGCCTCGGCCTGTCGAGCTCCGACGTGGGCCTGGCCGGCGCGATGTACGTCGCCGGGGCCTGCGTCGGCGCGCTGTTCTTCGGCCAGCTCACCGACCGGTTCGGCCGCAAGAAGCTCTTCCTCATCACCCTCGGCGTCTACACGGTGGCCACGGTGCTGACGGCGTTCTCGATGAACCCGGCGTGGTACTTCGCGTGCCGCTTCCTGACCGGCACCGGCATCGGCGGCGAGTACGCCGCCATCAACTCCGCCATCGACGAGCTGATCCCTGCGAAGTACCGCGGTCGGGTGGACGTGGCGATCAACGGCTCGTTCTGGGTGGGCGCCGCCCTGGGTTCGCTCCTGACCATCCCGCTCCTCGACCCCAACGTGGTCGACCCGAGCTGGGGCTGGCGGGCCGCCTTCGCCCTCGGCGCGATCCTCGCAGTCGGGATCCTGGTGGTGCGTCGCCACGTGCCGGAGAGCCCGCGCTGGCTCTTCATCCACGAGCGCGAGGACGAGGCCGAGCGCGTCGTGAGCGACATCGAGAGGACGGTCGTCGACGAGACGGGCGTCGAGCTGCACGACGTCGACGACACGATCACCATCCGGCAGCGCAAGACCATCAGCCTGGCCCTCATCGCGAGGACCGTCTTCACGATGTACCCGCGGCGCACGATCCTGTGCTTCTCGCTGTTCGTGGGCCAGGCCTTCCTCTACAACGCCTTCTTCTTCACCTACGGCGACACCCTCAGCACCTTCCTCGACGTGACGCAGACCGGCTGGTACCTCGCGATCTTCGCGGCCAGCAACTTCATCGGCGCGCTGGTGCTGAGCCCGCTCTTCGACACCATCGGGCGGGTGCGGATGATCGCCGGCACCTACATCGTGTCCGGGATCCTGCTGGCGGTCGCGGGGGTGCTGCTCGGCGACCTGAGCGCGGTGACGCTCACGATGTTCGGCGCGGTGACCTTCTTCTTCGCCTCGGCCGGTGCCAGCGCGGCGTACCTCACCGCCTCGGAGATCTTCCCGATGGAGACCCGCGCCCTGTGCATCGCCTTCTTCTACGCGATCGGCACGGCCGCGGGCGGCATCGCCGGCCCGCTCCTGTTCGGCCGGCTCATCGAGGACGCGAGCAGCGACGGCGACATCACCGGCATCGCGATCGGCTACTTCATCGGCGCCGCCCTGATGATCGCCGGCGGCATCGTCGAGATCTTCCTGGGCGTCAAGGCCGAGGGCCAGTCGCTCGAGGACATCGCGCAGCCGCTCACCGCCGAGGACCGGGCCGACAACCAGACGGACCAGGCCGAGAGGAGCCGAGCATGAGCCCGATGCCACCGCCCGAGTCGTCTACGGAGGGCCACCGCGACCGGCAGCCCCACACCACCGGGGACGGGTCGGTCGTCGCGACCTGAGCACTGCGAGGATGGGGCCGTGAGCCTGCACACCACGGTCCTCGGCGACCACGGCCCGACCGTCGCGTTCTGCCACGGGCTCTTCGGCCAGGGCAAGAACTGGACCCAGATCGCCAAGGCGCTCAGCGCCGACCACCGGGTGGTCCTCGTCGACATGCCCAACCACGGCCGATCGCCGTGGACCGAGACGTTCGACTACCTCGACCTCGCCGACCAGGTCGCCGACACCCTGCGCCCCGAGGGGGCGCTCGCCCTGGTCGGTCACTCGATGGGCGGCAAGATCGCGATGTGCCTCGCGTTGCGGCACCCCGAGCTGGTCGAGCGGCTCGCCGTCGTCGACATCGCCCCGGTGGCCTACGACAGCGGTCGGGAGTTCGTCGGCTACATCGAGACCATGCGCGGGCTCGACCTCACCACCATCGAGCGCCGCGACGAGGCGGAGGAGGCGCTGCGCGAGGCCGTGCCCAACCCGGTCGTGCGCAGCTTCCTCCTGCAGAACCTCCGCCGCACCGACGACGGCTGGCAGTGGCAGGTCAACCTCGAGCTGCTCGGGGAGGAGATGGCGGGGCTGGTCGGGTGGCCCGACGCCGAGCTCGGCGAGGCGACGTACGACGGACCGGTGCTGTGGGTGGGCGGAGCCGACTCCGACTACATCAGCGACGAGTCCGGCGGCGAGATGGACCGCCGCTTCCCCCGCAACCGGCGGGTGCTGGTCAAGGGCGCGGGCCACTGGGTGCACTCCGAGCAGCCGCAGGTGTTCCTCGAGGTGATGCGCCGCTTCCTGCCCTGACCCTGCGCAGCCGGTCCCAGGACGGGGGTCAGGAGCGTTGGCGGGCCCGGTAGGCGGCCACGGCCTCGCGGTTGCCGCAGGTGGTGGAGCAGTAGCGGCGCGAGCGGTTGCGGGACAGGTCGAGGACGACGTCCTCGCAGTCCTCGGCGGCGCAGCGGGCCAGGCGCGACATCTCGTCGGCGCGGATCACGTCGACCATGGCCATCGCGGTCTCCACCACCACGCGCTCCTCGAGCGGGCGGTCGGGGTCGACCGCGTGCAGGTGCCAGTCCCACTGGTCGTGCCGCTGGAGCTGGGGGAGTGCCTTCGCCCGGGCCAGCATCGTGTTCACGATCTCGGCGGCCTCGTCGCGCTCGGCCAGCAGCAGGCCCCGCAGCGCGGGCCGGAGCCGGCGTACGGCATCGAGCTCGGCAGGTGTCGCGTCGTGGCGCCCGGTGTAGGACCACCCGACCAGGAAGGCCGACAGGTCGTCGACCGACCCCAGCGGCTGGCCGGGCTCGTCGGTCGAGTTGGCCAGCGCCACGGCCGCCTGGAGGGCCGCGTCGGTGTCATCCGTGAAAAGCACGTTGACACATTACATGAGTCCGCCCTAATGTCATGACCGTGAGCGCTATGACCCATGACGTCACCTCGTCCCGCACCGCGGCCGGCCTGGTGCTGGCCGTCGCCTCCGCGACGTCGTTCGGCCTGTCGGGTGCACTCGCCCGCGGCCTGCTCGACACGGGCTGGAGCGCGGGCGCCACCGTGGGCCTGCGCATCGCCATCGCCGCCGCCGTGCTGGTCGTCCCGGGCGCGCTGGCGCTCCGGGGCCGGTGGCACCTGGTGCGTGACAACGCCGGGCTGGTCCTGGTCTACGGCCTGGCGGCCGTGGCCGGCGCGCAGCTGTGCTACTTCTACGCCGTCACCTACATGCAGGTCAGCGTGGCGCTGCTGCTGGAGTACACCGCGCCCGTCGCCGTCGTCGTGTGGCTCTGGCTGCGCCACGGGCACCGGCCCTCGGCGCTCACCCTGCTGGGCGCGGCGATCGCCGCCGCTGGGCTGGTCCTCGTGCTCGACGTCGTCTCCGGTGCCGAGCTGAGCACGGCCGGCGTGCTGTGGGCGCTGGGCGCGATGGTCGGCGCGGCGACGTACTTCGTGATCTCCGCCGACGAGGACAACGGCCTGCCGGGGATCTCCCTGGCCGCCGGCGGCCTGCTGGTCGGCGGCGTGGTCCTGCTGGTCGCCGGGGCCACGGGCATCCTGCCCTTCCACGCCTCCACCGCGGACGCGGTCTACGACGGCCGGGCGGTGGCGTGGTGGATCCCGGTGGTGCTGCTGGGCCTGGTCACCGCGGCGTTCTCCTACGTCACCGGCATCGCGGCGGGACGCCGCCTCGGCAGCCGCCTCGCGTCGTTCGTCGCCCTCGGCGAGGTCCTGGCCGCGGTGGTCTGGGCGTGGCTGCTCCTCGGCGAGCTGCCGCGGCCGATCCAGCTGGCCGGTGGCCTGCTGGTGCTCGCCGGCGTCGTGGTGGTCAAGCTCGGGGAGGGCCGCGCGTCCCTCGTCGTCGAGCCGCTGCCCGAGCCGGAGCCCGAGTCCCTCAGCGGGCGTCCTGCCGCTTGAGGAACACCTCGCGGTGCAGCAGCAGCAGTGCCGCCGCGGTGGGCACCGCGAGCAGCGCGCCGACGACGCCCATGAGCGAGCCGCCCACCAGCGCCGCCACGACCGTGACCGAGCCGGGGATGTCGACCGACTTCTTCATGATCCGCGGGTAGATGAAGTACGACTCGATCTGCTGGTAGGCGAGGTAGTAGACCAGCGCGACGAGCGCCACGGTGGGGGAGACCGTCAGCCCGAGCAGCGTCATGATCGCCCCTGAGACGAAGGCGCCGACGACCGGGATGAGCGAGAACAGCCCCACCACGAAGGCCAGAGCGAACGCGTAGTCGCCCAGGCCCACGACGAACGAGAACAGCAGCGTGCTGATCCCCGCGCACAGGGCGACGAGGAACGCGCCCGCGACGTAGGCGCCCGTGGAGCGGATGATGCGGTCGCCCAGGTCGCTGACCCGGGGGCGCTTCGACGCCGGGGCCAGGGAGTACGCCGCGTGCTTGATGCTCGGCAGCGAGGCCAGGAAGTAGATCATCAGCACCAGCACGATGAGGCTGTTGGTGAGGGCGCTGAGCACCCTCAGGCCGACGCCGAGCGCGCCGCCGAACACGCGCTCGCCGAAGTCGCCGTTCTGGATGTAGTCGCGGACCTTGGCGATGAGGTCGTACTTGTCGTCGAGCTTCTGGACCTGGCTGTTGGCCTGGAGGTCGTCGAGCCATCCAGGGGCGTTGCGGGTGATCTGCGCGATCTGCTCGCTGATCACCGGCGCCACGGCGACGACGAACAGCGCGAGGACGCTGATGACCACGACGAGCACCAGCAGCACGGACAGCCCGCGCCGGATGCCCCGGCGCATGAAGAACTCGACGACGGGGTTCAGGCCGATCGCGAGGAACATCGACATCACGAGCAGCACCAGGATCGAGGAGATGCTCAGCAGCTGCTGGGACAGGAACACCGCGATGAGTGCGCCGAAGGCGCCGAAGAAGCCGATGTTGAAGGGGGAGTGGCGCAGCAGCTGCGAGGGCTGGGCCGCCGGCTCCACGGGGACGTACGGCGCGGGCGCCGCCTCGTCGACCACGAGGTCGGTGGCATCGTCGATCCTCTCCGCGATGTCGGCAGCGGACTGCGCGGACTCCTCCGCCGACTCGGCTGCCGCCTCGGCACGGTCGGCGTGGTCGCTGGCCTGCTCCACGACCTGCTGGGCTGCCTCGTGCGCGGCTCCGTGAGCGGCGGACGCATCGCCGTCCGCCCGCGTCTGGGCGGCCGCGGGCACCTCGTGCTCGGCGTCGCGGGGTGCCACGGCCTCCCGCAGCCGAGAGCGCCAGCTCAGGACTCGTCCTCGCCGAAGCCGGCGACCACGTCGCGCAGTGCACCGAGCTGGGCGGTGATGGCGTCGCGGCGCTTGGTCACGCGCTCGACCTCCGACTGGATGTTCGCCAGCTCGCGCTCGGCCTCGGCCTGTCGCGTCGCGGTGATCGAGTCGGCCTGCGTGCGGGCGGAGGCCACGATCTGCTCGGCCTCGCGGCGGGCCCGGCTGAGCAGGCCCTCGGCCTCGCTCTGGGCCTGGGACCGGTGCGTGTTGGCCTGGGCCGTCGCCTCGCGCGCCCGCTGCTCGGCCGCGGTGGCGCGGTCCTCGGCCTCGACGACGAGGCGCTGCGTCTCCGCGGTGGCGTTGCTGTGGTGCTCGGCCGCCTCGCGGGTCAGCCGCTCCTTCTCCACCGCCAGCGTGCGCCTGGCCTCCTGGACCTCGCGGTCCGCCGCCGCCCGGGCCTGCTCGGCCTCGCGGGTGGCGGTGGTGCGCATCTCGTTGGTCTCCTGCTGCGCGGCCAGCCGGAGCTGGTCGGCCTCGCGTCGCGCCGCGGCCAGGATGTCGTCCGCCTCGGCCTTGGCCAGCGAGCGCTCGGTCTCCGCGTCGGCGGTGAGCCGGGCGCGCATCTCGTCCAGCTCCTTGAGCTGGACCATGCGCATGTCGTCGGCCTCACGGGCCGCGTCGGCGCGGATGCTCTCGGCGTCGCGACCGGCGGCGCGGCGGATCTCGTCGGCGTCGCGGCGGGCGGCCGTGCGCACGTCGTTGGACTCGTCCTCGGCGAGCTTGAGCATCGAGGTGGCCCGGCCGCCGAGACCGGCGTAGGTCGGGTTGGTGTTCTCCTCGAGCTCGGCGCGCAGGCGGCCCAGCTCGGACTCGAGCTCGATCACCCGCTCCTCGCTGCTCGCGAGGCTGGTGGCCAGGCCGGACTTCTCCGACATGAGCTGGCCGACCCGCTGGTCGACCGCGGTCCGGTCGTAGCCACCGCGGCGCACCTGCGGCAGCGGTGCCGCTGCGGCAGCCGGGGGGACTGGGGCGGCCGGGCGGGCGGCCGCCGGGGTGGGCGCCGGGGTCGTCGCCCGGGCGGGCGCGGGAGCCTGGGCAGCCGGCGCGGGCGGCGGGATCACCGGGGCCTTGACGGTCGCCTCCTGGTCCGGGGTCGTGCGGGGCGCGGGCTGCTCGGTCGGCTTCGCGGCGGCCGGCTGGGCCGGCTTCTCGGCCGGCTTCTCAGCCGTCTTCTCCACGGGCGTCGTCGCCGGGGCCTCGGTCTTCGAGGGTGCGGGCTTCGCGGCCCCCGCCTTCGCGGGCGCCTCGGCAGGCTTCGCGGCCGGCTTCCCGGCCGACTTCGCGGCCGCGGCGGCGGGTTCGTCCTTCGGTGTCACCGGGAGCACCTGGGTCTCCTCGGCCGCGTCGTCGGAGGACTCCGGCTCGTCGAAGATGGACAGGCCCTGGTCGGAGCTCATGCTGCGACACCCACTCTCACGTCGTACGGACTGCGTAGGTGCCAGTCTCTCCGATGCCGTGGAACAAACACACCCCGGCTCGCGGACGAGCCGCGAACCGGGGTGTGAGCAATCTCAGAACAGCCCCGAAGGGGTGGGTCAGACGCCCCGGAACCGGTTGATCGCGCTCTCGTGCTGCGCGCGCATCTCGTGGTCGAGGACGCCCTGGCCCTCCTCCGGCGCGAGGCAGAGCACGCCGACCTTGCCCTGGTGGGCGTTCTGGTGGACGTCGAGCGAGGCCTGGCCGACCTCGTCCAGCGTGTAGGTCCGCGACAGGGTCGGGTGGATCTTGCCCTTGGCGATGAGGCGGTTGGCCTCCCACGACTCGCGGTAGTTGGCGAAGTGGCTGGAGATGATCCGCTTGAGGTTCATCCACAGGTAGCGGTTGTCGTACTCGTGCATGTAGCCCGAGGTCGACGCGCAGGTGGTGATGGTGCCGCCCTTGCGGGTGACGAACACCGAGGCGCCGAACGTCTCCCGGCCCGGGTGCTCGAAGACGATGTCGATGTCCTCGCCGCCGGTGAGCTCGCGGATGCGGGCGCCGAAGCGCTTCCACTCGCGCGGGTCCTGCTCGGTGCCCTCGTCGTTCCAGAACTTGTAGCCCTCCTCCGAGCGGTTGATGATCAGCTCGGCGCCCATGCTGCGGGCGATCTGGGCCTTCTCCTCGTTGGAGACCACGCACACCGGGGTGGCGCCGCCGTTGAGGGCGTACTGCGTCGCGAAGCCGCCGAGGCCGCCGGAGGCGCCCCAGATCAGGACGTTGTCGCCCTGCTTCATGTCGCCGCCGTTCTTGCTGACCAGCTGGCGGTACGCCGTGCAGTTCACGAGGCCGGGGGAGGCGGCCTCCTCCCAGGTGAGGTGCTCGGGCTTGGGCATCAGCTGGTTGGCCTTGACCATCGCCACGTCGGCCAGGCCGCCGAAGTTGGTCTCGAAGCCCCAGATCCGCTGCTCGGTGTCGAGCATGGTGTCGTTGTGGCCGTCAGGGCCCTCGAGCTCGACCGAGAGGCAGTGGGCGACGACGCGGTCGCCCGGCTTCCACTTGGTCACGCCGGGACCGGTCTTGAGCACCACGCCGGCGAGGTCGGAGCCGACCACGTGGTAGGGCAGGTCGTGGCGCTTGGTCAGCTCGGAGTTGCGGCCGTAGCGCTCCAGGAAGCCGAAGGTGGAGACGGGCTCGAAGATCGAGGTCCACACGGTGTTGTAGTTGATGGCGCTGGCCATCACGGCCACGAAGGCCTCGCCGGGGCCGAGCTCGGGGAGCGGCACCTCGTCGACGTGGAGCGACTTGCGCGGGTCCTTCTCCTTCGCCGTGAGGCCCTCGAACATGTCGACCTCGTCCTTCTTCACGAAGGCGGCGCGGTAGGACTCGGGCAGCTCGAGGCTGGCGAAGTCCTCCGAAGTGGCGTTGCCGGACTGGATGGCTTCGAGGATGTTCTGCACTGGTGTCTCCTGCAATCAGGTGTGAGGCATCGGTGGCGTCGATCGGGGCGAAGATACCGGCGAGTAACCTCGCGCGGGTGGAGGTGTGAGATACCTCGCGTCGGCGGGGCTCAGTGGCCGTGGGCGGCGGGCTCGACCAGCTCGACCAGCACGCCGCCGGCGTCCTTGGGGTGGATGAAGTTCACGCGGCTGTCCGACGTGCCGCGCTTCGGCGCGTCGTACAGCAGGCGCAGACCGCGCTCGCGCAGCACGTCGGCGACGTGCTCCACGTCCTCGACGCGGAAGGCCAGCTGCTGGATGCCCTGGCCGTTGCGCTCGAGGAACTTCGCGATCGTCGACTCGGACGTCAGCGGGGCGAGCAGCTGGATGCACGACCCGGAGTCGCCGACCCCGACCATCGCCTCGCGGACGCCCTGCTCCTCGTTGGTCTCCTCGTGGAGGACCGTCATGCCGTAGGCGTCGCGGTAGAACGCCATGGCCTCGTCGAGGTCGGGGACCGCGATGCCGACGTGGTCGATCGCGGTGAAGAGGTGGTGCACGTCAGCAGGCAGGTCGGGGGTCATGGGCACATCGTGTACGACGGCGCGCCCGGGGGCGAGGGGGTGTGACCGTCGCCACTCCCGACCGGTCAGCCCAGGCTGGCGGCGCGGTCGTACGTGCCGAGCACGGCGGCGGCGTCGATGTCGCCGATGAAGCCGAGCGGGCTGGCGCACGGGCCGCCGTAGTCCCCGACGTAGAAGTCGTCGCCGTTAGGCATGCCGTAGTAGACGTTCGCTGCCGCGGGGGCAGCGGCGCCCACCTGCCGGCCGTCGACCCAGAGCCGGATGGACTGGCCGTCGAAGGCGCCCATCACGGTGTGCCAGCTCCCGTCCCAGATCGCCGCGCCCGCGTCGGCCGACCGGAACACCGTGGTCCCGTCGGAGACGTAGAAGACGAGCCCGCCGTCACCGCCGGTGAAGAGGCCGTAGGACGCGTTCTCGCACTGGAACGCCCCCTTCGACATGACGTAGCGGAACGCGCCGGGACCGGTGCTGCGCACCCGGGCCAGCACGGTGACGCCGTCCGGCTCCAGCGAGGGCGCGTCGGCCATCCGGACGCTCTGCGCGCCGTTGAAGCGGAGCGCGGCGCGCTTGAGGAACAGCAGGCGGGGGAGCTGGACCCAGGTCGGGTCGGCGGCGTCCGCGCCCGCAGTGGTGCCGAGCTGGCCGCGGTTGCCGTTGAAGGAGAGGTCGTAGGCCACCTGGCCCGAGCCCTCGTCGAAGAGCCAGAGCCCGCCCACGCCGCCGGCGCGCGCGCTCGCGGGCGGCGCGGCGAGGACGGTGCCGAGCAGTGCGGCCGTGGCCAGCGCGACGGCGGAGGTCAGGGTGCGGCGGACTCGTGACATGGGCGCTCCTCGGGAACGTCGGATCGGCCCCGAGGCCGCGGGTGTGGGACAAGACCACCACCCACGTGACCCGCGTGGTGCGTCGTGCTGGCGCGCTCCCTCATTTTGGTGAGCCCACATGGGTGGGGCGGGGTGTGACGTGTGCCTCACAGGTGAAGGGTCGCTAACCCCTGCCGAACCCGCCACGCTGGTGGGTATCGTCCGAAGGAGCAGCACGTCTGCCGGACCCACCCCGTACGCCTGGAGGAAACCCATGACCACTTCCGTGATCGTTGCCGGTGCACGCACCCCGATCGGCCGCCTGCTCGGCGGGCTCAAGGACCAGTCGGCGGCCGACCTCGGCGGCGTCGCCATCAAGGGCGCCCTGGACAAGGCGGGCGTCACGGGCGACCAGGTCGACTACGTGATCATGGGCCAGGTCATCCAGGCCGGCACCGGCCAGATCACCGCCCGCCAGGCCGCGGTCAAGGGCGGCATCCCGATGGACGTCCCCTCGATCACCATCAACAAGGTGTGCCTCTCGGGCATCAACGCCATCGCGATGGCCGACCAGCTCATCCGCGCCGGCGAGCACGACGTCGTCGTCGCCGGGGGCATGGAGTCGATGACCCAGGCCCCGCACCTGCTGCCCAAGAGCCGCGAGGGCTTCAAGTACGGCGACACCGCGCTGGTCGACTCGATGGCCTACGACGCCCTCTACGACCAGTTCACCCACCAGGCGATGATCAACCTGACCGACGGCTGCAACGCCGCCGGCGCCAACCTGACCCGCGAGGAGCAGGACGCGTTCTCGGCCCAGTCGCACCAGCGTGCGGCCCTCGCCTGGAAGAACGGCCTCTTCGACGACGAGGTCGTCCCGGTGACCATCTCGACCCGCAAGGGCGACATCACGGTGGCCGAGGACGAGGGGGTGCGCGGCGACACGACCGTCGAGTCGCTCGCCGGCCTCCGCCCGGTCGCCAAGGACGGCAGCATCACCGCCGGCTCGGCCTCGCAGATCTCCGACGGCGCCTGCGCCGTGGTCGTGATGAGCAAGACGAAGGCAGAGGAGCTCGGCCTCACCTGGATCGCCGAGATCGGCGCCTCCGGCCAGGTCGCCGGGCCCGACTCCTCGCTCCAGCTCCAGCCGGCCAACGCGATCGCCAAGGCGGCCGCGAAGGAGGGCATCGAGGTCTCCGACATCGACCTCTTCGAGCTCAACGAGGCCTTCGCCGCCGTCGGCATCGAGTCGGCGCGTCAGCTCGGGGTCGACCAGGACAAGGTCAACGTCAACGGCGGCGCCATCGCGCTCGGCCACCCGGTCGGCATGTCCGGCGCGCGCATCGTGCTGACGCTCGCCCTCGAGCTGAAGCGACGCGGCGGTGGCGTCGGTGCCGCCGCCCTGTGCGGCGGTGGCGGGCAGGGTGACGCCCTGATCATCCGCGTCCCCGCCTGACGGACCCGGTGACGCGCGTGGCCCCGCGGGGTGCCGTCGCGGTCCCCGACCTGGTCGCGCGGGCGCGCCGGGGTGAGCCCGCCGCGGTCGCGCGCCTGATCACGCTGGTCGAGGACGCCTCCCCGCTGCTGCGCGAGGTGATGTCCGCCCTCCGCGAGCACGCGGGCGGGGCCCACGTCCTCGGCATCACCGGTGCGCCCGGCGTCGGGAAGTCGACGTCCACCAACGCGCTGGTCGCGGCCATGCGACGGGCCGGCAGGCGGGTCGGCGTGCTGGCCATCGACCCGTCGTCGCCGTTCTCCGGGGGAGCGCTGCTCGGCGACCGCGTGCGGATGGGCGACCACGCCCTCGACGAGGGCGTCTACATCCGCTCGATGGGCGCGCGCGGTCACCTCGGCGGCCTGGCCCGGTCGACGCCGCAGGCCGTGCGGGTGCTGGACGCCGCGGGGTGCGACGTGGTGATCGTCGAGACCGTTGGCGTGGGGCAGAGCGAGGTCGAGGTGGCCGGGCTGGCCGACACCACGCTCGTGCTGCTCGCCCCCGGAATGGGCGACGGCATCCAGGCCGCCAAGGCGGGCATCCTCGAGATCGGCGACGTGTACGCCGTCAACAAGGCCGACCGCGAGGGCGCCGACCGCACCCGACGCGAGCTGCGCACCATGCTGTCCCTGGCCGAGCGCCGTGACGGAGCCTGGCGGCCACCCGTGCTCCAGACCGTGGCCAGCACGGGGGAAGGCATCGACGAGCTGCTGGCCGAGGTCGACCGGCACGCCGCCTGGCTGGCGGAGTCGGGCGAGCTGGCGCGTCGGCGTACGACGCGGGCGCGGGGCGAGGTCGAGGCGATCGCCCTGGACGCCCTGCGCGAGCGCTGGGGAGCGGCCGGCGGCAGCGCCGACCTCGACCGGCTCGCCGGCCGGGTGGTGTCAGGGGACGTGGACCCCTATGCCGCCGCTGACGAGCTGCTGGCTCAGGGCTGAGCAGCCAGCAGCTCGCGGAGCTCGACGGCCGCGTACGTCGTCCACGCCTGCAGGATGGGCAGGCTGACGCCGTCGGCGGTGATGGAGAGCAGGTGGTGGCCCTGTCCGGAGGGGATCGAGGCGATCACGGTCTGGGTCGGGCCTGACGTCAGGGCCACGCTCTCGACCGCCTGCGGGTCGTGGCCCGTCTCGGGGCCGTGGGCAGCGAACATCTTCCCGGTCAGCCGGGCGGCCGGGACGAGGTCGGCCCTGCAGTAGCCGTGGCCCACGATCGGGAAGCCGTCGGCGGTGCAGAGCAGGGCCGAGGACGGCGCGTCCAGCTCGTCCAGCACGGCGACCAGCGACTGCCACACCTCGTCCACGGTGCCCAGGACCGCACCGGTGCCGGCAGGCACCCGGCCCGCGGAGTCGACCGGACCGGTGGCGCCGTCGATGACGGGCACGGGCCCGCGGGCCCTGACCTGCTCGCGACGGAAGTCGGAGGCGCGGCCGGACCACGACGTGGCGGGCCGTCGGGAGGGGGGCGCGATCCGTGCGGTCGTCACGGTGGGTCCTTCCTGGACGAGGGGCGACGGAGCCGAGGCGGCGCGCGCACGTCCCTTTGTGGAGAGGTCGTTGCCTTTGTGGGTGAACCGTAACCAGCCACGGCTGCCCGGCGCGGGGATATCCGCGCGCTATTCGGAGAACCACCTACTCGGTCTAGCCCTTTACTTGCACCACGGTGCATAGTTGCACTATGGTGCAGGAATGACCTTCCAAGCCGCCGGCGTCCGCGAGCGCCGCAAGGTGGAGACCCGCGCGGCCCTCACGGCAGCCGCCATCCAGGTGCTGGTCGAGGAGGGGCTCGAGGAGCTCACCGCGGACCGGATCGCCGAGGTGGCCGGCGTCTCGCGCCGCACCCTGTTCAACTACTTCCCGCGCGTGGAGGACGTCCTCACGGCCTCGCTCGAGGCGGCCACGGTCGAGACGATCGACGCGATCGTGGACCGGCCCGCCGACGAGCCGCTGCGCACCTCGGCCCTGGTCGTCCTCGAGGCGATGATCGACGGCCCCGTGTTCGCCCAGGCCCGTGAGCTGGAGCGGGCGGCCGGCCGGTCGACCGCGACCCGCCGCTTCCTCCTGGAGTTCGAGGACCGCCAGCGCGCGGCCCTCGAGGAGGGCCTCCGGCGCCGTCTCGGCGAGGACGCCGACCCGATCTACGTCGCCAGCCTGGCAGCCGCTTCGTTCGGCGCGCTCTGCGCGGTGACCCGCCTGGCCGTGTCCGCCTCGTCCGACGAGGCGCATGCCGCCGAGCTCCACAAGGTCTGGATCCGCCGGGCCATGGAGCACCTCTTCGCCGGCTTCGACGAGGCCGCTGCCGTTCCCGCACGTCCCGACAGGGGGAACTGACGTGGCAACCCTGCTCCACCGGCTGGGCCTGTTCTCGGCCCGTCGCCCGATCGCCGTCCTGCTGGCCTGGTTCCTGGTGATGGCCGCCGCCGTGGGCGGCATGGCCACCCTGTCGCGCCCGCTCAGCAACGAGTTCGAGATCCCGGACAGCGAGTTCGGGCGCGTGCTCGACGAGCTCGGCAGGGAGATCCCGCAGGTGGCCGGCGGCACCGGCACCGTCGTCGTGCACAGCGAGGATGGCTTCACCGCCGAGCAGAAGGCCGCACTGCGCGACACCATGGCGGCGTGGGAGGACCTGCCCCACGTCACCGAGGTGATGGACCCCTTCGCCCTGCAGCGCCAGCTCGACGGCTCCGACGACCGGTTGGCCCGGGCCGAGAAGCGGCTGACCAAGGGTCAGGAGCAGTACGACACCGGCCGCGCGCAGCTCATCGGCCTCGAGAACTACCTGGCCGACCACCCCGGCCGGGCCACGCCCGCGCTCGAGCAGCAGCTCGCCGACGGTCGTACGCAGCTCGCCGAGGCGGAGGAGGAGCTCACGGCGGGCTGGGACGCCTACCACGCCGGTCGCGACCTGCGCTCGGCCGGCGAGGGCGTCTCCTTCGTCAGCCGCGACGGCACCACGGCGCTGGTCCAGGTGCGCTTCGACACCCAGACCCAGCAGCTCGACCCGACGGTCCTGGAGGCCGTGCCGGAGACCGGGGAGCGCCTCGCCGAGGCCGGCATCGAGGCCGACTACGGCCAGGAGATGACCATGACCCGCGAGGTGGGTGGCATCGGCGAGGTCATCGGCGTCGCGGTCGCGGGCGTCGTCCTGCTCGTGATGCTGGGCTCGCTCGTCCTGGCCGGCCTGCCGCTGGCCATCGCGCTCGTCGGCGTCGGCGTGAGCCTGACCCTGGGCGTCGCCACCACCCACTGGATCGACCTCCAGCAGATGGCGCCCGTCCTCGGCATGATGCTCGGCCTCGCGGTCGGCATCGACTACGCCCTCTTCATCGTCAACCGCCACCGCCGCCAGCTCGCCGACCTGACCGCCGACGGCACGGTGCCGACCAGGGACCAGCTGCGCGCCAGCGTCGCGCTGGCGACCGGCACCGCCGGCTCCGCCGTCGTCGTGGCCGGCACCACCGTGGTGATCGCGCTCGCCGCCCTCGCCGTCTCCGGCATCCCGACGCTGCTGCAGATGGGACTGCTGGCCGCCTTCACCGTCGCGGTCACCGTCCTCGTGGCGCTCACCCTGACGCCGGCGCTGCTGTCGCTGGTCGGCCGCCGCGCGGTGCCGCGCCGGTCGCGCCGCCGCCCGGCGTCCTCGACGCACGACGGGTGGCCGCAGCGCTGGGTCGGCGTGGTCACCCGCCGTCCGCGCGCGGCGACCGCCCTCGTCACGCTCGTGATGCTGGTACTCGCCCTGCCCGCGCTGTCGATGCGCCTCGGCCTGCCCGACGGCTCCTCCGAGCCGCAGGACTCCACTGCCTACCAGGCCTACGAGCGGGTCGCCGAGAGCTTCGGCCCCGGCAGCAACGGCCCGCTGCTCCTCGCCGCCGAGTACGACGCCCCGGTGGCGGAGGACGACGTCGTGGCCGAGGAGGCGAAGGTCGCCCGCGCCGTCCTGGCGGTCGACGACCGCGTGTCGGTGCTCCCGATCGGCACGAGCGATGACCGGCGCACCATCGCCTTCCAGGTCGTCCCGGCCGAGGGCCCGTCCGCGGAGTCGACCGTCGAGCTGGTGCAGGGCCTGCGCCGCCTCGCCGACGGCGAGGCCGTGCGGGAGAGCTCCTGGCTCGACCTCCGCCAGGTCGTCGGCGACGCGAACCCGACCGGCGAGCAGCTGCTCGGCGACGACGTCGAGCTCGGCCTGACCGGTGCGACCGTGGCCAACATCGAGGTCTCCGAGCGCCTGGCCGGTGCGCTGCCCCTCTACCTGACCATGGTCATCGGGCTCTCGCTGGTGCTGCTCACGATCGTGTTCCGCTCGATCCTGGTGCCGCTGGTGGCGACCGCGGGCTTCCTGCTCTCCGTCGCGGCGAGCTTCGGCGCCATCGTTGCGGTCTACCAGTGGGGCTGGCTCGGGTCGGTATTCGACGTGCACGACCCGTCAGCGGTGTTCAGCTTCATGCCCACGCTGCTGATCGGCATCCTCTTCGGCCTGGCCATGGACTACCAGATGTTCCTGGTCTCCGGGATGCACGAGGCGTACGTCCACGGCAGGGACGCGCGTACGGCGGTCCGGGAGGGCTTCACCTCCGGCGCCCGGGTCGTCGCCGCGGCGGCGCTGATCATGGTCGCGGTCTTCTCCGGCTTCATCTGGGCCGAGATGACCATGGCGCGCTCGATCGGCTTCGGCCTGGCGGTCGGTGTCTTCCTCGACGCCTTCCTGGTCCGGATGACGTTCACGCCCGCGGTGCTCACCATGCTCGGCGACCGCGCCTGGTGGCTGCCGCGGTGGCTCGACCGGCTGCTGCCGAACCTCGACGTCGAGGGCGCGGCGCTCGCCGCCCGGCTGGCCGAGCAGGACGAGGTGGAGCCGGAGCGCGAGCTGGCCCCTGTGGGGTGAGCCGTCAGCTCAGGCGCAGCGTCTGGCCGGTGATGCGCGAGGCTGCGCTGCTGGCGAGGAACAAGGTGCTCTCGGCCACCGCCTCGCTCATCCGCTGGGTGCGGACGAGGGTGTCGCCGGAGAGCCGGCTGCCGTGGCTCGACGCGGCCACCGGGGCGTACTGGCGGGGGAGCACCGAGCGGTGGCGCTGGAGCACGGTGTTCACCCGGACGCCGAGGCCGGACCACTGCTCGCCCGCGCGGACCGTCGACTCGACGAGCTGGGCCTGGGCGGCCTCCGGGGTCGAGGAGAGCTCGAGCCACGTGGCGACCGCTCCCGTGTTGATCACGCAGCCGCCGCCCAGCGCGGGGCTCTGGCTCAGCTTGAGGCGCATGCGGGTGGTGAGGAACGTGGGGCCGAGCAGGCCGGACCGCGCCGCCTCGGCGACGAAGGCCTGCTCGCTGGCCGGCAGGCCGAACGGCAGGTTGCACGATGCCGCCAGCACGAGCACATCGATGTGGCCGATCACCCCGACGAGGTTGTCGATCGACTCCTGGCGGGCGAGGTTGACCGACTCGTAGTCGAACGCCGACAGGTCGGTGTCGTAGAGCGCGCGCAGCATCATCGTGCCGGTCACGGTCACGGACGCACCGGACCTCGCAAAGGCGGTCGCGATGGTGTGACCCTCGCCCCGCGTCCCCCCGATCACCAGCACCTCGTAGCCGGTGAAGTCGTACGACCCCGTGCTCATCCCTGCTGTCGCCCCTCCGTCGAACCCGGGGGATTTTCTACCACGCGGTAGGGGCGCCTAGATAGGTGAGGCTGTGCTCAGTCGAGACACAGTTCGGCACGCTCAGACCACATCCTTCCCAGCCATCACTTCTTCCTCTTGCTGCGCAGTCAGCAGGTCGAGGCGACCGGTCCGCACGGCGGCGAAGGTCCAGAGCTTGTTGAGGACGAAGGACAGGGGCGTCACCAGCGCGATCACGATCAGCTGGGACCAGTAGAGACGGTTGCGCAGGCCGGTGGAGTCGTCGAAGACGTCGGTCGGGAGGCTGACGGGTGAGTGCGGGTGCATGAGCAGGGTCAGGAGCGCCAGGCCCACTGCCTGGCCGCCGAGGCCGACCACGAGGAACGGCCAGTACTCCTTCCACCAGCGCGTGTGCCGGCTGCTCTGGAAGGTCCACGACCGGTTCAGCTGGAAGTTGGAGAGGTTGGCGACGAGGAACGCGATGGTGGAGTAGACGTGGTACCAGCGCAGGTTGAACTCCGAGGTGCCCAGCCCGACCACGGCCTCGTCGAAGTGGGGGCCGACCTTGCGCAGCACGATGAGGGTCACCATGTTGACGACGACGCCGGACGCGCCGACCACCCCGAAGCGCGCGAGGAGCCCGAGGTTGCGGCGGTGGCGCGTCGACAGCGCGGCTCCCCGAGGTCCCATACGGACGAGGCTACCGACCGGGGCGGCGCTGCGTGGGCGCTCTCCCTAGGATTGCCCCATGACGCAGCAGCCGTTCAGTCGTCCAGGTGCCATCGACCTTTCCGGGCTCGGACAGCCCGCGCGCCCACCCCAGGCCGGTACGCCGGCGGGCGGGGGAGCGGCGGCAGGGTCGTCGTACAGCGTGGTCGTGGACGAGAAGAACTTCCAGGGCCTGCTCGAGCAGTCGATGACCGCACCGGTGCTGCTGGTGTTCTACTCGCGCACCCGGATGCCGGAGAGCGGCCAGCTCGCCGACGACCTCGAGACGGTCGTCGGGGAGCACGAGGGGCGCTACCTCCTCGGCCTCGTCGACATCGACGCCGCGCCGCAGATCGCGCAGGCGATGCAGATCCCCTCGATCCCGCTCGTGGTCGCCGTCGTGGACGGCCGCCCGATGCCGCTGTTCCAGGACCCGCTGCCGCTCGAGGAGCTGCGCACGGCGCTGACCCAGGTCGGCCAGCAGCTCACCGCACAGGGGATCACCGGCCGGCACCAGCCCCGCTCCGCGGCCCCCGCCGCCGAGGGCGAGGAGGAGGTGGTCGACCCGCGCTACGCCCCGGCGCAGGACGCTCTCGCGGCCGGTGACATCGACGCGGCGGTCGCCGAGTACCAGAAGCTCGTCGACGCCAACCCGGCTGACGCCGAAGCGGCCGGCGGGCTGGCGATGGCCAAGGTCATGCAGCGCACCCAGGGCGTCGACCTCAACCAGGCCCGTGCGGCCGCGGCGGAGAGCCCCGACGACGTGGACGCGCAGACCCTCGTCGCCGACCTCGACATGCTCGGGGGCCACGTCGAGGACGCCTTCACCCGGCTGGTGAACCTCGTCGCCCGGACGGCCGACAAGGACCGTGAGAAGGCCCGCGACCACCTGCTCGGCCTCTTCGCCGCGGTCGGCAACGACGACCCGCGCGTGCTCGCGGGCCGTCGCAACCTGGCCTCAGCGCTCTTCTGAGTCCCGCTTCCCGAGCACCGAGCGTCCGGCCTCGAGGCGGGCGACCGGCACGCGGAACGGCGAGCACGAGACATAGTTGAGACCGACCTCGTCGAAGAAGTGGACCGACAGCGGGTCGCCGCCGTGCTCGCCGCACACCCCGACCTTGAGGTCGGCCTTGGTCTTGCGACCCTTCTTCGTGCCCATCTCGACCATGCCGCCGACACCGAGCTGGTCGAGCGACTCGAACGGCGAGACGTCGAAGATGCCGTGCTCGAAGTAGCGCGAGAAGAACGACGCCTCGACGTCGTCGCGGGAGAAGCCCCACGCCATCTGGGTCAGGTCGTTGGTGCCGAAGGAGAAGAAGTCGGCGGACTTGGCGATGCGGTTGGCCAGGAAGGCAGCCCGCGGCAGCTCGATCATCGTGCCGATGGAGATGTCGAGCTTGATCCCGCGCTCCTCCTCGACCTCGGCGATCTGCTGGTCGATCTCGGCGCGGACGATCTCGAGCTCGCGGACGCTGGCCACCAGCGGCACCATGATCTCGGGCCGTGGGGTGCCGTGGGCTGCCATCCGGTCGGCGGCGGCCTCGGCGATCGAGCGCGCCTGCATGCGAAACAGCCCGGGGATCTGGATGCCGAGGCGGACGCCGCGCAGGCCGAGCATCGGGTTCTGCTCGTGGAGCCGGCGCACGTGCGTCAGCAGGTTGGCGGCGTGCTCGTCGACCTCGCCGCGCTCCTCGGCGAGGGCCACCTCGACGCTGAGCTCGGTGAGGTCGGGCAGGAACTCGTGCAGCGGAGGGTCGAGCAGCCGGATCGTCACCGGCAGGCCGTCCATCGCCTCGAGGATCTCGGTGAAGTCCTGCTTCTGCAGGGGGAGCAGCTCGTCGAGGGCGGCCTCCACGCCGGCCTCGTCCTCGGCGACGATGAGCTTCTCGACCAGCGCGCGGCGCTCGCCGAGGAACATGTGCTCGGTGCGGCACAGGCCGATGCCCTGGGCGCCGAAGCGGCGGGCGCGGGCGGCGTCCTCGGGGGTGTCGGCGTTGGTGCGCACGCGCAGGCGCCGGGCGCCGTCGGCGTGCGCCATGATCCGCGCGACCGCCTGGGCGAGGTCGTCGTCGATCCGCTCGCCCTCGAAGTGGCGTACGACGACGGAGTCGGCCACCGGCACCGCGCCGGCGAACACCTCGCCGGTCGTGCCGTCGATGGAGATGACGTCGCCCTCGCGGATCGTCTCGCCGTCGCGGACGCGGAACTCCTTGGCCCTGGTGTCGACGTCGAGCGACTCGGCGCCGCACACGCACGTCCGGCCCATGCCGCGGGCGACCACGGCGGCGTGCGAGGTCTTGCCGCCACGGCTGGTGAGGATGCCGCGGGCCGCGACCATCCCGCGCAGGTCGTCGGGGTTGGTCTCCTTGCGCACGAGGATGACGTCCTCGCCCTTGTCGGCCCACTCCACGGCGGTGTCGGAGTCGAAGACCGCCTTGCCGACGGCGGCGCCGGGGGAGGCGTTCATGCCTTTCGCGAGCAGGGTGCGGTCGGCGGACTCGTCGAAGCGCGGGAACATCAGCTGGGCCAGCTGGTCGCCGGTGACGCGCAGCACGGCCTCGTCCATCTGGATCATGCCCTCGTCGACCATGTGCACGGCGATGCGGAACGCCGCCTCCGGCGTGCGCTTGCCGACGCGGGTCTGGAGCATCCAGAGCTTGCCGCGCTCGACGGTGAACTCGATGTCGCACATGTCGCGGTAGTGGCGCTCGAGCCGCGTCATGATCGTCATCAGGTCGTCGTGGGACTTCCGGTCGATCTCGGCCATGTCGGCCAGGGACACGGTGTTGCGGATGCCGGCGACGACGTCCTCGCCCTGGGCGTTCTGGAGGTAGTCGCCGTACTCGCCCTGGTTGCCACTGGCGGGGTCGCGGGTGAAGGCCACGCCGGAGCCGGAGTCCATGCCGAAGTTGCCGAAGACCATCGCCTGCACGTTGACCGCGGTGCCGAGGTCCTCGGGGATCCGCTCCTGGCGGCGGTAGAGCCGCGCCCGGTCGGTGTTCCACGAGTCGAAGACGGCGCGGATGGCGAGGTCCATCTGGTCGCGCGGGTCCTGCGGGAAGTCGCGACCGGTTTCGGTCTTGATGATGCCCTTGAAGGTCTCCACGAGACCGCGCAGGTCGTCGGCGTCGAGGTCGAGGTCGTTCTCGGTGCCCTTGGCCTTCTTCACCTCGTCGAGCGCCTCGGAGAACAGCTCCGAGTCGACGTGCAGCACGGTGCCGCCGAACATCTGGAGCAGCCGGCGGTAGGAGTCCTGGGCGAACCGCTCGGACTCGCTGCGGGCCGCGAGGCCGCCCACGGACGTGTCGTTGAGCCCGACGTTGAGGACCGTCTCCATCATGCCGGGCATCGAGAACTTGGCGCCCGAGCGCACGGAGACCAGCAACGGGTCGTCGGCGTCGCCGAGCTTCTTGCCCATCGCCTCCTCGAGCGACGCGAGGTGCTCGGTGACCTCCTCGGCGAGACCATCCGGCTCCCCGCCCTCGGCGAGGTAGGCGCGGCACGTCTCGGTGGAGATCGTGAAGCCCGGTGGGACGGGCAGGCCGAGGTTGGTCATCTCGGCCAGGTTGGCGCCCTTGCCGCCCAGGAGGTCCTTCTGGTCCTTGCTTCCCTCTGCGAAGTCGTACACCCAGGTCATGTAGGCATCCTGCCTCAGCGACCGGACTCCGTATACGGCTGGGAACCCTCGACTGCCGCCCGGACCCGGCGGGCGGTGAAGTCGGCCGCGAGCTCGTCGACCTCCTCGAGCGTGCAGAACCGCACGCTCCGGATCTCGCGCTCCTGCTTGACCACGCCGTCGAGGATCGCGGCGGGGTGGGTGCCGCCGTCGAAGACGAGGCACACGGCGTCGTCCCAGCCGCCCCACGCCGGCAGCCAGTCGGTGAGCACCAGGCCGCCGGGCTCGAGGTCGAGGCCGAGCTCCTCCTCGACCTCGCGCTGCACAGCCAGCCGCGGCGACTCGCCGACCTCCACGACCCCGCCGGGCAGGTCCCAGTCGCGCTTGTACGTCAGCTGGCACAGCAGCACGCGACCGGCGTCGTCGCGCACCAGCATCTGCGAGATGGCACGCTTGCGGGGGAGGAACGAGTTGAGCAGCGACCGGAAGCCCTCGGGGTGGTCGACGGGCCGGTCCTCGCGCACCCGCGCGTAGACCACACGGTCGGCGACCTCGCCGTCGACGGTGAGACCCCGGCTGACGCCCTCCTTGAGCAGCCCCGCCCACGTGGCGGTGCGCTGCGCGGCGCGGTCGTCGAGGCCGACCAGCGTCTCGACCCGCTGGTGGTCGCCCAGCGCGGCCGCGACCTCGCGCCGGAGCTCGTCGACGCTGGGCTCGCCCTGCCACTGGATCCTGGCCACGCCCTCGGCCACGGTCGTCACGCTGATCGGGTCGCCCACCCGCCCCACCCTAACGAGGTCGTGAGAGGAGCAGGCCCTGGAGATGGGAGCGCGCGACCTCCACTGCCTCGGCCGGGGTGAGGTGGCCGAGGCACACCTCGATGCCCAGGCCGTCGACGAGCGGCCGCAGCAGCGCCGCGGAGCGCTCGGCCTCCTCACGACCCACCTCCGGAGCGACGACCCGCACCACGTCGACCAGGCGTGCGGCCACGTCGTCGTGGCGCTCCTGCCGGGCGAGCACGACCCGGTCGACCTCACCGTCGACGTCGGTGGCGGAGCGCGGGGCCTCGATGTCAAGCCGCAGGACGTCCCTCGGGACGTAGCCGTGGTTGGCCATCGCGAAGCGGTGGTGCAGCGGACCTTCGTCGTCCTCGTGGTCGCCCGGCATCGCCGCCGTCGATGGCGCCGCCACTGCGAGACGCCACCACACGAGCTCGTCGGCGATGGCGGCAGGGCAGGTCGGCATCAGCGGCGCGAGCATGGCTGCGCCCGCGTCCACACCGGTGCTGGACGGACGCCGCCCGATCCGACCGCGTCGCCGTACGGCCACCTCGTTGAGGGCCAGGTTGCGCAGGTCGGCCTCCGGGTTGAGCAGCCGGCGGACCGTGCTGATCGACGTGCCGAGGACCTTGGCCAGACCGTGCCGGCTCAGCCGGTCGACGCCGTGGTCACGCACGAGGGTGAAGCTGGCGAGCTCGAAGAACGCGAACCGGCCGCCGTAGTCGATGATCTTGGGCACGCCCCCATTCGAGCAACGATCGCTGCGTCCCGCATCGCGCTCTCCACAGGCGGGGCCGGGTGCTGACACACCCTTGGCCAGCACCCACGGCGGAGGGCGACCTTTTGTGGCACACCCGCGGTCAGCACCCACGGCGAGGAACGGCCTGTGTCGACACGCCCTGTGTCGGGTTGCGGAGGACACGGGCGCGAGAGCTGGCGCAGGGTGTGTCACCACACGCAGGAACGGGCCGTGGGTGCTGGCGCGGGCTGTGTCAGGACCGCGGGTGGGCCAGGTGTACGGCTAGGCGTCCTTGCGGAACCAGACCGTGGCGAGGGGAGGCACCACGATGTCGGCGTGGGCGGGCTGGCCGTGGTGGTCGCCCTCGGTGGCGGTGATGGAGCCGAGGTTGCCGACACCGGAGCCGGCGTAGGACTCGGCATCGGTGTTGAGGACCTCCGACCACGTCCCGGGCGAGGGCAGGCCGAGCCGGAAGCCCTCGTGCGGCTGGCCGGCGAAGTTGGCGACGCAGACGAGGTCGGGGTGGCCGGGGGAGCGGCGTACGAACGAGAAGACGTTGCGCCCGGCGTCGTTGGCGTCGATCCAGGCGAACCCGTCGGGGTCGTTGTCGCGGCCCCAGAGGGCACCGGTGCCGGCGTAGGCGGCGTTCATGTCGCGCACCATCGCGTGGACGCCGGCGTGCTCCGGGTGCTCGAGGAGCCACCAGTCGAGCTCGCGGCTCTCGGCCCACTCGGACTCCTGGCCGAACTCGCAGCCCATGAACAGCAGCTGCTTGCCGGGGTGCGCCCACATGTAGGCGAGGTAGGCGCGCAGGTTGGCCAGCTGCTGCCAGCGGTCGCCGGGCATCTTGCGCAGGAGGGAGCCCTTGCCGTGCACGACCTCGTCGTGGCTGATCGGCAGGACGTAGTTCTCCGCGAAGGCGTAGACGAGCGAGAACGTCATCTGGCCGTGATGGTGGCTGCGGTAGAGCGGGTCCTTGGAGACGTAGTTGAGCGAGTCGTGCATCCACCCCATGTTCCACTTGAAGCCGAAGCCGAGCCCGCCGTCGCTGGTCGGGCCGGTGACGCCCGGCCAGGCGGTGGACTCCTCGGCGATGGTGACGATGCCGGGGACGCGCTTGTAGACGGTGGCGTTCATCTCCTGGAGGAACTGCACGGCCTCGAGGTTCTCGCGACCGCCGTACTTGTTGGGCGACCACTCGCTGTGCTCGCGGGCGTAGTCGAGGTAGAGCATCGAGGCCACGCCGTCCACCCGCAGGCCGTCGGCGTGGTACTCCTCGAGCCAGTAGACCGCGTTGGCGTAGAGGAAGTTGCGGACCTCGTTGCGGCCGAAGTTGAAGATGTGCGAGCCCCACTCCTTGTGCCAGCCGCGCTGGGGGTTGGGGTCCTCGTAGAGCGGCGTCCCGTCGAAGCGGGCCAGCGCCCACTCGTCGGTGGCGAAGTGCCCGGGCACCCAGTCGAGGATGACGCCGACGCCGGCCTGGTGCAGGCGGTCGATGAGGCGCTTGAGGCCGTCGGGGTCGCCGAAGCGGGAGTCCGGCGCGAAGTACGACGTCACGTGGTAGCCCCACGAGCCGCCGAACGGGTGCTGCATGACCGGCATGAACTCGACGTGCGTGAAGCCGAGGTCGGCGACGTAGGGCACGAGCGCGTCGGCGATCTCGTCCCAGGAGTAGAGCTCGCCGCTGTAGTGCTTGCGCCACGAGGCCAGGTGGACCTCGTAGGTGGACATCGCCTCGTCGACGGGCTGCTTGGTGCGCCGTGCCTCGATCCAGGGGTCGTCCGACCACTGGTGCTCGGAGCGCCAGACCCGGGACGCCGAGCTCGGCGGCTTCTCGGCGTACTGCGCCATCGGGTCGGCACGGTCGACCCACCGGCCGTCGGCTCCACGGATGCGGTACTTGTACTGCGCGCCGACGCCGGTGCCCGCGACGTGGACGTGCCACACGCCCGAGCCGTCGAGACGCGTCATCGGGTGGGCCGCTCCGTCCCAGCCGGCCCACTCGCCGGCGACCTGGACCTCCATGGCGTTGGGCGCCCAGACCCGGAAGGACGTGCCGTCGTCGGTGACCTGGGCGCCGAGGACGGTCCAGAGCTCCTCGTGGCGACCCTCACCGATCAGGTGCAGGTCGAGCTCGCCGGGGGCGTTCGTGCTGGTGCTCATGTGGTCTCTCCCAACGCTGCCAGCGGGATGGAGACCCATCCCGGACGGTTGCGTGCTTCGTAGACGGCCTCGTAGACGACCTTGTCCGCGAGGTAGGCGTCGAGCAGGGTGGCGGCCTGCTCGTCCAGCCCGGTACCCCTTTCGGCGGTGTACGCGTCGAGGAACGCTGCCCGGTTGCGCCCGGACCACTCGGCCGCGCGGTAGGCGCGCTGCTCGGTCTCACCGCCGTTGTCGGCACCGGCCCCGGTCATGGCGACCACGCGTGGCGCGTAGTCGAACGAGCGGATCATCCCCGCGACGTCGCGCCACGCCGAGTCGGGCTTGAGCCGCTCGGCCAGCGGCTTGGCGGGCTCGCCCTCGAAGTCGACGATCTTCCAGCCCAGGCTGGTGCGCAGCGTCTGGCCGAGGTGCAGGTCGCCGTGGACCTGCTGCACGTCGACGTGGTCCAGCGCACGCAGCCGCCCGAACGTCTCGCGCAGCGCCGCCTCGTGCTCCGCCAGCTGCGGTACGACGTCGAGGGCGGCGTCGAGCCGGCCCTCCATCGCGGTCGCCAGGGCGTCGATCGCGGCGGCGTCGCGCTCCTCGACCGGGAAGTGCGCGGCGAGGTCGGCGTGGACCTCGGCCAGGGCGACGCCGAGCCGGGCCGCCTCGCTCGCGAAGTCGCCGCCGACCTCGTCGGCGTGCAGATCGGCCTCGGCGAAGAGATTGCGGACGCTCGCCAGGGCCAGGTCCCAGCCGTCGCTGGCGGTGCGCAGGAACTGCTGGAGCATGGCCAGCTGGATGGTCGAGCCGGTGCCGCCGGCCTCGTCGTCGACGAGGTCGAGCCAGCCGTAGAGGGAGGCGACGTGCGTCGAGCCGGCCTCGGTCAGCACCTGGTGGATGGCGATGTCGGGGTTCACCCCCGGCGTCACCTTGCGGAAGACCTTCATCAGCGAGTCCTCGCCGAAGGCCACCGAGGAGTTGGACTGCTCGCCGGAGAACAGCGTGGAGTGCGCCTCGAGGTCGAGGTCGTGCCCCGGGAGGGAGTGGAAGTCGAGCAGCCCGCGGGAGGTGCTGGCCGGGGGCGCGGCGAAGGCGCGGAGCCACAGCGCCATCGACTCGCGGTCGTGGACGGCGTCGTAGACCCACGCGTGGCCGAAGTCCTCGTCGTCCCACTCGCCGATCAGGGCGTGCGCGATGCGTTCCTGCGGCTCGGCGTAGTAGGCGAGTGGCAGCTGGTAGAGCTCGGTCTCGTCACCGAAGGCGACCTCGGCCAGCTCGATCACCACCCGCACGCCTGCCGGCGGGTCGGGCAGCTCGCCCACTCGTCGTACGGACGCCAGGCTCCAGTCGCGGCCCTTGCCCGCGAACCAGCGCGCCTCGGCGATCCAGTGCTGGAGCTCGTGGTTCACGCCTCCACCCCCTGGGTCATGGTCTGGTCGGTGAGTCGCAGCCACAGGAAGCCGTAGCCGCCGAGCGTCAGCAGGTAGGGGAGCTCGCCGATCGCGGGGAACGGGACGCCGCCGAGCAGCTCGACGGGCACCATCCCCTCCCAGTGCCGCAGGTCCAGCTCGACCGGCTGCGGGAAGCGGGACAGGTTGTTGACGCACAGGATGACGTCGCGGTCCTCGCCCGTGCCGTGCTCGCGGACGTACGACAGCACGCTGGGGTTGGAGCCGCCGAGGTCGGTGAAGTCGCCGAGCCCGAACGCCGGGTGCCGGCGGCGGGCGTGCACGAGGCGCCGGGTCCAGTGGAGCAGCGAGGAGGTGTTCTCCAGCTGCGCCTCGACGTTGACCGACTGGTAGCCGTAGACCGGGTCCTGGATCGCCGGCAGGTGCAGCTTGCCCGGCGTCGCGGAGGAGAAGCCGGCGTTGCGGTCGGGCGTCCACTGCATCGGGGTGCGCACGCCGTCGCGGTCACCGAGCCAGATGTTGTCGCCCATCCCGATCTCGTCGCCGTAGTAGAGGACGGGGGAGCCGGGGAGGGAGAGCAGGAGCGCGGTGAACAGCTCCATCCGGTTGACGTCGTTGTCCAGCAGCGGCGCCAGGCGTCGGCGGATGCCGATGTTGGCCTTCATCCGCGGGTCGTGGGCGTACTCGGACCACATGTAGTCGCGGTCCTCGTCGGTGACCATCTCCAGCGTCAGCTCATCGTGGTTGCGCAGGAAGATGCCCCACTGGCAGCCGTCCGGGATCGCCGGCGTCTGCTCGAGGATCTCCGAGATCGGGAAGCGCGACTCCCGGCGCACCGCCATGAAGATGCGCGGCATCACGGGGAAGTGGAAGGCCATGTGGCACTCGGTGCCGATCCAGCGGCCGTCGGCGGTCTGCTCCGGGCCGAAGTACTCCACCACGTCGGCCGGCCACTGGTTGGCCTCGCACAGCAGCACGCGGCCGGGGTAGTGCTCGTCGACGAAGCTGCGGCACTTCTTCAGGAAGTCGTGGGTCTCCTTGAGGTTCTCGCCGTTGGTGCCGGGGCGCTCGTAGAGGTAGGGCACCGCGTCGAGGCGGAAGCCGTCGAGGCCCATGTCGAGCCAGAACGCCATCGACTCGAGCATCGCGTCGTGGACCTTCGGGTTGTCGAAGTTGAGGTCCGGCTGGTGGTGGAAGAACCGGTGCCAGAAGTACTGCTGGCGCACCGGGTCCCACGTCCAGTTGGACGGCTCGGTGTCGACGAAGATCACCCGGGCGTCCTGGTAGAGCTCGTCGGTGTCGGACCAGACGTAGAAGTCGCCGTAGGGGCCGTCCGGGTCGCTGCGGCTGGCCTGGAACCACGGGTGGGCGTCACTCGTGTGGTTCATGACGAAGTCGATGATCACCCGGATGCCGCGCTGGTGGCAGGCGTCGACGAACTCGTGGAAGTCGTCGACCGTCCCGCACTCGGGGAGGATGTTGTTGTAGTCGGCCACGTCGTAGCCGCCGTCGCGCAGCGGCGAGGTGAAGAACGGCGGCACCCACAGGCAGTCGACGCCGAGCCACTCGAGGTAGTCGAGCTTCTCGATGAGGCCCTTGAAGTCGCCCGTGCCGTCGCCGTTGGAGTCGCGGAACGACCGGACCAGCACCTCGTAGAAGACCGCCGTGCGGAACCACTCGGGCTCGGCGTTGAGCACCGCGGTCGCGGCCGTGGCGTCGGCCGGCATCTCGGCTGACGTGTGGTGGTCGCTCAACGCGTCCTCCTGACGGTGATGACGTGGGCGGGTTCGTGGCCGGGGTCGAGCCGGACGTAGTTGTGCTGGCTCCAGCTCCAGTCGGCGCCGGTGATCTCGTCGTGGGCGACGAACGAGTCGTGCCAGCCCAGCCCGAGGGCCGGCATGTCGAGGTGGACCATCGTCTCGCGGGCGCCGTGCGGGTCGAGGTTGATGACGCTGAGCACGACGTCATCCCCTCCGTCGGGCAGGCTCGCCTTCTTGGAGAAGACCAGGACGCTGTCGTCCTCGCTCTCGTGGATGGTGACGTTGCGCAGCATCTGCAGCGCCGGGTGCTCGCGCCGGATCTGGTTGAGCCGGGTGATGTACGGCGCCAGCGTGGTGCCCTCGGCGTCGTGCTTCTTCCAGTCGCGGATCCGGATCTGGTACTTCTCCGAGTCGAGGTACTCCTCCGAGCCCGGCTTCACCGCCACGTGCTCGAACAGCTCGTAGCCGGCGTACACGCCCCAGCTCGGCGATCCCGTGGCCGCGAGGGCGGCGCGCACCTTGAACGCCGCCGGCCCGCCGTACTGGAGGTAGGCGTGGAGGATGTCGGGGGTGTTGACGAAGAAGTTCGGCCGCATCAGGTGGTCGGACTCGCTCGAGACCTCGCGGAGGTAGTCCTCGATCTCGCGCTTGCCGGTGCGCCAGGTGAAGTAGGTGTAGCTCTGGTGGTAGCCGATGGCGCCCAGGCCGTGCATCATCGCGGGCTTGGTGAAGGCCTCGGACAGGAACAGCACGTCCGGGTCCGTACGTCGTACCTCGGCGAGCAGCCACTCCCAGAAGGCCAGCGGCTTGGTGTGCGGGTTGTCGACGCGGAAGATCCGCACGCCGTGGGACATCCACAGCTTCACGATCCGCAGCACCTCGCGGCAGATGCCGGACGGGTCGTTGTCGAAGTTGATCGGGTAGATGTCCTGGTACTTCTTCGGCGGGTTCTCCGCGTAGGCGATGGTGCCGTCGGCGCGGGTCGTGAAGAACTGCGGGTGCGTCTTCACCCACGGGTGGTCGGGCGCGGCCTGCAGCGCGAGGTCGAGGGCGACCTCGAGACCGAGCTCGCCGGCCCGCGCGACGAAGGCGTCGAAGTCCTCGAACGTGCCGAGGTCGGGATGGATGGCGTCGTGCCCGCCGTCCTTGCTGCCGATCGCCCACGGCGAGCCGGTGTCGTCCGGACCGGGGGTGAGGGTGTTGTTGGGGCCCTTGCGGTTGACCTCGCCGATCGGGTGGATCGGCGGCAGGTAGAGCACGTCGAAGCCCATCTGGGCGACCGCGTCGAGGCGGTCGATCGCGGTGAGGAACGTGCCGGTGGTGACCTTCCCGGTCTTCGCGTCCTTGGTGGCGCCCTCCGAGCGGGGGAAGAACTCGTACCAGCTGCCGAAGAGCGCGCGGACCCGGTCGGCGCGGAAGCGGAACGGCCCGGTGACGGTCGTCAGCTCGCGCAGCGGGTGGGCCAGGAGCACGGCGTCGAGCTCGGGGTCCTGGAGCGCGGCGAGCCGCGCGGCCACCGGTCGGCTGGTGTCCTCGGCGGCCTTGCGGGCACCCGCGACGAGCGCGTCGGCCGTCTTGTCCAGCTTGTCGGCGCCGGTGCCGGCGGCGACCCGCTCGAGCAGCAGCCGGGCCTCGGTGAACATCAGCTCGACGTCGACGCCGGCGGGGATCTTGATGCCGGCGTCGTGCTGCCAGGTGGCGATCGGGTCGGACCAGGTCTGGATCTCGAAGGTCCACTCGCCCTCGGTGTCGGGCGTGACGTGGGCGGCGTAGCGGTTGGGCTGGTCGCCGTAGGGCCACATCCGCACCGGGGCGCGCCGGCTGCCGCTCGGGTCGATGGCGACGACTTCCGCGCCCAGCTGGTCGTGGCCCTCTCGGAACACGCTGGCCCGGACCGGCATCGGCTCACCGACCGTGGCCTTGGCCGCGAGGCGGCCCAGGTCGACGACGGGGGAAACATCCATCACGGGTATGCGTCCAACCATGACCCCCACACTTGCGAAGGTCGGGTGCCGGACGCAACCCGTGACGGACGTGGTCTCACCCGCCGGGGTGCTCGCCCGCGACGCGGGTCACCGGCCCGTCACGACGATCCGCTGCACGCGGCTGCGGGCGGGACGGAACGCCGTGCGGTCGTCGGGGCGGAAGCGGACCCGCACGGTGTGCCGCCCGCGCAGCAGCCGCTTGGTCACCGTCACCCGCTCGTGGCCGGTCGTCGTGCGGACCGTGCGCCACTTCTCGCCGTCGACCACGAGCACGAGGCGTCCCGCACCCGGCCGGTCGCTGCTCGAGGTGACGTCGATGAGCAGCTTCGGCGCCCGGTTGGCCGCGGTCTGGAGCTTGCGGCGCACGGTCAGCGAGACGGTGGGCCGGACGCGTGCCGCGGTGGGCGCAGTGCCCGCGGTGGGCGTCGTGCCCGTGCTACCCGTGCCACCGGTCCCGCCACCCGTCCCGGTGTCCGTCGTCGGCTCGCCGGGCTGCTGCGGCAGCGTCGGCGCCTCACCGAAGACCTGCAGCTCGGCGGCGTGGACGATCGTGCCGCGGTCGGATCCCTCCTTGCAGTCGGTGAGGACCGTGGCGCTCGCGGTCTGCTGGCCGGCGTAGGCCTCCTGGCCGGTGCACTGGTTCTCCAGCGTCACCAGCCGTACGGCAGCGGCCTCCGTGTCGGGCACGTCGAACTCCCGCAGGTTGAGCGTCGGCGCCACCGGTCGGGGGAGCTCGCTCGGGAAGGCGTCGGCGGGTGAGGTGTAGAACGGCGTCCAGGTGGCGTCGTCCGAGTCGCAGTCGGCGGTGCACGCCTCGAGCGCGAACTGGCGCAGCGCGGTGAAGCGCGAGCCCGAGTCCGGGTCGTCCTGGGCCAGCGGGATGTCGGTCGGCGAGGCGGGGGCCGGGGTGAGGTAGGCGCTCACCTGCACCCGCTTCACCGTGCTGACGTCGCCGGCGAGGTCGACCGCGACCGACGGGTGGGACTCGTCGACCTGGGCCTCGGTCACGCCGCCCCAGTTGGTGGCCTCGGTGCCGTCGATCAGCGCCTCGGCGTTGAGCGAGCCGTCGGTGGCCGCGATGACCGAGGCGCCGGCGGCGCTGCTGGCCAGGTTGACCACGTCGCCGACGGTCTCGGTGCGCGCCGCGCCGTCCGCGAGGACCTTCATCGTCCAGCGGGTGAAGCCGCGGTCGGGCGAGACGGCCACCATGTCGTAGGTGCCGGGCGTGAACCGGGCGCTGGAGCCGAGCTCGGTGCCCGGGTCGGTGTCGGCCACCGGCGTCACGCGTGCCTCGTAGTCCCCGACGAAGATCTTCGACTCGCCGGTGGTGGCGAAGGTGATCGTCGATCCCGGACCGGTCGGGGTCGCGAAGCCCGGTGTCGGCTCGTCGTCGTCGGCGTCCGCCGTGCGTGCGTCGACGCCCATGCCGCGGCGCGCGAAGGCGGCCCACATGGCGTCCTGGTTCTCGCCTCCGAAGCGCATCCGGTCCGCGGCGAGCATCGCGTCGCGCGCGTCCAGCATCGACGTCGACCCCTGCTGGAGCAGGAACGCGTCGAAGACCAGCTGGACCCAGCGTCGGTTGCCGGGGCAGGCGTCGGCCGGGCGCGGGGTGGCCGTCGCCGTGGCGTCGGCGCACTCCAGCTGGAGCGAAGCGTCGTCGTAGGGGAACTCGGCGTCGTACTTCTCGACGAGCGCCTGGCGGACCTCCCACATCGTGCCGTTCCAGATCTCGCCGTCCGCGTGGACCTCGGGACCCGTGGAGTCGAAGCCGTAGTCGGAGTAGTTGAGCGGGTTGTCGTCGATCGAGTAGTCGCGGATCGCGGTCTCGGTGTTGCCGGTGGCGTAGGCGCCGACGGCCCAGACGTTGCCGCCGTTGCTGTAGCCGTGGGCGAACTGGTACTCGCCGGCGACCAGGTCGCCCCACGACTCGCCCATCGCCCCGCCCTGCTCGGACGTGATGCCCTCGTCCGGGCCGCCGATCATGCGGTTGCTGATGGCGTGGGTGTACTCGTGACCGACGATGCCCATGTCGAGGCCGCCGTCGGTGCAGGGCGCGTAGAAGGCGCCGGCGATCGGTTCGAAGAGGTACTGGTTGGTGATGCCCGGGGTGCCGTCCTGCAGCGTGATCTGGTTGGCGTTGTCGCGGCCGAGGAAGCTCGGGCTGCCGCCGGTGGTGGCGCCGGCCTGGGCGTTGCCCACCTCGGGGTCGCCGGCGACGCCGCCGCGGCTGCCGTTGTCGGACTGCAGGTTGTAGTTCTCCTCGGTGAAGCCGAGGTAGTAGGAGTAGTCGTGCATGCGGTTGTGCGCGACGAACAGGTTGCCCACCGAGGCGTCGATGTCGTTGCCGCCCGGGACGAGCTGGGCGGTGTCGCAGCGGCTGTTGTTCCACGCGTCGGTGAACTCACCGGTGTAGTGGCGATCGGCGGAGACCGGTGCCTGCAGCAGGCCGCCGGGCGTGAGCGGGCTCGCCCACGCCTCGTGGGTGTTGGCGTTGTTGCCGACCGTGGTGAAGGTCGACAGCGCGCCGATGGTGTCCCAGGGCCCGAAGGCGGCGATGTTGCGGAGCTCGCCGGGCGGCGTGGTGCACGCGTCGTCAGAGGGAGCGTCGGTGAGGCGCCAGCAGCCGACGACCGAGTTGGTCGGCGTCTGGTCGGGGGAGTCGAGCGTCGGGTTGGCGGTGAAGTAGCGCCACTGCGGGTTGGCGGCGAGGTCGCCCGTGCCGGGGGCGGCGGTGTCGCTCGTGGTCACCGCGAGGGCGTACTGGCCGACGGTGACCGACGCCGCGTCGAACGGGCACACCTGGACCGAGTACGTCCCCGCCGGGATCTCGGGGGAGGAGTACGTCGCCACCTCGGGGTTGGTGGCCAGGTCGCCGGTGACCAGCACGTCGTCGCCCTGCCAGATCTTCACGGTGAAGTCGTCGAGGGGGACCCCGGTCGCGACGGCGGTGATGCTGCGGGTCAGGTCGTCCTCGAGGTCGAAGGGGTGCTTGGGGCCGCACTCGGTCGCAGTCACGGCGCCGGTGAAGACGTCGTTGTAGGCGAAGTTCTCCGCCCGGTTGTGGCGCGCCAGCACCTCGCCGGTCACGGCGTCGACGAGCGAGGTGAAGCCGAGGGCCGTCGCGCCGGCGGCGTTGACCACGTTGGCCTCGAGCACCGGCCGGACCGATCCGTCGGCCATCGGCAGCGCGCGCAGGCGCACCTGCTGCTCCTGGGCGAAGCCCGGCACGGTGAGGCGGGTCCACTCGCCGCTCACGGTCGTGGTGATGTCGGCGACCTGCCCGGCCGGGACGCCGACGGAGAGGTCGGTGGCTGCCTTCAGCCAGCCCTGCAGCGGCGTGAGGGTGGCCGCCGGCAGCGTGCCGGTCGTCCGGGCGAGGGAGGAGGAGACGTAGGCGACCCTGCCGTCCGCGACGCCGACGGTGACCAGGCCGCCGAGGGCGGGGGCCAGCCCGTCGAAGTCCTGCCGGAAGAGGACCGCGCGGGCATCCGACTGGGCGAGCTTCTGGGCGCTGACCAGCACGAGCCCGTCGACGTCCGAGGCGGTCATGCCGAACACGGCCGCGTGACCGCGCAACCAGGAGCGCGCGCCGTCCGCGGCCGCGCCGGGGGCCGCGCCGAGGCTGCCCGACGCCGGGAGGATCGAGGCGGGGGTGCCGAGGGAGTTCCAGCGCGCGGTGACAGGGCCGAGCGCCGTGACGGCGGACTCCTGCGCGGCCGTGGGGACGGCCGTGCCGCGGGAGTCGACGTCGGCGGGGCCGGCGACCGGATCACCGAGCGTGCGTACGTCGGCGGGGGTGGGGCCGGGCGTGACCGTCTGCGGCTCGGCGGTGGCCGGCGCGGCGATCGTGGTGAGGGTGGCGATCGCGAGGATCGAGGTGGCCGCGATGATGGTGCGGCCGAGACGTGCTCGGGGCGAGGTCATGCCGCACCAACTGCGGAACCTACCCGCGAGTTATGCGCCCGTCGTCGTGGTGTGACAGGCGGGGGCTGCAAGGGACGGGTTGGATCGATCCAAGAAATGCCCTAGCGTGCAGGATCGTGCGAGCTTTTCGTCGATTCACCGTCCGTCCTGTCCTGCCCGAGCCGCTGGGTGCGCTGTCCGTCCTGGCCGGCAACCTGCGCTGGTCGTGGCACCCGCCCACCCAGGACGTCTTCGCGTCCGTCGACCCGCAGCTGTGGCGCGACGTGGCGGGCGACCCGGTGCGCTTCCTCGGTGCGGTGGGCCGCGAGCGCCTCGACGAGCTGGTCGACGACGGCGACTTCCGGGCCCGGCTCGACGCCGCCCAGGCCGACCTGCAGCGCTACCTCTCCGAGGACCGCTGGTACGCCCGCAAGGCCGGCGACGACGCGCCCCGCGCGATCGCGTACTTCTCCTCCGAGTTCGGCATCACGTCGGTGCTGCCGCAGTACTCCGGAGGCCTCGGCATCCTCGCCGGTGACCACCTGAAGGCCTCGTCCGACCTCGGCATCCCGCTGGTCGGCGTGGGCCTGTTCTACCGCCACGGCTACTTCAAGCAGGCGCTCGACCGTGACGGCTGGCAGCAGGAGAGCTACCCCGTCCTCGACCCCGACGAGCTGCCGCTGACCGTGCTCCGCGAGCCGGACGGCAGCCGCGCCACGGTCTCGATCGCGCTGCCCGACGGCCCGGACCTGGTGGCCCGGATCCTCGTCGCGCACGTCGGTCGGGTGCCGCTGCTGCTGCTCGACACCGACATCGAGGACAACAGCGCCCACTACCGCGACGTCACCGACCGGCTCTACGGCGGCAACTCCGAGCACCGGCTGCGCCAGGAGCTGCTCCTCGGCGTCGGTGGCGTGCGTGCCCTGCGGGTGTGGTCGCGCATCACCGGTGCCCCGGCGCCGGAGGTCTTCCACGCCAACGAGGGCCACGCCGGCTTCCTCGGCGTCGAGCGGATCCGCGAGCTCACCGTCGGTGAGGGCGGCCCGCAGCTGGACTTCGACACCGCGCTCGAGGTCTCCCGCGCCGGCACGGTCTTCACGACCCACACGCCGGTCCCCGCGGGCATCGACCGGTTCCCGCGCGAGCTCGTCGAGCAGTACTTCGGTGGCAACTCGCCGACTCCCGGCGTGCCCGTCGAGCGGGTGCTCGCCCTGGGCGCCGAGGACTACGAGGGCGGCGACGCCGGCGTCTTCAACATGGCCGTCATGGGCTTCCGCCTCGCGCAGCGCGCCAACGGCGTCTCCCAGCTCCACGGCCACGTGTCGCGTGGCATGTTCAACGGCCTCTGGCCGGCCTTCGACGAGGCCGAGGTGCCGATCAGCTCGATCACCAACGGCGTCCACGGCCCGACCTGGATCGCCCGCGAGGTCATCGAGCTGGCCGCGAGCCGCGGTGCCGACGTCGACGGCGACGACACCGACGCGCTCTGGCCGTTGGTCGACCAGATCAGCGACCGCGAGATCTGGGACCTCAAGCGCACGCTCCGCACCCGCTTCATCGAGGACGCCCGCAGCCGGATGGCGAAGTCGGCGGCCAAGCGCGGCTTCGCCCGCGCAGAGTCCACCTGGATCGACACCGCCCTCGACCCCGACGTGCTGACCATCGGCTTCGCGCGCCGCGTGCCGACGTACAAGCGGCTCACCCTGATGCTCCGCGACCCCGACCGGCTGCGGAAGCTGCTGCTCGACCCCGAGCGCCCGATCCAGCTGGTCATCGCCGGCAAGGCGCACCCGGCCGACGAGACCGGCAAGCGGCTCATCCAGGAGATGGTGCGCTTCGCCGACGACCCGGAGATCCGCCACCGCATCGCCTTCCTGCCCAACTACGACATCGCGATGGCGCAGCCGCTCTACCCCGGCTGCGACGTGTGGCTCAACAACCCGCTGCGCCCCTACGAGGCGTGCGGCACCTCAGGCATGAAGGCCGCGCTCAACGGCGGCCTCAACCTCTCGATCCTCGACGGCTGGTGGGACGAGTGGTACGACGGCAACAACGGCTGGGCCATCCCGTCGGCCGACGGCATCGACGACCCCGACCGGCGTGACGACCTCGAGGCCGCGGCCCTCTACGACCTCATCGAGAACGAGGTCGCCCCGCGCTTCTACGAGCACAACCACGAGGGCGTCCCGCCGCGCTGGCTGGAGATGGTGCGCCACACACTGAAGTCGCTCGGTCCGAAGGTGCTCGCGACCCGCCAGGTGCGCGACTACGTCCGCGAGCTCTACGCCCCGGCGGCGCACACCGCCCGCACGCTGAACTCCGACTACGCCGGCGCCCGCACGCTGTCGGGCTGGAAGCAGGAGGTCCGCTCCGCGTGGCCCGGCGTCCGGGTCGAGCACGTCGACTCCGAGGGCGTCGGGGACGCGCCCGAGGTCGGTGCCACCCTGGCCGTCCGCGCGTGGGTGGCGCTCGGCTCGCTGTCGCCCGACGACGTCGAGGTCCAGGTCGTGCACGGCAGGATCGGCTCCGACGACGTGCTGACCAGCACCTCGGTCACGCCGATGCTGGTGGGGGAGTCCTACGACGGCAACCGCCACCGCTTCGACGCGGCCGTGCTGCTCGACCACTCCGGTGCGTTCGGCTACACGGTGCGCGCCGTCCCGCGCAACGAGGCGCTCGCCTCGGTCGCCGAGCTGGGCCTGGTCACCGAGCCCGCCTGACGGGCGGCGCGCGCGGCGGTCACGGCAGGGCGGTGGCGAGCCTCTCGCTCAGCAGCGTGGCCGTCCGTCGCGCCAGGCCCTCGCCACGGCCTCGCACACCGGCCGGGACGTAGACCATGGCCAGCACGTCGCCGCGCCGCTGGTAGACCAGCGCCAGGCGGAGGGACTCACCGGTCCGGAACTCGATGGTGTTCACGACGGCGAGGTGGTCGGCCTGCCACCCGGCGGCCGGCCGCATCGGGGTGATGGTCGTGCGGAGGTCGGGGACGTTCGCGATCACCGACGGGACGTAGCCGCTCGGGCAGGACGCGACGGCGTCGCGCAGCTCCTGCATGGCCTGCTCGGCGCCACCGGGACGGTAGGCGACGGTCTCGGTGGACACCCACGCGCTGTCCGAGAGGTCGTCGCTCCCGGACGGGTCGAGGCCCTCGAGCGCGTAGCGCACCTGGTGGCGGGCCGTGCGCAGCTGCTCGCTCGGGAAGGTGGCCGCGCACAGGTCGAGGCTGACCTGGCCCTCCACCTCGTCGCCCCGCTGGAACTGGTCCGCCCCGTATCCCTCGGGCAGGTCGGCGCGACGCACCTCCACCGGCCGGACCAGGGCGTCCGGGTCGACGGGCGCCTCGGACGGGGTCGTCGCGGGCGCAGTGGGCGACCGGTCGGGCGCGGGCGTCGAGCTGCCTGCGGCGTCCGCGTCAGCGCCGCAGCCGGCCAGGAGTGCGGCCCCGACCACGGTCGCGAGGAGCGTCGACAGCTTCCGAGAGGTCATCACGCGGGGAAGGGTGCCACGAGCGGCGGGGACCAGCGGGTGGAACGCCGAAGTTCGTGGTGCCCGCGCCCTGACAGTCCGCCGCGGTCAGCCGACCGGGATCGACCGCCGGCACCCGCAGGTGTCGCTGCACGGCAGGTAGGTGTGCGTGGCGTGCCCGCACCGCGGGCACGGCACGTCATGGCTGAGGTGGCTGCTGGTGTTCTCGACGGTGTCCCACATGGCGTGTCTCCCTTCGGTGGTCGGGGGGTGGTGGTCCTGACAGCGTGCGCCTGCCGGCACGCCCCGCGCATCGGGTTTTCTACGTATTCGCCCCCCGGTGGTTCCCGGATGGGGGCGGGGGCCGGATCCCTCGACCAGCGGGCGCCGGGGTGGTTGGGTGGCGGCGCGAGCACCAGGCCCTCGACCGGCTGGCCGGTCGTACTGCGCAAGCACGATCAAGCGGGGACGTACGCCGGTGGGGAGGGTGAGGGCATGACGACAGCGACGGACACCTTCGGGGAGTTCCTCGCCACCCTGGCCGAGACCCTCGACCTGGGCAGCGAGGAGCGGGCCCGGCGGCTGCACCTCTCGCGCCACCACCTCGACCGCGTCGTGTCCGCTGCGGGCGGTGAGCCACCGGAGAAGATGCGCCGGCGGCTGCTGCTGGAGCGGGCGGCGTACGTGCTGGTCACCACCGACCGGCAGGTGCTCGACGTCGCGATCGAGGCGGGCTTCGGCTCCCACGAGGCGTTCACCCGCGCGTTCGCACGGGCCTACGGCGCCGCGCCCAGCCGCTGGCGTCACGCACCGACCCGCACCCAGATCCGGTCCGCGAGCCAGGTGCACTTCCACCCACCGGGCAGCCTCCGGCTGCCCACCGCCCGAAAGGTGACCGCCATGGACCTGCTGACCCGGATGATCGAGCACCACCTCTGGCTGACGAGCGAGATGCTCGACCGCGCCGCCCGGCTGAGCGACGAGCAGCTCGACGCCCCGATCGAGGTGCCGATCGGCACCATCGACGACGACATGACCATTCGCTCCGTGCTCGGCCGCCTCGTCGGCCAGCTCGCGCAGTGGAACGCCGCGACCGAGCAGCGCCGCTACGACTGGGACCAGGAGCGCGGCAAGTCGATCAGCACGCTGCGCCGCGAGCTCGCCGACGAGGGGTCGGCGTTCCTGGCCCAGGTGCGGACGACGGTCGAGGAAGGTCGTCTGGACGACACCTTCGTCGATGCGACGTGCGAGCCGGTGCGGGTGTTCTCCTACGGCGGCATGGTCGCGCACGTGCTCACCTTCGCCGCCGTACGACGCCTCGTGGTGCTCGGCGCCTTCGAGACCCTCGGCGTCACCGACCTCGACGCCGGCGACCCGATGGAGTGGGTGGCCCAGCCGACGCCTTGACCTCGTCAGCCGAGCACGAGCCAGAGGCCCACCAGCGTGGGCACGACGCCGAGCAGGAGCCACGGCGACACGATGCTCCTGCCGTGGATCGCCCGGCCGACCCCGACGGCGATCGCGCCGAAGACGCCCGCGACCACGGCGAGGCCCACCTGCGAGCTGAGCGGCGCGTCGTCGAGGGTCACGGCGGCGACGACGAGGCCCACCACGAGGTGGAGGATCGTCGTCACGGCCAGGGTCGACATCACCCAGCGCTGGACGCGGGCCAGGTCGCGCGCGTCGCCCTCGGGGTCCTTCACGACCACGCGGGGGGCGTCGAGGTCGAGCAGGTGGCCGCGGCCCTTCTCCTTGCGGCGGGCGGGAACGGTCTGCGCCATGCGACCACCTCCGAGCTCGTTGTTACGACACATTGTCGGAGATGCCCGCGGTCCGGCCCAAATCCGCGCCACGTCCCGGGCCGTCGCTCACGTCTGGCGCAGCACCAGGACGGAGCGGGCTTGCAGCTCCAGCGAGCTGCCGGCGACCACGGGCGTGCCGAGGGCGACCTCGGTGTTGGTCGACAGCACGACCTCGCCGTGGTGGACCCACTTGTTCGCCGGCAGGGTCAGCTGCACGTCGTCACTGCCGGCGTTGAGCCAGATCATGAACGAGGTGTCGCGGACCTGCTCGCCGTGCGGGCCGGGGGAGCGCAGCGGCGCGCCGTTGAGGAACATCCCCACCGTGCGGCAGCCGTCGTCGTTCCAGTCGTCGGTCGACATCTCCCGGCCGCTGGGGTGCACCCACACGACGTCCTTGATGCCGCCCTTGATGGTCGGGCGCCCCTCGAACCAGTGCCGCTGCCGCAGCACGGGGTGCTCGCGCCGCAGACGCAGCGCGGTCTTGGTGACCTCGTAGACGTCGAGCCAGGCGTCGTCGGGCCGCCAGTCGATCCACGAGGTCTCGTTGTCCTGGCCGTAGGCGTTGTTGTTGCCGCCCTGGGTGCGGCCGCGCTCGTCGCCCGCGGTGAGCATCGGCACGCCGCTGGAGAAGCACAGGGTGGCCATCAGGTTCGCGGCCTGCCGGCGGCGGGCCGCGACGATCGCCGCGTCGTCGGTCTCGCCCTCGACGCCGCAGTTCCACGAGCGGTTGTTGTCGGTGCCGTCGCGGTTGTCCTCGCCGTTGGCCTCGTTGTGCTTGTCGTTGTACGACACCAGGTCGCGCAGCGTGAAGCCGTCGTGGGCCGTGACGAAGTTGACCGACGCGTAGGGCGAGCGGCCGTCGTCGGCATACAGGTCGCTCGACCCGGCGAGCCGGGTCGCCACGGTGCGCACGCCGGCGGAGTGGCCGCGCCAGAAGTCGCGCATCGTGTCGCGGAACTGGTCGTTCCACTCGATCCACGGCGGCGGGAACTCGCCGACGCGGTAGCCGTCCATCGAGGCGTCCCACGGCTCGGCCACGAGCTTCACGTGCCGCAGGACCGGGTCCTGGCCGATGGCCGTGATCAGGTGGCTGCCCATGTCGACGACCTGGTTGGTGCGGGTCAGCGCGCTCATCAGGTCGAAGCGGAAGCCGTCGACGTGCATCTCGGTCACCCAGTAGCGCAGCGAGTCCAGGATCATCCGCAGGCTCTGGGTGTGGGTGGCGTCGAGGGTGTTGCCGCAGCCGGTGACGTCCCAGTAGGTGTCCGTCATCGGCTCCGCGTCCGGGTCGGTCACCGGCGGCGGCACCACGCGCTGGTAGTAGCCGAGGTCGTCGAGGCCCCGGAAGCTCAGCGTCGGGCCGAGCGGGCCCGCCTCGGCGGTGTGGTTGTAGACCACGTCGAGGATCACCTCGAGCCCGGCGGCGTGGAAGTCCTTGACCATCTGCTTGAACTCGGTGACCTGCTGGCCCCGGTCGCCCGCGTGCGCGTACGCGTTGTGCGGGGCGAAGAAGCTGATGGAGTTGTAGCCCCAGTAGTTGACCAGCCCGCGCTCGGCCAGCCCTGGCTCGGAGACGAACTGGTGGATCGGCAGCAGCTCCACGGCCGTGACGCCGAGGTCCTTGAGGTAGTCCGTCACGGCGGGCGTGGCGAGACCGGCGTACGTCCCGCGCAGCTCCTCGGGGACCCGGTCGTGCAGCTGGGTCATGCCCTTGACGTGCATCTCGTAGATCACGGTGTCGCGCCAGCGGCGACGCGGTGAGGTGTCCGCGCCCCACTGGAAGTCGTCGTAGACGACCACGCTGCGCGGCACGAACGGCGCCGAGTCGAGGTCGCTGATCGTGTCGGGGTCGCCCTGGGCGTAGCCGAAGATCGCGTCGTCGACGAGGAGGTCGCCGGCGACGGCCTTGCCGTAGGGGTCGAGCAGCAGCTTGTTGGCGTTGAACCGCAGCCCGGCGTCGGGGTCCCACGGCCCGTGCGCGCGGTAGCCGTAGCGCGTGCCGGGGGAGACGCCCGGGATCGCGCCGTGCCACACGCCCAGCGAGTGCTCCGTGAGCAGGTGCCGCACCTCGGCGCCCTCCTCGTCGAAGAGGCAGACCCACACGTGCTCGGCCGCCGGGGCGTAGACCGCGAAGTTCGTGGAGTCGTGGGACCAGGTCGCGCCCAGGGGGTAGTTGCGACCGGGCCAGACCCTCATGGTCTCGCCTTCGTGGTTCCAGACTGTGGTCTCGGGGGGCGGTGTCACGCGGGTCATTGTGGTCGAGACGGGCGCGCACGGCACAATGCGGCATCGCAATCGTGTAACACCGCTCACGCAGCACCGACGATGAGGAGCAGCGCATGGAGTTCGTCTCGATCGACGTGACCGACGGGGTCGCGGTCCTGCGGCTGGACCGCCCGAAGATGAACGCGATCAGCGTCCAGGTGCAGGCCGACCTCCGCGAGGCGGCCGCCGAGCTCAGCGAGCGCGACGACGTACGTGCCGTGGTGCTGTGGGGCGGCGAGCGGGTCTTCGCCGCCGGCAACGACGTCAAGGAGATGGCCGACCTGTCCTACGCCGACATGGTCAGGGTCTCCACCTCGGTCAGCTCGGCGACCACCGCCATCGCGCGGATCCCGAAGCCGGTGATCGCCGCCGTCAACGGCTACGCCCTCGGCGGGGGCTGCGAGCTCGCCCTCTCCGCGGACCTGCGCTTCGCGGCCGAGGACGCGGTGTTCGGCCAGCCGGAGGTCCTGCTCGGGATCATCCCCGGCGCGGGCGGCACCCAGCGGCTCACCCGGCTGGTCGGCACGTCCACGGCCAAGGACATCATCTTCACCGGCCGCTTCGTCAAGGCCGACGAGGCGCTGCGCATCGGCCTCGTCGACCGGGTCCTGCCGCCGGGCGACGTGCTCGAGGCGTCGGTCGCCTACGCCTCCCAGTTCAGCGGCGCCGCGGCGCTCGCGCTCCGGGCGGCCAAGGAGTGCATCGACCGGGGCAGCGAGGTCGACCTCGACACGGGCCTGGAGATCGAGCGGCAGCAGTTCGCCGCGGTCTTCGCGACCGAGGACCGTACCCGCGGCATGACCTCGTTCGTTGAGAACGGACCCGGCAAGGCGACCTTCGTGGGGCGCTGACACCGGGTACGCTCCGGCCCGCGGAGCGACCGGCCGCGTCGCGCGACGACCTGAAGGAGACCGACCAGTGGACAAGATCCGGGGAACCCTGGCCCAGCTCGTGTGGATCGTGAGCGCCCTCTCGGCACTGCTGCTCGCGATGGGCGCCCTCCTGATCGCCCTCGAGGCCAACCGGTCCAACAGCGCGGTCGACTTCATCCTGCAGGCTGCGAGCTTCGTCGACCTCGACATCTTCTCCCGCAGCGACGGCATCAAGCAGTTCCGGGGCGAGGGCGCCGACATCAAGAACGCCCTCTTCAACTGGGGCCTGGGCGCCATTGCCTGGCTCGTCGTGGGCCGGCTGGTCAGCAAGCTCATCAAGTCCTGACCGCTCCCGGGCGGGGCGCCGGACCACGGGTTCGGTGCACATGCGTACCGCATCGTGGGACGGGGTGTACCTCAGTGTGTAACTGAGTGTCACAGTTCCCGGGCGACCACCGACCATGGGAGGGACGGTGGCGCTGACCCGTTTCCTTGGGAGGGAATACGCATGCACCTGAAGTCCAGCCTCGCCGCCTTCGGCATCGCCTCGCTCGTCGTCACCGGTCTCGGCGCCGTGCCCGCGGGCGCGGCCTCCGGCAACCTCGTCTTCGTCTGCAACACCGTCCTCGGTGACAAGGAGTTCCTCACCACTGCCGACACCGACCTGCCCGCCACCCTCGCCACCGGCGCCTCGGCCCCGGTGAACGTGACGGCGAAGGTCACCATCCCCGACGACGTCCGCAACGCGGTCTACACGGTCTTCGGGGCGCGGAAGGTCGCGGGCACGGCGAAGATCAAGGCCACCCAGAACGGTGCCGCGCTGCCCGACATCGCCGCCACCGTGGCGAGCGCCGACCTGCCCGCCTCGGGGCCGGTCACGGTGACCGCCACCGGCGCGGGCCCGACGTTCGCGCCGACCGCCGCGGGGACGTACGTCCTCAAGGCCGCCAGCTACACGGCCTCGCTGGCGTTCACGAAGGCGGACGGCTCAGCGGCGTACACCGCCGACGTGACGTGCACGCCCAAGGCCGCCACGCCCGCCCAGGACCTCACCGTCGACACCGTGACCGTCACCGACGCGGCCACCCCCGGCACCCCGACCACGCCCGGCGCTGTCCAGTCGACGACCACGAAGGTGAGCGGCAGCTGGTCGAAGAAGCAGTCGAAGATCGTCGCCCGGATCAAGGTCGGCTCCACCGACAAGGCCGCCACCGGCACGGCGAAGGTGAAGGTGACCCGCGGCCAGAAGAAGGTCAAGAGCCTGCGGGTCGACGTGAAGGCCGGCAAGGCCAAGGTCGTGGTCCCCAAGGTCTCCAAGCCGGGCACCTACACGATCACCGTCTCCTACGCGGGCGACGCGACCCACGCCGCGTCGAAGGGCAAGGTCAAGGTCAAGGTCGGCTGAGGTGGCGCCCCTGCCCGTGATCTACGATCCGGGCAGGGGGTTCCACACATGTCTCGATCATCCGTGCGCCGACAGGCGGCCGGAGTGGCCGCCGCCGGTGTGCTCGGCCTGGCCGCCGCCGTCGCGCCGGTCCACCCGGCCTCGGCTGCCGTGCCGTCGAGCACCACCGTCGTGCTCAGCGCCGCCCAGTCGTCCTTCGGGCAGCTGGTCACCGCCTCCGCCGCCGTGACCACGCCAGCCGGCCCGGCCGAGGGCGACGTCGTCTTCTCGGTCGACGGGGTCGCCTTCAAGGCCAACCTCGGGGCGAGCGGGACGGCCAGCCTCGTGCTCCCGCGCGCCGCCGTGGGAGCGCACGCCGTGCAGGCCACGTTCCTGCCCCGGGACCCGCTCCGGCAGGACGGCAGCACCTCGCCGAGCGTGGCCTGGCAGGTCGTGCCGGTGCGCACCCGGCTCCAGGTGCGGGTGACCGGCAAGCGGCTCCGGGCCCCCATCGCGGTCCACGTCCGGGCCGCCGGGGACTACGGCACCACCCCGTCGGGGCAGGTGCGGATCGTCGTGCGGAAGTCCGGCCGGAAGGTGCGGGTCGCCCGCGGCACGCTCGAGGGCGGCGCAGTCGGCGGCCGGCTCCTGCTGGACCCGGGCCCGTCCCGGAGGGGCCGCTACCGGGTGCAGGTCACCTACCGCGGCGACGCCGACCACCTCGCGGCCACGCGTGAGGTGCGCTTCCGCATCGGCGCGCGGCGCTGAGCGGTCCGGGCAGCGACCGTGACAGTGGCACTGTGAGGATCCCCACCCCGAACGCCATTCCGTGCCGGGGTGCGTGACTTGTAGCCTCACGAGCACATCCGAGTGCACAGGAGGGGCCGCGAGGCCACACCACCATGAACATTGTTGTCTGTGTGAAGTACGTGCCGGACGCGACGGCCGACCGCAAGTTCGAGGACGACAACACCGTCGACCGCGTCGGTGTCGACGGCCTGTTGTCCGAGCTCGACGAGTACGCCGTGGAGCAGGCGCTGCAGTTCCGCGAGAAGCGTGAGGGTGAGGAGATCACCGTCACCGCTCTGACCGTCGGCCCGGAGAAGGCCGTCGACGCGGTGCGCAAGGCGCTGCAGATGGGTGCCGACTCCGGCGTCCACGTGGTCGACGACGCGATCGCCGGCTCCGACTACCTCGGCACCTCGCTGGTGCTGGCCAAGGCCATCGAGAAGATCAAGGCCGACGCGGGCGCCGACCTCGTGGTCTGCGGGATGGCCTCGACCGACGCCTCGGGCTCGGTCGTCCCGGCGATGCTCGCCGAGCGCCTCGGCCTCCCGCAGGTCACGCTGGCCTCGGTGGTGGAGTCGCAGGGCGACCAGGTCCGCATCAAGCGCGACAACGAGGGCTCGACCGAGGTCATCGGCGCGAGCCTGCCGATCGTGCTGTCGGTGACGGACCAGTCCGGCGAGGCCCGCTACCCGTCGTTCAAGGGCATCATGGCGGCCAAGAAGAAGCCGCTGGAGACCTGGTCGCTGACCGACCTGGGCCTCGACGCCGACCAGGTCGGCCTGTCCGTGGCGTACTCGCAGGTCGAGGACACCACCGCCCGCCCGCCGCGCACGGCCGGCGAGATCGTCACCGACGAGGACGGCTCGGGCGCCACTGCGCTGGTCGAGTTCCTCGCGTCGAAGAAGTTCATCTGAGGAGCGCTGACGCATGTCTGAGGTTCTTGTTGTAGTCGACCACGCCGACGGCGAGGTCAAGAAGCCCACCTACGAGCTGCTCACGATCGCGCGCCGCCTCGGCGAGCCCTCGGCCGTGTTCTTCGGCTCGCCCGAGCAGGGCGAGGCCGTGGCCGAGAAGGCCAAGAAGTACGGCGCGGCGAAGGTCTACGTGATCGACGACGCCCAGATCAAGGGCTTCCTCGTCGCCCCCAAGGCCGAGGCGCTCCAGCAGCTGGCCGAGAAGACCAGCCCGGCGGCGATCCTGCTGCCCTCGACGTTCGAGAACAAGGAGGTCGCCGGTCGCCTGGCGATCAAGCTGGGATCGGGCGTGATCACCGACGCCGTCGACGTGCAGGAGGGTGGCGTGACCACCCAGTCGGTCTTCGCCGGCAACTACACGGTGCAGGCGAAGGTCACCACGGGCACCCCGATCATCACGGTCAAGCCGAACTCGGCCGCCCCGGAGGAGGCCGAGGGCGCCGGCGCCGTCGAGGCGTTCGCCGCCACCATCAGCGACGCCGCCAAGGGCGCCCAGGTCGTGGCCACCCAGCCGCGGCAGTCCACCGGTCGTCCCGAGCTGACCGAGGCCGCGATCGTGGTCTCGGGTGGTCGTGGCACCGGCGGCAACTTCGAGCCGGTCGAGGGCTTCGCCGACAGCCTCGGCGCGGCCGTGGGTGCCTCGCGTGCCGCGGTCGACTCGGGCTGGATGCCGCACGCGTTCCAGGTCGGCCAGACCGGCAAGACGGTCTCGCCCCAGCTCTACGTCGCCAACGGCATCTCGGGTGCGATCCAGCACCGCGCCGGCATGCAGACCTCCAAGACGATCGTTGCGGTCAACAAGGACCCCGAGGCCCCGATCTTCGAGCTGGTCGACTTCGGCGTGGTCGGCGACCTGCACTCCGTGCTGCCCGCCGCCACCGAGAAGATCACCGAGCGCAAGGGCTGATCGCCCGCAACGCACCCGGATGCCCCGACCGCGAGGTCGGGGCATCCGTGCGTTCACCACTCCTTGATCCGCACCTGCCAGTCGTCTCCGCGACGCACGACCTGCATCGTCTGGCCCCGGTCCATGCGGGTGCTGCCCATGTCGAAGCGGGTGGGGCGGTCGTAGGACTGCTCGACCTCGCGGCACCGGCCCGGGGTCGGCGTACGGGCTCGCCCGAGCCGTTCGGTGCCGCCGGACGAGACGTGCCGGAGGACGACCGGCCACTGCCGTGAGCCGGAGGTCGCCACCACCTGGACGGCTGCGTCCGGTCCATCCGGGACCACGACGTCGCACCGTCCGGCGACGCCGCCCGGCAGCGTCACGACGCCCAGCTCGGGCGAGATCACGTGGGTGCTCGCGGGGCCGGGCACGGCGACGTACTGCCCATCGCGGGTCTGGCCCAGCGAGCGCGGGCCCATCCGCAGCGCCTGCCAGGCCAGGCCGTCGCGGGTGGTGAGTGCGATGTGGTTGCCGCGGCACCTCACCACGGCAACGATCACGGCGAGGGGTTGCGCGGTCTCGCCCGGGCCCCAGTTGCACTGCGCACCCGACTCGAGCACCGTGATCGGGGCGCTCCAGGACTGGGTGCCCGGGTCGTACACCTGGGCTCGCACCCGCCTGCCGGTGCGTGAGCCGAGGGCGACCAAGGGAGACCCCGGTGCGGTGAAGAACCGCGTGTAGGTGCCGCGTTCGACCGTCACCAGCCCGGGCGCGTCGACCGGCGCGACCTGCGTGACCGCCCACGGCGAGTCGGCACTGGCCCGGGCGATCGTCGTGACCGTTGCGGGGTAGTCGAACTCGCCGAAGAGGGTGGTGTCGGAGTCGACGTTGGCGAAGTTGCTGTCCGTGCAGGCCCCGTCGAACGCGATCTCCTGTCGCGTCGGCGGGGCGGCCCCGGCACGGGTGAGCACGACGAGGCCGCAGCGCCCGCCGAAGCCCCTGCCGTAGAGGTAGGACACCTGGCCGGTGTCGGTGATCGTGGCGGTCGCGGTGTACTCCTGGCCCGGAGTGCTCAGCGTGTGGCGGGTGAATCCCTCCGGGCCGAAGGTGACGTAGCCCCTGAACTCCGGCCACACCGCCCGGCTGCCGTCGGGGGAGATGCCGGGCTCCTCGTAGGCCTCGCCCTCCAGCTCGTACGACGTCCACGAGACGGTGTCGGGCGACCAGAGCGCGCGCGAGGAGGTCGGCGCCTGGTCCTCGGACCAGCCGTAGCGGTCGCACTCGGCGATCACGGCCACGGCGCCGTTGGCCGTCCGCGCGTCGACGTCGCCGCAGAAGAGGTTCTTCCGCGCGAGCACGACGGTCCGCGCACCCCAGGCGCCGGTCGCGGTGTCGTACCGCTTCGCCCACACCGTGCGGTGGCTCTCGGCGGTCCAGACGCGCAGCACGTCACCGTCGGCCAGGGTCAGCTCGACACCGCCGATGATCTCGCGCGGCAGCTGGGCCGTCGGTGGCGCTGCCGCCCCCGTGCCGGCTCCGGCCGTGGAACCCGTCAGGACCGCCGCTGTGGTCGCCAGCGCGACCACCACCCCCGTGATGCGAGACATGGGCTCAGGATAGGCACGACGGACCTACGCTGGACGGCATGAGCAGCGAGGATGCGGTCCGCGAGGTCGCCGGTCGGGCGCGGACGGCGAGCCACGAGCTCGCCACGGCGACCCGGGCGACCAAGGACGCCGCGCTGCGGGCGATGGCGGACGCGCTGCTGGCCTCGGCGCCGGGGATCCTCGCCGCAAACGCCGAGGACGTCGCCCGGGCGGAGTCCGGCGGCACCCCGGCCAACATCGTCGACCGGCTGCGCCTCGACGACGCCCGGCTCGAGGCGATGGCGCAGGGGCTGCGCGACGTCGCGGGGCTGCCCGACCCCGTGGGCGAGGTGCTGCGCGGGAGCACGCTGGCCAACGGGCTCGAGCTCCGGCAGGTGCGCGTGCCCTTCGGCGTGGTCGGGATGATCTACGAGGCCCGGCCCAACGTCACCGCCGACGCCGCCGGCATCTGCCTCAAGGCCGGCAACGCGGTCCTGCTGCGGGGGTCGTCGAGCGCCCGGTCGAGCAACGCGGCGATCGTGGCGGCGATGCGCGGCGCGCTGGCCGGCAGCGGCCTGCCGGAGGACGTCGTACAGCTGGTGCCGGGGGAGACCCACGACAGCGTCAAGGCCCTGATGCGGGCCCGTGGCCTCGTCGACGTGCTGATCCCACGCGGTGGCGCGGGCCTGATCCGCAGCGTGGTGGAGGAGTCGACGGTGCCGGTGATCGAGACGGGCGTGGGCAACTGCCACGTCTACGTCGACGCCTCGGCCGACCTCGAGCAGGCGCTCGCCATCGTGCTCAACGCGAAGACCCAGCGCACGAGCGTGTGCAACGCGGCCGAGTCGCTGCTCGTCCACCAGGACGTCGCCGACGAGTTCCTGCCGACGGTGATCGAGGCCCTCCAGGCGGGTGGCGTCCGGATCCACGGCGACCCGGCCTTCGCGGAGTACGACGACGTGGTCCCGGCCACCGACGAGGACCACGGCGCCGAGTTCCTCGCGCTCGAGATCTCGGCCGCGGTGGTGCCCGACGTCGAGGGCGCGATCGCGCACATCCGCCGCTACTCCTCAGGGCACACCGAGGCGATCGTCGCCCGCGACCAGGGCGCCATCCGCCGCTTCGTCGCCGCCGTGGACTCCGCCGCCGTGGTCGTCAACGCCTCGACCCGCTTCACCGACGGCGGCGAGTTCGGCTTCGGCGCCGAGATCGGCATCTCGACGCAGAAGCTGCACGCCCGCGGCCCGATGGGCCTGCCCGAGATGACCTCGAGCAAGTACGTCGTCGTCGGCGACGGCCACGTGCGCTGACGCGCGGGCGCAGACGATAGGATCGCGCCCATGCTGAGCACCGTCATCACGCTTGCCGCCGAGACCGCCGAGCACGGCGAGCCCGCGATCCACCCCTACGCCGTGGGGGGCATCGCCCTGGCGCTGCTGCTCGTCCTGCTGCTGGCAGTGATCTCCTTCGGTGGCGGCCGCGAGCACAGCTGATCCCGTGCCGGACCGGAAGGCACCTCGTCGGGTCGGGGTGATGGGCGGGACCTTCGACCCCATCCACCACGGCCACCTCGTGGCGGCGTCGGAGGTGCAGGCCTGGTTCGACCTCGACGAGGTCGTCTTCGTCCCCACCGGCGACCCCTGGCAGAAGAGCGACCGCGAGGTCACGACCGCTGAGCACCGCTACCTGATGACGGTCGTCGCCACCGCCGCCAACCCGCGCTTCAACGTCTCCCGGGTCGACATCGACCGCGAGGGCAAGACGTACACGATCGACACGCTCCGCGACCTCAAGGCGGAGATGCCCGACGCCGAGCTGTTCTTCATCACCGGCGCCGACGCGCTCGCCGACATCTTCACGTGGCGTGACGTCGAGGAACTCTTCGAGCTCGCCAACTTCGTCGGCTGCACCCGGCCCGGCTACGCCATGGACCCCGAGGCGCTGGCGAAGATCCCCGCCGACCGGGTCACCATGGTCGAAATCCCTGCCCTGGCGATCTCCTCCACCGACTGCCGCGAGCGCAAGCGGCGCGGCGAGCCGGTCTGGTACCTCGTGCCCGACGGCGTCGTCCAGTACATCGCCAAGCACGACCTCTACGCAGCACCCGCAACGAACAAGGACACTGCATGACTGCCACCGACCACGCCCTCGAGCTCGTCGCCGTCGCCGCCCAGGCCGCGCACGACAAGAAGGCCGACCAGGTGCTGGCCTTCGACGTGAGCGACCAGCTCGCGATCACCGACGCCTTCGTGCTGGCCAGCGCCAACAACGAGCGCGCCGTCGGCGCGATCGTCGACGAGGTGGAGGACAAGCTCCGCGAGGCGGGCGCCAAGCCGATCCGCCGCGAGGGCCACAAGGAGGGTCGCTGGGTGCTGCTCGACTACGGCGAGATCGTGGTGCACGTCCAGCACGAGGAGGAGCGCTCCTTCTACGCCCTCGAGCGCCTCTGGAGCGACTGCCCGCTCATCCCGCTGTCCCTGTCGTGAAGCGCCTGGTCCTGCTGCGGCACGGCCGCACGGCCTGGAACGACGCCCGGCGCGCGCAGGGGCACGCCGACATCCCGCTCGACGAGCAGGGGCAGGCCCAGTCCGCGGCCGTCGCGCCTGCGATGGCCGCCCTCGCGCCCGTCGCGGTCTGGAGCTCGGACCTCTCCCGCGCCGCGCAGACCGCGGCCTGCGTCGCCGCGGTGGCCGGGCTGGAGCCGGTCCTCGACGCGCGCCTGCGTGAGTTCGACATCGGACCCAACCGCACCGGGCTGACCAGCGAGGAGTACGCCGCCGCCCACCCCGAGGAGCACGCCAGGCTGCTCGCAGGGGACGACGCCGGCATCCCCGGGCGCGAGACCGACGACGACGTGCTCGCGCGCTTCCTGCCCGCCCTGGCGTCGTACGCCGACGCGCTCGGCGAGGGGGAGACGGGGATCATCGTCTCCCACGGTGCCGCACTGCGCGTCGCCGTGCCGGCGTTCCTCGGCCTCGCCGACCCGGGGGAGGCCCTCGGCGTGCTCGCCAACTGCGGCTGGATCGAGCTCGAGCACGCCGCCTCGACCTGGACCGGCGGCGAGACCCGCTGGCGGCTGGTCGCCTGGAACCGGGTCGTCGCGTGAGCGACCGGGCGCGCGAGGTCGACCTCCACCTCAGCCGGCAGCTGGCGAAGGTGATGGACGACGCGGTGACCGTCCCCGGCACCCGCTTCGGTGTCGGCCTCGACGCCGTCCTCGGGCTGCTGCCCGGCATCGGCGACGCCGTCGGAAGCGCGCTGTCGACCGTGATCGTCCGCGACGCGATCCTGGCCCGGGTGCCCATGGTGGTGCTCGCTCGGATGGCGCTCAACCTCGTCGTCGACGCCCTGCTCGGCCTGCTCCCCGGCGTCGGCGACCTGCTCGACATCGCCCACCGGGCCAACCGCAAGAACCTCCACCTGCTGCTCCGCGAGGTCGAGCGGGCGCCGCTGCGCGAGCCGCCGACAGCGGCGTACGTCGCCGGCGCGGTCGCGCTGACCATTGTCCCGGTGCTCGCCGGGGTGGGCGTCGCGATCCTCGGGATCTGGCTCCTGGTGCGCTGGATCAGCTGAGGGGGCACCCCGATTTCACGTCGGCGAAACTGTCGGCTAATGTTCTCGGCTGTTGGGGCTGTGGCGCAGCTGGTAGCGCATCTGCATGGCATGCAGAGGGTCAGGGGTTCGAGTCCCCTCAGCTCCACCAACACGAAGGCCGGATCCGTCAGGATCCGGCCTTCGGTCTTGTCTGGGTGCGTTTCCACACGTGTCCGAGAAGTCGCCCTTCGAGTTGTGGCCGAGGGGCGGTTTCCCGGACACGTGTGGTGAACCGCCCGCCCTCCCCCGAGAACGCGATCATCGCCGGAGCGCCTCCACGACGGCGGCCATGTCGTCGGCGCCGAAGCCGAGCGTGGAGGCGCGGGAGTAGAGCTCGTGGCTCTGGCGGGCCATCGGGGCCGCGGCCCCGGCCGACTCGGCGAGCTCGAGGACCAGCCGGCAGTTGCGGGCCACGTCGTCGATCGCGGTCTGCGGTGCGTAGTCGCGCTCGAGCATGGCGGCCAGGCGCAGCCGGGACACGGCGCTGGCCATCGGCCCGGAGTCCAGGACGCGATGGAGCACGTCGAGGTCGACCCCGCTGCGCTCGGCCAGGTGCACCGACTCCGCCAGGGACGTGACCAGGCTGACGAGGAACGCGTTGACGGACAGCTTGGTGGCCGTCGCGGCCGGCACGTCGCCGCACCGCACGACCGCGCTGCTGGTCGGCGCGAGCAGCCGCTCGACCGGGTCGAGGTCGCCATCGCCCGCGAGCATCACGACGAGCTCGCCGCGCTGCGCCGGGACGCGCGATCCGGAGACGGGTGCCTCGACGTAGCGTCCGCCCGCCTCCCGCACCCGCTCGTGGAAGGCCGAGGCGGAGGTCGTCGACACCGTCCCGAGGTTGACCAGGGTGCGTCCCGCAAGGGAGTGGGCGAACGCCGAGCCGTCCCAGCCCAGCACCTCCTCCAGCGCGGCCGCGTCCGCCAGCATCAGGAGGACCACCTCGCAACGGTCCAGCACCTCGCCGACATCGGCCGCGCCCTCGGCGCCCGCCGACGTCAGCTCGCGGACCCGCTCCGCCCGCCGGGTCCACACCACCAGCCGGCGGCCGGCCCGCAGCAGGTTGAGCGCGATCGGCTCGCCCATGTGCCCGAGCCCGATGAAGCCGACCGGGTCCGCGTCGTCCATTCAGTGCCCCTTCCACGCATCCGTCGAGACGATGACACCAGCCGCGCCACGACCCTGTCGCGGGCCACCTGGGAAACAGTGGCTTCCTCGCTTCGGCGGTTTCGTACGGGCGGTGGCACCATGTGCCCATGACCGCGACTGACCACTCCACGAGCACCACTTCCGAGCGCACGGCCGCCCACATCGAGGCGACCGAGCGCTACGCAGCGCACAACTACCACCCGCTGCCGGTCGTGCTGTCCGAGGGCGACGGCGCGTGGGTCATCGACGTCGACGGCAACCGCTACCTCGACTGCCTCGCGGGCTACTCCGCGCTCAACTTCGGCCACTCCAACGAGCGCCTCGTCGCGGTCGCGCGCGAGCAGCTCGGCCGGCTGACGCTCACCAGCCGCGCGTTCTTCAACGACAAGCTGAGCGGCTTCGCCGAGGCGCTGTGCCGGCTGACCGGCAAGGACATGATCCTGCCGATGAACTCCGGCGCCGAGGCCGTCGAGACCGCCATCAAGGTCAGCCGCAAGTGGGGCTACGAGGTCAAGGGCGTGCCCGCGGGCCAGGCCTCGATCATCACCATGGAGGGCAACTTCCACGGCCGCACCACCACGATCGTCAGCTTCTCGGACGACGAGGTCGCGACCTCGGGCTACGCGCCCTTCACCGGCGGCTTCCGCAGCGTGAAGTACGGCGACATCGCCTCGATCGCCTCGGCCATCGACGACACCACCGTCGCCGTGCTGTTCGAGCCGATCCAGGGCGAGGGCGGCGTGGTCATGCCGCCGCAGGGCTTCCTCCGCGAGCTGCGCGAGCTCTGCACCGAGCGCAACGTGCTGATGGTCGCCGACGAGATCCAGTCCGGCCTGGCCCGCTCCGGCAGGACGTTCGCCTGCGACCACGAGGACGTCGTCCCCGACATCTACATCATGGGCAAGGCGCTCGGCGGCGGCATCTACCCGGTCTCCGCGATCGCGGCCGACCACGACGTCATGGACGTCATCACGCCCGGCTCGCACGGCTCGACCTTCGGCGGCAACCCGCTCGCCGCGGCCATCGGCACGGAGGTCGTCGCGATGCTCGAGGAGGGCACCTTCCAGGCCCGCTCCGCCGAGATCGGCGCGCTGCTCGAGGAGGGCTTCCGCCCGCTCGTCGGCCGCGGCCTCTCCGACGTGCGCGTCCGGGGCGCGTGGGCCGGCATCGACATCGACCCGACGCTGATGAGCGGCCGCCAGATGTCCGAGGCGCTGATGGCGCGCGGCATCCTGGCCAAGGACACCCACGGCTCCACGGTGCGTTTCGCGCCGCCGCTGGTGGCCAGCGACGAGGACATCGCCGGGCTGGTCCGCGCGGTCACCGAGATCCTCGCGGGCTGACGGCCGGCGTTCGCGTGGACGCCCGGTTCGACCACCTCGTCGTCGCCGTCGAGGACCTCGACGAGGCCTTGGCTCGCTGGCGTGCGGCCGGGCTCCCAGCCGAGCGCGGGGGAGCGCACCCGGTCGGCACCGAGAACGTCCTCGTCCGCGGCCCGCGGCCGGCGTACGTCGAGCTGATCGCCGCGGGCTCCGAGGAGTCCAACCCGGCGCTCGACCGGATCCGCGGTGCACGCGGACCGATCTCCTGGGCGGTCGCGGTGGACGACATCGAGGCGGCGCACGCCGCCCTCGTCGCGGCCGGCTTCGACCCCGCCCCGCCCGTGCCGGGCTCGCGGCGCACGCCGAGCGGCGACGTGGTGGAGTGGAAGGTCTGCGACGTCGACACGGGCCCGTACGACGACGCGCTCCCGTTCCTCATCGAGTGGACCACGCCGATGCCGCCCGGCCCGGCCGACGGTGCGGTCGTGGCGTCGATCTCGATCACCCCGCCCGATCCCGACCGCGTGGCCGACCTGCTGGAGGCGCTCGGCTTCGTCCCGAGCCGCTACTGGCCGCGACGCGTGTTCCACGAGCCGAACGGTCCGGTGATCATCACCCTCGACCCGCTAGGTGAGCCGGTCGCGCTCGGCGAGGGATCGTGGACCATGTCCTGGTCCGGCGACGACGGGCCGAACACCCCGGTGTCGGTGTCGGTGACCCTGCCCGTCGAGGGCCACGCGTCGGCCACCCTCGACGGCGTCCTCGTCTCCACGAGCGCCGACCGTCGCCGCTTCGCGGCCGCGGCGCTGCTGCCCGCGGTCGACGATGCCTTCGCCCGCCTGCGCGGCGACCTCGCCGACTGGCCGGACCCGCACCCCGGCGGCAGCCCGCCGCTCGAGGAGGAGTACTCCCGCGAGACCGAGCCGGAGCGCTACCGGCTGCTGGCCGTCCGGTCCGACGCGTGGATCGAGGCAATCACGGCGGCCGGGCTCGGGACGGCCGAGCAGGTCGACCCCGGGACCGTGGAGTGGATGGCGGAGCAGCACCTCGCGGCCAGCCGCGTCACCGTGGTGCGAGGCGCGCCGGGCACGCAACCCGTCGTGGTGGGGCTGTTCTCGGACGAGACGTTCGTCCAGGTCGGCGTCGGGGAGCCGGTCGAGGTCCTCGAGCGCCAGCCGTACTGCGGCTGCGACGCCTGCGACGACGGGTCGGCCGCGCTGCTCGCGGCCGTCGACGACGCCTTCCTCCTGGTGCTGTCGGGTGGCGTCTACGTAGTGCGCGAGCGGGGGAGGTTCGTCAGGCGCTCGCTCGACGGCTGGAACGGGAGCGGCAGCTTCACGGGCGGTGAGGCCGAGCAATGGCTGGCCGACGCGGCGGCCGGACGGCGTACGGACGGGGTCGTCGCCGGCGAGCCCTGGCTCAGCTGAGCCGCTCCACGACCCGAGCGAGACCTGCCGCCCGGGCGGCCTCGAGGGGCGTCATGCCCTCCAGCGGCGACACGAGCGTCGGCGAGGCGCCGCGGTCGAGGAGCAGGAGCGCGACGGTCTCACGCCTCTCCTCGATGGCCGCGACCAGCGCCGTCGACTGGAGCTCGGCATGGACGAAGTCGACGTCGACGCCCGTGTCGAGGTGGTGCTCGACGAGGTCGGCGTCACCCGCGCAGGCCGCCGCGAAGAAGGCCTTGTAGTCACCGTGCGACATCAGCGGCCCGACGCCGTGATGACCTCGGACAGGTGGCGGTGCCCCCGCAGCTCGTAGCCGACCACCGTCACCCACGGCGCCAGCATCAGCACGCCGAGCGCCACGGTCATCGACGCGCCAGCCTGTGCGAGGAGCCAGGCCGCGACGAGCACGACCAGCGTCCCGGCGAGCAGCCAGTAGTGCAGCGGGTCGCGCCCGGGGAACATCACGTGGAAGAGCACGAACAGCACCACCACGAACACCGCGACCGGGATCGCCATCGTCAGCACCGTCTGCGCGGTGTCGAGCTGGCTGTGGTGCTCGAGGAGGTACGCCGCCGCGTGCAGGCCGGCGCCGGTGCCGGCGATCGCGGCGTACAGCAGCATGTGGCCGAAGCCGAAGACCATGCTCTTCGCGTTGCTGCCCCGCAGCGCCTCGCCGTAGGGGACGGTGAAGTAGCACCACCACAGCCCGACGGCGAGGGCGACGCCGGCGAGCGCGATCACCGCGGCCTCGGCGCTCCAGCCCTGCGCGGAGACCACCGCCTCGATGGCGGTCGTGGTGCCGAGGATGACCTCGCCGAAGGTGATGATCGCGAGGAGGCCGTAGCGCTCGGCGATGTGGTGGGGGTGCCACGGCGTCGAGGGGAAGTGGGTCTCGATCCAGACCGTCCCGCCGACCTCGACCGCGAACAGGACGACGGCGAGCGCGATCTGGGCGGGCACCGGCAGCAGGTCGAACGCGGTGACGACCCAGCCCACCTGGACGGCGGCGATGCCGCGGGCGTAGGCCAGGCACGTCGAGCGGCGCGGCGGGTCGTGCCGGGCGGCGCGCGTCCACAGCACGACCATGGAGAGCCGCATCGTGACGTAGCCGGCCACGAGCACGGCGTTGTCGAACTCGTCGTGGGCGAACCCCTCGAAGACGTCGTGCAGCCCCAGCGCCATGACCAGCACGCCGACCATCTGGACGAGGGTCGCCAGGCGCATGAACGCGTCGTCGGTGTCGTACGCCGAGGCGAACCACGAGAAGTTGATCCACGCCAGCGTGATGGCGAACATGGCGACGCCGAAGCCGAGCAGGCCGGGCACGACGTGGTCCTCGACGAGGGCGTGCGCGAACTGGCTGCCGGCCAGGCTGAACGCCACGACCAGCGTCAGGTCGTACAACAGCTCCAGCGGGGTTGCAGTGCGGTGGGCCTCGTGCGGATCGCGACCGGTCATCCGGCGGAGCCGGTGCGAGCGGTCGGTGCCCGGGGACGCGGTGCTCATGCCCCCGGATCTTGGCAGAAGGTCAGGCGATCGTGAGGCCGCCGTCGACCGGGATCATCTGGCCGGTGACGTAGCCGGCGGCGTCGGAGGCCAGCCAGACCGCGGTCGCGGCGAGCTCGCGCGGGTCGCCCTTGCGGCCGGCCGGGACGCGCTGCAGGGCGAGCTCGAGGTAGCCCTCCGGGTAGGTCTCGGTCATCTCCGAGGTGAAGAAGCCCGGCGCGAGCGCGTTGACGCGGATGCCCTTGCGGCCCATCCACTGCTGCGCGAGGTCGCGGGTCAGGCCGCCGAGCCCGGCCTTCGAGGCGGAGTACGCCGCCTGCGGCAGGCCGCCGGTGGTGATGCCGAGGATCGAGGAGATGTTGATGATGCTCGAGCCCGGCTCCATGACGCGGCCGCAGGCCTGCGCCATCCAGTAGCAGCCGTTGAGGTTGACGTCGATGACCGAGCGGAACTGCTCGGGCGTCTCGCGAGTGGCGGGCACGGCCGTGCCCACACCGGCGTTGTTGACCAGCACGTCGACCCGGCCGAACTTCGCCATCGCCTCGTCGACGAGTCGCTGGCACTGCTCGGGGTCGGCCACGTCGGTCTCGACGGTGTGCACGCGGCGTCCGGTGGAGCGCACGGAGGCGGCCACCCGCTCCAGCTTCTCCACGCGGCGCGCACCGAGAACCAGGTCGGCGCCGGCCTCGGCGAAGCAGTGGGCGAACGCGACGCCCAGCCCGCTGGAGGCGCCGGTGACGATGACGACCCTGTCGTCGAGGCGGAACAGGTCCATGACTCCCATGCCGGGGACCCTACGGCGTGGCGCTCGTCACCGACGGCTCCGGGGTCGGGGCCGGCGCCCGCTGCAGGCCGCGCACGGACCGGGAGCAGAGGACGAGGGCCACCACGACGGCGTACGCCACACCCGAGGCGACCAGGAGCTCCTCCAGGCCGACAACCGAGGCCAGCGGCCCGTAGGCGACCTGGCCGATCGGGATCGCGACGAACGAGCCGAGGGCGTCGTAGGAGTAGGCGCGCGAGAGCATCGAGTCGTCGATGTTCTCCTGCATGGCGAGGTTCCACCCCATCCCGAACACCTCGACGCCGACCCCGGCCAGGAAGGACGCGGCGATCAACCAGCCCAGGCTGGGATGGACGCCGAGCAGCACCATGGGCGGGACGAAGGCGAACATGCCGATCATCCCGTAGAGCAGGGGCCGCTGGAGCGGGACCCACAACAGCACGAGGGTCGTGAGCACCAGCCCGATCGCCTCGGCCGAGAGCACGTAGCCCCAGCCCTGCCGCCCGATGGTGTCGTCGGCCACGACCGGCCCGAGGGTGTTCCAGGCGCCGGAGTGGATCGCGTTCATCAGCCCGAAGCCCACGACGACGGCCCACAGCCACGGGGTCGCCCAGAAGAAGCCCCACCCCTCCCGGAGCTCCTCGAGCGTGCTGGACGTCTCGGCGCGTGGTTCGCGCGGCGGGATGGTGATCGGCAGCAGCAGCAGGGCGCTGACCAGCCAGGTCGCTGCGTCGACGGCGAGGGCCCAGCCGGGACCGACGGTGACCACCAGAAGGGCGCCGACGCTCGGCCCGAGGACGGTCAGGCCGTTGCGGGTCAGCGACACCAGCGCGTTGGCCGGTTGGAGCTGGGTGCGCGGCACCAGGCTCGGCAGCACGCTCGCCATCGCCGGGAAGCCGATCCCGCTCACGACGCCGTGCGCGGCGGCCAGCACGAGCAGCATCCAGATCTCGGCGTGCCCCGTCAGCACGAGCAGTGCGATGGCGCCCTGGGTCACCGCCGAGGCGAGGTTGGAGAACTGGAGGACCGCGACGCGCGGGAAGCGGTCGGCGATCACGCCGCCGTAGAGGAGCAGCAGGACCATCGGCGCCATGTGCGCCGCCAGCACCTGCCCCAGCGCGCTCGCGGAGTCGCTGATGTCCAGCACGGCGAAGGCGAGCGCGATGTTGGACATCATGTTGCCGAGCGTGTTCACGAAGCGCGAGGAGAAGTACCACGCGAAGTTGCGGTTGCGCAGCGGCGCGAACGACGAGGCCCAGGTCATCGCGGCCCTTCCTGGTCGGTCGGCGGGCGGGACGCCTCGCCGGTGAGCCCGCCGGTCATGGTGAAGGCGGTGTGGGTGGCGCTGACGTGCACGGTGTCGGGAGTCCCGGCCGGAAGGGCAGCCGCGTGCAGCAGCGTCGAGGCTTCGTGCAGGAGGTCGACGGCGCGCCGCCACGTCTCGGGGGAGACCCACGTCTCGAGGTCGCTCGAGGCCGCCGGGCCGGGCGCTGCGTCGAGCAGCCGTCGCTCGACCTCGACGGCGTTGGCCCGCGCGTAGGCGACGCGGTCCTCGACGCCCGAGCTGCGGTCGGCCACCTCGCGCGTGGCGTCGTACCGGTAGCGCTTGGCCACGCCGCCGCGGATCTTCTCCTCGCCCTCGACCACCAGCTTGCCGACGTCGTGGAGCACCCGCAGGTGGTACGACGCGTTGGCGTGGGTGAGGTCCAGCTCGCGGGCCACCTCGGCGGCACTCATCGCCTCGCCGGTCAGCAGCGACAGGATCCGCAGCCGCAGCGGGTGCGCCGTGGCGCGCAGCCGCGCGACCGCGCCGTCGTCCGGCTCGCCCATCCCACACCCCCCAACGGTCCTCGGGGAGTGAGTGTGCAGGGGGCGACGGCAACTGTCAAACACTTCTTGGGCGGTCTGCCCGGAACGACCCCTGACCCGACCCTGACCCGACCCCGGAACGGGGTGAAATCGACCCTGCGACGTGCTTGGCTGGTGTCATCAGAGGCCGCCAGGGCCCGCCGAGGAGTGAGAGAGATGTCCGACCAGTACCCGACCGACCCACAGGCCGACCCGACCCAGGGCTACCCGACCCAGGGCTACCCGACCCAGGGCCACCCGGCCCAGGGCTACGGCCAGCAGCCCCAGGCCGCCTACCGCGCCGCCCCGTCGACCATGTCGGCCGAGGACGAGCGGACGTGGGGAGCCATCAGCCACGCCGGCGCCGTCGTCGCGATGATCTGCTCGGCCGGCTTCCTGGGCTTCCTGGCCTCGATCGCGGTCTACGTGATCCACAAGGACCGGGGCCCGTTCGTCCGGGCGCACGCCGCCAACTCGATCAACATCCAGATCACGATGTTCATCTGGCTCGTCGTGCTGGGCATCCTCACCATCCCGGTCGCCGTCCTCACGCTGGGCCTGGGCCTCGTCGTGATGCTGCCGGCGCTGGGTGCCGCGTTCGTCGTGGCCGGCATCCTGCACGTGATCGGTGCCGTCAAGGCCTACAACGGCGAGTGGTGGAGCCCGCCGCTCACCCCGCAGTTCGTCAAGTGACGATCAGCTGAGGTCGCGCAGGACCTCGTCCTGCCACGCGAACGCTGCCCGGGACCGGACCGCGAGGTCCGGCCCGGGCAGCAGTGCTTCCACCCGCTCCGCCATCCCCTCCGGCAGGTCGGTGCGCAGGTAGCGCAGGCCGAAGTCGTGCCGCGCCGGGCAGTGCTGGATCCGCAGCAGCCGCACCAGCGGCTCGACCGCGAAGCGCAGGTGCAGGCCGGTCGCCTCGGCGAGGTCGCCGCGGGCGATCGCCCGCTCGACGAGCCAGGCCGCGGACTGGCGGCGGGCCGCGGCCTGGGCGACCGCCTGCTGCCGCTGCGCCTCCATCTCGGCCTCGTCGTCGTCCTCGAGCAGGAGCAGGCCGTCGGGGTCGTGCAGCACCATCGGCACGCCGTGCCGTCGGGTGTCCATCGTCAGCCGCTCGGGCGTGGTCAGGATGACGACGTCCACGAGCCGGGTCGGGCGGCTCAGGTCGGCGGCGTCGGGCTGGAGGTGGATGAAGCACTGCCGGCCCGTGGGCCAGGTCGCCTCGGGCACCTCCCACACGTGGTCGACCTCGAAGCGCGCGCGGGCGAGCGCCAGCACCGCGTCGTACGTCGGGGTGGCGTCGCCGCTGCACCACGCCTCGACGTCGAGGTCGGAGTGCTCGTCCCACCCGCCGGTGACGGCCGAGCCGTTGACCACGACGACCTGGAGGGCGGGCACCTCGTCGGGGAGCGCGGTGAGGAAGGCGAGCCAGTCGTCGTACCTGCTCAGGTCAGCGGCCATGGGAGCGAGTATGATGTGTCCCGTGCACCAGCAGCTCCTTCTTTCGCAGCCGCGCTGATCGGGGCCTCCCACCCACGGAGACCGACACGCGGCCACCCCTCCATGTGAGGGGTTTTTTCATGCCCGACCCAGCACCACCCGCACCTGCAGAGGATCCCGCCATGAGCAGCCCAGACACCGGAGCACACGACGCCGAGCGCGCGACGTACGACATCGCCGGCACCGAGACGAAGTGGCAGCGTGTCTGGGAGGACCTCCAGCCGTTCCGGGCCGACGACGACAGCCCGCGGGAGAAGCGCTACGCGCTGACGATGTTCCCCTACCCGAGCGGTGACCTGCACATGGGCCACGCCGAGGTGTTCGCCCTGCACGACGTGGTGGCGCGCTACTGGTGGCAGCGCGGCTACGAGGTGCTGAACCCGATGGGCTTCGACTCCTTCGGGCTGCCCGCGGAGAACGCCGCGATCCGTCACGACGAGCACCCCGACACCTACACGCGCGCCAACATCGCCAAGTCGATCGAGTCGTGCCAGCGCTACGCCGCGTCGTTCGACTGGACGCGCACCTTCAACACCAGCGACCCGGAGTACTACCGGTGGACGCAGTGGCTGTTCCTGAAGTTCTACGAGCGCGGCCTGGCCTACCGGAAGAACAGCCCGGTCAACTGGTGCCCCAACGACCAGACGGTGCTGGCCAACGAGCAGGTCGTCGGCGGCGTCTGCGACCGCTGCGGGGCGGAGGTGACCAAGAAGGAGCTGACCCAGTGGTACTTCAAGATCACCGACTACGCCCAGGAGCTGCTGGACGGCCTGGACGAGCTGGAGCAGACCTGGCCCGACCGCGTCGTCACCGCGCAGCGCAACTGGATCGGTCGCTCCGAGGGCGCCCACGTCGACTTCGCGGTCGAGGGGCGTGACGAGCCGGTCACCGTCTACACGACGCGCCCCGACACGCTGTTCGGCGCGACCTTCATGGTGGTCGCCGCCGACGCGGCCCTGGCCACCGAGCTGGTCACCGACGAGCAGCGCCAGGCGCTGGACGACTACCTGGTCGAGGTCCGCAAGGAGACCGAGATCAACCGGCTGTCGACCGACCGCCCGAAGACCGGCGTCTTCCTGGGCGTGCACGCGACCAACCCGCTGACCGGCACGCAGATCCCGGTCTACGCCGCCGACTACGTGCTGGCCGACTATGGCACCGGCGCGATCATGGCCGTCCCCGGCCAGGACCAGCGCGACTGGGAGTTCGCCCAGGCCTTCGACCTGCCGGTGATCCGCACGGTCGAGCCGCCGGAGGGCTGGGAGGGGGAGGCCTTCACGGGCGACGGCCCGGCGATCAACTCCGCCAACGACGAGATCGACCTGTCCGGGATGGGCGTCGCGGAGGCGAAGTCCACCACGATCTCCTACCTGGAGGGCAAGGAGCTGGGCCGCGGCACGGTCAACTTCCGGCTGCGCGACTGGCTGCTGAGCCGCCAGCGCTACTGGGGCGCCCCGATCCCGATCATCCACTGCCCGGTGGACGGCGAGGTCCCGGTGCCCGAGGACCAGCTGCCGGTGACGCTGCCGATGCTGAAGGGCGCCGACCTGAAGCCCAAGGGCACCTCGCCGCTGGGGGGCGCCACCGAGTGGGTCGAGGTCAGCTGCCCGACCTGCGGCGGCCCGGCCACGCGCGACACCGACACCATGGACACCTTCGTGGACTCGTCCTGGTACATGTTCCGCTACTGCTCGCCCCACGAGGACACGCAGCCCTTCGACAGCGCGAAGGTCAACGCGTGGATGCCGTGCAACCTGTACGTCGGCGGGGTCGAGCACGCCGTGCTGCACCTGCTGTACGGCCGCTTCTTCACCAAGGTCCTGAACGACATGGGCCTGGTCGACTTCCGCGAGCCGTGGTCGGCCCAGCTGAACCAGGGCTTCGTGATCAACCAGGGCAAGAAGATGAGCAAGTCCCTGGGCAACGGCGTCAACCTGGGGGAGCAGCTCGCCGCCTTCGGCGTGGACGCGGTGCGGCTGACCCTGGTCTTCGCGGGCCCGCCGGAGGACGACATCGACTGGGCCAACATGTCGCCCGACGGGTCGCTGCGCTTCCTGCAGCGGGCGTGGCGGCTGTCCGGTGACGTCACCTCGGCACCCGGGGCGGACGTCACGACCGGCGACGTCGCGCTGCGGCGTACGACCGCGCGGACGGTGCACGACGCGGCCGAGCTGGTCGAGACCTACCGCTTCAACGTGATGGTCGCCCGGGTGATGGAGCTGGTGAACGCCACCCGCAAGGCGATCGACTCCGGCTGCGGACCGGACGACCCCGCGGTGCGCGAGGCCACCGAGGCGGTGGCGATCCTGCTGTCGCTGGTGGCGCCCTACACAGCCGAGGAGATGTGGGAGCGGCTGGGCCACGAGCCCACCGTCGTCCGCGCCGGCTGGCCGGAGGTCGACGAGGCGCTGCTGGTCGAGGACACCGTGACCGCGGTCGTCCAGGTCAAGGGCAAGGTGCGCGCGCGGCTGGAGGTCTCCCCGGACATCTCCGAGGCCGACCTGGAGGCAGCGGCGCTGGCCGACGAGGGCGTCCAGCGCGCCATCGACGGGGCGACGGTGCGCAAGGTGATCGTGCGCGCACCGAAGCTGGTGAACATCGTCGTCTGAGGCGCCGGCTCGCCAGTAGGGTCTCGCTATGCCTCGCGTGGTCGTCGTCACCGACTCGACCGCGAGCCTGCCCGCCGAGCTGGCGGAGGCCCGCGGCATCCGGGTCGTGCCCCTGCAGGTGGTGATCGGTGCCAAGGTGCTCGACGAGGGCCCCGACGGGGCCACGCCGGAGGTGGTGGCGCAGGCGCTGCGCGACTTCGTCCCGGTCAGCACCTCGCGACCGGCTCCGGCGCTCTTCGCCGAGGTCTACCGCTCGTTGGTGGCCGACGGTGTCGAGGAGATCGTCTCGATCCACCTGTCCGGGGAGATGAGCGGCACGTTCGAGTCCGCGCAGCTCGCCGCCCTCGAGGTCGACCTCCCGGTGCACGTGGTCGACTCCGGGCAGGTGGGCATCGCCACCGGCTACGCCGCCCTCACCGCCGCCGACGTGCTGGCGGCCGGGGGGACGGCCCAGCAGGCCGCCGAGGCGGCGCTCGCCCGCGGGCAGGCCGCCTCGTCGCTGTTCTACGTCGACACCCTGGAGTACCTCCGCCGCGGCGGCCGGATCGGGGCGGCGGCCGCGCTCTTCGGCAGCGCCCTGGCCGTCAAGCCTCTGCTCGAGATCAAGGACGGCAGGGTCGTCCCGCGCGAGCGCGTGCGTACGGCGTCGCGGGCGCTGGCGCGGCTGGCCGACCTCGCGGTCGAGGTGGCGGGCGAACAGGCGGTCGACGTCTGCGTGTCGCACCTCGCCAACGCCGACCGCGCCGAGGAGCTGGCCACCACCCTCGCCGACCGCCTGGCGCCCGGCCTCGAGGGCCGTGAGGTGATGTGCGGCGAGCTCGGCGCGGTCCTCGGCGCCCACGTCGGTCCGGGCATGGTCGCGGTCTGCGTCTCGCCGCGGCCCTGACATCTTCAGCGATCCCCGGCTGACCGGGGATCGCTGAACTTGTCAGGCCGTGCACGGGCCGACAAGTTCAGCAAAGGCCTGACAGGTCTCTCCACAGATCGCTCGCGGGCCCTGTCGAGGGGCGCCCGGCGTTCCTAGCGTGGAGCCATGCGTCGATCCCAGTCCGCATCCGAGCACGCCGAGGCGGTGTCGCGGCGGCTGGCGACGCTGAGCGCCGAGCTGGCCGCCGTACGCGGCGAGCCGGACGCCTCGACGCACACCCGCGTCCGGCCCTCGGAGCAACCGCCTGCGCCGGTCGTGCTCCCCGTGCCGGGGCGGCACGCGTCCCGCCGGCTGCGGATCGGACGGCTCCAGCTGGGGCCGGTCCACCTCGCCGTGGTCGCCGTGGTGGCCGCGCTCGCGGTCGGCCTGGCGGCCTGGCTGGTGGTGCGCGACCAGGCCGAGGCCGTGCCGTTGCCGCCGGTCGAGCCGGCGCCTTCGCAGCTGGCCGCGGTGTCACCGTCCGGCGCACCCGCGACCGAGCAGCCGTCGGGCGAGGTGGTCGTCGACGTCGCCGGCAAGGTGCGCAGGCCCGGCATCGCGGTGCTGCCGCCCGGCTCGCGCGTGGTCGACGCGCTGAAGGCGGCCGGGGGAGCGCGTCGCGGCGTCGACCTCACATCGCTCAACCTCGCGCGGCCGGTCGTCGACGGTGAGCAGATTCTGGTCGGGGTGGCGCCCGCGCCCGGGGTCGCCGGCACCCTCGGCTCGTCCGCACCGTCCGGGGAGACGCTGGTCAACCTCAACACCGCAGACCAGCCCACGCTGGAGACGCTGCCGGGGGTCGGTCCGGTGACGGCCGAGGCGATCCTGGCGTGGCGCAGCGAGCACGGCGGCTTCACCTCGGTCGAGGAGCTCCTCGAGGTCGACGGGATCGGCGACGCCACGCTCGCCGACCTCGCCCCGCTCGTCACGCTCTGACCCCGTGCCCGACCTGCGCGCGGTCGCATTGGGGCTGGGTGCCTGGACCGGCGCGCTGCTGGTGCTGGTGCTGCCGGGGTGGGCGGCCCTGGTCGCCGCGCTCGGCGTGGCCGTGCTCGCCGGCCTCGGGACGCTGCGGCGCTGGTGGGCCGTGGCGTGGCTCGGGCCGCTCGCCGCGCTCGTCGCCGTGGCCGGCGTGGCGACGCTCCATCAGACGGTCGTCACGACCTCCCCGCTGGCCGGCCTCGCGGCCGAGGGAGCTGTCGTGACCGTGCGGCTCGACCTGACCTCGGACACCCGGGTCGTCGCGGGGCAGTACGGCGACCTCCAGGTCGTCCGGGCACGGGTGGCCCGGGTGGAGGGACGGGGGAGCGCGTGGTCGCTGGACGCCCCCGTCGTGGTGATGGCCGACGCCGACTGGCCGCGGCAGCCGCTCGGCACGACGGTCGAGACCTCGGCCCGGCTGGTCGCGGGCGACGGCGACGTCGCAGCGCTCGTCCGGCCGCTGGGTGAGCCGCGGGTGCTGGCGGAGCCCGACAAGTGGTGGGACGCCGCCGCGGCCTTACGCCGGTCGGTGCGCGCCGCGGTCTCCGACCGGGACGCCGACGCGCGCGAGCTGGTGCCGGCGCTGGTCGTGGGCGACGACGGCGGTCTCGACCCCGGCCTCGCCGACGACTTCCGGACCACCGGCCTGACGCACCTGCTCGCGGTCAGCGGCACCAACCTCACCCTGGTCGTCGGGTTCCTGCTGGTGCTGGGGCGCTGGGTCGGCGTACGCGGGCGGTGGCTGCACGCGCTGGCCGCGATCGGGATCGTCGGCTTCGTGGTCACCGCCCGGGCGGAGCCGAGCGTGGTCCGCGCCGCGGCGATGGGCACCGTCGCGCTGGTCGGGATGGGCCGCAACGGCCGCTCACGGGGCACCCGCGCGCTGGGCGTCGCGGTGCTTCTGCTCCTGCTGGTGTGGCCGCGCCTCGCGGTGACTGCCGGCTTCGCCCTCTCGGTGCTCGCGACTGCCGGGATCCTGCTGCTGGCGCCGGGCTGGCGTGACGCGCTGATGCGGTGGACGCCCCGGTGGGTGGCCGAGGCGGTCTCCGTGCCGCTGGCCGCCCAAGTGGCGTGCACCCCCGTCGTGGCCGCGTTGTCCGGGCAGGTCAGCCTCGTCGCAGTGGCGGCCAACCTGCTGGCGGCGCCGGCGGTGGCACCGGCGACGGTGCTGGGGCTCGCGGGCGGCCTGCTGGGCCTGGCGTGGCCGCCGCTCGGAGCCGTGGTCGCTGCCCCGGCCGCGTGGTCCGCCGGCTGGATCATCGCCGTCGCCCGCTGGGGAGCCGCGATCCCGACCGCGGCGGTGCCGTGGGGGACCGGGCCGGTCGCCCTGGCGCTGCTCACCGCGCTCTGCGTCGTCATGGTCGCGGTCACGCCCCGCGTGCTCCGCCACCCGTCGACCTCGCTGGGTTGCGCGGGACTCCTCGTGGTCGTGATGCTGGTCCGGCCTCCCACGATCGGCGGGCCGCCGGAGGGGTGGGTCCTGGCGATGTGCGACGTGGGGCAGGGGGACGGGCTGGTGCTCCGCGCCGCCGAGCACGCCGCGGTCGTGGTCGACGCCGGCCCCGACCCGGTCGCGATGGACCACTGCCTCGACCGGCTCGAGGTGACCTCGGTCCCGCTGCTCGTGCTCACCCACTTCCACGCTGACCACGTGGACGGGACGGCCGGGGTGCTGGAGGGACGCCGGGTCGGGGAGGTCGAGGGGTCGTCCCTCCCCGACCCGCCGGACGGGGCGCGGGAGGTGGCGACCGTGCTCGGCCACGACCCCGCGCTGCCGGCGTACGGGGCGACGCGGACGGTGGGCGACGTGACGCTGCAGGAGGTGTGGCCGCGACCGGGCGCAACGCTCGACGGCTCGGGCGAGAGCGCGCCCAACAACGCCAGCGTCGTGGTCCTCGCCCAGGTCCGGGGCCTGCGGATCCTGCTCACCGGCGACGTCGAGCCGTCGGCGCAGTCCGCGCTCGCACGAGACCTCGCCGGGCTGCGGGTCGACGTGCTCAAGGTGCCCCACCACGGCAGCCGCCACCAGGACCTCGACTGGCTGACCTCCCTCGGGGCGCGGCTGGCGCTGGTCTCGGTGGGGGAGGACAACGGCTACGGACACCCCGCACCCGACGTGCTGGCGGCGCTGACGGCGGCCGGTGCCCGGGTGTGGCGGACGGACGTCTCGGGCGACGTGGTCGTGGTGGTCCGGGAGGGCGAGGTCGGTGTCGTCGCCCGCGGATAGAGTGCGGGCACCATGGCACGCACTCCCACCGCCGCGCAGGTCCTCGGCCACGTCGTCCTCGTGACGGGCAAGGAGGAGTACCTCTCCTCGCGCACGGTCGCCTCGGTGCGCGAGGCGGTGCGGGCGCACGACCCGGAGGCCGAGCTCGCCGAGTCGGCGGCCGCCGAGCTCACCCTGGCCGCGCTGGGGGAGATGGCCGCACCGTCGCTGTTCTCCTCGATCCGGTGCGTCATCGTCCGCGGGCTGGAGGACCTGCCAGACGAGTCCGTCGACGGGCTCCTCGACTACTGCGCGGGTCCGGCCGACGACGTCGCGCTGGTGCTGGTGCACTCGGGCGGCGCGAAGGGCAGCGGCGTGCTGACCAAGCTGCGCAAGCTGCCGGCGGTCACCGAGGTGAAGTCGGAGGAGGTCAAGCCCAGCGAGATGCCCGGCTTCGTCAGCTCCGAGGTGGCCGCGCACGGCGCCAGGATCGACTCCGAGGCCGCCACGTTCCTCGTGCAGGCGGTCGGCAGCGACCTGCGCTCGCTGGCGGCGGCCGCCGACCAGCTCACCAACGACTTCCACGGTGAGCCGCTCACCCTCGACAAGGTCCAGCGCTACTTCGGCGGCCGGGCCGAGGCCAAGTCGTTCACCGTGGCCGACGCGGCCTTCGCGGGCCGCCGGGCGGTGGCGCTGGAGGAGCTGCGCTGGGCGCTCGACTCCGGCACCGCACCGGTCCTGGTCACCTCGGCGATGGCCGCCTCGGCCCGCAGCCTGGCGCGCTACCTCGGCGCACCGCGCGGTGCGCGCGACGCCGACCTGGCCCGCGACCTGGGCGTGCCGCCGTGGAAGGTCCGGACCGTCCGTGACCAGTCCCGGTCGTGGAGCCCGGAGGGCATCGCGGCCGCGGTCCGCGCCGTGGCGGTGGCCGACGCCGACATCAAGGGCCAGGCGCACGACGCGTCGTACACCCTCGAGCGGCTGGTGCTCACCGTCGCCGGGCTGCGCGAGGGGCGCTGAACGCCCGAAATGCGAAACACCCGCCACGAGGGCGGGTGCTCAGCGGGAGGGCCGGCTCAGAGAGCGGCGGCCTTCTTGGCGATCGACGACTTGCGGTTGGCGGCCTGGTTGGCGTGGATGACGCCCTTCGAGGCGGCCTTGTCGAGGGCCTTCATGGCGTCGCGGCCGGCGGCCACGGCCGCGTCCTTGTCGCCCGCCTCGGAGAGCTCGCGGAACTTGCGCACGGCGGTCTTCAGGCGCGACTTCACGGCCTGGTTGCGCTGACGGCGCAGCTCGTTCTGCTTGTTGCGCTTGATCTGGGACTTGATGTTCGCCACGTGTGGATCCTCGGAGCTAGAACTGGTCTGAATGGAAGTCTGGTGCTTGTCGGCTGCCTGGCAACCCCTCCCAGAATCGGCACGGGGAGGGTCGGGTGCCGGACATGCAGGGCCTGACTCTACCGGCAGGCCTCGCGCGCGCCCAAATCGCCTGAGCGCCCGCGAACGGGCTCAGCGACCGGTGCGCCGGGCCACGGCCTCCAGCATGCGGCGCGACTCACGGATCCGGAAATCGTTGAGCGTGGGGAGGTTCACGTCGACCGCGACCGCGGAGCGTACGGCGAGGTGGGCGCCGAAGCCGGCGAGGAAGGCCGTGACGACCTCGTCGCCGGCCTCGCGGAGGGCGGGGGAGCCGGCGATCGAGCCATCGAACCACCCCTCGTCGACCCGCTCGAGGCGGGCGAGGAGCGGGTCCACCCAGGCGGGGCCACGCGCGGCGGTGCCCCAGTCGAGGAAGACGATGTCGCCCGAGGGCCGTCTCAGGAGGTTGTCGACCCGGATGTCCCAGTGCACGACGTGCGGCATCGGGCGCGCGGCCTCGGCCCTGAGGATGCCCGCCCACCCGTGTGGGTCGCTGCGCAACCAGTCGGGCACCGGCGCCTCGACAGGTGCGTCGGCGAGCGTGTCGAGGGACTCGGCCCACACCTGGAAGCGGTGGCCGACGTCCACGAGGTCGACCGTCGCGGGGACGTCCCGCTCCTGCAGCACGGCCGAGAGCCGGTCGGTGCCGGCGAGGACGGCCTCGAGCTCACCGGGGTGGCTGAAGTCGGGGTGGCGGCCGTCCACGTCCTCGATGAGCAGCGCGACCCAGGCCCCGTCGTCGTACGACGCCAGCAGCCGCGCCCACAGCTCGTGCGCGCCGACGTGCTCCAGCACCGCCACCTCCCGCCGGAACAGGCCGGGGGTGTCGGGGTTGAGCTCCGCCCCGACCGCCTTCACGAATGCGCGCGTGCCGTCCGCGCAGGTGAGGCGGGTGGCGCACCCCGGCGACATGCCACCGACCTGCTCGGCCGTCGCCACGACGGGCGAGCCCAGCGTCTCCTCGACCCACGTGCGCACGGTCGCGGGCACGGCGGCGTAGGGCCGGCGCACGCCGACCGCGCGCGGAGCGGTCACGCCCAGCCCCGGCGCTCGGCGAGCCACTGCCAGCAGACCTCGCCCTGCCAGCGCTGGTGGTCGCGGAGGTGGGGCGACGTCGGCGGGACCGGCAGCTCGGCCTGGGTGAGGAAGTAGCCGACGTAGAGGGCCAGGATGATGTCGAGCGCCTCCGGCGTGACCTCGCGGAGCAGCCGCCGGTCGGCGATCACGGCGTCGACGTCGATGCCCTCCCCGCGCGGCCCGATGAGGGCGGCGAAGGAGTCGAACCACGCGGCCCCGCGCACGGGCCAGTTCCAGTCGCAGAGCAGCGCGCGGCCATCGGGGTCGATGAGGACGTTGTCGGAGCGCACGTCGGTGTGCATCACGGTGTCGCCGCCGACGACCTCGGCGTAGCGACGCGCCAGCGCCTCGGTCTCGGCGAGGTGGGCCGGGTCGAGGTCGGCGCGGCTCTCCCGGAGCGCCGTCCACCCGTCGACGAGGGACGCGAAGTCGTCCTCCGCGGAGTCCAGGTCGAGCCCCTCCGGGGGCGGCGTGAGCGCGTCGGCCGCCTGCTCGAGCGCGTCGAGGACGGCGTCGAGGTCCTCGTCCTGCCACGGGCGGTGCGGCGTCCGCGCGGCGACGTACTCGATGCCGAGGACGACCCAGTCGTCGTCGAGGTGCCACAGCAGCCGCGGGGCCGGCACGGCGGTCGGCAGGGCGGCGAGCTTGCGCGCCTCCTCGCGGTAGGAGTCGGCGAACGGTCGCTGCGCCTTGACCGAGGCCGCCTTCACGAAGTGGCGCGAGCCGTCCTCGCACACCAGCACCGATGCGAAGCCGGGCGTGAAGCCGCTCGTCTGCGAGATCGCCGAGACGACGGGGGAGCCGCACTTGCGCTCGATGTACGCCCTCAGGTTCGGCGGCAGGAACGGCCACTCGAGGCGCCGGGCGGTGTTGTCGTGCGGTGCTGGGTAAGGCGCGACGGGTGCGGTGCGGGACATGGGCGGCATCCTTCCCCACGGCGTCCGCATCCACGACCGATATCGGGTGGAGCCGGTCGCCGGGGCACCGGTACACATGGGTCATGCCCGAGCTCGTCCTGCCGACCACCTCCGTCCAGCGGTCCTTCCTCGAGGCGATGGAGGAGTTCGTCGCCGAGGGGGCCGAGTTCAGCCAGACCGCTGCGTGGATCGAGCACAACGCGCCCGGGTGGCGCGATCCGGAGGCGTTCGCGACCTTCGTGGAGGCGGTGAGGGCCGACGCCGAGGAGGACACCCCGCGACCGGACTTCCACGTCCCGTGCACCACCCTGTGGTGGGTCGACGGCGAGGACTACCTCGGTCGGATCGCGATCCGCCACCGGCTCAACGACTTCCTGCTCGACGTGGGCGGGCACATCGGCTACGACGTCCGCCCCACCCGCCGTCGCGAGGGCCACGCGACGGCCATGCTGCAGCAGGCGCTCCCGTGGGCGCTCGGCCTCGGGATCGACCCGGCGCTGGTCACCTGCGACGTCGACAACCTCGGCTCGGTCCGGGTCATCGAGGCCGCCGGTGGCGAGCTCGAGGACGTCCGCGGGGTCAAGCGGCGCTACTGGGTGCCGACGTCGGGGTCGTCCGCTACGTCGGGGTAGTCCAGTGGCAGATGGTCGTCCAGCCGGCCCGTCGCCAGCCATCTGCCACTGGACTACGCCGCGGGCGGGGCGACGCTCTCCGTGCTCCTCGCCGCGGGGGACCGGGTGCGGGTCGCCGCGCCGACGCCGACCACGGCGACGGCCAGCCCGACCAGCTGGGTCAAGGTGAGGGTCTCGTCGAGCACCACCCACGCCATCACGGCCGTGACGGGCGGGCTGAGGAAGAACAGGCTGGCGGCCGCGCCGGAGCCGCCGCGGAGCACCAGCAGCGACAGCAGGACGAGCCCGATGATCGAGTTCACGATGGCCAGGAGCAGCACGGACGCGACGGCACGGGAGGTGTCGGTGACCGGCCAGGGTCCCTCCGTGGCCAAGCCGAGGACGAGCATCGGGGGCGCGGACACCGCGAACTGGACCGCGGCCGACCACAGGAGGTCGGGCTGCGCCCCGATCCACCGCTGTCCGAGCGTGCCGAGGCTGAGCGTGAGCATGCTCAGGCAGCCGATGAGGACGGCGACCGGCCCGCCGGCGTGGCCGAGGTCCGCACCGAGCACGAGCAGCACGCCCACCACGCCGACGAGGAAGCCGCCGACCTGGAGGGCGGTGACCCGCTCGTGGAGCAGCCCGGCGGCGAGGATGGCGGTGAGCACCGGGCTCAAGGCGTGGAACAGGGAGGCGAGGGTCGCGCCGAGCCCGAGGTCGAAGGCGACGTACATCAGCCCGAACTGCAGCGCGTTCATCACCAGGCCGACGACGGCCACGCGGCCGAGGGTGGCCCGGTCCATGCGGGTCGGTCGCCGCAGCGCCAGGGCGAGGCCGGCGCCGAGGAGCGCGGCCAGCACGAACCGCCACCCCAGCACCGAGAACGGGGCTGCCGCGTGCACCGCGGCCGGCCCGGAGATGTAGCCGGAGGACCACACGAGGACGAAGGCGGCCGCCGGGACGAGCGGGAGGTGGGACGTGCGGGGCGGCCGGGTCACCCCCGGCACGCTAGCGTCCGGCCGCCCGCCGGTTCGGCGTGCCCCCGCCTGCGTGGAACAATGAGCCGAGCCCGCCGTCGTACCCCTGAAAGCAGTCCGTGAGCCTCAAGAACGCGCCCCAGCCTGGCTCGACCGACCCGTCGATCATCCGCAACTTCTGCATCATCGCGCACATCGACCACGGCAAGTCGACGCTGGCCGATCGGATGCTGCAGCTGACCGGTGTGGTCGACGAGCGCGCGGCGCGTGCGCAGTACCTCGACCGGATGGACATCGAGCGCGAGCGCGGCATCACGATCAAGAGCCAGGCCGTGCGGATGCCGTGGACGGTCAAGGCCGACAACGCGGCGGGCGCCGAGCCGGGGACCTACGTCCTCAACATGATCGACACGCCCGGCCACGTCGACTTCACCTACGAGGTCTCGCGCAGCCTCGAGGCCTGCGAGGCCGCGATCCTGCTGGTCGACGCCGCGCAGGGCATCGAGGCCCAGACGCTGGCCAACCTCTACCTCGCGATGGGCGCCGATCTCCACATCATCCCGGTGCTCAACAAGATCGACCTGCCGAGCGCCAACGTGGAGAAGTACGCCGCCGAGCTCGCCGGCCTGGTCGGCTGCGAGCCCGAGGAGGTGCTGCTCACCAGCGCCAAGACCGGCGTCGGCGTGGAGGCGCTGCTCGACGAGATCGTCAAGCAGACCCCTGCCCCGGTGGGCGATGCCGACAAGCCGGCGCGCGCGCTGATCTTCGACTCGGTCTACGACACCTACCGCGGCGTGGTCACCTACGTCCGCGTCGTCGACGGCAAGCTCAGCCACCGCGACCGGATCAAGATGATGTCGACCAACGCGGTCCACGAGATGCTCGAGGTCGGCGTGATCAGCCCGGAGCCGGTGAAGGCGGGGGAGATCGGTGTCGGCGAGGTCGGCTACCTGATCACCGGCGTGAAGGACGTACGCCAGTCCCGCGTGGGTGACACGGTCACCTCGCAGCACCACGGCGCGACCGAGCCGCTGGGCGGCTACAAGCACCCCAACCCGATGGTCTACGCCGGTCTCTACCCGATCGACGGCGACGACTACCCGACGCTGCGCGACGCGCTGGAGAAGCTGCAGCTCAACGACGCGGCGCTGACCTACGAGCCGGAGACCTCCGGCGCGCTCGGCTTCGGCTTCCGCTGCGGCTTCCTGGGACTGCTCCACATGGAGATCACCCGCGACCGGCTCGAGCGCGAGTTCAACCTCGACCTGATCTCGACCGCGCCCAACGTGGTCTACGAGGTCGGCATGGACGACGGCACCGAGGTCGAGGTGACCAACCCCAGCGAGTACCCCGACGGCAAGGTCGCCGAGGTCCGCGAGCCTGTCGTGAAGGCGACGATCCTGGCGCCGGCCGACTACATCGGAACGATCATGGAGCTGTGCCAGCTCAAGCGCGGCAGCCTGCAGGGGATGGACTACCTCTCCGAGGACCGCGTCGAGATGCGCTACACGCTGCCGATGGGTGAGATCGTCTTCGACTTCTTCGACCAGCTGAAGTCGCGCACCAAGGGCTACGCCTCGCTCGACTACGAGCGCTCCGGCTGGCAGGCAGCCGACCTGGTCAAGGTCGACATCCTCCTCCAGGGCGAGCCGGTCGACGCGTTCAGCGCGATCGTGCACCGCGAGGCGGCGTACTCGTACGGCGTGATGATGGCCGGCAAGCTGAAGGACCTCATCCCGCGCCAGCAGTTCGAGGTGCCGATCCAGGCCGCCATCGGCGCCCGCGTGATCGCCCGCGAGACCATCCGCGCGATCCGCAAGGACGTCCTGGCCAAGTGCTACGGCGGTGACATCAGCCGCAAGCGCAAGCTGCTGGAGAAGCAGAAGGCGGGCAAGAAGCGGATGAAGAACATCGGCTCGGTCGAGGTGCCGCCGGAGGCGTTCGTCGCCGCGCTCGCCACGACGCAGCCGTCGGAGAAGACCGGCAAGAAGTGACCGTCGTCCGCGTCGCCGACGTCCGTCCGCAGCCGTGGGCCAACGGCGGCGGCACGACGCGCGAGCTGCTGGTCGCCGACGACGGCTCCTGGCGGATCAGCCTCGCCGACATCGGGGCGGACGGCCCGTTCTCGTCGTTCCCGGGGCGCCGCCGGCTGCTGACCGTCGTCGACGGCCCGGTGCTCGGGCTCGACGTCGACGGCCAGAGCCACGTGGTCGAGCCGCAGCGGCCGTTCGCCTTCTCCGGCGACGCCGCCGTCGAGGCCTCGGTGCCCCAGGGGCCGGTCCGGGCCCTCAACGTGATCGTCGACCCGGCCGTGTCGCCGCACGTGACGGTCCTCGAGCTCGGGCGTACGTCGACCCTGCCGCTCGCGGAGGACCAGGCCGCCTTCGTGCTGAAGGGCGACGGCGCCGGCAGCCTGGTCGCCGGTCCGGGCGAGGTGGCCGGCCGGTCGACCGTCGCGGTCGTGACCCTCGAACGCTAGACCTGCTCGCGGGTGAGGGTCAGGTCGGTGACCGTGATCCCGAGCCCGGTCTCCAGCGCCCGGACCGGAGCGTCGAGCTCGGCCTTGCGGGGCTTGCGGGTGCCGGCGAACCACACCACCTCGAGCGGGCGCTTCCTCGCGGACCCGGTGGCGCGCCAGTAGCCGGTGATGCGACCGTCGACCAGCAGCGGCGGGAGGACCATCCCGTTGGCGCCGATCCAGAGCCGGTCGAGGTGCGCCTGCGTCGCGAAGCGGACCCGGGCCGCCGGGTCGTAGCCACACATCAGCGCGTCGAACTCGGGGAGCAGGCGTACGCCGTCCGGCACGCGCGGTGGTGGGGCGTCCGGCAGGGCCACGTACGTCCGGCCGTCGGGGCCCAGGTCGGACGTCAGGTCACCGAGGTCGGCGAGCAGCTCGTCGACCACCCGCAGCCCGAGGCCCGACCACCACGCGACGTCGTGCCGCGACGCCGGGCCGTGGCTGCGCAGGTGGACGCGCACGGCGTCGGTCAACGTGGCGGCTGCCGCGGGTGCGAGCGTCCGGTACTCCGGGGCACCCTGCCCCGACCAGTCGCCGTTGACCGGTCGCCGCACCAGGCCGCCGTGCCCGAAGGCGAGGTAGCGCCCGGCAGCGTTGCCGGTCACGTCGTCGTGGCCCTCGTGCTCGAGGAGCCAGTGGTGCAGGTGCTCTTGCAGCTGGTCGGTGGTGCGCCACTCGGCCGCGAAGCGCTCGGTCGCGGCCCACAGGTCGTCGAGCCCGGAGCGCTCCAGCTTGAGCAGGCGCTGCCACAGCGTCCGCTGGCCGACGCGGGTCGCCGCGCCGAGGGCGGCGTACTGCTCGGGTGTCGCGGTGTGGACCGTCCCGCGGATCGTGCTGCCGCGCACGATCGCGCTGGACTCGTACGCCGCCTCGACCTCGGCGCGCGTCGTCCCGGGGAACCGGGCCGCAAGCCCGAGGAACGGCGATCGCGCGGTCTGCGACTGGACCGGTCCGACCTGGGTGAGGCGACCGGCGACGTCGGGGGCGGGGTCGGGGAACTGCCGGGCGAGCGCGGCGGCCGCCAGGTCGTCCCAGGAGAGCGCCACGGATCAGTCGCGCATCGGGCCGCCGGGGCGGCCGTAGGACCCGGCGACGATCTCGGCGACGACGGACAACGCGATCTCACCGGGACCCTTCCCGCCGAGGTCGTGCCCCGCCGGCACGTGCAGCGTCGAGACGTCGACGCCCTCCTCGACCAGCTCGTCCAGCAGCCCGGACGCCCGGCGGCGGCTCGCCATCATCGCGACGTACGACGCCTCGGAGGCGAGTGCGGCCCGGAGCACCCGGGGCGCGTCGGGGGCGTCGTGGTCGCACAGCACCACCGCGTCGCCGGCCGCCGGGTCCAGGCCGGGGCCGCCGTCGTCGGCGGGCTCGACGACCACGTCACGACCGACGGTGGCCGCGATGACCGCGATGGCCCGGGAGATCGGGTTGTCGGTCAGGACGAGGATCCGGCCGTGGGTCGGGCCGTCGTCCGACCACGGCTGCTGGCGCAAGCTCATGCACGTACTCGCTTCGCTCCGTGCGCGCATGAGGCACATGTCGCGCTGTTCTCGATGGTGAGCTCGCTGGCGCTCGCTCACGTCCGCCAGCCTATTGTCGCGACGTGCCCGTCACCATCCCCGAAGGCCTGCTGTCCCAACGACAGCTGGGAGAGGACTGGGGACGATGGCTCGACCGGCTCCCGCGGCTGACCGCCGACCTGCTCGAGGAGTGGCGCCTGACGCCGGTGGGCGAGTCCCTGCACGGCTTCTGCTCCGTCGTCGTGCCTGTCACGGACGCCGACGGCGCCCGGGCCGCGCTCAAGGTGTCCTTCGACGGTGACGAGGAGTCGCTGCACGAGGGGCTCGCCCTCCAGAAGTGGGGAGGCGACGGGGCCGTGCGGCTGCTGCGCGCGGACCCGCGCCGGCGCGCGCTCCTGCTCGACTGGCTGCCCGGCCCCGACCTGGGCGACGCGTGGGACGTCGAGGCGTGCGAGGTCGTCGGCGACCTCTACCGCCGGCTGCACGTCCCGGCGCTGCCGCAGCTGGCCACCGTGGCGTCGTACGTCGAGCGGTGGCTGCGCGAGCTCGACGACCTGGGCCGCGACCTGCCGGTCCCACGGCGCTACGTCGAGCAGGCGCTGTCGCTCGGACCGGACCTGCTGGCCGACGAGCGAACGCACGTGGTCGTGCACGGCGACCTCCACTACGCCAACGTGATGGCGGACGACGCGGGGGAGTGGCTGGCCATCGACCCCAAGCCGATGGCCGGCGACGCGCACTACGAGCCGGCGCCGATGCTGTGGAACCGGATGGACGAGCTCAGCGGCCCGGGTGCGGTCGGGTCGGTGCGTGACGGACTCCGCCGTCGCTTCCACGCACTGGTCGATGCCGCCGGCCTCGAGGAGGACCGGGCGCGGGACTGGGTCGTGGTCCGGATGGTGCTGAACGCCGGGTGGGCGGTGCAGGACGCCCGGCGTGCGGGTCGCGCGCTCAGCAGTGACGAGCAGGACTGGATCACCCGCTGCATCGCGATCACCAAGGCCGTGCAGGACTGATTCTCGCCTGCCTCTCGGGGCGCTCCAGACGCGGCGTGCGAGGTTGATCACGGTCCGTGGTCCGGACAATTGGCGAGTTTGCTACCACCCGGTAAACAGAGTGATCTAGGTTACAGCCCAAGTCAGCAGCCAGCCCCGCTGTGTGACGCGGTCGCGTCACGCTCCGACGAATGAGTAGGTAACAGATGCCGATCACCATCGACACGGCCTTCCTCGACACCATGCCGGCCAACGTGGCCGTCCAGTTCTTCGACCGCGTCACCGCCACACCGGACGCGGAGGCGTTCCGGTTCCCCCGTGGCGAGGCCTGGGAGTCCGTCACCTGGAAGCAGGCCGGCGACAAGGTCGAGGCCCTCGCGGCCGGTCTGATCGCGCTCGGCGTGCAGCCCGAGCAGCGGGTCGGCATCGCCTCCGGCACCCGCTACGAGTGGATCCTGGCCGACCTGGCGATCATGTGCGCCGCCGGTGCGACCACCACCGTCTACCCGAGCACCAACGCCGAGGACACGACGTACATCCTCGGCGACTCCGAGAGCCGGGTCGTCTTCGCCGAGGACGACGAGCAGCTCGCCAAGCTCACCGCCCACCGGGCCGAGCTGCCCCACGTCAGCAAGGTCGTGACCTTCGACGGCAAGGCCGACGGCGACTGGATCATCACGCTCGACGACCTCGCGGCCCTCGGAGCCACGCTGCTCGCCGAGCAGCCCGACGTGGTGCGCACGACGTCGGAGGCGATCCGCCCCGACCAGCTCGCCACCCTGATCTACACCTCCGGCACCACCGGCCGCCCGAAGGGGGTGCGGCTCCGCCACTCCTCGTGGGTCTACGAGGGCGAGGCCATCCGCGCCCAGGGCATCCTCGGCCCCGACGACCTCGAGTTCCGCTGGCTGCCGATGGCCCACTCCTTCGGCAAGGTGCTGATGTCGACCCAGATGGCGTGCGGCTTCGCCGCGGCGATCGACGGTCGCGTCGAGAAGATCGTGGACAACCTGGGTGTCGTGAAGCCGACGTTCATGGGCGCTGCGCCGCGCATCTTCGAGAAGGCGCACGGCCGCATCGTCACCATGCAGGCCGCCGAGGGCGGTGCCAAGGAGAAGATCTTCAAGAGCGCCTTCAAGGTCGGCCTCGAGGTCGAGCGGCTCAAGCGCGAGGGCAAGTCCGTCCCGCTGGGCCTGAAGGTGCAGCACGGCCTGTTCGACAAGCTCGTCTTCTCCAAGATCCGCGACCGTTTCGGCGGCAACGTCCGGTTCTTCATCTCCGGCGCCGCGGCGCTGAACCGCGACATCGCCGAGTGGTTCGGCGCGGCCGGCATCAAGATCCTCGAGGGCTACGGCCTCACCGAGACCTCGGCGGGCTCCTTCGTCAACCACCCCGACCAGAACAAGTTCGGCACCGTCGGCCCGGTCTTCCCGGGCAGCGAGGTCAAGCTCGGCGACAACGACGAGATCATGATCAAGGGTCCCGGCGTGATGGACGGCTACCACAACCTGCCCGAGGAGACCGCGAAGACGCTGACCTCCGACGGGTGGCTGCACACCGGTGACAAGGGCGCCCTCGACGAGGACGGCCACCTGCTCATCACCGGGCGCATCAAGGAGCTCTTCAAGACCTCCGGCGGCAAGTACATCGCGCCGCCGGCGATCGAGTCGAAGTTCAAGGCGGTGTGCCCCTACGCCAGCCAGTTCATGGTCTTCGGCAACGAGCGCAACTACTGCGTCGCGCTGGTCACCCTCGACCCCGACGCCATGGCCGGCTGGGCCCAGGAGAACGGCATGGGAGGGGCGTCGTACACCGAGATCGTGCAGTCCGACGCGGTGCAGAAGATGGTCGGCGAGTACGTCGACGAGCTCAACAGCCACCTCAACCGCTGGGAGACCATCAAGAAGTGGAAGCTGCTCGACCACGACCTCACGGTCGAGTCGGGCGAGCTCACGCCGTCGATGAAGGTCAAGCGCAACGTCGTCGAGGACAACCACAAGGCGCTGATCGACGAGATGTACGCCTAGCCCTGAGGCCGCGCCTGACGGGGCGCACAGGAGCACCGGTCGGGCGGGGGGCCCCCGGTTACCCGGGGGCCCCGGCCCCCAGGGGGGGCCCGGGCGGGCCAGTCACAAACGGGTAAACCCCGGCCGGGGGCCGATTCCCGCCCCGGG
>NZ_JAYSFM010000003.1:349951-445019 GCF_041913365.1 Nocardioides sp.
TTGCCCGCCGAGCCCTCTGGCCCCCCGTGCCGGGGCCCACCCGACCCCCGGTGGGAGGGGTGCCAGCGGATACCGCTGGCACCCGTCCGCCATGTGGGGACCGGGCCGGACCTGTCACAGACGGTTACACCGCGACGGTGAACGGATGCCGTCCCGGGGGTGGTTGGATACCGCTGTGCCCCCCGCTCAGCCCGACGGCGACGTCGCCCCCGAGGACGGCCTGCTCCCCGAGGAGGCGAGGGCCGAGTTCGGCAGCAAGCCCTTCGGTCTCTACGTCCACGTGCCCTTCTGCAGCGTCCGGTGCGGCTACTGCGACTTCAACACCTACACCGCCCACGAGCTGGGGGACGAGGTCGGCGCCAGCCGGTCGTCGTACGCCGAGGCGGCGATCCGGGAGATCCGCTTCGCCCGCAACGTGCTGGGCCACCGCGACGTGCCGATCGACACCATCTTCTTCGGCGGCGGCACGCCCACCCTGCTCAAGCCGGCCGACCTCGGCGCGATCGTGGCCAGCGCCGCCGCCGAGTTCGGGCTGGTCGACGACGTCGAGATCACCACCGAGGCCAACCCCGACAGCGTCGCGGCGTGGGACCTCGAGGAGCTCCGCTCGCTCGGCTTCAACCGGATCAGCTTCGGTATGCAGTCCGCGGTCGACCACGTGCTCCGCACCCTCGACCGCACCCACGACCCGATGCGCGTGCCGGCCGTCGTCGACTGGGCACGGCAGGCGGGCTTCGAGGACGTCAGCCTCGACCTCATCTACGGCACGCCGGGGGAGTCGCTCGCCGACTGGGGGACCTCGGTCGACGCCGCCCTCGCCTGCCAGCCCGACCACGTCTCGGCGTACTCCCTCATCGTCGAGGAGGGCACCGCGATGGCCCGCCAGGTCGCGCGCGGCGAGCTGCCGATGCCCGACGAGGACGACCTCGCCGACAAGTACCACCTCGCCGACGAGCGCCTCGCCAGCGCCGGGATGAGCTGGTACGAGGTGTCCAACTGGGCGACCTCGCCCGACCACTGGTGCCGGCACAACCTCCTCTACTGGACCGGTGGCCACTGGTGGGGCGTCGGCCCCGGCGCGCACTCCCACGTCGGCGGCGTGCGCTGGTGGAACGTCAAGCACCCGGCGGCGTACGCCGAACGGCTCGGGCGTGGCGTCTCGCCCGCCCTCGCCCGGGAGGTCCTCGGCTACCGCGACCAGCGGACCGAGCGGATCCTCCTCGAGATCCGCCTCGTCGAGGGCCTTCCCGTCAGCGCCCTCGAGGCCTCCGGCCGCGCCCAGGTCGCCCGGATGGTCGCCGACGGGCTCGTCGAGCTCGCCGCCGAGCGACTCGTCCTCACCCAGCGCGGCCGCCTCCTCGCCGACGCCGTGGTCCGCGACCTGGTGGAGTAGGTCCGGCTGCTTCGGGCTGGGGACGGTGTTGTCTGGCGCTCGCTCCGCTCGCGCGTGCTCGGCGCCCTTCAAGACGTCGTCTTCCCTCGTCGCTCCCGAGCTGTCTCGCTGCGCTCGCCGCACTCGCTCCCTCCTCACTCCAGACGACGTCGGGCGCCGAGCGCGTGGGCTCGGGAGGCTGGGGCGATCCGGGCGGCGAGCGCCGGGGTACTTAGGGACGGACTGGTAGGTCGTGGATGTGCGTCACCTACCAGTACGTCCCTAGCTAAGTCAGGCGAAGGCGCGACGACGAACGAGCGGGTTACGAGCGCCGCGACACGCGCCGAAGCGAAGCGGAGGCGCCAGTGTCACTGCGTCGTGAAGTCGATGAGCTCCTCGACCCGGCCGAGGAGGGCGGGCTCGAGGTCGGCGTAGGAGCTGACCCGGCCGAGGATGTGCTTCCAGGCGCGGGCGATGTCGGCCTGGTCGCGGTGGGGCCAGCCGAGCTGCTGGCAGGTGCCCGACTTCCAGTCGATGCCCTTGGGGACCGAGGGCCAGCGGGGGATGCCGAGCCGGTCGGGCTTGACCGCCTGCCAGACGTCGATGAACGGGTGGCCGACGACGAGGACGTGCTTGCCGACGGGGGAGCGGGCGATGTTGGCGGCGATCCGCGCCTCCTTCGACCCGGGGACCAGGTGGTCGACCAGGACGCCGACGCGGCGCTGCGGTCCGGGCTTGAAGTCGCGGAGGTGGTCGGCGAGGTCGTCGACGCCGCCGAGGTACTCCACGACGACGCCCTCGATGCGGAGGTCGTCGCCCCAGACCTTCTCGACGAGCTCGGCGTCGTGGCGGCCCTCGACGAAGATCCGGCTGGCACGGGCGACGCGGGCGCGGGCGTGGGGCACCGCGACGGAGCCGGACGCCGTACGCGTGGGGGCCGCGGGTGCGCCGGCGCGGACGGGGCGGGTGAGGATCACGGGCTTGCCCTCGAGCAGGAAGCCCGGCCCCAGCGGGAACGTACGCCGCTTGCCGCGGCGGTCCTCGAGGGTCAGCGTGTCGATGTCGCGGTCCACGGCGACCACCTCGCCGCACCAGTCGGTGGTGACCTCCTCGACGACCATGCCGAGCTCCGTGGGGACCTCGACGGCGCGCCCGTTCCTGGGGACACGCCAGTCGCCGGAGAGGACGTCGGTTCCGTAGCGATCGTGAGGCACCGGGCTACGGTAGGCGGCCGACGACCAGATAGCCGGGGGGCACGCCGTGGACGCACGCGCAGCAAGAGCACGCACCGACGAGCGGCAGCGGCCGGTCCCGACGGTCGATCGCACGGACGCGGCCGGTGCGGGCCGGCGCCGGCGGGGGATCCGCGACCTGTTGCGCCGTGAGGAGGTCGAGGACGGCGTGTTCCGTCCGGTCCGGCTGCCGCTGTGGATCGACCTCGGCATCTCCGCGGCGATCGTCGTGGTCGTGATCGGCGGCTTCGCCGGCTTCATCTGGTTCCTCGCGAGCACCCAGGGACGCTGACGGCCGGCCGACCCGGCTCAGCCCTCGGCGACGCCGTCGCCCTCGGCGCCCTCGCCGCTGTTGGCGGCGGGCTCGTCCTCGGACTCCTCCTCGTCGGAGTCGCCGCTCGACTCGACCGTCGGGTTGCCCAGGTCCTCCTGGGTGGCGTCCATCTCCAGCTCGTCCTGGCTCTTGGTCGCCTCGTCGTCGGGATCGAGCGGCTCGGCGAGCGGATTGTCCTCACCGGGCTGGAGGTCCTCGGGCAGCTGGTCGTCGGAGATGCCGCCCAACGTCGCCTCGTCGGGGGAGGCGGTGCCGCCGGAGTGGTCCGAGTCGGCCGGGCTGGTGCCGCTCCCGGCCTCGGGGGTCTCGCCGGGGTCGGTCTGGGATCCGCTGTTCTCGGTCATCACCCAGTCCTACCGGTGCCCCGATGGGTCGTCCAGCCCCGTGGGGGTGGGCTCACGCGGCTCAGCAGATGCCCGCGTGGAGGTGCGAGCGCAGCGCCGCGCCGAGCTCCTGCGGGGAGGACACCGTGCGGAGGAAGTCGAGTCGCTCGGTGTGGGCACCGGCCGCGTCCAGCCACGACACGTCGACCCCGGAGGTGTCGACCCGCAGCAGGCTCGCCGCGAGCAGGGACTGGAGGGGGAGGCCGAAGGCCGCGGCCATCGCGGAGCGCAGCTCGCCCTCGTGGGCGTCGTTGGCGTGCTCGGCCGTGCGCTGGAGGTAGCCCTGGTTGAGGACGTGGCGACGGTCGCGGAACTGGGCGAGGCCGACCGGCACCGCGAGCGAGTCGCGGTAGAGCGTCACCGCGGTCAGCTCGACCGCCACCAGCGACCGCGGGTCACCGCAGCACTCGCAGCCGCTGCCGCGCACCGCGAGCTGCCCCTCGAGGACGAGGGTGAGCCGCCGCTCGCGCGAGCCCGGCGTCCCCAGCCCACTGGTCACCTCGACCACCCCGTCGACCCCCACGTGGGCGGCCGTGAGCAGGGCAGAGGTGTCGGACGCGCTGAAGACCGGGGTGCCGTGCACGTCGCAGGTGACGTCGTACGTCTCGTCGCGCAGCTCCTCGTCGGTGCCTCCCACCCGGAGGGTGATCGTGGCGGGGCACGACAGCACGCTCCGCGCGATCAGGGCTGCGTGGGCCGGGATCATCGCCACCTCCAAGGATTAGGTAAGGCAACCCTAATCTTGAAGGCGGTTCAGATCAACGGCAACCGCTTCTGGCTGCGCGGCAGGTGCTCGTAGCCGAGGCGTACGGCGCTCACGAGCCGCTCGGGGTCCCACGGCCACTCGCCCTGGGCCAGCGCCTCGGACTGGGGCACCCCGCGGGAGGCGAGGTCGCGGATGGTCTCGGCGATCACGCCGAGCTCGACGCGCTGGTCCTGCACGAACTCCTTGTCCACCACCTGGCCGTGGCCGGGGACCACGACGGTGGCGTCGGTCATCAGCCCGATCACCAGATCGAGGGTCGCCGGCCACTCCAGCGGCCAGGAGTCGTCGCCGATGAACGGCGGGTCGGACTCCTCGACCAGGTCGCCGCCGAGGACGACGTCGGCGTCGGGCACGCGCACCACCAGGTCGCCGGCCGTGTGGCCGCGACCGGGGTGGATCAGCTCCACGGCCCGGTCGCCGAGGTCGAGCTGCACGACCGAGGAGAACGTGTGCGTGGGCAGGTGCAGCGTGGTGGCGAGGACCTCGTCGCGGCGCGGGTTGTCGGTGGCCTGGTCGTACATCTCGAAGGTGCGGGCCGCCGACTCCTCGATGTGGTCGCGCGCCCACTCCGTGGCGTGGATCGGCATCTCGCCGAACTGCTCGACCATCGTGGCGTTGCCGAAGTGGTGGTCCCAGTGCTCGTGGGTGTTGACCAGGCCGGTCAGCGGACCCGCGCCGAGACGGCGTACGTCGTCGGCCACGAGCCGCGCCTCCGCGGCCGAGCCGTGGGTGTCGACCATCAGCAGTCCGTCGGACCCGCCGACGAGGGTGATGTTGACGTGCATCCAGTCGTAGTGCGCCACCCAGACCCGCGGCGCCACCTCGGTGAAGTCGGGCATGCTCGGGACACTACGGGCTGCTAGTAGAGTTGGCACTCCAGCCGAACGAGTGCCAGAACGACTGCCAGCAAGGAGGGCTCCATGGTCGACGACCGCAAGCTCGACGTGCTGCGCGCGATCGTGGAGGACTACGTCGCGACCGAGGAGCCGGTGGGCTCCAAGGCGCTGGTCGAGCGGCACGGCCTCGGGGTCTCCCCGGCCACGGTCCGCAACGACATGGCGGTGCTCGAGGAGGAGGGCTACATCCACCAGCCCCACACCAGCGCCGGCCGGGTGCCGACCGACAAGGGCTACCGGCTCTTCGTCGACAAGCTCGCGACCCTCAAGCCGATGAGCGCCGCGGAGCGGCGGGCCATCTCGACCCTGCTCGACTCGGCGGTCGACCTCGACGACGTGGTGCAGCGCTCGGTGCGGCTGCTCAGCCAGCTGACCCGCCAGGTCGCGATCGTCCAGTACCCCACGCTCTCCCGCTCGACCGTGCGGCACGTCGAGCTGGTGCCGCTGACGCCGACCCGGCTCATGCTGATCCTGATCCTCAGCACCGGTCGGGTCGAGCAGCGCCTGGTCGAGCTCGACGCGCCGCTGGGCGACGCCGACCTCGCCGAGCTGCGCGTGGCCATCAACCAGGCCAGTGCCGGTGTGCAGATCGCCGAGGCGGCTGCGGCGCTGGGCGTGCTGCCCGACGACGTACGCCCCGAGCAGGCCGACTCGGCGCGCGCCGTGGTGACGGTCCTCGCCGAGGCGATGTCCGACCACCGCAGCGATGAGCGCGTCGCGGTGAGTGGCACCGCCAACCTCGCCCGCTACGGCGACTTCGACACCGCCGTCCGGCCGCTGCTGGAGGCGCTGGAGGAGCACGTCGTGCTGCTCAAGCTGCTCGGGGAGTCGGGCGCCGACGCGGTCACCGTCCGCATCGGCCACGAAGGCCCCTACACCGAGCTCGCCGCGACCAGCGTCGTGGCCACCGGCTACGGCCCGCTGGAGAACCACCTCGGTTCGCTGGGCGTGGTCGGCCCCACCCGCATGGACTACCCCGGATCCATGGCAGCCGTGCGCGCGGTCGCGCGCTACGTCTCGCGGATCCTCGATGAAGGAAACCAGTGACCCAGGACCCCTACGAGATCCTCGGCGTCTCGCGCGACGCGAGCGCCGACGACATCAAGAAGGCCTACCGCCGCCTCGCGCGGCAGCTCCACCCCGACGTCAACCCCGACCCGGAGACGCAGGAGCGCTTCAAGGACGTCTCGCGCGCCTACGAGGTGCTGAGCGACCCTGGCAAGCGCGCGGCGTACGACCGTGGTGGTGACGCGTTCAGCCAGGGCTTCGGCGGTGCCGGGCAGGGCTTCTCGTTCACCGACATCATGGACGCGTTCTTCGGCGGCGGTGCCGCGGCCGGTGGACAGCAGCGCGGACCACGCTCGCGCGCACGGCGCGGCCAGGACGCCCTGATCCGGCTCGACGTGACGCTCGCGGAGGCCGCCTTCGGCGTCACCAAGGACCTCAAGGTCGACACGGCGCTGCGCTGCGAGGCCTGCGAGGGCCAGGGCACCGCACCGGGCACGTCGCCGACGACCTGCGAGACGTGCCACGGCCAGGGCGAGGTCGCCGTCGTGCAGCGCTCGTTCCTCGGCGAGATCCGCACGCTCCGTCCCTGCGCGGCCTGCCGCGGCTACGGCTCGATCATCCCCGATCCCTGCCGCGAGTGCTCCGGCGACGGCCGCGTCCGCTCGCGCCGGACGCTGACGGTGAAGATCCCCGCCGGCGTCGACAACGGCACGCGCGTGCAGCTCACCGGTCAGGGCGAGGTCGGCCCCGGCGGCGGCCCGGCCGGCGACCTCTACGTCGAGATGCACGTCGAGCCGCACAAGACCTTCACCCGCCACGGCAACGACCTCCACACCACGGTCTCGCTGCCGATGACCGCGGCGGCGCTCGGCACGCAGCTGACGCTTCCGCTGCTCGAGGCCGACCTCGCGTCCGAGGAGTCGGACACGCAGACGACGTACGACCTCGACGTCCGCGCCGGCACCCAGTCCGGCAGCGAGCAGGTCATCCGCGGCTTCGGCGTGCCGAGCCTGCGGGGCGGCCGCGGCGACCTCGTCGTCAGCGTCGTCGTCGACACCCCGACCCGGCTCGACCCGCGTCAGGAGGAGCTGCTGCGCGAGCTCGCGGCGATCCGCGGGGAGGAGTCGCCCGACGGCCAGGTCGAGGCGCCGCACAAGTCGATGTTCGGCCGGCTGCGCGACGCCTTCCAGGCCTGAGGCCGAGCGTGTCCCTCCCGGTCCACCTCGTCGAGTCGCTGGCCGGCGTCGGTGTCGGCTCCCTCGTCGAGGTGACCGGTGACGAGGCCCACCACGCCGTCGCCGTACGTCGTCTCCGCGAGGGCGAGCAGGTCGTGCTGACCGACGGCCTCGGCACCTCCGTCACCGGGGCGGTGGCCGCGACCGGCAAGCGGGTCTTCAGCGTCACGATCGCCGAGGTCGCGCACGAGGAGGCGCCGTCGCCGGCGATCACCGTCGTGCAGGCCCTGCCGAAGGGCGACCGCGGCGAGCTGGCCGTGGAGGTACTGACCGAGGTCGGCGTCGACCGGGTGGTGCCCTGGGCCGCGTCGCGCTCGGTCGCGGTGTGGAAGGGGGAGCGCGCCGCGAAGTCGCACGCGAAGTGGCAGGCCACCGCCCGCGAGGCCGCGAAGCAGTCGCGCCGCGCCTGGCTGCCGACCGTCACGCCGCTGGCGTCGACGGCCGACCTGGCCGCCGTGGTCGCCGAGGCCGACCTGACCCTCGTCCTCCACGAGGACGCCACCGCGCCGCTCAGCGCGATCGACGTACCCACCTCCGGGCGGATCGTGGTCGTCGTCGGTCCCGAGGGCGGCATCGCCCCCGACGAGCTCGAGGTGCTCGAGGCCGCGGGCGCCGTCACCGTGCGGCTCGGTGCCGAGGTGCTGCGCACCTCCACCGCCGGCGTCGTCGCCGTCGCCGCGCTGCTCGCCCGGACGCCCCGCTGGGCCTAGACCGCTCGCACCTCAACCACCGACGGAGGCTCAGTCGACGACCGTGATCCGCTTGGTGTCGGTGTCGGACATCCCCTGACCCGACGGGTCGTCGGTCTGGGCGATGACGACGTACTCACCGGCCGGGACGTCGAAGAGGTTGAGGCGCTCGATGAAGGGGTAGAGCCCCTCCCCGCCCCACCCCGCGATCGTCGGCACCTCGGCCACCACGGCCGTGCCCTCCCAGCGCTGGACGCGGATGACCACGTTGCCCTCGAAGGAGTTGGCCAGCCCCTCGACGACCAGGCCGCCGTCGTTGTCGACCTCCTGCCCCTCGTCGGGGTTCAGCAGGTTGACGCGCGAGAGCACGTCGAGGTCGGGTGCGGGCGCCAGCGGCTCGCTCGTCGGGACACCGAGCACCTGGTCGATCGGGTTGCCGTCGGCGTAGAACTGGACGGGTGCCGAGGACTCGGTCGCGACCTGGAGCGTGCGCACCACCTGCTCCACCGCCAGTGACGCTTCCTCGGGCGTGATCGACGCCGGCCGCTCGCGCACGGACGGGTCCACCGTGACGCCGATCTGCCCGTCGTCGCCGACCCCGTCGAAGGACCAGTCCCGGATCACGTCGGCCGGCCAGAGGGTGCGGTAGTCCGCGTCGAGGGGAGTGAGTCCCAGGGCGACGACGGCCGCGTCGACCGGGTTCGCGGCGTCCACCTGCCGGCGCTCGCGGTAGAGCCGGACGCCCGCTGGCGCCTCCCCGGCGTAGTAGACGGTCACGGAGAGGCCCTCAGTGCGGACCGGATCCGTCGCCGTGCTGGTGGGCGCCGGGGTGGCGACGTCGGGAGCGGCGCGCCTCGGCGAGCCCCCGGTGGTCAGCGCGAACGCGGTGACCACCGACGCGGCGACGAGCGCTGCCCCGCCGGCCGCCCACCACCCCCGGTGCGTACGACGCCCGGTGGCCGCGCGGATGGCGTCCAGTCGGTCGGCCGGCTCGATGTCGTCGGCCACCTCGTGGAGGAGGTCCCTCATCAGCTGGTCGTTCATGCCGGGTCCTCCCACCAGTCGCCGAGGAGGTCGCGCAGGGCGGCGCTGCCTCGGTGTGCGTGTGCCTTGACCGCGCCGCGCGAGATGTTCAACGCGTCGGCGATCTGTGCCTCGGACCATTCCAGGTAGTAGCGCAGCACCAGCACCTCGCGCTGGCGCTCGGACAGCTGGCGCAGGGCGTCCTTGACCGCGTCGCGCCGGGCGCCGCCCACCGACGGGCCGTCCACGACCACGTCGGCGACCGTGGTCCGCCGCGCGTGCCGCTCGACCACGCCGCGGTGGCGCAGCTGCGAGCGGGAGCGGTTCACGACCGCCTGGCGCAGGTACGCCAGCGCCTTGTCGGGGTCGCGCAGCCGCCCCCACTTGCCGTGCATCGCGACGAACGCGTCCTGCACGACGTCCTCGGCGGCAGCCTGGTCGTGGACGAGCAGCACGGAGAGCCGCACGAGCTGGCGCCAGTGGGCGGCGTACAGCTGCTCCACTGCGGTGTCCGCGTCGGCGGCGGAGAGGTCCGGCACCGGCAGCCCCCCGTGGCGCGGTCTGGTCTGGATGGTCACGCAGTGGGACGCGCGAGCAGGCGCGTCGGTTGACGGCTACCCGACGTGGATCAGCTTGGTGTCGACGCTCGGGCCGTCGCCCTCGGTGCCGCCGCTGGGGTCGTCGGTCTCGCACTGGAGCAGCACGTCGCCGGAGCCGACGTCGGCGAGCGGGAGCTCGACCTCGAACGGGAAGAGCCTGTCGTCCATCCAGCCCTCGGCCTGGTAGCCCTCGAGGGCCACCTCCTCGTCGCCGGCGATGAGGCGGCACGGGCCGCTGGCCTCGAAGGAGTTGGACACTCCCGTGACCGTCAGCGTGTCGCCGGTGACGGTGTCGCCCTCGGCGGGCGAGGTGATGTTGACCAGGCTGAGGGTGCGGAGCGGGCTCGCCTGCTCGTACGGCGTGTCCGACGGCAGGCCGAAGAGGCGGAAGTCGGTGCCGCCCCGCTTGACCTGCACCGGGGCCCGCTCCTGCTGCACGCCCTGCAGCGTGTAGACCAGCTGCTGCATCGCCAGCTCGGCGCCGCGCTCGGACATGCCGTCGGGTCGCTCGGTGAAGGCGTCGGAGGGGATGTCGACGACGAAGACGCCGTCGGGGCTGTAGGCCACCGACAGCTCGACCTGCGGCCACAGCGTGCGGTAGTCGGGGTCGTCGGGCTGCCCGCCGCCTGCCACCAGCCTCGCGGCCTCGGTCAGCGGGTCGCCGGTGACCCGGTGGAACTCCCGGAACAGCACCGGCTTCCCGCCCGGGCCGTCGCCGACGTAGTAGACGGGCACCACGGTGCTCGACGGCTCCGACGGCGACTCCGAGGCGGGCTGCTCGGTCGGCTCCTGTGAGGCCGACCGGCTCGGCTTCTTCGTCGGCTTGGCGGCGTCGGTGGCGTCACCCGACGCCGGCACCGGGTCGTCCGCGGCGCACCCGGCCAGCGCCAGGCTGCCGGCCACGAAGGCGGCGGCGCCCGCCCAGCGTCGTACGGACAGGGACATGGGGAAGGTCATGCGGCTCACGGTAGTTGGACGCGGAGCCGCGCCGATCGGTTACACGCCGCGTCGCCAGACCCTAGGCTTGGAGGATGAGCGACACGTCGGACGACTGCATCTTCTGCACCATCGTCGCCGGTGAGATCCCGGCCGAGGTCCTCGGCAGCAACGACCACGCGATCGCGATCAAGGACCTGCGCCCGCAGGCGCCGTTCCACGCCCTGGTGATCCCGCACGACCACCACGAGAACGCCGCAGCGTCCGCGGCCGCCGACCCGGCGATCATCGGGCACCTCGTCTCGCTGGCCGACGAGGTGGCCAGGGCCGCCGGCAATGCCGACTACCGGCTGATCGCCAACACCGGAGCGGGCGCCGGCCAGACCGTGTTCCACACCCACCTGCACGTGCTCGGCGGCTCGTCGCGGATGACGGAGTCCCTGATCTGATGTGCCGCACCCGTGCCCTCGCCGCCACCTTCCTCGCCGCAGGGCTGATGACGCTGTCCGCCTGCAGCGGATCCGACGGCTCGACCGACGGCTCCTCGTCGGAGGACCGGGCCACACAGCCGGCTCAACAGGCCTCGCCATCGGCGGAGGCCGCCGCTGAGGGGCACGGTCACTACGCCGAGCCGGCGAAGGCGCGGCCGCTGCGCGCGGGGGAGTCACGTACGACGATCGCGATGCCGGGCAGCTACACCCCGTCGGCCCCCTACGGCACCGGCACCGACGACTACCGCTGCTTCCTGCTCGACCCGGAGCTGCAGAAGGACGCCTGGCTCACCGGCACCCACGTCCTGCCCGGCAACCCGGACGTGGTGCACCACGTGATCCTGTTCCAGGTCCCGCCCGAGCAGGCCGCGGCGGCGGAGGCCAAGGACGCGGCGGAGGACGGTGAGGGCTGGACCTGCTTCGGCGGCACCGGCCTCGACGCGTTCCAGAACGTCGACGACGCCGCGTGGATCGGCGCCTGGGCGCCCGGCGGCAAGGAGTCGGTGGTCAAGCCGGGCTTCGGCGTCCGCCTGGCCAAGGGCAGCCGGATCGTGATGCAGGTTCACTACAACCTGCTCGCCGGCATCGGCCCCGACACCTCCGCCGCCCAGCTGCGGCTGGCGCCTGGCAAGCGCCCCTACGAGGCGCTGCACACGATGCTCCTGCCCGCGCCGGTCGAGCTGCCCTGCCGGGCCAAGCACGACGACGGGCCCCTGTGCGACCGCGACGCCGCACTGGCCGACGTCAAGGAGCGGTTCGGTGCCGAGGGCAACACCGCCGACCTCCTGCACGTCCTGTGCGGGACGAAGCCGCAGCCGGGCGAGGTGCAGTCGTGCGTGCGCACCCTCGCCGAGCCGATGACGATCCACGGCGTCGCCGGGCACATGCACCTGCTCGGCCGCTCGATCACGATCGAGGTCAACCCGGGGACGCCGCAGGCGCGGACCATCCTCGACATCCCGGTCTGGGACTTCGACGACCAGGGCAGCCGGCCGATCGCGCCCATCCACCTCGAGCCGTTCCAGCAGGTGAAGGTGACGTGCCGCCACGTCCAGTGGCTGCGCGACAAGCTCCCGTCGTTCGAGGGCCAGCCCGACCGCTACGTCGTCTGGGGCGAGGGCACCACCGACGAGATGTGCCTCGGCATGCTGCAGATCACCCGCCCCTGACCTTCCCGTTGCTTGCCCGCCTGAGGGTGGCGGCGCACGACATCGGATCGGGCGGTGTGGGTGTCGTACGCCGCCAGGGTGGCGGCAGATTGCACCGGAGGACGTGCCTGGAGTGCGATGTGCCGCCACCACGGGATGAGGCAGGCGTAACCGGGTGGGCCGTACGCCACCCGCTCGGTAGCATGGAAGGGCTCTGCCACCGACCCGGAAGGCCGCCCGTCACGGGCATCCATGACTGACACGACCCCACAGGTCCGACCGACCCACACCGTCGTCGTACCCAACAGCATCGACATGGTCTCGGTCCTGGGCCCGGGAGACGAGCACCTCAGGCTGATCGAGCGGGCGTTCCAGGCCGACGTGCACGTCCGGGGCAACCGCATCACGCTGACCGGCGAGTCCGCCGAGGTGGCGACGGCCGAGCGGCTGCTCGACGAGGTCGTCACGCTCGTGCGCACCGGCCAGGGCGTCACCGGCGAGACCGTCGAGCGGATCATCCAGATGCTGCGCACCGAGACGCAGGAGCGCCCGGCCGACGTGCTGAGCCTCAACATCCTGTCCAACCGCGGGCGCACGATCCGACCCAAGACGCTCAACCAGAAGCGCTACGTCGAGTCGATCGACAAGCACACCATCACCTTCGGCATCGGCCCGGCGGGCACCGGCAAGACCTACCTGGCCATGGCCAAGGCCGTGCAGGCGCTGCAGGCCAAGGAGGTCAACCGGATCATTCTGAGCCGTCCGGCCGTCGAGGCGGGCGAGCGGCTCGGCTTCCTGCCGGGCACGCTCAGCGAGAAGATCGACCCCTACCTGCGCCCGCTCTACGACGCACTGCACGACATGGTCGACCCGGAGACGATCCCCAAGCTGCTGGCCGCCGGCACGATCGAGGTCGCGCCGCTGGCGTTCCTGCGCGGCCGCTCGCTCAACGACTCCTTCATCATCCTCGACGAGGCGCAGAACACCACGCCCGAGCAGATGAAGATGTTCCTGACCCGGCTGGGCTTCGGCTCGCGCATCGTGGTCACCGGCGACACCAGCCAGGTCGACCTGCCGTCCGGCACCAAGTCCGGGCTCCGCGTGGTCGAGGGCATCCTCGACGGCGTCGAGGACATCTCCTTCTGCCGCCTCACCGGCACCGACGTCGTACGCCACCGGCTGGTGGGCCGCATCGTGGAGGCCTACGAGGTCTTCGACGCCCACAACGCGGCCAAGGGACCGAAGTCGGCGGGCAGCCGCCCCGACCGCGGACGGGGCCAGCGGTGAGCATCGAGGTCCTCAACGAGTCGGGCCTCGAGCTCGACGTACGCCGTCTCTCCCAGCTGGCGCGGTTTGTGATGGACGAGATGCGCGTCCACCCGCAAGCCGAGCTGTGCATCAAGGCCGTCGACGAGGACACCATCGCCGAGCTCAACGAGCAGTGGATGGAGAAGGAGGGCCCGACCGACGTGCTCGCCTTCCCGATGGACGAGCTGCGGCCCGGCAAGGTCAACGAGGAGCCCGAGGAGGGGGTGCTCGGTGACCTCGTGCTGTCGCCGTCCGTCGCCGAGCGCCAGGGCACCGAGGCCGGCCACGGGCGCGAGGCCGAGATCGACCTGCTCACCGTGCACGGCATCCTCCACCTCCTCGGCTACGACCACGCCGAGCCCGAGGAGCACGCCGTGATGTTCGGCCTGCAGGACGAGCTGCTCGGCAAGTGGCGCTCGTCCGAGACCTCGTGAGTCGGCGCTGCTGAGATGACCGCCGACATCTGGCAGCTCGCCTCGGCGACGCTGCTGGTCGTGCTCGCCGGCCTGTTCTCGGCCGCCGACGCCGCCCTCAACGGCTTCTCGCGCGCCCGCGCCGAGGAGCTCAAGGCCGAGGGACGCCCCGGTGCGACCCGCCTGGTCATGCTGCTCGGCGACCCCGCGCGCTACCTCAACACGGCCCTGCTGCTGCGGCTGCTGTGCGAGATCAGCGCGATCGTCCTGGTCGCGACGTGGGCACGCGACGCCTTCCACGGCGACCTGCTGCCGACGGTGCTCACCACGATCGGCGTGATGCTGGTCGTCTCGTTCGTGGCGATCGGCGTCGCCCCGCGCACGGTCGGCCGCCAGCACGACGTGAAGGTCGCCCTCCTCTCGGCCGGGCCGCTGTCGCTCGTGACCACGATCCTCGGCCCGATCCCGGCCCTGCTGATCATGCTCGGCAACGCGATCACCCCCGGCAAGGGCTTCAGCGAGGGCCCGTTCTCGACCGAGGTGGAGCTGCGTGAGCTCGTCGACTTCGCCGAGGCGTCCGCGGTGATCGAGTCGGGCGAGCGCAAGATGATCCACTCGGTCTTCGAGCTCGGTGACACGATCACCCGCGAGGTGATGGTGCCCCGCCCCGACGTGGTCTACATCGAGCGGCACAAGAACCTGCGCCAGACCCTCTCGCTGTTCCTGCGCAGCGGCTACTCCCGCATCCCCGTCATCGGGGAGAACCTCGACGACATCGTCGGCATGGCCTACCTCAAGGACCTCGTCCGACGCGACTTCGAGGCCCCCGACGTGGAGTTCACCCAGCGGGTGGACGAGGTGATGCGCCCGGTCCACTACGTCCCGGACTCCAAGCCCGTCGACGCGCTGCTCAGCGAGCTCCAGGCGCGCCGTCAGCACATCGCGGTCGTCGTCGACGAGTACGGCGGCACGGCCGGCCTGATCACCATCGAGGACGTGCTGGAGGAGATCGTCGGCGAGATCACCGACGAGTACGACGCCGAGGAGGTCGAGGTCGAGCACCTCGACGGCGGCGCCATCCGCGTCTCCTCCCGCTACCCGGTCGACGACCTCGACGAGCTGGTCGGCTTCGACGTCGAGGACGACGACGTCGACAGCGTGGGCGGCCTGATGGCCAAGCACCTCGGCAAGGTCCCGATCCCCGGCTCCGTGGTCGAGTGCCACGGCCTCCGGCTGGAGGCCGAGCGCGCGACCGGGCGCCGCAACAAGATCGAGACCGTGCTGGTGTCGGTGCTGCCCGCCGAGGACGACGCCGCCGAGACCGACGCCGCCCCCGGGGTCAACGCCTCCGGCCGCTGACCAGGACGTACTCCCAGCGCATCCGCCCCGCGGCGTCGCGGAACCCCGCCGCGAGCTCGTCGAGGGCGGCGTCGAGCTCCGCCGCGCGCTCCGGCTGGTCGGCCAGGCCGCGGTAGGCCACCAGCGTCGGGCCGTAGTTCTCGCGGAAGTAGGTCCGGAAGTCGCTCGGACCGCCGAACGCGTCCACGTCGACGTACGCCGTCTCGAAGGTCAGCCCCTCGACCCGGTCGCCGAGCAGCTCGCGCACGTGCGCCTCGCTGCCCCACAGCGGCGGCGGCTGCACGCCCGCGGGCGGCGGCGGCACGAACTGCTTCATCGTCGCGAACACCCGGCCGATGAAGCCGTCGGGGGTCCAGCTGGCCAGGCCGAACCGCCCGCCGGGGCGCAGCACGCGCACCATCTCGTCGGCGGCGACCTGGTGGTGCGGCGCGAACATCACGCCCACGGTGCTGAGCACGACGTCGTACGTCGCGTCGGGCCACGGCAGCGCCTCGGCGTCGGCCACGGCCCAGTCGATGTCCAGGTCGGGGTGCTGGGCCCGGCCGATCTCGAGCAGCTCGGGCGTCAGGTCCGAGGCCACCACCCGCGCGCCGGCGCGAGCGGCCGGGACGGACGCGTTGCCGTTGCCGGCGGCGATGTCGAGGACCCGCTCGCCGGGCGCGATGCCGAGCGAGGCGACCACGCGCTCGCCCAGCACCGGGATGATCTCGTCGGCGACCCGGTCGTAGTGGCCGGCCGCCCACATGGTGCGGTGCTTCTGCTTCAGTGCGGCATCCGCGTCGACGGGTGCCGCGGTGGTGGTGCTGGTCATTCCGTGCTCCTTCCAGAGCTCTCGTTGTCGTGTCCCGTCAACGCTAGGAACGGCGGCGACCAGCGACGAGTGCACGATCTGTACCACCCCCTCCGGGGCGGCGTAACGTGCCGCCATGGGAGCCAGCTACAGCCAGTTCTGCCCTGTCGCGAAGGCGATGGAGCTGCTCGACGAGCGGTGGACGCTGCTCGTGGTCCGTGAGCTGGTCATCGGCAGCGAGCACTTCAACCAGCTGCGCCGTGGCCTGCCGAGGATGTCGCCGACGCTGCTGTCGCGGCGGCTCCAGCAGCTGGTCCGCGCCGGCGTCATCACGCGCGAGGAGTCCGATGGCGAGGTGCGCTACCGGCTGACCGAGGCGGGGGAGGAGCTGCGGCCGGTGGTGATGGCGCTCGGCACGTGGGGCACGCGCTGGATCCCCGACCTCGCCGACCCTGACCTGGACCCCAAGCTGCTGCTGTGGGACATGCACCGCAACGTCGACCACGACCGGGTGCCGCCCGGGCGCACGGTCGTGGCCTTCGAGTTCGACGACGTCGACCCCAAGCTGGCCCGCTGGTGGCTGGTCCTGTCCCGGGACGACGTGGACGTGTGCGACGACGACCCGGGCGACGAGCCGGTCGCTGTCGTGCAGACCTCGCTGCGCACCCTCACCGAGGTGTGGCGCGGCGACAAGCCGTGGAGTGCCGCGCGCGGCGACGGATCGATGCGCGTCCTGGCGGGCCGGGACGTGGCCGCGGACCTGCCGGGGTGGTTCCTGCTCTCGCCCTTCGCCGGCGTGCCGCGCCCCCTCACTAGGCTGGCGCCATGAACGACCTGTCGGCGGACCTGGGCCCCGAGGACGCCAAGCTGGTGACCCTCGCGCGGGCGACGCGAGCACGAGCCCGGTCGCGCGAGGGCGCGGCGGTCCGCGACCTCGACGGACGGACGTACGCCGCCGCGAGCATCCGCCTCCCGCACCTGCGCCTGTCGGCCCTGGAGGTCTGTGTCGCGATGGCCATCTCGTCGGGCTCGACCGGGCTCGAGGCCGCGGTCGTGCTGACCGACGGCGACCTCACCGACGTCCAGGCGGCGAGCGACTTCGCCGGCGCGGGGGTCCCGGTCCTGGTGGGCGACCCGGCCGGTCGGATCCACACCCGCTCGACCACCCACGCACCTCACTGACGTACGCGCGACGACCGCGTGTGACGCCGTTCACAACGCACTCGCGACAGGCGCCCGCCTCGCGCTAGCGTGACGGCGTGGCACAGCCTTTGGGGTGGGAGGAGCACGAGCGCGGCGTGCGCAGGCTCCGGGAGTCCTACGCCGCGCTGCCGCCGGACGCGCCGGTCCGGCTGGCCAAGCGCACCAGCAACCTCTTCCGCGGGCGTCCCGAGCCCGGCACGGGCCTCGACGTGAGCGGCCTGCAGGGCGTGATCGAGGTCGACGGTGACGTCGCCGAGGTCCAGGGCATGTGCACCTACGAGCACCTCGTCGAGGCGACGCTCGCCCACGACCGGATCCCCCTGGTGGTGCCCCAGCTGAAGACGATCACCCTGGGCGGCGCGGTCAGCGGCCTGGGCATCGAGTCGACGAGCTTCCGCAACGGCCTGCCGCACGAGTCGGTCCTGGAGATGGACGTGGTGACGGGCTCCGGCGAGATCGTGACGACCAAGCCGGGCGACGACCTCTTCGACGCCTTCCCCAACTCCTACGGCTCCCTCGGCTACGCCACCCGGCTGCGCATCGAGCTCGAGCCGGTGCCGGCGTACGTCGCGCTCCGGCACGTGCGCTTCGACGACGCGACCGCGCTCGCGGAGGCCGTCGCCCGCATCGTCGACGAGCGCGCGTGGGCGGGCGAGCGCGTCGACGGGCTCGACGGCGTCGCGTTCGCGCCCGACGAGCTCTACCTGACCCTCGCCCGCTGGACCGACGAGCCCGGCCCGACCAGCGACTACACCGGGCAGCAGGTCTTCTACCGCTCGCTCCAGCAGCGGCCGATCGACCGGCTCACCGTCCACGACTACCTCTGGCGCTGGGACACCGACTGGTTCTGGTGCTCGCGCGCCTTCGGCGCCCAGCACCCGCTCGTCCGCCGGGTGTGGCCACGCCGCCTGCGCCGCTCCGACGTCTACTGGAAGCTCGTCGCGCTCGACCGCCGCTTCGGGATCGGCGACCGGCTCGACCGCCGCGCCGGCCGACCGCAGGGCGAGCGCGTCGTGCAGGACGTGGAGATCCCGGTGGGACGGCTCGCGGAGTTCCTCGACTGGTTCGACCGCGAGGTCGGCATGCGCCCGGTGTGGCTGTGCCCGCTCCGCCTGCGGTCCGAGGGCGAGGACCGCCCGTGGCCGGGCTACCCGCTCACCAGCGGCACGACCTACGTCAACGTGGGCTTCTGGGGCGTGGTCAACGTCGGGCCCGACGCACCCAGCTCCCCGCGCAACCGCGCGATCGAGGCGAAGGTCACCGAGCTCGGCGGCCACAAGAGCCTCTACTCCGAGGCGTTCTACGAGCGCGCGGAGTTCGACCGCCTCTACGACGGCGCCCACCTGGCCCGCGTCAAGGCGGTGCACGACCCCGACGACCGATTGACCGATCTCTACGACAAGGTGGTGGGACGACGATGAGCCTGATCTCCGGGGGGAGCCGGGTGCCGGCACGGATGTCCATCGGCGACGCGATGGACCGGCTCGTACGCGGCGGGCTGCCCGTGCGCTTCACGGCGTACGACGGGAGCAGCGCCGGCCCTCCCGACGCGCCGTTCGGGATGGACCTCCGCACCGAGCGCGGGCTGGCCTACCTGATGACCGCGCCCGGTGACCTCGGCATGGCCCGCGCCTACGTCAGCGGGGACCTCGACCTCACCGGCGTGCACCCCGGCGACCCCTACGACGCGATGGTGCTGCTCAAGGACCACACCAAGTTCCGGGTGCCGTCGCCGAACGAGGCCGTGCACATCGCACGCAGCCTCGGCCTGCAGAACCTCCGTCCGCCGGCCCCGCCGCCGCAGGAGCACCTGCCGCGCTGGCGCCGGGCCGTCGAGGGGCTGCGACACTCGATGACGCGCGACGCCGACGTGATCTCGCACCACTACGACGTCTCCAACCGCTTCTACGAGATGGTGCTCGGCCCCTCGATGGCCTACACCTGCGCTCTCTACGAGACCCCGGAGGTCACGCTCGAGGAGGCGCAGGCGGCCAAGTTCGACCTGGTCTGCCGCAAGCTCGACCTCCAGCCCGGCCAGCGGCTCCTCGACGTCGGCTGTGGCTGGGGCACGATGGTCCGCCACGCCGCGCGTGAGTACGGCGTCAAGGCGCTGGGCGTGACGCTCTCGCTCGAGCAGGCCCAGTGGGCCAAGGAGGCCATCGACCGCGAGGGCCTCGGCGACCTCGCCGAGGTGCGCCACATGGACTACCGCGACGTGGTCGAGAACGGCTTCGACGCGGTGAGCTCGATCGGCCTGACCGAGCACATCGGCGTGCGCAACTACCCGTCGTACTTCGCGCAGCTGCGCGACCGGCTCAAGCCCGGCGGCCGGCTGCTCAACCACTGCATCACACGGCCGCACAACCGCCGCCAGGAGACCGGCGCCTTCATCGACCGCTACGTCTTCCCCGACGGGGAGCTGATCGGCTCCGGCACGATCATCACCGCGGCCCAGGACGCCGGCCTGGAGGTGCAGCACAGCGAGAACATCCGGCTGCACTACGCCGCCACGCTGCGCGACTGGAACCGCAACCTCGTCGACAACTGGGACGAGTGCGTCGCCGAGGTGGGGGAGGGCACCGCGCGGGTGTGGGGCCTCTACATCGCCGGCTCGCGGATCGGCTTCGAGCGCGACGAGGTCGAGCTGCACCACGTGCTCGCCACCCGCAACCACCCGGGCGGGCGCTCCGACTTCCCGATGCGACCCGACTGGTGAGCGCTCGATAGCGTGACCCCGTGAGCACCCGGGCAGCACAGTTCCAGGCGCGCGTCGCGCGACGTGAGCCGCTGACCGACCACCTCGTCAGGCTGGTGCTCGACGGGATCGACGGCTTCGAGAGCACCGGCGTGCCCGACGAGTGGGTCGGCCTGGTCGTGCCCGGGCAGTTCCAGAGCCGCTACTACACCGTGCGGGCGCACCGGCCCGGCGAGCTGACCCTCGACGTGGTGGTGCACGACGTGGGGCTGGTGACCGAGTGGGCGATGCGTGACTGCATCGGCGACACGGTGACGATCACCGAGCCCAAGGCGTCGTTCGCCCCGCCGCCCGGCGCCGGCTGGCTGCTGCTCGTCGGCGACCTGACCGCGATGCCGGCGATCGCCCGGATCACCGAGACCCACCCCGACCTGCCGACGTACGTCCTGGCGGAGGTGCCCGACGACCTGTCCGGCTACCTCCCCGACACCGCGCAGGTCACCTGGCTCGCGCCGCCGGCGCCCGGGCAGAGCGCGCTCGCCGAGGTCGTCGAGGGCATCGACTGGCCGGCCGGGGAGGGCTACTTCTGGATGGCGGGGGAGTCCGCGCAGATGCGCGCGATCCGCAAGCACCTGATGCGCGAGGTGAAGCTCCCGACCAGCCACTACGACGTGATGGGCTACTGGCGCGCCACCGCCGCCCGGCAGCCGCGCGCCGTCGACCCCGGCCCCATCTGGCGCGCCGGCAAGGCGGCAGGGAAGAGTGACGAGCAGATCTGGGCGGAGTACGACGCGGCGCGGGAGGCGAGCGATGGCTGAGCACGAGGACCAGCACGAGCACGAGGACCAGCTGGAGGACGACCTCGACCTCACCGACGACGAGGACGACGACGACGAGGACGACGACTTCGAGGACGACGACCTCGACGACGACTTCGACCTGTCCGGGGTCGCGCCAGCGGGCGCGTTCTACCAGGCCCCCGAGGGCTTCCGGAGCGGCTTCGCCTCCTTCGTCGGCCGCCCGAACGCCGGCAAGTCCACGCTGACCAACGCCCTCGTCGGCCAGAAGATCGTCATCACCTCCTCCAAGCCGCAGACCACCCGCAACGTGGTGCGCGGCATCGTGCACCGCGACGACGCCCAGCTGATCCTGGTCGACACCCCCGGCCTGCACCGCCCCCGCACGCTGCTCGGCGAGCGGCTCAACGACCTCGTCCGGACGACGTGGGCCGAGGTCGACGTGGTGGCCGTGTGCTTCCCGGCCAACGAGAAGATCGGGCCGGGTGACCGCTTCCTGGTCACCGAGCTGGCCAAGGTGCGGCGCACCACCCGGATCGCGGTGGCCACCAAGACCGACCTGGTGACGCCCGAGCAGCTGGCCACCCACCTGATGGACATCGCCGCGCTCGGCGAGGAGACCGGGACGGCGTGGGCCGAGATCGTGCCGGTGTCGGCGAAGTCGGGTGACCAGGTCGACCTGCTCGCCGACCTGCTGGTCGGGCTGATGCCCGAGGGCCCGCCGCTCTACCCCGACGGCGACCTCACGGACGCACCGGAGGAGGCGCTGGCCGCCGACCTGATCCGCGAGGCCGCGCTGGAGGGGGTGCGCGACGAGCTGCCGCACTCCATCGCCGTGGTGGTCGAGGAGATGGGCCTGCGCGAGGGCCGTCCCGACGACAAGCCGCTGCTCGACATCGTGGCCAACCTCTACGTCGAGCGCGACTCCCAGAAGGGGATCATGATCGGCCACAAGGGCTCGCGGCTGCGCGCGGTCGGCACGGCCGCCCGCACGCAGATCGAGGCGCTGCTCGGCACGCCGGTCTACCTCGACCTCCAGGTCAAGATCGCCAAGGACTGGCAGCGCGACCCGCGCCAGCTCCGCAAGCTCGGCTTCTGAGCCCGGTCGGCGGCTACACGGAGCGGGCGGCGTCCAGCGCGCGGCCGACGCCGCGGGCGGCCACCTGGAGCGCCGCGACCAAGCGCTGCCGGTCGTTCCTGAGCGAGGGCACCACCAGGCCGAGCGCGGCGACGACCTCGCCCCCGCGGCGTACGGGCACCGCGACCGAGCAGGCGCCGAGGCTCATCTCCTCGCTCGTGGTCGCGTGGTCGTCGCGGAGCACGTGGGCGAGCTGGCGGCGCAGCCGCCCGGGCTGGGTGACGGTGTACGGCGTCACGCGCGGCAGGTCGGCCAGCACCTCCTGCTGCACCTCGAGCGGCGCGTGCGCCAGCAGCACCTTCCCGACCCCGGTCGCGTGCATCGGCAGGCGCGACCCGACGGTGCTGACCACGGGCACGGAGTCGCTGCCGCGCAGCCGGTCGAGGTAGAGCACCTCGACGCCGTCGCGCACCGCGAGGTGCACCGTCGCGTGGGTGGCGCCGTAGAGGTCGTGGAGGTAGGGCGAGGCGAGCTCGACCAGCCCGGCCTGCAGGGGAGCGAGCAGGCCGACGTCCCACAGCCGTCGCCCGATGACGTAGTCGCCGGACCCGGTGCGGGCCAGCGCACCCCACTCCACGAGCTCGGCGACCAGCCGGTGCGCGGTCGGCACCGGCAGTCCGGCCCGGTCGGCCAGGGCGGTGAGCGTCAGGCGCCGGTGGTCCTCGTCGAAGGCGCCGACGAGCGCGAGCGCGCGGCTGGTGACGGAGGCGCCCGGGGCGCCGGTGTTGCCGGCCATGCGCGGCAGTCTCGCACCCGCTTCTACTGGGCGGAAGCCTCCTCCCGGAGGTGCGCGGGCACCGTGGCGAGCGCGCCGACGGCCAGCACCGCGGTGATCGCGAAGGCGTAGAAGCCCCACGGGTAGGCGATCCCGGCGGTCACCAGGGCGCCGCCGAGCGACGGGCCGACGATGGCGCCGACCCGGCCGACCCCGGCGGCCATGCCGAGCGCCGTGCCGCGGATCTCCGGCGGGTAGAGGTGACCGACGAACGCGTAGACCAGCACCTGGGCGCTGAAGACGAAGATGCCGGCCAGCAGCACCGCGGCGTACACCAGGGCCGTGCTCTCCAGCTTGATCGACAGGAGGGCGAGGAAGACCGCCGCCAGCACGAACCACAGCACCGCGGTCGGCTTGTTGCCCCGCGCGTCGGACACCCCGCCGGCGACGAGCAGCCCGATCGCGGCGCCCACGTTGAGGGCGAGCAGCAGGCCGATGCCCCCCTCGATCGAGTAGCCGGCCTCGCCCATGATGGTGGGCAGCCAGGTGTTGAGGCCGTAGACCAGCAGCAGCCCGCAGAACGACGCGACCCAGAGGCCGATGCTCACCCGGAGGTAGCGACCGCGCACGACCTCGGAGCTCCGCGTGACCGGGGCGGTGCCGGCGTCGCGCGCCTCGACCGCCCGGAGGTACGCCGTCGACTCGGGCAGGCGGGCCCACAGCAGCGGCACGGTGAGCAGGCCGACGACGCCGCCGACCACGAACATCGACTCCCAGCCGTGGTCCTCCACCAGCCACAGCGCGAGGAGGGCCGTGAGCACGGCGCCGACGTGGTAGCCGGTCATCGTGCGCGTCACGGCCGAGGAGCGGCGCTCGCTGGGAGCGTGCTCGCTCATGAAGGCGAGCGCCGTGGGCAGGCACGCGCCGAGGCCGAGGCCGGCGAGGAAGCGGAGCAGGGTGAACTGGGTGACGTCCTGCGCCAGCGGCACCGCGAGGGTGAGCAGCGAGAACCAGGCGACGCAGCCGATCAGGCTGCGGCGCCGGCCGAAGCGGTCCGTGAGCGGGCCGATCGCGACGGCGCCGATGCCGACCCCGACGAGGCCCAGGGTGGCCGCGGTGGTGGCCGACGAGGCCGTGAAGCCGAGGGCGCCGGTGTCGATCAGGGTCGGGATGACGGCCCCGAGCACGACGAGGTCGAAGCCGTCGAGGGCCACGGCGAGCCAGCAGAGGGCGACCGGCCAGGCCGAGGACGTGGTCGTCGTGGGGACCGACGGGGCGGTCGACGAGGGGGTGGACATGCGTGCTCCTTCCGAGGTGCCGGCGCCGAGCGGCGCACCGGCCGAGCCACCACACCGTGACAGCCGTCACGCCCCCGGACCGACCGGGACCTTCCGTCCAGCGGAAGCGTCAGGCGGGGACCCAGCAGATGCCGTAGCGCCGCCCGGCGTCCCACTGCCCGGCGGTCGGGATCTCCTGCGACCAGCTGAAGTCGAGGGGGTCGCCGGCCCGCGAGCGTGCGGCGTCGCGGCACGGCGACTCCATGCGGTCGGCGATCGCGTCACGCGCGGGCAGCTTCCTGCCGGGGATGTCGACGGTCGCCACCGCGACCCAGGAGTGCCTCGCGCCGCACGTCACCCGCCTGAACCCCGGGGTGCCGGGCGCCGCGGTGGCGCACATCGCGATGGCCGCCGCGTCGCCCCAGCCCTTCGTCCGCCGGGGCAGGCGCAGCAGCTTCTTCTCCGAGGCCACCACGACGACGTCGCAGCGGAACCAGTCCGCCCCCGCCTCGGCGCGCGCGGGGCTCGGCGTGAACCACACCGCCTGCGCCATGCTGAGCCGCAGCTCGCGCGGCGTGCGGGCGAGGTGGCGGGGCAGGCGCGAGGTGCACGCGGCGCGAGCCTGGCGCTGGGCGGCCCGCGAGTCCACGCGTCGCATCTTCCCGGCCTTGGTGGCCAGCTCGAGCCGGCCCACCAGGAACGTCTCCGCCGTGTGACCCTTCCGGCAGGCGACCGGCTTCGTGCCACCGACCACCGACAGGGCCTGCCGGAAGGACAGGGCGTGGCACTCGCCGACCTTCGGCCGCGGACCGGGGTCGGGCGGCGTGGTCTCGGTCGTGGTGGGGGAGGAGGACGGTGGGTCCGCGTCGGGGTCGGAGCCGCCGGAGGTGCACCCGGCCAGCACCAGGACCATGCCGAGGGCGGCGACTACCGTGCGGAGCACGCTCACCCCTCCATCAGCAGAGCTGCGAGCGTCCCGCCCAGCTCGTACGCCGACTCCTGCTCCGTCGTGCCGACGTCGCCCAGCACCTCCAGCACCGGCGCGGCCTGGCGCCAGGGCAGCGCACCCACGATCGACTGCACGGAGCGCACCGCGCCGGTCGTGTCGTAGCGGCCGTGGACGTAGAGCCCGAAGGGTCGCTTGCCGCCATCGGCCGACGCGGCGGACCCGTCGTCGGTGAGGGCGCCGCCGGCCTGCAGGAAGATGGTGTCGAAGAAGTGCTTGAGGGCGCCGCTCATGTAGCCGAAGTTCGCGGTGGTGCCGAGCAGGTAGCCGTCGGCGCCCAGCACGTCGTCGGCGTCGGCCTCGAGGGCGGGGCGCACGACCACCTCGACGCCCTCGATCGCGTCGTCCGACGCCCCGGCCACCACGGCATCGGTCAGCGACCGGACCGACGGCGTCGGGGAGTGGTGGACGACCAGCAGCCGGGGCATGCGTCGAGGCTACCCATCGGGCCTCGTCGCGCGGTGCCGAACGGCGTACCGTGACGACGTGACGTTCGACGTGGCGGGCGACGCCTACGACCGCTTCATGGGGCGCTACTCCAAGCCCCTGGCGGCCAGGTTCGCCGACCTGCTCGAGGTGGCTGCGGGCCAGCGTGCGCTCGACGTCGGGTGCGGGCCCGGAGCGCTCACCCAGCCGCTGGTCGCCCGGCTCGGCGCCGACCGGGTCGCCGGCATCGACCCCTCGGCGCCGTTCGTGGAGGCGTGCCGGTCGAGGTTCCCGGGCGTCGACGTGCAGCAGGGGGCCGCGGAGTCGCTGCCGTGGGACGACGCCTCCTTCGACGTCACGGGCGCTTGCCTGGTGGTCCACTTCATGACCGACCCGGTCGGCGGCCTGTCCGAGATGAAGCGGGTGACGCGCGAGGGCGGCTGGGTGGGCGCCACGGTCTGGGACCTCGCCGGTTCACGCGCCCCCATGGCACCGCTGTGGACCGCCTTCGCCGAGGTCGCGCCCGAGCAGCCCGACGAGACCGACTTCCAGGGCGGCTCGCGCGAGAGCCTCCGCTCGATCCTCGAGGGCGCGGCGCTGCGCGACGTCGAGGTCACCGAGCTCGCGGTGACGGTCACCCACCCGACCTTCGAGGAGTGGTGGCAGCCCTACCTGCACGGGGTGGGCCCGGCCGGCGAGGCCGTCGCCTCCCTCGACCCGGACCGTCGACAGCGCGTCGAGCAGGCCCTGCGCCGCCACCTCGGCGACGGCCCGTTCGACCTCACCGCGGTGGCCTGGGCCGGGCGCGGTCGGGCCTGAGGTCCCGTCTCATCCAGCGGGAGACGGGGGACACCTCGGGGGGACGCGGGCTACTCTGGTCGGGTCATGATGCGCAGCCTCCTCCTTCGCTGCCGCAACGAGGCCTAGATCCGGCCCCCTCGTTGCGGAGAGTGGCGCGCGCCGGTCGCCCAGCCCGACCGACACCGAGGTAGACCATGACCAACCTGAGCAACACCGCGAACCAGCAGGGCTCCAGCCCGATGCCGTTCGCCCGCTACACGCCGTTCGTGCCCGTCGACGTGCCCGACCGCACGTGGCCGACGAAGAAGGTCGAGAAGGCGCCGCGCTGGCTCTCCACCGACCTGCGCGACGGCAACCAGGCGCTCATCGACCCGATGACCCCGGCCCGCAAGCTCACCATGTTCGAGCTGCTGGTCTCGATGGGTTACAAGGAGATCGAGGTCGGCTTCCCGAGCGCCAGCCAGACCGACTTCGACTTCGTCCGCAAGCTCGTCGAGGAGGACCGGATCCCCGACGACGTACAGATCTCGGTGCTGACGCAGGCCCGCGAGGACCTGATCGAGCGCACCGTCGACTCGCTGGTCGGCGCGCCGCGGGCCACGATCCACCTCTACAACGCGACCGCGCCGCTCTTCCAGCGGGTCGTCTTCAACGTCACCCCCGACGAGTGCCGCAACATCGCGGTCCGTGGCACCGAGATGGTGATGAAGTACGCCGAGGAGCGGCTGGGCGGCATCGTCGGCAGCCAGGACTTCGGCTACCAGTACAGCCCCGAGATCTTCACCCAGTCCGACACCGACTTCGCGCTCAGCGTGTGCGAGGCCGTCTCCGACGTGTGGCAGCCCGAGGCCGGCCGCGAGATCATCCTCAACCTGCCCGCCACCGTCGAGATGTCGACGCCCAACACCTACGCCGACCAGATCGAGTACTTCGGCCGCGGCCTGACCCGCCGCGAGCACTCCGCGATCAGCCTGCACCCGCACAACGACCGCGGCACCGCGGTCGCGGCGACCGAGCTGGCCCTGATGGCCGGCGCCGACCGCGTCGAGGGCTGCCTGTTCGGCCACGGCGAGCGCACCGGCAACGTCGACCTGGTCACCCTGGGCATGAACCTCTTCAGCCAGGGCATCGACCCGCAGATCGACTTCGGCGACATCGACGAGGTCCGCCGCACCGTCGAGTACTGCACCAACCTGCCGGTCCACCCGCGCCACCCCTACGCCGGCGACCTCGTCTACACCGCCTTCTCCGGCTCCCACCAGGACGCCATCAAGAAGGGCCTGGAGGACCTCGACAAGAAGGCGGCCGCGCTGGGGGTCGAGGTCGGGGAGCTGCCGTGGGAGGCGCCGTACCTCCCGATCGACCCCAAGGACGTCGGCCGCACCTACGAGGCCGTGATCCGGGTCAACAGCCAGTCCGGCAAGGGCGGCGTGGCCTACGTCCTGAAGTCCGAGCACAAGCTCGACCTGCCGCGCCGTGCGCAGATCGAGTTCAGCCGCGTCGTGCAGCAGCACACCGACACCGAGGGCGGCGAGATCACGCCCGAGGAGATCTGGTCGGTCTTCCGCGCCGAGTACCTCGACCGCGAGGCCCCGCTCAAGCTCAACTCCGTGCACACCTCCAGTGCCGCGGGGGAGAAGGACCAGCTCACCGTCGGGGTCTACGTCGACGGCGAGCGCCACGAGCTGACCGGGCAGGGCAACGGCCCGATCGCCGCGTTCGTCGACGCCGTCTCCGCGGTCGGGTTCGACGTACGCGTCCTCGACTACGCCGAGCACGCGCTGTCGGCCGGTGGCGACGCCATCGCCGCCGCCTACGTCGAGTGCGCCGTCGGCGAGAAGGTGCTCTGGGGCGTGGGGCTCGACGCCAACATCGTCACCGCCTCGCTGAAGGCCGTGATCAGCGCCGTCAACCGCGCCTGAGCGGTAGGTTCGCGGACATGCTGGTGAGCGAGCGGATCGGGCAGTTCTTCTTCGAGTCCGACGGCGGGCGCGACCGGCTGGAGTACACCGAGTACGGCTCCGGCGACCAGTGGGTCGTGCTGCTGCACGGCCTGCTGATGCCGCGCCGGATGCAGCAGCCGCTCGCGCGAGCGATGGCGGCGCAGGGCCTGCACGTGGTCACGCTCGACCTGCTCGGCCACGGTCGCTCGGACCAGCCCGCCGACCCGCTCGTCTACTCGATGACGGCGTTCGGACGCCAGGTCGTCGCGCTGCTCGACCACCTCGGCGCCGAGCAGGCCGTCATCGGCGGCACGTCGCTGGGTGCCAACGTCTCGCTGGAGGTCGCGGTCATCGCGCCGGAGCGGGTCAAGGGGCTGATCGTGGAGATGCCGGTGCTCAACAACGCGCTGGTCGCCGGCATCCTCGCCTTCGTCCCGATCATGCTCGCGGCGCGCTACCTGCCCTTCACGGCCAACTCGCTCCAGAAGCTCTCCCGCTCGGTGCCGCGCGGGATCGTGCCGTTCTGGGCGGGCGTCGGGCTCGACACCGTCGACCACCGGGCCGACTCCATCGCCTCCGTGCTGCACGGCGTGATCTTCGGCCGGCTCGCCCCGTCCTCCCGGCTGCGCCGGCAGATCCAGGCCCACGCCCTGGTCGTCGGCCACCCGATCGACCCGATCCACCCCTTCGTCGACGCCGACATGCTGGCCGCCGAGCTGCCCCACGTGCGCTTCGAGCGGGCGTCCTCGATCCTGGAGTGGCGGTTCCGTCCCGAGCGACTCACCGAGGCCGCGTCGGACTTCGCCCTCGACTGCTGGGCCGCCTCGACCACGCCCAAGGCCGCGCGCACCCGGAAACGCTGACGCCGCACCCGGCTCCAACGGGCTCCGTGGGGGAGAATGGTCCCGTGCCCCTCTACCGCGACGAGGCGGTCGTGCTGCGCACCCACAAGCTGGGCGAGGCCGACCGGATCATCACCCTGCTGACCCGTCAGCACGGGCGCGTGCGCGCGGTGGCCAAGGGCGTGCGGCGTACGACGTCGCGCTGGGGCTCCCGCCTCGAGCCGTTCACCCACGTCGACCTGCAGCTCGCCGAGGGGCGGAGCCTCGACGTGATCACCCAGGCCGAGACCATCGACCCGTTCCACGCGCGGCTCGGGCTCGACTACGACCGCTACACCGCCGGCACCGTGATGCTCGAGACCGCCGAGCGGCTGGTGACCGAGGAGAAGGAGCCCTCGGTCCAGCAGTTCCTGCTCCTCGTCGGCGGGCTGCGGGCGATGTCGGGCGGCGAGCACGGCGCCAAGCAGGTGCTCGACTCCTACCTCCTGCGCTCCCTGTCGGTCGCCGGCTACGCGCCTTCGTTCGACCACTGCGTGCAGTGCGGCGTCGAGGGTCCGCACCGGTTCTTCAACCCGTCGGCCGGCGGGGTGATGTGCGCCTCCGACAAGCTCCCCGGCTCCGCCACCCCCGCCCCGGAGACGGTCCGGGTGCTCGGCGCCCTGCTCGTCGGCGACTGGCCGGTCGTGCACGCGGCCGACCCGCGCCACCTCCGCGAGGCCAGCGGCCTCGTCTCGGCGTACCTCGCCTGGCACCTCGAGCGCGGCCTCCGCTCCATGGCGTACGTCGAGCGCTGACGCACCACCTCCGGCGGTGCCCCGCGCAACCAGACCGGCCCGCGATGCGTCTCCACGTCTGGGGGCACCTCGACCGTGCCCGCCCGCAACGACGAGCCCGCACCGACGAGACGAGCCCCGATGACTGACGAACCCACGACGCCGCCGGCCCCGAGGTCGCGTCGACGCACCGTCCTGCGCGTCGTGCTCGCCAGCGCCGTTGTGCTGGCGCTCGTGACCGGGCTGGGCACGTGGCTCTGGGTCCGCCACCTCGACGGCAACATCACGACCGGGTCGCTCGACGAGCTCGGCCCCGGTCGTCCGGAGCGGCAGTACACCGGCAACGGCCGGCCCCTCAACATCCTCGTGATGGGCAGCGACACCCGCGAGGGCGAGGGCAACCGCATCGACGGGGAGGCGGGAGCCGGCGGGTCGGACACGACGATCCTCGTGCACCTGTCCGCCGACCGCAGCCGGGCGTACGCCGTCTCGATCCCGCGCGACTCGATCGTCGACCGGCCGGCGTGCAACGGCGGGGAGACGCCCGCCGCCACCGACGTGATGTGGAACGAGGCGTTCACGCTGGGGGACGAGCTCTGCACCGCCGACCAGTTCGAGCAGGCCACCGACCTCCTCCTCGACCACTACGTCGTCATCGACTTCAACGGCTTCGGCGAGATGGTCGACGCCGTCGGCGGCGTCCCGGTGTGCGTGCCCGAGGACATCGTCGACCGGGCGAACGGCATCTTCGTGCCGGAGGGCGACCCCTCACTGCTCACCGGCGACCAGGCCCTCGACTACGTCCGGGCCCGCTACGTCGGCGCGTACGAGGAGCAGAACGATCTCTCCCGCATCCGGCGCCAGCAGGAGTTCATCGGCGCCCTCGTGCGCAAGGTGAAGTCCGCCGGCACGCTCGCCCGGCCCGACAAGGTCGTCCGCCTCCTCGAGGCCGCCACCCGGTCGCTACGCACCGACGAGGACCTCGGGTCGGTGATGAAGATCGCGCGGATCGCCCTGCAGCTGCAGGACATCGGCCTCGACCGGGTCCAGTTCGTCACCGTCCCGACGGAGTACTTCCCGTCGGACTCCGAGTTCCGCGGCAAGGTCCGCTGGACGCCGGAGGCCGACTGGATCTGGGACCTGCTCAACCACGACGAGGAGCTGCCGCCCGCCCTCCTCGGCGACGGTGCCGTCGACGCGGCGGGATCTGACTCGCCGAAGGACACCCCGAGCGGCAGTCCGAGCGGACCAGCCGACCCTGGTGACGACCAACCCGCCCAGGAGCGCGACGAGGAGCCCGTCTTCGGCGTCTGTGCGTGACCCGCACGGCCGGCGCTCTCCCAATTGGGGGAAACCGCCCAGTAGCTCCCGGCTGAGGCGTACCGGCCCGGCCCGGAGCCTCGTTGGCCCGAGTACGAGCCCGATGGGCCAGTCCGGCCCGGGCGAGAGCCATCCGGAGGCGTTCCCCATGACGAAGCAGGCAGCCCCACCACTCCGGCGGCGCCGCGTGCGCCGTACGTCGGTCACCGCCGGCGCCGTGCTCCTGATGTCGCTGTCCGTGAGCCCGGGCGCGCACGCGGACGAGGGCGACGGTCTGCTCGGCGGCGTGACCGGGGTCGTGGGAGGGGTGACCGAACCCGTCGTGGAGCCCGTCGTCGAGGTCGTGCAGTCGACCGTGCCGCAGCCGGTGCAGCAACCCGTCCAGGAGGCGGTGGCGCCGGTCGTCGAGCAGGTCGAGCAGGCAGTGGCACCCGTGCCCGGCGGCGAGCGGGCGACGCAGCCGGTCGTGAAGGCCGTGGAGTCGGTCGTGCGTCCTGCCGAGCGGCCGCGCGGGGCGGACGGAGGGGGACAGCGCGACCCGGTCGCGCGCGCCGAGCCGACCTCCACCCCGCCCGCGGACCCGGGAGACGGCGCGGTCCGCAGCAGCGACGGGCCCGGGCACCACCACAGCGATGGACAGGACGCCTCGACCCCCGGCGGGACGCACGGGAACGGCACGCCGGGTTGGACGCCGTGCGAGGGCCTGTCCGACCTGCCGCCCCGGGGGACGGACGTGGCAGTCCCGCGGTCCGGCACCTCGGCGGCGAGCGAGTCGTCATCGGGCGTGACGGACGACCTCGCGTCCCGGGCGAGCGCCGCCGACCGATCGGACGGGACCGACGTGCGGTCGCCGGACGCACGCCTGACCGACGTCCCCTGGTTCAGCTCGACGGGCGGAGGGCTCGGAGAGGGCGGCAGGTCGAGCACGGTGCCGGTGCTCGCCGGGCTGCTGGGGCTGGTCGGGCTGCTCCTCCTCGGGTGCGCGCTCGTCCAGTCGAGGCAGCACGCCTGACCCGAGGCCGGACCCGCCTAGGCTGTCGTCCGTGAAGCGACAGGTGAAGCAGCCGACCCCGCACCCCAGCGGCGCGACGCCCCCGCCGGTGCCGAAGGACCTCGTCCCCGAGCACGTCGCGATCATCATGGACGGCAACGGGCGGTGGGCGAAGGAGCGCGGACTGCCGCGCACCAAGGGCCACGAGCAGGGCGAGCACACGCTCTTCGACGTCGTCGAGGGCGCCATCGAGATCGGCGTGAAGGCCATCTCGGCCTACGCGTTCTCGACCGAGAACTGGTCGCGCTCGCCCGACGAGGTGCGCTTCCTGATGGGCTTCAACCGCGACGTGATCCGACGCCGCCGCGACGAGATGCACGAGCTCGGCGTCCGCGTGCGCTGGGCCGGCCGCGCGCCCCGGCTGTGGAAGTCGGTGATCAAGGAGCTCCAGGTCGCCGAGGAGATGACCCGGGACAACGACGTACTCACGCTGACGATGTGCGTCAACTACGGCGGCCGCGCCGAGCTCGCCGACGCCGCCCGGTCGATCGGGCGCGAGGTCGCCGCCGGCCGGCTGAACCCCGACAAGATCGACGAGCGGACCTTCGCCCGCCACCTCTACGTCCCCGAGCTGCCCGACGCCGACCTCGTCTGGCGCACGTCGGGAGAGCAGCGGCTCTCCAACTTCATGCTCTGGCAGGCGGCCTACAGCGAGATGGTCTTCACCGACGTGCTCTGGCCCGACGTCGACCGGCGGCACCTCTGGGCCGCGGTCGAGACGTACGCCAGCCGCGACCGCCGCTACGGCGGCGCGCTCCCCAACCAGGCCTAGCGGCAGGCCGGGCAGGTCCCGAAGATCTCCAGCGTGTGGCTGATGTCGGCGTAGCCGTGCTCCTGTGCGATGGCGTTGGTCCACCGCTCGACCGCGGGTCCCTCGACCTCGACCGTGGCCCCGCAGGTGCGGCAGACCAGGTGGTGGTGGTGCGTGTCGGAGCAGCTGCGCCAGATCGCCTCGCCGTCCTCGTTGCGCAGCATGTCGACCTCGCCGGCGTCGGCCAACGCGGCCAGCGTGCGGTAGACCGTCGCCAGGCCGACCGAGTCGCCCTGGCGGGATATCAGGTCGTGGATCTCCTGGGCGCTGCGGAAGTCGTCGAAGCCCGCGAGCGCGGCCGCGACGGCACGCCGCTGGCGCGTGGGCCGGACCGCCGGACGCTGGGCGTCGGGGTGCGGGTCAGTGCTCGTCATAGTGCTCTCCGTGTACGGCGTGCCGGTGGCCGTCGTGGACGTAGTCGACATGGTCCCCGTGCGGGACCGCCCGGTGCCCGCACGCCTCGCCGTGCTCGTGCGGGTGCTGGTCGGTGGAGCGGTGCGGGGTCGCGGTCACCTCGGGGAAGGGTGTCATCAAGCGGGTGCGGTGCCGCAGCCACACGCCGAGCGGCCAGGTGGCGGTGAACATGGCCAGCGCCAGCAGCACGATCGTCGGGCCCGGAGCCACGTTGACCCGGAACGACAGCGCGGCGCTGAGCACGAGACCACCCACGGCAGCCACGCAGCCGACCAGCATGGCCCCGACCAGCGTGGCGCGGAACGACCGGGCGACCTGCTGGGACGTCGCGACCGGCACCACCATCAGGGCCGAGACCAGCAGCAGCCCGACGGTGCGCATCGCCACGGTGATGCTGACGGCCGCGAGGACGGCGATGAGCAGGTTGTACGCCCGCACCCGCAGCCCGGCGACGCGGGCGAAGTCCGGGTCGCTCGCCACCGCGAACAGCTGCGGCGACAGGCCGAGGGCGGCGACCATCACGACGACGCTCAGCACGATGGTCGACCACAGGTCCGCGAGCGAGATCGCGTTGAGCGAGCCGAAGAGGAACGCCTGCAGCGTCGCGGCGCCCTCGCCGGCGATGCCGGTGATCAGCAGGCCGCCGGCCAACCCGCCGTAGAACAGCAGCGCGAGGGCGACGTCGCCGTTGGTGTGCCCGCGCTCGCGGATCAGCTCCATCAAGACCGCGCCGGCCACGGCCACGAGGACCGCTGTCCACGTGGGGGAGGTGCCGGTCAGGAGGCCGAGGGCCACGCCCGTGACGGCCACGTGGCCGATGCCGTCGCCGAGCAGGGCGAGCCGGCGCTGCACAAGGAACGTGCCGATCGCCGGTGCCGCGAGCCCGGTGAGCAGCGCCGCGATCAGGGCGCGCTGCATGAACTCGTACGAGAAGAGCTCGAGGAAGCTGCTCACCTGGTCCTCCGCTCGAAGTCCAGGGGGGAGGCGACGTGCGGCGCGTGGTCGTGGCTGCCGGGCCCCTCGTGCGTGTGGTCGTGCGCGTGGTGCGTGTGCGACGCCACCTCCTGGGTGAGCGGCGGGCCGTCGTACGCCACCCGCCCGTCGCGCATCACCACCGAGCGGTCGATCAACGGCATCATCGGGCCGATCTCGTGCGCCACCAGGAGGATCGTCGCGCCGCGGGCCTTGAGCCGGCCGAGGGCGTCGGCGAGCGCCTGCTGGTTGGGCAGGTCCACGCCGGCCGTCGGCTCGTCCAGCACGAGCAGGTCCGGCTCGCCCGCCAGCGCCCGGGCGATGAGCACCCGCTGCTGCTGGCCGCCGGAGAGCTGGGAGATGCCCTGGGCCGCACGGTCGGCCAGGCCGACCACCTCGAGCGCGGCCTGGACGGCCGCTCGGTCCGACGCGCCGGCCGGGCGCAGCAGCTTGCGGCGACCGACCCGGCCCGACGCCACCACCTCACGGACGGTGGACGGCACCCCGCCGGCGGCGGACGAGCGCTGCGGCACGAAACCGAGCCGCTGCCAGTCCCGGAAGTCCTCGATCGGGGTCCCGAACAGCCGGACGGCCCCCCGCGTGTGTGGCAGGAGGCCGGTGACGGCGCGGACGAGCGTGGACTTGCCGGACCCGTTCGGTCCCAGCAGCGTCACCACGTCGCCCGAGCCGACCGTGAGGTCGACGTCGCGCAGGATCGGCCTGCCGCCGATGGCGACGGAGACCTGGTCGAGGACGACGGGTGAGGGGGACGGGTTCACGCGCAGCCGTTCGCCTGCTGGAGCTCGGTGAGGTTCTCGCGCATGAGGGAAAGGTAGTCCTCGCCGGACGTGTCGTCCGAGAGGCCCTCGATCGGGTCGAGCACCGCAGTGGTCACGCCCATGTCGTCGGCCAGGGTCTCGGCCAGCTTGGGGCTGACCAGTCGCTCGGAGAACACGGTCGTCACGCCGTCCTCGGTGATGAGCTCCTGGAGGTGCGCCAGGTCGGCGGCCGTCGGCTCGGCGTCGGGGGAGAGCCCCGCTATCGGCTCGAAGTCGAGGCCGTAGCGCGCCAGGTAGCCGAACGCCTGGTGGCTGACGACGGTCGTGGTCCGCTCGCAGGACGCGAGCCCGGCGACGTACTCCTCGTCGAGGGTCTCGAGCTCGGCGCGCAGCCCGGCGGCGTTGTCGGCGTACGCCCGGGCGTTGTCGGGGTCGACCTCGCCCAGCTGGTCGGCGACGGCGTCCGCGAGGTCGGCCACCAGCAGCGGGTCGAGCCAGAAGTGCGGGTCCACGTCGCCGTGGTCGTGGCCCTCCTCGCCCTCGCCCTCGTCTGCGTGCTCGTGGTCGTGGGCGTCCTCGCTGGCGGGCAGCAGGTCGACCACGGCGGCGGCGTCCACGACGTCCGCGTCCGTGGTCTCGGCGGCGGCGTCGACGGCGGGCTGGAAGCCCTCCTCCAGCACGACGAGGTCCGCCTGCTCGAGGGCGGCGGTCTGGGCGATGCTCAGGTCGAGGTCGTGCGGCTCCTGACCGGGCTGCGTGAGGTTGTCGACGGTCCAGCCGTCGCCCGCCACCTGCTCGGTCACCCAGGCCAACGGGTAGAACGACGCGACTGCCCGGCGACCATTTCCGGACGAGTCGTCACCCAGCGCGGCGCACCCGGCAAGGAGGACGGTTGCGGCGAGCAGGCCTGCGGTGACGGGAAGGGAGCGGATGGCGGGCGACATGAGAACGATTCTCACCGTCGTTGAGAACCATTGTCAACTCGGCGCGGGGTAGTCCAGTGGCAGATGGCTGTCGCGAGGCCCTCAGGACGACCATTCGTCACTGGACTACCCCGGACCTAGGGTGATCCCGTGCTCGTCGTCACCCGCCTCCGTACGCCGCCCTCCGGTGCCGCCGCCGAGGGCGAGCTGCGCGCCGGCCTCCTCCACGCGCTCGGGATCCTGGCCGGCAAGCCCGGCTACGTCGGCGGCGAGGTCGGCCGCAACGTCGACGACCCGACGCTCTGGGTGCTGACCACCCGCTGGGAGAACGTCGGCTCCTACCGGCGCGCGCTCGGGTCGTACGAGGGCAAGATGCACATCCAGCCGCTGATGGTGCACGCCCTCGACGAGCCCAGCGCCTACGAGGTGGTCGAGGAGGGGACCGACCTCAACGAGGCGCACCCCCGGTCGATAGGCTGACCGCTCTCCCATCTTCGAAGACACAGCCGAGCCGGCAGCCAGCCGGCCCGACCAGAAGGAAAATTCCACCGTGGCCAAGCCCGCTCCGACCGCCCTGGACAACGTCGTCTCCCTCGCCAAGCGCCGAGGTTTCGTCTATCCCTGCGGTGAGATCTACGGCGGCACCAAGTCCGCCTGGGACTACGGCCCGCTCGGCGTGGAGCTCAAGGAGAACATCAAGCGCCAGTGGTGGAAGTTCATGGTCACCCGTCGCGACGACGTGGTCGGCCTCGACTCCTCGGTCATCCTGCCGACCCGCACCTGGGAGGCCAGCGGCCACCTCAGCACCTTCAGCGACCCGCTCGTGGAGTGCCAGTCCTGCCACAAGCGCTTCCGCGAGGACCACCTCCAGGAGGACTACGCCGCCAAGAAGGGCATCGACGATCCCGACTCGGTCGACATCAACGACTCGATCGCCTGCCCCAACTGCGGCACCCGCAACGCGTGGACCGAGCCGCGCAACTTCAACATGATGCTCAAGACCTACCTCGGCGTCATCGAGGACGAGTCGGGCCTGCACTACCTCCGCCCCGAGACCGCGCAGGGCATCTTCCTCAACTTCGCCAACGTGGTGACCTCGAGCCGCCAGAAGCCGCCCTTCGGCATCGCGCAGATGGGCAAGAGCTTCCGCAACGAGATCACCCCGGGCAACTTCATCTTCCGCACCCGCGAGTTCGAGCAGATGGAGATGGAGTTCTTCGTCAAGCCGGGCGAGGACGACGAGTGGTTCCGCTACTGGATCGAGGAGCGCACCCGCTGGTACGTCGACCTCGGCATCAACCCCGACAACCTGCGCCACTACGAGCACCCGCAGGAGAAGCTGTCCCACTACTCCAAGGGCACGACCGACATCGAGTACCGCTTCGGGTTCTCCGGCCGTGACTTCGAGGAGCTCGAGGGCATCGCCAACCGCACCGACTTCGACCTCAAGCAGCACAGCGAGCACTCCGGCAAGGACCTGTCCTACTACGACCAGGCCAACGACGAGCGCTACCTGCCCTACGTCATCGAGCCGGCCGCCGGCCTGACCCGCTCGCTGATGGCGTTCCTGATCGACGCCTACACCGAGGACGAGGCGCCCAACACCAAGGGTGGCGTCGACAAGCGCGTCGTGCTCAAGCTCGACCCGCGCCTCGCGCCGGTCAAGGTCGCCGTCCTGCCGCTGAGCCGCAACGCCGACCTCTCGCCCAAGGCCAAGGCCCTCGCCGCCGAGCTCCGGGAGAACTGGAACGTCGAGTTCGACGACTCCGGCGCCATCGGCCGGCGCTACCGCCGCCAGGACGAGATCGGCACCCCGTTCTGCGTCACGGTCGACTTCGAGACCCTCGACGACGACGCGGTCACCGTCCGCGAGCGCGACACCATGTCCCAGGAGCGCGTCAGCCTCGACGGCATCAGCCGCTACTTCGCGGAGAAGCTCCTCGGCTGTTAGGGCTGTGCTTGTCGGCGCTCGCTCCGCTCGCGCGTGCTCGGCGCCCTTCAAGACGTCGTCTTCCCTCGTCGCTCCCGAGCTGCCTCGCTGCGCTCGTCGCACTCGCTCGCTCCTCAGTCCAGACGACGTCGGGCGCCGAGCGCGTGGGCTGGGGAGGCTGGGGCGATCCGGGCTCACCCCCGGTGGTTGAGGTGCGAGCGAAGCGAGCCTCGAAACCATGCTGATCCGTGGCACCTGCGCGTCTCGAGCGTGGATGATGGCGCCATGCGGCGCTCCCTGCTCCTGACGACGGCCCTGGCGCTGTCGCTGGCCGGGTGCGGCGGCTCCGACCCGGAGCCGGGAGGCGAGCCGACGGTCGCGGCCACCACTGCTGTCGAGGCGGGCACCGATCCCGGCACGGAGCTGGCGTTCGGGGAGCCCGCGACCTTGGTGTGGAAGCCGTCGTCAGAGGTGACGGGCGAGCTCGAGCTGAGCGTCGACGCCGTCGCCGAGCAGCGGCCGTCGGTCTTCGACGGCTGGTCCCGCGACGAGGCGATGGCGGCCGCGCGGCCGTACTTCGTCACGGTGTCGCTGACCAACGCGGGGGAGTCCGACCTGGGCGGGCAGGTCGTGCCGGTCTACCTGCGCGACGACCGCGGCACGCTCGGCGCGCCGTGGACCCTCGGCGGCGACTTCACCGCCTGCCAGAGCGGGCCGCTGCCCACCCCGTTCGGTCCCGGTCAGAGCGCCGAGCTGTGCCTGGTCTACCTCGCGCCCGACGGGTCCCGGGTGGAGGACATGGTGTTCGAGCCCACCGAGGGCTACGACCCGATCAGCTGGAGCGGTGACGTGGGTCGGCCCGGGAAGCCGAAGCCCGGGGGACGCACGGGGAAGCGCGGCTGATTTGGGGCGGGCGCGGCCACGGTTCGACAATGGACCAATGACCGCCGTGCCCGACTCCCTCACGCTGGGGTCCCTGCGCGTCGACACCCCGGTGGTGCTCGCGCCGATGGCCGGCATCACCAACGCGGCCTACCGCCGCCTGTGCGCCGAGCAGGGCGCCGGGCTCTACGTCTGCGAGATGATCACCAGCCGCGGCCTCGTCGAGGGGGACGAGACCACGAGGAAGATGCTCGTCTTCGACGACCTCGAGTCGGTCCGCTCGGTCCAGCTCTACGGCACCGACCCGGTCTACATCGGCAAGGCGGTGGAGATCCTCTGCGCCGACTTCGGCGTCGCGCACGTCGACCTCAACTTCGGCTGCCCGGTCCCCAAGGTGACCCGCAAGGGCGGCGGGGGAGCCCTCCCGTGGAAGCGCGGCCTGCTCGGGGAGATCCTCGAGCACGCGGTCGCCGCCGCAGCGCCGTACGACGTCCCGGTGACGATGAAGACCCGCAAGGGCCTCGACGACGACCACCTCACCTACCTCGACGCGGGGCGCATCGCGCAGGAGTCGGGCGTCGCCGCGATCGCGCTGCACGGCCGCACCGTCCAGCAGGCCTACTCCGGCGAGGCCGACTGGGACGCCATCGCCGCGCTCGTTGACCACGTCGACATCCCGGTCCTGGGCAACGGCGACATCTGGGAGGCGGCCGACGCGCTGCGGATGGTCGAGCAGACCGGTGCCGCCGGGGTCGTCGTGGGCCGCGGCTGCCTCGGACGTCCGTGGCTGTTCCGCGACCTCGCCGCCGCGTTCCACGGCGAGGACGTCGCCACCCTGCCCACCCTCGGCGAGGTGAAGGCGATGATGCGCCGCCACGCCGAGCTGCTCTCGGAGCACATGGGGGAGGAGCGCGGCTGCAAGGAGTTCCGCAAGCACATCACCTGGTACCTCAAGGGGTTCCCCGCCGGCGGCGAGCTGCGCCACCAGCTGGCCCTGGTCGACTCGCTGGCCTCGCTCGACACGCTGCTCGACGGGCTCGACGACGGGGCCCCGTTCCCCGAGCGCGAGCTCGGCACGCCGCGCGGCCGGCAGGGTGCCCCGCGCAAGAAGGTCGTGCTCCCCGACGGCTGGCTGGACGACACGGACGGGCGTGGTTCGCACCTGCGCGAGGACGCCGACGAGACCACCGGAGGGTGATCGCGGCGCGGCAGGGCCGACCTGTCGTCGTACCCACCGATCCGTGCCACGTGAGCCGAAACACCCGGATTTTTACTTGGGGAGATTGGGACACCGCGGAAATCGTGTGCTTCACTCGATGATCGCGTCGACGTGGGCACGAGGCTTCCCCCGTCTTCTCCTCGTGGTTCGGCGCAGTCCCCCGTCAGCAAGTGCAAAGGATCAGCGCTGTGGCTCAGCATCGCCACAAGCGGGAAACCCCTGCTACCCGTACCCCCCGAACCCCTCGAATCCCCCGTTCCGTCCAGGTCTCCGCACCGCTCGCCGTCGTGGCGACGCTGTCCGCGGTGTCGATGGGCGTCCTGTCGGCCGCACCCGAGTCGTCCGGCTCGGACCTGCTGGCCGCGTCCAGCAACAGCCAGTCGATCTCCAACGCGAGCGCCCTGTCGCGCCGCGGTGAGGCCACCGTGTCGCGGTCCCAGATCCGCACCGCCGCGAAGGCCGAGTCGGCCGCGCGCAAGGACCTCGAGGTCGACCAGCAGGCACGTCGCCTGGCCAAGCGCCTCGACGACACCATGTGGACCACCGAGGCCCTCAACCTGTGGGACGGCCCCAGCGAGAAGTCCGACAAGCTGGGCGTGCTCGACGCGCTCCGGCAGGTCGCGGTCACCGGCCGCGAGCAGGCCGGCCGCACCCAGGTCGTCATCGACGGCCAGTCGCGCTGGGTGACCAGCGACTACCTCTCCGCGGACAAGCCCGAGCCCGAGCCCGCCGGCCCGAGCCTGGGCGGCACCTGCGCCAACGGCTCGTCCATCGACGCCGGTCGCGCCTCCCTCTACGAGATCCACGACGTGGTGTGTGCCAACTGGCCGCAGATCACCAGCTACGGCACGTGGCGCGGCGACGGTGAGCACGGCCAGGGCCGCGCGATCGACATCATGACCAGCGGCGAGACCGGCTGGGCGGTCGCGAACTTCCTGCGTGCCAACTACTCCTCGCTGGGCATCGAGTACATCATCTTCGCCCAGAACATCTGGTCCGTGGAGCGTGCCGGCGAGGGCTGGCGTGGCATGTCCGACCGTGGGTCGACCACCGCCAACCACTACGACCACGTGCACGTGACGGTCTACTGACGGCTGCCGGGGTCCCTCGCGCGGGTCACCCGTCGGCTGGCCACAGGTCCCTACGGTCGATGTCCGGGTGCTCGGTGACCGTCTCGAGGAGCTCGGTCGCGGAGTGCGCATTGCCGTGGGTGGCGGCGGCGAGCAGAGCTTCATCGCCTTGGTCGTCGGAGTAGCCAGGCGGCACCACGAGCACGCGGAGCAGGGTTCGGTTCGACGTGGTGAGGGTGATCAGGTGAGTGTCGTCCCGCGGGAACGACCCCACCTTCACCATGCCGCGTGCGACCCGCACGCTGCGGGGCCGGTCGTCCCAGTCCGGCGGCGACACCAGGACCCGCGTGACGTGGCCGAGGGCGGCCGGGAAGTGGTCGGCGAGCTCGACGAGCTCGGTCGCGAGCTCGCGGCTGCGCGGCCACCAGCCGCCGTCGAGGGTGTCGCGACCGAGGGTGCGCGCCATGCGGAGCCGCAGGGGCCCACGCGTCGGCGAGACATCAGGGACATGGATCGGATCGTTCGACGTCGACATGACGTCCGCCTCTCGACCGGTCCGGGCGCCCGGCCGGGAGCTGCTCGCCGATCTGTTGTCCCCATTGTAGTCCGGTTGCCCACAGCTCGGCCGCCGCGCTCGCTAGGCTGACCGGCCGATGAGCATCGAGGACCTGTACGACGACTCGGCGCGCGAGCGCCTGGTCGCCGAGCCGCCCAAGCGCGTGGACGCCCCCGTCCGACTGGCGTTCGAGCGCGACCGGGCGCGGGTGGTCCACGCGGCGGCGTCGCGCCGGCTCGCGGCGAAGACCCAGGTCGTCGGTCCGCAGACCGACGACTTCGTCCGCAACCGCCTCACGCACAGCCTGGAGGTGGCGCAGGTCGCCCGCGACCTGGCGCGCGCCCTGGGCACGCACCCCGACATCGCCGAGACCGCGGCGCTGGCGCACGACCTGGGCCACCCGCCGTTCGGCCACAACGGCGAGCGGGTGCTGGCCGAGCTCAGCGCGGACTGCGGCGGCTTCGAGGGCAACGCCCAGACCCTGCGCCTCCTGACGAGGCTGGAGTCGAAGACCGTCGACGCCGAGGGTCGGTCGGTGGGGCTCAACCTCACCCGGGCCACCCTCGACGCGTGCACCAAGTACCCCTGGCCGCGCTCCGAGGCCACCGGGCCGCACGGCGTCCACGCCGACGGCACGCCCCGGGTCGTGGTGAAGTTCGGCGTCTACGACGACGACCGCCCGGTCTTCGACTGGATGCGCACCGGCGTCGAGGGGCGGCGGCGCTGCCTCGAGGCGCAGGTGATGGACCTGGCCGACGACGTGGCGTACTCCGTGCACGACGTGGAGGACGGCATCGTCGCCGGTCGACTCGACCTCACCCGCCTCGACCGCGACGGCCTGTGGGAGACCGTGCGCTCCTGGTACCTCCCCGGCACCGACGACGATGTCCTCGACGAGGCGCTCGCGGGGCTGCGTGCCGTCGGCAGCTGGCCGCAGGCGCCGTACGACGGCTCGCGCCGCAGCCTCGCCGCGATCAAGAACCTCACCAGCGACCTGATCGGTCGCTTCTGCGGCAGCGTCCAGCAGGCGACCTTCACTGCGACCGGCGGCGACCCGCTCGTGCGGCACCGCGCCGACCTGGTGGTTCCGGGGCAGACGGAGGTGGAGATCGGCGTGCTCAAGGGCATCGCGGCCCACTACGTCATGCAGGCCGACGACCGGGTGTCGCTGATGAAGCGCCAGCGCACGCTGGTCGCCGAGCTCGTGGAGGGGCTCTGGTCGCGTGGCGTCGACGGCCTCGACCCGGTCTTCGTCGAGGACTGGGAGGCGGCCGGCGACGACGCCGCGCGACGCCGGGTCGTCATCGACCAGGTCGCCTTGCTCACCGACGCCAGCGCCGTCACCCGCCACGCCGCCCTGACGTAGACCGCCCCTACGGCAGGTCGCCCTGCGGGTAGGGGTCGTCCTGCAGTGCCACGTTGTCGGGGTTGAGCTGGTCCTCGAGGTCGGACCTGTGGTGGCCGTTGCCCGAGGGCGTCACCTTGTCGGCGGCGGTGCTCGCGGCGGACGCGACCTTGTCCTTGACCACCGGTGCCTTCTCCTTGGCCAGGTCGGCGGCCTGGTGGGCCTTCTCCTGGACGCGTGGGTCGTCCTTGACCCGGGTGGCGGCCTTCTTGATCTGCTCGTAGCGCTCCCGACCGGCTCTCGTGCCGAGCACGTACCCGGCCGCGGCGGCGATCAGCAGGGGCAGCTTCTTCATGGGGGATCCTTCCGGTTGGTCAGCGGTTGCGGCGCAGGCGCCAGACGATCAGGACGAGGGCCATCGCGGCGAGGGAGCCGCCCGCAGCCAGCACCTCCGGGCGGGGCGCGCCGGTGTCGGTGGTGGCGGAGTCCTTCAGGTCGGCGACCTTCTGCTGGGCCTGCGACTTCACGTCGAGCTTCGCGGCGAGGTCGTCGACCGTCCCGGCGAGCTGCTCGCGCTGGAGCGCGACCTCGGCCTCGAGCTCCTCGGGGCTCTTCTGCTCAGGCATGGTGGTCTCCCTTCACCGTGGCGATGTCCTCCTTGAGGCCCTGGATGGCACGCTCCGGGGCAGGCGGGGCTGCCTCGGTCACCTTGTTCTTCCCCACCAGGCCGGCGACGGCGGCGCCGACGAGGAGGACGACCGCGACGATGAGCGCGGCGAGCCAGGCATCGACGACGGTCGCGAGTCCCAGGATCGCCGTGGTGATCAAGGTGGCCAGGGCGAAGAAGCCGAGCAGGCCGGCGACGCTGAACATGCCGATGCCGACACCTACGCGCTTCCCCTTCTGCGCGACCTCGGCCTGGGCCAGCCGGATCTCCGAGCGGATGAGCTCGGGGATCTGCTGGGACAGCTGGTGGACGAGTGCTCCGAGGGTCTGACCCTCTGGCGCTCCGTGCTGAGCGGTCATGGCTCGACCTTCGCAGACGTCTCGACGCCACACCAGCACGGTTCCCCCGAAGGGGTGCAGCGACGATGTGGAGACCCCGCCGCAGGAGTGGGTGCGCGCCCGTAGACTCCCGGGCGTGGCAGGCCGGATTCGCGACGACGACATCGCCGAGGTGCGCGAGAAGGCGCGGATCGACGACGTCATCTCGGGCTACGTCACGCTCAAGCGGGCTGGGGCCGGCACCCTCAAGGGCCTGTGCCCGTTCCACGACGAGAAGACTCCGTCGTTCAACGTCAACCCGTCGCGCCAGTTCTTCCACTGCTTCGGCTGTGGCGAAGGTGGCGACGTCATCGCGTTCCTGATGAAGGTCGACGGGCTCACCTTCACCGAGACCGTCGAGCGGCTCGCCGAGAAGTACGGCGTCCAGCTCCGTCGCGAGGACGGCGACGACGAGCCGCAGCGTCCGCGCGGCCCGGCCCGCGGGCGGCTCATCGAGGCGCACAAGGTCGCCCAGGAGTTCTACGCCGAGCAGCTGGCCACCGCGGACGCCGTCGTGGCCCGCCAGTTCCTGCACCAGCGCGGCTTCGACCAGGCCGCCGCCGCGACGTTCGGGGTCGGCTTCGCGCCGCGCGACGGCGAGGCGCTGCTGCGCCACCTCCGCGGGCGCCGGATCACCGACGAGGAGTCGGTCGCAGCCGGTCTCGTCGCCCTCGGCCGCTCCCACTACGACCGCTTCCGCGGGCGTCTCGTCTGGCCGATCCGCGAGGCCAACGGCGACACCATCGGTTTCGGTGCGCGCCGGATCTTCGACGACGACCGCATCGAGGCCAAGTACCTCAACACCTCCGAGACCGCGATCTACAAGAAGAGCCAGGTGCTCTACGGCATCGACCTGGCCCGCACGGCGATGAAGGACAGCCAGCAGGCGGTCGTCGTGGAGGGCTACACCGACGTGATGGCCTGCCACCTCGCCGGGGTGAAGACGGCCGTCGCGTCGTGCGGCACCGCGTTCGGCACCGACCACGCGCGCGTGCTGCGCCGCTTCATGGGTGACCACGGCACCGGCGGTGAGGTGATCTTCACCTTCGACGGCGACTCGGCCGGCCAGAAGGCCGCGATGAAGGTGCTCGAGAGCGACCAGGTCTTCGCCTCGCAGACCTACGTCGCCGTCGCGCCGGAGGGGATGGACCCCTGCGACCTGCGCCTGGAGGAGGGCGACGAGGCGGTCCGCGAGCTGGTCGCCAAGCGCCAGCCCCTCTACCGCTTCGCCCTCGACAACATCCTCGCCCGCTACGACCTCGACCGTGCCGACGGGCGCGTCGACGCCCTGCGCGACGCCGCGACGCTGGTCGCGAGCATCCGCGACAAGACCAAGGTGGAGTCGTTCTCCCGCGAGCTCGCCCACATGGTCGGGATGGACGTCGACGACGTGCGCGCCGAGGTGCGCCGCGTCGCCAGCCGCCCTGCGCCGCGCCCGGACGAGCGCCGTACGTCCCGCGCGCCGGAGCCGGCCGCGGCGCCCGAGCCTCCCCGTCCCGCCTTGCCGAGCCTCTCCGACCCGCGCTTCCTCATCGAGCGTGAGCTGCTCAAGCTGGTCGTCCAGCACCCTGCGAGCGTCGGCCGGACGACCACGCACGTCACGGTCGACGACTTCACCCACCCGACCTTCCAGGGCGTGTGGGCGGCCGTCTCGGGCGCTGGCGGCCCGGCAGCGGGCGCGCAGGACCCCGGCTGGTCGACCAGGGTGAGGGGGGCGACCACGGACCCCGCCGTCGCGGCCGCGATCACCGAGCTCGGCGTCGAGCCGGTGCGCGGCACGTCCGACCCCGACCCGTCCTTCGCCGTGGCCTACGTCTACAAGCTCCAGGAGCGCACGACCGCGCGCCGCATCGCCGACGTCAAGGCACGGCTCCAGCGGACCAACCCGGTCGACAACGCGCTCGACTACAACCGGATGTTCGGCGAGCTGGTGATGCTCGAGCAGCACCGCCGCAAGCTCCAGGAGGGCGCCGTCGGCCAGGGGAGCGGTCAGCCATGAACACCCCACGACGTTCTTCTCCTCCGCTGCGCTCCTCCGAACAACGCCGCAGGGACCCCGCATGAGCCCGCGCTTCGGACGTACGTCGTCCCCGGACGTCGCGGTCGCGGCGGGGGAGAAGGTCCTGGCGTCCACCACCGCGGCGGACGGGACGGTCCTCGCCGGCACCCGCGACGCGTTCTACGTCGTCGCGGCCGGCGGGACCCGCCGGGTGCCGTGGGAGCAGGTCGAGGCGGCCGACTGGGACCGCGACACCGACACCTTCCGGCTCTCTGAGGTCGGCACGTGGGGCGAGCAGCGTCCGGTGCACACCGCCACGCTCGACGAGCCGGGCCGGCTGCTCGAGCTGGTCCGCGAGCGCGTCACCGCGAGCGTCGTCCTGCAGCGCCACGTCGCGGTGGCCGGGCGTCGCGGGCTGCGGGTCATCGCCCGTCGCGCGCCGGCGGGCAGCGGCGCGATCCAGTGGGTCTACGAGTACGACGAGGGTGTCGACCCCGACGACCCGGACGTGCGCGAGGCGGCCCGCGCCGCCCTCGAGGCGATGCGACGCGACGTGGGGCTGCCCTGATTTCACCCGCGGTGTCCGGGCTTGCTAAGGTTTCGCCTCGCTGCACAAGCGATCCCCTGTAGCACCCCGGGCAGAGCATTCGGCTGTTAACCGGTGGGTTGTTGGTTCGAGTCCACCCGGGGGAGCCAGAGAAGGGCCCGTGGCGATCCGCCTCGGGCCCTTCGTCGTGCTGGTGCTACCGCGTCACTTGACGCGGACCGCCTTGGAGGTCGCACCCGGGACCGGCGGGCCGCCGCTGCCGACGATGACCTCACCGGCGCCGGCGAAGACCGCACGCACGCGGTCGCCCTTCTTGGCCTTGAACTTCGCCTTCGCCACGCCCGCGGCGTCGGTCGTGCCCTTGGCGACCTTCTTCCACTTCTTGCCGACCTTCTTCTGGAAGGTGACCTTGCCGCCCTCAGCGACCGGACCGGTGGTCGAGCCGACGGTGACGGACACCTTCGCGGTGGCGGTGACCTTCGCGCCCTTGCGCTTGGCCTTCAGGCCGACCTTGGACTTCGCCTGGCCGACGACCTCGATGGTGCCCTCGACCTGCTTGGCGCCGAAGACCGTGGGGCCGGTGCCGACCTTGTAGTCGGTGGTGGTGGCGACCGTGTAGGTGCCGTACTTCTCGTAGACCGAGCAGAGCTGCAGGGCGCCGGAGTTGGCGGCCGGTGCGCCGTTGAAGGTGCCGAAGGACTCGCGGTGGGCGTTGGTGCCGTCCGGGGCGATCAGCTCGATCACGATCGACCAGTTCGTGGTGCCCTCGGGGAGCTCGACCGAGTAGGTGTAGGCGTGGTCGATGCAGGTGTTCTCCGGCAGCACCGCCGTCGGTGCGAACGTGAGCGTCGCGTCACCGGGCGCAGCCTGTGCGGGCGACGCGATCGACAGGGTGGACATCGCCAGTGCTGCGACGGCGACAGCGCCGCCGAGGCGCGTGAGGATCTTCATGCAGTGGATCTCCTTGGTCGTGTCCGGACGGTTCCGGACCTGGGTGGGACACAGGCCCGTACGTCACCGCACGCAACCCCCGTTGTGCGCGGGAAAGGTAGCAACCGCCCCCGCGTGGTCGGTCTCCTACCCCGGTCGGGCTCGACCCAACCCACCTGGCAGGACGTCGACGCACCGGGACGCACGACGGGGCCCGACGCCGAGCGCCGGACCCCGTACCTCGCACGCCGTTGTGCGACGCGTCCCGGGAACCCCATGCCACGCGCCCGGGCTGCTCCTCCACCCTGCGACGCCGACGTTTCGGTCCGGGGCGGTCCCCGGTTGCCACCACGTAACGCTTTCGCCCGGCCCTGTGAACTGTGCGTTACACCGTCGGGTACGCCGCTCGCGCTACGCAAGGGTGGTGGCATGAGCGCGGATCCCGGCCCGGTCGACCCGGCCGTCTTCGTCGTACGCCCTGACGGCACCGTGGTGGGGGACGACGGTGCGGCGGGCGCGCTGGCCGCCGCGCTGCCCCACACCGGGCGGCTCGCCCGCCGGATGGGGGAGCTCGTCGACGCAGGCGACCTACGGGCCCTCGAGGCGCTCGGCCTGGCGCGCCTCGCCGTGGGGGTGACGTGGACACCCGCAGGGGAGGGCACCTACCGGGCCCGGGTGACGCCCCTGGAGGCCCGCACGGTCCCGACCTACACGGTCGTCGGGGCGGTCGACACCTCGGCCGCCGTCACGCACTGCCTGACCCGCATCATGTCGGTCGAGGGCGTGCAGTGGAGCTCGGTCGTGACGGCGGGCTCCCGGGTGGTCGCCGCTCTGGGCGACCGCGAGGAGCTGCACCACCTCGCCGAGGTGGGCAACCGCATGCTCGGCATCCTGCGCTCGCTCGAGGACCGGCACACGACCGGCTTCATCCGGCTTCGCTTCGAGCGCGGCGACCTGATCGGCGCCTCGCTCGGCCGCCACGCGCTCGTGGCGTGTGCGATCTCGGCCGCCGACGACGCGCTCGTCACGACGATCGACGAGGTGAGAGCCGTGCTCGCCGGCCACGACCTGTCGACCGTGACCTCCGAGATCCACCGCGACGCCACCGAGCCGGCGACGGAGGCGGCCGAGCCGCAGCCGGTCACGCCGCCGCCGCTGGTCGGCGCGCGGTTCGCCGGGGCGGGCGAGCGCGCGCCGCGGACGCGGAGGCGCTCCCTCTTCCGCTCCCGATAACCTGACCTCGTCCACAAACAAGGTGGACAATGGGACGGCAGGAGCGGGAGGACACCCGATGGAGCGCAGGCACCTCGAGTTCTTCCTCGCCATCGCCGACGCGGGGAGCTTCACCCGCGCGGCCCAGGTCCTGCACATCGCGCAGCCGTCGCTGTCGTACTCGATGCGCACCCTGGAGGCCGAGCTCGGCGCCGCCCTCTTCGAGCGGCACGGACGAGGCGTGCGGCTCACCGCTGCCGGTGAGGCGCTCGTCGGCCCGGCCCGCCGCGCCGTGCGGTCCTTCGGCCTGGCGGCGAGCGCCGTGCGCGGGGTGACCGACGGTGGCTTCGGGCTGCTCCGCATCGTCTCGAGCACGACGTGGGCGGTCCACCCGCTCGTGGGGCTGATCGGCCAGTTCCGGCGGTTGCGACCGCACGTGCGGTTCGAGGTGACGGACCCGGCCGCCCGCACCGTGGTCCTCGACCAGGTCCGCACCGGGCAGGTCGACTTCGGTCTCGTCGACGGGCCGCCTCCGGCCGGCGCGCTCGCCAGCCTCGAGCTGGCCGAGCAGCAGCTGCTCGCGGTCCTGCCTCCCGGCAGCGGCCAGGGCCTGACTTCGACGGTCGAGGAGCTGGTGCGGCACGGCCTCATCGGCACGCCCCGCGGCACCGCGCTGCGGGGCCTGCTCGACACGCACCTCGAGGCAGCCGGGCAGGCCACGGACGTGATGGTCGAGACCGCCCACGCCGCGTCGGTCGTGCCGCTGGTCCTCTCGGGCGCCGGGGCCGCCGTGCTGACCGAGGGGATGGCCACCGACGCCGCGACGAAGGGGGCCCGGGTGGCGCGCCTGGAGCCGGAGGGCCGCGCCGCGGTCTCGCTGGTCTGGCAGGGCGCCGGGCTCGACGGCGTCGCCGCCGACTTCCTCGACCTGGTGCGCGAGCACCGTGCCGACCCGGCGTCCTGACCGGGAGTCATAGAGACCGTCTATTCCTGCCGCTCACAAGCGGTCTGGGAGAGGGTGCGGCTGCGCTTGGATCCGTGTGTCACGTAAGTCTATCGTTTCACTCATATATTGAGTCAGCCTTCCGGACCAGGAGCACCCATGACCCACCGCACCACCACCCGTCGCGGCCGCGGCGCCCGCCTCGCCGTCGTCGCCACCCTCGGCCTGAGCGCGGCGCTGACCGGCTGCGCGTCCGACAGCGACTCCGACGACGGGTTCGCCAGCAGCAGCTCCGGCGGCGGCACCGACTCCGTCGTCTTCGCCGAGCAGCCCTGGGTCGACCTGCAGGTGGAGAACGAGATCGCCGTGCAGATCCTCGAGGAGCTCGGCTACGACGCCTCCATCAAGAAGAACCTCTCCGTCGAGAACGCCGCCTCGGCGCTCGGCACCGGCGACATCGACGCCTACCTCGGCAACTGGTGGCCGTCGCAGGAGCCGACCTTCGGCGAGCTGATCGACGGCGGCGACGTCGACGTGGTCTCCACGATGGTCACCGGCACCGAGTACGCGCCGGCCGTGCCCGGCGACGTCGCGGAGGAGCTCGGCGTGAAGTCCCTGGCCGACCTCGACGAGCACGCCGACGCGTTCGGCCGCACGATCTACGGCATCGAGGCCGGGTCGCCCGGCAACGAGACCATCCAGGCCGCCATCGACGCCGACGCCTACGGACTCGGCGACTGGGAGCTCGTCGCGAGCGGTACGCCGGCGATGCTGGCACAGGTCGAGAAGTCCGAGAAGGCAGGTGACCCCATCGTCTTCCTCGCGTGGAGCCCGCACTGGATGACCGTGCAGTTCGACACCGTCTTCCTCGAGGACCCCGACGAGGTCTGGGGCGGCGCCGGCGAGATCCGCACCGTCACCCGCGCCGGGTTCGCCGACGACAACCCCGAGATCAACGAGTTCCTCGGCAACCTGGCCTTCACCACCGACCAGGCGGGCGAGTTCTACTACGCCCACGACAAGGACGGCCAGGACCTCGCCGACATCGCCTCCGAGTGGATCGACGCCAACCCCGACGTCGTCGCGTCCTTCCTCGAGGGCGTGGACGACGCGGACGGCAAGCCCGCGGCCGAGGCGTTCGCGTCGTGACCGCGGGCCAGCACCGGGCCGACGAGCCCGCCGCCGAGCAACCGGCCATCGAGGGCCGGTCGCTCTCCAAGGTCTACGGCCTCGGGGACCGCCAGGCCGCGAAGGCCCTCGCCGCCCCGGACCCGGCGCGTGCGGTCGCCGCCGCCGGCGGCTACCTCGGCGCCAGCGACGTCAGCCTCTCGATCGCCCGCGGCGAGATGTTCGTCGTGATGGGCCTCTCCGGGTCGGGCAAGTCGACCGTCCTGCGGATGATCAACCGCCTCAACGAGCCCACCGCGGGTGAGCTGCTCATCGACGGCGAGGACATCACCGGGGTCAGCGACAGCCGGCTGCGCGAGATCCGCAACAACGACATCGGCATGGTGTTCCAGCACTTCTCGCTCTTCCCGCACCGCACCGTGCGCGACAACGCGGCGTACGGCCTCAAGGTGCGTGGTGTGGGCAAGGCCGAGCGCCGCGAGCGCGCCGACGCCGCGCTCGCCCGTGTCGGGCTGGGCGACCGCGGCGACAAGCTGCCCCACGAGCTGTCCGGCGGCATGCGGCAGCGCGTCGGCCTCGCCCGGGCGCTGGCCGTCGACCCGCCGATCCTGCTGATGGACGAGCCGTTCTCCGCGCTCGACCCGCTCATCCGCCGCGACATGCAGGACCTGCTGCTCCAGCTGCAGGCCGAGGACCGACGCACCACGGTGTTCGTCACCCACGACCTCAACGAGGCGATGCGCATCGGCGACCAGGTCATGGTGATGCGCGAGGGCCGGGTGGTGCAGTGCGCGCCCGGCGCCGAGATCGTCGCCCACCCGGCCGACGACTACGTCAGCGAGTTCGTCGCCGACGTGGACCGCGCGCGGGTGCTCACGGCGTACGACCTGCTCCGTCCCGCCCGGCTCGTGTTCTCCGTCGCCGACCGGCCCGACGAGGCGCTGCGCCGGCTCGGCGACAACGAGGCCCAGGGTGCCTACGTCACCGCGGCCGACGAGCGGCTGCTCGGCGTCGTCACGGACGCCGCGCTGCTCGCCGCCGCCAACCGCGGCGACCGCGACCTCGCGGGAGCGGTGTCGCAGGACTTCCACCGCGTCGAGCCGACCGCGCTGATCGGTGACTTCATGCACCGTGCCGGCCGTCAGGTCGTCCCGGTGACCGTGGTCGACGAGCGCGGCCGCCTCAGCGGCGTCGTGCCCCGGGCGACCATCCTCTCCGCGCTGTCCACGGCCTCGCCGCAGGAGCGCGACCGGGAGGAGCGGGAGCTGGAGCTGGAGGTGGCCCGTGCCTGACCTGCGCATCGGTGAACGCGGCGAGAGCGTCATCGACTTCATGACCGAGCACCTCGGCGGCTTCTTCGACCTGCTCAAGGAGGTCCTCAACCTCGGCCTGCGCACGGTGTACGACGCGCTGACGGCGCTCACGCCCGTCGCCATGGTCGTCGTCCTCGTGGTCGTCGCGCTGCTCGCGACCCGGCGGGTGCTGCTGTCCGTGGGCCTGGGCCTGGGGCTGCTGCTCATCCAGTCCATGGACCTGTGGGCGGAGACGATGCAGACGATGGCGTCGGTGGTGGTGGCGACGGTCGTCGCCCTGCTCATCGGCATCCCGCTCGGCATCTGGTCGGCGTTCGACCCGGTGGTGCGGAGCATCCTGCGACCGGTGCTGGACCTGATGCAGACCCTTCCGGTCTTCGTCTACCTGCTGCCGACGATCCTGTTCTTCGGCGTGGGCGACGCGCCCGGGCTGGTGGCGACCATCGTCTTCTCCGTCCCGCCCGCGGTGCGACTGACCCAGCTCGGCATCAACCAGGTGGACGCCGAGACCGTCGAGGCCTCCGTCGCCTTCGGCGCCTCGCGCCGCGAGGTGCTGCGCGAGGTCCAGCTCCCGCTCGCGATGCCGTCGATCATGACCGGCGTCAACCAGGTGATCATGCTCGCGCTCTCGATGGTGGTCGTCGCCGGCCTCGTCGGCGGCGCTGGCCTGGGCGGGGTCGTGGTCAACGCCGTCCAGGGCCTCCAGATCGCCGCCTCCATCGAGGGCGGCCTGGCCGTCGTCGTGATCGCCATCTACCTCGACCGGGTCACCGCGGCCCTCGGTGGGCAGGGCCGGGCCGAGCCCGCCTGGTGGCCGCGCCGCCGGCCCACCGCACGCCTGGCCCCGGCGCCTGCCGAGCCCGCAGCCGCCGCCTGACCGCTTCTGAGAAAGGAACCTCCACCATGACCTCGACCCTCGACCGTCCCACCGTCACCGTCCAGCAGCTCGGCGGGCGGATCGGCGCCCGCATCGACGGCGTCCGCCTCGGGGGCGACCTGCCCGACAGCACGGTCGCCACGATCCGGGAGGCGCTGCTGCGCCACAAGGTGGTCTTCTTCCGTGGGCAGGACCACCTCGACGAGGCGGGCCACCAGGCCTTCGCCGAGACCTTCGGCCCGCTGACCACCGCCCACCCGACGGTGAGCACGGGCAGCGGCCGGGTCTTCAAGGTCACCGCCGACAAGGGCATGGCCGCCAACGCGTGGCACACCGACGTCACCTTCGTGGACCGGGTGCCGGCGATCAGCGTGCTGCGGGCCGTGCACCTGCCGCCCTACGGCGGCAACACGGTGTGGGCCAACACCGTGGCGGCGTACGACGCCCTCCCGGCGCCGCTGCAGGCGCTGGTCGACGGCCTGTGGGCGGTGCACACCAACAGCTACGACTACGCGCAGCGCGACGAGGACTCCGAGCAGCCCGACGCCAACTACACGCGGGCCGACTTCGCCTCGCAGCTGTTCGAGACCGAGCACCCGGTGGTGCGCGTCCACCCCGAGACGGGGGAGCGGTCGCTGGTGCTCGGCCACTTCGTGAAGTCGTTCAGCGGCTTCAACAGCGCCGAGTCGATCGCCCTCTTCACCCTCCTGCAGAACCGCATCACCCGGCTGGAGAACACCATCCGCTGGACCTGGCAGCCCGGCGACCTCGCCGTGTGGGACAACCGGGCGACCCAGCACTACGCAGTGGCCGACTTCGGCACCGAGTACCGCGAGATGGCCCGCATCACCGTCGCCGGCGACGTCCCGGTGAGCATCGACGGGCGGCCGAGCCGGGTCATCCACGGCGACGCCGAGGCGTACTCCCGCCTCGACGAGCTGATCAGCTGATCGCTTATCGGCTGAGAGGTCCGGGGACGGCGCCGGCACGCGCACGGGGGTGTGCCGGCGCCCTCACCCCCGCCGTCACCCCACCCTCACCCCCAGCCGAGCGGGAACACCTCGAACGTCGCCGCGTGCGTGACGCCGAGCCCCTGCCCGCCGGCGCGGAGGATCCCGTCGAGGAACTCCTCGGGGTCCCAGCCCTCCCAGCCCAGTCCGTCGATGTAGGCCTTGTGCTCCTTGAGCGACGCCACACCGGCGTCGAAGGTGTCGCTGACGTCGACCGCGTGCGTCGACTGCGGCGATCCCGCCGCCCAGACCGCGCGCACACCGCCCCACGGCTCGAGCCCCTCGGTGAGCTGCTCGGGGAAGATCCACCGGTTCCCCGCATCCCGTACGGCGTCCAGCAGGGCCTTGCCCACGGCGATGTGGTCGGCCTGGTTGAGGTTCGTGCCGCCGAAGGTCTCCCGGAAGTTGATGGTCACCGCGACGTCGGGCCGGTGCCGGCGCACGACCTCGGCGATCCTCGCCCGCAGCGCGACGCCGTACTCCAGCACGCCGTCGGGCAGCCGCAGGAACTCGACCTCGTCGACGCCGACCACGCCGGCCGAGGCGATCTCCTCGGCCTCGCGGGCGGGGCGGCACTCGTCGGGGTGCATCCCGTCGATGCCCGCCTCGCCGCTGGTCACCATGCAGTAGACGACGCGCTTGCCCTGGCCGGTCCAGCGCGCGACCGCGGCCGCGGCGCCGTACTCGATGTCGTCGGGGTGGGCCACCACGAACAGCGCGGTCTGCCAGTCCTCGGGGAGGGTCTCGTAGGTCGGAGGGTTCGCCATGGCCTGAGCATGGCACCGGCCCCTGACAGGTGTCTTCCCCTCCGCGCGAGGCGGCATTGTGTAGTGAATCAACCGTATTGCTCGTATATGATCGACGCATGACCCTCGTGACTTCCCGTCGTGGATTCCTGGCCGGTGCTGCCGTCGTCGGTGGTGCGGCGCTCGCCCCGGTCTCCTGGCCGGCACCGGCGCTCGCCCGCCCGGGGCTGATCGCCAAGCCCACGCCGCCGGAGTGGTTCATCGACCACGGGTCGAACGCCGAGATGCTGTGGGGCTCGGTCGACCGGGCGAGCTACCTCACCCCACAGTCACGCCTGTTCGTGCGCAACCACACCAAGACGCCGACGATCGCCGCCGGCGACTACGCCCTGCGCGTCTTCGGCGACGGCCTCGCCACCGCGCGACCCGAGGCGGACGCGCTGTCGCTCACGCTGCGCGACCTCCAGCGCCTCCCGCGCCACCGGCTCACCTCGGTCCTGGAGTGCACCGGCAACGGCCGCCGCTACTACGCCGCGCAGCAGGGGGAGACGGTGTCCGGCACGCCCTGGGGCCTCGGCGCGGTCGGGACCGTGCGCTGGGAGGGCGTACGCCTGCGCGACGTGCTGCGCGCGGTCGGCCTCTCCCGCGACGCCGTGTCGATCCAGGCCGCCGGCCTCGACGACCCCTACGTCAACGGCGGCGTCGACCACGGCCGGGTCCGCCGCCCGTTCCCCGTCGCGAAGGCGCTGGACGACGCCCTGCTGGCCTGGGGGATGAACGGCGAGGACCTGCTGCCCGACCACGGCTACCCGCTGCGGCTGGTGCTGCCCGGCTGGGTCGGCATCGGCAGCATCAAGTGGCTGGGGACGCTCGAGGTCTCGCGGTCCGAGCTGACCTCGCCGTGGAACACGCAGTGGTACCGGATGACCGGTCCGCAGTGGCCGGCCGACGCACCGGCGCTGACCGTCAACCCGGTGCGCTCGGCCTGGGAGCTGGCCGACGACGCCGTCCTGCCGGCCCGTCCGGTCACCCTCACCGGCCGCTCCTGGAGCGGGGCCGGCCGCATCAGCCAGGTCTCGGTCAGCCTCGACGACGGCGCCTCGTGGCGCCCCGCGGTCCTCGACCGCCGGTCGCGCCAGGACGCCGGCTGGACCCAGTGGTCGGTGCTCTGGGGCAGGCCGCGGCCCGGCACCCACCACCTGCTCGCGCGCGCCACCGACGAGCTCGGCCGCACCCAGCCCCTCCGGGCGGCCGTCAACAGCCAGGGCTACTTCTTCGACGCGGTCGTGCGCCAGCCGGTCGTCGTCGCCTGAGCGTCCGGCGGCAGTCCGCGCTCAGGCCATGACGCCGACGGACTGGGGTGCGAAGCCCGGGAACACCTGGGCCACGCTCACGCCGAACCGCTTGGTGACCACCTCGGTCAGCACGCTGCGGTAGTCGGTGGTGACCAGCAGGTCGCCGTCGAGGGTGTTCTGCAGCCCGGGCCACGAGCCGTAGTACTTCCCGCCCCGGACGCCCGCGCCCGCGACGAACATGACGTTGCCGAAGCCGTGGTCGGTGCCGTAGTTGTCGTTCTCCTTGACGCGGCGGCCGAACTCGCTGAGCGTCACGAGCGTGACGCGGTCGGCGGCGGGCCCGAGGTCGGCGAAGAAGGCCGCGATCGAGCCGGCCAGGTCGCCCGCGTTGCGCTTCATGTCGCCCCAGTCGAGCGTGCCGAGGTCGGTGTGCATGTCCCAGTCGCCCTGGTCGACGGTGATCACCTCGGCGCCGACGCCCGACCGCACGATGCGCGAGACGTCGGAGAGGGCCTTGCCCAGCGTGGTGCCCGGGTAGGGCGTCGCCGGGGCGCCGGCCGCGGTGTCGCGGGCGGCGCCGAAGGTCTCCGCGCCCGAGATGGCGTCGCGCACCGCCCGGTTCATCGGGCCGCTGCCCTTCCAGGCGTGCTTGAGCGCGGCGAGGCGCCGGCCGTCCTCGTCCGTGCCGGCGACCTTCGCGCTGTCGACCTTGCCGACCACGAACGCCGGCTCGGTGCCGAAGAGGGAGGTCGGGACCTGGTTGCCCATCGCGGTGCCCTGCAGCGGCGATGCGCCGGGCAGCTGGCCCAGCAGCCGGTTGAGCCAGCCGTTGCGCTCGGTCGAGCCCGGGGCAGCGTCCTCGATGGCCTCCATCGCGGCGAAGTGCGAGCGGTTGGGCGTGGCCATGCCGGTGGCGTGCACGGCGGCCAGCGTGCCGGCGTTCCACATCGGCACGAGCGGGGCGAGCGCGGGGTGCAGCCCGAACATCGCGTCGGGCACCAGCAGCGACGTGTGCGGTACGCCGATGCGCGGGCGCGCGGCGTAGTAGGTGGGGTCGGCGTGGGGGACCACGAGCGAGAGCCCGTCCGCGGCGCCGCGCAGCGACAGCAGCACCAGCACCGACCCGTAGGGGTTGGCGAGCCGGGACGCGGGCCGGTGGGTGACGGCGTACGCGCGCGGGCCGGCGCCGCTGAGCCCGGGGCCGAGGGCGACGGCGCCACCGGCGAGGAGGGTGCCGCCGAGCAGGGCGCGGCGGCTCATCGCCGTGCGGGCCTCGTCGTAGTCGGGGCACCCGCACGCGCGGGCGGACGGGGTCGGGGAGGTCGGGGAGGTCGGTGAAGTCGTCATGTCAGCACGCCAGGTGGTCGGGGGAGTCGAGGACGGCGGCGAGCAGTCGGGGGAAGCCCCACTGCACGAGCTCGTGCTCGCGGTCGATGCGTTCCCTGGGCTTGCAGCCGGTGGCCAGGCACGCCGTGGTGAGCAGGCCCTTCGTGGCCGGGCGGTGGAGCAGCTCGCGGCTGACCTCGTCGACGAGGTCGGCGAACTTCACCGCCTTCTTCGCCGGCACCCACTTCTCGGGCTTCTTGTAGTGCAGCCCGACCGTGGGCCACCAGCCGCCGGCCATCGACCAGTGCATGCTCATCGAGCCCAGCGCCCGCGACGGGGACGCCCAGATCTCGTCCCGGACGGGAGTGCCGTCTGGGCGCGGCCAGGCGTGCGGGGAGAGGCCCAGCCCCTGCGCCTGCCAGAGGATCGCGTTGGCGCCGGAGTCGTCCTGGCCGGGACGGTCGATGCCCACGCCGAGCGCGCGGTAGGTCGCGACGACGTCCTCGCTCGGGTCGCGCAGCTTGCGCCCGGCGGAGCCGCGGAACTCCTTGCTCGCCACCAGGGCGCGGAGCACCGGGACGATCTCGGTGTCGTTCTTCAGGTAGACCTTCGCGAGCCGGTTGACCAGCGCCCGCGGCGGGTCGTCGCGCACGAACTTGGTGGCCAGCCGCTCCGCGATGTGGTGGGCCGTCAGCGGGTGGTGGGCGAGGTAGCGGAGGTAGTCCTTGGTGACCTGGCGGCCGTCGCCCTTGGCGTTCTTGTCGCTGAAGCCCTTGACCTTCACGCGGCCGCGGTAGTGGTCCTCCTTGACGTACGACGCGGCCCAGCTCTCCCACAGGTCGACGTGCCACCCGGTGAGGATCCGGGCCGAGGCCTTGACGTCGTCCTCGCTGTAGTTGCCGGCGCCGAGCGTGTGCAGCTCGAGGAGCTCGCGCCCGAGGTTCTCGTTGGGCGCGGTCTTGGTCGAGGTCGCCGCCGAGAGGAAGATCAGCATCGCCGGGTGCGTCGTCGTCGCGACGAGCATCTCGTCGAAACGGCCGAGGGCGTGCTTGCGGATCGTGTCGCCGTAGTCGACGCGCCAGGTGAACTGGGCGTCGCCGCTGGCCGGCACGTGCAGCATCCCCTCCCAGAACTCGGTCATCTTCTCGAGCACGGGGCGCCGGGTGCGGATTCGGCGGACGAGGAGCCAGCGGCCGTAGTCGGCCATGACCTCCCAGCCGCCGCGCACCTCCTGCACCTGCCGCTGCCAGAGGTCCCTGGGCTTGCGGTCGAGGTCCGGCCACCAGCGGCGCACGGAGTCGGCCGCGCCGTCGGGGAACGACCCCGGGCGGGTGATCTGCCGTTCGAACCACGCCTGCGCGCCGCCCGCGCGGGCGACGTCCCTGGCGAGCGCGGCGTCGACGCCGTAGCCGAAGCGCGTGACGAGATGGCGCTGCGACGGGGTCAACAGCTGCGACTTCTTGTTCCTGGCCACCGAGGTCCTCCCGTACCCGAGCCACTTCCGAGACGGATCACTGTCCCATGCCGGGAGCCGGACACGAAGTCGAACTCGTATTTCGTTTGCTGCCGCGGTGCGACGTGGGGTCCCATCACCCGGTGGAGATCCAGGAGCTCGACACGTCCGACCCGGCCGCCCTCAGGGCCTGGCACGGCGCGATGGAACGGGCCGTCCGGGCCGACCGCCCGCACGCACTGCTCAGCACGTACGCCGCCTTCGAGGTGACCGCGACCGCGCCGAGCACCTACTACGCACGCACCTGGCTAAGGGCGGTCGAGGGCGGGGAGGTCGTCGGGACCGCCGAGCTCGAGCTGCCGCTGGAGGAGAACCTCGACGTCGGCTGGTGCGAGGTCGCCGTCCTGCCGGACCACCGCCGGCGGGGGACCGGGCGGGCGCTGTCGGACGCCGTCGCCGAGCGGGCCCGCCGGGCCGGCCGCACGCGGCTCGGGGCAGAGGTGACCGTCGACCTGGTCGTGCCAGGGCCGGGCCACGCGTTCGCCGCAGCCATGGGCGCGGAGGACAAGCACCGCGAGGACCACCTGCTCGCCGACCTCCCCGTCACTCCCGCGCCCATCGACCCGGCGTACGACCTCGTCGCGTGGCAGGGCCGCTGCCCGGACGAGCATCGCGCGGCCTACCTGGCGATGCGCAACCAGATGAACGCCGACGTCCCCATCGGCGAGCTCGACCTCGACGTCGAGGTCCTCGACGACGCACGGCTCGCCAGCTCGGAGGAGCGCCTGATGAAGGCGTACGACGTCCGCGTGGCCGCCGCGCGTAGGCGGTCGGACGGCACGTTCGGGGGCTACTCGCTGCTCTTCGTCCCGCACGGCTCCGACCTCGCCTGGCAGGACGACACCCTCGTCATGCCCGAGCACCGCGGGCACCGCCTCGGCGCGGCGCTGAAGACCGCGAACTACGCGGCCCTGCCGCCAAGGATCCGGCAGGTGCACACCTGGACCGCCCCGAGCAACGCCGCCATGCACCACACCAACACGGCGCTCGGCTTCCGCGTGGTGGAGCACGTGTACGAGGTCGAGGCGGTCATCGCCTAGGGTGCGCCCCGAGGGGCGGTAGCTCAGTCGGTCAGAGCAGAGGACTCATAATCCTTGGGTCGTGGGTTCGAGCCCCACCCGCCCCACCAGCAGGGCGTCCGCGAGTCTGAGAACCATGCGTGAATCGACAGGACCATCAGTGGACCTCCTCGGACTGCAGCGGACAGATCTGGACGGATGTGGACGGTGGCGATGTCACGTGTGAATCAGCGTGTGACGACCGTACTCGTACTTTACTGTCAGTGAAATAGTCGTCATGCGCTGCCGATGGCAATTTCGATGGTGGCCCGAAAATGATTGAGCAGACGTGCCTCAATCCGACGTGGATCCGTCCTGCCGGTACTCGCGGCCCCTCCCGTCGGGAGCGCGCTGGGGGAGGTCGGCAGGTGCGTGCGTCGTCCCCCACGGATAGACGCCGGTGAGCAACTCGCTGGCGACAGTGCCCAGCGCAACAGCCAGGGAGTCGAGGACCGGCAGGGGAGGAAGCCGATTGCCTCGCTCGATCAGGCTCAGATATGACTGCGTGATGCCAGCGCGCTCGGCGACGTCGGCCAGCTGGAGTCCTGCCTCGACCCGGCGGGACCGGAGGCTCGCCCCGAGCAGCAGGCGACCGCTGACCACTCGGTCCTCATCGTCTGGGGGCATGCGAGGACGCTAGCGTGCCCGGCGGCTTCCGCGAGGAATCAGTAGGTGCTTCCGGGCGGAAGGGCGTCGGAGGGTCAGCCATCACGATCGGGAACCCACGGACCTGCTTGCAGGTTCGGCACCGTGGCTAATCGCGCCGCGGTCGACCTTCGGAGCGTGCGGATCAGGAGTCCAACGGCTTCGGCGAGGTGCTCCGCGGCCTCGACATCAGGCTGCTGGATCGTGCGTCGAGTCCTCACTCCTTCGCGCAGTGCCGCGACATGGGCCAGCGCCTCGTACCTGCTGCTCGTCGCGGTGTCGACGTCGATCAGGGCGAGTTGTGAATGGTCCTCGACCCCGGCCTCACGTCGTCGGTGCGACAGCTCGACAGCCGCCGCATCCACCTGGTCGGCCAGCTGAAATACGCCCTCGCTGAGCCTGTCGGAGGGAGCGATCCCCCGGACGTAACAGTCAGCCACGCTCGCGGCTAGATCATGGGCCGCGGTCGCCATCGCGTCGAGACTCCGCGGGTCGCGCGACCGCATCTGCCAGCCGACGTCCGCGGCCATCATCATCAGCTCGACGAGCGACTCGCGATCCCCCACCAAAGCGGCGTCAACAAGATCGGGGAGCGTCTCCACCAGGCTCGACACGATGGCCGGCCGGTCGTAACGGGTTGCGGGAACGCGATCCCTTCCGGCTGTCACCTCTACTACACTAACAGTAAAGTAGTGATGTGGGTTGCCGTCCGGCGGAGGGGAGTGCTGCAGTGAGTGGGATCCACTCGACGACCGAGCTCCATGACGACCAGACGGGCTGCTGGCAGGTCACGACGAGGACGTCCATCTACGTCCTCGATCTCGATGCCCGAACGGTCTTCCGGGTTCCTGGCGTGAGCTACGAGCACGGGCTGTCGAGGACGCGACTACCTGTGTACGTGACTCGCCCGCATCCCGGCGACCGTCGCCCCGAGCCTCTGTTGCGGCTCAAACACTGCGTCGTCGGCGACCCCATGCGGCTACGTCGCTTGAGAGACGAAGGAGACCTGACGTCGACACCGGTCATCCACATCGTTCGCCTCAATAGTGCGGGCACCTGATCGGAGACACATCATGACCTCACGAGACCACGCTGAGTCCGAGCCGGGCACTCGAGAGGAGCTCCGCCTCCTCCTCGCTGAGGCGGGGCTAGGCCCCAACCAGACGCGTGTGTGGCTGGACTCGCCCACCGCGCTGCTCTCCGGACTGACACCGGCCAAAGCCATCCTCGACCCCTCGACCGCCGCACGAGCCCGCCAGGCGACCCGCCGACTCATCACGATGCTGGCGCCGAAGGTCCCCGACCTCGTATCGCTGCTCAGCGCGCGTGTCGTCCAACCGGGTACAACCCTGGTGCTGCTCGAGTTCGACGATGGCGCCCGGCGCGTCATCGACCTTCGTCCCTACCTGTGGGGAGCCGGCTTCGACAACGTGCGGAACTCGTACACAACCTTCATGGAGTTCCGCGTGGATGGAGGCGCACTGGCATGGCCAAGCGGCATCGACCTGTCACCTCGGCTGCTGTACGGCGAGTCGTGGCCCGCTCCAGAGGCAACGACACCAGCGAGCGACGAACCGTGACTCCCAGCAAGCCGTCGGACCTCGACGCGCTGCGCGTCCTGCGAGCCATCGTGGACATCGAGACCCAAGGCGCCGACCCGTACGAAGCTTCCGCTGCGATCACCGCAGACCTGGGGCTATCCGCCGGGGTCTACGAGGCGTGCCTGAAACGGTTGGTGACCGGTGGCTACATCTACGGCGGGAGGTATTTCAGCGGCCCTTACGTCGAGGGCACCACGGAGCGCGGAAGGCTCGCAATCTCGAAATGGCTCACCATCGAAGCCGCGCTCGACCACGTCCTCGAAGAGCTGGATGACATGGTCGAGAACGACGAGAGGCACGACGCCGGATCACAGGCCCGGTCGCTAGCAACCTGGGTTGGGGCAAGCCAAGCGGGCTCCGATCTGGACATCATCGACAGGCTCATCGACCTCGACCGCGGGGACGGGGCCTGACCGGCCGGTGCCGCGGGCGCCTCGACGGCCTGCGTCAGTCGTCGACCTCGATGGTGTACACCACGGCACCACCCTGAAGCAGCGACAGGGCGTGTGTCAGCGATTCGGCCTCGATCTGGATGCAACCGTTCTGGCCGCGGAGTCGGTGGAGTTGCAGCGTGTCGTCCTCGGTGTCGACCCACACCTCCCACACGGCTCCATCGGGTGTCACGACGAGCTTGGGATTCGCGAACGACAGCTCGGAGCGCAGCTCGTCGATGTCGTCCTGAGAGTTGAGGTGCCAGGTGAAGGGGCCATCGAAGGTGTTGTCCATGGGTGGCACCGTCCGCCCTTCCAGCGAACGTGCAATCAACCCCGGTATGGCTCACGACCGTCGACAGACGGTCGACGTTGGCCTCGGCGGCTGCTGCGCAATTCCCGGGGGCTGCCAGCCGGGGGCGTGTCAGCCCGTCGAGCTCTCGGCGGCCTCGACGCGCTCGATGCGGCGCACCCAGGAGGTTCGATGCCATCGCTCGCGGAGCTGGGGCTCGTCCATGTCGTCGAACCACACGAGCATCGGTGAGCCGACCTCCGGTGGGGTGATGTCGTTGAACTCGTGAACCAGCCCGTCGGTGCCGAAGGCGGCGCTATCGGGGCCGGGCACTCGCTCGTGGGTGCGGGCGTCGAGGTCGACCACATGCACGGCTGAACGGTGTGGACGTTTCACCGTCCGCGCGAGCCCGCCTCCAGGCGGGTCACGCAGCCCGACGGGAGGCTCTCCTCGTCGAGCGCGGCGGTCGAAGAGGTGTCGTCAGCCGCGCACGAGGTCTCTGAGCTGCGTTGATCGCCGGCTCGGCCAGTCCCCACGTTCGACATGAGGCGACCGTAGCGACGGCCACCGACACCACCGATCAGAACGGACCGAGTGTCAGCGCCGATGCGAGCCCGGCGAAGAAGGTGCTTCGGTCGCCGGCCACCCATTTAGTAGGCAGTCGGCTGCGTGCCCACTTTCGAGGGTTCCAGCGCTCTGTGGCCGCGATCACACTCCTGCGATCACGGTGCCGCCGCGACCGAACGGGCACGGCGAACCCAACTTCAGGAGATCCCATGACGCAGACCGCACAGGCCAACCCGGCGCCGCCAACCGCTCGCAGGGTGGCTGCCACGAGCGCAATCGGCACCACCATCGAGTACTACGACTTCATCATCTACGGCACCGCTGCCGCGCTTGTGTTCCCGACCGTGTTCTTCCCCGCGCTCGGGGCCGCTGCAGGGACCGTCGCGTCGTTCGCGACCTATGCAGTCGCCTTCATCGCCCGGCCTGTCGGGGCCATCATCTTCGGCCACTTCGGAGACCGAGTCGGACGCAAGCAGACCCTGATCAGCACGTTGCTGCTGATGGGCATTGCAACATTCCTCATCGGAGTCCTGCCCGGCTCCGCCGTCATCGGCATCGCGGCACCTGTCATCCTCATTGTCCTGCGCGTCCTGCAGGGCCTGGCGGTGGGTGGCGAATGGGCAGGCGCGGCGCTCTTGGCTGCCGAGTACGCCCCCGCTCGCAAGCGCGGGCTGTACGGGGTGTTCCCTCAACTGGGACCCTCGATCGCGATCGTGCTGTCCAGCGCTACGTTCCTGATCGTCAACATCGCCGTCGGCGAGACCTCGGATGCCTTCGTCAGCTGGGGATGGCGCATCCCATTCATCGCCAGTGCCGCGCTCGTCCTTCTCGGCCTCTACGTCCGTCTCAAGGTCGACGAGACCCCGGTGTTCCAGCGCGAAGCCATGAGGCACGACACCAGCCGGGTGAACCCGGTTGTCTCGGTCTTGAAGGAGCAGCCCAAGGAGGTTTTCCTCGGTGGTGCTGCCCTCGCGATGATCTTCACCTTCTACCACATCGCGGTCGCCTACCTGGCGGCGTACGGCACCGCGGCCATGGGGCTGAGCCGGAGCACCGTCCTCGCATTGGGCATCGTCGGGGGATTCACGCTGATCGTTGTGACTGTGCTCGCCGGCATGCTTTCTGACCGCGTTGGTCGCCGGATTCTGGTCTTGGCGTCCTGCGTCATCTCGGTTCCCTGGTCCCTCTCGCTGTTCACCATCCTCGGGCACAACACCGCGACGTCATTCGCCGTCGGCATGTGCGGACTGCTCGTGATCGTCGGCATCGCTGTCGGTCCTGCTGGCTCTCTCCTCCCTGAGCTGTTCCGGACCGAGCACCGCTACACCGGCGCCGGGATGGCATGGGCGACCGCAGGCGTCATCGGCGGTGGAACCGGTCCCATCGTCGCCACCAAGCTCACCGAGGCGGGGCACACGGAAGGGATTGGATGGATGCTCGCGGCCTACGGCGTCCTCAGCCTGGTTGCCATGCTGGCAATACCGGAGACCTCCAAGCGGCAGCTCGAGGCCGACAACGCGGCACTCGATCTGCGCCACGGGCATCAGACGGCCGGGCACCTCGATTCCACCGTCCGTGTCGAGAGGACTTGATCCCGATTCGTGTGCGTGCCCTCAATAGCGTGACCTAGACGAACACGACGAGCCGACCACGGGCGACCCCCGCATCACAGGGGAGGTCGCCCGTGGTGGTGCGATGTCTACACGTGTCCAACCGGGACGAGAAGGTCCCCAGACCTACGCGGCCGAACTAGACGCGGATCAGTCCCAGACGCTTGGCCTCCACGATGGCCTGCACCCGATTCGACGCATGCAGCTTGCGCATCGCCGTCTTCAGGTAGGACTTGATCGTGTTCTGTTGCAGGTTGAGGGCCTCGGCAATTTCCCGATTGCTCATCCCCTGAGCCACCAGGCGCACGACCTCCAGCTCCCGGTCGCGCAGGACCATTGCCACTTCGTGTGACATCGCTCGACCTGCGGCTGGAGCGACGCGCTTGCTGACCGCCTCGACACGACTGCGTACCTCGTCGTCCTCGATACGCAGGGCGAGCTCGGTGAGCTCTCGCGCGATGTCGATCAGATCGCCGCGGCTGAGCGCGGTCGCAGACTCGGTCTGTTGGGCTGACTTGAGGTCACCAAGCCGACGAGCGACCTCATCGCTGATCTCGATCTCTCGCCGCATGTCCTTGAGCACCGGACCAAACGAGTCGAACCAGCGGTCACCGAGCCCCACCTGTGTCCTCGCGGCCAGGAAGATGAGGACGCGGGGGACACCGTCGACCATGAGGGGAAGCGCGGCGACGGTCTCGAGGCATTCAGGTCGCACGGCGTGGTCGTAGACATGCGTGATGCCGGAGGCGTTGAGGTAGCTGCTCACCGAGACCGGCCGGCCGACCTCAAGCGCCTTGCCGCCCAAGCCGTTGCCGCGTTGGATGATCAGGTTGTTCGAGGAGTTGGTTCGGGCACCGAGGAGCTGCGTGACCTCCATCGTGGCTCCGCCCGAGTGGACCTGGCCTCCAAACACCATGTCCAAGCGGCTCTGTCGGTGCAGGACAGCCAACGAGCGAGCCAGGACACGCGCCTCCAAGGGGGCGTTCATCGGCGCGGCAACAGACACGGCAACCTCCAACTTCCGCTTTCGAGGTTAGTGACGGCCGTCACTGCGGGCAACGGCGTACCCCCGAAAGTGGGTCGATGCCGACAACCCCACGTTGTGAGGTTCCTCGGCGGTCGACTGTGACCTCACATTGCCGTGTGATCGAAGAACCTACGAGCCACACCTTTGCCCGTATCGCGACGGCTGATGCGCTCGACCCCTCCGGCTGCACAGAAGGAGATCGGATGAGCACCGTCGAGCGCACAGTCATGAGCCGTAGGAGCGCTCTCAGCACCTCACAGGGGCCGTCGGACACCCCCATCTTGGATGAGACGATCGGCGCAAACCTCGAACGCGCATGCGCCGCGTTCCCCGACAGGGAAGCCTTGGTCGATGTTCCCTCGGGACGGCGCTGGACCTACCGACAGCTGAAGGCCGATGTCGACGCGTTGGCGCGAGCACTCTTGGCTCGAGGCATCGAGCCAGGCAACCGAGTCGGGCTCTGGGCTCCGAACATCCCCGAGTGGATGCTGGTGCAGTTCGCGACCGCACGCATTGGTGCCGTGCTCGTCACCATCAACCCTGCTTACCGCACCCACGAGCTCTCCTACGCACTGCTCAAGTCAGGCGTCAGGATGCTGTTCACCGTCTCCTCGTTCAAGACCTCTGACTACGCCGCCATGGTGGACGAGACACGTCCCTCGTGTCCGGACCTCGAGCACGTGGTGTTCATGGACTCCCAAGGCTGGAGCGACCTCCTAGCCGAAGGCCGCTCACGGTCGTCACGAACTCTCGAGGCGGTGACGCACTCGTTGATGCCGGACGACGCCATCAACATCCAGTACACGTCAGGAACGACAGGATCCCCGAAGGGAGCCACACTGTCTCACCGCAACATCCTGAACAACGGCTACTTCCTCGGTGAGCTCCTTCACTACACCGAGCGTGACCGCGTGTGCCTGCCGGTGCCCTTCTACCACTGTTTCGGGATGGTCCTAGGAAACCTGGCGGCCACGTCCCACGGCGCGTGCATCGTGCTGCCCGGTCCAACCTTCGACGCAGCGGCAACCCTCCGCGCGTGCAGCACGGAGAAATGCACCTCGGTGTACGGGGTGCCGACGATGTTCATTGGCATTCTGGCCGTCCCCGAGTTCGACTCGTACGACCTCTCGCCGATGCGCACCGGGGTGATGGCCGGCTCTCCGTGCCCGACCGAAGTCATGAAGCGCGTGATGGCCTGGGCTCCCGAGATCGCGATCGCGTACGGCATGACGGAGACGTCGCCCTCATCAACGCAGACGCGTGTCGATGACTCTCTCGAGCATCGCGTGTCGACGGTTGGCCGTGCCCATCCCCACGTGTCGCTGAAGATCTGCGATCCGACCACCGGTGAGGTCGTCCCTCGTGGCACAGCGGGCGAACTGTGCTCGCGGGGGTACCACGTGATGCTCGGCTACTGGGATGACCCCGACAAGACCGCTGAGGTGGTGGACGCCGAAGGCTGGATGCACACCGGGGATGTCGCCGTGATGGACAACTCGGGATACGTCAGCATCACCGGCCGCATCAAGGACATGGTCATTCGGGGCGGCGAGAACATCTACCCGCGAGAAGTGGAGGAGTTCTTGTACACCCACCCCGACATCGAGGACGTGCAAGTCATCGGTGTGCCGGATCCCAAGTACGGCGAAGAGCTGATGGCGTGGATCCGGCTCCGTGCTGGAGCGCAGCCCCTCACCGAGGCCTCGGTGCGTGAGTTCTGCTCCGGCAGGCTGGCGCGATACAAGATCCCCAGGTACGTGCACCTGGTCGACGAGTTCCCGATGACGGTCACCGGCAAGATCCGCAAGGTCGAGATGCGCGATGAAGCCATCAGGTTGATGCGGCTAGACGGCGCGTCCGCGCCGTGACACCGACGCTCACGCAAGCGCTCCACGGGTCACACGCCGACGCCCTGAGGCGGACGCGCCCACGCGATCAGCCTGGTCTGCATCTCCTGACGCACGGCTCCAGCCTCATTGACAGTCCTACATGCCAGCACGAGGCTGGCTCGGCCCGGGCGGGACTTGGACCAACGCACCTCATCGACGACCACCTCCACATGGAGAACGTCTCCGGGCAGAGAGGCGGTCGGCCAGGACGACTCACAGCGCGCCCCGATCAGCCCCGTCGCGAGGGGGACGGTCTCGACCAAAAGTCTCATGGTGATCGCCGAGGTATGCCACCCGCTGGCCACGACTCGGTCGAAGAAGGTACCCGCCGCGCGCTGCTCGTCAAGATGGAAAGGCTGAGGGTCGAACTCGGTGGCAAAGCCCACGACGTCGGCCAGCGTGAGGGAGTGGGAGCGACTGGTGAAGCTCTGGCCTGGCGTCAGGTCGTCGGCCCACAACCCGCCCTCGATGGTGGGACGTGGGATCTGGTCACCAGTCATGTGAACTCCTTCGAGGGTTTGGCCGCGCTCCTGGTATGTAGATCATCAGAGCACCTACCCGCGAGGTTGCCTACGTGATGAGCGTCTCGGTCTCCACTATCGCGTTGCAGGTATGTTCGTCTGCATACCTTCCGATCCAGCCGAGCCTCTTCGCCGCAGCGCATCAGATGCAGCACATTGAGCAGGGAGAAGCACGATGACCTTCAACGCAGCCGACGCACCCCGAGGCCACAACGTGCTCGTGGAGGCAGAGGAGTTCGACGACTTCGGTGGGTGGACCCTCGACTCGCAGTTCCAGCTCGTGATGGGGTCGCCCTACCTGATGGCGCACGGCCTTGGACGCCCGGTGCGTGACGCTCGGACCACGGTCTCCGTGCCGGCAGATGGACTGTTCGAGGTGTGGGTTCGCAGCAAGGATTGGGTGCCCAGCGGACATCCCGGCCGTTTCTGCTTGGCCATCAACGGCACCGAGCTGCCGCACGAGCTTGGCGCGACGGGTCAGGACTGGTCCTGGGAGCGAGCCGGCGCAGTAGAGCTGCGAGCAGGGTCATTCACGATGGAGCTGCGTGACCTCACCGGTTTCGACGGTCGCTGCGACGCGATCTTTCTGAGCAGCGACGGAACGGTGCCGCCCGAGGGCTCCGACGCGGCTGCCCACACCTGGCGCAAGCAGCTGCGCGGACTTCCCGATCGTCCGGTTCCAGCCGGAACCTACGACCTTGTTGTCGTCGGGGGCGGCATCGGAGGCTGCGTCGCGGCTCTGACGGCCGCGCGCCTGGGGAGCACGGTCGCGTTGATCCACGACAGGCCCGTGCTCGGTGGCAACGCCAGTGTCGAGATCGGGCTCCGCCCGCGCGGCAAGAACGGCCCGCTGGTGAAGGAGCTCTCCGCACGCGAGGCCAGCGGGGACCTCGTAGCCCGAGCAGTGCTGGAGGCCGAACCCAACATCACACTGTTCCTCGAAGCCACCGCATTCGACGTCGCCACTCAGGATGCCCGGATCGTGTCGGTCGACGTGCGTGAGGCCAGGTCAGGGCGCGAGCACAGGATCAGCGGTGCGTCGTTCGTCGACAGCAGCGGCATCGCGGCCCTCGGAGTCCTGGCCGGCGCGGAGACCATGCACGGACGAGAGGCACGCAGCGACACGGGGGAGCGGAGAGCCCCCACCACGGCCGACGACATGCATCACGGGAACACCGTGTTCTTCCGCACCCGGCTGGGAGAGAACCCCGTCACGTTCCCCGATGTGCCCTGGGCCAACGAGGTCGCAAAGGACTACGCGAACCTCAGCGGACAGCTTGAAAGGCCCGGGGTCGAGAACGGCCCAGGTCCCGCTGTGGGTGGCAACCCGGACACTCCCGAGTTCGATTGGAGCCGACCCCAAGGTGACGAGCCGGGCGATCCTGAGGACAACCCCCTCATGCAGTTCCCCGCCACTCACTTCTGGGAGTACGGCCAGTGGCTTGATCCTTACCTGGATGGCGAGCAGATCCGTGACCACCTCATGCAGGCCTTGTACGGAACCTTCGCAAACGTCAAGCGCCTCGAGCCTGAGACGTACGCCAACCTCGAGTTGGAATGGATCGCTCACGTCGCTGCCCAAGGCGAGTTCCGCAGATATCGGGGTGACTACGTCCTCACCGAGACTGACATCACGAGTCATCGACAGTTCCCCGATACCGTTGTGGAGAACAACGGCGCCTTCTGCCTCCACTTTCCGTTCGAGCCAGGCGAAGGCGACTATGACTTCAGGCTCAAGAACTGGATCTTCGACATTCGAGACAAGGCGCCCTACGACATCCCGTTCCGGTGCCTCTACTCGCGCAACATCGAGAACCTGATGATGGCCGGCAAGCACATCAGCGTCACCCATGTGGCTGGCTCGTCCGTGAAGCTGATGGGCAATGGCGGACAGCACGGCATGGCCGTAGGCGCAGCCGCGCATCTGATCTCGCAACGCGCCCTCACACCGCGAGAGATCGGCGAAAGCCACCTCAACGAGCTGCGGACCCTGATCGGTCAGGTGGAGCACGCGAGCGAAGAAGCAGGAGCCCGATAGACATGCCGGCCACAGCGACGCTGCCGCGTCTCCACGGGCTGGGCCTTGCGCGCCCCCCAGTCGCCCCGCCGCCGGCGACCAACGTCATGAACTACAGCGAGAGGAATGCTCCGGATGGGTGCACGTACTGAAACCCGCGAGCGGATGCTCCGCGCAGCCGTCGACCTGCTCGCCGAACGCGGCTACGAAGGCTTCGGCGTGCTGGACGTGGTGGCTCGTGCCAACGCCTCCCGCGGCTCGATCTACTTCCACTTTCCCGACGGCAAGGACCAGATCGTCCTCGAAGCCATGCACCTGGCATCACAGCGCCGCCTCGACCACTTCGGGCAGGCGGTCCGCGGGGCCACGGACACCGCCACCGCAGTCCGCGAAACGGGACTGTTCCTCGCAACGGTCCTCGAGGCCTCCGACTACACGATGGGCTGCCCGATCGCCGCTGTGACACTCGATGTCACCACGAGCCACGACCAGCTGCGCCGGAGGTGCGCCAACTTCTTTCGGTCCTGGCAGTCGCTCTACCTGGGCTCGCTCCTGCGTGACGGCGTCGATCGCACACGCGCCGAGCGCATCGCGATGATGATCGTCGCGTCCTTGGAGGGAGCCATGGTCCTCGCTCTCGCACAGCGTTCTGCACACGTGCTGATCGACGTCAGCCACGAGTGCGCCGAGCTTTGCAACACGATGCCGTCGAGTGACGCACTGACAGCACCCGCTGACCAGTCGTCCGTCAAGGACGGCGAGCAGTGAGCTGGACCATCGAGCGGCGCGGTCGAGTTGCCGTTGTCACCATGCAGACCAACCCCGTCAACGCCCAGAACCGCGAGTTCTTCGTGGACCTCCATGACGCGTTCGATCGCCTCGAAGAACACCACGCCCGGTCGCCCGTCGTACTGACCGGGAGCGGCGAGCGATTCTCCGCCGGATTGGACCTGGGGGAGCACTTTCCCCTCTTCGCCGGCGACCCGGAGACGGTCCGAACATGGTTTGCGGACTACCGCGCCACCAACGTGCGTCTCTTCACCTATCCGCGCCCAGTGGTGGCCGCCATCAACGGCCACGCCTTCGCTGGCGGCCTCATCACCGCAGCGGCCTGCGACCATCGCATCGTGGCGGCAAGTGAGTCTGCGCGCTTCGGCATCAACGAGGTGCCGATCGGGATACCAATGCCGGCTGTCTACCTGAGAATCCTTCAGTACGCGTGGGGAGAGCCCGTCGCCGCTCGGCTGAGCCTCCATGGTGAGGTCATCTCCGGTGCCGACCTTCTCCGATTGGGGGTGGCGCACGCCAGTGCGTCATCCAACGAGCTGCTCGATCGAGCCGTGGCCGTTGCCGAGCTAACCCCGGATGACTGCATCGATCAGTACGCCTTCACCAAACGCGCCCTGCAGGCACCAGCCCTGCGCGACATTGAGGCGCTCTCAGATCCATTGGATGAACTCCTCCCGGAGGCGATGACCAGCCCGGACGCACGTCATGCTCATCGCCGGTACTGGGCCACGCTGAAGGGAAGGCCTCCTCACTGGTGAGTCGAGGATCAACCGAACGCGCGCTGCGCGTGCCGATGACGTGCGCCCGTCGGTGAGCCGGTACCGCAAGCCCGCGGTGGTCAGCCTCGCCGAGGTGTCGAGGATGAGGTGGCCGACGAAGACGCTCGGCGCGTCCGGAATGCCGCCACGGCGTCGCTGTTCGAGCATCTCGCTGAGCAGTAGCGGCGGTGGCGATTTCGAGAGAGGTCTACGAAGTAGGCGCGGCATCCAGATCGGGAGCAACGTGCGACTGTCGACAACTCGTCGGCGCGGATGAAGCACGCCACGGCCATCGCCGCTCTAGCGGCGACCATCGAAGCAACGGATCCATCGCGGGCGTCGTAATGCAGGTGCCAGTCGTGGTCACCGTGCCTGGCCAGTCGCGGGCACGGGTCGCTCTCCGTCAGGATCCTGTTCACGCGACGTGCCGCCGCGTCCCGGCTCGCTCCAAGCACCTCTCGCAGTTCACCGGACAATCGCCGAAGCTGGGCAAGGTCCGCGTGGATGGGCGTCCGTGTGCTCCGAACCTCGTGCCGATCCAAGAAGGCGCTCAGGTCGTCCATCGTCTCTAGGGAACTGTGGGATTCACCCGCATTCACCAAGTCGATCGCCATCCGCATGTTGGCCCGTTCATCGTGACCAAGCCTCACGTCCGGCCCCCAAGCCTGTCTTCTGGCACCGGTCGTGTTGCCCTAGTGAGACGGTCGGCGAACGTCTCACAGTCCCCAGAACGCCCCACTGAGACCAACCTTCCGCAGGTAGTCGGATGCCTCGCTCGGCTCCCTGCGGGTGTAGCCATAGTCGAGCCGTCCCGAGTACCAGTCGGATGCGAAGTGCCACAGAGTCGAGAGGTCCATCACGTATCCGCGCTCATTGCCGCTGCGCGTCAACCAGACCTCGACGCACGACTCGGAGCAGAACAGGCTCTGGTGACCGCACGTGTGCACCACGTCGTCCCACATGTGGACGGTCGGGACCAAGAAGTGCGCGACTTCCGACCCGCTCGGCGGCTCGTCGGTTCCAACACTCCAAGCCAACGCCCGACCGCAGCCTGGGCACCGGGTCGCGACCACGACGGGAGCTTGCCCCGGGATGAGGTGGGGCAATGCAAACGAGTCCCACGCGCATCCGCCCCACCAGAGCGTTGACGCGCCCATGACAGAGAAGCCCAACGGGATGGCGGAGAACGGATGAGCCATCACGATGCGGTCTGTGGCATCAAGAACGAGGTGGCGCGAGGTTGCGAGCTCACGCAGGCCCGCGACGACGTCGTGCTCAGGCACGTTGAGACTCTTGGCGAGGTCTGCCATCTCAGGAGCCTGGCCCGTGCGGGCGAACGTCTCGTAGACCGTCACGCGGAGCTGTTCGAGATCCATCGTTGTCTCCTTGTCACGTTGCTGCTTGAGTCAGGTCAGGGATTGCTCGGCGACGATCAGCAGACCAATCGCAATCATGGCGCTACCGGATACGCGGGTCAGCGTGCGCGCTGTCGCCGGGCGAGCCCTGACTGCGTGGCGCGCGCCCACGCCGACGATCGTGTAGACCACAGCGCAGCTGGCCATGTGGATGAACCCGAGGGCGAAGATCTGTACGGGAACGGCCCACGCAGCAGCTGCGTCGACGAACTGGGGGAGTAGCGCCAAGAAGAGTAAGAAGACCTTCGGGTTCAGGCCGCTCACGCCGAGTCCGAGGAGCGCCTGCCGAGCGCCTGACACCTCATCGCTCGAAGCCTCCGGGGACAAGGCGACGGACTCACTGCGCAACATGCCGACGCCGAGCCACACCAGGTAGGCCGCACCGGAGAGTGTCATCGTGGTCATCATCGTCGGCGACGCCGCGAACACGGCCGCGAGGCCGGCCGCCACAACGGCGGTTGCGGCTAGGTGGCCGGTCAGGAGGCCACTGATGGCGGGGACGATGGTGCGGTGCCGATGACCGGCGGTCATGACGTATGCCCAGTCGGCGCCGGGCGTGATGACGAACAGGAATGACACCGCCCAGAACGCTGCCGCTGTGCTGAGCGCCATCTGTCGACCTCCGAACGAGTTGGTATCCAGAATTGTATCCCATGCTGACTAGCGCGGCATGCCGAGGCCTCCGGCCAGGCGCCTGTTCCGGTCTTAGAGCGGTACATGGGGCAGGCATGGTGCAGGTTCCGCTCCAGCGAATCCGCCGGAGCATCCCAGCGAATCCGCAGGAGAATCGCCATCGCCGCAGGTCAGCGGCCTGCGGACCCGACACAAACGAGACGCCCACTTCTCCGTCAGGAGAAGCGGGCGTCGTCGGTTCAGGGTCGTGCATGCGCCCGAGAACCACTGTTTCAGCCGAACAGGGACCAGGTGGCATACGCGTGGCACGGGTCGTCGAGGAACCTTTGCCCGCCCGGCCTGACGTCATGTGCTCTGGCTTCGACGGCGCGGTACGCGGTCGGGATCCAGCGCAAGGGCACTTTCAGCGAGCCGCTCCGGCCAGCACATTTCTGCATCCGGTATTGTTCCGGACCGTGGCAATCTGTCGTACGCCGAGCGCGTGTCAGTTGGGGGAGAAGCTGTGACAACCGCAAGCGGGCGCGAGGACTCTTCCAAAGGCGCTGCTTCCCTCGTCGACACTGTCTACGACGCCATCCACCGCAACATCGTGACGGGCTTGTACCGGCCGAATCAGAGACTCGTCGAAGCTGCCATCGCGTCCGACCTCAATGCGAGCAGGACCCCGGTGAGAACCGCGCTCTTCCGACTCTTCAACGAGGGCCTGGTCGTCAAGGGCACGCAAGGCCTACACGTGCGTGAGTTCAGCATCGACGAGATCCGAGAGATCTACGTCGTTCGTGCTGCCCTCGAGGGGATGGCGGCAGCGCTCGCGGCCAAGAATGCCGATTCCGCCGCCGTAGAACGCGTGGGGATGAGCCAGCGAGCGCATGCGGCAATCTCCATGTCGGAACCTCTCGACAAGGCGGCTGTCGTCACGGCCAATGCCGAGTTCCATCAAGCCGTTCTCGAAGCCTCGGGCAACGACAGGCTCAGGCGATTGGCACTGACGAACAACGCCTACTACTTCAACTACGAACTCGCGGCCCTCGCCTCTGACACGTCGACGAGGCACGGACTCGACGAGCATGCAGGGATCTACGACGCGATCCACGCGGGCGACGCGGAGCTGGCCGAGCGACTCACACGGGAGCACGTAATGACCGGCTTGCAAACGATCGAAGCCATCGCCTGAATCAGGTCGTCTGACCGCTCGTTCTGAAGCACTAGCCCGGCGGAATGCATGGGAGGCGCAAGCCGCAGCCTCGACCTCGAGCCGGCGTGGTTTGTGGCCCCCTGTGCTGTTGAGGCAAGCCATGACCGGGCGGCGCTTCGCCCGCGCCTGGCGCGGGACGGCGACCGACGTCGTCGCCCGCTGACGGATGGCTTGTGGAGGTCGCTTCGCCCGCTGGCGGCGCCCACCTTCGCCGGGGCGACTGAGGCCCGCCTTCGCGCGCAAGGGGAGCGCTGGCGAGCCAGCGCGCCCGCGATCCCACGCCCCATCGCGAGGCCGCCGGCGCGATGTCGAGTCGCACCCCACGCTCGACGGCTACGAGGGTCGGCGGTTGGCGCCCAGCTCGTCAGCGTCGGGCAGCGCATGACTGCCAGATAAAGGTTCTGTTTCACGCCGCGGCAACCCCTTGACAGTTGGGATGCAGTGCGGTGTGATGCGTTGCACGCAAAACGGGATGCAAATTAGGATGCGACGCGAAGGAGGCACTTCGACATGGTGACTTCCGCCCGCCGAACCAGGGCCGACAACCCGTCCATCGCACCGGACCTCACATGGAGGAGAACCCACGTGCCCACCAAGCAGCCAGCGATCCAGCTGGACTCGGTCGTCAAGACCTTCGGAGACCACACGGTCATCAACAACGTCTCGATGACCGTCGCCGAGGGCGAGGTCGCAGCGATCATCGGGCCCAGCGGAGCCGGCAAGAGCACGTTGCTGCGATGCATCAACCTGCTCGAGACGCCAGACACCGGGACCATCACCGTCGCCGCCAACACCATCGACGCGGGCCGGCAGCTCAAGCCCAAGGACCTCGCTCAACTGCGTTCGGTCGTCGGAATGGTCTTCCAGTCCTTCAACCTGTTCCCGCACCTGACGGTCCTGCGCAACGTCACCCTGCCGCAGGAACGAGTCCTCGGCCGCTCGCCCGACGAGGCGCGCAAGCGAGGGATGGCCCTCCTGGAGCGGGTCGGCCTGGCAAACAAAGCCGAGCAGTACCCCAGCAAGTGCTCAGGGGGACAGCAGCAGCGCATCGCGATCGCCAGGGCGTTGGCGCTGGACCCGAAGGTGATGCTGTTCGACGAGCCAACCTCAGCGCTCGACCCCGAACTCGGCCTGGAAGTCCTGCAGGTCATGCTCGAACTGGCCTCCGACGGCATGACCATGGTGGTCGTCACTCACGAGATGGCATTTGCCCGAGACGTGTCGAACCACCTCGTCGTGATGGCTGACGGCGCCATCCTGGAGGAAGGCCCCCCAGCCGAGATCTTCGCGGCGCCCAAGGAAGCCAGGACCAGGCAGTTCCTCCGGGCGGTGGAGCGCGATGGGGTCTGACGACATCCTCGCCGTCCTGGCGGGCATCCCAATGACGCTCGCGCTCACGGCATCCGCACTCCTCATCGGGGCGGTCGGGGGCATCCCGCTGGTCGTCGCTCGCACCGCACCCAGCGGCCTCGTTCGCCTTCTGGCGCGCTTCCTGATCGAAGTCCTGCGCGGCATCCCACCTCTGGTGTGGCTGTTCATCATCTACTTCGGAGTCGGCCTCTACCTGCCCTGGCTCAGCCCCCTCCAAGCCTCGATCGCCGGGCTGGGCGTCATCTCGTGCGCCTACATGGCTGAGATCTATCGGGGTGCTCTCAAAGCAGTCCACGCGGGGCAATGGGAAGCGTCCGCGGCACTGGGCATGACCCGCACCACCACGGCGGCACGGATCATCGGACCCCAGGTCATCCGCATCTCGATCCCGGCCGCGGCAACGTGGGGTATCGCGCTGATCAAGGACTCCTCCGTCGCGTTCACCCTCGGAGTTTCAGAGATCCTCTACTGGGCGAACTACCAGGCGCGCGACACCGCCGATCCGATCTGGCCCTTCGTCGCTGCAGCTGTCGTGTACATCGTCATGTCCGCCATCTGCGCATATCTGGCCCGCGTCGTCGACCACCGTCTCCGCAGGAGGATCGCCCGATGAGTCTTCTGGACGATTGGCTCGCCTACTCGCCCGACCTCCTGCACGGGCTCCGCGCCAGCCTCCAACTGGTGGCCGGCAGCCTCATCATCGGAATGCCTCTCGGGCTTCTGCTCGCGCTGGGCAGCTCGGCAAAGTCCAAGGTCGTCCGCACAACGATCATCGTCGTCGTCGAGATCGGGCGAGGCACACCCGCCTTGGTGATGCTCCAGCTGGTCTACTTCGGGCTGCCTACCGCTGGACTCACCTTCACTGCGTTCATCTCCGCCACGATCGCGCTGGCGCTGACCACTGGTGCCTACGCCAGCGAGATCATCCGGGGAGGCCTACAGGCGGTCCCCGACGGTGAGCTTGAGGCCGCCGCGGCACTCAACATGTCCCGCCTGGACACCCTGCGTTACATCACCATCCCTCAGGGCATGCGTGTGGCCATCCCCTCCCTGATGGGCCTCGCGATCCTCGTATTCCAGGCGACCTCGCTGGCCTACTCGATCGCCGTACCGGAGCTACTCGGTGCCGCGTACTCGCTCGGCTCATCCACGTTCCAGTACCTGTCGGTCCTCTCGCTGGCCGGGCTGTTCTACCTCGTCATCACCATCCCCGCCAGCTGGCTCTGCGAGCGGGTGGAACGGCGGCTCGCCCGCCACCTCTGAGCCCCGCGACTGAACCATCCAGTCGGTGGACACCCGCACAACCCAACACAGGAGAAAACCCTCATGATGATCCGTAAAGCCGCCGCCATCGCGGCATGCGCAATCGTCGGCCTCGGTGTGCTGACCGCTTGTTCACCTGACTCCCAAGCTGACTCGGCGGCCGGCGGAGACTGCGAGCCGGCGCACGAGTTCAAGACCGTCAGCGACGGCGTGCTCACCGTGAGCGCCTACGAGCTGCCGCCGTTCGGCACGTTCAGCGGCAACGAGTTCGGAGGCATCGACGGTGCCATCCTCGACGAGATCGCAGCCATGGAGTGCCTCACCGTCAAGGCGAGCCCCGGCGCGGCTGCAGCCGTGATCCCTACGGTGCAGGGTGGTCGCGCCGACCTCGCGGCGACCGGCTGGTACCGCACGGCAGCGCGCGCTGAGGTCGTCGACCTCACCGACCCGATCTACCTCGACCAGATGGCGCTGGTCTCCAAGAGCGGCATCTCCTCGATCCCCGAGCTCAAGGAGCAGGGCCTGTCCGTGGGTTCGGTCGACGGGTACCTGTGGGTCGAGGACCTCAAGAAGTACCTGGGCAGCTCGTTCAAGACCTACGCCAGCGGCCTCAACTGCAACCAGGACCTGGAGGTGGGCCGCGTCGATGTGTGTGTCGACAGCATCGGTTCGGGCTCCTACGCAGCGAAGGACATGGACGGCATCAAGGTCGAGCTGGTCGAGCCCTTCGACGAGGTCGCAGCCTCCATCGAGCCGGCACAGACGACCTTCCCGATCCAGAAGGGCCACGAGGACCTGCTCACTGCACTCAACGAAGACATCGCCACCCTGCGCGAGAACGGTCGCCTGGCGGAGATCCTCGAGGAGAACGGCCTCGACCCGTCCGGCGCCGAGCCGGGCGAGGCTCGCCTGATCGGCTGACAGACCAGGGGAGCGGGGGCATCCAGGCAGCCCCCGCTCCCCTTCAACCGAGATCTAGCCCAAGGAGCAATTGTGAAGACCCTTGTCGTTGGTGCCGGTCTGTCCGGCCTCGTCACCGCTCGCGAGAGAGCCCGAGAGGGAGACGAGGTCCTCGTCCTCGAAGCCCGCAACCGCGTCGGAGGCAGGCTGTGGACCGTCCGCGGCAAACTCGCCGCAGGTCAGTTCGGCGAGCTTGGCGCGGAAACGCTTTACGCCGGTCACGTGAACGTCATGACGCTCACACGAAGTCTCGATCTCGACGTGGTCGCCTGCGGCTACTTCGACACGAACGCGCCACCCATGGTGTTTGGGGGCAGGGCACTGAGCGACGGTGAGCGCCGCAGCATCACTGGATGGCTCAAGGAGTCCTACCGGAAGGCCCCCCCGGCGCAGTACGAAAGCCTCGAGTCCTGGACTCGCCGCCTGGAAGCACCTTCGGCGGTCATCGCCTACCTCACCAGCTACACCCAGTACACCCCCGTCGCCTCGCTGGCAGACACCGACGCCCTGGAGTTCTCCCGCCAGCTCGATCACGAGTCCGACTCCTATCGAATCGTCGGCGGCAACGACCTGCTTGCCACTCGTCTCGCTGAAGGCCTCGACATCCGATTCGGACAACATGTCCGCGCGGTTGACTGGTCAGGTCCAGGCGTACGCGTGGAAACCGACACCGATGTGTTCTCCGCCGATCGCATCGTCATCGCCGTCCCCGGACCCCTGACGACCGGCATCGACTTCCATCCCGCGCTTCCTACAGCAAAGACCGCAGCACTGGGGGAGATCACCTACGGCACCGGAGCCAAGCTCATCTCCCAGTATGCCGAGCGGGACCTCGTGAACAGCGCCGTCGGTCCGGGTGGATTCACTGACGGCCAGCTCCCATGGATCGTCGAGCAGTCCATTCACCAGCCTGGTGCGGCGGCCTGCATCTCGTCGATCGCCATCGACTCACCCGACTCGCCGCCACTTGATGAGGAGGCGCTGTTCTCCGCGTTCGACGACTTCGTCGGCTCGCTCGCTGGACAGCCACTGACGCGCGTCGGACAGCTCGCATATTCGTGGGCCCGAGACCCGCTGACCACCGTCATCGTCCGCGCGCTCTCCGGTGACCAGCGCGCCAGGATCTTGCCCGAGGTCCAACGACCGCTCGATGGCCGTGTGTACTTCGCGGGCGAGCACACCGACGACCGGGTCGGACCGGGCGGACTCGAGGGTGCAACTCGATCGGGCCTCCGCGTCGCCTCCGAGATCCGAGCGGCATGACACGGCGTCCGCACCCAGAGGCGGCCCTCGATGGGTGACACAACCGTCGGCACCGCCGTCATTGGAGGAGGCATTGCCGGCATCGCGCTGGCCTACCATCTTGCGAGGCTCGGAGAGACCGGCATCCTCGTCCTCGAGGGCAGCGAACCAGCCAGTGGCTGCACGGGCGGATCCCTTGGCGGTATCCGTCAGCAGTTCAGCACGCCGGACCAGATCGAGCTCGCCCGACGCGGCCGAGCGTTCTGGCAGACCTTCGAGGAAGCCTTCGACCATCCGTGCACCTTCTACCAGGACGGATACCTGATCCTGACCGGGAGAGAAGACGTGTGGGGCGGCCTGGTCCACGCGGCTGACATGCAGCGCGCCGGCGGAGCCGGGCCGGTCGAACTCGTACCGGCCGACGAGTTGCCTTCGCTCTTCCCTTGGCTGAACCCAACGGGCCTCATCGGTGGGTCGTGGACGCCTGAGGACGGACGAGCAAATCCCACTGACGGCCTCTACGGCCTGATGCGCGCCGCACGACAGCTGGGCGTCACGGTCAAGTCCCATACGCCCGTCACGGGAATCGAACGTTGCGGCGACGACTGGGTACTGCAAGCAACCGAACCGATCACCGCGAGCCGCGTCGTCGTGGCCGCCGGTCTCGGCTCACCGGAGCTGCTGCGCCCGTTTGGCCTTGAGCTCCCCATCACGCCCATGCTGATCCACTCCGCCTTCACGACCCCCGTGGTCCAAGAACACCGTCTGCCGCTGACGATCGACCTCGACACCGGCCTGTGCCTTGAGCGCGAGCAGGATGCCGCTGTCGTCTGCATGCTCGAGTCTGCAGCCGCGCCCGGATACGGTCCCGACGACATGCTCGCCGACTTCGCGGAAGCCGCCGAAGTGCGCGCGCCGGTCTTCACGGAGGTCTCGATCCGTTCGACAGTCAGCGCCAAAGCCGATGCGACAGGCGGCGACGGTCGACCGTTCCTCGGCGAGGTGGAGGCCGGTTTGTGGACACTCACGGGCTTCGACGCGCACGGGACCATGCTGGGCCCGGTAGCCGCGGAGTTCACCGCGAACCTGATGGCAGGGATACCCGACGCCGTTCTCGACCCTGCGATCTTCCACCCCCGTCGAGAGCCACAGCAAAGCCAAGAGTGGCTTCGTGGCGCGCGCCGCTAGACCGTCGGCGACGTCCGACGCGCCCAGTTGAATCTGTCGAGAGAGATCGCAATGCCACTTCCGATCCCCTTCATTGATGCAGACGAGCTCCAGGAGCGCCTGCCGTGGCGCCTGGCTGTGGATGCTCTGGAATCCGCTCTCCCGCACGCCTTTGCGGGCACAGGGTTCGCGCCACGCAGCCGGCTGGGAGCGCCAGGTGGCGAGCTCCTTCTGATGCCCGCGGCGAGCTCGAGTGCCGTCGGCGTCAAGCTGGTTGGTTTGGGACACTCCAACGCCAGCCGTGGGCTCGCGTCGATCTCGTCGGTGTACGTGCTCTTCGACGCCGACACGATCCGTCCGATCGCCATCGTCGACGGCACCCGGTTGACCGAGATCCGTACAGCTGCCCAGAGCGCCATGGTGGTGCGATGTCTGGCTCAGCCTGACGCCTCGCGTCTCGTCGTGTTCGGCGCTGGCCCACAAGCGTTGGCACACGCGCGAGCCATCGCATCGGTTCGTCCCATCGTGGACATCGCGATCGTCGCGAGGCGCGTGGAGGCAGTCAACAGCGCCTGCCAGAGGCTGCAACGAGAAGGCCTCGACGCCAGACCAGCCACGGACACCGACGTTGCACGCGCGCAGGTCGTCGTCTGTGCGACCAGTGCGCAGCAGCCGATCCTCTTCGGACGGGACCTCGCTGAAGGTGTTCTTGTCGTCGCGGTTGGATCTCACACGGCAGGCGCGCGCGAGGTCGACGACGATGCGATGGCCCGCGCAGACCTGATCGTGGTCGAGGATCGAGACACGGCCATGCGGGAGGCCGGCGACGTCATCCAGGCCGTGACCTCTGGGGTGGTGAGCCTTGAGCGCATCAGGGACTTCTCGGATCTCGTCGGCGGAACGCTTCGACCGTCCAGCGGGATCACCGTCTACAAGAGCGTGGGCATGGGCTACCAGGACCTAGCGGTCGTGGAGATGGGCCTGCGCGATGTCATACAGAATGCGGCTCTGGAGAGCGCTGGCACTGGGCAGTGACGGATCGCGTTCACCAGCTGCCCTCCCTCAACTGGTTCGCCGGTACTGCCGCTCTCGCCTGGCGTCGACCGGCCTGCAGTCCCGTCGCGAGGCTCATGTCGCCGAGTCAGAGTCCAGAGCTACGCCGAGTACCGCTCCGACCTGGTCCGAGCTAGTCCTACGCGCGCGCCGAGTGAGGATCCTCGGGGCAATCGAAAGAGCGACCGGCGCGGATCTCGTCCAGAACGCCCGGTTGGTCAAGGTCGAGGTAGTTCAACGCCCTGACACGGTGCCGGAGGACCTGAATGGTCCCGACCAGCCAGAGGACGTACTGCGTGGACATGGCGACCCGAAAGTCGCGAAGGTCGTAGTACTCGCTACCGCGTGGCTCGACGACGTCCAGGCAGATCCCGATCATCAGCATCGCGATGAGCGATCCCGTGAAGCCGGCGGCATTCACGATCGCGTTTGCCTTTCCAATGGCGCTTGCAGGCGTGAACGTCCTGGCAAGGTCGAACGCGACCATGGTGACCGGACCCACGAGAGAGACCGTGCAGATGAGGACGATCAGGAGCCATGTGGGAGCGGGACGTGGATGCAGCAAGACGGCGGTCCACGGGATGATCGTGAGCCACACGACGCCGAGCACCAGCCGTGCGCGCCAGTACGGGAGCCGCGAAACCAGCACGGCGATGAGCTGCCCGGAGCCGACCCACACGAACCCGATCAACATCAGCAGCGTGCTCGCAAGCTCGGGTGACAGCCCCTCGCCGCTGACCAGGAAGGGATACCCCCACAGCATGGCCAGCACTGTCACTGGGAACTGCGAGACCAGGTGCGCCCACGCGGCCAGACGAACTCCAGGGTTGCGGACGATCTGACGAACCCCTGACGAGCTCGGGCGCCTCTCAGCGCCACGGCCGTCAGAGGTATCCGAACCGTCCTTCACCGTGAACGCCACGAGCACGGACACGGCCACTCCCAGGGATGCGAGCGTGACGAAGGTGAGGCTCCACCCCAGGTGAACCAACGCGAAGAGCATGGGAGTGGTGGCAGCGATCGTGCCGGCCTGTCCTATGTGTCCAGTGAGGTGGCGAAGCCGCACGCCGCGCCGCCCCTCGAACCAGGTAGCCACGAGCCTGAGAACGCTTGCGAACATGAGCGCGTCCCCCGCCCCCAGGAGCAGCCGTGAGGCGGCAGCGACCTCGTACGTGGTCGTCCACGCGAACGTCAGCTGGGCCGATGCCATGATCCACAGGCCAGCGACGAGCAGCTTGCGTGGCCGGAATCGGTCCAAGAGGACGCCCACGGGTAACTGGAGGAGGGCGTAGACGCCAATCTGAGCGATCGTCAGACCCGCCAACTGGGATGCGGAAGCACCGAACCGCTCGCCTGCCTCGAGCACAGTGACGGCAAGTGAGCTTCGGTTGAGAACAGTGAGGAAGTAGGCGCCGACGGCCACGGACCACGACGTCCACGCAAGACGGGCTGTCGAACGGCTGGTCACGACGTGCTTCCCAGCATCTCCGAGGAGGCGCGTGCGCCGGCGCCGACGACCGCGTCAGCCGCGGCGCCAGGGCGCGAACGCAGGATGTCGAGACCCCCATAGACACGCCCTCGAGGGCGTCGTGGGGGAGAGGTGGCTGCGTTGCTGGATTTCATGCGGTCCTGCTCGAGGCGCCGAGGAACGAGGTTTGATGGACTGAACGGTACACGATTCTCGCGGAAGGCATTCCGCCTCAGCCAACTACTCAAGTCGTGCCGGAGAACCCCTTGACAGGAGCGGCAAACAGGAATGTACTTCAGGGGATTCAAAACTGGATGCAATCTGGGTCACACTTGTGAACACGGAATGCTTCAGTCTCATGTGACGCCCCGAGGAGGAGGCTCAAGTGACGGTGTACGAGGCAAGGCCAAACACCATGACGTACGGCTATCCGATCGGAATGCTCTGCGCCGAATGGAACGTCCCCTTCATCCCGGGCGACCTCAACAACGCGTGGACCTTCGACTTCCCCATCCGGTATCTCTCCGTCAAGGGCGCCGTGGGAGCTGACGTGCTTGCAGGACGGGGCCAGGACTACGCCCACCTGTTCGTCGAGGCCGCACAGCAGCTCGAATCAGAGGGAGTCCGAGCGATCACGGGCAACTGCGGCTACATGGCGGCGTACCAACGAGAGGTGGCGGCCGCAGTCAACATCCCGGTCTTCATGTCCTCGCTGCTCCAGCTGCCACTGGTACGACCCATGGTCGCGCCTGACAAGAAGATCGCCGTCATGTGCGCCAGCGAATCCACCCTCAGCCCCCAGATCCTCGAGTCGATCGGCCTGACCAACCTCGACGGGATCCTCATCCGCGGCATCGACCATCACCCGCACTGGAACGAAGTCATCATCCAGGAGCGCGGCACCCTCGACGAACAGCTCCTCCGCAGCGAAGTCGTCGCGACGGCCCGAGCAGTCGTCGAGGAAGACCCCGCTGTCGGTGGGTTCCTCTTCGAGTGCACCGACCTGCCGCCCTACTCCGCAGCGGTCCAGCAGGCCACGGGGCTGCCGGTCTTCGATGCGGCGGGGTTCATCCGCTACGTCTTCGACGCCGTCGCGCCGCGCACCTACACCGGTCTTTTCTGACGTCCACCCAGCTCTCACCGCACAACACCTACCCAAGGAGACTGCATGTCCAGCCAGCTCGAGATCATCAACCCCAGCTCGTTCGGCCCCGCCCTTGCGCCGTACTCGCAGGCCGTGGCCGCCAACGGCATGCTCTACGTGGCAGGACAGGTCGCCCTCGACAACGACAACAATGTCGTCGCGCCCGGCGACGTAGCCGCGCAGACCGCGGTGTGCATCGACCGGATCAAGGTGATCCTCGCCGAGAAGGGCAAGGACCTCACCTCGATCGTCTCCGCGAACGTCTGGCTGAGCGACCCCAACGACTTCGCTGCGTTCAACGAGGCGTGGGGCAAGGAGTTCGGAGACCACCGGCCCGCTCGCGCGGCCGTCATCTCCCAGCTGCTGCTGCCCGGCGTCGTCGTCGAGATCATGCCCCTCGTCGTCCTCTAAGACGACCAGCAGACAGGGAACGACAATGAAGACAGTTGTCATCGGCGCCGGCATCATCGGCGTGACGACCGCGTACTACCTGGCTCGCGAAGGTCGCGAGGTGGTGGTCATCGACAAGGCCGACCGGGTCGGAACCGACGCCACTGGCGGCAACGCCGGCCTCATCGCCCCGGGGCACTCCTTCGCCTGGGCATCGCCGGCCGCTCCGAAGATGATGGTCCAGTCGCTGCGCGGGCAGGCCACCGCCATCCGGGTCAAGCCACGCCTGGACCCCAAGCTCGTCAGCTGGGGTGTGCAGTTCCTGCGCGAATGCACCAGCGCTCGCGCCGAGGCCAACACGCTGGTCAAGTACCAGCTCTGCCGCTACGGCCAGCAGGAGCTCGACGCTCTCGCCGAGGCCGAGGGCATCGACTACCAGCAGGTCAAGAAGGGCATCGTCTACCTGCACCGCGACCAGCAGGCGCTCAGCGGAGCTGCAGAGAAGATGCAGTTCATGGTCCGGCAGGGAGTCGGGCTCGATGTGCTCGACATCGACCAGGTCGTCAAGCTCGACCCCGCACTCGAGCGCGTCTCAGACCTGTTCGTGGGAGGCATCCACGTGCCCTCCGACGCCAGTGGCAACAGTGCCATCTTCACCGAGCGTCTCGCCCAGATCTGCGAGGGACTTGGCGTGGAGTTCCGGTTCGGGACCGAGGCCACCAAGCTTGTTGCCAGTGGCAACAAGATCGTGAGCGTCGAGACGTCAGCTGGTCCGATCCGCGCCGATGAGTTCGTCCTGGCCATGGGTGTGGAGAGCCCCCGGCTCTCGCGCACGATCGGGCAGCGGCTTCCGATCTACCCCGCCAAGGGCTACTCGATGACTGTCGACATCCTCGACGGTGACGCGGTGCCCACCATGGGTGGCGTGGACGAGGCCACCCTCGTCGCCTGGTCGCGACAAGGCGACAGCATGCGACTGTCCTCGACTGCGGAGTTCGCCGGCTACAGCCGTGACTGGAAGCACTCGGACTTCTCCAACATCCTGGCCACCGGCAAGCAGATGTTCCCCGAGGGCCTGGACTGGGATCGAGCGCGCATGCGCTCGTGCCTGCGTCCCATGACCCCGGACGGCCCGCCCATCGTCGGGAAGGGCAAGCACCAGAACATGTACTACAACACCGGGCACGGCCACATGGGCTGGACGATGGGATGTGGCTCCAGCAGGGTCGTCACTGACCTCATGCTCGGCCGGCGCCCCGAGATCCCGCTCCGTGGTCTGGAAGTCCGCTCTCACCGCGTGGCGTCGTGAGCGTCGAACCCACCCTGGATGAAGGTGTCGTGGGCCTGGGCGTGCCACTGACGTTCCACCATGTTTGCTTCGTGGTGGACGACGTTGAGCACGCAGAGGCCTACCTCACCAAGTTCGGGATCGGGCCTTGGCGCGATTACCCGCCCCTGGATGAGTACATCGAGCTCGACGTACCCGACCGCGAAGCGTTCCTCCAGCACATCTACCGCGTGGCAGACCTCGGCGACATCCAGATCCAGCTGTGCCAGCCCGCGCAGCGGCCCAGCCCGCAGCGGACGTTCCTCGAGGACCGTGGGCCCGGAGTGTTCCAGGTCGGCTTCGCAGTCCCGGACGTAGATCGAGCGCAGGCGAGTGCCGCGGTGCAGGGATTCGATCACGTGCTCGCCGGGCGGCGTGCGGACGGATCGGGCTTCGTGTACCTCGACACGCTGGCCGCCCTCGGCACACACCTCGTCGCCAGGCAGACCCCAGGCGACCACCACTGAAAGGAACACGTCGTGGCAGATCGCGATGCCCTCGACCGCCGCTACGCGGTAGGTGACGACCCCGTGGTCCTCACCGGCATGCAGGTTCTCACCCGCATCGTCCTGGACCAGGTACGCGCGGACCGAGCCGCCGGGCTGCACACCGCTGGTTTCATCTCGGGCTACCCAGGCTCGCCGATCGCAGGCTACGACCTCGAGCTCAGTCGGCAGAGCGGCCTGCTCGCTGACCACGACATCGTTCACCAGATGGGCCTGAACGAGGAACTTGGCCTGACTGCGGTGGCCGGCAGTCAAGTCGCTCACACGCGACGAGATGAGATGTCCTTCGATGGCATCGTCGGAGCCTGGTACGGCAAGGCCCCTGGTCTCGACCGCGCGATCGACGCGCTGCGCCACGCCGCGATGGCGGGAAGCGATCCGAAGGGGGGCGTCGTCGCTTTCGTCGGCGACGACCCGTCTGCGAAGTCGTCCACCATGCCCTCCGCATCAGAGTCCGTCCTCGCCTCGGTGGGCGCCGCGGTTCTCTATCCCGCCGACCAGCAGGAGCTCTTGGACTACGGGCGTCATGCGATCGAGATGTCGCGAGTCAGCGGGCTGTGGACCGCGCTGAAGGTCGTCACGGACGTGGCAGACGGAACGTCCTCAGTCGATGTCCGCGCGAACCGGCTTACGATCATTCAGCCCGATCTCGAGGTCAACGGCCGCCGGTTCCGTCACAACGCAACCGGCTTCCTGATGCCGCCGGCAACGAGCCGGCTCGAGGCAACCCTGCACACCGAGCGCCCCACGATTGCGGCGCGCTACGCAGTGGCGAACGGCCTGAACAAGCGAGTCGTTGAGTCCGAGAGCGACCGGGTAGGACTCGTCGTTGCGGGCAAGACGTATCACGACACCATCGAGACGCTGGCGTCCATCGGTCTGGACCTCGACGCGTGCAGGTCCCTGGGCATCCGCATCATCAAGCTCGGCCTGATCTACCCCCTCGACTCGGCCGAGATCGCCGAGCACGTCAGCGGCCTGGACACTGTGTTGGTGATCGAGGAGAAGCGCAGTTTCATCGAGGCGGCCATCAAGGACGCACTGTTCGGAACCGCGGACGCGCCCAAGGTAGTGGGCAAGAGGGCATCGAACGGCGCGCCGCTGCTGCCCGCCGATGGCACCCTCGACGTTGACCGGCTCAGGCCACTGCTTGCCCGGTACCTCGCCGAACAGTGGCAGGTGGCCCAGGCTCGGACGTGGCTCGACGAGAACCAGCAGGCCATCCGCCCCCTGCGCTCTCTGCCGATTGTCACGCGGACTGCGTTCGTGTGCTCCGGGTGCCCGCACAGCAGCTCGATGAAGACGCCGGACAACTCCTTCGTCGGCACCGGAACAGGGTGCGGGTGCCTGACCGCGCTCCAGGACCCGAACATCTCGGACGGCGGACTGCTCATGCAGATGGGCGGTGAGGGAGCGCAATGGATCGGCATGGCTCCCTTCCTGTCCCGCAAGCACATGACCCAGAACCTCGGCGACGGCACCTGGCACCACTCCGGACAACTCGCCGTCCGAGCGGCAGCGGCTGCCGGAATCGACATCACCTACAAGCTCTTCTACAACTCCGCCGTCGCCATGACTGGAGGGCAGGCAGCGCCTGGACGGCTCTCAGTCCCGGCAATGGCCGAGTCCATGCTCCAGGACGGCGTCGCCCAAGTCATCGTCACCACCGAGGACCTCAAGAGGTACCGCAAGGTCAAGATGCCACGAGGCGTCAAGGTGCTCGACCGGTCCGAGATCGTCGCGGCCCAGGAAGAGCTCGCACAGGTCAAGGGCGTCACGGTCCTCATCCACGACCAGGAGTGTGCGACCGAGAAGCGCCGCAAGCGCAAGCGCGGCCTCGTCGAGGAGCCGCCCTACCGCATCATGATCAACGAGCGCGTCTGCGAAGGCTGCGGCGACTGCGGCGTCAAGTCGAACTGCCTGTCCGTCGAGCCGGTCGAGACCGACTTCGGTCGCAAGACGAAGATCAACCAGACCACATGCAACCTGGACTACAGCTGCATCAAGGGCGACTGCCCCTCCTTCCTTCGAATCGAGCCGGGTAAGAAGTCTCGTCGCTCGAGCACGACTACTGAGCTCGATCGAAGTGATCTGCCGCAACCACTCCTCCCGTCGGCGCAGCAACCCTTTGCAGTACGCGTCTGCGGAATCGGCGGAACCGGCGTGGTCACGGTCGCGCAGGTTCTGGCGCAGGCGGCGCACGTCGCCGGCGTTGACGTGCACGGGATGGACCAGACGGGTCTCGCGCAGAAGGGAGGAGCCGTCGTCTCAGACCTGAAGTTCGGACCTCGCACCAGCGTGCCAGCCTCACGCGTCGCGGGCGGAGGAGCAGACCTCATGCTGGCATGCGACCTTCTGGTCGCTGCAGAGGCGTCCAACCTTGCCACCCTGGCTCCTGGTCGCACCTTCGCGGTGGGTTCCACGACTGAGTCGCCCACCGGAGCGATGGTGATCGACACCGCGGCGACCAAGCCCGACCTGGGAGTAGTCGTCGACGAGCTTCAACGCATCGCGGGCAAGGAGCGCACATCATTCTTCGACGCCCAAGCGTTGTCGGTCGAGCTGTTCGGGGGTGGCCAGTACGCGAACATGATGCTGGTCGGTGCCGCCTACCAGCTCGGCGCTCTCCCGCTTCCGGACGATGCCATCGAGGCTGCCATCGAGACGAACGGTGTAGCGGTCGCTGCCAACGTTCAAGCCTTCCGGCGAGGTCGACAGATGGTGAGCGACCCCTCGAGCCTTCCGGCGAGCAGCCACGCCAAGCCGCAGCCGGCTCTCTCAGGGGTTGTGCGCAACATCACCACAACGGTCGGCGTCGCCCCCGGTGGTGAGCTGGAAGCTCGCATCGGCGACCGCGTTGCGGAGCTCATCGCCTACCAGAACGCCAAGTACGCGCGACGTTACGCCGCCGTCGTGAAGGAGGTCGTCGAGGCAGAGCGCCCGCTGGCTTCGTTCGACCTTGTCGACGCTGTGACATTCGGCCTCCACAAGTTGATGGCCTACAAGGACGAGTACGAGGTGGCGCGCCTTCACGCCGACCCGCGGGTGCGCGCCGACGTCGAGCGCGACTTCGGGCAGGGAGCCCGCGTGTCGCTGCTCCTTCACCCGCCGATCCTGCGAGCGCTGGGCGTGAAGAACAAGGTCGCCTTCGGGCCGCGCCTGCAGTGGACGATGTCGGCGCTCTTCCGGCTCAAGGGGCTGCGTGGTACTCCCTTCGACATCTTCGGGTATGCCAAGGTCCGGCGGGTCGAGCGTCAGCTCATCGAGGAGTACGTGGCAGATGTCCGCTGGCTGCTGTCCCGGTTGACTGACGAGAACCACGCCCTCGCAGTTGAGGTCGCGCAGCTTCCTGATCTGATCCGGGGCTACGAAGACATCAAGCTGGACAACGTTCGCGTCTACCGAGACCGCCGCGCCGAGCTGATGGGCAAGCTCGAGCTCGCGACAGGCTCGTCCGCGCCGGCTCCGGCAGCGCTGTAGCGGTGAGCGTCGACCAGGACCATCTGCTCGAGCTACCCGTCCTGGCGGTGCTGTTGACGTATCGCCAGGACGGCACCGCTGTCTCCTCGCCGGTGTGGTTCCGAGCGACGGAGGCGACGCTCGAGGTTGTCATCGCAGAAGGAGACGTGAAACTGCGTCACCTGAGGCGCGATCCCCGTTGTTCACTCCTCGTCTTCGAGAATCGAGCGCCATTCCGAGGTGCTCGCTTCGAGGGACGGGGCGAACTCGCGGTCGATCGAGGCGACGTCACTCGGTTGAGCATTGCCACCCGCTACCTAGGCCCGGACAAGGGTGCGCAGTTCTGTCGCGACCGGCCCGCCGGCGTCGTGCTCTCACTTCCACGTGCGGGTGGTCGGGAGTGGGATCTGCGGGCGATCCTGCCCTGACCAATTCGGAGCCGTTCTGAATGGCTCAGCCGGTCAGCAAGCTGGTCTCGAAGGAGTAGCGGCTGGCGGCATAGACGTGTGTGCCGAACTCGACGATTCGTCCGTGGTCGTCGTAGGTGGTGCGTTCCATGGTGAGGAGTGCGGCGCCCTTGGGTTCGCCGAGCAGCTTCGACTCCTCGACAAGCGCCGTCCGCGCGCCGATGGCCTGGGTGGCGGAGTGCAAGGTGATGCCCTGGGCCCGAATCAGGTCGTAGAGGCCCCGGCTGACGAGGTCGTCCTGGGTGAATCGGACCAGGTCGGCCGGGATGTAGTTGGTCATCTTGGCGATGGGCATGTCGCCGGCCGAGCGCAGCCGTACGAGTTGGAGGATCTCGTCGTCCGGGCTGACGCCCAGTCGGTCCGCGACGTCGTCGGTCGCTGAGACCAACGCAAAGCTCAGCACCTTCGTCGCAGGGGTCCGTCCGGTGCGTGACAGGTCGTCGTAGAGGCTGGTCAGCTCCAGGGAACGGCGGAGCATCGGCTGCACCACACGCGTACCGACTCCGCGACGGCGTACGAGAAGGCCCTTGTCGACGAGTGACTGGATGGCGCGGCGCATCGTGGGTCGCGAGAGGTTGAGGACGTCGGAGAGCTCGACCTCGTTGAGGAGCAGGGTGCCGGGCGGGATCCGTCCTTCGGCGATCGCTTCTTCAAGTTGCTGGCCGACCTGGAAGTACAGGGGAACGGGGCTGGACCGGTCGATGACGAAGGCGCGCATCACCTCGGTGGATTCGGTACGGGGGTTTGACATAAAAGTCAGTATGTCGGTACGTGCTGATCTTTCGGTTGAAAGGTCATGCGAAGAGAGCGACTGCGCCTACGGCTGTGGCGAGCATGACGACCCGCTCGAACAGATCTTGGTTGATTCGGTTGATGGTCCACACGCCGGCAACTGCGCCGGCGAGGAGCGGTGGGACGAGTACCGCGTTGAGGGCTAGCGTGTCCGGGGAGATGAAACCGAGGCTGGCGCTGACGGGCGCCTTGGCGGCGTTCACGATCAGGTAGAACCATGCAGCTGTCCCAAGGAAGACCCGCATGGGTAGCCCCGCCAGGATCATGTAGAGGCTGGTGACGGCACCGGCGGCGTTGGCAGTCATCGTCGCGAAGCCGGCTGCGATTCCGGTCAGCCCAGTCCAGACTGGGCGGCTGCCTGACGGGGGCCGGTGGGCCCGCGCGTTGCGTGCGAGGGGCGCGCGGGGCGTTCCCGCGGCAGGCGTGGGCTCGGATGGGGTACCGGACGCGGGGGAGGCCGCTGGTTGGGCATCGAGGATGCGGGTGTTCAAGGGGTCCTCGTCCGCGGCCGGGCTCATGCGAGATCGCCGCATCGACAGCTGGATGACGACCATCGCGACGAGGGTCGCGCCGATCGCCCGCCGCATGAGCGTGTCGTCGGCGACGCTGAGGAACCAGGCCCCGACAGCCATGCCGGGCACCACTCCGGGAAGCAAGGTGAGCAGGACGTGCCAGTCCGCGTGGCGGTGGTACACCCGCACCGCGATCAGGTCCCCGACGCACAACAACGGGAGGAGTGCGCCCGTCGACTCCTTCGCGGGCAGGACGGCGGCGAACGCGACGACTGCGAGTGCGCCGACACCGCCCACGGCGGTCTTGGCGAACCCCACCAGCACGGCGCCCGCCGCGAGAACAACCCAGGCGTGCGGCGGCAGATCGAGAAGGCTCACCGGTCCACGGTGGTGTCAGAGCCACCCGCGGCAACTGACCTTGGACCCGGAGCCGCTGTGCTTCCCCTGAGCGTGAGATGCGGGTCGAGGATGACCTCGCGCTCGAGGGCGACCGAGGAGCCGTCGAGCCGCGCGATGAGCCGCTCGATTGTCCGCTCGGCGAGCTCGGGAGGTCGTTGGCCGACGCTGGTGAGGTTGAAGGCCGGCGTCGCGGCGAGGGCGCTGTCGTCCCACCCGATGACGGAGATGTGCTCAGGGACCCGGATGCCTTGTTGGGCGAACACGCTCATCGCGGCAGCCGCGGTGTCGTCGTTGTAGGCGATCACAGCGGTCGGAAGGCGGTCGTGCTCCAGGATCCGGTTCGCGGCAAGCTGGCCGTCGAGCTGGTCCTCTCCGCCAGTGATGACGCGCGTGTGCGCGCCCAGGCCCCGTCGTGCCATGGCCTCCTCGTATCCGGCGGTGCGGGCATCCGCGACGAGCTGCTTGCCGCCGTCAAGGTGCCAGATGTCGCGGTGTCCGATCCCGACGAGGTGGTCCACGGCCAGATCCATGCCGACTGCGTCTGAGTGCCGAACGGAGTCGACGTCCGGATCTTCGGTGTGCCAACCAACAACGACAACCGGCACCTGACCGGACATCAGGGGGTGGTCGGTGGCCGGACCGAGCATGACGAGCGCGTCGAGGCGGAAGTCCTGGAGTGCCTCAATGGCGCGTCGCTCGCTGCGGTCGCCGGTAAGGGCACTCAACACGAGGTTGTACCCGTGCTTCTCGGCGGCCGCGTAAAGGCCCTCGAGAAGCTCGAAGTGATACCGGCGGGCGGCGCCGAACAGCACGCCGATGAGTCGTGACTGCGTGCTTGCCAAGGCGCGAGCACGGATGTCGGGGCGGTATCCGAGGTCCTTGGCCACGGACAGCACCCGAGCGCGTGTGGTCTCACTGGCTCCTGGCGCTTCGCGCATGACGATGGACGCCATCGCCCGGGAAACACCCGCGCGGGCCGCGACATCGTCGAGCGTGACGCGTCGCCCGGAGTTCCGTTCGGGCTGAACCACCTCGCCAGTGTGCTGGCCCACCCGACGCGAAGTCCAATCGGACTAGAGCGCTTCAATTTGTTCTAACAAACTGTTGACGTGCCCGGGGTGTGAGGTGTGTCATGTGACAGGTGCCACACCGGGTGGCACGCCCCGTAGAGCCAAACCGGCCCGAACAGCACCGAACGCCGGATCACGTGGCTCGCAGATCGAAGGAGCAACTCGTGTCACTCACCCTCTCCCGCGCCGGCCGTACCCGGGCGGCCCTCGCCGCCGTGGCCGTCGCCACCCTGTTCGCCACCAGCGCCTGCGGTTCCGACGGAGGAGACTCCGACGACAGCGGCAGCAACAAGTCGGCGTCCGGTGACGGTCCGGCGATCTTCGTCGTCGGCGGCAAGGCCGATGACCCGTTCTGGTCCCGCGTCAAGCGCGGCGCCGACGACGCCGCCGAGGTCGTCAAGGCCGGCGGCGGCAGCGTCACCTGGCTCGGCCCGAAGAACTACGACAACCTCGGCCCGGACGCCGCGAAGCTCCTCGAGACCGCGCTGAGCCAGGGCGCCGACGGCGTCGTTGGCCCCGACTGGGTTCCCGAGGCGCAGGACGCCGCGTTCGAGAAGGTCGTCTCCGGGGGCATCCCGCTGGTCATCTACAACGCCGGCGGTCAGGACGCGGCCGACAAGCTCGGCGCCCTGAACTACGTCGGCAGCGACGAGTTCACCGCCGGCCAGGCAGGCGGCAAGTTCTTCGGCGACAGTGGGCAGTCCAACGTGCTGTGCGTCAACACCCTGCCCGGTGCCGCCAACACCGAGGCTCGTTGCGAGGGCATCGCGGACGGCATCTCCGAGTCGGGTGGCACGAGCACCCAGCTCCCCCTGCCCTCGTCGAAGTTCGGTGACCCGACCGCGGTGGCGCAGGCCATCAAGGCAGCGCTCCTGAAGGACGACAGCATCGACGGTGTCGTCACCATCAGCGCCGGCGACGCCACCTCGGCCGCCACCGCCATCGAGCAGGGCAACGTCGGCGACTCCGTCGCCCTCGGCACCTTCGACCTCGACCCCGACCAGCTGGACCGCATCAAGGACGGCAGCCAGCTCTTCGCCATCGACCAGCAGCCCTACATGCAGGGCTACCTCGCCGTCTCGATGCTCTACGCCAACATCCAGTGGGGGCTCGAGCTTCCGCAGAAGCCGCTGCTGACCGGCCCGGCCATCATCAACGCCGACAACGTCGACCTCGTCATGGCCGGCGCCGAGGCTGGCGTCCGCTGACCCTCACGTGGGTGCCGGCGCCACCCGCCGGCACCCACCGCGAGTCCACCCGGACACACACCCCAGAAG
>NZ_JAYSFM010000003.1:445029-491465 GCF_041913365.1 Nocardioides sp.
GCGGCGCGCCCGCCCCCACACCAACACCCCCCCGGGGGGGGCTGGGGGGGGGGCGGGGGGGGGGGGGGGGGGCCGCCCCCCCCCGGGGGGGGGGCCCCCCCCCCCCCCCCCCCCCCACCGCGAGTCCACCCGGACTCACTCCCCAGAAGCACTACTCACCATCTCGAACGAAGGGTCACCAGCCATGGCAGTCCATGCGACAGAACCCGCCGCCGGCAAGAACGACAGCCAGAAGGACGCCCCGAAGTCCAGCGGCAGCACCACGCCCACCTCGTCAGGAGTCTCGCTCGGAAACCTCATCAGGCGTCCCGAGGCCGGAGCGCTCATCGCAACGGTTGCCATCTACATCTTCTTCGCGGTTTTCGGCGGCTCGTCGTTCACCGCGAGCGAAGGCACCGCGACCTGGCTCAACCCGGCCGCCGAGCTCGGCATCATCGCAATCCCGGTGGGCCTGCTCATGATCGCCGGTGAGCTCGACCTGTCCGTCGGCTCGGTCCTGGCGTCCAGCTCGATGACCCTGGCCATCGTCTCCGGACACTGGGAGCAGCCCATCCTCCTCGGTGTCGTCATCGCGCTCGGCCTCGGCCTGGTCACCGGATTCCTCAACGGACTCATCGTCGTCCGCTCCCAGGTGCCGTCCTTCGTCGTCACCCTCGCGACCAACTTCGGTCTCGCCGGACTGGCCCTGGGCCTGACTCGCGCGATCACCGGCTCCACGAGCGTGTCCGTCGACCCGGAGCCGTGGGCGAAGACCCTCTTCGGCTCCTACTTCGGCGGTGGATTCGAGGTGGCGATCTTCTGGTGGCTGGGTGTCGCGCTCGTGGTCGGCTGGATCCTTCACTACTCCAAGTACGGCAACTGGATCTTCGCCGTCGGCGGCGACCTGGTCAGCGCCCGCGCCACCGGTATCCCCACCGACCGCGTCAAGATCGCACTGTTCATGTCCAGCGCCTTCGGAGCCGCACTGGTGGGCGTCATCCAGACGATCCTTTACAACAGCGCGCAGGTCGCCAACGGCCAGGCCTTCGTCTTCAACTCGATCATCGCCGTGGTCATCGGCGGCGTCCTGCTCACCGGCGGCTACGGCTCCGTGGTTGGCGTCGCGTTCGGCACCCTCACCTTCGCCATCGTCGGTCAGGGCATCTACTACACAGGCTGGAACCCCGACTGGGCCAGCCTCTTCCTCGGGGTCCTGCTCCTCATCGCGGTCCTGATGAACAACACCTTCCGCCGGATGGCCCTGTCCTACGGGCCGCGCAAGAAGAAGGCCTGACATGACCCAGCCACTGCTCAGCTTGACCAACATCAACAAGTCGTTCGGCACCACCGACGTCCTCACCGACATCAACCTCGAGGTGCAGCCCGGAGAGGTCCTGTGCCTTCTCGGCGACAACGGCGCCGGCAAGTCGACCCTCATCAAGATTCTCTCCGGCTTTCACGAGCCGACCACGGGCGAGATGCAGATCGACGGTCAGACCGTCGTCTTCAAGTCGCCCCGCGACGCCAGCGACCGCGGCATCGCCACCGTCCACCAGTTCGGCGGCACCTTCCCGCTCATGACGATTGGCCGGTCCTTCTTCGTCGGCGCCGAGCCGACCAAGGGCTGGGGTCCGCTCAAGCGCCTGGACAACAAGTTCGCCGGACAGGTCGCGGTCAAGGAGATGCAGAGCCTGGGCATCACCCGCATCACCGACGGCAACCGCCTCGTCGGCGGGCTGTCGGGAGGTGAGCGGCAGGCACTGGCCATCGGACGCGCGGTGTACTTCGGCGCCAACATCCTCATCCTCGACGAGCCCACCGCCGCCCTCGGCGTCAAGGAAGCCGCCCACGTCCTGCGCATCATCATGCAGGCGAGGCAGAAGGGCGTCGCCGTCATCCTCGTGACCCACAACGTCACCCACGCGATGACCGTCGGCGACCACTTCGCTGTCCTCATCCGGGGCGCGCTCGCTGCCGACTTCCGCAAGGGCGAGCGCACCCGCGAGGAGATCACCGACCTCATGGCCGGCGGTGAGGCCATGGCCGAGCTCGAGGCCGAGCTCGAGGCCTACCAGCGCGAGCACCACGGCCACCCGCCGAGTGACCCGTCCGAGCTCACCACGAAGTCCACCTCCTGAGCTCACCAGCCGAGTGGTGCTGAGACGCGGGACGACCGCCTCCAGAACCCGACGCACTCAGCGCCACTCGGCCCGCTGTCCGGAGCACGAAACGCCCGGCCCGAAACAGACATCTGACCACCTTCGTCACCACACAGGAGCACACGCATGTCCAGCAACTCCCTCGGCGTCGCCGTCATCGGCGCCGGCATGGTGGGCCGCGCCCACGCCGCCGGTTACCGCGCCGCCACCCAGCTCTACGACCTCGACCTGCCCGAGGTGAACCTCGTGGCCATCGCCGACGCCCACGAGCCCTTCGCCACCGACGCCGCCAAGCGATTCGGCTACCAGCGCGCCGAGACCTCCTGGGGGGCCATCGTGGAGGCCGACGACATCGACGTCGTCTCCGTGGCCATCGCCAACGAGCTCCACCGACCCGTCACCGAGGCCCTCCTCGCCGCCGGCAAGCACGTGCTCTGTGAGAAGCCCCTCGCTCCCACCGTCGAGGACGCCAAGGCGATGGTCGTGGCCGCCGAAGCCGCCAGCACCCAGTCCGGCGTCGGTTTCTCCTTCCGCCGCACCCCCGGCATCAACGCCATCCGCGAGCAGATCCAGCAGGGCGCCATCGGCGACGTGCGCCACTTCAACGGCCACTACTGGTGCGACTACGCCCAGAACCCCGACAACCCGATCAGCTGGCGCTACAAGGGCGGCCCCGGCACCGGAGCCCTCGCCGACATCGGCAGCCACATGATCGACCTCGGCGAGTACCTGTGCGGTCCCATCGTCTCCGTCAGCGGCGGCACCTTCCAGACCTTCACCACCGAACGCGCCGTGCCCCTCGGCGCCACGGTCGGACACTCAGGCGGCGCGGTCAGCGACATCAATGAGCCGGTGGAGAACGAGGACATCGCCACCTTCACCGCGACCTTCACCAACGGCGCCGTCGGCACCTTCTCCATCTCGCGCATCACGCACGGGCTGCCGAACGGGCTGGGCTTTGAGGTCTTCGGCGCCACCGGTGCCGCCGGTTTCGACCTCAATCGCCCCGGCGAGTTCAGCTTCGCCGACCACGGCACCGACGGACGCACCAACGGCTACCGCAGCGTCCTCCTCGGCCCCCAGCACCCCGGCCTGACCAAGGGGCTGGCGATGGACTTCCCGTCCGTCGGCTACGGCCAGAACGATCTCTTCGCCTGGCAAGCCCGCGCCTTCCTCGACCAGGCGGCTGGCCTGGGCCGCCTCGAGCCCCTCCCGTCGCTGGCCCACGGCCTCCACAACATGGAGATCCAGGCAGCCGTCACCCAGTCCGCGCTCAACGGCGGACAGGCCGTGACCCTCGCCTGAAGGTCCAGCCGAACCACAGATCCAGACACCACCCAGTTCAGACCTCCCAGACCTCCCAGACCTCCCAGACCTCCTAGACCTCCCAGACCTCCCAGACCTCCTAGACCTCCCAGACCTCCCAGACAAAGGAACGCTCCCATGAAGCTCGGCGCCTACACCGCCTGCCTGCACGACAAGACCCTCGAAGAGACCCTGAGCATCCTGCGTGACCTCGGCCTCGACAGTGCCGAGATCAACGCCGGCGGGTTCATCGGCACCCCGCACCTGCCCGTCGACGAGCTGCTGGCCAGCCCCGAGGCCCGCGAGGAGTACCTCGCCATCTTCCCCAAGTACGGCATCGAGCTCACCGCCCTGAACTGCAACGGCAACCCCCTGCACCCCGACCCCGAGGTGCACCACGGCGAAGACCTCAAGCGCACCATCAAGCTGGCTGGCCTGCTGGGCATCAAGACCGTCATCACGATGTCGGGGCTCCCGGCCACCGAGCCTGGTGCGACGCGCCCGTCGTGGACGGTCATCCCGTGGGACAGCGTGTACAAGGAGACCCTCGACTACCAGTGGAACGAGGTCGCGGTCCCCTTCTGGAAGGAGATCCAGCAGCTCGCCGCCGAGAACGACGTGCAGGTTGCCATCGAGATGCACCCGCACAACCTCGTCTTCAACCCTGCCACGCTCAAGCGACTCGTCGAGCTGACGACCCCCGAGGGCGGCACCAACCACGTCGGCGCCGAAATGGACCCCAGCCACCTGTTCTGGCAGCACATCGACCCGGTCGCCGCCGTCGAGGACCTCGGCGACCTCGTCTTCTTCGCGGCCGCCAAGGACACCCTCATCCACGAGACCGCCGCCATCAACGGCGTCCTGGACGACCGATTCGAATGGATCCCGGCCGAGGAGAACCCTCTCGGGCTCGGCGGCCACTACACCGTCACCCGCTGGCCCGCGGTCCCCGGCTGGTCGTTCGTCGCCGTCGGTCGTGGCCACGACGTCGACTTCTGGACGCGCTTCCTCGCCGCGCTCAAGAAGCACACGCCGGTCACCGCCGTGAACATCGAGCACGAGGACGCCACCTTCGGTCAGGTCGAGGGGCTCGAGTACGCCGCCAACAACCTGGTCAAGGCGGCCGAGCAGTCCGGCGTCCGGCCCTGAAGTCCGCTGGGTGGGCGCGTGCGGCGCCCACCCAGCACTTCATGTAAGAATGTAAAGACAAAGTCCGCCATCATCGAGGAGACCCTCATGCGCACGATCGAGCACTGGATCGCCGGCAAGCCCACTGCCGGTACGTCCGAGCGCACCGCACCCGTCTACAACCCGGCGACTGGAGCTCAGAGCGCCACAGTGGTCCTGGCCACGACGACCGACGTGGAGTCCGCCATCGCGGCAGCTCGTGACGCGTACGCAGAGTGGTCCCAGACCTCGGTCAGCAAGCGCGTCAAGATCCTCTTCGCGTTCCGAGAGCTGGTCAACAACCACGCCAAGGACCTCGCCGAGCTCATCACCGACGAGCACGGCAAGGTGCTCTCCGACGCACTTGGCGAGGTCCAGCGCGGACTCGAGGTCGTCGAGTTCGCCTGCGGAATCCCGTCCCTGCTCAAGGGGGACTACTCCGACCAGGTGTCCAGCGACGTCGACACGTTCTCGTTCAGGGAGAGCCTGGGCGTCTGTGCCGGCATCACCCCGTTCAACTTCCCCGCAATGGTCCCGATGTGGATGTTCCCGGTAGCGATCGCGTGCGGCAACACCTTCGTCCTCAAGCCCAGCGAGCGCGACCCCTCCGCGTCCCTGTTCATCGCCGAACTGTGGCAGCGGGCCGGCCTACCGGACGGCGTCTTCAACGTCGTCCACGGCGACAAGGTCGCCGTCGACGCGATCCTCGACTCCCCGGACGTCGCTGCAGTGTCGTTCGTCGGCTCAACCCCGATCGCCAAGTACATCCACGAGCGGGGCACCGCCAACGGCAAGCGGGTCCAGGCCCTGGGTGGCGCGAAGAACCACGCAATCGTGCTCCCCGACGCCGACGTCGAGTTCGCCGCAGATCACCTCGCCGCCGCTGCTTTCGGGTCCGCGGGCGAGCGGTGCATGGCAATCTCAGTCGCCGTGGCTGTCGGTGATGCCGGCGACCGCATCCGCGACGCGGTACGTCAGCGCGCCGAGGCAGTCAAGGTCGGCTCCGGCCGTGACGCCGACAGCGAGATGGGACCGGTCGTCACCAAGCAGGCCCAGGAGCGCATCCTCTCCCTCATCGACACCGGTGAGGCCCAAGGCGCGACGGTCGCCGTCGACGGACGCGGCTACACCGTGCCCGGACATGAGGACGGCTACTTCGTCGGCCCCACCGTGATCGACGACGTCACCACCGACATGGACGTCTACGCGGAGGAGATCTTCGGACCTGTCCTCTCCGTCGTCCGCGTCGACACTGTCGACGAGGCCATCGCACTCATCAACGCGAACCCCTATGGCAACGGCACCGCCATCTTCACCAGCAGTGGCGAAGCTGCCCGTCGGTTCCAGCGCGGGGTTCACGTCGGGATGATCGGCATCAACGTGCCCGTCCCGGTCCCGATGGCCTTCTACTCCTTCGGCGGCTGGAAGGACTCACTCTTCGGCGACAAGCACATCCATGGCCCCGAAGGCGTCAGCTTCTACACCCGCGCCAAGGTCGTCACCGCCCGCTGGCCGCACCGCAGCCACGCAAGCGACGCCTCCTTCCACTTCCCGACCTCGAAGTAGTCCCGGCCCGCCGGAACGAAAGGCACGACGATGAAGATCGCCCTCGACCCCTACATGCACCGCAGCACCCCATTGCTGGAGCTCCCCGGCCTGGTCGCCGACCTCGGCTACGAGCACATCGAGCTCTCGCCGCGCGAGGATTTCATGCCCTTCTTCCGGATGCCTCGCGCCGACGACGCCAAGGTCAAGGCGTTCAAGAAGGCCCTCGACGCAGCGGGCGTGAGCATCGCCGCGAACCTGCCTCTCTACCGGTGGTCCGGGCCGGACGAGGACCAGCGCCAAGCGGCCGTGCGCTACTGGAAGCGCGCCATCGAGATCACAGTCCAGCTCGACTGCAACGTGATGAACTCCGAGTTCAACGGGCGTCCCGAGAACGCTGAAACCAGCGAAGGCATGTTCTGGAAGTCCATGGAGGAACTCCTACCTGTCTTCGAGAGGGAGGGAGTCGAGCTGCGCCTGGAGCCCCATCCCGACGACTTCGTCGAGGACGGCATCACCGCCGTCGACATGGTGCGCGGCATCAACAGCAACCTCGTCTCCTACCTCTACTGCGCCCCCCACACCTTCCACATGGGCGGCAACATGGTCGAGATCATGGAGTACGCCGGCGACCTGCTCACCCAGGTGCACCTCGCCGACTGCTTCGACCACACCGCATCCTCCGGCCTGCGATACATCACCAACCCACCCGGCAACACGGTCCGTGTGCACCAGCACCTCGACATCGGCCAGGGCGAGGTGAAGTGGGACGACTTCTTCGCCACCTTGAACAAGCTCGGGTTCGGCTCCAACGACCGGGCGATCATGACCTCCTGCGTGTTCGCCTGGGAGGACCGCGCCGAGGAATCCAGCCGTTTCATGCGGACCACCGTCGACTCCTACGTCAGCCAGTGGTGAGCACACCATGACTGCATCTGAGATGACTGAGCTGGAGCTGCTCACCGTGGGCCGGGTGGGGGTCGACATCTACCCGCTGAACACCGGCCCGCTCAAGGACGTGAAGACGTTCCAGCGATTCCTCGGGGGTACCGCCACGAACGTCGCCGTCGGCGCGGCCCGGTTGGGACGCCGCACCGCGGTGCTGACCAAGGTCGGGCCCGACGGGTTCGGCGACTTCGTCCGCGAGGCCCTCGCCGGCTTCGGAGTCGACCCGCAGTACGTCGGCACAGCCGAGAACCTGCTCACTCCGGTTGTCTTCTGCGAGCTGAATCCGCCCGAGGACCCGCCGCTGCTCTTCTACCGACTCCCGGTCGCACCTGACCTCACGCTCGAGGCCGAGGACGTACCTTGGCAGGCCGTCGCCGACGTGCCGGTCTTCTGGGTCACCGGCACCGGACTCAGTGTCGAACCATCCCGGTCGACCCAGCTCGAGATGCTCGTGCGGCGCACCCGTCCAGTCGTGGGCTCCGGTCGCCACACGGTGTTCGACCTCGACTGGCGGCCCATGTTCTGGGACTCGCCCGAGCGTGCGCAGGCGGAGTACGCGGCGATGCTGGATCACGCGACGGTCGTGGTCGGCAACCGCGCCGAGGTCGAGGTCGCCGTCGGAACGCGACACCCCGACAAGGCCGCCGACCTGCTGCTCGAACGTGGAGTGCAGCTCGCCATGGTCAAGATGGGAGGCGACGGTGTCCTGGTCGCCACGCCCGAGGCTCGGCAGGTCGTGGCTCCCCACCCCGTCGAGGTCGTGTGCGGTCTCGGCGCCGGCGACGCCTTCGGCGGTGCTCTTGTCCACGGCCTCCTCGCCGGGTGGGAACCCGTCCGCATCGCCCAGTACGCCAACGCTGCTGGCGCCCTGGTCGCCTCACGCCTCGCCTGCGCCGATGCCATGCCCACCACCGCCGAGCTCGACGCTCTGGTGGCCACCCAAGGAGCACACGCATGACCACCTCCCCGGCACCTGCCGCCCCCGCTGGCCCCGACCTGACCGACGAGCAGTGGACGACCCTCGTCCGAGCCCGCGCCACGGACCCGCAAGCCGTCGCCAAGGCCTACGCGGCACGCACCCGCCCAGCACCGCTGCTCTCCCAGAAGGACACCCTGTTCCTGGTCGCGGCAGACCACCCCGCCCGCGGTGCCCTGCGCTCAGGTCCCGACCCGATGGCCATGGCAGACCGCCGTTCCCTGCTCGCCCGCATGGTCACCGCCCTGGACAACCCCGAAGTCGACGGAGTGCTCGGTACCCCCGACGTCATCGAGGAGCTCCTTCTGCTGGGTGCCCTCGAAGGCAAGGTCGTCATCGGATCGATGAACCGAGGCGGCCTCGACGGCGCCACCTGGACGATGGACGACCGGTTCACCGGCTACGACGCCGCGAGCATCGCAACGAACGGCCTCGAGGGCGGCAAGATGCTGCTGCGCATCGACGACCGCGACGCCGCCACAGCCGGCACGATCGAGGCCTGCGCGGACGCCGTCACCGAGCTCGCGACTCACGGACTCATGGCGATGGTCGAACCCCTGCCCTACCACCGCGAGGACGACGGCTCGCTCACCCTGCTCAAGGACACCCCCTCCCTGGCCCGCGCCGTCACCATCGCCAGCGGCCTCGGCACCACCAGCGCATACACCTGGCTGAAGATGCCCTCCTGCGACGACCCCGAGACCGTCTTCGGCGCCACGACGCTCCCGTGCGTCGTGCTCGGCGGCGTCCCCAGCCCCGACCCCGCCCAGGACCTCGACTCCTGGGGCCGCGCCCTGGTTCAGGCCACGGTTCGCGGCCTGGTCGTCGGACGTGCCCTGCTGTACCCACCCGACGGCGATGTCGCATCGGCCGTCGAGGCTGCCGCGGTCGTTCTCCGCGCCGCTCACGCAGGCGAGGACGCCGCGTGACCACACTGCACCACCCCCTGGCCGCCGGCCCGGACGCCGACACCGGCGCCCGGATCGTCGACCTCACCCCGCACGAGGCCGGCTGGGAGTACAGCGGTCTACGTGTGGTGGGCCTCGCGGCCGGCGAGTCCCGCACCCTCGGAACCGACGACGCCGAGACGTTCGTGCTACCGCTCAGCGGCGGCGTCAGCATCACGGTCCAGCACGACAACGGCGACGACCTCGGCTCCTTCGACCTCCACGGCCGGGAGTCGGTGTTCACCGCCGTGACCGACTTCCTCTACGTCGGCCGCGACAGCCAGATACGGCTCACCGCCGGCGAGACGCCCTGTCAGCTCGCCCTTCCGTCCGCCCGGTGCGACCAGCACCTCCCACCCCGCTACGGCCCTGCCGATGCCGTGCCGGTCGAGGTCCGAGGGGCGGGCACGGCGACCCGGCAGGTCACCAACTTCGGGGTCCCCGGCGTGTGGGACCACGCGGAGAAGCTGATCTGCTGCGAGCTCATCACGCCGCCCGGGAACTGGTCGAGCTACCCGCCGCACAAGCACGACGCCTCCGAGCCGTGCAGCGTCGTCAACGAGGAGATCTACTACTACCGGATCGCGGGCGAGGACCAGATCACTCCCTCACGGCAGGGGATGGGCTACCACCAGACCTACACCGGCCCCGAGCACGACAAGGCCGGTCTCGAACCGCTGGGCGTGCTTCTGGAGGTGCGTGACCACGACGTCGTCGTGGTGCCCCACGGGTATCACGGCCCGTGCATCGCCGCCCCCGGGTACCCGATGTACTACCTCAACGTCATGGCTGGCCCCGCCCAGGGCCGCGAGCTCGCGTTCTGCGACGACCCCGACCACGCATGGGTCCGCGACTCCTGGAACACCATGGACACCGACCCGCGATGCCCAGTCACCTCGGCCACCGGGCGCCTCGACGGCCTCTCCGCCGCAATCCTCACCGCACCCAGCCCACGGGAAAGGCACACGTGATGACGCAGACCGTTCGACTCACCACAGCCCAAGCGCTCGTCCGCTGGATGCTCGCGCAGCGCTCGGAGCTCCTCGACGGCACCGAGGTGCCGCTGTTCCCGGGCGTGTTCGCGATCTTCGGTCACGGCAACGTGCTGGGACTCGGAACGGCGCTGTACGACGTCCGCGACGAGCTCCCGACCTGGCGCGCTCAGAACGAGCAGGGCATGGCCCTGGCCGCCGTCGCGTACGCACGTGCCGTCGACCGTCGCCAGGTCATGGTCGCCACCACCTCGGTCGGACCCGGCGCCCTGAACATGGTGACCGCTGCCGGTCTGGCGCACGCCAACCGGCTCCCCGTGCTGCTGCTTCCCGGTGACACGTTCACCAGCCGCGCGCCTGACCCGGTGCTGCAGCAGGTCGAGCACTTCGGCGACCCGACGATCTCGGTAAACGACGCGTTCCGGCCGGTGGCGCGCTACTTCGACCGCATCACCCGTCCCGAGCAGCTCATCTCCACGCTCCCGCAGGTTGCCCGCGTGCTGACCGACCCGGCCGACTGCGGACCGGCCGTGCTGGCCCTACCTCAGGACGTGCAGGCTGAGGAGTTCGACTTCCCGGCAGCGATGTTCAAGACGACGCTGCACCGAGTGCCCCGTACGCGACCGGACACCGTCGATCTGGACCGCGCGGCTCAGGTACTGCAGGCGGCCGAGCGTCCCCTTCTCGTGCTCGGTGGAGGTGTCCGCTACTCCGGTGCCGCCGCGGAGGCACTCGCCCTCGCCGAAGCCCACCGAGTGCCGATCGTGGAGACGGTTGCAGGTCGCACCCTGGTACCGCACGACCACCCGCTCTTCGGTGGCGCGCTCGGCATCATCGGATCCACCTCCGCCAACACGCTCGCTGCCCAAGCCGACGTCATCGTGGCCGTCGGCACACGCTTGCAGGACTTCACCACGTCGTCGTGGACCGGGTTCCACGAGGCCGTGCAGATCGTCACCATCAACGCCGCCCGCTTCGACGCGGTCAAGCACGGCGCCCTTGCGGTCGTCGGCGACGCCCGCGCGACGCTCACCGAGCTCGACAGCGCGCTGAACGCTTGGACCTCACCCACGGCGTGGGCCGACCTCGTCCCGGACCTGAAGGGCAGCTGGGATGACCACGTCGACGCGCTGCGTGCCGGCGACGGCCAGCCGGAAAGCCTCCTGACCTACGCGCAAGTGACCGGCGTCGTCAACGACGTCAGCACACCCGACGACTACGTCCTCACCGCGTCCGGAGGCATGCCCGGCGAACTCCACGGCGGCTGGCGCACAGGCGAGGTCAAGCACGGCCTCGGAGCCACCTCCGGCGCCACCATGGACCTGGAGTACGGCTTCTCGTGCATGGGCTACGAGGTCGTCGCGCCCTGGGGCGCCGCCATGGCGCGCGAGCGCACCCACCCCGAGGGTCTGGTCACCTCGATCTTCGGTGACGGCTCCTACCTGATGCTGAACTCCGAGATCTACTCCGCAGCCTTCGCCGGACACCCCTACGTCGCCGTGCTCTGCGACAACGGCGGCTTCGCCGTCATCCACAGGCTCCAGACCAACCAGGGCGCCGACGGGTTCAACAACCTGCTCGCCGACTCCCGCGGCCCCGGAGCAGACGGGTCCGTGCACGTCGACTTCGCCGCCCACGCCGCATCGCTGGGTGCACACGTGGAGGACGTCCGCGACAGCTCGGATGTGGCCGCCCTTCGTGCCGCATACGTCCGCGCCCGAGAGGCGGCACGGTCCCAACGTCGCCCTGCCGTCGTGGTCTGCAACGTCCAGCAGTCCTCATGGACGGAGGCCGGTGCGTGGTGGGAGACCGGCACGCCGAAGTCCCTGTCCGGACGCACGACACTCGACGAGGCCAAGACACGTCAGCTGCGATGGCTGTCATGAACGCGCCGGTCAAGCTCGGTGTCGTCGGGTACGGCGCCGGTGGCCGGTTGTTCCACACCCCATTCATCGCCGCGGCCGAGGGCATCGAGCTCGCCGGCGTCGTCGCACGGTCCCCCGAGCGCATCGCCGAAGTTCGCGCGGACTGGCCGCAAGTTCCCGTGTTCAGCTCACTCGAGGAGATGCTCGACCACGGGGTGGACGCCGTCACCATCACCACCCCACCGAACACACACGTCGACCTGGCGGCGACCGCCATCGACCGGGGCGTTCACGTGGTGGTGGACAAGCCGTTTGCGCCCTCCGTGGCAGAGGCCAAGACGCTGATCGACGCCGCCGCCGAGGCCGGCGTGCTCCTGTCGGTCTACCAGAACAGGCGATGGGACTCCGACCTGGTGACCCTCGCCGAGGTCCTGGCATCTGGAAGGCTCGGAGAGGTCTGGCGGGTCGTGTCTCGCATGGATCAGGACAACTTCGCGTCCGTGCACCCCGGTCGCGGCAACGGACTGCTGCTCGACCTCGGCACCCACCTCATCGACCAGATGGTGTGTCTGCTCGGACCCATCTCGGCAGTGACCGCGAACCTGTACTGGGTCGACCTTCCCGGCGGCCGAGCCGAGGCAGCGTTCACGCTCACCCTTCAACACGTGAACGGCGTGTTGTCCACGGTCGAGTCCACCAAAGCACACCGGCTCGCGGCCCGTGAACTGCGTGCGCTCGGAGCAGCCGGCGCCTACTCGGCACGCGGAACTGACGTGCAGGAACGTGCCATCAAGACCGGCCTACGGCCGAAGGTCGCCGACGCGGGCTGGGGCTTCGAGCCGCCCGAGGCATGGGGAGTGCTGACCGACGCAGGCGGTGAGCACGCGGTCCCGTCTGAGCAGGGTCGGTGGCACGACTTCTACTCCCAGTTCGCGGCAGCCACACACGGCCTTGGGAAGCAACCGGTCCCGGCCGTGGAGGCGCTTCACATCTTGGAGGTCATCGAAGCTGCCAAGGCGAGCGACTCACACAAGGTAACGGTCCGCGTGGGGTAGCCCGTGACAAACGTGAACCACATTGGGACAACGACGTTCGCGTTGCAATGGCGCTCAGCTGGGCGCGATCGCGTCCGGCGATGCCTGTGCGTTCGCTATGCTGCGAAGGCCGAATACGACACTGGACTCGCGGCGGCGCCTCGACGGCTCTGATCTGCCTTACGACTCAAATCGGAATTGGGTGCCGAGCTCGGATACGACCTGTTCCAACGCACGCACGAAGCCGGACGCTGGCTCGCTCAGGGGCCGATGACGATGCCACGCCATGCCGACGATTCGAGGGCTCACGCGCCGCAGCGGCAAGATCGCCAGGCCCGCGGGCGCGGGTAGCACTGCGAGGCGGGGGAGCACCGCGGCCACATGGCCTCGTCGCACGAGGCTGAGCAGTGTGGAGTTCTGGTTGCTCCGGAAGACGATCCTGTTGCTGTATGCGGGTCTTCCCAGCCGGTTCTCAATCGCATGGACCTCACGCATCGCGCCGAACCCGACTAGCGGCACCTCCGGGTAGTCATCAAGATCGACGGCGCCATCGATCCCCGCCATGGATGAGTCCTCGGCGACGACGAGCACGTAGGGGTCCTCGATCAAGGCGTGCGACTCGAATGCCCCTGGGGCCAGCGGAAAGACCACGAAACTGAGATCCAGCTCGTCGGCGTCGAGTTGTGACATCAGTTCGCCGTCGTCGGCCAGCTCGGTCAGGACGACCCGGACATGCGGGTAGTCCTGGAGAAACGACTCGAGCGCGGCCGGCAGCAAGCTGCTGCCAACGCTCTCGAAGCACCCCACGCGCAGCACGCCTCCGAGGCCTTGCGACAAGGCGGCGACGTCGGCCGCAAGACGCTGCATCGTGGTCGTCAGCACGTCGGCATGCTGGAGAAGGACGCGCCCAGCGGGGGTGAGAGAAACCGCACGACCGCCCGAGGTCCTGTTTACGACGGGGTACCCCACCACGCGTTCCAGCCGTTGGATCTGCTGACTGACGGCGGATTGCGTGTAGCCCATGGACTCCGCGGCGGCCGTGAACGATCCGGCCCTGACAACCTCTGACAAGGCGATGAGGTGACGGACGTCGAGGCGCGTCCATAGCGGTGATGACACGCTCAAGACATTACACACTCTTTTGATGCGTATCAGATATCCGCGCTTGCCGTAATGGCAGTGGCCGCGAAAACTGGTGACACCTGGTCGCTGGCATAAGCGACCCATCCCGGAAGGATCCACGACATGGCCGACCTCGACGCCGTCAGCGACGTGATCGATCTCGATCGCTATCCCATCCACGAGCTCGACAGCGAGCGTGGGAAGGCCCTGGTCGCCTTCTGTCGAGCATCGCTGGATTTCGAGGGCGCGTGCCAGCTACCCGGCTTCATCAAGCCCGCTGCCGTTACTGCGCTCGTCGACGAGGCGCTGGCGAAGCAGGAGCAGGCCTGGCGCACGGACGACAAGCACAACGTCTACTTCGAGAAGGTCGAGGACGCGGCAACGGGCTCCACCAAGTCCCTCCTGCAGCACACCTCTAAGTCTGCGGTCGCGTGGGACCTGGTCGACCAGGAGTCGCCGCTGCGTCGTGCCTACGAATGGGACGGCCTCACCAAGTTCCTCGGAAGCGCCCTCGGCATCGATCCCCTCTATCGGTACGCCGACCCGCTGGGCGCCGCATCGCTGATGATCTTCGAGGCCGGCGACGAGCTCGGTTGGCACTTCGACCGTTCGCCCTTCGCCGTCACGGTCATGCTCCAACCGGCCGCAGCGGGTGGCGAGTATCAGTACCACCATCACCTCCGCACCGGAACGGACGAGAACGAGGCCGGAGTGGTTGCGGCGCTCGACGACCGGCAGCCCGGCCGCATCACGCTGCCGAACCCCCCAGGTGCGCTGAGCATGTTCCGCGGGCAGTACTCGATGCACAGGGTCACCCCGATCGAGGGACCGGAGCGCCGGATCAACGCGGTCCTTGCCTACTCGGAGCGGCCAGACGACGTCATGAACGAGCTCACGCAGAAGCTCTTCTACGGACGCACCGCATAGGCGTCAGTGCGTCGGGCCGGCGAGCTCACCGGTCGTCGGCCCGATGCACCCACGTGGCAACCAGGCTCTCGTGCGTCTCGAGACGATCCTGCGTCTGTGCAGGTCGGCGCGACGCAACTTGGTCGAGCAGCGTCATCACCAGCACGATGGGCGCAGGGTGAGAGTCGAAGACCTGATCGGAGTCTACCGGCGCCACCAGCACGTGGTCGGCCAGCCCTGCGAAGTCGGCCGACGCGGTGTCGACGACGAGCACGGTTCGCGCACCGATCGCCTTAGCGTATGTCAGTGACCGGACGGTCGAAGCCGGGTACCGCGGCATCGCAATTACCAGCACTGCCGCCGTTCCCGCCCGCGTCGCCCGGTGCAACGAATCGGCCGCAGTGTCCGCGTCGGTGACGAGCCGAACGTCGTCGAGGATGTGCGAGGCGAAGAACCCGACATGCGCAGCGAGCGCAGCCGAAGCGCGCATCCCGACTATCGACAGGCTGTCTGCGCCCGCGATCATAGAGGCCGCGGCATCCATGGCCGGCGAGTCGAGCGTCGCTCGTAGTCGCTCAAGACTGCTTACGGCTGCATCTACCGGGCTCGGAACGGCGTCGTCCGGCAGATCTACTGTGCGCTCACCCAGCACCACCTCGCGCAAGGTCGCCTGGAAGTGCGCGTACGTCGCGAAACCGAGCGCGGCTGCGAACCTGGTCACCGTGGGCTGGCTCACGCCTGCCCTCGCCGCGGCCTCCATGGTCGACAGGAACGCGCCGTCAGGCATCGAGTCGATGTAGAAGCGGGCGACACGTCGCTGCGATGGAGACAGGCGTTGCCGGTGGCACCTGTCCGCAAGCCACTGGCGGGCCGCGCCTTGCACCACCGTGGGCACCTCGACGTCAGATGTCATCGAGCTGTCCTGCAACAAGGTCCGTGAACAGGGCGCTGGCGGAATCCAGCTCTGGCCCGAGGATGTGGTCGCTCTCCTCGCCTGCCCAGCGTGCCTCTGCACGCCTGGCCAGACGGGCGGCCGGTACGGTGGCGGGGACGCGACCAGGTGCCATCCGCGCTCCTCTGACGGCGGCGACGAGTTCGCAAGCCAGGATCTCGGGGACGAGTCGGCAAAGATCGTCCAGCTGCCAAGTGGCCCACGTGGAGTGACTTGCGTGGTCCTCGGTGCCGAGCGAGATCACGGTCCGAGCGCTGGTCACAGGCTGGGCCGACGTTGTCGCCCGGGCCAGCAGATCGGCGACGACGTACTCCGTAATCATCAGGCCCGAACTGCCTGATGGGCCTGCGGCGAGAAACGCGGGTAGGTGGGTGACCTTGGGGTCGAGCATCGACGAGAGCCTGGCCAGTGACAACGACAGGACGGGAACCATCGCCGCCCGCAACGAGTCCACGGCCGAGGCCAGGCGCTGCGTGACGAACTGACCGTGGTGCAGCGCCGCTCCCGGAACCACGAGCGGATTCTCGGCGGCCGCGCGGACCCCGATCTCGATGACGTCGACGGCGTGGGCCGCAGCGGCCTCAGCAGCCGCATGCACCTGCGGCAGCGTCCGGAACCCGAACGGGTCCTGGACCCGGGCGGACTCTCGCGGCGGTCCGGCAAGCAGGTTCGCCATCCTCCTGGCGATGGCCGTGGCGTGGTCGTCGGAAGCGGCTGCGTGAACGCGGTGGTCGTACGCCTCCAGCGAGCCGCGGACGACCATATGGGACAGGGCGGCGACCGACTCTATGCCCCGCAGCAATGCAACGGTGCGGTCCACATGGATAGCAGCCGCTCCGAGCGTCATGGCGTTGCTGCTCAGGAAGGGCAGTGCGTCGCTCGGGTGCAGGTTCGTGGCCGCTACACCGTTCGACCGCCACGGAAGCTCCCCCACCAAGGTCAGCCCGAGCTGGGCGAGGACGGGCAGATCGGCCGTGCCGATGGAACCGAAGGCGCGGAGAGACGGCAAGGCGTCCGCGGCGAGGGCGGTCGACAGGCCGGCGACCAGATCAGGATGCACGCCGGACCCGCCTCGAAGCAGCTGGTGCAGGCGCACGAGCATGGTGGCGCGAGCCAGGCTGTCGTCGACCTCTGGACCGAAGCAGGCAGCGTGGCTGCGCCACAGGCGACGAGCATGCCCGTCCACTGCCTCCTCCTCCTCGAGGTCCACTTGCCGCAGAGCGCCGACACCCGTCGTCAGTCCGTAGACCGATCCGTGTGCCTGCGCGGCAACCAGGGCCTCGTATCCATCCGCGGCTGGCGCCAGATGGGCAGCCTCGAGTCGCAGGTCCATCCACGGAGAAGCTGGACCGCCTGCTCGTGCGAATGCTGCTATGTCGCGAACGCGCAGCCCGGTGCCAGCGATGTGCGTGGAACTCACGCCACACTCCTTCGTCCAAGTGGCTTCCAGCATCGGGCGGCCACGTTTCATCGAGATGTCGAGCGTATCTCGAATGTATTGACTCATTCATAGAGCCGGTTAATTTTGAATGATCCTATTCCCATTCGGGTGTCGACCTGCCAAGGTACGTGTCATGCCGCCGCGCTCGACGGCGTGAGATGCGCAACGAGAGGTCCCCCCATGGCGATCCAGTTCAGCGGAATCAGCAAGAAGTACCCTGACGGCACACTCGCCGTCGACGGACTGACCATGACGCTTCCCAGTCGACAGATCACCGTGCTCGTCGGACCGTCGGGTTGCGGAAAGACCACGTCATTGCGAATGATCAACCGGATGATCGACCCTACCGAGGGCACGATCTCGATCGACGGCGAGGACGTAACGGCTCAGCCGCGCGCCGTCCTGCGTCGGTCCATCGGTTACGTCATCCAGCACGCGGGACTCTTCCCCCACCGGAGCGTCGTCGACAACGTCGCAACCGTGCCCGTCCTGACAGGTGTCTCCCGCAAGGTGGCGCGTGCTCGGGCCTATGAGCTGCTGGAACTGGTTGGGTTGTCCGCAGCCATGGGGGACCGCTATCCCGTCCAGTTGTCCGGCGGACAGCAGCAGCGTGTGGGCGTGGCCCGAGCGCTCGCCGCGGATCCACCCGTCCTTCTCATGGACGAGCCGTTTTCTGCTGTCGACCCGGTGGTCCGCGATGGTCTCCAGCAAGAACTGCTGCGACTCCAGGGCGAGCTCGGCAAGACGATCGTGATGGTGACCCACGACATCGACGAGGCCATCAAGCTCGGAGACCAGGTCGCGGTCTTCGCTACCGGTGGGCGGCTGGCCCAGTTCGACGTGCCGGAAGAACTTCTGGCGCGTCCGACCGACGGCTTCGTCGCCGAGTTCGTGGGACGTGACCGTGGTTACCGAGGCCTGTCGTTCGGCACCGCACTGGAGTTGGCTATTCGTCCAGTGGACGAGGTCATCGAGGACCTCGCTCTCGAGGTCGACGCAGACGGCAGGCCGGTTGCATGGTCAGGCCCGGCGGGGAGGTTCCCGGTCGACGGCACCTTCACGTCCAACGACAGCCTCCGCGCAGTGGCTGACCTCAGCATTCTTTCGGCTTCGGGTGCTGCCGTGCGCGTGGATGCTGACGGCAGGGCTGACGGACTTGTGTCAGGCGCGGACCTCTCTGCCCACATCCGATGCCGCCAAGTGGGCAGCGCCACACGCATGGCGGTTGAGCGCTGATGAGCCTGGTCTCGGACACCGCCGAATATGTCCGCATCAACCACGACATCATCACCGAAGCGCTGCTCCAGCACGCTCGACTGGCGTTGGTCCCAGTGGTGATCGCAGTGGTGCTTGCCCTCCCGCTGGGCTGGATGATCGACCGCTTCGGGGTCGCGCGGCACGCCCTGTTGACCCTCGGCAGCGTCGTCTACACGATCCCGTCTCTTGCCCTGCTGCTCATCCTCCCGGGAATCATCGGCACGAGTGTGCTCGACCCGCTCAACGTCATCATTGCGCTGACGGCCTACAGCTTGGCGCTCTTGGCGAGGACGACCGCTGACGCTTTCGGCTCCGTCGACGAGCAGGTCCTGCAGGCAGCATCGGCGATGGGCTATCGGTCGTTTCGCCAGTGGCTGACAGTGCAGCTCCCGCTGGCACTCCCCGTCATGTGGGCAGGGATCCGGGTGGCCACGGTCGCCAACGTCAGCATGGTCAGCATCGCGGCGCTCGTCGGAATCGGCGGGTTGGGTCAGCTCTTCACGCGGGGCTTCCAGCTCGGCTTCTACCCGCCGCCCATCGTCATCGGCCTCGTGCTGTCAGTGATGTTGGCCTTCCTCGCGGATGTCCTCATCGTTCTCGCCCAGAGACTGTCCACCCCATGGGTACGTGCGGGAGCAAGCCGATGAAGTCCATCGACCTCGACTACCTGACGACCGGAAACCACTGGGCGTGGGGGGACCCCGACGGCTTCCCGCACCGGATCGCCGAGCACCTCGGCTACACCGCGCTAGCGATGAGTATCGCCCTGGTCGTTGCCGTGCCGTTGGGGCTATGGATCGGGCACACCGGGCGCGGAGCCTTCTTGGTGATTAGCCTCGGCAACGCTGGGCGAGCCCTGCCCACCCTTGGTGTGGTGATGCTCGCGCTGTCGATCGTCGGTCTCGGTGTGGCGCCCGTGACGATTGCGCTGGTCATTCTTGCTGTCCCTCCGATGATGACCTCGGCCTTCGCTGCGGTGCGGGCTGTGTCGCCGACGGTGGTAGACGCAGCGCGCGGCGTCGGTATGACCGAGCGCCAAGTGCTCCTGAGCGTCGAGCTGCCCAACGCGCTGCCGATCGTGATCGGCGGCGTCCGCAACGCCACACTGCAGGTCGTCTCCACGGCCACGATTGCTGCGTATTGCGGGATGGGAGGTCTCGGTCGATTTCTGTTCGACGGCCTCGCGCTTCGTGACTACCCGCGAGTGCTTGCTGGGGCGGTCGTCCTCGCACTGCTCGCCGTGCTCCTCGACGTCGTACTCGGTTTGCTGCAGCGGATGCTCGTGTCCCCCGGGGTCGACGGCCGGGCGGCGCATCGGGTCCGTCGAGGCGCCTCCTCGCCGGTCACCTCGCTCGTCGTTGCTGATTCGCCCAGTCGCATCTGAAGTGCTGAAGCTCGATTGCGCCGCAACACGTCAGTCCTCATCCCGAAAGGCACAACATGTTCACTCGTAGCAACCTACGCACCCCGCTCGCCCTGCTGGTGACCGCGCTGACCGTCTCTAGCCTGACCGCATGTGGCTCGGGCGACGGTGACCCCTTGTCCGCGAGCAGCGCGGACGAGGACACGATCATCGTGGGATCGGCCAACTTCTTGGAGAACGAGCTCCTCGCACAGATGTACGCGATCGCCTTGGAGGACTCCGGCTTCGACGTCGAGACCAAGCTCAACGTCGGCAGCCGCGAGATCCTCTTCGGAGCGATGGAGGACGGTTCCATTGACGTGTTGCCTGAATACAACGGCGCGCTGCTGTCGTACCTCGACGTCAAGGACAAGTCCACCACGACAGAGACCGTCGGTGCTGCCGTGGCCGAGCTGCTGCCGGAGGACATGAAGATCCTCGAGCCGTCGCCGGCCGAGGACAAGAACACCGTCGCAGTCACCCAGAAGACGGCCGACGCGAACGGGCTCGAGACGATTGCCGACTTGGACTCCATCGCAGGCTCGACGGTCTTCGGCGGCGCGCCCGAGGACAAGGAGCGCTACCAGGGCCTGGTGGGTCTGAAGGAGGTCTACGGCCTCACGTTCAAGAGCTTCCGGCCGCTAGACGCCGCAGGTCCGCTGACGATCACCGCACTCGCCAACGGCGATGTAGGTGCGGCCATCCTCTACTCCACCACCCCCGAGATCGAGGACCGTGGATTCGTCGCGCTGACCGACCCGGAGAACGTATTCGGTGTGCAGAACGTGACGCCGCTCGTGAACACGGACTCGGTTCCCAAGGAGGCCCAGGACGTTCTCGACGAGATCTCCGCTGCCCTGGACACCGAGACGTTGACGGAACTCAACGCCCGGGTGCAGATCGACAAGACCGACTCCGCCGTTGTCGCGAAGGAGTGGCTTGAGGAGAAGGGCCTGATCTAGGTCCTCAGCACATCTCACCAGGGCAGTGAGGAAGGAACGATGACCACACAGGCAGGCGAGCTGTCGATGTTCCGGGGACTGTGGGCTGAGCTCGCCCCAATCGGCAGGAGCCAACGTACCGGCGGCTACACACGTCAGCTGCTGACACAGCAGGACGAAGAGCTGCGTGAGTGGTTCGTGAGCCACGCCGAGGCGCGCGGCATGGACGTCGAGGTCGACGGCAACGGGAACCAGTGGGCGTGGTGGGGGGCTCCCGGTGACGACGCGGTCGTCACCGGGAGCCATCTCGACAGCGTCCCCGACGGAGGCGCATACGATGGTCCGCTCGGGATCGTGGCGGCCTTCCTGGCAGTGGACGACCTGAGGCGCCGTGGTGTGACGCGTCGGCGCCCATTCGCGATCGTCAACTTTGTCGAGGAGGAGGGTGCGCGGTTCGGCCTGGCGTGCCTCGGCTCTCGGCTGCTGACTGGCGCAGTCGATCCGAGGAACGCCATCGCGTTGACCGACCGCAATGGCACTCGTCTCGGCGAGGCGTTTGATGGGGCCGGGATCGACGTCCGTCGCATCGGCCCGGACATCGAGCGGGTTCGACGCATCGGGGTGTTCCTGGAACTCCACGTCGAGCAGGGCCGCCATCTCGTGGACAGGGGCGTGGCGGTAGGCGTTGCCTCCGCGATCTGGCCGCACGGTCGGTACAGGTTCGACTTTCGTGGGGAAGCAAACCATGCCGGGACAACCCGTATGCGAGACAGGTCTGATCCCATGCTGACGTTCGCCGCGACAGCATTAGCTGCAAACCGCGAGGCTCGACGTATGGGCCAACGCGCCACCTTTGGACGTGTCGAGGTCACTCCAAACGGCACGAACGCTATCCCGTCCAGCGTCACAGCGTGGTTGGACGCGCGTTGTGTCGACCAGGCCACGCTCGGTTCGCTCGTGGATGCCATTTGGAGCAAAGCGACCCTGCGCAGCCTGGGCGACGGCACGTCTGTCGAGTTCGTGGCCGAGTCAGTCGCCGATGCAGTCGACTTTCCGCGCGACCTAGCACGACGGCTCGCTCAGACCATCGGCAAGCACCCAGCGGGTAGCACGGCAGCACCCATACTGCCGACGCAGGCAGGTCACGATGCCGGCATCTTGTCTGTGGCCGGCGTCCCGAGCGCAATGCTGTTTGTACGCAACCCCACGGGAGTCAGCCACAGTCCGCGGGAATTCGCCGAGGACGCCGACTGCATTGAAGGCGTGCGGGCGCTGAGCTCTGCACTGGAGTTGCTTCTTGCGGACCTGCCCGCGTGATGGCCGTCGGGCCTAGGTCAAGTCCGTGTACCTGGTCACACGCTCAGGTGCTTGCCACCAAGACATGAGCAGCATCTTCTGAACGCTGTGATCGCGCCCTCGTTAGTCCTCAGAGGCCGCCGTACCGCACCCAAAGGAGCAACCATTTGATCCAGCAGGTCAAGGCCGTGGTCGCGCTCGCGAAGGGTGCACCGGTCGAGGTGGTCACGATCAACGTCCCCGACCCCGGCCCGGGCGAGGCCGTCGTGCGGGTGCAGGCCTGCGGGGTGTGCCACACCGACCTGCACTACCGCGAGGGCGGGATCAACGACGACTTCCCGTTCCTGCTCGGCCACGAGGCGGCCGGGGTCGTCGAGGCGGTCGGCCCTGAGGTCACCGGGCTGGAGCCGGGCGACTTCGTGGTGCTGAACTGGCGCGCGGTCTGCGGGAGCTGCCGCGCGTGCGACCGCGGTGAGCCGTGGTACTGCTTCGCGACCCACAACGCGACCCAGAGGATGACGCTGGCTGAGGGCGATCTGGCAGGCACCGAGCTCTCGCCGGCGCTGGGGATCGGCGCCTTCGCGGAGAAGACGCTCGTGGCCGCCGGTCAGTGCACGAAGGTCGACCCCTCGGCGCGCGCCGCCGCCGTCGGCCTGCTCGGCTGTGGCGTGATGGCCGGGCTGGGCGCTGCGATCAACACCGGCAACGTCGGGCGCGGCTCGACCGTGGCCGTGATCGGCTGCGGCGGTGTCGGTGCGGCAGCGATCGCCGGGTCTGCGCTCGCCGGAGCGGCGCGGATCATCGCGGTGGACATCGACGACCGGAAGCTCGAGCTCGCACGCTCGATGGGGGCGACGCACACGGTCAACTCGTCCGAGGTCGACGCGGTCGAGGCGATCCGCGCGCTGACGCCTCCGCCGGACGGGACCGGTCACGAGGGCGGAGCCGACGTGGTGATCGACGCGGTCGGCCGGCCCGAGACGTGGAAGCAGGCGTTCTACGCCCGCGACCTGGCCGGAACGGTGGTCCTCGTCGGCGTACCGACCCCGGACATGAAGGTCCCCGACATCCCGCTCATCGACGTCTTCGGGCGGGGCGGCTCGCTGAAGTCGTCGTGGTACGGCGACTGCCTGCCGTCGCGCGACTTCCCGATGCTGGTCGACCTCTACCAGCAGGGCCGGCTCGACCTGGACGCCTTCGTCAGCGAGGAGATCGGCATCGGCGACATCGAGGCGGCCTTCGACAAGATGCACGCTGGACCTGACTCCGAGACGGTGCTGCGCAGCGTGATGGTCTTCTGATCTCCACCAGGACCGGGCTGCGCGGCGGGTACGCAGCCTTTAGGCCGGGTTGGCTCCATCGAACGCCGTCGATGCGTGGGGTCGGATGAGACCCTCTTGCGCCACTGATGCGACAAGCCGCCCGTCAGCAGTGAACACGCGTGCGAAAGCCAAGCCGCGGCCTCCTGAGGCCGAGGGCGAGCGCTGGTCGTACAGCCACCACTCGTCGGCACGGAACCGGCGGTGAAACCAGATGGTGTGGTCCAACGATGCGGCTTGCAGGTTGGTGTTGCCGAGGAACGGGCCGTGGGGCAACATCGTTGCTGCTAGCAGCGGCATGTCCGATGCGTAGGTGAACGCAGCGAGATGCTGCAGCTGGTCGTCTGGGAGCCGACCGTTGACGCGAATCCACAGCCGCGAGCGAGCCGGCACCTCGCGGTCAGCCAGGCCTCCGCCGGGAGCCGATGAACCGGCGTCGCGGACGTCAAAGGCGGCCCACTCTCGTTCCCACGCGCGGGTGATGGCGGCCGACACGGCGTCAGGATCTGGTGGGCCATGCACGAGGGCGGGACAGGCCTCGGGTTCGGGCACCCCCTCGGGAAGCAGTTCGTGATGTTCGTATCCGCCCTCCGGGACCTGGAAGTTGGCTGCGGTCACAAAGATGGGCCGACCGTGCTGGCGCGCCAGCACGCGGCGTGTCGCAAACGATCGACCGCTACGCAACGTCTCGACGTCATAGACGATCGGGACGGAGGGGTCACCCGGGCGCAGGAAGTAGGCGTGGAACGAGTGCACGTCGAAGCCCGGAGGTGCCGTGCGGGTGGCCGCCACGAGGGCATGAGCGGCGACCTGCCCGCCGAAGACGCGCTGGACGTCGGTGTCAGGTTGGCGACCTCGGAACAGGTTGTCCTCGATGACTTCGAGATCCAGCAGGTTTACCAGTTCGGCCACTGAACGGGGCATGGCTGTCCTCTGAGGCAGGGTTGGGCACGGGCTGGTGTCGTGCGGTGCCTAGGAGCCCATGACCGAGCGAGCGATGACGGTTCGCTGGATCTCGTTGGTTCCTTCGCCGATCTCCAGGATCTTCGCGTCGGAGTAGAACCGCGAGATCTCCGACTCCCTCATCCATCCATAGCCGCCGTGCACCTGCAGGCTGGCGCTCGCAGCGCGGTTGGCGACCTCGGAGGCGTACAGCTTGGCCATCGCCGCGGCCTGGCCGAACGGCAGCCCGACGTCGGCCAACCACGCCGCGCGGAACACCATCCAGCGAGCCGCTTCCACCTCGGTCGCCATGTCGGCGATCTTGTGGCTGACGGCTTGGAACTGATGGATGGGACGGCCGAACTGCTCACGATCGGTGGCGTGGCGAACTGCGAGCCTGAGCGCGGCATCGGCAAGGGACAGGCTCAGCGCTGCGACGCTGATACGTCCGGGATCGAGGACCTCCAAGAACTGGCGCAGGCCGTTTCCCTCATCGCCGATCAGGTGGTCGTCGGGAATCCAGCAGTCCTCGAAGACGAGCTCGCGAGTGTCGCTGGCGTTCCAGCCGAGCTTCTGCAGCGGAGCGCCCATGGAGTACCCCTCGGTGTCCTTGGGGATGAAGAACGTGCCGAAACGCTTGGGCTCACCGGGTTCGCTCGTCACGGCCAGGATCGTCACGCCCAGGCTCATGTCAGTACCTGCGTTCGTGATGAACATTTTGTTGCCGTTGATCAGCCAGCCGCCGGCGTCGCGACGGGCTCGCGTGCGGATACCTGACGCATCCGAGCCAGCGGTGGGCTCGGTCAGCCCGAACGCCCCGATGTGCGTGCCCTCGGCCAGCGGCCGCAGCCACCGCTCCTTTTGCTCGTCGGTGCCGAACCGCGCCAAGGGCAGGGATGCGATTGTCGAGTGGGCGTTCCAGCTGCAGGCCACGGACTGGTCGGCGCCGCCGAGCTCCTGCATCGCGACGACGTAGGCGACATAGCCGGCGTCGGCTCCGCCGTACTTGGCATTGACCAGCATGCCCATCAGCCCGAGTTCACCGAGCTGCTTGAAGATCTTGGTCGGAAAGACGTGCTGCTCTGACCACTCAGCCGCGTACGGGGCGATCTCCTTGGCGGCGAAGGTGCGGCACAGGTCGCGCAGCTCGACGTGCTCGTCGTCGAAGGTGAAGTCCATGTCAGATGTCCTTTGCGGGTGAGAGAAGAATCTTGAGCTCGTCGGCGGGCCCGGCGGAGAGGTTCGCGAAGGTGTCTGGTGCCTGCGAGAGGGGTCGTACCGTTTTGACGAACGGGCCCGGATCGAGTCGGCCGGTCGCCATCAGCTGGAGCACCCGCTCGATATCGCGGTTGTACCCGAGCGAGCCGACGACCTCGCGCTCGTACAGAACCAGCTGTCGCAGCGGGAATGTGAGCGCGGAATCGGTGATGCCGGCGATGCTCAGGCGTCCTCCGCGACGCAAGGAGGTCAGTCCGAGCTCGAACGCTTCGGGCCGCCCGGTCGCCTCGATGGCACGGTCGGGTCCGACACGGCCCGACCGAAGAAACACCTCGCGACGCACATCCACCGTCAGCGGGTCGAAGACCTCGGTTGCCCCCACGTGCAGCGCGAGCTGGGCTCGTGCGGCGGACGGCTCACTGACGAACACGGCGCCCGCGCCCAAGCTGATGGCGCCGAGGAGTGAGGCGATCCCGATGGGGCCGGCGCCGGTGATGAGCACGGTGTCACCCGCTCCAACGCCGGCGCGTCGAGCGGCGTGCAGTCCGACCGCGAGTGGTTCCGCGACAGCAGCCCACACGGCCGGGACGCCGTCGGGGACGGCAATCACGTTCACTCGGGGGACCACCACGAAGTCCGCAAGCCCCCCGTCGGCAGCGAGGCCGATCGACCCGCCCTGGGCACAGATGTGGTAGTCACCTCGCTGGCAGGCAGCGCAGTCGCCGCAGCGCAGGCAGGGGTCGACGGTCACGAGCTGTCCGATCTCGAGGTCGTCGACGTGACTGCCGACGGATGAGACGTAGCCGGCGAACTCGTGACCCAAGGTGATGGGGGGCCGCGCGCCGGTGAGCGGGTGCTCGGCGGTGCGGATCATCTGCGGACCGTGGACGTACTCGTGAACGTCGGTCCCGCAGATGCCACACACTTCGACCTCGATCACCACATCGTCGGGTCGCTCCGCGGTGGGCTTGGGCGTCTCCTCGAGACGGAGGTCGCCGTTCCCGTGCCAGCGCAGTGCCTGCATTCTGCTCTCCCGCGTTTAGTGGACTGATCGGTCCAATCATCACTCACGCGAGCTCGTACGTCCAGTAGCGGGTGAAAGAACTTCCTTCTGGGTGTGCTTTCTCACTCTGTTTGGCCGCCGACAGGGCGCATCAGTCGTGCCGGATCTGGACGTCTTGAGATTCGTGAGCTGCGACATACGGCCTGGATGACGACGTGCCTGCTGTCGGGTGTGGTGCGCCCGCCCATCGCGAGCGGCGTGTCGCGAGCGCGGCTGCGGCGGCACGGTAAGGCTTGGCCATGTGACTCGACGACACCAGCGAAAGCACGATGGGAAGCCTCAGGTCCGACGACGCACCAAGCCCACGGTGACCGAGGCCCCGGGCCCTCCTTTGCGGATGGCTGTGGTGACTTCGCCGCAGAACCGGGCTGGAGGGGCGCCAACGATGCGGGGCGACGTGACTCTGGTCAAGAGCGCGCTGCTCTACGCCGACGAGGTGGAACTGCTGGGCCTAGCAGCGAGCCTGGTGTACGCGACTGGGATGGCTCCGGCGGCCTCCTCGCCCACGCTTGCCGAACTCATCGAGCTCACAGAGATCGTGAGCGACGAGGTGCGGATCACACCGGAGATCAGGACAGCAGTCGCCTACATCGAACGTGCCGAGCGCAAGGGGCAGCCTTTACCTCTCGAGTGGCGAGAGGACCTGGAGTCGGTGCGTGAGTTCAGGTCGAAGGCCGGGAAGATGCTCGTCGATTCGAGTGAGAAGATGGCCAGGAACACGGGATTGTGGGACCTCCGGCCGGCTATCGACGCGCGGGTGGTCACGGTCGCCGATCTCGGGTTGCGCCGCGCCGACACACTTCGTGCGGTCGTCGGCAAGTCCACGGGCAGTGACGCCGAGGTGAAGGCTTGGATGGACGGCATCGTGAAGCGCCTGTCGGATGCGCGAACCCACTTGCTGTTCGACCAGGAGACGGCATCGTTTGTCGATGCGATGGTTCGCGAGGGGGTCGTCGGCATCTCTAGCGCTGGACGACTGCTGCTCGGCAAGGCGGCGATGGGTGCCGGCCTGGTGGCCAAGCTTCCGACGTTCGAGGGGGCGAGTGTCGAGGAGTTGCTGGAGCTCCGTTCCGACTTGAGCATGCCGTTGACTCGGTACCGTGCGGCAGTCGTGCGCTTGTCTAAGACGATCCCAGGCATTCCGGTGACGGAGTTGGACGCTGCTGTTCAGGCCGAGTGGGAGGCGTCGGTCGCACCTGCTCTCGATGACTTGTCGACCGGGCTCATCGAACATGGCCTGGTCCATGAGCTGAGCAAGCAGGCAAGGCTCGACACTGCCGCCTACCTGACGCTTGCCTCCGGCCTCTTTGTCGGAATGGATCAGCTCACCGACCTTGGCAAGCTCGCGTCCGGGGTGGCTGCCTCGATCCCGGCCATCGGGGGAACGCTCGGCAAGGCGTCGGTTGCCGTCGGCGAGAGACGCTCAGCGTTCAAGCGCCACGACTTCTACTACCTCCACGCGGCCGACGAGGCACTCGCGAAATAGGCCGGGCATTACGCACAGAACAGCGGCCCGGAGCCGACTTGCTGGTCCGGGAGGATGACGGTGGTCGCCGAACGTCGACAGATCCGGACATCATCGTCACCTTCTTGCGAAGTGATGCATCTATGCGATCCGCTCGGAGACCAGGACCTGTCTGGCGGCCGATTCGGCCCGGCGGATCGCAGTCGGCTTGGCGCCGAAGCCGCCCATGAGGGTGGCGAAGTAGGTGGCCGACAACGTGTCAGGGTCGAGCTCGGACCCGGGGCGGGCCCACTGGTAGGTGTGGTTGTGCATGTTGAGGAACTGCAACATCAGCAGTCGGGCGTCAGCGTCCTCGATCTGGCCGCTCGTGATCGCGTCTTGCAGGAACGCGGTGACCTGGCGCTCGAACTGGTGTCGTTGCTCCAGCACCCGCTGCCGGTTCTCCTTGGAGAGATGCCGGTAGTCGTGCTCGTAGACCCAGATGTGCTCGAGCCTGCTGAAGATGACGTCCAGCAGGTGCTGAGACAGCAACCGAAGGCGCACCAGGGCGGGCTGATCCAGCAGGGCGAGACGTTCCGCCTCCTCCAGGAGCGGCCCGAGCACGCGGTTCTGGATCTCGACGAGCAGCGTCTCCTTGGAGTCGATGTAGTGGTAGAACGCACCTTTGCCGAGCCCGACCTCGCGACACAAGTCAGCTGTCCCGGTGGCGGCGTACCCGCGCGTCGCGAACAGCGCTGCGGCCTGATCGATGATCTGCTCGCGCCGGGAGTCGAACTCCGGCCCGTGACCAGGTGGGCGGGGCAATTGGGGCCTCCTCGGCGGGGTAGCGAGCGTGGATGTCCGATTCTAGGGGCGAGATCGAGCCAGAGCGTTCAAGACGTCCGGCGTCGGTTGAGGAACACAGACATTGCCGTGGAGCGATCCTCAGTGGCGAACATTCCGGCAAGGAGCGCGCGCTCGAGGGCGAAGCCCGAGGGAGCGAGAGGGGCGGCGGCGTCGACGCATGCCTTGATGGCGCGAATCGCGTAAGAGGGTGATTGCGCGATCTCATGAGCTAGTTCGAGCGCGCGCGCAAAGGACTGGCCGGGCTCGGTGACTTCATCGAGCAAACCCAGGCTGTGAGCCTCCTGGGCCGCTAGCCGCCGCCCCGACATGATGAGCAGCTTGGCCGTGCTGCGCCCGACGATCTGGGTGAGCCGCTGCGTACCACCCGATCCGGGCAGGATGCCGAGCTTGACCTCGGGGAGGCCAACGCTGCAGTCTCGGGCACCGATGCGGATGTCCGCTGCCAGGGCCAGTTCCAGACCACCGCCCAGGGCGTAACCCTCGATGGCGGCTACGACCGGCATCGGCAACTCGGCAACGGCGGTGAACGCTCCGTGAAGCCGGGCGTTCCACGATGAGATCTGCTCGTATCCCATGGCGGCGAGAGCCTTGATGTCGGCGCCGGCGGCAAAGTTCTCGCCGCCGTGGACCAAGCACACCCGGATCGAGTCGTCGTCCGCGACGTCTCGGACCGCGTGGATCAGGGCGTCGCGCATGTCGTCGTCGAAGGGGTTCATCGGCGGACGGTTGAGCTGGATGGTGGCGACGCCTGTTGCGGAGTCCACCTGTACGAGGACATGCCGTCCAGCCTGCGCCTGCACAGGCTCGTCGCGTTCCTCAACGGGGTCATGACTGGTCATCGTGCATCTCCCTGCTGATCGATTCCCTGGCCGACCGAAGCAGGGCGGCAGAGGTCTCCAATGTGGTGCCGTCCCCGGGCGCCAAAGTCAGCTTGACGGTGTCGAGCACGGCCACGGTGAGCGATCCCGAAGCAGTGGGGGAGAGTCGTGCGACCGGTGCTCCCAGCGCGATGACCGGATGTCGGCTGGGAGCGAGGGCGACCTCCTCGACCTCCAGGTCGGTGAGGTCCACGAGTTCCAGCCTCACCTCTGCCCGATCGACAGAATCCATCGTCTTGTGCTGGCGTAGGCGCTCGGCAACGGCGTCATCCGTGAGGTCCTCGATGGCCTCGATCACAACGTCGCGGTGCGCGCCTGCAAGCGAGGGAATCCTGAAGCGCACGTGGCATGGAGCAGGATCGATGTGCCGGAGCACGCGGGCCGCGGCCAGCGCCGCCCGGGCCAGTCGCCGTTCCGGTGTCGTGTCCGGTGGTAGCTGGGCACGAACGCGGAGCGAGACTGCGAGTTCACGGGCCGGCTCGCCGCCGCCCGCAATGGTCATGTTCCTCTCGCCGCGGGGGCTGAGTACCTCGGTATGACGTGCCGGCGGAGTCTGGCTGGCCTGGGCAGGTTCGCGACGTCCTGTGCTAGAGGGAGCAGCCTGCTGCTCAGCTTTGCTGATGTGCCCCTCGATGGTCGCCAGTCTGACGACATCGGGCCGATCGGAACCCTTCAGCACGGACTCCAGGCCGATGCCCGCATCTCGCATGAGTGCACGCGCGGCAGGGGTCGCGACTGGTCGGGAGAGCGAGCGGGGGGGAGGTGCAGGCTGCTCGGCCCAGCCGGGAGCGGTGGTTCTCGCAGCCGTCACGTCGTGACCACCCGTCGCACGGTTTCCACGATTGCGTCCTTCCCAGGCAGCCAGAGCCGCTCCAGGGCCGGAGCGTACGGCGACGGCATCGCGGGAGGTGCGACGCGAGCGACCGGTGCGTCGAGGTACCAGAAGCCCTCATTCGCGGCCAGGGCTGCGATCTCCGCTCCCACGCCGAAGTCCTGGACGGCTTCGTGCGCGATCACGAGGCGGTGAGTGCGAGAGATCGATTCAAGGATCGTCGCTCGGTCCAGGGGGCTGATGGTGCGCAGGTCGATCACCTCCGCACTGATGCCTGACTCCTCGAGGGCTGAAGCGGCGTCAAGTGTGGATGCGAGCATGCGCGACCAACTGACCAACGTGACGTCGGTTCCGGGTCGGACGATCTTCGCCTTGCCGAGGGGAATGATGTGGTCGGGCTCGGGCCGGGGGCCCTTCATTCCGTACTGGAGCCGGTTCTCGACGAAGACGACCGGGTTGGGATCGCGGATGGCCGCACGCATCAGGCCGTAGGCGTCGGCAGGGTTGGAAGGCATCACGACCGTGAGCCCGGGGATGTGGGCCAAGATCGCCTCGAGGCTTTGCGAGTGCTGGCTGCCCGAGGAGCGTCCCGCGCCGAACTGGGTCCGAACCACGAGGGGCATCTCCACCGCACCCCCCGTCATGAACCCGAGCTTCGCTGCCTGGTTCATCAGGCCGTCGAGGCAGACGCCGATGAAGTCCATGTACATGATCTCGACGATGGGTCGCATGCCGGCCATCGCGGCGCCCACGGCGGTGCCGATGACGGCGGTCTCCGAGATGGGGGTGTCACGAACGCGTCCGGGGTAGAGGTCGGGCATGTCGCGGAAGAGGCCGAACACGTTGCCCTGAGCGACGTCGATGCCGGCCATGAACACGGTGGGGTCGTTGTCCATCTCGTAGGTGATGGCTTCCCGGATGGCGTTCATGGTCTTGAACGTCTCGCCCCGCGGCTCGGGGGGCTCTGCGATCTCGAGGCGGGGAGCGGTGACGTAGTCGTGGAGGGACTCTGGAGCCGGGTCGGGTGCGGAGCGGGCAAACTCGACCGCCTCATCGATCTGACCGCGGATCTGGTCGTTGATTGCGTCGAGGTCGTGCTGCGAGGTGCCGAGGGAGACCAGTCGCTCCGCGGTGATCACGAGAGGATCGCGCTCCTTCCACTGGGACAGCTCCTCTGGTGTGCGGTAGCGCTCAGGGTCGCCCTCGTAGTGGCCGTGCCATCGGTAGGTCTCGGCCTCGAGGATGACCGGCCCCGATCCTGATCGGACCTGGGCAATGACCTTGCTCATGGCCGCGGCGACCTTCTCGACGTCGTTGCCGTCGACGTGCACGTACGGCATGCCGTAGGCCGAGGCCCGCTCGGATAGCGAGACGGGGTGCTGGTCATCGGCGTGCGAGAACTCGGAGTAGTGGTTGTTCTCGCAGAGGAAGATCACCGGGAGCTGCCAGACCGCTGCCAGGTTCGCGGACTCGTGGAACATGCCCTGCGCGACTGCGCCGTCACCGAAGAACGAGACAGTCACGCTGTCGGTGCCCTTCAGTTGGGCAGCGGTGCCGGCGCCAACGGCGATCGGCATCCCGGCTCCCACGATGCCGTTGGCGCCGAAGATGCCGCGCGTGGGGTCGGCGATGTGCATGGAGCCGCCTCGGCCCTTGCAGGTTCCCGACTCCTTGCCCATGAGCTCGGCCATCATCGGCACCGGGTCCAGGCCCTTGGCCAGGCAATGTCCGTGACCGCGGTGGTTGGAGGTGATCACGTCGTCATCGCGCAGATGCCAGCAGGCGCCGACCGCGGAGGCCTCCTGCCCGATGGACAAGTGGACGAAGCCAGGGACCTCCGTGGCCTTGTAGAGGGTGGACGTGCGGTCCTCGAACTCGCGGATCAACCTCATCCGTCGGTACATCTCGATCAGGTCTGACGCACTGGGGCCGGCGATCTCCACGGCCGCGTCGTCGTACTCGGTGCTGGTCACCATGCCTGCCAACCTCCATCCACGGACAGGGTCGTTCCTGTCACATAGCTCGATGCGTCGCTGAGCAGGAACGTGACGGCTCCAGCCAGCTCATGTGGTTCGCCCGTGCGTCCCATCGGCGTTCGTCGCACGATGTCGTCTCCCCAAGCGCTCTCTAGAAGACCGTGGCTCAGGTCGGTGTCGTAGTAGCCGGGTGCGAGGGTGTTGACACGCACCCCACGATCCGCCCACTCGACAGCCAGTGTGGTGGTCAGCGCGTCGACCGCCCCCTTGCTGGCTGCGTAGGCGGCGATGCGTGGGAAGCCGACGCGGGCATGGACCGAGCTCACGTTCACGATCGAGCCTGGCTCAGGCTGGCTGAGCATCACTCGGCCGGCTGCTTGCGCGCAGATGAACGTCCCGATCGTGTTGGTCTCGAGAATCTGTCGGAACGTTTCAACCTCGAGCGCCTCGCTACGGGCAAAGGACGGACTGATGCCTGCGCAGTTGACCAAGCCGTCAAGGCGACCAGCGGAGAGGATTCCGCTGGTCGCGAGGATCTCATCGACCTCGGCCTCATCGGCGACCGAGCCGGGCGCAACGATCACCTTGTGGTCGCCGTGCTCTGCAGCGAGGGAGTGAAGGGTCTCAGCGGAGCGGGCGGTCGCAACGACCGTGGCGCCGTCGTTGACCAGGCCCGACGCGATCGCTCGTCCCAGGCCCCTCCCGGCCCCGGTCACCCAGATGGTCTTCCCCTCGAGAGGGCGTTCTCCACTCGTCATCGGCACTGTCCTTGATCGGCTTTGTCTTACGGCGTCTCGCTGGAGACGCCTCCACCATAGAGTTATATGTACTGATCGGTCCACTAAACTGTACAACGAAATTGCTGGTTCCCGAACCGCCGGGGTGGGCGTGAGTGGCGTCACATGGGTTTTCATGTACCGATCGGTCCAGAAAACGTGTACGGTGCCGCATCAACGAGTCCGAAGTCACCGCACGCGCAGCGCGAATTGACGCTCACGGTGACCGCCGCCTGCAGGGAAGCGAGGCACACATGCGCATTGGAATTCTCCGAGAAGCTCGGAGGGGGGAGACGCGCGTCGCGGCAACACCGTCGACTGTCTCCCAGTTCGGCAGTCTCGGATACGACGTCGTCGTCCAAGCCGGCGCTGGCACCGCTTCCGGATTCGTAGACCTCGCCTACGAAGAGCAGGGCGCCCGCATCGGTGACCCGCTGGAAGCAGAGATCGTGTTCGGGGTCAACGCCCCCACCCTCGAACAACGTGACCGATTGAGACCAGGCACGACGCTCGTCGCCATCCTCAACGCACGCCTGGATGACGTACTCGTTGCTGATCTGGCTGCCCGACCGATCACAGCACTCGCGATGGACGCCGTTCCACGGATCTCCAGGGCCCAGTCCCTGGACGTCCTCTCCAGCATGGCCAACATCGCCGGCTACCGCGCAGTGGTCGAGGCAGCTCACGAGTTCGGGCGCATGTTCACCGGCCAGGTCACTGCGGCCGGCAAGATCCCGCCGGCACGGGTCTTCGTGGTCGGCGCCGGCGTCGCTGGGCTGGCCGCGGTAGGGGCCGCAACTGCGATGGGCGCAATCGTGCGCGCGTTCGACGTGCGCCCCGAGGTAGCCGAACAGGTCGAGTCCATGGGCGCCCAGTTCGTGACGGTCGACTTCCAAGCCCAGGAGTCCACCGACGGCTACGCCTCCCAGATGACAGCCGAGCAGCAGGCAGCCACCGCCACGATGTACGACGACGAGGCCCGCCAAGCTGACATCGTCATCACCACAGCTCTGATCCCCGGCCAACCAGCCCCCCAGCTCCTCACTGCGGAGACGATTCGCTCGATGGCGAACGGGTCTGTGATCGTCGACCTGGCAGCCGCAAACGGTGGCAATGCAGCCCTCACTGTGCCGAACGAGAGGGTGGTCACCAGCAACGGCGTCACGATCCTCGGATACACCGACCTGCCCGGCAGGCTTCCTGCGCAGGCCTCGCAGCTCTACGGCCAGAACCTGGTCAACCTGATGAAGCTGCTCACCCCCGCCAAGGACGGTGTGCTCGTGCTGGACTTCGACGACGTCGTGCAGCGCGGCATCACCGTTGTTCGTGGTGGCGAGTTGACCTGGCCCCCGCCCCCGGTCAGCGTCTCCGCCACCCCGAACCAGACGCACTCGGACGTACCGCCAGTTGTGCGCGAGCCGGCCAAGCACCGCTCGTCCACATCACCCGCCGCCAAGGTAGGCCTGACCCTTGCGGCCATCACTGCGTTCGGATTCCTGACCGCGACAGCTCCGGATCCAATCCCGCGACACCTCACCGTTCTCATGCTCTCGGTCGTCATCGGCTACTACGTGATCGGCAAGGTCGCCCACGCGCTCCATACCCCGCTGATGTCGGTCACCAACGCCATCTCAGGCGTCGTGGTCGTCGGCGCGATGCTGCAGATCCCCAGCGACGACGCACCGGTTCGGTCGCTGGCCACGCTTGCGGTTCTTCTTGCCTCCATCAACATCGTCGGAGGCTTCGCCGTCACACGCCGAATGCTCGCCATGTTCAACAAGGGAGCCTGATCATGGACGTCATCTCGATCACCGTGGCGGCTTACATCGTCGCCTCGCTGCTCTTCATCCTGTCACTGGCTGGTCTGTCGAAGCACGAGTCCGCCAAGGCCGGACTCAACTACGGCATCATCGGCATCACCGTCGCACTTGCGGCGACCACAAGCCTCGTGGTGCACCGGGCGAGCGGGTTGCAGCAGGGCTGGCTACCCATCGGCCTCATGCTGGTCGCCGTCGTCGTCGGCGGTCTGGTCGGCCTGTGGCGGGCGCGCGTCGTAGAGATGACCGGAATGCCCGAGCTGATCGCAGCCCTACACTCCTTCGTCGGCTTGGCAGCCGTCCTGATCGGCTGGAACGGGCACATCAACGGCCCGCACCTCGAGGGTGGCACCGCGAGCGATATCGCCCAACTGGTCAACATCCATGAAGCCGAGGTCGCTATCGGCATCTTCATCGGAGCGGTCACCTTCACCGGCTCCATCGTGGCCAACCTGAAGCTCTCGGCGCGGATGAAGTCCCGCCCCCTGACCCTGCCCGGAAAGAACCTCATCAATCTCGGCGCGCTCGTCTTGTTCACCGTGTTCACGGTGCTCTACGTCCTCACCGACGCTCACCACGACCGATCGGCCGACGCGCTTCTCGGCGCCGTAACGGTCGTCGCGCTCATGCTGGGCTGGCACTTGGTCGCCTCCATCGGTGGGGGAGACATGCCCGTCGTCGTGTCGATGCTCAACTCCTACTCGGGCTGGGCTGCAGCGGCATCCGGCTTCCTGCTCGGCAACGACCTCCTCATCGTCACCGGCGCACTCGTGGGATCGTCGGGTGCGTACCTGAGCTACATCATGTGCAAGGCCATGAACCGCTCCTTCATCTCCGTCATCGCCGGCGGGTTCGGCATCGAGGCGCCCGCCTCGACAACAACTGACTACGGAGAGCACCGAGAGACAGACGCAGAACGGGTCGCGGAACTGCTCAGCAATGCAAGATCAGTCGTCATCACACCTGGCTACGGGATGGCCGTTGCCCAAGCGCAGCACCCCGTCGCTGACATGACAGCGAAGTTGCGCGCCCAAGGCGTCGACGTGCGCTTCGGCATCCATCCCGTCGCCGGCCGCCTGCCCGGACACATGAATGTGCTGCTGGCCGAGGCGAAGGTGCCTTACGACATCGTCCTGGAGATGGATGAGGTCAACGGCGACTTTCCTGACACCGACGTCGTGCTGGTCATCGGTGCGAACGACACCGTCAACCCAGCGGCCGCCGAGGACCCCACCTCGCCGATTGCCGGGATGCCGGTCCTCGAGGTCTGGAACGCCAAGGACGTCGTGGTCTTCAAGCGCTCCATGTCGACTGGGTACGCCGGCGTCCAGAACCCCCTCTTCTTCCGCGACAACGCATCCATGCTGTTCGGCGACGCCAAGGACCGCGTCGAAGACATCGTCGCTGCCCTCTAACCCACCTCAGGAACTGGCTCGGCGATGCACTCGCGCGAACCATCAAATCCAGGAGTCACCCCGTGCAGAACATCCTCGAAGCCATCCAGTCCGGGAACGCCACCTCGGAGGACTTCGCCTCCCTGGAGCTCCCCGAGTCCTACCGCGCCGCCTTCGTGAAGAAGGACGAGGTCGACATGTTCGAGGGCCTCGCGGCCAAGGAGAAGGACCCGCGCAAGTCGCTCCACGTCGAGGAGGTGCCGCTGCCCGAGCTGGGTCCCGGTGAGGCCTTCGTCGCGGTGATGGCCTCGGCGATCAACTACAACACCGTGTGGACCTCGATCTTCGAGCCGGTCTCGACCTTCGGGTTCCTGGAGCGCTACGGCCGCAACAGTGAGCTGACCAAGCGTCACGACCTGCCGTACCACGTGGTCGGCTCCGACCTGTCCGGCGTGGTGCTGAAGACCGGGCCGGGCGTCACCCGCTGGAAGCCGGGTGACCGCGTGGTCGCGCACTGCCTGTCCGTCGAGCTCGAGGGCCCCGACGGCCACAACGACACGATGCTCGACACCGAGCAGCGGATCTGGGGCTTCGAGACGAACTTCGGCGGCCTGGCCGACGTGGCGATGGTCAAGGCCAACCAGCTGATGCCGAAGCCCGAGCACCTCACCTGGGAGGAGGCCGCCTCCCCCGGCCTCGTGAACTGCACGGCGTACCGCCAGCTGGTCAGCAAGAACGGCGGCGACATGAAGCAGGGCGACAACGTCCTGATCTGGGGCGCCTCCGGCGGCCTCGGCGGCTTCGCGACGCAGTACGCCCTCAACGGCGGCGCCACCCCGGTGTGCGTGGTCTCCAACGAGGAGAAGGCCCAGATCGCCCGCAGCATGGGCGCCGAGCTGATCATCAACCGCTCGGAGGAGGGCTACAAGTTCTGGAACGACGAGGGCACCGAGCAGGACCCGCGCGAGTGGAAGCGCTTCGGCGCCCGCATCCGCGAGCTCACCGGCGGCGAGGACATCGACATCGTCTTCGAGCACCCGGGCCGGGAGACGTTCGGCGCCTCGGTGTTCGTCACCCGCAAGGGCGGCACCATCACCACCTGCGCGTCGACCTCGGGCTACATGCACGAGTACGACAACCGCTACCTGTGGATGAACCTCAAGCGGATCATCTCCAGCCACTTCGCCAACTACCGCGAGTCGTGGGAGGCCAACCGCCTCATCGCCAAGGGCAAGATCCACCCGACCCTGTCGCGGACCTACACGCTGGACGAGGTCGGCCAGGCCTCGCTCGACGTCCACCAGAACGCCCACCAGGGCAAGGTCGGCGTGCTCTGCCTCGCCCCCGAGGAGGGTCTCGGCGTCCGCGACCACGAGATGCGCGCCCAGCACGAGACCGCGATCAACCGCTTCCGCGGCGTCTGAGGAGATACAGATGATGCAGATGATGCGACGAGGCGAGACCACGCCGGAGACCTGGCTGGTGGTGGCGCCTCACGAAGAGCCACCGTGGGGTTCGCAGACGCCATGGGGTCTGGCGCACATCCGCAAGGACGGCGAACTAATGACCGCCTGCGGTGTCAACACCATCGGTTGGAAGGTGTTCTGGATGCTCAGGTTCCCGCTCGGGGTGCCGACGCCGTGTCCGGACTGCCGCGAGGCCCTTGCCGCCCAGTCGTAGGTAACGAGCAGACTGGCCGTCAACCTTCAGCGGTCGCCGTCCCGGCATGCGCCCCAGCCACTCCAGCCCCGAAACCTGACACGGAGTCACTACACCTATGGACACCTCCTACACCGCAGATGGCATCGCACCTGTCCGCTTCGACACCAAGGTGGTTGTTGTCCTGGTCGACGACCTGATGGCCTGGCAGGAGCTCAACGTGACTGCCTTCCTCATGAGTGGAATCGCCACCAGCCAACCGGACCTTGTTGGGGAGCCGTATGTCGATGCGGACAGCAACAAGTACCTCCCCATGCTGCGGCAGCCCGTGATGGTCATGTCAGCCAGTTCCCAGACCCTCGCGGCGGCACGCTCGAAGGCGATGAGTCGCGAGATTCCGATCGCTGTGTACACCCGCGAGCTCTTCGCAACGGGGCACGATGAGGCCAACCGCGCGGCGGTGGCAGAAGTGGCTGCTGCCGATCTCGACCTCGTTGGCATTGCCCTCCTCGGTCCCAAGAACGCCATCGACAAGGTCGTCAAGGGCGCCTCGATGCATCGCTAAGTCTTCACTCGGCATCAATTTGCGGGAGTTCGGTATGGAAACCACGCTGCTGACCACCATCTTCGTCCAGTCCGTACCGGGACGGCTGCGAGAAGACACCTTGTATGTAGCAATGGAGCACCGGACGGCAGTCCACCTTTGCCTCTGCGGATGCGGCGCCCAGGTTGTGACACCTCTAGGTCCGAACGACTGGGTTCTTCGCTTCGACGGCACCGTTTCGCTGAGTCCTGCGGTGAGCGATGTCAGCAGGCGAGCATGTGACTCGCGCTACCTGATCCGCAATGGCCGAGCTGAGTGGCTGTAGTCAACGTTGACCGAAGGAAGCAGCGTTGCGGCTCGGTGACACCGAGAGTTCGTGGACGACGGATCGTCCACGTGCAACCGCATCCAGGGCGCAGGACTAGCCGTGTGGCACCCCGATGATCGACGCGTCCCGACGTGGGGGAGCGGGGTGGCTGACCGCGGCTGCGGCGACTATGGCGACCATCCCGATGGTCTTGAGGAACGTCATCTGCTCGCCAAGCAGCACCACAGCGATACCAGTGGCGACGACAATCTCAACGAGCGTCAATAGCGACACGGTGGTGGACGGCAGACCCGACTGAAGTCCGCCGAAGAAGAGGATGTAACCCAACACCGTTGGGCCGATCACTACCCAGGCAAACCACGCCCATCCTTCTCCAGTGGCATCGATCGCCGGCCAGCGCCGCCCCGAGGCGATGATGACTAGCGTCGTCAGCGTGCCGCCTACAGTGAAAGAGGTTGCGATGAGATTGATCGACGTCAGTCCAGGGATTCGCTGACGATTGAGCACGGTGGTCGTACCGAACGCGATGCCAGAAGCGACCGCCGCGACGATACCCACCGTGGCTTCCCCGCCAGGGGCGGGCGAGCTGGCGGTCACGTCAGTCACCAGCAGCAGCCCAGCGCCCGCAAGCGCAAGTGCGCACGCCTCAGCCGGCCTGGGCAAGCGGCGGCGCTGGCACGCAGAGACGAGTACCACGAAGCTCGGAGCCGCTCCAAGCGTGATGACGGTCGCTGTGGCCACGCCGATGCGTTGCACTGCCACGAAGTACGCCGCCGCGAATGTGGCGGCCAGGCATCCGGTGGCGAAGATGTACGAGCACGCGCGCCCCGTCAGGCGTAGTCGCCGGAGATCTCCGGTGGCGCCTGCAACCGCGAACATGAGCAAGCCTCCGACGAGCAGTCGCACTCCTGAGACATCGACCATCGAGACAGGCGATAGCGCGCTCATCTTTGCCACTGCGGGACCCATCGTTCCCCACAGCGCAGCGCCGGCAAGGACGAGAAGGATGCCTGTCTGATGCTGATGTTGCGACGCGACGTGTGGGGCATTGCGGGTCATGGTCACGTCGAAATCGTCCCGCCAATTGGCATGCAGCACAATCGAACATATCTGGATGGGGCATTAAGATCTACTGCATGCAGATCGATCCTCGGCGGCTGACCGTCCTGCTGACCGTGCATCGCGCTGGCGGTGTCATCGCGGCGGCTGCCCAGTCTCATCTCTCTCCGTCCGCGGTCTCTCAACAGATCGCCAAGCTCGAGCGTGAGTTGGGATTCCCAGTGCTTGACCGCCAGCCCTCTGGCTCGGTACTAACGCCCGTTGGCCGCCTCCTGGTCGAAGCTGCGGAACGCATCGAGGCGGAGTTGGCTGACGTTCGCCAAGCAGTGGCCGGAATGGGCGGCGAGCCGTCGGGCAAGGTCGTCATCGGGGGCTTCCGATCGGCGTTGCGCGGGCTGGTCCTTCCGCTTGTTCAAGAGCTCCGTGGACGGCTGCCGAACGTCGATGTCCATGTGCTGGAGTCGGAAACCGAGACTGGCGCCACGGAACTTCGCAACGGTGTCCTCGACTTGTTGTTGGCCGAGGCCGATGCCCCCGTCGGTAGGACCCAACCGCGAGGTACGCGGGACATCACGCTCTTGGACGACCCGTGGCTGGTCGCAGTTCCTGCGAGCATGCCAAGGCCCCGGACAACCACGGACCTCAGCCACCTGGACTGGCTCGCTGTAGACGAGAGCGCCGCTGCCCATGGGGCGACCCAACGCCTGATGTCGCAATTGGGTGTGACAACCCCAGCCCCCCACCGCTACAGCGACTATGACATCGCACTGGCGATGGTGGATGCCGGATTGGGGGCGGCTCTGCTGCCCGCACTCGCGATGTCCACTACCACTTCCATCCCGCAAGGCGTCCAAGTGGTTGCCATCCCGGGCCTCGAACGCCGGATCATCATCGCCCGACACCGATTGGGACGCTCCGGACCGAACCCGGTCACTGTCCAAGTCCTCGACGAACTTATCCAGCATGCCGCACGAGTTGCGGGAGCCCACCGGTGAACTGACCTCGGCTTATCGGACCGGTGGCCGATCGGAGTGCGCGTCGAGATCCCGAGGCCGGACCTCGCGAGCGGTGGCACCGCACTTCACCGGTTGAGGCGCGCCGATGGGTCGATTGAGCATCGGCCTCGGATATTGCTACGGAGTGACGGCCTGCTCTCGGGGGAGCTTCCACTGGGCGCGTGGAGGTAAGACAGGACTTCGGTCTGGCCGACCGGGCAGTCAATCAATCAAGCCGCGTGGGGCCGGGTCGCGATGAGGCTTGAAGCGAAGACTCGGCGGATAACTCCATGGGTGGGTCGTGGGTTCGAGCCCCACCCGCCCTACGAGCCCTTCCAGCCCCGTGTGCGTCCTCAGCCCTCGCCGGCGATCAGCAGCTGGTCGCCCTGCTGCGCGAGCTGCAGCTCGCCCTGCTCGGTCCTCGTCCTGCCTGAGGTGGTGACGTAGTCGATCGTGTAGGACGCCGTCAGGGCGGCGCGGTCGACCTCGATCGCGGAGGGTGTCGCCGACTCGATGGTGCCCCAGAAGCCGGCATAGCGGTCGTAGCCGCCGCTCTCCTCCTGGAACTCCGGCGTCAGCATGGTCCACGTCTCCTCGGGGTCTGAGGTGACGGTGGCGAAGTAGTCCTCCACGAACGCCCTCATGTCCGCAGGTGTGGTGCCCGTGACCTCCGGGCTCGGCTCCGTGCTGGCCTCTCCGGAGGGCGTGGATCCTTCGGACGGCTGCTCGGAGCCCCTGGAGTCCTTCGTCGGCGACGGTGCCTCGCTCGCCGGGCCGGAACTGCTCTCCGTCTGCGCGCCGTCGTCGGGCCGGAGCTGCCAGGCGCCCAGTCCGGCGAGCACCACCAGGGCGAGCACGGCGACCGCCCGGCCCAGGGGGAAGGATCGCGACGGCGCGTCGCCACCGTCGGCCGGTGGTCCCGGGGGAGGCGCCACCGGGGTCGCGGGGAACGACGTGGTCCGCGTCGGGGAGTCGTCCTCGTCGGGTCCGGGCGTCATCGGGACCGGTGCGGCCATGGGCGCGGTCGCCTCCGCCGTCCGATCGGGGCGCGCGGCGACCGCGGGCGCCCGGCTCGGGAGTCCGCGGGCGGCCAGGCGCAGGTCGTCACGCACCTGCTCGACGGGCCACCGCTCGGCCGGGTCCTTGGCCATCGTCACGGCCAGGAGGCCCGCGAGCGGGTGGTCCGACGGTAGCCGCGGTGGGTCCTCGTGGACGATCCGGTAGAGCCCGCCCATCACGTTCCCGCTGACGTCGTACGGCGGGCGGCCGGTGAGCGCGTAGAGGAGCGTGCCGCCCAGCGACCACACGTCGCTGGCCGGCGCCGCGGGCGACCCGGAGGCGACCTCGGGGGCGAGGTAGGCGGGGGAGCCTGTGATGAATCCGGTCTGGGTGAGGGCGGCGTCCGTGCCGGAGCGGGCGATGCCGAAGTCGGCCAGCTTCGCGTGGTCGTCGTCCCCGACCATGATGTTGCCGGGCTTGACGTCGCGGTGCACGATGCCGGCTCGGTCGGCCTGGACGAGTGCGTCAGCGGCCTGGGCCACGATCCCCGCGGCCCGGGTCGGGGGCAGCGGACCTTCCTCGGTGACCACCTGCGTGAGCGTGCGTCCGTCGACGTGCTCCATCACCAGCCAGTAGCAGTCCTCGTCCTTCACCAGGTCGAAGATCGAGACGACGTGCGGGTGGTTGATCCCGGCTGCCAGCCGGGCCTCCCGCTCGGCGCGGGCGATGTCCTGCCCGGTGGTGCCGGGGAGCAGGCCGATGCGCTTGATGGCGACGGTCCTGTCGAGCAGCGTGTCGTGCCCGAGGTGGACGGAGCCGGCTCCGCCGCGTCCGATCTCCCGCTCGAGCGTGTACCTGCCTGCGATCACGTGGGCCCCTTTCGGTGGGCTCCCGACACGCTAACCACCGCCCCGGGCACGCCTTCACACCCGTGGGGACCTGTGTCCGCGACGCCCGCGCTCAGCCCTCGCCAGCGATGAGGTACTTGTCGTCGAAGCGCTGCAGCTGCAGCCGCACGCTCTGGGTGTCCTTGCTGCCGGACTTGAAGACGTAGTCGACGGTGTAGCCCACCGTGAGGTCGGACGGGTCGCTCTGGATGTCCGCCAGCCTCGCGCTGCGGACGGTGCCCCACCACCCGATGTAGCCGTCGTAGCCGCCGCTGGCGTCCTGGAACTCCGGCGTGAGCTGGTCGAAGGCCTTGCGCGGCTGCGTGGTCACCATCGAGAGGTAGGACGTGATGAACGCGTCCATCTGCTCGCGGGTGTCCTCGGCCGACAGCGGCGGGGCGGTGCTCGACGTGGTCTCGGAGGTCGTGGGGGAGGTCGGAGTGTCGTCCTCGACCGCCTCGGGCGTCCCGCGGCCCGCCCAGACGTAGGCGGCCACGATCGCCGCGACCGCGAGGACGGCGGCGAGGGCGATCCAGGCGTACGGCGCCCGGCGGCGGTGCGGCTGCTCGGGGCCGGCGACCGGGGCGGAGCGCACGGTGGGCATCGCGCCGGTGCGTTCGCCGTTGACGCGCATCGCGGGTGCGGCCGTGACGGTCGAGCGCTGGCCCCGCGAGAGGCGGTCGAGCTGGTCGCGCACCTTGTGCATCGGCCAGCGGTTCTCCGGCTCGCGGGTCATCATCACCGACAGCAGGCCGGCCATCGGGTGGTCGCCGGGCAGCCGCGGCGGGTCCTCGTGGACGATCTTGTAGAGCGCACCGATCAGGTTGTCGCCCACCTCGTACGGCGGTCGTCCGGTGACCGAGTGGTAGAGCGTGGCGCCCAGTGACCACACGTCGCTGGCCGGCGTGGCGGACGAGCCCGACGCGACCTCGGGGGCCAGGTAGGCGGGCGAGCCGGTGACCAGCCCGGTCTGCGTGAGGGAGGCGTCGTCGGCTGACTTGGCGATGCCGAAGTCGCTGAGCTTGGCGACGCCGTCCGAGACGAGGATGTTGCTCGGCTTCACGTCGCGGTGCACGATCCCCGCCTCGTGTGCCTCCGCGAGCGCGTCGGCCGTCTGCGCGAGGTACGTCGCCGCCTCGGTCATCTCGAGAGGTCCGGACGCGCGCACCATCTCGCTGAGCGTGCGCCCGTCGACGTACTCCATGACCAGCCAGTGGACCTCCTCCTCCTCGACCAGGTCGAAGACCGAGACCACGTGGGGGTGGTTGAGCGCGGCGGCCAGGCGGGCCTCGCGGCCGGCGCGCTCGAGCGCGGCCTGCTCACCGGACAGGATCCCGATGCGCTTGATGGCCACCGTGCGCCCGAGCACCTCGTCGTGCGCGAGGTGGACGGTCCCGGAACCGCCGCGACCGATCTCCCGCTCGAGCGTGTACCTGCCTGCGATCACGTGCCGTACCTCCTCCTGCCTCGCCCTAGGCTAGTGCCCGTCCACTAACCCACCTCACCCGAAGGAACCCACGTGACGACCCCGAATGTCCTCGACGAGCTGGAGTGGCGCGGCCTCGTCGCCCACTCCACCGACCGCGACGCGCTCCGCGCGGCGCTGGGCGAGGGGAGCGTCAAGTTCTATGTGGGCTTCGACCCGACCGCCCCGAGCCTCCACATGGGCAACCTGGTCCAGATCCTGACCGCGAAGCGGCTCCAGGAGGCCGGGCACACGCCGTACGCCCTCGTCGGCGGCGCCACCGGCATGATCGGCGACCCGCGCGAGAGCGGCGAGCGCACCCTGAACTCCCTCGACCTCGTCAAGGAGTGGGTCGAGCGCGTGCGCGGCCAGATCGAGCCGTTCCTCTCCTTCGAGGGGAGCAACGCGGCCACCATGGTCAACAACTACGACTGGACCGCCTCGCTGTCGACGATCGACTTCCTGCGCGACATCGGCAAGCACTTCCCGGTCAACCGGATGCTCGCCCGCGACGTGGTGAAGTCGCGCCTCGAGGCGGGCATCAGCTACACCGAGTTCTCCTACGTCCTGCTCCAGTCCATGGACTACCTCGAGCTGCACCGCCAGCACGGGGTGACGCTGCAGTTCGGCGGCTCGGACCAGTGGGGCAACCTCACCGGGGGCGTCGAGCTGATCCGGCGCGCCGACGGCGGCAAGGCGCACGCCTTCGCCACGCCGCTGATCACCAAGGCCGACGGCACCAAGTACGGCAAGACCGAGGGCGGCGCGCTCTGGCTCGACGCCGACATGCTCTCGCCCTACGGCTTCCACCAGTTCTGGCTCAACGCCGAGGACGAGAAGGTGGGGGAGCTGCTGAAGGTCTTCACGTTCCTCACCCGCGAGGAGATCGAGGACCTGGAGCAGCAGACGGCCGACAAGCCGTTCCTGCGCGCCGGGCAGAAGCGCCTCGCCGACGAGGTGACGGCGTTGGTCCACGGGCAGCACGAGGTCGAGCAGGCCAAGGCAGCGGCCGCGGCCCTGTTCGGCGGCGGGGACCTGGCCTCGATCAAGCCCGACACCCTCGGCGCAGCGCTCCGCGAGGCCGGCGGTACGACGGTCCCGGCCGGCGAGCTGCCTGGGATCCTGGACCTCCTGGTCACCGCCGGGCTCGCCAAGAGCAAGGGGGAGGCGCGCCGGACGGTCGCGGAGGGCGGGGCCTACCTCAACAACGTCCGCGTGGAGGACCCCGAGCTGCAGCCGACCGAGGCCGACCTCGTGGCCGGCTCCTGGCTGGTGCTGCGGCGCGGGAAGAAGAACTTCGCGGGCATCGAAGTGGCCTGATCGGAGCTCGCCAAGGCCTGACTGCTGGGGTCGTGCCGGGCGGGCGACGCGCCCGTCCGACACGCCCCACCCGTCACAACAGGCCTCTGACCTGCGGAAACGTCAGTGTGCTCGCGGTCACAGCGCCTCGATTTGCGCGTTGTCATGAGTACGCATACTGTTCTCTCTGTCGCCAGGGAGCGGCGGGGAGCAAGACCGGTCAGGTCGGGCTCCCGGCCCCGGGCAGGACAACCCGAAGCGGTCATCGGTCACGGTGACACCAGTGGGTCAGAGCGAAACAGCCCGCGATTTGCGCGGACAGAAAGTCGCTCGCTAAGTTTGACCAGTTGCCTCACGCAACCGAGATCCTCACCGGATCGCGATGTGGGTGCGTCTGATTCTTGAGAACTCAACAGTGTGTTTGATTAGTCGACGAATTAG
>NZ_JAYSFM010000004.1:0-17103 GCF_041913365.1 Nocardioides sp.
ATGCGCTCGCGCGCGTTCCTGGCGCTGGCGGCGCGGGGTGGGCGACTTGCGCCGGCCCCCGGGCGCCCACCGGGGGCCCTGGCGGTCGCGGCCGCGACCGTGCGCGGCGTGGTGGCCGCCCCCCTCGCCCGCCCGCCGGGGGGGGGCGGTGGTGGGCCCACTTTGCTTGTTGGGGTGCTTTTTTGTCGGGCCCCCCCCCGCTCGACCGGAGCCGGGAGGCGGGTCAGCCCTCGGGCAGCTCGGGGTGGTCCGGGGGCACGGTCTCCGAGGAGTCGTGCTCGTCGTGCTCGGGCGACTCGGCGTCGGTGGAGGGGCGACGGCGCCGGTGGCGCAGCTCGACCCAGCGGCCGCGGAGGCCGCGCTGGGTGCCGCCGACCTCGGTGCCGTCGACCTCGGTGCCGGGCGTACGAGCCGCGCGCACGGCGGCCGCGGCGACCGGGAGGATGCCCTCGCGGCGCAACGGCTCGGGCATCGCCTCGTCGTCGGGCAGCAGGTCGAGCGCGGCCAGGCAGGACGGGATCAGCACCGAGGCCAGCTGCTGGTAGCCGTCGGCCGACGGGTGGAAGCGGTCGGGCCCGAAGAGCACCGCGGGAGCGGCGTCGAACTCCGGGCCGAGGATGTCGCCGAGCGAGACCGAGCGGCCGCCGTTCTCGACGACGGTGATGGTCTGCGCGGCAGCGAGCCGGCGCGACCACTCGCGCGCCACCTGCTTCAGCGGCGGGGGGATCGGGCGGATGGTGCCGAGGTCGGGGCACGTGCCGACCAGCACTTCGATCTCGGCCTCGCGCAGGCGGCGTACGCCCTCGGCGAGGTGCCGCACGGACGCTGACGGCAGGACGGAGTGGGTGACGTCGTTGGCCCCGATGAGCACGACGGCGAGGTCGGGGTGGGTGCCGATCGCGGCGTCCACCTGGTCGGCCAGCGCGCTGGACTGAGCACCGACCACGGCGAAGGACCGCAGGTGCACCCGCCGGTCGGCCTGGGCCGCGACGCCGGTGGCGAGCTGCGCGCCGGGGGTCTCCTCGACGCGCTCGACGCCGTAGCCGGCGGCGCTGGAGTCACCAAGCAGCGCGATCCGGATCGCCGGCGCGGGACGGCCTCGGCCGTACCAGCCGGTCGCGTCGGGCGGCGTGTCCGTGGCGTTGCCGATCATCCGGCGCGCGATCTTCGCCTCCGCGACCAGCACGCCGTAGAGCCCGGCGCCGAGCACGGAGAGTCCGCCGCCGCCCAAGGCCGCGGCCGATGCCAGCTTGCGTGCTGCTCCTGTAGCCCCCACGACTTCATGTTACGGAGCGGTAGATAGGTAGATTGATCCGGTGCAGTACGTGAACTCTCTCCTCGACCTGATCGGCAACACTCCTCTCGTCCGGCTGGGCCGGACCCTGGACCTCCCGGACGGCCCCGACGGTGGCCCGCTGGTCCTCGCGAAGGTCGAGTACCTCAACCCCGGTGGCTCGGTGAAGGACCGCATCGCCACCAGGATGATCGAGGCCGCGGAGGCCTCCGGTGCGCTCCAGCCCGGCGGCACGATCGTCGAGCCCACCTCCGGCAACACCGGCGTGGGCCTGGCCATGGTGGCGCAGGCGAAGGGCTACAAGTGCGTCTTCGTGTGCCCCGACAAGGTCAGCGAGGACAAGCGCAACGTGCTCAAGGCCTACGGCGCCGAGGTCGTGGTGTGCCCGACCGCCGTCGCGCCGGAGCACCCGGACTCCTATTACAACGTCAGCGACCGGCTCGCGTCCGAGCCCGGCGCGTGGAAGCCCGACCAGTACTCCAACCCCAACAACCCGCGCTCCCACTACGAGACCACCGGTCCGGAGATCTGGGAGCAGACGGAGGGGAAGATCACCCACTTCGTCACCGGCATGGGCACCGGCGGCACCATCAGCGGCGTCGGCCGCTACCTCAAGGAGCAGAACGCCGAGGTTCAGGTGATCGGCGCCGACCCGGCCGGATCGGTCTACTCCGGCGGCACCGGCCGCCCCTACCTCGTCGAGGGCGTCGGCGAGGACTTCTGGCCCGAGACCTACGACCGCACCGTCGCCGACCGCGTCATCGAGGTCTCCGACGCCGACTCCTTCGCCTTCACCCGCCGCCTCGCGCGCGAGGAGGCGATGCTGGTCGGCGGCTCCGCCGGCATGGCCGCCTACGCCGCACGCCAGCTCGCGCACGAGCTCGCCGCCGAGGGACGCACCGACGCGGTGATCGTGGTGCTGCTGCCCGACTCCGGCCGCGGCTACCTCACCAAGGTCTTCAACGACGACTGGCTCGGGCAGTACGGCTTCGCGACCGGCGCGCAGGACGACCACCGCACCATCGGCGAGGTGCTGCGCGGCAAGTCCGGCCAGATCCCCGACCTGGTGCACACCCACCCCGGCGAGACGATCGCCGAGGCCGTGCACATCCTCCAGGAGTACGGCGTCAGCCAGATGCCCGTCGTCCGTGCCGAGCCCCCGATCGTCGCCGCCGAGGTCGCGGGGTCGGTGTCGGAGCGCACCCTCCTCGACGCGCTGTTCACCGGCCACGCCAAGCTGACCGACCGGGTCGAGGACCACATGTCCCAGGCACTCCCGACGATCGGCTCGACGGAGCCGGCCGCCGACGCGGTCGTCCTGCTCGAGAAGGCCGACGCGGTGCTGGTGCACGAGGACGGCAAGCCGATCGGCGTGCTGACCCGGCAGGACCTGCTCGCCTTCGTGGCTGCCTCGTGACCCGTCGTACGCGCCTGGCCGGCGCCCTCGTCGCGCTCGCCTGCGTCGGCTCGCTCAGCGCCTGCGGTGACGACGTGAACACCAGCACAGACCCGGTGGAGGTGGAGGTCGGCGAGGCCTTCACGTGGAACGGCTTCGCCGTCGAGAAGGGCTGGGAGCTCAGGGGCATCGAGCGGTCCGTCGACCTCGAGGAGGTCACCACCCCCGAGGTCTCCGGCACGATCGCGAACAAGGCCGACGAGGAGCGCGCGGCGATCTTCGAGATGGTCTTCTCCCAGGACGGCGACCCGCTGGCGACGCTGAGCTGCTCCGCCGCAAAGATGGCGACCGACCAGTCGATGCAGTTCATCTGCCCCGGCCTCAGCACCACCATGCCGAAGGACTACGACGCCGTCGTCGTCCAGGAGTTCAGCCGAGACTCGACCTCCTCCTGACGTGGGCGACCTTTCTCTGGAGGTCGTCGCCTTCCTGGTCCTCGCGGCCCTGGTGGCGGGCTTCGTCGACGCCGTCGTCGGCGGCGGCGGGCTGGTCCAGCTCCCCGCGCTGCTCATCGGGCTGCCGGGCGCCTCGGTGGTGCAGATCGCAGCGACCAACAAGCTCGCCTCGTTCTGCGGCACGTCGATCAGCGCAGCGACGTACGTCCGGCGGATCCGGCCCGACCCGCGGACCTTCCTGCCGCTGATGCTCGCCGCCTTCCTCGGCTCGGCCGGCGGAGCGCTGGTCGCCTCGCTGCTGCCGCGCAGCGCCTTCGACCCGATCATCCTGGCCGTGCTCGTGCTGGTCGGCGGCTACGTCTGGTTCAAGCCGAGCGTCGGCGAGCTCACCAGCCTCCGCTTCCAGGGTGGCCGGCACCTGACCGCGGTGGCGGCGACCGGCCTGACGATCGGCTTCTACGACGGCGCGATCGGCCCGGGCACCGGGTCGTTCCTCGTCTTCGCACTCGTCGGGCTGCTGGGCTACAACTTCCTCGAGGCCTCGGCCAAGGCCAAGCTGGCCAACTGGGCGACCAACCTGGCCGCGCTCGTCGTCTTCGTCCCGCAGGGCGCGGTCATCTGGCAGCTCGCGCTGCCGATGGCCGCGGCCAACATCACCGGCGGCTACCTCGGCGCCCGGCTGGCGATGGCGAAGGGGGCCCGGTTCGTCCGCGCGTTCTTCCTCGTCGTGGTCTGCGGCTTCGTCGTGCGACTCGGCGGGGGACTGCTCGGCTGGTGGTGACCGGGTTCGCCGGGTGCCGGGCGGTAGCCTCCACCCCGTGGGAGCGGTCTCGGCAGTCGACGGGTTCCAGCGCCGTCACCCCGTGCTCGGCTTCCCGCTCGCCGTCATCTACAAGTACTTCGACGACCAGGGCCCCTACCTCGCCTCGGCGCTGACCTACTACGCCTTCATCGCGATCTTCCCGCTGATGCTGCTCGGCACCTCGATCCTCGGCCTGATCCTGCGCGGCGAGCCCCAGTGGCAGGAGCAGATCCTCAACTCCGCGCTCTCGCAGTTCCCGATCATCGGCGACGAGCTCGGCCGGCCGGAGGGCCTCCAGGGCTCGGTGGCCGGTGTGGCGGTCGGTGCGATCGCCGCGCTCTACGGCGCGATGGGGCTCGGGCAGGCGCTGCAGAACACCCAGCACGTGGCGTGGTCGGTGCCGCGCAACAGCCGCCCCAACCCGTTCTACGCCCGCGTGAAGACCCTCGTCCTGCTCGTCACTGCGGGTTTCTCGCTGCTGGCCGTCACGATCGTGTCGACCGTCGCGAGCACGACCGACGTGTTCACCGAGGTGCTCGGCTCGGGCATCCAGTACTTCCTGCCGCTGCTCACCGTCGCCGTGGTCGGCACGTTCCTCACCCTGCTCTTCCGCTTCGCCGCGACGGGCCAGCACTCGTTCTGGCGGGCGGCGCCGGGCGGCTACTCGCTGGCGATCATGTGGCAGGCCCTCCAGCTCGGCGGTGCGGCCTACGTCGACAACGTGCTCGTCGACACCTCGTCGATGACCAAGACCTTCGGCCTCGTCCTCGGCCTGATCGGCTTCCTCTGGATCGGTGCGGTGATGGCGGTGCTGGCGATGGAGATCAACGTGGTCTGGGCGCGCCGCCTGTGGCCGCGCGCCCTGCTGACGCCGTTCACCGACAACGTCGAGCTGACCGACGCCGACCGCCGGGCGTACGCCGCCTACGCCCGCATGCAGCGGCACAAGGGCTTCGAGAAGGTGTCGGTCACCTGGACGCCGGGCCCGGTCGAGCGCCGCCACCGGGCGGAGGAGGAGCGCGCGCCCGCGCCGGAGGACGACCCCGCGTGACGTCGTACCTCACCGTCGCGGGTCCCGCCGACGCCGAGGTGGAGGACCGTGGCTCCCGCTTCCTCTGCACACTGCGCCGGGTCGCCGACGAGGACGAGGCGCGTGCCCTGGTCGCGGCGTTGCGTCGCGAGCACTGGGATGCGCGGCACCACTGCTCGGCCTTCGTGCTCGGGCCGGGCGGGGAGGTGCAGCGCTCCTCCGACGACGGGGAGCCCGCCGGCACGGCCGGGGCGCCGATGCTCGACGTGCTGCGCGGCGCCGGGGTCAGTGACGTCGCGGCCGTCGTCACGCGGTGGTTCGGCGGCACCCTGCTCGGTGCCGGCGGTCTGGTCCGTGCCTACGGCGACGCCGTGCGCGCGGCCCTCGCCGAGGCGGGCACGCTGCGTCGCGCGTTGCTCACCGAGCTCGCCCTCGAGCTCGACCACGCGGACGCCGGCCGGGTGGAGGGGGAGCTGCGTGCGCGTGGGGTGACGGTGCTCGACGTGGCGTACGACGCCCGGGTCCGGCTGCTGCTCGCAGCCGCGCCCCAGGAGGCGGACCGGGTGGCCGAGGTCGTGGCCGCGGCCACCGGCGGGCGCGGTCGCCCGGTCGCAGTCGGGGAGCGGTGGGTCGACGAGCCGGGTCGACCGGGCCAGTAGCTAGTCGACGTCGCCGTCCACGTAGACCCACCGGCCGGCGCGCTGCTCGAAGCGGCTGACCTCGTGCATCCGACCGCCCGCCCACGTCGCGACGAACTCGACCGTGTCGTCCTCGGCGGCGAGGACCTCCAGCCCGGTCCACCGGGTGCGCGGGTCGGGCGTGGTGTCGTCGGGCCGGGTGCGCGGGTGCCAGGTCCGGAAGAGGTGGTCGGCGTCGCCGACGACGTACGCCGTGTAGCGCGAGCGCATCAGCTGCTCCGGCGTCGCCGCCTGCTCGCGGTTGGCCAGCAGCGGCCCGCAGCAGGCGGCGTACATCGCTCCGGATCCGCACGGGCAGGACGAGGTCGGCACGTCGGCGAGGGTAACGGCAGGTCGCGGGAACAAGCGCCCTTTGCGTATGCACTGTAAGGGTGTAATTATGTAAGCACTGCAAGAAGGAGCACGAACATGATGACCCGAGACGACTACGACGAGGGCCGCGGACGACGCGGCCGGGGCCGCGGCGAGCGCGGCGAGCGCGGCGGCCGCCGTGGGGGCTGGCAGGTCGCCGACCTCCCCTCCGCCGACGACGCGGCGGGCTGGTTCCGCGGGCGCCTGCCCGACGACTGGTTCAGCGAGATCGAGGTGCGCACCGACCGTGAGGAGATCACGGTGCTGGGCACCCTCAGCGAGACGCAGGCGGCCGGCGCCGACGGCGCCGAGGCGGAGGGCCGGATCAGCCGGTTCCGCGCCGACACGAAGGCCGAGCGCATCGAGATCGCCCTCGAGGCGCAGGCCCGCTACCAGCGCAAGGTCTCGTGGGGGGTGCGGCTCGGCGACACCGAGGCGCTGTTCACCCACGTCGCCGCGCCGGTGATGACCCGGCTGCGGCAGCCCGAGCGCCAGGTGCTCGACACCCTCGTCGACGCCGGCGTGGCCCGCTCCCGCTCCGACGCGCTCGCCTGGTCGGTGCGCCTGGTCGGCGAGCACGCCGAGGAGTGGCTCGGCCAGCTGCGCGACGCGATGGCCGAGGTCGACAAGCTGCGCGGCGAGGGCCCGTCCCTCTGATCGGGCGAACGGGGGGCCGCTCGGCTAACGTCCCGCCATGACGATCGAGCGGCCCGAGCCGGCCTACAGCGACACCGAGGTCGGGATGCTGCGCAGCTTCATCGACCACTACCGCGCGACCATCCGGTTGCAGGCCTCCGGGCTCACCGACGAGCAGCTCGACCAGCCGCTGCCGCCGAGCGACCTCACGCTCGGCGGGATGCTCAAGCACCTCGCCTTCGTGGAGGACTACTGGTTCTCCTACAACCTCGCCGCCCACGAGCCCGCACCGCCCTGGGACGCCGCGCCCTGGGACGACGACCCCGACTGGGACTGGCACAGCGCGGCCGGGACCCCGCACGCCGAGCTCGACGCGCTGCTGGCCGACGCCATCGCCCGCGCCGACCGGTGCCTCGACGAGGCACTGGCGGCCGACCCCGAGCTCGACCGCCCGGTCGCGCGTCCGCGGCCGCCCGAGAAGGGGCAGACAGCCACGGTGCGGTGGGTGCTGGTCCACATGGTCGAGGAGTACGCCCGCCACGCGGGGCACGCCGACCTGATCCGGCAGTCGATCGACGGCGCGACCGACGTCTAGGGCCAGATGTCCAGGTCAGGTCTCCTGGTGCAGGCACAGCACGTTGCCGTCGGGGTCCTTGAACCAGGCCGCCTTCTCCGACCCGAGCACGCACACGTGGTCGACGGTCTTGAGGTCGGGCAGGTCGTAGTCCTCGAAGACGACGCCGCGGCCCTCGAGCTCGCCGATCTCGGCGTGGATGTCGTCCACCTCGAAGCTCATCGCGGTGCTCTCCGACGGCGTGCTGTCGGGGCGGGGCAGCAGCACGAGCGTGGAGTCGCCCTCGAGCGCGTAGATCGCGCTGCCCTCGTCGTTGGTCCCGGTGTAGTCGAGCCCCAGGGACTCGGAGTAGAACGTGCGCGACCGGTCGACGTCGGTGACCGGCATCATCATCGCGACCGCGCGGTGTGTGAGCGACATGAGCGCCTCCCTGTGCGTCCTGGCCGGCGTCCGGCGGCCCCCGTCCGGCTGCCTCCAGTGTGCGCCGCGCGTCGGGTGCCGGGGAGACTGCTCCAGACCGGAGAAACGAAGGAGATCCCGTGAGCATCAGGCCCGCGACCGAGGCGGACTGGGCGGCCATCTGGCCGTTCTGGCAGGAGATCGTCGAGGCCGGTGAGACCTACGCCTACCCGCTCGGCGCCACGTCCGACGAGGCCCGTGGCTGGTGGTTCGACGGCACCAGCCACGTCGTCGTGCTCACCGACGACGAGGGGGTGGTGCTCGGCTCGGCCAAGATGGGACCGAACCGCCCGGGTCGCGGTGCGCACGTCGGCACCGCGTCCTTCATGGTCGACGCCGATGCGCGCGGCCGCGGCGTGGGTCGCCGGCTCGGCGAGTACGCCGTCCGCTGGCACCGCGACGAGGGCTTCGCCGGCATCCAGTTCAACGCGGTGGTGGAGACCAACACCGCCGCCGTCGGGCTGTGGCAGGACCTCGGGTTCGAGGTGGTCGGGACGGTGCCCCGGGCCTTCGACAGCACGGCCCACGGTCGGGTCGGGTTGCACGTGATGTACCTCGACCTGGGCTGAGATCGGACGGGTCGGGCCGCCGATCTGGTGGAATGTGCCCATGCCCGCACCGATCCGCGTCTACCTCCTCGACGACCACGACGTCGTGCGGGAGGGCCTGAAGTTCCTGCTGGAGCAGCAGGAGGACATCGAGGTGGTCGGCGAGTCGGCCACCGCCACCGAGGCCGCCGCCCGCATCCCCGCCCTGCGCCCGCACGTCGCCGTGCTCGACGCGCGCCTGCCCGACGGCTCGGGGATCGAGGTCTGCCGGACCGTGCGCGCGATCGACCCGACCATCAACGCCCTCATCCTCACGTCGTACGACGACGACGAGGCGTTGTTCGCCGCGATCATGGCCGGTGCCGCGGGCTACGTGCTCAAGGAGATCAAGAGCTCCGACCTCGTGGGCGCGATCCGCCACGTCGCCGCAGGCAAGTCGCTCATCGACCCGGCGATGACCGCGACCATCCTGGAGCGGATCCGCAACGGCCCGAGCACGCCCGACGAGCTGGCCTCCCTCACCGACCAGGAGCGCATCCTGCTCGGCCACATCGCCGAGGGCCTGACCAACCGCCAGATCGCCGAGCAGATGTTCCTCGCCGAGAAGACCGTGAAGAACTACGTCTCGAGCATCCTCGCCAAGCTCGGCCTCGAGCGGCGCACCCAGGCCGCGGTCCTGGCCTCCAAGCTGCTCGGGCAGGACCAAGGTCCCGCCGGTCGGTGACGGCAGGCCCTGATGCCCGGAGCGTGACTCCGGGACTCTGGTGGTGACCCAGAAAACACACCACCGAAGGAGGGGATGACGATGAACGTCATCCATCGCCACCGCCACGAGGTCGAGGCGTACGAAGCCCCGGTCGGCGTGAGCTACGAAGAGAACGACCGCGGCCCCTGGTTCCACAGGGCCCTGGCCACCCTGCGGATCGCCTACGGAGTCACCTTCCTCTGGGCGTTCCTCGACAAGACCTTCGCACTCGGCTTCCACACCGGTTACGACCAGGAGGGCAACCTGGACCGGTTCGGCCCCGCTGCGTGGATCAACGGCGGCAGCCCCACGGAGGGCTTCCTCAGCTTCGGTGTCCCTGCTGACAACCCCTTCCACGGGTTCTTCACCGGCCTGGCCGGACAGGCATGGGTCGACTGGCTGTTCATGCTCGGCCTGCTCGGCATCGGCGTGACCCTCCTGCTCGGGGCGGGCATGCGGATCGGCACCGCAGCCGGCGCGCTCATGTACGCGTTCATGTACGCCGCAGTGCTGCCCCTGGAGAACAACCCGGTCGTCGACGACCACCTCGTCGGCGTGATCGTGATGGCGGTCCTCGCCCTGGGCGCGGCCGGCACCACCTGGGGGCTGGGTCGCTGGTGGAACCGCACCGAGGTGGTGAAGAACTACCCCGTCCTGCGATGACACCAGGCCCCCTCTGGACCCGGCGCCCTCGGCGCCGGGTCCTCTGGTGTGCGCGGTCGGATCAGTCCTTGATCGGCACGCGCCAGACCAGCACGGTGCCGCGCTCGCCGACCGGCGACACCCCCAGGGTGCCGCCGAGGTCGTCCGCCCGGCGTCGTGCGTTGCGCAGCCCGCTCTCGGACACCTCGGCGGGCAGGCCCACCCCGTCGTCGGCGACGCGCAGCTCGAGCAGGTCGGACCCGACGACGACGTCGACCTCCGCCGAGTCGGCGAGGGCGTGCCGGGCGACGTTGGAGACGGCCTCGCGGAGCACCGCGAGCAGCTGGGAACCGAGCGCCGGCGGGACTGCGGTGTCGATCGGCCCGGAGGTGCGCACCACGGGCGTGAAGCCCAGCACCGGGACGTACTCCTTGACGAGGCTGCGGATGGCCGCCCGCAGCGAGTCGCCGCGACGGTCCTGCAGCTCGAAGATGGTGCCGCGGATGGCCTTGATGGTGTCGTCGAGCTCGGCGACCGACTTGTCGAGGCGCTCGGTGACCGCTCCGTCGTCGGCCATCGCCGCGACGCCCTGGAGCTGCAGCCCGGTGGCGAAGAGCCGCTGGATGACGATGTCGTGGAGGTCGCGCGCGATCCGCTCGCGGTCGGAGAGCAGGGCCATCTCCTGACGGTCAGCCAGCGCCTGGGTGCGGTCGAGCGACAGCGCGACCTGGTCGCCGAAGCCGGCGAGCAGGTCGCGGTCCTGCACGTCGAGCAGACCGGCCTGCGGGTTGGTGACCGCGACCAGCGCGGTCACCGGCGCGAGGTGCGAGCGCAGCGGCACCACGACCAGGGGCACCCCGTCGATGCGCGTGGTGGTGACCGGGCTGCCCGGGCCGATGACCGTCGCCGCGCGCGCCGCGGACAGCACGCGCTCGACCTCCTCGGCGTTGGCGTCGGGGGCCACGCTGAGCGTGTCGTGGTCCGCGCCGAGCGAGGACCACAGCGCCACCGCGTGCGATCCCGACACCTGACGGGCCGTGGCGACGATCTGGTGGAGCGCGGTCGGCAGGTCGACCGGCGGCTGGAGCAGCTCCGAGAGGTCGGCGGAGGCCTCCAGCCACTGGCGCCGTCGCTCGCTCAGCGCGAACGACCGGGCGTTGCTGATGACGTAGCCGGCGGTCCGGGCGAGCTCCTCGACGAGGCCCTCGTCGTCCTCGGTGAAGGGGCCGCCGCCGGCCTTCTCGGTCAGGTAGAGGTTGCCGAACACGGTGCCCCGGATCCGGACCGGCATGCCGAGGAAGGACGTCATCGGCGGGTGGTTGGGCGGGAAGCCGACCGACGACGGGTGCGCCGACAGGTCCTCGAGCCGCAGGCCGGAGGGGTCCTCGATGATCACCCCGAGGATGCCGCGTCCCCGAGGCAGGTCGCCGATGGCCGCGCGGGTGCGCTCGTCGATGCCGGTCGTGACGAACTCGACCAGCTCGCCGTCGCGGCCGAGCACGCCCAAGGCGCCGTAGCGGGCGCCGGTGAGGGCGGTCGCCGCCTCGACGATCCGGGTCAGGGCGAGGTCGAGGTCGAGGTCGCTGGAGATCGCGGTGACCGCCTCCAGCAGGGAGCGCGCGTCAGCGCCGAGGTCCGGTGTGTGGGTCACACGGGAGATTGTGTCGCAACCGTGCCGGCATCAGGCGAGACGACGTACGGGCAGGTGCGCCCAGGGGTCCCACCCGCCGCCGAGCTGGCGGCCGCTGAGCTCGGTCCACGGGATGCGGACGACGAGGTTGCGCTGGCCCTCGGCCCAGGGCCGGGGCTCCCAGTGCCGCGCGATCTCGGCGAGCTCCTCGGGGTCGTCGACGAAGGTGGCGCGGCCGCGGACCGAGACGCTCCAGCCGCGCTGGTTCTCGTAGTCGAACTGGTCGACCTCGAAGCACAGCTGGGCGTCGCGACCATAGGTCCCGAGCAGGCTGTAGGCCGTCGTGCGGACCAGGATCGACTCCCCGTCCACGGCGTAATTCACGGGCACGATGTGCGGCCCCGTCGGGGTGCTCACCGCGACCCGGCCGGCGATGCCCGCGCCCAGCAGGCGCACGCAGTCCTCGCGCGAGAGGTCGAGCATGGTTCGCATGGGAGTCTCCTTGTCGTCGGCTCCCAGCCTCCCTCGCGTCGCGATCGCGAGGCAGGGCCGAAGGTCCCGCGCGGTGGACCTCAGGGCCCGGAGTCGGTGATCAGCCCGCCGGTCGTCGGCTGGTAGGGGTTGAGCCCGTGGTCGATGGCGTACTGCTTGAGGTAGCCCTCGCGCCCCAGCACCCGGATCCGCTCGGCGATCTTGGCGGCCTCGGCCTTCTCGACCGCGATCTGCGCCTCGGCGGCCTTGACCTGGGCGGCCGCCTCGGCCTCCTTGGCCTTGGCGCGTGCGACGGCCTCCTGCTGCGCGACGAGCGCGGCCTTCACTGCCTCCGGCGGCACCGGCTTCTGCAGCGTGATCGCGAAGTCGGTGAAGAACTCCTCGTCGCCGTCGATCTGGCGCCCGACCAGGTCGGGCATCTGCGCGAGCACGTCGCGCTCCCACTGGGCCTTGACGTTGGGGTCGGTGTAGAGCTCGGTGTAGGTGTAGTTCTGGCTGGCGCGGTCGATCGCGGTCTCGAGCGGGCGGCTGATGTAGACGCTGAGCATCTGCAGCCAGCCGACCGACCCGTTGCCGTCCGCGGAGTCCATGTAGGCGGCGTAGCGGTTGCCGATGAGGTCGTGGAACTTCTGCAGCGTGGGGCAGTCGGTGTTGAGGAGGAAGGCGGCCACGCCGTCGACGCTCATCTCGATGCCGTCCTTGGTCACGAACGTGACCGGGCTGCGATCGCCGCCCTCGCCGAAGACGTAGTTCCGCTGGGACGTCGGGTAGAGGTAGTGCTTGTCGCCCGGGCCGTCCCACGCGCGCGTCGAGCGCTGCACGCAGTCCTCGTAGCGACGCGGGGTGAAGGCGCCGTCGCTGTAGTGGAGGGCCACCTGGTCGGGGCCGGTCGAGACCGTCGTCGGACGCACGAAGAGCAGCACGGCGAGGGCCAGGCCGACGACGAGGCCGAGGCCGAGCACGACCCTGCTGAGCTTCTTCACGGCGGTGGGAGCGGAGGGCATCGGGGTCCTCAGTCGTTCGGGCCGGAGAGCCGGCGGTGGCGGGTGGCGATCTCGTCGATGACGATCGTCGAGAGCTCGGGTGAGACGTCGCGGTGCTGCCACGCGAGCTCGCGCAGCTGCTCGATGAAGGCGTCGCGCTCCGCGAGGGCTGTGCCGTCCTCCGTCTGCGGGGGCACGCTCGCGCGGCCGAGGGCGTAGCCGACGCCGCCCGCCACGAGGGCGACGAGCACCACCACGAACAGCAGGAACATCGAGGCCATGGCGTCATCCTGCCCTGCCGGAGGCGGTGCGACCCCGGTTTCGGCGCCGGTAGTCCAGTGGCAGATGGTCGTCGTGCCGGGGTAGTCCAGTGGCAGATGGTCGTGGATCGGCCCGCTGGACAGCCATCTGCCACTGGACTACCCCGGCGGGCCGAGGGCGGCGACTTCGAGCGCACTCCACGTTGACGGCCGGGTCTAGCGTGGACGACGTGACCCAGCAGCAGACCCAGAGCCAGACCCAGCACCCCGATGCCAGCACCCTCGGCCAGCTTCGCGAGAGCGGCCACCGGCTCAAGACCCTCCGCGAGGAGATCCGCGACAACCTCCTCGACCGCCTCGGCGGGGGCGAGGACCCGTGGCCGGGCCTGCACGGCTTCGCCGACACCGTGATCCCGCAGGTCGAGCGGGCGCTGCTCGCGGGCCACGACATCGTCCTGCTCGGCGAGCGCGGCCAGGGCAAGACCCGACTGCTGCGGTCCCTGGTGGGCCTGCTCGACGAGTGGACCCCGGTCATCTCCGGGTCCGAGCTGGGCGAGCACCCCTACGACCCGATCACGGTCGCCTCGCGGCAGGCGGCGGCGACGTACGGCGACGACCTCCGCATCTCGTGGCGCCACCGCGACGAGCGGTACGCCGAGAAGCTGGCCACGCCGGACACCTCGGTCGCCGACCTGATCGGCGACGTCGACCCGATGAAGGTCGCGGAGGGCCGCCACCTCGGCGACCCCGAGACCATCCACTTCGGCCTGATCCCGCGCAGCCACCGCGGCATCGTCGCCATCAACGAGCTGCCCGACCTCGCCGAGCGGATCCAGGTCGCGATGCTCAACGTGATGGAGGAGCGCGACATCCAGATCCGCGGCTACGTCCTGCGGCTGCCGCTCGACGTCCTGGTGGTGGCCAGTGCCAACCCCGAGGACTACACCAACCGCGGCCGGATCATCACCCCGCTCAAGGACCGCTTCGGCGCCGAGATCCGCACCCACTACCCGCGTGAGGTCGAGGAGGAGATCGCCGTCATCGCGCAGGAGGCCGAGCTGGTCGCCGAGGTGCCCGACTACCTCCTCGAGGTGCTGGCCCGCTTCACCTCCAACCTGCGGGAGTCGCAGTCGGTCGACCAGCGCTCGGGCGTCAGCGCCCGCTTCGCGATCGCCGGCGCGGAGACGATCGCCGCCGCCGCGCTGCACCGGGCGACCACCCAGGGCGAGGGCGAGGCGGTCGCCCGCGTCGTCGACCTGGAGACGGCCGTCGACGTGCTGGGCGGCAAGATCGAGTTCGAGACGGGGGAGGAGGGTCGTGAGGCCGAGATCCTCACCCACCTGCTGCGCACCTCGATCGCCGAGACGGTCCGCGCCCACCTCGCCGGCATCGACCTGCGGCTCCTGGTGGAGGCCATCGAGGAGGGCGCGATGGTCACCACCGGCGCCCGGGTCGGCGCGCGCGACTTCCTCGCCGGGCTGCCGGTGCTGGGGGAGTCCGACCTCTACGACCAGGTCTGCGACCGGCTCGGCGCCACCAACGACGGTGAGCGCGCCGGCGCGCTCGAGCTCGCCCTCGAGGGGCTCTACCTCGCCCGCAAGATCGGCAAGGACGCCGACGCCGGGGAGACCGTCTATGGCTGACCTCTTGGGCTTCGAGGTTCGCGTCGCGGCGGGATCGCGCGCGGCCGGGCTCACCCCGGCGTACGTCGTCCCGCACACGTGGACCGACGGCGGCATCGCGGTCGAGGGCGGGGGCACCGGCGCGCACCTGCTGCTCACCGCGATCGGCTGCTGCGTGCTCAACGACGTGCTCCGCGAGGCCGGGCCGCTCGGCATCGGCGTCGACGGGGTGATGGTCGAGGTGTCGGGTGAGTTCGACGGCGCGACGTGGTCCTCGACCACCGTCGACTACCGCGTCGAGGTGGACTCGGCGGCCAGCCGCGAGGACGTCGACGGCCTGCTGGCCACGGTGGCCGAGGTCGCGGAGATCCCGCGGGCGGTCGGCGGGGAGGTGACGGTGACCCGACGATGAGCCGGCGCACGGACCGCTCACGGTTCCACCGCTACGAGGGCGGCGACCCGCTGGCGCCGCCGGTCGACCTGGCCGAGGCGCTCGACCAGATCGGCCAGGACGTGATGGCCGGCTACAGCCCCGAGCACGCGATGCGCGAGTTCCTCCGGCGCGGAGGCACCGACCAGGCGGGGCTCGACGACCTGGCCAGGCGGGTCGCCGAGCGCCGCCGCGAGATCCTCCAGCGGCACGACCTCGACGGCACGCTGCGCGAGGTGCGTGAGCTGCTCGACAAGGCCGTCCTCGCCGAGCGCGGCCAGCTCGCCCGCGACATCACCATGGACGACTCCGACCGCACGCTGCGCGAGATGACGCTGGACAACCTGCCGTCGTCGACCGCGGCGGCGGTGAGCGAGCTGTCGTCGTACGACTGGCAGTCGAGCGAGGCACGCGAGGCCTACGAGCAGATCAAGGACCTGCTCGGCCGCGAGCTGCTCGACCAGCGCTTCGCCGGCATGAAGCAGGCGCTGGAGGGGGCGACCGACGAGGACCGCGAGGCGATCTCGGAGATGCTCTCCGACCTCAACGACCTGCTGGAGAAGCACGCCCGGGGCGAGGACACCGACGAGGACTTCGCCGACTTCATGGACAAGCACGGCGACTTCTTCCCCGAGAACCCCGAGAACATCGACGAGCTGCTCGACTCGCTGGCGCAGCGGGCCGCCGCCGCGCAGCGGATGCTGAACTCGATGACGCCCGAGCAGCGGCAGGAGCTGATGGAGCTCTCGCAGCAGGCCTTCGGCTCGCCCCAGCTGATGGAGCAGCTGGCCCGGATGGACGCCAACCTGCAGTCGCTGCGGCCCGGCGAGGACTGGTCGGGCTCGGAGTCGTTCGACGGCGACCAGGGGCTCGGACTGGGTGACGGCACCGGTGCCCTGCAGGACCTCGCCCAGCTTGAGGCGCTCGCCGACCAGCTCGCCCAGTCCCACCACGGCGCGCGGCTCGACGACGTCGACCTCGACGCGCTCGCCCGGCAGCTCGGCGACGAGGCGGCGGTGGCGGCGAAGACGCTCCAGGAGCTCGAGCGCGCGCTGCGCGACAGCGGCTACCTCAAGCGGGGCTCCGACGGAGAGCTGCGGCTCTCGCCCAAGGCGATGCGGCAGCTCGGCAAGGCGCTGCTGCGCGACGTCGCCGACCGGATGAGCGGACGCTCGGGCGCCCGCGAGACGCGTACGACCGGCCTCGCCGGCGAGCCGAGCGGGTCCACCCGGCGGTGGGAATTCGGCGACACCGAGCCGTGGGACGTGCCGCGCACGATCGGCAACGCCGTGCTGCGCGACGGCGGCACGATGCCGGTGCGGATCCAGGTCGACGACATCGAGGTCGTCGAGACCGAGGCCCGCACCCAGGCGGCGGTCGCGCTGCTGGTCGACACGTCGTTCTCGATGGCGATGGACGGCCGGTGGGTGCCGATGAAGCGCACCGCGCTGGCGCTGCACCAGCTGGTGCGCTCGCGGTTCCGCGGCGACGACCTCCAGCTGATCGCCTTCGGCCGGCACGCGCAGGTGATGGAGATCGAGGAGCTGACCGCCCTCGACGCCCGCTGGGCCAAGGGCACCAACCTCCACCACGGCCTGCTGCTCGCCAACCGGTTCTTCCGCAAGCACCCCAACGCGCAGCCCGTGCTGCTGGTCGTCACCGACGGTGAGCCGACCGCCCACCTCGAGGCCGACGGCGAGGTCTGGTTCTCCTACCCGCCGCACCCGCTGACGATCGCCCACTCGGTCCGCGAGCTCGACGCGTCGGCGCGGCTGGGCGCGCAGGTGACGTTCTTCCGGCTGGGCGACGACCCGGGGCTGGCGCGCTTCATCGACTCGATGGCCCGGCGGGTCGACGGGCGGATGGTGAGCCCCGAGCTCGACGACCTCGGCGCCGCGGTGGTCGGTTCCTACCTCGGCTCCCGCGGCCCCGCGTCGTCGTACCGCGAGCACTTCGGGGACTGGTACGGAGGGCGTGGCTTCTGGGTCTGAGCCACCCGTTGGGTGGCGGCGGACGACATCGGATCGGGGTCTGGGGATGTCGTGTGCCGCCACTG
>NZ_JAYSFM010000004.1:17203-104452 GCF_041913365.1 Nocardioides sp.
GGGTGGCGGCGGACGACATCGGATCGGGGTCTGGGGATGTCGTGTGCCGCCACTGTCGGGCCCGGGAGGCTGGCACGGTGCGGGTCGCCGCTGCACACTGACGGCATGCCCCGACTCGTGCAGGTCGCCCAGCGGGCGACGGACCTCGCCGCCACTACCGCCTTCTACGCCGAGCTCCTCGGCGTGGGGCCCGTCGCGAGCTTCGACCCGCCCGGCCTGGCGTTCTTCGACCTCGACGGCGTACGCCTGCTGATGGACCGCGGCGCGCCGGGCGCGCTGATCTACCTGCCCGTCGACGACATCGACGCGGCGGTGGCCGGGCTGCGGGACAAGGGCGTGGAGATCGCCTCCGAGCCGCACGTGATCTTCGGCCACGACGACGACACCCTCGGCCCGGCCGGGACCGACGAGTGGATGGCCTTCTTCGTCGACCCCGAGGGCACCACCGTGGGGCTCGTGGAGCAGCGCCCGCGCTGACCTGCTTGGCTGGGCGCGTGACCGACCAGCTGACCGCCCGCCGCTTCATCGAGGCCGGGCCCACTGCCATCTTCGACGTCCTGCGCGACCCCGAGGGGCACGTCGACATCGACTCCTCCGGGATGCTGCAGTCCGCGGAGGGCGTCCGCGTGGGGGCGGTGGGCGACAGGTTCACCGTGCACATGGACCGCGAGGCGAAGGGCGACTACCCGATGGGTCGCTACGACGTCGAGGTGGTCATCGACCGCTACGAGATGGACCGCGAGATCACGTGGTGGATCGACGGCACGATCAAGCCCCCGATCGGCCACACCTACGGCTACCTGCTCGAGCCGGGCGAGGTCGAGGGCAGGGCCGGCACCTGGGTCACCTCGGTCTACGACTGGTCGGCGGTCAGCGAGCAGTGGCGGCCCATCTTCCCCGTCAACGACGAGACCGCCCTGCGGGCCACCCTCGGCATCCTCGACCGGGTCGTACGGCGCCGGGCCGCCTCAGGCGCCTGACGCCTCGAGCATCCGCATCAGCTCGGCACCCATGTGCTCGATCACAGCGTCGAGCGCCTTCCTCGGGCGGACCATCACGGTGAAGTCGACGATCTGGCCGTCGGCGTCCCACGTGATCATGTCGATGCCCTCGACGTCGAGGCCGCCCACCTTCGTGCGGAAGTGCAGGACCGCCGAGTCGGCGCCGAGCCACTCCCGCACGTAGGACAGCTCGGGGCCGAGGACGGTGAAGGCGGCGGTGAGGTAGCCGACGACGGTGTCGCGGCCGACCTGCGGCGTGTGCACGGCGGGGCTGTGGAAGACGGCGTCCTCCGCGATCAGCGGGGCCAGCCCGGCCGGGTCGCGGCTCTCGACGACGGCGTGCCAGCGGGCGAGGGCCTCGGCTGCGGTGCTCATGGCCCGCATCGTGCCACGGGCTTCCGGGCAACCACGGGGTAGTCCAGTGGCAGATGGTCGTGGATCCGGCCTCCGGACAGCCATCTGCCACTGGACTACCCCAGGGCGACAGCCATCTGCCACTGGACTACCCCCACGAGAGGCGACCTCAGGGGGCGAAGCCCGGCAGCGACTCCTCGAGGATCTCGCGGAAGGGCGCCGTCGCGTTGAGCTGGCTCAGCAGGCCGATGGCGCCGATCCAGGTGCGGTGGATCAGGAGGTACGACGTCGGCAGGTTGAGCTTCATCGCGAGGGTGAAGGCCTCCGAGCGCGGGTCGTTGACCCGCTCGAACTGCTCGCGCATCCAGTCGCGGGTGAAGGTGAACCGCTCCTGGGCCGCAGGCTCCACGAACGGGGCGAGGTAGTCCATGACCTGGCGCGGCTCGACCTCGATCCGGTCCTTGATGAAGCCCTCGGCACGGAGCCCGGCGACGAGCGACTCCTCGTCGTTGTCCAGCGCGATGCGCATCAGCCGGCCGGTCGCGGGCGGCATCCCGCCGTCCTCGAGCCGCGCCACCGCGCCGAAGTCGAGGACCCCGAGCCGGCCGAGTCCGCCGTCGGGGGCGGGCAGGACCCGGAAGTTCCCGGGGTGCGGGTCGGCGTGCAGCATGCCGGTGCGGTTGGGGCCCTCGAAGAGGAACCGCACGAAGATCTCGCCGTAGTGGTCGCGCTCCTCCTGCGTGCCCTCCCTGATCACGTGCGCCAGCGAGTGGGGGGAGTCCATCCACTCGGTGACGAGCACCTGCTCGCCGACCGCCACCACGGCCGGCACCACGATGTCGGGGTGATCGGCGAAGGCCTCGGCGTAGGCCGACTGCGCCTCGGCCTCGAGGTGGTAGTCGAGCTCGTCGGCCGCGCGGGCCTGGAGCTCGGCGACGAGCGGCTTGATGTCCAGCCCGGGGAAGACCGGGGCGACGCCGCGCGCGAGCCGGGAGATCTGGCGGAGGTCGGACATCAACGCCTGGCCGGCGCCCGGGTACTGCACCTTGACCGCGACCTCGCGCTCGGAGGGCTCGTCGGAGGCGTGGTCGAGCCAGCGGCCGCGGTGGACCTGGCCGATCGAGGCGGCGGCGGTCGGGGCGCCGTCGAGCCACACCAGCCGCTCGGGCCAGTCGGCGCCGAGGTACGTCGTCAGCTGCTCGCGCACGGTGGCGGTGGGCATCGGCGGCGCGGAGTCCTGGAGCGCGGTGAGGTGCTCGCGGTAGGGCGCGGCCACCTCCTCGGGCAAGGCCGCCTCGAGCACGCTCAGGGCCTGGCCGAACTTCATCGCGCCGCCCTTGAGCTCCCCGAGCGTGCGGAAGAGCTGCTCGGCGGTGCGCTGCTGGACATCGGTCAGCACGGCCTCCGCGGGCTTGCCGCCGAGCCTCTTGCCCAGCCCGACCGCCTGGCGTCCGGCGTAGCCGAGGGGGAGCGCCGCCAGTCGTGCCGTGCGGGCTGCGGCCTTGCGGGGGAGCTCGCTCATGCGTCCATTGTCCCCAACGGGGCAATCGGGTTGCCACGCCACGCGTGACCCGGCGCACGTTTCGTCGTTGAGCCGGACAACGACACCCCCACCCTCGGGAGGACCCCCGTGCGTCTGCGCTCCACGCCCCTGCTCGCCCTCGCGGCGACCGCCCTCGTCGCCTCGGCGACCCTGACCACCGGCGGCGCGTCCGCGGCCGGCCAGTCCGCCGCCGAGCGGGCCAACGTCTCCGACTTCCTCGCCGGCCAGCTCGCCGGGCTCACCGGCCGCACGACCGTGCTGGTGCACGGCACCTCCCTCACCGCCGCCAGCCAGGCGGTGACGGCGACCGGGATGGCCCGGAAGGGCGAGTTCCGCAAGATCGGCGTGGTCGTCGCCAACGCGACGAAGAGCCAGATCGAGGCGGTGCGCAGCCAGCCCGGAGTGACGTACGTCGAGGGCGGCGCGCAGCCGATCGACTTCTTCCAGGAGACCTCCAACACCGCGACCCGCGGCGCCGAGGCGGCCGCGACCCTCACCGGGGCCGACGGCAAGCCGCTCACCGGCACGGGCGTCAGCGTCGCGGTCATCGACTCCGGCGTCGACCCGACGCACCCCTACTTCAAGGAGGCCGACGGCTCCTCGGCCGTGGTCGCCAACCTCAAGGCGTTGTGCGAGCCGCTCACCGAGACCTGCTCGGTCCAGAAGCTCCCCGCCAACGTGGACACCGACACCCTCTCGGTCGGCGGCCACGGCACCCACGTCAACGGCATCGTCGCCGGGCGCCCGACCACGCTGAGCGACGGCGGCAAGGTCCAGGGTGCAGCACCCGGCGCCAAGCTGGTGTCGATCTCCACGGGCGCGGGCATCGTGATCCTCGGCGCCGACTCGGCGCTCAACTGGGTGCTGGAGAACCACGCCGCCCCGTGCGGCGCCGGCGTCCCGGCCTCGACCTGCCCGCCGATCAAGGTCACCAACAACTCCTACGGCCCCACCGGCGGCGGCGAGTTCGACCCCGAGTCCGCCACCGTGAAGATCCAGCGGGCGCTCGCGGCCGAGGGCGTGGTGACCGTCTGGGCGGCCGGCAACGACGGCGGCGACGGCTCGGAGAGCCTGACGAACCCGCCCGGCCAGGACCCGACGGGCGGCATCCTGTCCGTGGCGTCGTACTTCGACCAGGACACCGGCACCCGCGACGGCGCCGTCTCCGAGTTCAGCTCGCGCGGCCTCTCGTCCGACGCCTCGACGTGGCCCGACATCTCCGCGCCGGGCGAGAACATCACGTCCTCGTGCCGCCCCTACCTGGTCATCTGCTCGACCGGGCTCGACTTCCGCAACGGCCCCGGCCCGCTCGACATCGGCACCTTCAACACGATCAGCGGCACCTCGATGGCCGCCCCGCACATCGCCGGCATCGTCGCGCAGCTCTTCCAGGCCGACCCGACGGCGACCCCCGCCGACATCGAGCGGGCGCTGAAGGTCTCGGCCCACAAGTACACCGACGGCGCGGCCTACCAGGCCGGCCCGCTGGGCACCACGTCGTACGACAAGGGCTACGGCCTCGTCGACGTGGTCGCCGCCGTCGCGGCGCTGGGCTAGGCGCCGCTCCAGACCCTCTCCAGGGGGAACACCGTGCACGCAGGGGCGCGGTGACGAGGGCGGACGGGGACCAGGGACTCCCGTCCGCCCTCACTGGTTCCTGCACCCGATCGTCCGCAACCTCTGCGACGCTGGCGGGCATGGAGATCGAGTTCAGCGGCGAGCTGGTGGAGTGGCGCGGCCCCGCGCCCTACCACTTCGTCCCGCTGCCGCCCGACGAGGCCGACCTCGTCGACGAGGTGAAGGCCGAGGTCGTCTACTGGGGCGTCGTACCGGTGCGGGCCTGGATCGGCGAGACCGAGTTCACGACGTCGATGTTCCCGCGCGAGGACACGTGGTTCCTGCCGATCAAGGACGCCGTACGCCGCGCGGAGCAGGTCGAGCTCGGCGAGGTCGTCGACGTGCGGCTGCAGGTGGGTCGGGACTGATCGGACCCGTTGGTCCAGACCGGATGCAACCTTCCCGCCCTCCGCCGCGTCCTCTCACTGTCCCCGTCCGGGGAGAGGACACGAGGAACGGATGACCATGCGTCGCACCCTGCTGAGCGGAGCCGCCCTGTCGGTGGCTGCCCTGACCCTGACCCAGCTCGCCCCGGCGACCGCCGACGGCATCGGCGTCGCCGACCCGCAGGACCTCGGCCACGGCGTCGACCTGCGATCCGTCGAGGTCGAGCACAAGGCCGCCAACGTCGTGGTGACCACGACGCACGCCGACCTGCGGGAGTCGTTCCGCACCGGCTCGTCCGGCTCGGTCTTCATCGACACCGACCCTGCCGACGCCGGCCCGGAGTACGTCTTCTCCGGCGGCTTCTTCGTCGGCACCGACTACGTGCTCCTGAGCACCGACGGCTTCGCCCACTCGGCGTGGGGCGAGCCCGTCGAGGGGTCCTACCGGATGAAGGTCGACTACGACCGCGAGACGGTGCGGTTCCGGATCTCCCGCGAGGCCATCGGCTCCCCGGACGAGGTCCGCGTCGCGGTGCGCGTCGCCGGCACCCGGCCCAACGGTTCCACCACGAGGACCGACTGGCTCGGCGCCCCGCGCTCCTTCACGGACTGGGTCGCGCAGTAATCACAAGCGGTCGCGGCTGTCGGAGGTCTAGCGTGACCGGATGGTGTCCTTCATCAAGTCGGTGACCTTCGACTGCCGCGACGCCGTGGCGCTCGCGACCTTCTGGGCCGCGGCCCTCGGCTCCGACGTCGACGAGGAGAGCACGTCCGGGAAGGCGTTCGTCGAGCCGGCCGGCTGGGGTGGGCCGACGCTCTGGTTCCAGCGGGTGCCCGAGGGCAAGACCGCCAAGAACCGCCAGCACTTCGACCTGCGCGCGCTCGACGGCGACATCCCCGCAGAGGTACGACGCCTCGAGGCCCTCGGCGCCACCGTCCAGCACGACGGTGGCGACCTGGTCGTGATGCTCGACCCCGAGGGCAACGAGTTCTGCGTCGAGTAGCCGGCCTACTTGATGACCCGGACCTCCTGCGGCCAGCCGCAGCCCTCCGCGATCCTCGCCGCCCACATCTTGGCGGTCTCCAGGTCGGGCACGTCGATGATGGTGATGCCGCCGAGGTACTCCGTCGTCTCGGTGTACGGCCCGTCGCTGATGATCATCGTCCCGCTGGTGCCGTCGGCGCTGAACGCCTCGGACCGGTCCTCCACGAGGCCGCCGGCGAAGACCAGCACCCCGGCTGCTCGCATGTCGTCGACCACCGCCGTGGACGGTGCCACGCGGCCCAGGAACCACTCCTCGTCGTGGTCCCCGACCCACTGCTGGTGGAAGTAGATAGCGTACTGCGTCATGTCGCTCCTCCGTCGCTGGCCCGCCCGTGCGGCCCGTCACCACTCTGACGGATGAGCAGGCCGCGAATCGACAGCGCGCTCAGGCCGGCGTCGTGCTCATCGCGGCGTGCGGCGCGAGGTCGGCGTAGCCGGCGACCGTCACGGTCCGCACCATCACGGCCGAGGCCGTGACGATCTGCAACGTCCCGCCCCCTCGCGCCTGGCGGACGGTCTCCTGGTGGAGCACCCGGAGGCAGCTCGCGTCGATGAAGCCCACGTCGCGGGCGTCGACCTCCACCCTCGTGCAACCGGCGAGTCGCGCGCGGGCGAGCTCGTCGGCCAGCTGTTCGCGAACGGCGATGTCGAACTCGCCGCGCAGCTCCACGAACGCGCGCGGGGGCTGGAACGTGCACGAGACGACGGGGTCAACGGGAGGGGCGGCACTCATGACGAGGCCCTTCGACGAAGTGTGCGGCGCCACTTCTCAACGTCGACACCTCCAGCGTAGGCGGCCCCGGTGATCATGGGTGCGGCAAGAACCTGCCACCGGGTGCCCCTGAGCGTGGCGCGGCCCCGATACGCCACGCGGTGGACGTCGTGGACTAGCCCGGTCGCAGTGGGATCACGAGCTCGCAGGCCACGACTGCGACACCTGTGCGCAGCGACATTCAGCACCACTCATCGAGGACTCCGAGACGTCATACGGATGGGGCCAGCGGGTGCCCCCACCGTATGACGTCCCGGAAGGGGCGTCAGGCGGTCTCGGGAAACGCCACTCCCGTGTTCGCGTGGCAGCGGTAGCCGAACGGGTTCTTGGCGAGGTACTGCTGGTGCGCGTCCTCGGCGTAGAAGTACGGCGTCTCGCTGGCGGGGCGGATCTCGGTGGTGATCTCACCGAGGCCGCGGCGGGCCAGCTCGTCGCCGTAGATCTTGGTCAGCTCGCGCGCGGTCTGCTCCTGCTCGGGCGTGGTCCAGTAGATCGCCGAGCGGTACTGGGTGCCGACGTCGTTGCCCTGGCGCATGCCTTGGGTGGGGTCGTGGATCTCGAAGAACCTCTTGACCAGGTCGGCGTACGACACCACGGCGGGGTCGAAGACGATCCGCACGGCCTCGGTGTGGCCGGTGCGCCCGCTGCAGACCTCCTCGTAGGTGGGGTTCGGCGTGCTGCCGCCGGCGTAGCCGACCGAGGTGGACCAGACGCCGGGGACCTGCCAGTAGATCTCCTCCGCGCCCCAGAAGCAGCCGAGGCCGAGGACCGCGACCTCGTGGCCGGCGGGCACGTCGTCGGTGACGACGGGCGTGTGCAGCACCACGTGCTCCCCGAGGCGCCACATCTGCTCCGCGCGCCCGGGCAGGGCCTGGTCGGGCGTGGGCAGGGTGGTGGGCTTGCCGAATCCGAACATGGCCCCATTCTCCCCGGTCACGCAAGCGTCGATCGGGCTTCTCGAGTACCAGATGTCGGTGAAAGTCGATGGGCTTGTCGCCGCGGCGGCACCGAGGGGTGGTCCGGTGGCGCAGAGCACGCGTGTGCCCGTCCAGCATCGCCATCGAAAGGAACTGCGCCATGTCTTCACGTCGTTCGTTGCGGCAGCTCGTCGTTGCCGTCGTTCTCGGAGTCATGGTCGGGGGCGGCCTGATGGCCATCACGCCTGCCGGCGCCGAGGTCTCCCAGTCCCTCGCCACGAGCTGGAAGAAGATCTGGAAGAACGAGCTCAAGCCGTTGGCGTCCAAGACCTTCTACACCAAGAAGAAGTCGGACTCGACCTTCGCGACCAAGGCGGAGTCGGCTGCCGCGGCCGCCGGCGCCCAGGCGGCAGCGAACTCCGCGACCGACTCCAAGCTCGGCAACTACTACTCCAAGGGGCAGAGCGACGGCAGGTACGCGCCGGCGCCCGCCGTCGTGCGGGGGGTGTGGGCCCTCAGCGCCGCCGGCACGACCGAGGCCGGGTTCACCGAGATCGTCTATCCCCAGCTCAACGCGGTCCCCACGGTCAGGGTCATCCCGCTCGGTGGGGCGGTTCCCAGCGGGTGCGGTGGCACCGCGGCGGCACCCGACGCCGCACCCGGCTACCTGTGCGTCTTCGAGAGCGCGCGCCAGAGCATGTCCAACATCGTCGTGACCGTTCCCGACTTCAGCGGAACGGCGCCGACGGCAACCGTGTTCGGCACCACCGTCTGGGCGAGCGGCACGGCCAGCGTCGGATACGTCACGGGGACCTACGCACTCCGTCCCGCGAATGGGTTCGCGACCGGGGCGAAGGTCGCGCCGACGCCGGCCCGGTCGGGCAACGCCGCACCACGTCCCTGAGCGGACGTAGCTTCGGACCGCGGCCGCCGCACCAGCCGGTGCGGCGGCCGTTCCGCGTCGTCCAGTGACCAGCACACGGACGCCGAGGTCTACGCTCGCCGTGTGACCCAGGAACGCGCCAACAAGGCCGGGTTCGAGACGCGTGCGATCCACGCCGGCTACGAGCCCGACGCGATGACCGGGGCGGTCAACCCGCCCATCTACGCCAGCAGCACCTACAAGCAGGACGGCGTCGGCGGACTGCGCGGCGGCTACGAGTACAGCCGCTCCGCGAACCCCACCCGTACGGCACTGGAGGGGGCGCTCGCGGCCGTCGAGGACGGCGAGCGGGGCTTCGCCTTCGCCTCCGGCCTGGCGGCCGAGGACACGATCATCCGCGCGCTGACGTCGCCCGGCGACCACGTGGTCATCCCCGACGACGCCTACGGCGGCACCTTCCGCCTCTTCGACAAGGTCGCCAAGCTCTGGGGCACCGACCACAGCCCGGCGCCGGTCGCCGACACCGACGCCGTGGCGGCCGCGATCCAGCCCGGCCGCACCAAGCTGGTCTGGGTGGAGACGCCCACCAACCCGATGCTCACCATCGGCGACATCGAGGCGCTCGCCACGGTCGCCCACGACGCCGGCGCCCTGCTGGTCGTCGACAACACCTTCGCCTCGCCCTACCTCCAGCAGCCGCTCACGCTCGGCGCCGACGTGGTCGTGCACTCGACCACCAAGTACGTCGGTGGCCACAGCGACGTCGTCGGGGGAGCGGTCGTCGTGCGCGACCTCGACCTCGCCGAGAAGATCGGCTTCCACCAGAACGCCATGGGCGCGGTGGCCGGACCCTTCGACGCCTTCCTCACCCACCGCGGCCTCAAGACGCTCGGCGTGCGGATGGACCGCCACTGCGACAACGCGGAGAAGGTCGTCGAGTTCCTCGACGGCGACCCGCGCGTCACCGAGGTGATCTACCCCGGCCTCGCCGCGCACCCCGGCCACGAGGTCGCGGCGCGGCAGATGAAGCGCTTCGGCGGGATGATCTCCTTCCGCGTCGCCGGTGGCCTCGAGCAGGCCCTCGCGGTCTGCGAGCGCGCCGAGGTCTTCACGCTGGGCGAGTCGCTCGGCGGCGTCGAGTCGCTGATCGAGCACCCAGGGAAGATGACGCACGCCAGCGTCGCCGGGACGGACCTCGAGGTCCCCGCCGACCTGATCCGCCTGAGCGTCGGCATCGAGAGCGTCGAGGACCTCGTCGCCGACCTCGACCGGTCCCTGGGCTGAGGCGTGGCCGCACCCGACGTCCCCGACGTCCGCTTCTCGCTGGCCAACGAGCGCACCTTCCTCGCCTACGAGCGCACGGCGGTCGGGCTCGTCGCGGCCGCCCTGGCCGTCTTCCACCTGCTCGACGCGTCGTGGCCGCAGCGCCTGCTCGGCGTACTGCTCGTGGCGTCCGCCCTCGTGGCGGCCGGGGGAGGCTGGCTGCGCTACCGCCAGGCCGACCGGGCCATCCGCGAGGGGCGTGACTTCCCCGCCGGCACGACCGTCCACGTCCTCGCCGCGGCCGTGGTCGTGGTGATCGTGGCCGCCGGGCTCTCGGTGCTGGTGTGACCGCCACCTCGGTGGTGTGCGTCGACTTCGGCTCGACGTTCACCAAGGCCGCGCTCGTCGACCTCGCCACGGGCGAGCTGCTCGCCACTGCCAGCCACCCGACGACGCTCCCCGACGGGCGCGGGCATGGTGACGTGCTCGACGGGTACGACGCGTGCGTGACCGCGCTCGCCGAGCAGGACCCCCGCGCCCTGGACGCCGAGGTGCTCGCCTGCTCGAGCGCCGGCGGCGGGCTGCGCGTCGCCGTGGTCGGCAACGAGGAGCTGGTCACCGCCGAGGCGGGCCGTCGGGTCGCGCTCTCGAGCGGCGGCAAGGTCGTCGCCGTGCTCCCCATGTCGGACGGCGGACTGGACGGTGAGGCGCTGCACGCGGCCGATGCCGACATCGTGCTGCTGACGGGAGGCACCGACGGTGGCAACGAAGAGGCAGTCACGCGTGCCGCCGAGGCGCTCGAGGCGCTTGCCTGGGACCGCCCGGTCGTCGTGGCCTGCAACCGCGACGCCCAGCTCGAGGTCGAGGAGATCCTCAGGCGCGTGGACGTGCCCCACGTGGTCGCCGACAACGTGGTGCCGAAGATCGGCGTGCTGGCGCCCGACAGCGCCCGCCGCGCGATCCGCGAGATCTTCCTGACCCACGTCATCGGCGGCAAGCACCTCAGCAGCCGCACCGACGCACGAGGGCGGAGCTTCACCGACATGGTCCGCGGCGCGACGCCCGACGTGGTGCTGACCGGGGTCGAGCTGCTGGCCCGGGGCCTCGACGAGGAGCACCGCGGCGCCGGCGACGTGGTCGTCGTCGACGTCGGCGGCGCCACCACCGACGTGCACAGCGTCGTCGAGCTCGACCCCGAGGACAGCGGCCTGGCCCGCGAGGTCGTGGCGACCACCCCGGTCACGCGGACCGTCGAGGGCGACCTCGGCATGCGGTGGTCGGCGCTCTCCACGATCGAGGCAGCGTGGGGCTCCGACCCTTCGACAGGCTCAGGACGCCGCCTCCACGAGGCTGCCGTACGCCGTCACGCGCATCCGGACTTCCTCCCCGACTCCGACGCCGAGCAGGACGCCGACCTCGACATCGCCGCGGCCGCGGTGCGGATCGCGCTCGAGCGGCACGCCGGCCGCAGCAAGGTCATCGTGAGCCCGGAGGGTCGCGTCGTCGAGCGCAGCGGCAAGGACCTCCGCGAGGTCGACCTGCTGGTCGGCTCGGGCGGGGTGCTGCGCCACGGCGGCCCCGACGCCGTACGCCGCGTGCTGACGCCGGCGACGGGTGACGCGTTCGAGGGCGGCTGGCAGCTGCCGCGCGACCCGCAGGTCGTCGTGGACCACGACTACGTCCTCGCCGCGGCCGGGCTGCTGGCCGAGACCCACCCCCTCGCGGCGCACCGGCTGGTGCGCCGCCTGACCGGCGCGGGCACCCGTTAGCGTGGCCGACGTGAGCGACCAGCACCCGGCCGGGGCCGAGGAGACCGACGACGAGTCGGGTCGCCGGCGCCTCTTCGCGGCCCTGTCCCGCGGCGACGACGACGGGCTGACCGAGCGCATCGTCGCGCAGTGGGCACAGATGCGGGCCGAACGTCGGGTCGAGCAGCCGGCGTTCACGACCGGCCCCTCCAACTTCAGCCGGGCCCAGGTGCCGTGGGGGCTCGACCTCGCCGCGGCCTGGTCGTGGCGACTGATCGTCATCGTCGTCGCCGGGCTCGGCGTGCTCTGGACGCTGAGGTACTTCGCGGTGATCACGCTGCCGCTGGCGATCGCCTTGCTGATCGCGGCGCTGGCGGCGCCCGTCGTGGCCGCGCTGCGGCGGGTGGGCCTGCCGCGCGGGCCGTCGACCGGCATCGTGATGGTCCTCGGCATCGGGATGGTCTCGCTGCTGCTCACCTTCGTGGGCCAGCAGGTCGCCCAGGGCGCGAACGACCTCGCCGATTCGGTGGTCGAGGGCCTCGGGCAGATCCGCGACTGGCTGCGCACCGGCCCGCTCAGCGTCTCCGACTCCCAGCTCGACGGCTACATCAAGGAGGTGCAGGGCGCGATCACCGACAGCACCGGCACCGACGGGATGGTCACCCGGGTCACCGAGGTCGGCACTGCCGTCGGTCACGTGGTCGCCGGCTTCTTCATCGTGCTGTTCTCGACCTACTTCTTCCTCTCCGACGGCGAGCGGATCTGGTCGTGGCTGGTCCGCCTCGCACCCCGCGCGGCCCGCGAGCGGGTCGACGCCTCGGGCCGGGTCGCCTGGGTCTCGCTGACCCAGTTCGTCCGGGCCACCGTGCTCGTCGCCCTGGCCGACGCGATCGGGATCATGGTCGTGGCGGCGATCCTCGGCGTGCCGTTCGTGGTCGCCATCGGCGTGCTCGTCTTCCTCGGCGCCTTCGTGCCGATGATCGGCGCGACCGTCGCCGGCACGGTCGCGATCCTCGTGGCGCTGGTCGACCAGGGCCCGTGGACGGCCGTCCTCATGCTCGGCGGCGTGATCCTGGTCCAGCAGATCGAGGGGCACATCCTCCAGCCCTTCCTGATGGGCCGGTTCGTGTCGCTGCACCCCCTCGGCGTGATCGTGGCGATCGGTTGCGGCGTGCTCGTCGCGGGCATCGCGGGCGCGCTCATCGCCGTACCCCTCGCCGCCGCGGGCAACGCGGTCGCCCAGCACCTCGCGAGCTACACCGCGATCGGTGACGACGACCCCGACGACGCGCTCGACGAGGACATCGCGCCACCACCGACTGAGGGGGACCTGATCCCCGAGGACGACAGCCCCCTCGCCGGCCCGGACGCGCCGGACGACGACGAGACGGAGAAGGACCGGTCATGACCGACCAGGTGAGCCTGGACGACATCCACGCCGCGCGGGAGATGCTGCGCGACGTCACCCTCACCACGCCGATGGAGGGTGCCCGCTGGCTGTCCGCGATGGCGGGCGGACCGGTGCGCCTGAAGTGCGAGAACCTCCAGCGCACCGGCTCCTTCAAGTCCCGCGGCGCCTTCGTCCGGATCGCCCGGCTCTCCGAGGACGAGCGCGCGCACGGCGTCGTCGCGGCCTCGGCCGGCAACCACGCCCAGGGCGTGGCGCTCGCCGCCACCACGCTCGGCATCCGGTCCACCGTCTTCATGCCGGAGGGCGCGCCGATCCCCAAGGAGAAGGCGACCCGCGGCTACGGCGCGGACGTGGTGTTCCACGGTCGCTACCTCGAGGACTCGCTCGCCGCGGCCCGCGAGTTCGCCGAGCGCACCGGCGCGGTGCTGATCCACCCGTTCGACCACGTCGACATCGTCGCCGGGCAGGGCACCCTCGGCCTCGAGGTGCTCGAGCAGGCACCCGACGTACGCACCGTGCTGGTGCCGACCGGCGGGGGAGGCCTGCTGGCCGGTGTGGCGATCGCGATCAAGGCGCTGCGCCCCGACGTCCGCGTGGTGGGGGTGCAGGCCGAGGGTGCCGCCGCCTACCCCGGGTCGCTGGCCGCCGGGCACCCGGTGGCGCTGGAGTCGATGAGCACGATGGCCGACGGCATCGCGGTCGGTCGCCCCGGCGACATCACCTTCGCCGCCGTCCGTGACCACGTCGACGAGATCCTGACCGTGTCGGAGGAGTCGCTGTCCCGCGCACTGCTGTCGCTGGTGGAGCGGGCCAAGCAGGTCGTCGAGCCGGCGGGCGCGGCCGCGGTTGCCGCGATGCTCGACAACCCGACCGGCTTCGAGACCCCCGCCGTGGCGATCCTCTCCGGCGGCAACATCGACCCGCTGCTGCTCAGCAAGGTGATCCGGCACGGCCTGGCCGCCGCCGGCCGCTACCTCTACCTCCGCGTCTGCATCCCCGACCTCCCCGGTGGCCTCGCCTCGCTCCTCACGGAGATCAGCGAGGAGGGTGCCAACGTGCTCGAGGTCGCGCACGAGCGGATCTCCCCGTCCCTGACCCTGAACGAGGTCGAGGTGCGGATCCAGCTCGAGACCCGCGGCGAGGCGCATGCCGAGCACCTCCGGGCCCGCCTCCGCGAGCGCGGCTACCGCGTCGACGACTGAGCGTCGTACGCCCGGACACGCCGATGGGCGGTGACCCACCTACATTTCGAGCTGCCGAAATGTAGGTGGACCACCGCCCAGGGCGATGAAGAGAGAGCGGTCAGGCCTTGTAGGGCTCCGCGTCGACGATGGTGACGGAGAGCTCCTTGCCGTTGGGCGCGGTGTAGGTCACCTTCTCGCCCTTGGAGCGGCCGTTGATCGCGGCGCCCATCGCCGACTCGGGGGAGTAGACGTCGAGGGTGTCGCCGTCGGAGAGGTTCTCGCGGGCGCCGAGGAGGAACTTCTCCTCGTCGCCGTCACCGAAGTCGACGGTGACGACCATGCCGGGCTCGACGACGCCGTCGTCGGGCGGCGTCTCGCCGACCTCGGCGCGACGGAGCATGTCCTCGAGCTGGCGGATGCGGGCCTCCTGCTTGCCCTGCTCGTCCTTGGCGGCGTGGTAGCCGCCGTTCTCCTTGAGGTCGCCCTCGTCGCGGGCGGCCGAGATGCGCTCGATGATCTCCTGGCGCTTGGGACCCTTGAGGTCCTCGAGCTCGGCCCGCAGCTTGTCGTAGGCCTCCTGGGTCAGCCAGATGGTGCCCTGGTCGGTCATGTCACTACTCCTGCTTCAACGTAGAGATTCAGGTGGTGCTGGATGCGGGTGTGCCTCAGCGCGACCGCATCTGGTCGGTTGGTCATCTTCCGTCCGATCGGGGTCAGCGCGGCCGCAGACGTGGGCCAGCGCTGCCGGACGGGCAGGACAACAGGCTAGCAAGCCCGCGACGAAAGCGCAGGTCGTACGCTCAGCGGGGGCGGGGCTGGTCGGCCGTGGTGCACCCCAGCTTCTCCACCGAGGTGGCTCGCCGCTCGGTGCGGATCACCACGTCGTTGTCGCCGTCCACGGGCGTGAACGCGAGCTCGCCGACCGCCGTCTTGTCCTCGGCCAGGGCCCGCAGCCGGCACGTCGCGTCGACGTCGTCGTCGCTCAGCCGGACGTCGAGACGGGCGGCCACCTCGTGGTCGCTGGTGACCTCGAAGGAGACGACCTCCGAGCGCACCTCGGGCGTGCCGTGGAACCACGCCACCCACACCAGCCACGTCAGCCCGACCGCAGCGAGCGCCGCCACCAGTGCGATCGTGACCGGTCGCCGCCAGGGGGAGGGCGAGCCGTAGCGGTCGGCGAGGTCAGTGGTCACGACGAAGAGGGTAAGTGGCACCTCCTAGACTCGCGCCCATGCCCCAGCCCACCGCTGACCGGACCCGCACCGGGCTCCGACTCATGCACGTCCACGCCCACCCCGACGACGAGTCGAGCAAGGGCGCCGCGTCGACCGCCAAGTACGTCGCCGAAGGCGTCGACGTGCACGTGGTGACCTGCACCGGCGGCGAGCGCGGCTCGGTCCTCAACTCGAAGATGGACCGGCCCGAGGTCTGGGAGAACATCACCGAGATCCGCCGCGAGGAGATGCACCGCGCCCGCGACATCCTCGGCATCCGGCAGGACTGGCTCGGCTTCATCGACTCCGGCTGGCCCGAGGGCGACCCGCTGCCGCCGCTGCCGGAGGGTTGCTTCGCGCTGGTCCCGCTCGAGGAGTCGACCGAGCGCCTGGTGCGGCTGATCCGCGAGTTCCGCCCGCACGTGCTGACGACGTACGACGAGCGCGGTGGCTACCCGCACCCCGACCACATCCGCTGCCACGAGGTCTCCGTCGCCGCCTACCACGCGGCCGGCGACCCCGAGCGGTTCCCCGACGCGGGGGAGCCGTGGCAGCCGCTCAAGCTCTACTACCACCACGGCTGGAGCTGGGCGAAGACCAACGCCCTCCACGAGGCGATGCTCGCCCACGACCTGGAGTCGCCCTACGCCGAGCGCCTGGCCACCTGGGAGCGCGAGCCCGACTGGGACGACCGGATCACCACCCGGGTGCCGTGCGGCGACTACTTCGGCGTGCGTGACCAGGCGCTGCTGGCCCACGCGACCCAGATCGACCCCGACGGCATGTGGTTCGCGATCCCGCGCGAGATCCAGCAGAAGACGTGGCCGACCGAGGACTACGAGCTCGTCGACAGCAAGGTGGAGAGCAGCCGGCCGGAGGACGACCTCTTCGCCGGCATCCCGACGCCCGCTCCCTGAGTGGGAAGTGGGAGGATGGGGGCATGCTCCAGCTGCTGCTCATCCTCGCCGACGACCCGACGCCGACGGACGACGAGGTCGTCGCCGGACCGCTCGGGTTCGCGATCTGGATCTTCCTGATCCTCGCCGTCGTCGTGCTCGGGTTCAGCCTGGTCAAGCAGCTCCGCAAGGCGCAGGCCGCCAAGGACGCCGGCGTCTACGGCGACGAGCCGGTGAAGCCGGAGGAGAGGGCCGACAGCGAGGGCTGATCAGCCCCGCACCACCCGCACCAGGCAGTCCCACGCCGTACGCCGCTCCTCACCGCCGTGCTCGTCCGCTGACCTGACCTCCCGGGCGACCCGCTCCGCGCGCAGCACCTCGACCTCGAGCCCCTCGAGGTCGGCCAGCACGTCCTCAGCCGTCATCAGCACCGACGGATCCTGCGGACCGCCCGTGCCCTCGGCCAGGTTCGTCGAGTCGTGGGCGACGAGCAGCAGCGTCCCGCCGGGGCGCAGCATCGTGAAGGCGCAGCGCACCGCCCGACGCCGGTCGTCCGCGGGCACCTGCAGGTAGGCGACCACCACGAGGTCGACCGGGGCCTGTGGGTGCCAGGTGGTGGCGTCGGCGCACACCCACGTGACGTCGAGCTCGCCCGCGAGGCGGGCACCCTTGTCGAGCGCGACCTGCGAGAAGTCCACCGCGGTCGCCGACCAGCCGCGCGACGCGAGCCAGATCGCGTTGCGGCCCTTCCCGGCGGCGAGGTCGACGGCCGTGCCGGGCGTGAGGTCGGCGAGCTCGGTGGCGACGAACTGGTTGGGCTCGCGCGACCACACCAGCTTGGCAGCGGCGTACCTCTCGTCCCACGCGCGGGCGTCCATGGCCCGAGCCTACGACCGCGACGCCGGCGGCCGGGACGACCAGCCCCGTGCCTCTGCGGTCTGGACCGGGCTGGACCGGGTGGGGCCCGAGTCACGCAGGAGTCACGCAGGCGCGCGCACGCTCTGCGCGTGGGCGGGCCCACGCGCGGGCTCGGGACAGAGGGGAGATCGGGCCATGAGCTGTCACGACCGGGGTGGGGCCTGCGGGTGCCACGGGGAGCAGCCGCTGGTGTTCGACGAGCAGGGCGAGCTGGTGGAGGACCTGCCGGACCTGGCCGGCCCGCCGGGCACGGCCCCACGCCAGCCGCTCCCGATCGCGCTGCGGCGTCCGTGCTCGACCTCGCGGCTCAACGGGTCGTGGTTGCTGCAGATCCGTCCGCTGGTCGCGGCGTTCCCGTTCAGCGAGGTCCGCGGGCCGATGCGGATCGAGGTCGGCCCGTCGTCCCTGCGCATCAGCGGCGACGTGTACGTCCGGCGCAGCGGCCTGGTTGGCCCGGTGGTCACCCAGCCGTTCGTGCCGGTGCGACCGGGCGGTGACGAGGACCTGCCCGACGACGCGGCCGCGGACGACGGCGGCGAGGCGGAGGACCCGGGCGGGATCGTCTCGCCGACGATCCGGTGGTACCCGCAGCTGCCCAAGAACGAGTACAGCTGGTACTTCCGCTCCACGGGGGTCACCTACTCCGGCGGCACTCTGTCCTTCTCCTTCGTCCGGCACCTGTGGGACCGGACCACCCAGGAGTTCGTCTCCACGGACACCGGCCGGATGACGCTGCGCTGCGAGCAGCCCCTGATCGAGTCGATCTTCCGGCCGGTGACCATGCAGGGCACGGCGACCATCGGCAGCCGCAGGTACGTCCTGACGGCCACGAAGACCTCGACGTTCTACCGCGGCTGCCGGGTCGAGGTGGACGCCATGACCGGGCGGCGGTGGCCGGTCTCGGCCCTCACCGCGGGAGGCGTGACGTCGACGTTCCAGAACGTCTACGCCTCGGCCGGGTGGGACACCCCGACCACGCTCGACGAGGTCGGCGTCCCGGACGACACCTCGTTGACGAACGCCGAGCTGCAGACGCTGCTCAGCACCCACCGGGGCGCAGCCACGGGCGACCAGTGGCGGCTCTGGCTGCTGGTCGGGTCCACCCAGGGCACCCTCTTCGGCATCATGTTCGACGAGGACGCGGTGCCCCGCGAGGGTGCGGTCGGCTTCGCCGACGCCACCCTGGGCAGCGGGTCGAACATCGAGGCGGTCGCGCGCAACCGGCCGCTCGACGAGGTCCCGGCCGCCTTCCTCCGCACCCTGGTGCACGAGGCCGGTCACGCGTTCAACCTGTTCCACCCCAAGCACGACGTGCACGTGCCCGGCATCGGCACCGAGATCATGAACCAGACCGGTGACGTGATGGGGTTCGCGACGGCGGCCAACCCCTATCCCGGCAACGCGACCTTCGGCTTCAGCCAGCACGACCGGATGTCGCTGATCCACTCGCCCGACCCCCAGGTGAGGCCGGGCTGGAAGGGCTTCGGCTGGGGCCACGGCAGCCTCTCCTCCGGCCTGCCGCAGCCCACCGACGCCGAGGGCCTGGTCAACCAGGACGACGCCACGGGGCTGGCGCTCGAGCTGCGGCTCCCCGACGAGGTCTACGTCGGCGAGTACGTCGTCGCCGAGCTGGTCCTCACCAACACCGGGGACGAGGCGCGCGAGGTGAGCACGCGGCTCAACCTCGCCGAGGGCGACCTCCGGCTCCTCCACGCCCTGCCCGGCGGCGACGTCGAGCAGGTGCGTGACGTGGTGCTGGCGTGCGGGCCGCCGCAGACCGCGGTCCTCAACCCGGGCGAGTCGATCACCTCGCGGCTGCAGGTGTTCTTCACCAGCGAGGGCGTGACGTTCGACGTCCCGGGCCGCCACGTCGTACGTGCCGAGTTCGACGCGCTCGGCTGGGCGGCCGTGCGGAGCCCACGGGTCGCGGTCCAGGTCCGGATGGCCGGGACGGACGAGGAGAGGGACGTGTCGGTGGCGACCCTGGAGCCCGGCGTGGGCGTCGCCTTCGCGCTCGGCGACTTCGGTCGCGACGAGGCGGCCAAGGCTCGCCTGGTGACGGTGGCGGAGGCCCAGCCGGAGTCCGACACCGGCGGTGCCGCTGCGCTGGTGCTCGCCAACGCGCTGGCGCGCGACCACACGGACTACCGGTCGGGCGACACCCGGGAGGCGGATGCCTCGGAGGCCAAGCGGTTCCTCGACCTGGCCGCCCAGGGCCGCACGGCGGAGGAGCTGCTGGCGCTGGCGACCACGGTGCCGAGCCCGGTCGAGCGCGGCGCCCCGGTGGTGGCGGACGCGCTCGCGCGGGCCAAGCGGGCCCGCAAGCCCAAGGCGGACCTCGCCCGCGCCGAGGAGCTGGCGGCCGACTTCGTGGCACCATCGGCACGGTGACGGACCTGTCGTTGCACGTCGAGGCCCCCGCCGAGGTCCCGCTCGGCGAGGCCGTCGTCGTGGTGCTCCGGCTGCGCAACGACGGCAGCTCCCCGGCGACGACGAGCAGCCGGCTCGACCTCGCGCAGGGGGACCTGTCGGTGTGGGTGGCGCCCGAGGGCGGGGACCGGGTCCGGGTGGAGTGGCCGTGGCAGGTCGACTCCGGACGTACGGAGGTGGACCTGGCGCCCGGGCAGGAGCTCGTGGGCTCGGCGCTGCTGCTGTCCGCGACCGGCTCGCTCTTCCCCGCGCCCGGTGACTACGCGGTCCTGGCCGCGTTCGCGGTCCGGCCGGACCTCGAGGTGACGTCCGCACCGGCCACCGTCCGCCGGGTGGCAGCGACCGACCCCGGCGCCGCCGCACGTCAGCGGGCGCTGGAGGACCCCGACGTCGTCCGCAGCCTGGCTTCGGTGAGCACGATCGGTGCGGCCGCCGAGGGCCTCGCCCTGCTGGCCGCCTCCGACGCCAGTCCTGTCGCGCAGCTGCTGGCCGCGTGCGTCACCACGGTGACCGCCGACCTCCCGCCGGTCATCGAGCGCGCCGTCGACGCGGCAGGAGCCGTCATCGCGGCGGCGGCCGTCGCGGCGGTGCTGCCGCCGGGGGTGTTCCCCGGCGACGAGCGGCTTGCGGTGGCCGAGGACGTCGCCGGTCCGGCGGCCGACCCGACCGTCACCGCGCTGCTCTCCGGCTCAGCTGCGACCGCGGGCTGAGCGGGTCAGCGGGCGACCCAGGCCCCCGCGCGCATCACCCGCACCACGTCGAGCCGGTCGTCCAGCACGACCAGGTCGGCGCGGCGTCCGGGCTCGAGGGCCCCGACGTCGGTGAGGCCCCAGGCCCGGGCCGGTGTGGTCGTCGCCGCGCGTACGACGTCGAGCAGCGGCAGCCCGGCCTCGCCCGCGGCGAAGCGGACGGCGGCGGCCATGGTCAGTGTCGACCCGGCGATGGCTCCGGTGCCGCTGCCGTCGGCGAGCCGGGCGACGCCCTCGCGGACCTCGATCGCCATCGGCCCGAGGCGGTAGTCACCGTCGGGCGCACCGGCCGCGGCCATCGCGTCGGTGACGAGGATGCAGCGGTCCGGCTTGGCCGCGAAGACGGTGCGCAGGACGGCCGGGTGCAGGTGCACGCCGTCGGCGATGAGCTCGACGTCGACGGGGGAGTCGACCAGCGCGCCGACCGGGCCGGGGTCGCGATGGTGCAGCGGCCGCATCGCGTTGAAGAGGTGGGTGCCGAGCCGCGCACCGGCGTCGAGGGCCGCGCGCGCCTCGTCGTACGTCGCGTCGGTGTGGCCGATCGCCGCGACGACCCCGCGCTCGGCGAGCAGCCGCACGGCGGCGAGGCCGCCGGCCAGCTCGGGCGCGAGGGTGACCATCCGAACGGCGCCGCGTCGTCCTGAGCCTGTCGAAGGGTCGGCGGCGTCGAGGAGCGCCTCGACCGAGGAGGGGTCCGGGTCGGAGAGCGAGCCGGGCTGGTGGGCACCCGAGCGGCGCGGGCTCAGCCACGGCCCCTCGAGGTGTACGCCGGCGAGCCGACCGTCCTGCACGAGCAGGGCGAGCTCGCGGACCGCGGCCGCCATCCGGTCGTGGGTGTCGGTGACCAGGCTGGCGGCCATCGACGTGGTGCCGTGGGAGAGGTGGGTGTCGGCCACGACCGCGGCGGCGTCCGCCGTGCCGGTGTCGAAGGAGGCGCCGCCGCCGCCGTGCACGTGGAGGTCGACGAACCCGGGCACGACCGTGGTCGCGCCGAGGTCGAGGTCAGCCGTGCGGGGCGGTGCACCCTCGCCGACCTCGGTGATGCGGTCGCCGTCCAGGATCAGCCACCCCGGCGCGAGGACCCGCGCCGGGGTGACCACCTGGTCAGCCGTGAGGAGCACCGTCACGCGCGGGTGTCCGCCTCGACGAGGGACTCCTCGCCCTCGTCCTCACGCCCCGGCGTCTTCAGGTTCCACTTCCGGATCACGAACCGGAACAGGAAGTAGTAGATCGCGGCGTAACCGAGGCCGATCGGGATCAGCAGCAGCGGGTCCGTGGCGATGTTGAAGTTGAGGACGTAGTCGAACAGGCCCGCGGAGAAGCCGAAGCCGTCCTTGATGCCGAGCGCGTTGACGAGGGCGAGCGACGTGCCGGTGAGCAGCGCGTGGATCACGAACAGCGGCCAGGCGACGAACATGAAGGCGAACTCGAGCGGCTCGGTGACGCCGGTCAGGAACGACGTCAGCGCGGCCGAGAGCATGATGCCGCCGACGAGGTTGCGGTGCTGCGGCTTGGCCTCGTGCCAGATGGCGAGGGCGGCGGCCGGGAGGGCGAACATCATGATCGGGAAGAAGCCGGTCATGAACGCGCCGGCCGTCGGGTCGCCGGCGAGGAAGCGGGCGATGTCGCCGTGGACGACGTCGCCGCCACTCGTCGTGTACTCGCCGAACACGAACCACGGCGGGTTGTTGAGGATGTGGTGCAGGCCGAGCGGGATCAGCAGGCGGTTGAGCGTGCCGTAGACGAAGCCGCCGAGGACCGCGTTGTCGGTGACCCACTCGCCGAGCGCGGTGATGCCGCTGTCGAAGGCGGGGTAGACGAAGCTCATCAGCACCGCGATCACCAGCATCGCGAAGGACGTGATGATCGGGACGAAGCGGCGCCCGCCGAAGAAGGCGAGGTAGGGCGGCAGCGAGATCCGGTGGTAGCGCTGCCAGAGCCAGGCGCTCACCAGGCCCGACACGATGCCGCCGAGGACGCCGTAGTTGATCAGCTCCTGGGTGCCGCCCTCGTCGGGCAGGCCGAGGATCACCGGGGACATCGCGTCGCCGACGGCCTTGAAGACCAGGTAGCCGACGACCGCGGCCAGCGCGGTCGAGCCGTCGGCCTTCCTGGCCATCCCGATCGCGATGCCGACGGCGAAGAGCAGCGGCAGGTTGTCGAACAGGGCACCGCCGCCCGCGCCGATGACGGCAGCGACGTTGTTCCAGCCGAGGCCGTCGGGGCCGAGGAGGTCGTCGGCGCCGAGCCGGAGCAGCAGCGCGGCCACGGGCAGGGCGGCGATCGGGAGCATGAGGCTGCGCCCGAACTTCTGGAGGGGCGCGAGGTTGAGCCTGCGCTTGTCCGTGCTGGCGGTCCCGCCCGAGGCGGTGTCCTGGGTCGTCACGATGGATCCCTTCTGGTGGTGCGGGTTGTGCGGGTGGGGGTTGGTGCAGGGGTGGACGTGGGGCCGAGCGTCATGTGGACCTGGTAGCGGTCGCCGCGGTAGCGCGAGACGACGTGCTCGAGCGGCCGGCCGGCGGCGCTGGAGACGCGGCGGAAGACGAGGAGCGGGGTGTGCACGGGGGCCTCGAGGCGGCGCGCGGTCGTGCCCTCGGCCGCCTCGCCCCACAGCGTCTGCTCGGCGGCGTCGATGACGAGGTCGTAGCGGACGTCGAAGAGGGTGTAGAGCGAGCCGGAGAGGTCCTCGGCGTCGAGGTCGGGCAGCAACGAGGTGGGGTACCAGCCCTGCTCGATCGCCATCGGCTGCCCGTCGGCGAGCCGGATCCGGTCGATGCGCCAGGCCGTGCCGCGCGCGCCGAGCCGTAGCGACTTCGCCACCTCGGCGGGCGGGCGCTCCTCGTCCACCCGGAGCAGGCGCGTGGAGGGAGTGAGCCCGCGCCGCAGCATGTCCTGGGAGAACGACGCCAGGTGCAGGCGGCTCTCGACCCGCGGCCGGGCCACGAAGGTGCCCTTGCCCTGGATGCGGTGCAGCAGCCCGCCGGCGACGAGGTTGTCGATCGCCTTGCGGACCGTGGCGCGCGAGACGTCGTACGTCGTCATCAGCTCGCGCTCGGAGGGGATCGCGACGTCAGGACCGAGCTCGCGGACGGCCAGCTCGGCCAGCACGTCGCTGAGCTGCGCGTGCTTGGGCCTGGGGCCGTCGTCGATCCTGCGGGCCATCTCCACCTCTCGACGTCAGCGGGTTTGATTGGTACGGTCTGGTACGTACCAGTTGGGAGAGCATGGCCCCAGCGCCCCGAACCTGTCAAGGACCGCGATGAGCACCACCTCCACGACGCAGATGGCGTCCGAGATCGCCGAGCAGCCCGACGCCGCCCGCCGCACCCTCGACCACCTGCTGCCCGAGCGCGACCGCCTGCGCGACCTCTTCGCGGACCGTCGCCGCGTCCTGCTGGTCGCCCGCGGGTCGAGCGACAACGCCGCGATCTACGGTCGCTACCTCCTCGAGGTCACCTCGGGGATCCCGGCCGGCCTGGCCGCGCCGAGCGTGGCGACCCACTACCGGGCGCGGCTCGACCTGACCGACACGCTGGTCGTCTCGGTCTCGCAGTCCGGGTCCACCGCGGAGATCGTGGAGACCCAGGAGTGGGCCCGGTCGTGCGGCGCCGCCACCGTGTCGGTCTCCAACGTCGCCGGCTCGCCGCTGGCGGCCGCTGCCGACCTCGCCCTGACCACCCAGGCCGGGCCCGAGGTCGCGGTGCCCGCCACCAAGACGTACCTCGCCCAGATGCTCGCGCTGGCCGTGGTCGCCGACGCGCTCGGGCCGTCCTCGTCGCTGGCGGACGACCTCGCTCGCGTCCCGGCGGCCGTCGAGGGACTGCTCGGCCAGGACGTCGACGCCGCGGCGACCGCGCTCTCGGAGGTCGACCGCGTGGTCGTCTCCGGCCGCGGCTTCCTCCTCGGCACGGCGCTGGAGACCGCGCTCAAGATGGAGGAGACCTGCCTGCGCCCGGTGCGCGGCTACTCCTACGCCGACCTGCGGCACGGCCCGATCTCGGTGGTCGGCGAGGGCGTCCTCGCCGTCCTCGTCGCCGCCGCCCACGGGCCGCTCGCCGAGCCGATGGTCGAGCTCGCTGACGACCTCCACCGCCGCGGTGCCCGCGTGCTCGGCCTCGGCGGCACGCCGGAGTTCGCGGACCGCTGCGACGTCCACCTCGCCGGTCCGGACCTCCCGGAGACGGTGGAGCCTGTTGCGAGCATCGTCCCTGCGCAGATGATGATCGAGCGGCTCGCGCTCCGGCTCGGGCTCGACCCCGACAACCCGCGCGGCCTCAACAAGGTCACGCAGACCGACATCACCCACTGATCCACCCGAGCTGACCCACCACCGAGAGGAACCCACCATGAGCAGCAAGGCCGAGCAGATCCTCGCGGGCCTCGGCGGCGCGGACAACGTCGTCGAGATCGAGGCCTGCATCACCCGGCTCCGGACGGAGGTCAAGGACGGCTCCCTCGTGGACCAGGCCGCCCTCAAGGCCGCCGGTGCGCACGGCGTGATGGCGAGCGGCACGGTCGTCCAGGTCGTCGTCGGGCCGGAGGCGGACAACCTCGCCGACGACATCGAGGACCTGATGTGACCCCTTCGCCAGTCAGCGTCCTCTCGCCCTGCCCGGGCCGTGTCATCGCGATGGCCGACGTGCCCGACCCGGTCTTCGCCGAGGAGATGGTCGGCCCGGGCGTCGCCATCGAGCCCGACGCCGGCCCGACCACCGTCGTCTCCCCGATCGCCGGCACCGTCGTGAAGGTGATGCCGCACGCCTTCGTCGTCCTCGGCGACGGCGTGGGCGTGCTGGTGCACCTCGGCATCAACACGGTCCGCCTCGGCGGCGAGGGCTTCGAGGTGCTCGCCACCCAGGGCGCCCAGGTCGCCGCGGGTGACGAGATGGTCCGCTGGGACCCGTCCGGCGTCCCCACCTCGCACGACGGGCACGAGCTGTCGACCGTCGTCCCGATCGTGCTGATGGACGCGCCGAAGGGCTCGGTCAGCAGCGAGGCGATCGGCGGCACGGTGGCGACCGGCGACCTGCTCTTCACCACCTCGTGACGGCCGAGCCGACGCCAGCCGCGCTGCTGCTCGACCTCGACGGCACGCTGGTCGACTCCGAGCCCCTGCACCGGGCGTCGTACGTCGCCTGGTTCGCGCACCGGGGCTGGGAGCTGCCTGACCTCCGGATCTTCACCGGTCGGCGGGCCGAGGACGTCTTCGCCACGACGGAAGGGCCGTGGACGGGGGAGGACCCCGACGAGCTCGCGCGCGGGGTCGTCCCGTTCATCCCCGACGAGGCGCCCGAGCCGGTCGCCGGTGCCCGTGAGCTGCTCGAGTCCGCCCGCGCGACCGGCGTGCCGGTCGCCATCGTGACCTCCGCCGGTCCGGCCTGGGTCGAGCGGTCCGTCGTGGAGGCCTTGGGGCTCCCGCTCGACGTCGTCGACGTGGTCGTCACCGCCCGCGACGTCGTCGACGGCAAGCCGCACCCGGCGGGCTACGCGCTGGCCTGCGAGCGGATGGGCGCCGACCCGGCCCTCGCGCTGGCGGTCGAGGACTCACCGGCCGGCGTGCGCGCCGCGCTCGGCGCCGGCGTACGTCGCGTGCACGGCGTGGGCACGACCCATCCCTCCGACCTCCTGGTCGCGGCCGGCGCGGTCGACGTGCACGACGACCTGCGCCCGCTGCTGGACCTGCTCCAGGAGATCTAGGGGCCAGGCGTCCAGACGTCGCTGGTGTCGATGATGCGGTCGATCTCGGCCTTGAGGTGGCGCGCGATGTCGCCGCCGGGGTCGTGGGCGACCTCGATCCCCTCGACCTCGTCGTGGACCGACCCGACGACGAAGATGTTCTCGTCGTTGTAGTCGTTGGCGGGCGCGGTGTAGTTGAAGCTGCCGGCGACCACGACCTGCTCGTCGATGACCATCAGCTTGTGGTGCAGTTTGCGCAGGCGCGCGAAGGGTCCGTCGCGGCGCGGCACGTAGAGCTCGATGTTGTCGTGCACCAGCCAGGGCGGCGCGGCCCAGTCGTGGGCGGCCTGCCCCCGGTCGAGGACGCCCCGGATCTTCATCCCGCCGCGCGCCAACGCCAGCATCGCGTCGTCGATGCCCGAGGAGCCGGCGAAGGTGAAGATCGCGAACGTGATCTCCTTCGTCCCCTTCAGCATCTGCTTCATGATCTCGAGCTCGGGCGTGTGGTCGGGGGCGAAGAGCACCTTCACCGGGACCCCGGCCAGGTCGTACGTCTTGGGCACCGGGCCGTGCATCCCGCGCCCGAAGGACCCGCGGCGCAGCTGCTCGACCTCGGTGGCGTACTGCCGGCAGACGAAGGCGTTGCGGAAGACGAAGACGTGGTTGAGGTTCTGGTGGCAGTCGGTGACGGTGAAGTTGGCCGACCCCGTCAGCAGCGCCGACGTCGGGGCCGCCGTGCCGTCGTAGTCGCGCAGCACGAACTTCTGGTGGAAGAGCTTCGGGTTGTAGTCGCCGCGGACCTGCACGTCGGAGCGCAGCAGCGCCGCCAGGATGCGGCGGTTCTCCGCCAGCTCGGTCTCGTCGGTGCCCCACTGCACCCGCAGCAGCGCGTCCGCCTGGCTCTCGCCGGGACGTGGCACCGGGAGGGCCGGTGGGTTGCCCGCGAGCGGCGAGCGCAGGTAGTCCTGCTCGAGGAACAGCTCGACCCGGACGCCGCGCCAGCTCGCGTCGAGCAGCGCCTGGGCGATCACCGGGTTGTCCAGCTCCTGCACCGCCACCGCCAGCGAGGTGCGGGCGCCCGCGATGAAGCCGGCGATGACGCCCTCGAGGTCGTCCGCCGCGCCGAGCTCCGTCGGGCCGACGTACGCCTCGATCTTGCCGCTCGCGAAGACGCTCATGGTGGTGACCCCCCGTCCCCTCCACGGTCCTCCCCGGTCAGGGTCGTGGCAACCGCGGCCGCGTCTCGGTCTGGACCACGCGTCGCTACACCTCGTCGCCCACGGTCCGCGCGTGCGGGCGGCCGGGGTCGTCGTAGACCGGCGTCTGCTCGCCCGCGCGGAGCGCCTCGAGCTGGGCGCACACGGCAGTGCCGTAGAAGAACGCGATCGACGACAGCAGGGCCCACAGCAGAAGCGCGAACACCCCCGCGAGCGGCCCGTAGACGCTGCCGAACGACCCGCTCAGCGAGACGTACGCCGCCAGCCCGCCCGTCGCGAGGGCGCTGAGCAGCACCGCGATCCCCGAGCCCAGCGCCAGCCAGGAGAGCGCCGGCTGGCGGCGACGCGGGGCGTGGTCGAGGAGCACGGCGATGGTGAGCACGAGGAGTGCCAGGCCGGCCGGCCAGCGCAGCACGTTCCACGTGTCGACGGTCCGGTCGGACCAGCCGTAGCCCTCCGCCATCGCGTCGCCGAAGGCTCCCCCGCCGACGATCATGAGGAAGCCGAGACCCACCGGTGCCGCCAGGATCGCGGTGAGGACGGCGGCCCGGCCGTACTTGGCGAGCGCCTTGCGGTCGCGCCGGATGCCGTAGATGCGGTTGGCGCCGCGCTCGACCTGCGCCATCGCGGTCGTCATCGACACCAGCGCGAAGCCGAGGCCGAGCACCAGGGCGACCTCGCCCGCGCGCTCGGACTCGTCGGAGCTCTCGACCGCGGAGGTCAGCGCGTCGCTGTCGCCGGCGCCGGGCGAGAGGGAGTCCACGACGTGCGCGACGACCGCGGCCGGGCGCTCCTCGTCGAGGTCGGAGGCCAGCCCGGTCAGCGCGAGCAGGAACGGCACGACGGCCAGGCAGGCCTGCAGCGCCAGCGCGCGGGAGTTGGTGAAGCCGTCGCCGAAGCGGAACCGCACGAACGACTCGACCGCGATCGTGCCGAGCCCGTGGCGCCGGGCGAGGTGCCACGCGTCGAGCGCGTCGAGCTCGTCACCGTCCATCTCCGTGGTGACGGGCACGGTCCGGGCAGTCGTCATGGCGGCACCCTAGGCTGACGACGTGTCGGAGCCGACGAGGAACCGGGAGACGCTCGACTCCTACGAGGCGATCGCGTCCGACTACGCCGAGTCGACCCGCGGCACGCCGTCCGGCGTGGGTGCCGAGGCGCTCGGCCGGCTGCTCGACGCACTCCCTGCGGGTGGGTCGGTGCTCGAGCTCGGCTCGGGGCCGGGGTGGGACGCCGACTTCCTGTCGTCGCAGGGCGTGCGGGTGCGGCGTACGGACGGGGCGGTGTCGTTCTGCGACCTCCAGCGCGGCCGTGGACACCGGTGCGACCTGCTTGACGTGACGACCGACGCGTTCACCGACGCCACCTGGCCGGCGTACGACGGCGTGCTGGCGCTGTTCGTGCTCCAGCACGTCGAGCGCGCGGCGACCCCAAGTGTGCTCGCGAAGGCCGCCGGCGCGCTGCGCCCCGGCGGCGTCGCGCTGGTGTCGATGCGCGAGGGCGGCACGGACGCGTGGCAGGTCGGCGAGTCCGGACGGCGCTACCACGTGACGACGTGGACGCGCGACGACTTCGAGGGCGCGCTGGCCGTGGCGGGGCTGACGCCGACGTGGCACGTGCGGCTCGCGGACGACGAGGGGGACTGGCTGCTGGTCCTCGCCACCAACGGCTGACCGGGCGGTTCCTCCCGGTCCGGGACGCTGACCGGGCACTTCGTTGCGCTACACGGGGACGAAGTGCCCGGCCGCCGGGCGTGACGGGGAGGAAGCGCCCGCTCGGTGTCGGTGTGCTTCGCCAGACTGGGGGCCATGCGGACTCGGGAACGCGGGATGGGTGTTCAGGTGGCGGTGGAGCCACGGCGCTTCCACGACGGTGGCACGTTGCCGCGCGACGGCCGGCCAGGTGAGCCGCCCGATCCCGGCTCCGACATGCGGATCGTGCTCGAGCGGCACTCCGAGGAGGGCGTCGAGACCTTCGCCCTGGAGCGCCGCCTGGCCTACCGCGACCGCCACCTCGGTGAGCTGCTCGTGCCGGCCGACCCCGACTTCCGCACCGACCTCACGTCGGTGCCGACTCTGTTCACCTGGCTGGTGCCGAAGACCGGTGCCCACCTGCCGGCGGCTCTGCTGCACGACGCGCTGGTGGCCGGCCGGGGCGACCCGACGTCGTACGTCTCCACGGAGGGGCACGAAGTCGACCGGGTCACCGCGGACCGCGTCTTCCGCGACGCCATGGCCGACACCGGCACGGGTGTCGTCCGGCGGTGGATCGTCTGGACGGCTGTCACGGTCGCCACGGTCTTCGTGGGCCGGGCGGTGCCGTGGTCACGGGCGAAGCACTGGTCCTACCGGGTGGCGGCCGCCGTCACGATCGCGACGATCCTCTACCTCGGCTACAGCTCGACCAGTGACCTCCTCGACCGGTCGTGGGTGGGTGCGATCGACGTGCCGTGGATGGGTGACCGACCGTTCTGGGCCGAGGTCGCGGGCGGCTTCTCCGGCGCCGTCGTGCTCCCGCTCGCCCTCAGCCTGTTGTGGGGCCGGCTCCGGATGGCGGGGGCGATCGCCGGGGTGATGCTGGCCGTGCTGCTGCACGTCACCGTCGGGCTGGCGGTCATCGCCGCGGGCTACCTCGCCCTCGAGCGGCTCGCCCGGTGGTCCGCCGCGGCCGCATGGGTGCTCGCCGCAGCCGTGGTCGGCGGCTCGCTCGTCACGTTCGGGGTCGTCAGCCTCGGTTGAGGCCGATCTGGGCCAGCCAGCGGCCCGCGAAGGTGTCCGACGGCAGGTCCTGGGTGACCAGGTCGATCCCGGCCTGGAAGGCGAACGCCACCAGCCCGAGCGCTGCGGCGGTGACGACCATGCCGTTCACGTTGCGCGGGAACCGGCTCGGCACGGTGCGGACGCGGTGCCACCCGCCGACGAGACCCGACGTCACCACGGCGGACACGATGCTGGCGAAGGCGGCACCGAGCACGGTGCCGAGCATGCCCATCCGTCCGATCAGGATGGCCGAGGTGGCGGCGGCAGTGGCGCCGGCGACGAGCTGGGGGAGGCTGAGGTCGAGGAAGGGCTGGCGGTCGTTCTCGTTCGGTGAGTCAGGCATGACGCGATCTGGTCGGGTACGGGGGACTTCCCCAGTACGACGAGTGGGAGACACCGATGGTTTCGTGACTCCGCTCACCAGACGGGAACGAAGTGCCCGGTCAGCGTCCGGGACGGGGATGAAGTGCCCGGTCAGCGAAGGGAGTACGTGGCGAGGGAGACGCCGACGTAGTGGGCCGCGAAGGCGAGGACCGTGAAGGAGTGGAAGACCTCGTGGAAGCCGAACCAGCGGGGCGAGGGGTCGGGGCGCTTGAGGCCGTAGACGACGCCGCCGAGGGTGTAGAGGATGCCGCCGACGGCGACGAGCACGAGGGTGGCGATGGCGATGCCGGAGCTGAACTTGTCGGCCCCGTCGACGAACTGCGGGATGAAGAAGACCGCGGCCCAGCCGAGCGCGATGTACATCGGCGTGTAGAGCCAGCGCGGGGCGTCGGTCCAGAACACGCGGAAGAGCATGCCCGCGATCGCCGCGCCCCACACGACCGCCAGCAGCGTCGTACGGGCGCTGCCGTGCAGGAAGAGCAGGGCGTACGGCGTGTAGGTGCCGGCGATCAGCACGAAGATGTTGGCGTGGTCGAAGCGTCGCAGGAACGCCCACGTGCGGGGCGACCAGGTGCCGCGGTGGTAGATCGCGGAGACGGTGAAGACCAGGAGCGCCGAGAGCGCGAACGCGGCCGAGCCGACGCGCGTGGACGCGGTGGGGGACAGCGCCACCAGGACGATGCCGGCGGCGAGGGCGAGCGGCGCGGTGCCGGCGTGGAGCCAGCCGCGGAGCTTGGGCTTGACCTCCGCCATCTTGTCGGCCATCAGCTCGCCCGCCCGCTCGACGGCGTGCTCGACGCGGTCGCGGGGGGTCACGAAAGGCTCTCCACGGACTGGACCATGGTCCAAAAGTACCGGTGCTGCGGTGACGCGCGCAGCCGTTGCCGACGAGTGCCGGGTCACACGGCGTTACGATCGACAGGTGGTCAACGTGAAGGACGCCGTGCGACGGGTGCTCTACCCGGCGTACGAGTCCCGGGTGGTGAAGTTCCTCCCCCAGGACCGCATCCCGCAGCACGTCGGCGTCATGCTCGACGGCAACCGCCGGTGGGCCAAGGCGGTCGGGCTGAACACCGCCGAGGGCTACCAGGCCGGTGCCGACAACATCCGCCCGCTCCTCGGCTGGTGCGAGGAGGTCGGGGTCAAGGTCGTCACGCTCTGGCTGCTCTCCAGCGACAACCTCACCAACCGGCCGCCCGAGCAGCTCACCGGCCTGCTGAAGATCATCGAGGGGGCCGTGGAGTCGCTGGCCGAGGCCCGGCGCTGGCGGATCCACCCGGTGGGCGCGCTCGACCTGCTCCCGACCGAGACCGCCGAGCGGCTCAAGGCGGCCGAGGAGGCGACCCGCGACATCGACGGGATCCTGGTCAACGTGGCCGTCGGCTACGGCGGGCGCCGCGAGATCGCCGACGCCGTACGCGCCCTGCTCGCCGACCACGCGACCAAGGGCACCTCGCTGGAGGAGCTTGCCGACCTGATCGACGTCGAGCACATCGCCGAGCACCTCTACACCAAGGGCCAGCCCGACCCCGACCTCGTCATCCGCACCTCGGGGGAGCAGCGTCTGGGCGGCTTCCTGCTGTGGCAGTCGGCCAACTCGGAGTTCTACTTCTGCGAGGCGCTCTGGCCCGACTTCCGCCGGGTCGACTTCCTGCGTGCGATCCGCGCGTACGCCGCCCGCGAGCGCCGCTTCGGCGGCTAGCCGGGGTTGACGAATCGTTACCGTCTGCTCACCCCACGTTCGGGCGTGTCGACCGATTTCGTGGAGGCGCCGGGCGTACGTTCGCGGCATCGGCAGGTGGGGAAGCTTGCCGTACCGGGAGGCAAGCCTTGGGCACTCAGATGGGAGCTCTCCGGTCCGTTGAATGACATCGGGCCGGGCGAGGAGTGCGCGCGCCGACCCGCAGCAAGGGGTTAGTCGTGGCCAGCAGCAAGACCTCATCGCCCAGCTCCGCCCGTCGCACGTACGTCCTGGACACCAGCGTCCTCCTCGCCGATCCGGGGGCGCTGAAGCGCTTCGCGGAGCACGAGGTCGTGCTGCCGGTGGTCGTGATCACCGAGCTGGAGGGCAAACGGCACCACCCGGAGCTCGGCTTCTTCGCGCGCTCGGCCCTGCGGTCGCTCGACGAGCTGCGCATCCTGCACGGTCGCCTCGACGAGCCGGTGCCGATCGGCACGGAGGGCGGCACGATCCGGGTCGAGCTCAACCACACCGACCCCGAGTCGCTGCCGTCGGGCTTCCGGCTCGGTGACAACGACACCCGCATCCTGGCCGTGGCCCGCAACCTGGCCAACGAGGGCCACACCGTCACCCTGGTCTCCAAGGACCTCCCGCTGCGGATCAAGGCGTCGGCGGTGGGACTCGACGCCCAGGAGTACCGCGCGGAGGCGATCAGCGACTCCGACACCGGCTACACCGGCATGACCGAGCTCGAGGTGCCGGCCGCCGACCTCGACGAGCTCTACGAGGACGGCGTCATCGACCTCGCCGACGCCCGTGACCTGCCGTGCCACAACGGCCTGGTCCTGCTCTCCGAGCGCGGGACGGCACTCGGCCGGGTGGGTGCCGACAAGCGGGTCCACCTCGTCCGCGGCGACCGCGACGCCTTCGGCATCCACGGCCGCTCGGCCGAGCAGCGGGTCGCGCTGGAGATGCTGCTCGACCCCGAGGTCGGCATCGTCTCCCTCGGCGGCCGCGCAGGCACCGGCAAGTCGGCGATGGCGCTGTGTGCCGGCCTGGAGGCGGTGATGGAGCGCCGCCAGCACAAGAAGGTCGTCGTCTTCCGGCCGCTGTTCGCGGTCGGCGGCCAGGAGCTCGGCTACCTGCCGGGCTCGGAGGGCGAGAAGATGTCGCCCTGGGCGCAGGCCGTCTTCGACACCCTCGGTGCGCTGACCGGCAAGGACGTGATCGACGAGGTGATGGACCGCGGCATGCTCGAGGTCCTGCCGCTGACCCACATCCGCGGTCGCTCGCTGCACGACTCCTTCGTCATCGTCGACGAGGCCCAGTCGCTGGAGCGCAACGTGCTGCTGACGGTGCTCTCCCGGATCGGGGCCAACTCCAAGGTGGTGCTGACCCACGACGTCGCCCAGCGCGACAACCTCCGGGTCGGTCGCCACGACGGCATCGTCGCGGTGGTGGAGAAGCTCAAGGGCCACCCGCTCTTCGCCCACGTCACGCTGACCCGGTCCGAGCGCTCGCCGATCGCCGCCCTCGTCACCGAGATGCTGGAGAACGTCACCCTCTGACGGACCCGGAGGACGTACGTCGGCCCGGCAGCGCTGCCGGGCCGACGTGTTCTCCGCTACGCCCGAGCCCCGGATCTGTGGCTGGTGTGCTCCCAGCGGTCCATGTGACTGCTGTGACGCAAGGGACATGGTCAATTCGGGCGTTCGGTTTGCACGCCCTCGGAGCCTCATGCATGGTGGCTCGTGACCGTTTCGTGATCTTGGTCGTGAGCTGGGTCGGGGGATCCGGCTCCGTCGCCCCGAAATCGGCCGGTCGACCGTGCGTCCCCCGCGTCGTGCACACCCCTGTCGTCAACCCCCGTGAGCCCCTGTGTCGAAGCCTGACAAGTACGTCCCGAAGCACCGCGCCCCCGGCAAGCACAAGGCCGCGCGCGCGCCCCGCCGAGCCCTCCGCTCCGGCATCGCCCTGACCGGGCTGGCCGCCGCCGTCACCGGCGTGAGCATCTCCGGCGGCATGCTCTCCAGCGACCCCTCGCTGACCCCGGCGGCCGCCGACGTCGCCGACACCAGCACCTCCACCGGCGACGCGACGATGAGCGCGGCCGAGCTCGAGCAGCGCGCCGCCAACGCCCCGGTCTCCCGCTCCTCGCGCCGGGTGCGCCAGGCCGCCGAGAAGGTCGCCGCGCTCAACGTCGCCTCCGGCGCTGCCGTCACGAAGTCCGAGAAGCTCTCCGAGGGTGACCCGCGCGACATCGCCCGCGCGCTGCTGCCGGAGTACGGCTTCTCCTCCGACCAGTTCTCCTGCCTTGACTCGCTCTACGTGAGCGAGTCGGGCTGGCGGGTCGACGCGGACAACCCCACCTCGTCGGCGTACGGCATCCCGCAGGCGCTGACGCAGCTCCACGACCTGCCGGCCGACTACATGACGTCGGCCGAGTCGCAGATCCGCTGGGGCCTGGAGTACATCCAGGGGTCCTACGGCACCCCGTGCAGCGCCTGGAGCTTCAAGTCCAGCCACGGTTGGTACTGAGCCGGTCTGACCACGTCCCGGCGCTCCGGCCCGGCCCGTTCTGACCATTTCCCGCCATTTCACGCCGTTCGCGCTCCGACGCGGCGGCGGCGGGTGCAGTCTCTGCTCACGCCGGTCGGCGCTCTCCAGGGGCCGTCCGACGTACCCGGGATCTCGTGGGCACCGGTGTGGCCCGTTCGTCCGCAGGGGGATGAGCGGGCTGCACCTGTCGCGCGTGGGTCAGGGGCGGTGCGCGGGCGCCGAGGCGTGCCCCGTCTCCCGCTCGGCGCCGAGCTCGTCGGCCGTCGACACGAGCAGCCCGCCCAGCATGAACGCCGTGATCGCCGCGACCAGCGTCGACGTGGCCAGGTCCGGGATGAACCGGCGGGCACCCGCGGGTGTGGCGCCGTGGAACTCGTGGGTCAGCGCGTGGCCCTTGCCGCGGGCGAGCAGGTAGCGGTTGACCGGCCACGCCGCGAAGAACGCCACGGTCAGCGCCAGCATCATGGAGAGCCAGAAGACGGGGTTGACCAGACCGGCCTCCATCGCGCCCGGGACCACCGCCATGACGAGGTTGTCCACCACCTCCATGGTCGCGATCGACAGCGTGTCGGCAGCGAGCACGACGGTCAGGGCCGCACCGACGCCCAGACCGGCCCGCAGCAGGGGCAGCGTCGAGAGCGCGTAGCCGAACAGGAACGCCAGCGCGACCGCGATCGCGATCGTTGCCACGTTGCCCAGCCCCCAGGCGGTGCCGAGGACCAGACCGAGGATCTCGCCGATGGCACAGCCGGTGAGGCAGTGCAGGGTCGCCGAGACGGCCATCGCGTTGGTGCTGCCCATCCGGTGGTGCTCGTGGCTGCTGTGGTCCATACCGCCACTATACCCCCGGGGGGTATAGGTGTCGAGGGGTGTCAGTCGGCCGAGGACCGTGTCATCGAGGTGACGTCGAGGGCGGCGTCGAGCTGCTCCTCGGTGAGGTCACCCCGCTCGACGTAGCCCATCGCGATCACGGTCTCGCGGATCGTGGCGCCCTCGGCGAGGGCCTTCTTCGCGACCTTCGCCGCCTCCTCGTAGCCGATGTGGGCGTTGAGCGGTGTCACCACCGACGGCGAGGACTCGGCGTAGCGACGCATCCGCTCCGCGTCCGCGGTGATGCCGTCCACGCAGCGCTCGGCCAGCAGCACCGTGGAGGTGGAGAGCACGTGGATCGACTCGAGGAGCGCGTGCGCCATGACCGGCATCTGCACGTTGAGCTCGAACGACCCGGACGCGCCGGCCCAGGCGATGGTGGCGTCGTTGCCGACGACCCGCGCGCAGACCATCAGCGTCGCCTCGGGGAGCACCGGGTTCACCTTGCCGGGCATGATGCTCGATCCCGGCTGGAGGTCGGGCAGGTGGATCTCGGCGAGGCCGGTGGTGGGTCCGGAGGACATCCAGCGCAGGTCGTTGCAGATCTTGGTGAGCCCGACGGCGATCGTGCGGAGCACCCCGGAGAGCTCCACGAGGGAGTCGCGCGTGCCCTGCGCCTCGAAGTGGTCGCGGGCCTCGGTGAACGGCTGGCCGGTCCGCTCGGCGAGCGCGGCGATCGCCCGCTCGGCGAAGGCCGACGGGGTGTTGATCCCGGTGCCCACGGCGGTCCCGCCCAGCGGGAGCTCGCGGACCCGGGGGAGCACCGCCTCGAGCCTCTCGACGCCGAGCCGCAGCGTGGTGGCGTACGCCCCCATCTCCTGGCCGAGCGTCACGGGCGTGGCGTCCATCAGGTGGGTGCGCCCCGACTTCACCGTGTCAGCGAACTCGGTCGCCTTGCCCTCGAACGACGTGGCGAGGCGCTCGAGCGCCGGGACGAGGTCGTCGACGACCGCGAGCGTCGCGGCGACGTGGATGCTCGTCGGGAAGGTGTCGTTGCTGCTCTGCGAGGCGTTGACCTGGTCGTTGGGGTGGACCTCGACGCCCGCCTGCGCGGCGAGGGTGGCGATCACCTCGTTGGCGTTCATGTTGGAGCTGGTGCCCGACCCGGTCTGGAAGACGTCGAGCGGGAACTCGCCGTCGTGCTCGCCGGCGACGATCGCGTCGGCGGCCGCGACGATGGCGTGCGCCTGCTCGTGGGTCAGGACCCCGAGCCCGGCGTTGGCGGTCGCGGCCGCGGCCTTGACGTGCGCCAGGGCCTGGACGTGCCGCGGCTGCAGGGTCAGCCCGCTGATCGGGAAGTTCTCGATCGCCCGCTGGGTCTGGGCCCGCCAGAGTGCGTCGCGAGGCACCTCGACCTCGCCCATCGAGTCGTGCTCGGTGCGTGTCTCGGTCATCGTGCGACCGTACCCCCGGCAGGATGGGGCCATGCGATCACTGCGTCTCGGGATCGCCGTCGTGCTCGTGGGGGTCGGGTCCGCCTGCTCCGTGCTCGGTGGCGACGAAGCCGATCCTGCCGCCGACCTCGCCGACGACCTGGCTGCGGCGCTCTCCGAGCACTCCCTCGGCGAGGTCCCGCTGGTCGACGAGGGTGTGCGGGACGTGTTCGCGGAGGTGGTCACCCCGCTCGACGACGTGCCCGTCACCGTCTCGGTCGCCGACGTGCGGGAGGTCGACGAGGAGGGCCGGGCCGACGTGACGCTGGCGTGGCGCTGGGACGTCACCGACGCGACCCCGTGGGAGTACGACACCTCCGTGTCCCTGGTGAACCAGGACGGGTCGGCCTGGCAGGTCGCCTGGTCGCCGGACGACCTCGCCCCCGACCTCGCCGAGGGCGACACCCTCGGCCTGCGCACCCTCACGCCCGTCCGCGGCGACATCACCGGCGACGGCGGTCAGGTGCTGGTCACCGAGCGCCCGGTGCTGCGCTACGGCCTCGACAAGACGAAGGTCGAGGGGGCCCAGGTCGCCCGCAGCGCGCGGAGGATCGCACAGGCCCTCGACGTCGACGTGGCGTCGTTCGTCGAGCGGGCCGAGGCGATGGGCCCGGACGCCTTCGTCGAGGCGGTCGTGCTGCGCGAGGACGACGCGCTCGAGGTGCTGCCGGCGTTCCGCAAGGTCCGGGGGGCGCTCGCGGTGCGCGACACCCTGCCGCTGGCGCCGACACGCGAGTTCGCCGCCGCCCTGCTCGGCCGGGTGGGACCCGCCACCGCCGAGCTCGTGGAGGGCTCCGGGGGTCGCATCGCGGCCGGCGACGAGGTCGGCGTGTCGGGGCTGCAGGCGCGCTACGACGAGCAGCTCACCGGCACCCGCGGCACGGCCGTGGTCGCCCGTGACGCGAAGGACCAGCTGCGCACCCTCTTCGAGGTGCCGGCCGTCGACGGCGCCGACCTCGTGACCACCCTCGACGCGACCCTGCAGGGCAAGGCCGAGAACGCGCTCGCGACCCTCGGCGACGACGCCCCGCCCGCCGCGCTCGTCGCGATCCGGCCGTCCGACGGGGCGGTCCTCGCGACCGCCAACGGCGTGGGCGCCGCGGGTGCGGACCTCGCCTCGACGGGCCAGTACGCCCCGGGCTCGACCTTCAAGGTCGTGAGCTCGCTCGCCCTGCTGCGCAGCGGGCTGGAGCCCGGCTCGCGCGTCTCGTGCCCGGCCACGACCGTCGTGGACGGCCGCTCCTTCAAGAACTACGACGACTATCCGTCGTCCGCGCTCGGTGACATCACCCTGGCGCAGGCGGTGGCGCAGTCCTGCAACACCGCCTTCATCGGCAACGCCGGCAGGCTGGCGCCCGGCGACCTCACCGCCGCGGCGCAGGCCCTCGGCCTCGGCACCGACCACGACCTCGGCTTCCCGGTCTACTTCGGGCAGGTGCCGCCACCCGAGACCGAGACCGGCGCTGCGGCCGACCTGATCGGCCAGGGCACCGTGCTCGCCAGCCCGTTCGCGATGGCGACCGTCGCCGCGTCGGTGTCGGCCGGGCGCGCGGTGCTGCCGGTCCTGCTGCCCGAGCACGAGGTGCAGCAGACGCCGCCGGAGCGGCCGCTGACCGCGGCCGAGGCCGGCACGCTCCGCGGCTTCATGCGGGCGGTGGTGACCACCGGGTCGGGGCGCTTCCTCGTCGACGTACCGGGTGAGGTCGGGGCGAAGACGGGCACGGCGGAGTACGGCGAGCCCGACGCGGCCGGCGAGCTGCCCACCCACGCGTGGATGATCGCCACGCGCGGCGACCTCGCGGTCGCGGTGTTCGTCGCGACGGGTGTGTCGGGCTCGCAGACCGCTGGCCCGGTGCTGGAGGCGTTCCTGCGCTGAGGTCCGCTCAGACCTTGCGCGCCCGCATGGTCGCCGTGTCGCCGGACTTGGGCTCGCGCCACACCACGCGCAGCCTCGCGCCGTCGCGGCGGGCCTTCACCGCGACCTTCTTGACGCAGTTGCCGCCAGTGGTGTCGCGGGTGATGACCTCGGTGAAGCGGTACCAGGTGCCGGAGCGACCCTTGAACCGCCACACGCCGTGGCAGCCGCCGGAGCTGACCTTCCCGTGCAGCTCGCCGGAGCGCTTGGTGATCCGGACCTTGGCGCGGTAGCCGGCGGCGGCGCCGTTGTCGCCGAACACCTTGCCCTTCCAGGTTCCGGTGATCCTGGTGCCTGCCTCGGCGGGCGCGGCGGTGGCCGTGGGCGCCGTGAGCGAGACGGGGACGAGCAGTGCGACTGTGGTCAGCACGGTGGGCACGATCTTGTGCATGGTTCCCCCTGGGTGGACGGGCGTCACCGGGTGCGGCGCCCCTCCAGCACGCTAGGTCGACCGTGCGAGGTAGAGGTAGTACCCCTCCGGGCGGTCTTGGAGCAGCACGTCGTGCCGTTGCTCCTCCGCGGCGCCGAACACCTCGCGCATCACCTCGAGCAGTTCGGGCGCGGGGTTGCCGGACCAGATGACCAGCACGCCGCCGGGGGAGAGCAGGTCGCGGCACTGCTGCAGGAAGTGCTCCTCGTAGACCGCCTCGTTGGCCTGGTGGACGAGGTAGCCCGGGCCGTTGTCGACGTCGAGCAGGACCAGGTCGTACGTCGAGCGTGCCTCCGCGATGGCCATCGCGATGTCGGCGTTGACGATCGTCGCGCGCCGGTCGGCCAGGATCGCGGGACCGTGCGGCACCGTCCCCTCGCGCATCCACCGGATCAGCGGCTCCTCGATCTCCACGACCGCGGCCCGCTCCACCCGCGGGTCGGCGAGGACCCGCTGCAGGGTGAAGCCCAGGCCCAGCCCGCCGATGAGGACCGACCTCGGGTCGTCGACGAGCTCGAGCGCCTGGGCGGCGAGCTCGATCTCGCTGGTCGTCTCGAGGGTGTCCATCACGAACACGCCGTTGACGCGCAGCTCGAGCACGTCGGCCCCCGCCTCGGACGGGCGGCGGCGCAGCACGACGTCACCGCGCTCGGTCTCGGCGCGGGCGATCTCGACGATCTCGGTGCTCTCCACGGCCACCATCCTGCCGAAGGCCCACTAGGTTGCTGGGATGCGGTGGCGTGCGGCGGACGGCAGGGTGCTGCACGGGTGGGTCGGCGGCGACCCCGACGGCCCGCTGGTCGCGGTGCTGCACGGGTGCCCCGACACCCGCCACGTCGCGATGACCGGCGACGTGGCCGCGCGTGGGGCGGGGGTCCGGCTGCTGTGCGTCAGCCGGCCGGGCTACGGCGCGTCGACGGCGTACGCCTCGACGCACGCCAGCGTCGCCGACGACCTGGCGGGCGTCGTCTCCGAGCTCGGCCACGAACGCTTCGCCGTCCTCGGCATGTCCGTCGGAGGTGGGTACGCCGTCGCCTGCGCGGCCCGGCACGCCGACCGGGTGACCGCGCTCGGTCTCGTCTCGGCGCAGCCGCCCGGCGTCCGCGAGGAGCCGGTGGAGGTGCTCGTGGACGAGTACGCCGCCGAGTTCCTGGCGTGGCGCGCGCAGGTCGCACCCGACGACCCGGACGACGCCGCGCTCGCCGCACGCTGGCTGGCCATGCTGCCGCCGGCCGACGCGGCACTCGTCGCGCTCCGGCCGCCGGCCGAGGTCGCCGCGTCGGTCCGCGAGGCGCTGGCCGACCCGTCGGGCTACCTGCGGGACGCAGCGACCATGTCCCGGCCGTGGACCCACGGCCCGGACGAGGTGCGCTGCCCGGCGCGGGTGTGGTTCGGCGAGCTCGACGACCGCGCGGAGGCGACGGACTTCGTCCGCCGCTTCGCCGACGTCGAGGTCACGGTCCGGCCGGCGACCACGCACCTCGCCACCCTGGTCGCGCACTGGCCGGACGTGCTCGGCACCGTGCGGGACCTCTCCGGCTAGGAGACGACGGTGACGGTGATCGCCGAGTCGGTGCAGCCGGCGGCGACGTCCTGGAGCGCGCCGACCTCGGTCGAGTCGGCCGTGAGGCTCCAGCGGATCTTCGCGGCCACCCACTCCTTGACGTAGCGGCACTGGTTGATCGGCGGCAGCCACTCGGCGACGTCCTGGTCACCCTTCGAGCGGTTGTAGGAGGCGGTGACGCCGACGAGGCTGCGGGTGTCGCCCATGTCGTTGGCGTACGCCTCGCGGCGCGCGGCCGTCCAGGTCCGGGCACCCGAGTCCCAGGCCTCGGCGAGCGGGACCAGGTGGTCGATGTCCAGCGCGGAGGCCGAGGTCTGCGACGCGCCCTCGTAGTAGGAGTACCAGCGGCCGCCGGACAGGCTGCAGCCCGAGCCGATCGTCGGCGCCTCCTCGGCCTCGGAGATGAGCACCTCCTCGCGGGTGTCGCAGCCGTCGCCGTCGGCGTCGACCCAGTGGTCGAACAGGTCGCGCGAGTAGCCGGTGCGGTCCTCCGTGCCGACCGCGATCGCGGAGATGCCGGTGGTGAGGGTGCCGCTCCACGTGGAGTCGGCGTGCGCCGACCCCGCGGTGAGGCCGACGAGGGTGCCGGAGAGGAGGAGTGTGCCTGCCGAGGTCGCGAGGACCCGCCCGAGAGAGATCATGGCGGCCATCCTGTGTTCGCAGGTTCGGCACGGGAACCCTCAAGTTCCTGCACTGCACGGTCCTGCGGGACTACCGTCGATCCGTGTACACGGTCGGTCGTGCCTCACAGCTCACGGGCGTGCCGCGGCAGACGCTCCGCAGCTGGGAGGAGCGCTACGCGCTCGTCGCGCCGCGCCGCTCGCAGGGCAACTACCGGCTCTACGACGACGAGGCGGTCCGCCGCCTCAGCGTGATGCGAGAGCTGGTCGACGCCGGGTGGGCGCCCCACGAGGCGGCGCGCCGCATCGTCGAGGACGTCGCCGCGGCGACCGCGGGGCTGGGCGAGGACGAGGTGACCTTCGACGCGCGGATCGACGACCTCGCCGCCTGCGCGGAGGACTTCGACGTGCCGCGGCTGGAGCAGGTGCTGACCGAGGGCTTCGCCCGCCCCGACCTGGCCTCGGTGGTCGACGACTGGCTGCTGCCGTCGCTCGTGCGGCTCGGCGCGGCGTGGCAGCGCGGCCTGGTGTCCGTGGCCGGTGAGCACTTCGTCACTGCCGCCGCGCACCGCCGTCTCGCGCACGTCTTCCAGACGCTGCCCGCCGTCCCGCGCGGGGGCCCGCGGGTGGTGACCGGCCTGGCCCGCGGCTCGCGGCACGAGCTCGGCGTGCTGGCGTTCTCGACCGTGCTGCGCTCGCGCGGGGTCGCGGTGACGTACCTCGGTGGAGACCTGCCGCTGGACGCGTGGGTCGACACCGTGCGCCTGCTGTCGCCGGCCGCCGTCGTCCTCGCCGCCCCGACCTCCGACGACCTCCCCGCCGTGCGCGACGCCGTGCAGGCGCTGCTGCCGATGACCCGGGTCCTCCTCGGCGGCGCGCACCAGTCCGAGGTCGCCGGCCCCCGCCACCTCGGGCACCGGGCCGGTGCCGCCGCGGCCGCCCTCGCCGACGAGCTCGCCTGACGACCTCCTTCCCCGGCGACGTGTTGCGATCCGTACGCCCCAGCGACCGCATCGCAACACGTCCGCCAGCGAGGCTCTCCACAGATCGCCCAGTCCCTCTGGTGAGCGACCCGACGGTGCACCGACGCTCGGTGGATGGACGACCCCGCCGAGCTCCGGAGGCTGCGCGCCCAGCGGATCGCACGCATCGTCGCGACCGCGGGCGAGCAGGGCGGCGTCGTCAGCCTGGCCCAGCTGCACGCGTTCGGGGTCACCCGTTCGCAGATCCGAGCGCAGGTGTCGGCCCGGCGGTGGCGACGGGTGCACACGCAGGTCGTCGCGGTGCACACCGGACCGTTGTCCGAGCTCGGGTGCCAATGGGCTGCGGTCCTCGAGGGCGGGCCACAGGCCTACCTCGACGGCGCGTCCGCGCTGATCGCCGAGGGCCTGACCGGGTTCACCTGTGACGTCATCAGGGTGAGCGTCCCGATGGCCGCGCGGGCGAGGTCTGCGCCAGGGCTGCGGGTGGTCCGCACGCGGCGGTACGCCCCTGCCGCCGTCGTCCGGTCAGGGGTTCCCCGGGCCCGACCCGACGTCGCTGCGGTGCACGGAGCGCTGTGGGCCACGTCGGACAAGCAGGCGGTCCTGCTGCTGACGATGCCGGTCCAGCAGGGGCTCACCACCGCACAACGGATCGGGACGTCGCTCCTCCGCGTGCACCGGCACCGCCGGCGTACGTTGCTGCACGCGGCGGTCCTCGACCTCCTCGACGGCGTCCGCTCGATCAGCGAGGCGGAGTTCGCTGCCGAGTGCCGACGGCGCGGGCTGCCGAAACCGAGCCGGCAGGTGGTCCGCAAGGGCAAGGACGGCCGCTGCTACCTCGACGTGTACTGGGAGGAGTGGGGCGTCGTCGTGGAGATCGACGGCATCCAGCACTCGTGGGCGGCGAACGTCGTCGCAGACGCACTGCGCCAGAACGACATCAGCCTGGAGTCCGACGTCGTCCTGCGCCTGCCGCTCCTCGGCCTCCGCGTCGCGGCGGACGACTTCTTCGCCCAGATCATCCGCGCGCTCCGCGACCGTGGCTGCCCCCTGGTGGGGACGTGTGACGATCCGGTCGCTGGGACGACCGCCTCGTAACACGTCGCGGACGGGGCTACTGGGCCGAGCGGACCCGGATGCCTGTGATCGGGACGGTGACGGCGCCGGAGGGGTCGGTGAAGAAGTCGTTGCCCTTGTCGTCGACGACGATGAAGGCGGGGAAGTCCTCGACCTCGATCATCCAGACGGCCTCCATGCCGAGCTCCTCGTACTCGACGACCTCGACGGACTTGATGCAGTCCTGGGCGAGGCGGGCGGCGGGGCCGCCGATCGAGCCGAGGTAGAAGCCGCCGTGGGTGTGGCAGGCCTCGGTGACCTGCTTGGAGCGGTTGCCCTTGGCGAGCATGACCATCGACCCGCCGGCGGCCTGGAACTGCTCGACGTAGGAGTCCATGCGCCCTGCCGTGGTCGGGCCGAAGGAGCCCGACGGCATGCCCTCGGGGGTCTTCGCCGGGCCGGCGTAGTAGACCGGGTGGTTCCTCAGGTAGTCGGGCATCTCCTCGCCGGCGTCGAGGCGCTCCTTGATCTTGGCGTGCGCGATGTCGCGCGCGACGACGAGCGGCCCGGTCAGCGAGAGGCGCGTCTTGACCGGGTGCTGCGAGAGCTCAGCGAGGATGTCGGCCATCGGCTGGTTGAGGTCGATCGGGACGACGGCGCCGCCCTCGATGTCGTGGGCCATGCCCGCCTCGGGCATGTAGTGCGCCGGGTCGGTCTCGAGCTGCTCGAGGAAGACGCCGTCGGGGGTGATCTTGCCGAGCGCCTGGCGGTCGGCGGAGCAGGAGACCGCGATCGCGACCGGGCACGAGGCGCCGTGACGGGGGAGCCGGACGACCCGGACGTCGTGGCAGAAGTACTTGCCGCCGAACTGCGCGCCGATGCCGAAGGACTGGGTGAGCTCGAAGACCTTCTCCTCCAGCTCGACGTCGCGGATGCCGTGGGCGCTCATCGAGCCCTCGGTCGGCAGGTCGTCGAGGTAGTGGGCGCTGGCGTACTTCGCGGTCTTCAGCGCGAACTCCGCGCTCGTGCCGCCGATGACGACGGCGAGGTGGTACGGCGGGCAGGCGGCGGTGCCGAGCGAGCGGATCTTCTCGTCGAGGAACTCCATCAGCCGCGTCGGGTTCAGGACGGCCTTGGTCTCCTGGAAGAGGAACGACTTGTTGGCGGAGCCGCCGCCCTTGGCCATGAAGAGGAACTTGTACTCCGGCTTGTCCTGCGCGGGCGTGGAGTAGAGCTCGATCTGCGCCGGCAGGTTGGTGCCGGTGTTCTTCTCCTCGAACGTCGTCAGCGGCGCGAGCTGGGAGTAGCGGAGGTTGAGCCGGGTGTAGGCGTCGTACACGCCCTTGCTGATCGCCTCGCCGTCGTCGGAGCCGGTGAGCACGCCCTCGGACTTCTTGCCCATCACGATCGCGGTGCCGGTGTCCTGGCACATCGGCAGCACGCCGCCGGCGGAGATGTTGACGTTCTTGAGCAGGTCGAGCGCGACGAAGCGGTCGTTGCCCGAGGCCTCGGGGTCGTCGATGATCTTGCGCAGCTGGGCGAGGTGGCCGGGGCGGAGGTAGTGGCTGATGTCGTGCATCGCCTCCTCGGTGAGCCGCCGGATCGCCTCGGTCTCGACCTTCAGGAACGTGCGCCCCTCGACCTCGACGGTGGACACGCCGTCGGTGGTGATGAGCCGGTAGGGGGTCTCCTCGGCGCCGTTGGAGCCGGCGGTGGGAAGCAGGTCGGAGTAGCGGAACTCAGCGGTCGTCACGGCTGCCGATCGTACGCCGGACCGGTGCCCTCGCCGTCGCCGGTCTCGCGCCGGCCGGCACGGGGGCTTGCCGGGATGTCCGGGCAGTCACCGTTCATCGCCCGTATCGCGAACAGCCTCTCGCGAGTAGCCTCCGAGTCGTCGGGACCCATGAGGCTCCGCGCGGCACACCACCGGCCGTCGGCCGGCGACCGAACCATGGGAGGGCACCTTGAACGTCCGTACGTCACTCGTCTCGCTCGCCGCGTTGGCGACCCTCGCAGCCGCAGCCGGCTGCGCGGCCCCTGAGAAGGAGGCCGACACCACCACCGAGAGCGGCGTCGACGCCGCCACCGCGACGTCCGCCGAGGACTTCGGCAGCATGGACGACCTGGTGAAGGCCGCCCAGGACGAGGGCGAGCTCAACGTCATCGCGCTGCCGCCCGACTGGGCCAACTACGGCGAGATCATCTCGACCTTCGAGGACAAGTACGACATCAAGGTCAACTCCGACCAGCCCGACGGGGCCTCGCAGGACGAGATCAACGCCGCCAACGACCTCAAGGGCACCGACAAGGCGCCCGACGTCTTCGACCTCGGTCAGTCGGTGGCGCTGGCCAACACCGACATGTTCGCGCCCTACCAGGTCGAGACCTGGGACGACATCCCCGACGAGTTCAAGGCGCCCGACGGCGCCTGGGTCAACGACTACGGCGGCTACATGTCCATCGGCTACGACTCGGCCAAGGTGCCCGACGTGACGTCGGTGGCCGACCTGCTCAAGCCCGAGTTCAAGGGGGCCGTGGCGCTCAACGGCGACCCGACGCAGGCCGGCGCCGCGTTCAGCGGCGTGATGATGGCGGCGATCGCCAACGGCGGCTCGGCCGACGACATCGCGCCCGGCGTCGACTTCTTCTCCGACCTCAAGAAGGCCGGCAACTTCCTGCCCGTCGACCCCGACTCCGGCACGATCGAGTCCGGCGCGACGCCGGTCGTCATCGACTGGGACTACCTCGGCGCGGCCGCCGCGGCCAACGTCGACACGTGGAAGACGGTCGTCCCGGAGGAGGCCGTCGTCGCGGGCTACTACTTCCAGGCGATCAACGCCGACGCCCCCCACCCGGCGGCCGCCCGCCTCTGGCAGGAGTTCCTCTACAGCGACGAGGGGCAGAACCTCTGGCTCAAGGGCGGCGCCCGGCCCGTCCGCGGTGACGCGATGGCCGAGGCCGGCACCATCGACGCGGACCTCTGGGGCGCGCTCCCCGAGGTGAGCGGCGAGCCGGTGATCCCGACCGACGAGCAGACCACCAAGGCCGGCGAGTACCTCGCCGACAACTGGTCCAAGGTCATCAGCTGAGCACGGCGGCACCTGCGGAGGCAGGCACCGGCCGGCGGATCCACGTCGGCCGGTACCTGCCCACGCTCCCGTTCTTCGGGTTCCTCGCGATCTTCCTGCTGGTCCCGACGATCACCGTGGTCATCGGCGCCTTCCAGGACGGCGAGACCGGCGGCTTCACGATGGGCAACATCGAGGCCCTGACGTCCTCGGCCGCGGTCGACGCGCTGCGCAAGAGCGTGCTGCTCTCAGCGACGACGGCACTGCTGGGCGGGGTGCTCGGCGCCGTGCTGGCCTACCTGATCGTGTCCCTGGGCCCGCGCAGCCTGGTCCGTCGTACGACCCTGTCCATCGCGGGGGTGCTCGCCCAGTTCGGCGGCGTCACGCTCGCCTTCGCCTGGATCTCGCTGCTGGGCTTCTCCGGACTCCTCACCGAGATCCTGCGATCCTGGCCGGGGATCGACATCTACGGCTCCGGCTGGCTCTACGGCCTCAACGGCCTGATCGTCGTCTACACCTACTTCCAGGTGCCGCTGATGGTCATCGTCTTCACGCCCGCGCTCGAAGGCCTCAAGACCGAGCTGAAGGAGGCGGCGGTCAACCTCGGCGCGACGAACGTGCAGTACTGGCGGATGGTCGCCATCCCGCTGCTGACTCCGGCCTTCCTCGGCTCGGTGCTGCTGCTCTTCGCCAACGCCTTCGCGGCCTACGCCACGGCCGCGATCCTGGTCAGCCAGGGCAACCCGATCGTCCCGCTGCTGATCCGCTCCGCGCTGACCAGCGAGGTGCTGCTCGGCCAGCAGAACCTCGGCTTCGCGCTGGCCGCCCAGATGATCGTCGTCGTGGCGCTCGTGATGGGGCTCTACGCCCTGCTGCTCCGTCGTACGTCGAGGTGGTTGCGGTGAGGGCGGGGCGCGGGTTCCGCGTCGTCCGGGTGGTGCTGTTCGTGCTGTTCGCCGCCTACTTCGCCCTGCCCCTGGTCTCGATGGCCAACTTCAGCGTGCAGGGCAAGGGGCCGCTCGAGGGCACGATCACCTTCCACTACTACGCCGAGCTCGTCCGCAACGAGGACCTGCGCAGCGCCATCGTCTCCTCGCTGCTCCTCGCGGTGCTCACGGTGGCGTTGATGGTCGTGCTGCTCGTGCCGACGATGATCTGGGTGCGGCTGCGCACCCCCGGGCTGAACCGGCTGGTGGAGTTCCTCTGCCTGCTGCCGCTGACCGTGCCGCCGCTGGTGATCGTGGTCGGCATCTCCAACGTCTACACCTGGGTCAACTACTTCCTCGGTGACTCGCCGCAGGTGCTCGTGTTCGCCTACGTCGTGCTGGTGCTGCCGTACTCCTACCGGTCCATCGACTCGGCGCTCTCGGCGATCGACGTCACGACGCTCGCGGAGGCGGCCCGGTCGCTGGGCGCCGGCTGGCTGACCGTGATCACCCGGGTCGTGATGCCCAACATCGTCAGCGGCGTGCTGGGTGCGGCGTTCATCGCCATCGCGCTGGTGCTCGGCGAGTACGTCTTCGCCTCGCTGCTCCACTACGACACGATGCCGGTGGAGCTGGCGGCCATCTACAAGTCCGAGACCTCGACGGCCATCGCGGGCGCCTTCGCCTCGATCGTCCTCATCTCGCTGCTGCTCCTCGGACTCTCGTTCTTCAACCGCAACCAGGTGCCCGACCTCGGAGGACAGAAGGAATGACGACCACCCAGACCGAGGCGGGGCTCGCGGTCGAGCTCACCGACCTGACCCGCGTCTACGGCCAGGTGCGTGCTCTCGACGGGCTCACCCTCCACCTCGCGCCCGGCGAGCTCGTCGCCCTGCTCGGCCCGTCGGGTTGCGGCAAGACCACCGCGCTCCGCATCCTGGCCGGCCTCGACCAGCCCACGTCCGGGCGCGTCGAGGTCGGTGGCAGGGACCTGACCGACGTCCCGGCCAACAAGCGCGACATGGGGATGGTGTTCCAGGCCTACAGCCTCTTCCCGCACCTGACCGTGCTGGACAACGTCGCCTTCGGGCTCAAGCTGCGCGGCAAGGACGGCGCCTCGCGCCGCAGGATCGCCCAGGAGAAGCTCGAGCTGGTCGGCCTCGCCGAGCACGGCAGCCGCTACGCCAGCCAGCTCTCCGGCGGGCAGCAGCAGCGCGTCGCCCTCGCGCGCGCGCTCGCGATCGAGCCGTCCGTACTGCTCCTCGACGAGCCGCTGTCCGCGCTGGACGCCAAGGTCCGCGTCCAGCTGCGCGACGAGATCCGCCGCGTCCAGCTCGAGGTCGGCACCACCACGCTGTTCGTCACCCACGACCAGGAGGAGGCGCTCGCCGTCGCCGACCGCGTGGGCGTGATGAACGCCGGCCGGCTCGAGCAGCTGGCCCCGCCGGCCGAGCTCTACTCCGCGCCCGCGACGAGGTTCGTGGGGGAGTTCGTCGGCCTCAGCAACCGGCTCCCGGCGACCGTGCAGGGAGGCGTGGCCGCCGTGCTCGGCCGGAATGTCCCGGCCCTCGAGGGATCGACCACCGGGGCCGGCGTCGCGCTCGTCCGGCCGGAGGCGGTGTCGGTCGTGGCGGACCCGGCCGGCGACGCGACCGTCACGACGGTGATGTTCCTCGGGCCGTTGTCGCGGGTGACCTGCCAGCTCGCCGACGGCACGGACGTCGTCGCGCAGCTGGCCAGTGCCGACGCGCTCCGGCTCGAGCCGGGCGCCCGGGTGCGGCTGGACGTCGAGCCGTCGCCGGTGCTGGTGGTGTCCTGACCTCGTTGACGTACGCCGCGCGGGCGGGCGCCGTCTCCCGAGCGCGCCGCGAAGGTGGCGGCAGATCGCATCGGGAAGCCTCGTGGGGGTGTGGTGTGCCGCCACCTTCGGGTGGCGGTCGATGAGGGTGGCGGCAGATCGCATCGGGAAGCCTCGTGGGGGGTGTGGTGTGCCGCCACCTTCGGGTGGCGGTCGATGAGGGTGGCGGCAGATCGCATCGGAAAGCCCTGTGCGGGTGTCGTGTGCCGCCACCTTCAGGTGGCGAGCGTCGCCGATTTGCACCATGCGGACCAGAGTGCAAAACTGCACTCTGTGACCGATAGTGCAATCCAGAGGCGCGGCCGGCGTGGCACCGAGCTCCGCATCGTCGACGCCGCGCAGCGGCTCGCCGACGAGCGCGGCAGCATCGACGGCTTCACCATGGACGAGCTCGCGGACGCGTGCGAGGTCTCGCGGCGCACGTTGTTCAACTACTTCCCGAGCAAGGTCGACGCCGTCCTCGGTCCCGACATCGTGCTGCCGCCTGCGGCGATGGACGACTTCCGCGCGGGCGGGCCGTCCGGCGACCTGATCGACGACCTCCAGGCGCTGGTGCTGGCGATCCTGGAGAACGAGGACGTCGACCTGGCGACGATCCAGCGCTTCGACCGCATCGTCCACGCCAACCCCGTGCTGCTCATCACGCTCAAGGAGCGGATGCGCCGGCTCGTCGAGCGCCTCGTGGAGGCGGCCGTCCAGCGCCCGGGCGGCGACCTGCCCGCCCGCGACGTACAGGTCGCCATCGCCGTGCTCGGCGGTGTGTGCGAGGTCGCCGTCACCGCCTTCGTCGACGACCCCGAGCAGGACTTCGCCGAGCTCATCGTCGCCGGCATCGCCACGGTCCGCCGCCTCTTCGGCTGACCCCCCGACCACCACCCACACCGACACCAACGAGGGACACACCACCCATGGCTCGACTCCTCCACCGCCTCGGCCGCACGGCCTACCGGCGCTGGTACGCCTTCATCGCCGCCTGGCTCGTCGCGCTGGTCGCGGTCGGCTTCACCGCCACCGCCATCAGCAAGCCGATGACCGACGCCTTCTCGATCCCGGGCATCCCGTCCGAGAAGGCCGCCGACCTCCAGGAAGAGCTCTTCCCGGACGCCGTCGACGCCTTCGACCAGGCGAGCGTGACCGTCGTGGTCGCCGCGCCCGAGGGCCACACCCTCGAGGAGGACGCGTACGCCGACCGCGTGGGCGCGCTCGTCGCCGACCTGGCCGAGCTGCCCCAGGCGCCCGCCGCCGAGACGATCCTCGATCCGGTGACCGCCGCCGCGGGCCAGGAGCAGCAGATGGTCGACGCGGTCGTCGAGGCCGGTGGTGACGAGGCGCAGGCGCGCGAGGACTTCGCCGCGCTGTCGCCGCTGTCCGACGACAAGCGGATCGGCACCATCAGCTACACGCTGGACGTCGACACGGTCACCGACGTCGAGCCGGAGACGGTCGACGCGATCAAGGACGCGGTGGCCGAGGCGAACGCCGGCGGCCTGACCGCGGAGGTCAACGGCTCCGGCCTGACGGCCATGCCCGAGGGCGGCTCCGCCGAGCTGATCGGCATCGCGGTCGCCGTCGTCGTGCTGCTCGTCGTCTTCGGCTCGGTCGTCGCGGCCGGCATCCCGATCGTCACCGCCCTCATCGGTCTCGGCACCGGCCTGCTCGGTGTCGTGGGCTCCACCGCGTTCTTCGACATCGGGTCGAGCACCCCGATGCTCGCCAGCATGATCGGCCTCGCGGTCGGCATCGACTACGCGCTCTTCATCCTCGCCCGCTACCGCAGCGAGCTCGACCACACCGATGACCGCGCCGAGGCGATGGGCATCGCGACGGGCACCGCCGGCTCGGCCGTGGTGTTCGCCGGCCTGACCGTCCTCATCGCGCTCGCCGCGCTGTCCGTGGTCGGCATCCCGTTCCTCACCACGATGGGCCTCGCGGCCGCCGGCACCGTGTTCGTCGCCGTCCTCGTCGCCCTCACCCTGCTGCCCGCCGTGCTCGGCATGCTGAAGAGCCGGGCCTTCGGTGGCCGGATCCGCCGCTACCGCCCGGCGCGCGACGAGCGGGGCCGGGTCCTGAACAACGGTGTCCGCTGGGCCCGCCTCGTCGGTCGCGCGCCCGTGGCCGCCATCCTGCTTGTCGTCGTCGGCCTCGGTGCGCTCGCCGTACCCGTCAAGGACCTGCACCTGGCCTTCCCGACGGACTCCACCGCGTCGCCGGAGACCACGCAGCGCCGCGCCGCCGACCTGGTCGCCGAGGGCTTCGGTCCCGGCCGGCAGGGTCCGCTGATGGTCGTCGTCGACGCCCGTGAGGTCGACGAGGCCGACCGCGGCGCCGCCTTCGGCGAGGTCGTCGACTGGGCTGCCGGCCTCGAGGGCGTGGTCAACGCGCAGGTCGTGATGACCAACGAGGAGGGGACCGGCGCCCAGGTGCTCGTCACCCCGAGCACCGGCGCCGACGAGGTCGCCACCGAGGACCTGCTGCACGAGATGCGCGACGGCCAGGCCGGGATCGAGGCCGAGACCGGCACGACCACCGGCGTCACCGGCATCACTGCCATCCAGGCCGACGTGTCGGAGAAGCTCGCCGACGCGCTGCCGATCTACCTCGCCGTGGTCATCGGCCTGGCGTTCCTGCTGCTGATGCTGGTCTTCCGGTCGATCCTCGTCCCGCTGACCGCCACCCTCGGCTTCCTGCTGTCGGTGCTCGCCACCCTGGGCGCGACCGTCCTGGTCTTCCAGGAGGGGATGTTCGGGATCGTCGAGGGCGCACCGCTGGTGTCCTTCATGCCGATCTTCCTCATCGGTGTCGTTTTCGGCCTGGCGATGGACTACCAGGTCTTCCTGGTCACCCGGATCCGCGAGGCGCACGTCCACGGGGCCTCCATGCGCGAGGCCGTCGTCGATGGCTTCCGCAACTCGGCCCGCGTCGTGTCCGCGGCGGCGGTGATCATGACCTCGGTCTTCGCGGCCTTCATGCTGACCGACGAGCCGATCATCAAGTCGATGGGCTTCGCGCTCGCCGCCGCGGTGGTGTTCGACGCCTTCGTGGTGCGGATGGTGCTCATCCCGGCGCTGCTCTACCTGCTCGGCGAGAAGGCCTGGTGGCTGCCCCGCTGGCTGGACCGCCTGCTGCCGGTCATCGACGTGGAGGGCGAGTCGCTCGAGCGCGACCACGCCACCGCCCAGTGGCGCGACGAGCGGGAGCCCGAGCTGGTCGGCTGAGGCTGCGCTACGACGTCATGGCGGGTGGTTGCCTGAGCGACCACCCGCCACGACGTCACTGCTTCCAGGGCATGACGAGCGCGGCGAGGTCGGGGGCCAGCTCCTTCTGCAGCAGGGGCCCGAAGGTGACCCGGTGGACGCCCATGGCCTGCAGGTCCTCCAGCGAGCCGGCAGCCGAGCCCTTGCGCGGGTTGGCGATGACGTTCACCGGCCCGGACAGCGCATCGAGCAGTGCCTCGAGGGACGCCGCGTCGGGTACGCCGACGGGGTAGACGCAGCGGGCGCCTGCCTCCTCGCACGCCCGGAGCCGCGCGACCGCCTCGCCCACGGGATCGTCGAACTGGCCCTTCTTGATGAACACGTCGGTCCGCGCGTTGACCACCACGTCGACGCCCGCGCCGTCGGCCGCCTGGCGGATCGCGCCGATGTAGTCGGCGTGCTCGGCCGCCGACCGCATCCGGCCGCCCTCGGAGTGGACGGTGTCCTCGATGTTGAGGCCGACCGCGCCCGCCTCGAGCATCCGCTCGACCAGCTCGGCGGCCGGGGTGGCGTAGCCGGACTCCAGGTCGGCGGTGACCGGGACGTCCGGCACGGCCCCGCAGATCCGGCGTACGCCGTCGAGCGCGTCGGCGAGCGTCATGTCCTCGTTGTCGCCCTGGCCGCGCGAGTCGGCGAGCGGGTGGCTGCCGATGCTGAGGGCCGGGAAGCCGGCATCCGCGACGGTGCGGGCCGACCAGGCGTCCCAGACGTTGGGCAGGACCAGCGTGGTGCCGGTGTGGTGGAGGTCGAGGAGGGTGCGGGCGCGCTCGGCGATGTCCATGCCACGAGGCTGCCATGCCGGGGCGACCGGGCATAGGGGGATCGTGCCGGGCGTTGACCCCACGTGGACGTCCTCGACTCAGTCGTCATCGGTGCCGGGCAGGCGGGCCTCGCCGCGTCGTACTTCCTGCGCCAGCGGGGCATCGACCACGTGGTGCTGGACGCCAACCCCGAGCCCGGCGGCGCCTGGCAGCACCGGTGGTCCTCCCTCAGCATGGACGACGTGCACGGCGTCGCCGACCTCCCCGGCTCCGCGGCACCGGCGGGGTCGCGGCACGCGGCCAACCTCGTGGTGCCGGACTACTTCGGCGACTACGAGCGGAGCCAGGGGCTTCCGGTGGTGCGGCCGGTGCGGGTCGAGCGCGTCGACACCGAGGGCGACCTGCTGGTCGTGCGTGCCGGCGAGCACGAGTGGCGTACGCGCACGCTCGTCAACGCCACCGGCACCTGGACGCGGCCGTTCGTGCCGTTCTACCCCGGCATCGAGACGTTCGCGGGGGAGCAGGTGCACACCGCGCACTACCCGGGCGCCGAGCACTTCCGCGGCACGCGCGTGCTCGTGGTGGGCGGCGGGGCGTCCGCCGTGCAGTTCCTCGGCGAGCTCGCCCCGATCGCCGACACCCTGTGGGTCACCCGGCGGCCGCCGGTCTGGCGCGAGGAGTTCGACGCGTCGGCCGGGCTGGCCGCGGTGACCGCCGTCGAGGAGCGCGTACGCCGTGGGCTCCCGCCCGCCAGCGTGGTCAGCGTGACCGGGCTCAAGCTGCGGCCGCAGGAGCAGGAGGCCGCCCGGCTGGGTGCCTACGAGCGGCTGCCGATGTTCTCCCGGATCGAGCCCGACGGGGTCCGCTGGGCCGACGGCAGGTCCGAGAGCGTCGACGTGATCCTGTGGGCGACGGGGTTCCGGCCGGCGGTGGACCACCTGGCGCCACTCGGCCTGCGGAGCCCCGAGGGCGGCATCGCCCTCGTGCCGGTGCCCGGCAACGTGCAGGGCGCGACCACCGCCGAGCGCGACCCGCGCGTGCAGCTCGTCGGCTACGGGCCCTCCGCGAGCACGATCGGCGCCTCGCGGGCCGGCCGGCAGGCGGCGCTCGCGGTGTCCCGCCACCTCGCGGCCGAGCCCGCCATCGCGGGCTGATTGTCAACCTTCGTCAACCGGCGTCAACCGCCTCCCGGGCGGCCGCACGGTGGTCCCAACGCCGCACCCGACCGGGGTCGGCAACCTGAAGGGACACGACCATGAACACCAACGGAAACACCATTCGCAAGGGCTTCGCCGCCGTCACCGCTGCCACCGCGTTCTTCGCCATCACCGCGTGTGGGACCGAGGCCGCCCCGCCGTCACAGGACATCGGGGGCACGCAGCAGCAGCAGAACGAGCCGCGGTCGCCCAGGACCACCATCCCGAGGACTGACTTCAACGACGAGTTCGGCGACGCCGAGCCGGAGCAGCCGGGGAAGGATCACGATCCCATCGACCGCACGAAGGACTGGCACTGAGAGACCGGGGGCCGGGCGGCGGACGGGGTACGTCGCCCGGTCCCGTCCCTGCCGGGCCTTTTCTCGGGCCGCCGCTCGATCTCCTCATCCCGCCGCTGTCCCGGCGATCGCCCGGGACAGCGGCACGTGCTCGCGGGCATCAGCTGCAGCCCGCTTGAGCAGCCTCGCCGCCACCGTGCCCTGCCGCTCGCGCAGGGCGCACTGCGCGGCCCGCCACCTGGCGTACCCCGCGTTGTGTGGGCGGCCGAGCCCGTCCCAGCCGGCCGCGGCTTGCACCCAGGCGTCGACGGTCGCCCGGTCCTCGCACCTGGCGAGTTCTGCCTCGAAGGCCGCACGGTGGGCGCCGAGGTTGTGGTCACCGGCATGGTCGCTCAGGAGGCCGGCCTTGTCGGCCAGGGCGCGTAGTGCCTCGCGGTCCCGACCTGCTCGATCGGCACCGGTCTCCGACCCGGCCTGGTGGGCGACGCAACGGGCCGCGACCACCAGGGCCGGCGCGACCACTCGGATCGGCGTACCTCCCGCGACGAGGTCGAGGGCGCGGAGCAGGCGGGTCCTCGCCGGCTCCGGCTCATCGGCCCAGCAGCCGACGGACCCTGCGGTGACCAGGAGTTCGAGGTCCGTCTCGAGGTTGCCGGCCACCGTCGCCCAGATCGCGGCCAGCCGATCCTGGGCAGCCTGGTGGGCCCCTCGCGCCGAGTCGACTGCCGCGCGCAACCCGTGCAGGTGGAAGCGACCGACGTCGACTGGCTCGCTGCGGCCGATGCCGATCTCGTCCTCCGCCGCGTCGATCCGTCCAGCGCGCAGGAGCGCGATGGCCAGGTTGATGTGCAGGATGGCCACTTGCGGGTTGGCGATGCCGTGCTCGTCCGCCACCGCGAAGCCCCCGTGGGCCAGGTCGGCGACAGCGGCGAGTGGACGGCCGTTGATGAGGAGGACGTCTGTGGCGGCGACCGCCTGGCGGAGGTCGCCCAGCGGGTCGAGCGACAGGCCGGCGCGCTGCTTCGACCCGGCGAGCATGCGCACTGCCTCGTCCGTCCTGCCTTCCACACCTGCGTGCCAGGCGGCATCCATCACGCAGTCGCGCAGCACGATGCGGTCACCCAGCGCTTCCGCCGCCGCGAGCTTGGCCTGAAGGGCGTCGCGCGCCTCGTCGAAGCGCCCGGCGGCCTCGAGGAGGTTGACCCTCCAGTCCAGTGCGTGCAGCGTCCCGGAGCACAGGGGGACGTGCTCGAAGAGCCGGAGGGACTCGTCGATCAGTGCACGAGCGACCGAAGCCCCCTCGCGCTGGCCGCGGAACTCGGCCGCACGCCACAGGAGCTCGGCCCGGACCGCGTCATCGACGTCGCCGAGGACGTCACCCGCCTGGTCACTCATCGCCGCCGCTCGATCCCACTGGAGCGAGAACCTCAGGCCGTCCATCGCCTCCAGGTACGCACCGGCACGGGTGATCGGGGGATCGACGTCGGGCGACGCATCGTCGGGCCACACCTCCAGCGCGCGCAGCCAGTGCTCCGCCTCCCGGCCGCGGTCGTAGCGCCGGGCGGCGGCCCGGGCGGCCGAGATCCGCCACTGGAGCTCGGGTTCGGGCAGGCCGGCCCGTTGGAAGTGCTCAGCCACCTCCGCCGGCTCGGCGTCGGGAGTCGCAGCCAGAGCCTGGCCAACGGCCCGGTGCACCGCCTGGTCCTCCCCGGCCACGAGCCGCTGCTGGACTGCCTCGGCGAGCAACGGGTGCTGGAGCTCGATGGCCTCACCGACGCGCCGGAGCAGGAGTCGCTCCCTCAGCTCGCGCACGCGGCGGGTGAGGGTGTCGGCGTCGACGCCGACCGCCTCCGCAAGGACCGCGGGACGAACGGGCCTGGCTGCGGCCCCCAGGACGCGGAGCACCGACCACGACTCCTCGCTGGTGCCGGCGAGGCGCCGGTCGAGCAGGTCGAGCAGGAGGCTCGGCAGGCCGTCGCCCTCGTCCAGCTGGACGGCCAGCTGTTCGGTGAACAGCGGCTGGCCACGGCTTCGCGCGTGGATCGTGTCGATCGTCTCGACCTCGACCGTGCCGAGGAGGGCGAGCTGGTCGGCGGTCTCGTCGCGGCTGAGTGGACCGAGCTCCATCACCGAGGCGGCCGGCAGGCGGCGTCGTACCCGGACCAGCCACTCCTCGCTCGCGACTGGTGTGCCCGGGTCGCCACGTCGCCAGGTCCCGACCACGGGGACCGAGACGGAGCGACCAAGGAGGTACTCGACGAGGTCCAACGTCATGGGATCGGCCCAGTGGAGGTCCTCGATCTGGAGTGCGAGGGGCCGGTCCTCGCATAGCGCCTCGACCACGGCTGCCACCGCGGCGAAGAGGAGGCCCTGGTCACCCGTGCGGCCGGGAAGATCGGACGAGGACTGGATCTCCGGTAGGAGCGCCGACACCGAAGCCGTGACGTACGGCGCACAACGGCCCAGGGCGTCGCGGAGCCAGGCGCCGTCGCGCGCACCATGGACTGCCCGCAGCACGTCCGCGACGGGCAGCAACGGGATCACGGTCGACAGCGGCAGGCACTGCCCACCCGCGACGAAAGCCTCGGTCGACGCGGCCGCGGCCTCGATCAGGGTGGTCTTGCCGATGCCCGCTTCGCCGGTGACGAGGAGGAGGCCGGTGCCGGTCTCGAGGTGGTGTCGTACGACGTCGAGCTCGGCGCGGCGGCCGGCGATGCGGGGTGCGGTGGGACGGTCGCCGTTGGTGGGGGTGGTGGCGGCGAGCCAGAGGTCGTGGAAGGTGGTGGTGTCTCCGTCCATGGCCTCGACGAGGAGCTCGAGGGTGCCCCAGGCGGGGAGCGCCGGGCGGGAGAAGGTCTTGGAGACGGTGGTGTGGGAGACGCCGGTCTCGCGTGCGAGGGTGCGGAGGGAGGGCCAGCCGGCCTGGTGGTGGAGGTCGTGCAGGGCGTCGTTGAGCGTCCGGACGGGTCCGGGCGCGAGGTCGGGGCGGGGGAGGGCGCCCATCACGCGCCTGCCGCGGTGCGGGTGATGGCTTGGGTGAGCGGGACGTGCTCGCGCGCGTCTGCTGCGGCTCGCTTGAGCAACCGCGCGGCGACCGTGCCGCGACCCTCGCGCAGGGCGCACTGCGCCGCGCGCCATCGGGCGTACGCCGCGTCGTGCGGGCGGTCCAGGGCGTCCCATCGCGCGGCCACGTCCGCCCAGAGGGCTGCAGTGGCGGTGCCGTCGTGCCGGGCCAGCTCGGCGCTCACGGCGCAGCGGTGCGCTGCCACGCACGGATCGTCCGACGGCCCCGCGGAGCCGATGCCGCACCGCTCGGCCAGCTCCAGCACGACCTCCCGGTAGGGGGAGCGTCCGCGGGTCGGGTCCGCCCCGCTGGCGATGGAGCGAGCGGCCCCCACGACGGCGCGGAAGAGCATCCGGGGCGACGCGCCACCGTCGAGGTTCACCTGGATGCAGTGGAGGATCTGGTCGATCAGCCGGGTCGGCGTCCCGGTCCAGTAGTCCATGTCCACGAGCTCGCCCAGGAAGTCCGACTGGACCGAGTCGGGGGCGCCCACGACGCGTCGTACCTCCTCGAAGCGCGCCGCACCCTCGATCACCCGCCCGGAGATAACGTCGATCTCGGCGCGGAGGAAGTGCAGCACCCAGTGGTCGTAGTCCGGCGGGTCGTCGGGGCCGACCCCCAGCAGTGCCGTCGCGCGGGCGACCTGTCCGGCCCGCAGCATCGCCTCCACGACGTTCCCGCGCAGGAACATCACCATCTCGCTGTCCACCCCGAGCGACGTCGCGGCCTCGAACGCGGGCCGGGCCACGGCCTCGATCTCGTCAACGGTGGCGCAATTCTTGAGGAGCACGTCCGTAGCCATCACCGCCTGCCGGATGTCGCCCAGCGGGTCCGTGCCGTCCGGGGTCAGCGCCGCCGCCTGTCGCAACAGCTCGAAGCATCCGGCCACGTCCCCGTCGGTGCCGTGCGGACCGGCCAACGTCGTGCGGTGGTACCTCTGGAGGCGTGCGTCGCCGATCCGGGCGGAGACCTCCGCCGCCTCGCGGACGTGGACGAGCGCCTCGTCGAACCGTCCCAGGTCCTCCAGCAGCAGCCGCTTCCGGTTGAGCGCACGGACGAGGCCGGGTCCTTCGGGCAGGAGCCGGTGGATCTCGAGCGCCTGGTCGATCAGGGCCAGGCCGACCGACACGCCCTCCTGCTCGCCGCGGAACGCCGCCGCGCGCAGGAGCACCTCGACGCGCACCTCCTCCGGCGCGGTGGCGAAGCGGTGCTCCGCCTCGGCGCTCAGGGCCGCGCCCCGGTCCCACTGGAACGACTCGTCGAGGGCATCGATCGCCGCGAGGTAGGCGTCCGACAACCGGGTGGGTGGCTCACCCACGCTGTCGAGCCCGTCGGGCCAGATCTCCAGGACCCGCAGCCACTGCTCGGCTTCCTGGCTCCAGTCGAACCGCCTCGCCGACTCCAGCGCGGCCGCGACGCGCCAGGGCAGCTCCTCCCCGGGTTCGGTGGCTCGCTGCCAGTGCAGGGCGACCTCGGCCGGCTCGGGTGCGGGGCTGTTCGCAAGGGCCCGGGCCAGGCGACGGTGCACCTCGCGACCCTCGCCCGGCACGAGCCGGCGCCGCGCGGCTTCGGCCAGCAGGGGGTGGTCGAGCACGGCGTTGTCGGCGTCGTCGCCACGGCCGAGCAGGCGCAGGGCGCGCAGCGACCGCATCGCCTCCGCCAGCTCGTCCACCTCGAGCCCAGCGATGGTCCCCACCACGGTGGCGGGCAGTGGTCGGTCGGCAACGCCGAGCGCGCGGACCACGCGCCACGGCGCCGGGTCGAGGCCCTCGAGCCGCGCGTCGAGCAGGTCGGAGAGGGCGTGGGGCAGCCCGGCCTCGGGCAGGTGGGCGGCGAGGTGCGTCGTGAACAGCGGGTGCCCGCGGCTCCGCGAGAAGACGGCCTCGACGTCGGCCACGGTGCCGAGCCCGACGAGCTGCGCCTCGGTCTCCTCGCGGGTCAGCGGGCCGAGGCGCACAGTCGAGCTGGCCGGCGCCCGCTCGACGCGCGCACGCCACTGGGTGCTGACGGCCGGCGTGCCGGGGTCGCCGTCCCGCCAGGTCCCCACGAAGGCGAGGTCCCCGTCCGCGGCCGACAGCGCCATGTGCTCGAGGAGGTCCAGCGTGACGGTGTCCGCCCAGTGCAGGTCCTCGAGCACCACCGCCACGCGACCGTCGCGCGCCAGCGCAGCCAGCGCCGCTCCCACGGCGGTGAACAGGTGCTGGCGCCCCAAGGAGTCGTCCGCCGCGGTGGCGGTCCCGAGCTCGGGCACGAGCCTCGCCAGCTCCACGGCCACGAACGCCGGGCAGGAGGCGAGGGCTGTGGCCAGCCGGCGCCCGTCGTCCTGCGCCAGCGCATCGCGCAGCGCGTCGCACACCGGCATCAACGGCACGTCGATCGACAGCGGCAGGCACCGACCAGCCAGCACGAGCGCGTCCGGGGACGCCGTCGCCGCCTGCACGAGCGTGGTCTTGCCCATCCCCGCCTCGCCGGTCACGAGCAGCAGGCCCCTGCCGTGTGCCAGGTGGCGGCGTACGACGTCGAGCTCGGCGCGGCGGCCGGCGATGCCCGGACCGGGTGCCGGGCCGCTGCCGTTGGTCGGGGAGGAGGCGGCGAGCCACAGGTCGTGGAAGGTGCCGACGTCGCCGCCCAGCGCTTCGACGAGGAGCTCGAGCGTGCCCCACCCCGGCAGCGCGCCCGAGGAGAAGACCTTCGAGACGGTGGTGTGGGAGACCCCCGTCTCCCTGGCGAGCGTGCGCAGCGAGGGCCAGCCGGCGCGGTGGTGGAGGTCGTGGAGGGCGTCGTTGAGCGTCCGAGCCGGACCCGCGACGTCGGGTCGGGGAAGTGCGCTCATGGGGCCCTCCAACCACCCATTCCTCAGGTCGAGGATCCTCCCGCCGGCGACGCTCCGGCAACCCGATTCCGTCTCTGCTGTCAACGATCGTCAACACGCGTCAACCCGCCTCCGCGCGGATCGAGGGTGGTGCCCATCGCCGGACCCGAACCGGCCCACCCGAAGGAGCACTGCCATGTCCACCACATCCATCACCACCGTGCGGCGAGGCTTCGCAGCCGCAGCTGCCACCGTCGCCCTCGTGACACTCGCTGCGTGTGGCACCGAGGTCGCACCACCGAAGAACGACATCGGAGGAGCGGGCCCCAAGGAGCCCCTCCCCACCTTCACGCTGGAGGACTGCCTCAACCCCGGGAAGCAGCCCCCCGTCACCACCTGCCCCTACCCGGTCCAGTCCGGTGACGAGATCGCCGGCACCCTCAACCGGCTGCAGTACGACGACGAGTACGGACGCCCCGGCCGCTGAGACCTCCCTCGGGGGTGGGCGCGGCGGCATGGAGCCGTCGCGCCCGCCGGTCCTGACGCCCGTCACGGGTCAGGATCGCGGCGGCTCGCTAGGCTGACGCCATGGGGGAGATCGAGAACCGCCCGCACGACCCGTCGCAGATGCGCATCTCCGACGCCGACCGCCAGCGCGTGGCCGACGTGCTGCGCGATGCGGCCGGCGAGGGGCGGCTTGACCTCGACGAGCTGGAGGAGCGGCTCGAGCTGACCTTCCAGGCCAAGACCTACGGCGAGCTGGTGCCGATCACCCTGGACCTCCAGGCGACGGGCCCGGTCACCCCGCCGGCGCACGCGCCCGTGCGTCGGGCGTCCCACCTCCCCGCGGTCGGACACAACTCCTCGACCGCGATCATGAGCGAGTGCAAGCGCCAGGGCGTCTGGGCCGTCCCGGCGCACCACAGCGCCTTCGCCCTCATGGGCAGCGTGCTGATCGACCTCCGCCAGGCCCAGCTGTCCGGCCACGAGACCCAGATCAACGCCAGCGCGATCATGGGCGAGGTCAAGGTCATCGTCCCGGCCGACATGCACGTCGTGGTCGACGGGACGCCGATCATGGGCGAGTACAACCAGGCCAAGGACAAGGTCCCGGCCGAGCTGCGCCCGGACTCGCCGACCGTGCGGATCCGCGGCATGGCCCTCATGGGATCGGTGACGGTCCAGCGCCAGCCCCCGCCCGGCACGCCGAAGAAGATCATCGGCACCTACTGAGGGGCGCCGCCCTCAGGTCGTACGCCGCAGGACCAGCGCCTGCCACGGCTCGAGCCGGCCGTGCCAGGTCCCGGCGCCGTCCTCCACGTTGTCCAGCAGCACCTCGGCGTCGGCCCACCGAGCGGCATCGAGCTCGGGGTGCACCGGCTCGCTGCTGAAGTTCGCCAGGACGAGCAGCTCGACGCCGTCCAGCGAGCGGGTGAAGGCGTAGACGACCTCGTCCTCGGGCAGCAGCATGGTGAAGTCGCCCAGGGCCACGACCGGTTCGTCGTGGCGCAGCTCGATCAGCCGCCGGTAGTGGTGGAACACCGAGTCCTCGTCGGCGGTCGCGGCCTCCGCGTTGACCTCGGTGTGGTTCGGGTTGACCGGGAGCCACGGGTCGCCCGTCGTGAAACCGGCGTGGGGCGAGGCGTCCCACTGCATCGGGGTGCGGGCGTTGTCCCGGCCGCGCGAGCGCAGCGACCTCAGCACGTCCTCGGGGTCGGCGCCCTGGGCGACGGCCTCGCGGAAGTGGTTCAGCGACTCGATGTCCCGGAAGTCGTCGATGGCGCCGAACGGGTGGTTCGTCATCCCGAGCTCCTCGCCCTGGTAGACGTACGGCGTGCCGCGGTGCAGGTGCAGGACGGTGCCGAGGAGCTTCGCCGAGCGCACCCGCCAAGCCCCGTCGTCGCCGAACCGGGACACCGCGCGCGGCTGGTCGTGGTTGTTCCAGTAGAGCGAGTTCCACCCGACGTCGGCCAGACCGACCTGCCAGCGACCGAGGACGGCCTTGAGTGCTGTCAGCCGCAGCGGGATGAGGTCCCACTTGGTCTGGGCGTGGTCGACCCCCACGTGCTCGAAGGTGAAGACCATGTCCAGCTCGCGGCGAGCGGCGTCGGTGTAGAGCAGGCCGTCCTCGACCGTCGCGCCGGGCGTCTCGCCGACCGTGAGGATCTTCCGGTCGCGGCCCTCCATCACCTCCCGGTGCATCTCGGCGAGGAACTCGTGGATGCGGGGCCCGTTGACGAGGTACGGCGAGCTGTCGCCGAACGTGCCCGCGTGGACGATCCCGTCGGGCAGCGACGGGTCCTTCGAGATCAGGTTGACCACGTCCATGCGGAAGCCGTCGACCCCGCGGTCGAGCCACCAGCGCATCATCGCGTAGACCGCCTCGCGGACCTCCGGGTTCTCCCAGTTGAGGTCCGGCTGCTTGCGGGAGAACACGTGCAGGAAGTACTCGCCGCTCGCCTCGTCGTACTCCCAGGCCGGACCGGAGAAGACGCTGGCCCAGTTGTTCGGCTCGGCGCCGGGCGTGCCGCCCTCCATGCCCGCGCGGGGCGGGCGCCACCAGTACCAGTCGCGCTTCGGGTTGTCGGTCGACGACCGCGACTCCTCGAACCACGCGTGCTCGTCGCTGGTGTGGTTGACGACGAGGTCCATCATCAGCCGCATCCCGCGCTCGTGCAGGGCGGCGATCAGGTCATCGACGTCGCCCAGGGTGCCGAAGGTCGGGTCGATGTCCTGGTAGTCGCTGATGTCGTAGCCGTTGTCGTCCTGCGGCGAGCGGTAGACCGGGGACAGCCACACCACGTCGACGCCGAGCAGCTCGAGGTGATCGAGCCGCTGGATCAGGCCCCTGAGGTCACCGATCCCGTCGCCGTCCGAGTCGGCGAAGCTGCGGGGGTAGACCTGGTAGACGACGGCGGTGCGCCACCAGTCAGGGTCCGGGTCCAGGACCGGGGACGTCATCGGGCCGCGCTGCGATCGGTGAGCGTGAGGTGCACGAGAGTGATCGTCTCCGGTCGGCGACGGGGAATCCAGTAGCCGCGGGCGTCGAGCACCGCGCCGCGGACGGCGACGCCGTCGGTCGGGCCCTCCTCGGGCAGCGGCACCGACCGGCTGACCGGACGGTGGACGACGGGGCCCGCCCAGCGCAGGTCGTACGACGCCTCCTGCCGCAGGCCGGGCACGCGCACCACGGTGCCGCGGTTGCTCGCGGACTCGTCGAGCTGCACGTGCGCGACGAGCGCCTCGCTGCCGTCGCGGGCCACGACCCCGTGCAGCATCACGGCCGGGTCCGCGGACTCCGGTCGCACCGTCCGGCCGGAGTGCAGCAGGTGCCGGAAGTGCTTGTGCAGGCCGACCCACCCGGCCAGCGCGGCCAGCTCGTCGTCGGTCGCGGTGCTGAGGTCCCACTCCACGCCGAAGGCGCCGAAGAGGGCCGTCGCCGCGCGGAAGTCGAGCGGCAGCGTCCGACCGGTCTGGTGGGCGACCGGTGCGCTGACGTGCGCGCCGAGGTACTCCGGCGCCACCAGCTGGCCGGTCCAGCGCTGGATGTGCTGGCGCGCGAGCGCGTCGGTCATGTCGGACGTCCACACGCGCTGGGTGCGCTCCAGCACCCCGAGGTCGATGCGGCCGCCGCCGGAGGCGCAGGTCTCCCAGGCGATCCGCGGGTGCAGCCGGCGCAGCGAGTCCAGCAACCGGTAGAAGGCGAGCGTGTGCTCGCGCACCGCCGACGACCCGCCCCGCGCGCCCGAGCCCGCCTCCAGCAGCTCGCGGTTGTGGTCCCACTTGACGTAGTCGATCGGCGCCGAGGAGAGCACCGAGTCGACCCGGTCGTGGACGTGCTGCCAGACCTCGGGGCGGGACAGGTCGAGCACGAGCTGGTTGCGGTGCAGCTGCGGCACCCGCGCGCCCGCCGAGAGGATCCAGTCCGGGTGCGCGCGGTAGAGCTCGGAGTCGGGGTTGACCATCTCGGGCTCGAACCACAGCCCGAACTGCATGCCCAGCGAGCGCACGTGGTCGGCGATGGGCGCCAGACCCTCCGGCCACACGTCGGGGTCGACCCACCAGTCGCCGAGGCCAGCGGTGTCGTCGCGTCGCCCGTGGAACCACCCGTCGTCGAGGACGAAGCGCTCGATGCCGATGCCCGCCGCGCGGTCGGCGATCTGGTGGAGCCGCGCGAGGTCGTGGTCGAACCAGACGGCCTCCCAGACGTTGAGGACCACCGGCTGGTGGCCGGGGTGCGCGGTCAGCGAGCGCTCGTAGGTGTGGAACGCCTCGGCCAGGCCGTCGAGACCGCCGTCCGACGCGCCGAAGACCACCCAGGGCGAGGCGTACTCCTCACCCTGCGCGAGCCGCACCTCGCCGGGCTGCAGCAGCTCGCCGCCGCCCAGGGTCGTGCCGAGGTCGGGAGAGCGCTCCGCCCGCAGGAGGCTGTTGCCGCTCCACGCGACGTGCACCCCGAGGACCGTGCCGGAGCGGGTGCCGAAGCCCCGCGTGCCGAGGACGGCCATCGTCGCGCCGCCGAGGCCGGGCCGACCCTCGCGTCCCTCGCGCAGCCACATCCCGTCGGTGACGGTGTGCCGCTGCGGCGTGCGCTCGCCCTCGTGCCGGCCGGTGAAGTCCAGCAGCTCGACGAGGTCGTCGGCAGCGGGCAGCACCACCTCCAGGCCGGTGAGCACGTAGGTCCCCGCGCCGGTGCTGCGCACCGTGTGCCGACCCCGCAGCAGGCCGCCAGGGAGCGCCTCGAGCTCGGTGGTGAGCCGCAGCCCCGCCGCGTCGTCGTACGCCGTGAGCGTGAGCGTGTCGTCGGTGGCCGACAGGTCCTCGACGAGGAAGCGCGTCGACCACGCCGCGTCCGAGTCGGGCGCGTCGACCCGGTGCCCGCGCAGGTGGGGCCGGGTGAACAGCTCGTGCGCGTGCTCGCCCAGCAGCGGGACGCCCGGCCCGCGGAACGTGGACGGGTAGCCGGCCGCGTGGGCCGTCTCGCCGGAGGCCACGCCCGCCCAGAGGATCCGGGGGAGCAGGTCCTGCGAGGTGTCCAGCTCGAGGGTGAGCCGGGCGGGGCCGGTCGGGTCGCGGGGAGGGAAGAGCATGGCTCGCTTCCGAGATCGTCAGGACAGGTCGTACGCCGCCCGGCGGCCGGCGCCGGGCAGCGTACGTGCCGTCACCCCTTGACGGCTCCGGCGGTCAGGCCGCGGACGAAGAACCGCTGCAGCGAGAAGAAGACCATCATCGGCAGCACCATCGAGATGAAGGCGCCGGCCGTCAGCAGCTCGGCTCCCTGCCCCTGCGTGCCGAGGAGCTGCTGGAGCTTCACGATGACCGTCGCATTGTCGGCGCTGAGGAACAGCTTGGCGATGAGGAGGTCGTTCCACACCCAGATGAACTGCAGGATGGCGAACGCCGCGAGCGCCGGAACCGACATGGGCACGATCAGCCTCCAGAAGGTCTGGAAGTGCGTCGCCCCATCGATCTTGGCCGACTCGATCACCGTCTTGGGCAGCGTGGACATGTAGTTGCGCAAGGTGTAGATCGCCAGTGGCATGCCGAAGCCGGTGTGCAGGATCCAGACGGCGATGTACTGGCCCGAGATGCCCAGGCCCCGCGGTCCGAGGATGTCGAGCATCGGCGCGAACGCCACCTGGATCGGCACCACCAGCACGGCGACGATCGAGATGAACAGCACGTCCTTGCCGCGGAAGTCCATGAACGAGAAGGCGTAGGCGGCGAACGCCGCGAACATGATCGGGATGATCGTGGCGGGGATGGCCACGACGATGCTGTTGAGGAAGCCGGCGCCCATGTCGCTGGTCCCGCCGAAGACGCCGGAGTAGTTGGCCGTCGTCCAGTTCGAGGTGATGGGGTTGAGCAGGGCCGACCACCAGCCCGAAGTGGCCGCGTCCTCGCGCGAACGGAACGAGGTGACGAGGAGGCCGATGGTGGGGATCGACCAGAGCACGGTGAGCACGACCATGGAGACCACGGCGACCCAGCTGCGGGGCCGGCCGTCCTTCATCTTGGTCAGGGTGCCCCTGGGCTTGATGCCGGCCGCCTGGGCCCTGTCGGTGTCTTCGGGCACCGCGAGCGCGTGCGTCATCGGTTCGCCTCCTCTTCCCGGAAGTGCCGCACTTGCCAGACGAGCACCGGCATCACGGCGATCAACAGGATCACGACGATCGCCGCTGCCTGACCTGCCTGGTCGTCGGCGAAGAGCTTGTTGAAGAACAGGTTGGCGATGACGTTGGTCTTGAAGTTGCCGTTGGTCGACACGTAGACGATGTCGAAGACCTTCAGGACCAGGATCACCACGGTGATGAAGACGGTGATGATCGTTCCCTTGATCTGCGGGATCACGACCCGCCAGAAGATCTGCAGCTCCGACGCGCCGTCGATCCGGGCCGCCTCCAGGGTCTCCTCGGGCACCCCTTTGATGGCCGAGGAGAGCAGGATCATCGCGAAGCCCACCTGGAGCCAGACGAGGATGACCATCAGCAGCAGCGAGTTGAGCCGCGCGGTCGAGATCTGCAACCAGGTCTGTGCCTCGCCGCCCAGGCTGGTCACGATCGCGTTGAGGAGGCCGGTCGTGTCGAAGGCGTAGATCAGGCTCCAGATGGCGGTTGCGCCGACGAACGAGATCGCCATCGGCAGGAAGATCAGGCTCTTGCTCACCTGCTCGCCGCGGGTGGAGAGCTTGTCGGCGAGCACGGCGACGAGCACTCCGAAGGCGACGGTCACCGCGGGCACGAGCAGCAGCCACAGCACGTTGTTGAGGATCGAGTCGCGGAACGCCTGCGAGGAGAAGACCTCACGGTAGTTGGCGAACCCGACGTACTCGGTCGAGTCGTCGTTGGCGAAGGAGTAGTTGATCGTCTGGATCGTGGGGTAGAGGAGCATCACCGCGATCGCCGCGAAGGCCGGCAGCAGGTAGGCGTACGGCGTGGCCAGCAACGACAGGCGCTCGGGCAGGCCCTCGACGAACATGTTCAGGAAGAAGAAGAAGAGGTACGCGCCGCCGACCCCCGCGACGAGCGCGAGGACGCCGATGAGGATCTTGCTGTCGAAGAACCAGTTGGGGTAGTAGCCGAACGCCAGGAACAGGTTGCCGATGGCCCAGGCCACGACCCCCATCCCGACGAGCCCGATGCCGAGCTTGCGAGCGTCCGCCTTCGCCGAGCCGCTGCCTCCCCCGGACTCGCCCGGTCCGTCGGGCATGCCGGGGGGTGGAGTTCCGCCCCGCTCCTTGAGGTCGTCGCCGACGGTCACTGCTCCGACTCCTCACCACTGGCCGGCCAGCTGTCCTCCAGCGCATCCGTCGTGGCCTGCGTCGAGGCGCCGTCGATCCACTTGACCATCTCGGTCCAGAACGTGCCCGACCCGACGGTCTTCGGCATGAGGTCGGACGCGTCGTAGCTGGTCGCCGACGCCTCGTAGGCCATCGCAGCGATCTGGCGCGTCGTCTCGTTGGGGTAGTTGGAGACGTCGAAGGTGGTGTGCGGGGACAGCCAGCCACCTGCCTGGGCCCACTCGGCCCCGAAGGCGTCGGAGGTCAGGAACCTCATGAACTCCGCCGCGTCCTCGTCGTTGCCGTTGAACACGGCGGCGTAGTCGCCACCGACCAGGGTCGGGTCGCCGTCGTAGCCGCCCTCGTAGCGCGGGAACTTGAAGACGCCCACGCGATTGTCGAGGTCTTCTTGCACCTCGGCCGGGAAGAACCCGATGCCGAAGTTGCCCTGGCGCTCCATCCAGCACTCGGGCTTGGCCTCGAACATCGGGAACGCCGCCTCGGCGAACGGCGTGTTGAGGATGCGCTGGCTGCCGCCGAGGACCATCCCGTCCGCCTTGGCGATCTCGCCGAACACGTCGAAGGCCTTGACGACCTGCGGGTCGTTGAACGGGATCTCGTGGCTCACCCAGTCGTCGTAGACGTCGGGACCAGCCGTCACCAGGAGCATCTGCTCGATCCAGTCGGTGCCGACCCAGCCGGTGGCCTGGTCGGACTCCCAGCCCATGCACCAGGGGGTCTCGCCGTCGGCGATCAGCTGGTCGCTGAACTCCATCAGGTCCTGGTAGGTGTCGAACTCCTTCGGGTAACCGGCCGCCTCCCACTCGGGCTTGGGGTAGTAGACGACGCTCTTGACCGCCATCCGCATCGGAGCGGCGTACACGCGTCCGTCGAAGCGCGCGAAGTCGAGGAAGCCCGGCACCAGCGTCCGGTCGAGGTTGTCGTAGTCGAGGAAGGTGTCGATCGGCTGCACCGCACCGTCCTCGACGAACTCTGCGATGCCACCCGGCTGGGGGAACAGCCCGATGTCGGGGCTGTCGCCACTTCCCACGCGGGTCTTGATGGTGGTGGTGAAGTCCTGGTCGGCCGTGTACTTGACGTCGATGCCGGACTCGTCCTCGAACGCCTTGATGGACGCCTCGAACGCTTCCTGCTCCGTGCCGCCGAAGGCACCCAGCACGGTGACCTCGCCGTCCCCGTCGGCCTGCGCGTTGTCGACGTAGCCCTCGAGCCCGGCACCGGCGCCGGCTCCACCGTTGGACGGCTGCAGGCACCCGGTGGCCCCCACTGCCAGCGTCAAACCGATTCCCAGCGCCGCTAGCCGACGCGTCTTCCGTGAGCGCATGCGATGAGCCTCTTCTCCTGGTTGACGGGCCTACCCGCGCCAATCGGGGTGTCGTACTGTGACGTACGCCACTGCTGAATCGAATCAGCCGCATCATGTTCGGCTCGCGGGTCAGGTGTCAAGCAACGGTTCGAGCACGAGGTCCCGCGAGGCAGGCGAGTGCTGCGGCAGGATCTGGCACGCCTTGGACGAGGGGAGAGGCATGGTGAAGAGGCGACGCGTCGTGCTGTCCGACGTCGCTGCGGAGGCGGGTGTGTCGACGACGACCGCGTCGTACATCCTCAACGGCCGGGCCGACGAGATGCGGATCGCGACCGAGACCGAGGAGCGGGTGCGGGCAGCCGTCGCCCGCCTGGGCTACCGGCCGAATCGCAGTGCCCGCAGCCTGCGCACGCGGCGTACGGCGACGGTCGGGCTGATCTCCGACCAGATCGCCGGCGAGCAGTACGGCAGCAGCATGCTCACTGGCGCGAGCCTCGCGGCGCGCGAGCTCGACCACGTCGTGGTGATGGGTGAGAGCGGCGGCGACCGGGAGCTCGAGCGGCTGCTGATCGAGGAGATGGTCGAGCGCGAGGTGGACGGGGTGGTCTATGCCACCCGCACGGCTCGGACCGTCCACCTCCCCGAGGAGCTGCAGGGCACCCGGTGCGTCCTGCTCAACTGCGAGGATCCCGACCGGACCCTGCCCGCGGTGGTGCCCGACGACGAGGGCGGTGGTCGGCAGGCCGCCGCGGTGCTGCTCGAGGCCGGCGTCGAGGACGTGTGGGTCGTGGGCGAGGACCCGACCCCCGAGGCGACCGCCGGACCGCGGCGCATGTGGGGCGTGCGGGCGGAGCTCGCGGCGAGCGGTGTGGCCCTGGCCGGGATCGTCCCGTGCGACTGGTCCGTCACCGCGGGGTTCGACGCAGCGTCGCGGTGGCTGGCCGCAGGTGGGCGGGCCGGCGGTCTGGTGTGCATGAACGACCGGGTCGCGATGGGCGTCTACCAGGCGCTGGCCGAGGCCGGGCTGCGGGTGCCCGACGACGTCAGCGTGGTCTCCTTCGACGGCTCGGCGCTCGCCGGCTGGTTGCGTCCCGTGCTGACCTCCGTCGAGCTGCCGTTCACCGAGCTCGGCGCACTCGCCGTACGTCGCCTGCTCGACGCCACCGACACGGGCGGGACGGTCTCGGTGCCGATGGTCGTACGACACGGAGGATCGGTCCGCTCCCGCTGAGCGGTGGACGGCGGCGTTGCCACCGCAGGTCGCGCGGACCTACTGTGACCCGCGTCACTTCACTACGGATCGTCCGGCACGTACCTGCCGGTGAAGGAGAGCAGAACAATGGCATCAGTGACGTTCGAGAAGGCCCAGCGGTGGTATCCGGGGGCCGACGAGCCCGCGGTCCCGGGCATCGACCTGGAGATCAAGGACGGCGAGTTCATGGTGCTCGTCGGGCCGTCCGGGTGCGGCAAGTCCACGACCCTGCGCATGCTGGCGGGGCTCGAGGAGGTCAATGACGGCAAGATCTTCATCGGGGATCGCGACGTGACCAACGTGCCGCCCAAGGACCGGGACATCGCGATGGTGTTCCAGAACTACGCGCTCTACCCGCACATGTCCGTCGAGGAGAACATGGCGTTCTCGCTCAAGATGGCGAAGGTGCCGGCAGCCGAGCGGAAGGAGCGCGTGGCCAAGGCCGCGGAGATCCTCCAGCTCACCGAGTACCTCCAGCGCAAGCCGAAGGCGCTGTCCGGCGGCCAGCGCCAGCGCGTGGCGATGGGTCGCGCGATCGTCCGTGCGCCGCAGGTCTTCTGCATGGACGAGCCGCTGTCCAACCTCGACGCCAAGATGCGCGTCGCCACCCGCACCGACATCGCCCGGCTCCAGCAGGACCTCGGCGTCACGACCGTCTACGTCACCCACGACCAGGTCGAGGCCATGACGATGGGCGACCGGGTCGCGGTGATGAAGCTCGGCGTCCTCCAGCAGGTCGACACCCCGCTCAAGCTCTACGACAAGCCCGCCAACCTCTTCGTCGCCGGCTTCATCGGCTCCCCGCAGATGAACCTCCTCGAGGGCGTGGCCGCCGAGGACGGCACGGTGAAGGTCGGCGGCTACAACGTGCCCGTCGACCCCGCCGCCGAGAAGAAGATGAGCGGCCGGGTCACCGTGGGCGTGCGCCCGGAGAACTGGCGGCTGGTCAACAGCGGCGAGGGTGGCCTCCCGGTCACCGTCACCGTGGTCGAGGAGCTCGGCGCCGACAGCTTCGTCTACGGCACCTGCGACGTGGAGGGCACCCCCTCCAACGTCATCGTCCGCGTCGCCGGCCGCACCCACCCGCAGAAGGGCGAGACCCTCTACGTCACGACCGACACGCAGCACGTCCACGTGTTCGACACCGACACCGGGGAGCGGCTCTCCGACTGAGAGCACCCGTTCCACAGGTGGTCGAGTAGCCGAGCGAGGACCGCACTGCAGGTGGTCGAGTAGTCGAGCGCCAGCGAGCGGCGTATCGAGACCCACTCGCGATGAGGGGGTCTCGATACGCCGCTCGCTGCGCTCGCGTGCTACTCGACCAACTGCACCGCTGGCGCTACTCGACCACCGAAAGAGTGTGGATGCGCGCGGTGCCGCCCTCGGCGAAGACCGAGATGCCGGTGCTCGCCGGGTCGGGGAAGACCTGCTCGGTGAGCACGACCTCACCGCCACCGACGAAGACCTCCACCGAGGTCATGTCGACGACCACCTCGAGGCGTACGACGTCCGCGTCCGGCAGCGGCGCGGCGTGGAGCGCGGCGAACGCGGGGTGCGTGGCCTCGCCCGCGGCCGTGCGGTCGACCGACACCGTGAGAGCGTCCGGGTCGACGGCAACGGTGGTCCGCTCGCCGTCGCCGACGCGCAGGTGGAGCCCGAACCGCTGCGCCGTGCCGGCCTCGAGGTCCGCCACGACCCGGCACGAGCGCGCGACGACCGGGAGCGGTCGCTCGCCGGCGACGTCGACCTCCTCGAGCGAGCAGCGCACCTCACCTGGGCGCACGACCGGCCGCTGCACGAGGACCAGGTCGCTGCCTCGCCGGCGCAGGGTCAGTCGTCGGGCGACCGTCATCGACCCGCGGAAGTCCGTCGCGGGCACCGTGTCGGCGTACAGCCAGTTGCTCATCCAGCCCTGGATGACCGGCTCCTCGCCGGGCGCGTCCGTGTAGGAGACCGCGGCGTAGCAGTCGGGGCCGTGGTCGAGCCAGCGTGCCGGCTGCGTGGAGCGGAAGCCGGCCTCCGTCAGCTCGCCCACGAAGTACTGCATGCCGGAGCCCCCCGCGGGGGCGCCGGCCGAGACGCTCACCAGCAGCACGTCCGCGGTGTCCCCGGTGCTCTCCACGGGCACGGTGACGACGTCAGGGCACTCCCACACGCCCTCGACGGAGCCCTCGGGCCCGAAGATCGAGTGGTGGGTCCACGCGAGCAGGTCGGGGGAGCGGTAGAGGTCGACGGTGCGGTCGTCCGCGCGCACCACGACCATCGCCCAGCCGTCGCCGTGACGGAAGACCTTCGGGTCGCGGAACGACGTGGAGCCCACGTCGAGCACCGGGTTGCCGGGGTGGGGCACCCACGTCCGGCCGCGGTCGGTGCTGAAGGCCAGCGACTGCGCCTGGCGCCCGGTGGCGGGGTCGAAGGCTGTGTAGGCCGCGACGAGTCGATCGTGGCTGGCGTCGTGGACGACGCTGCCCGACCACACGTGCTCCTCGTCGGTCGCGAGCAGCGCCGTGGGGAGCTCGGTCCAGTCGACGAGGTCGGCGCTGACCGCGTGACCCCACGAGATCGGCCCGTGCACGAGGGCGTGGGGGTGGTGCTGGAAGAACAGGTGGAACTCGCCGTCGTGGTGGATCAGCCCGTTGGGGTCGTTGAGCCAGCCGCGTCGCGGCGTGAAGTGGTCACGTGGGCGCAGGGTCGGGTCGTTGCTCACGACCCGTCAGCGTAGGGCGCTCGGCCGGTGACCGGGAGGCGTTGTGTCGCCATACTGAGTGCCGTGCCAGACGTTGCAGCAGAGGAAGCGTTCGAGGCCCGGCTGCACGCCCTCGTACCGGACCTGCGCGACACCCTCGAGCGGGTCTACGGCGCCGACTCGGCGGCCGACGTGACCGACCGGCTGGTCGCGATCGCCCGAGCCGCCCACGACGCCAGGCCCGTCGAGCTGCGCGCCCTCGACGAGGAGCGGCTGCGCACGCCTGACTGGTTCCAGCGGCCCGGGATGGTGGGCTACGCCGCCTACGCCGACCGCTTCGCCGGCACGCTGGCCGGCGTCGGGGAGCGCGCGGCGTACCTCCGCGACCTGGGTGTCGGCTACCTGCACCTGATGCCGCTGCTGACGCCGCGCCCGGCACCCAACGACGGCGGCTACGCGGTGATGGACTACCGCTCGGTGCGGCCCGACCTGGGCACCGTCGACGACCTGCGCGACCTGGCCACCACGCTGCGGGGCGAGGGGATCAGCCTGTGCCTCGACCTCGTCCTCAACCACGTCGCGCGCGAGCACGAGTGGGCCGTCGCCGCCCGCGCCGGCGACCCCGACAAGCGCGCCTACTTCCACGTGTACGACGACCGGTCGGCGCCCGACGCCTACGAGGCCACGCTGCCGGAGGTCTTCCCCGACTTCGCGCCGGGCAACTTCACCTGGGACGACGAGCTCGCCGGCTGGGTCTGGACGACCTTCAACGACTACCAGTGGGACGTGGACTGGTCGAACCCCGCCGTCCTCTGCGAGTACGCCGACATCATCCTCAGCCTCGCCAACGCCGGGGTCGAGGTCTTCCGGCTCGACGCGATCGCCTTCATCTGGAAGCGACTGGGCACCGCCTGCCAGAACCAGCCCGAGGTGCACGAGCTCACCCGCGCGCTGCGCACGGTGGCGCGGATCGCCGCGCCGGCCGTGCTGTTCAAGGCGGAGGCGATCGTCGGCCCGGCCGACCTGCCCGCCTACCTCGGCGTCGGTCGCCACCGCGGCCGGGTCAGCGACCTGGCCTACCACAACGGGCTGATGGTCCAGGTCTGGTCGATGCTCGCCTCGGGCGAGGTGGCGCTGACCGCACACGCCCTCCAGCAGCTGCCACAACCGCCCTCCACCACCGCCTGGGTCACCTACGCCCGGTGCCACGACGACATCGGCTGGGCCGTCTCCGACGAGGACGCGCGCGCCGTCGGCCTCGACCCGGTGGCGCACCGCCGCTTCCTCTCCGACTGGTACTCCGGCGCCTTCCCCGGCTCGTGGGCCCGCGGGCTGGTCTTCCAGCAGAACGAGGCCACGGGGGACCGCCGGATCTCCGGGTCGCTCGCGTCGCTGGCCGGGCTCGAGGCCGGCGACCCGGGCGCCACCGCACGCATCCTGCTGGCGCACGCCGTGGTCCTCGCCTTCGGGGGCCTCCCGGTGATCTGGATGGGTGACGAGCTCGGGCTGCTCAACGACGCCGGCTGGGCCGACGACCCGGCGCACGCCGCGGACAACCGCTGGGTGCACCGGCCCCGGATGCCGTGGCCGGAGGTGGAGGCGGGTCGCGACCAGCACGGCATCACGGTCGGCCTGCGGCACCTGATCGACGTACGCCGCTCGCTGCCGCACCTGCACGCTGCCTCGCCCACCGAGGTGTGGGACCCGCGGGATCCGCGCGTGCTGCTGGTGGTCCGCCGGCACCCGACCGGCCCCCTGCTCGCCGCGTTCAACGTGAGCGGCGAGGAGGCACGCGTGGAGGCGGACGTGCTGCACTGGCTCGGGCTGCACACCCCGGGCCTCCGCGACGCGATCAGCGGGACCGCCCCCTCGCTGGTCGAGGGTGCGGTCCCGCTGGAGCCGTACGCCGCCGTGTGGCTCCACGACGGCGACTAGTGCGGTCTCAGGTGGTCGCCTGGTCGGAGCCGGGCTGGACCTCGTCCTGCTCCTTGCCGACCTCCTCCGCCTTCGCCATCGCGTTGCCGCCGGGGACGATGCCGGCGTTGTTGGCGTCCATGGTGAGGTTGTCGCCGGTCGCCGGGTCGAAGAGGTGGATCTTGCGGGCGTCGACCCAGATCGTGGCGTCGTCACCCTCCGCGATCCGGCTCGCACCGTCCAGCGAGATCACCAGCTGGGTCCGCAGCGACTCGCCGTCGAGGTCGCGCTCGAGCTGCTGGAGCTGCTTCTCCACCTCGGGCGGCGCCTCGAACGGGATGTAGGCGTAGGCCTCGTTGCCGAGCCACTCCACGACGTCGACGGTGGCGTGGAAGGTCGCCTCGTCGGTGACCTTGTCGCTGTCGACCACGCTGGCGTCCTCGAAGTGCTCGGGCCGGATGCCCGCGATGAGCAGGTCCTTGCCCTGCGCCTTGGCGGCCTTGTCCTCCGGGATCGTCACCGTGCCGAAGGGCAGTTCGACCTGGTTGCCCTTCACCGTCGCCGGCAGGAAGTTCATCGGCGGGGAGCCGATGAAGCCGGCGACGAAGAGGTTGGCCGGGTTCTCGTAGAGCTCGCGCGGCGTCGCGTGCTGCTGGAGCACACCACGCTTCATGACCGCGACCCGGTCGCCGAGGGTCATCGCCTCGGTCTGGTCGTGGGTGACGTAGACGGTGGTGATGCCCAGCCGCTTCTGCAGCCGCGAGATCTCGGTGCGCATCTGCCCACGCAGCTTGGCGTCGAGGTTGGACAGCGGCTCGTCGAAGAGGAAGGCCTCGGCGTCGCGGACGATCGCGCGCCCCATCGCGACGCGCTGGCGCTGACCTCCCGACAGGTTGCCGGGCTTGCGCTCGAGGTGCTCGTCGAGCTCGAGCGTCTTCGACGCCTCCCGGACCTTCTCGTCCACCTCGGAGTCCGGCTTGTTGGCCAGCCGTAGCGGGAACGCGATGTTCTCGTAGACGGTGAGGTGGGGGTAGAGGGCGTAGTTCTGGAACACCATCGACAGGTTGCGGTCGCGCGGGGCCAGGTCGTTGACCCGCTTCCCGCCGATGACCATGTCGCCGTCGGTGATGTCCTCGAGGCCGACGATCATCCGCAGGAGCGTGGACTTCCCGCACCCGGACGGTCCGACGAGGATCAGGAACTCGCCGTCCTCCACGTCGATGCTCACGTCGTTGACGGCGGGGAAGCCGTCGCCGTACTGCTTGACGATGTTCTTCATCTCGATGGCAGCCATGAGCTGATCACCCCTTCACTGCGCCGGAGGTCAGGCCGGCGACGATCTTGCGCTGGAACAGCAGGACGATGACGATCACCGGCAACGTGACGATGACCGACGCCGTCGCGAGCTGCGCGTACGGCGGGTTGAACGGGTCGGGTCCGACGAAGAACGACATCTGCGCCGGCACCGTCCGGGAGGCGGTGGTGGAGGTCAGCGAGATCGCGAGCACGAACTCGTTCCACGCGAAGAAGAAGGTCAGGATCGCCGCGGTGAAGACGCCGGGTGCGGCGAGCGGGACGATGACCTTCCGGAAGGCCTGCCACGACGTGGCGCCGTCGACCTGGGCCGCCTGCTCCATCTCCCACGGGATCTCGCGGAAGAAGGCGGAGAGCGTCCAGATCGCCAGCGGCAGCGTGAACGACATGTAGGGGATGATCAGGCCCGGCCAGGTGTTGAACAGGCCGAACGTGGTCCACATGTCGAAGAGCGGGCCGACCAGCGACACCACCGGGAACATCGCGATCGCCAGCGCGAGCGAGAGCACGAGCCGCTTGCCCTTGAACTCGAGCCGGGCGATGGCGTACGCCGCCAGGGTGGCGAAGATGACCGACAGGATCGTGGCGATCAGCGAGATGCCGAACGAGTTGATCAGCGCCCGGGTGAAGTCGGGGTTGTCGAGGATGTCCTTGTAGTTCTGGAGCGTCGGCTCCTTGGGCAGGAACTGCGGGCTGCCCGCACCGGTTTCACCCACCGACTTGAAGGACAGCGAGATGATCCACGCCACCGGGAACAGGCACCACAGCATGATCAGGACGAACCCGATCCAGGTGCCGACTGCGTTCTTCCCCTTCATCAGCCCTCACCCCTCGCCTGCGCCAGGTCGACGCGGAACAGCTTGACGATCAGCCATGCCAGCAGCAGGACCGACAGGAACAGCAGCACGGACATCGCGGAGCCGAGGCCGAGCTGCATCTGCTCGATCACCTGCCGGTAGGTCAGGAACGAGATCGACTGCGTCCCCTCGGCGCCCTTGGTCATCACGAAGATGTTGTCGAAGATGCGGTAGGCGTCGAGGGCGCGGAAGAGGACCGCCACCATGATCGCGGCCCGCATGTTGGGCAGGATCACCTTGGTCAGCCGCTGCGTCCACGTGGCTCCGTCGACCTTGGCGGCCTCGAGCATGTCCTCGCTCACCTGGGCCAGCCCGGCCAGCAGCAGCAGGGCCATGAACGGCGTGGTCTTCCAGATCTCCGAGACCATGATCGCGAACATCGCGTGCGGGTAGTCACCGAACCAGTTGGTGTCGTCGGCGATCCACGGCAGCCAGTTGAACCAGGCGTTGACGAACCCGTTGTTGAGCGAGAACGCGAACTGCCAGGCGAAGGCCGAGACCACGGTGATGATGCCGTAGGGGATCAGGATCGAGGTGCGCATCAGGCCGCGGGCGAAGACGATGCGGTGCATCACCATCGCGAACGCGAAGCCGATGACCAGCTCGACCGCCACCGTCACGACCATGATCAGGAGCGTGGTCAGCGTGCTCTTCCAGAACTGGTCGTCGCTGAGGATCGTCAGGTAGTTGTCGACGCCGACGAACGACCGGTCGTCGGGTGCGGTGAGGCGATAGCGGAACAGCGAGAGGTAGAGCGCCTGGATCATCGGCCAGGCCGTGACCAGCAGCATCAGCACGACGGCCGGGGCGACGAGCTTGAGCCCCAGTGAGTTCTCCGCCGCGCTGCGGTCGCTGGCTGCCTTCTTCGCCGCGCGGCGTACGTCCTTCTCGGAGTCGGGTGCGACAGTCGTGCTCACAGCAGGTCACCACCCTTCAGTACGTCCTCGATGAACGTCGTCGAACGCCCCGGGGTGTCGCTGTCGACCGACCGCGGGGGGTGCCAGATGTTCTGGATGGAGCCGGACACGTCACTCCAGTACGGCGTCACGGTGCGCGGTGCGGCGGCGTCGACGCTGTCCTGGAAGAGCTGCAGCAGGTCGGCCGGGAAGCTCTCCTGGAGCGCGGGGTACTCGTAGCCCTGGGTGCTGGCCGGCATGTTGCCGGTCATGTCGGCGTTGATGCCCTGCATCTCCGGGCTGACGAGGCAGGCCGCCGCCTCGAGCGCGAGGTCCTTCTCGTCGGAGTAGGCGCTGACGCCGATCCCGATGCCGCCGTAGGGCGGACGCGAGTCCTCGCCCTCGACGGTCTGCGGGTAGCGGGCGTAGCCGATGTCGTCGGCCACGTCGGGGGCCGTCTCGTCGTAGTTGTGCCAGATGTAGGTCCAGTTCACCAGGAACGAGCCCTGGTCCGAGCCGAACGTCGAGCCGGCGGTGCCCTCGTTGGAGACGCTGAGGTCGGCCGGGGCCGCCTCCGAGGACGCGAGCTTCTCGATGATCCCCGCGGCCTTCTCGCCGGCGTCGTCGCCGAGGGTGATCGTGGCGTCCACACCCTCGCCGGCGTCCTCGAGGATGTGGCCGCCGGCGCCCTCGACGAGGGCGTTGATCCACACCACGTAGCCCTCGTACTTGTTGGCCTGGACGCCGATCTTCGCGTCGTTCTCGCTGGCCACGTCGATGATCTGGTCCCACGTCACCGGCTGGCTCATGTCGATGCCGGCCTTCTCGACGAAGGACTTGCGATACCAGAGGACCTGCGTGTTGGACCAGAACGGGAAGACGACGAGCTTCTCCTTCCACGTGGCCGCGTCGAGCGCGCCCTGGAAGGTGCCCTGCTCCTCGAGCTGGGCCCTGGCGTCCTGCGGCACCTCGGCGAGGAAGCCGGCGTCGGCGAACTCCGCGGTGAACGGCGGGTCGAGGGACATCAGGTCGATCTCGGGGTCCTTCGCGGCGAGGCGGCGGGCCAGCTGGATGCGCTGCTGGCCGGCGTCCTGGGGGAGGACCTGCGTGGTGATCGTGTAGTCGTCGGTCGAGCACTCCTCGGCGATCGCGGCCTGGCCGCCGGAGTCGGGGTTGATGTACCAGACCAGCTCGGGAGTGCCTCCCGAGCTGCCGCACGCGGTGAGGAGGCCGCTGGCGAGGGCGAGGGCTGCGAGTGGTGCCACTGCCCGTCTTCCCCTCGGCCGGCCCCGTTGCCGGATCGACGGTTCCCGTGACATCCGCACCCTCCCTCGTCTCGACTTGTGACCTCTGGTCTAGTGGTCCTTGACACGATTTGGCAACATGCACCCACACGATCGGGTGCCTTCCTACGAGCGAGGTCTGATGGCGGTCTGGCATGCCCCGGGGCGCATCAACCTCATCGGCGAGCACACCGACTACAACGACGGCTTCGTCCTCCCGATGGCCCTCCCGATGGGCTGCACGACCTCGGTCGAGGACGCTCGCGAGGGCTGGTCGGTGGTCTCCGCCCAGGCGTCGGGGACGGTCGCCGTCACCCCGTCCGGGCTGGCCGACCGGGAGCAGGTGCCCGAGTGGGCGACGTACGTCCTGGGGGCGCTGTGGCTGCTCCACGACGACGGCGTCGACGTGCCTCCGGTCCGGATCTCCGTCGACTCCGACGTGCCCACGGGGGCGGGTCTCTCGTCCTCGGCGGCCCTGGTCTGCTCCGTCGTCCGGGCGCTCGACGAGCACCTCGGACTGGGCCTGGACGCGGCCGGCCTGCTGGCCCTGAGCCGGCGGGTCGAGAACGACGCGGTCGGGGCGCCGACCGGCGGGATGGACCAGCTGATCAGCCTGCGCGGCGAGGCGGGCCACGCGCTCTTCTGCGACATGCGCGACCTGACCTCCGAGGCCGTGCCGTTCGCCCCTGCGGCGAGTGGCCTGTCGCTCCTGGTCGTGGACACCCGGGCGCCGCACCGCCTCGTCGACGGGGAGTACGCCGCCCGCCGCGACGGCTGCGAGGAGGCCGCCCGGCAGCTGGGCGTCCCGGCGCTGCGCGACATCATCGACGCGGACGAGGCCGTCGCGCGCCTCGACGACGAGGAGCTCCAGCGCTACGTCCGCCACGTCGTGACCGAGGACGCCCGTGTCCTCGAGGCGGTCGAGGTGCTGCGCGCCGGGCACCTCGACCGGCTCGGTCCGCTGTTCACCGCGTCCCACGCCTCGATGCGCGACGACTTCCGGATCACCGTGCCCGAGGTCGACACCGCGGCCGAGACCCTGCTCGACGCCGGCGCCGTCGGGTCCCGGATGACCGGCGGAGGCTTCGGCGGCTGCGTGATCGGGCTGGTGCCCGAGGGCGAGGTCGACGCGGCAGGCGACGCCGTACGCCGTGCCTTCGCCGACGCCGGCTTCGGCGAGCCGAGCCTCTTCACCGCCGAGGCGGCCGCTGGAGCGAGGGCGGTCCGCTAGGTCAGTCGGACGCCCGGTCGGCGGTGCGCGCGATGGCCTCGACGAAGGTCGGGAAGAGGGCGGGCGGGAGGTCGTGGCCCATGCCGTCGATCAGCACGAGCTCGGCACCGGGGATGGCCGCGGCGGTGGACCGGCCGCCGCTGACGTGGACCATCTTGTCCGCCATCCCGTGCACCACCAGGGCGGGCACGCGCAGGCTGCGCAGACGCTGGGTGCGGTCGGGCTGGGTGAGGATCGCGAGCATCTGCCGCATCATGCCGCTGGCGCTGTAGCCGCGGTCGAAGGTCTCGCCGGCCCGGTCGGCCAGCTTGTCGCGGTCGCCCGGCCACCCCGGCGAGCCGATGACGTCCCAGAACGCCACGCTGGTCTCGACGTACGACTCCCGGCCCGGCTTGCGCGGCGCGATGAGCGCCGGGATCAGGCGCGGGTCCTGCCAGCCGACGGTGCGCTTGCCGGTGGTCGACATGATGCTCGTCAGCGACCGCACCCGCTGGGGGTGCTCGACGGCGATCGTCTGGACGACCATGCCGCCCATCGAGATGCCGGCGACGTGCGCGGACTCGAGGCCGAGGTGGTCCAGGAGCGCGACGGCGTCAGCAGCCAGGTCGCTCATGGAGTACGGCGCCCGCACCCGGCGACCGCCGAACGCACGCACCAGCTGGCCGCGGGTGACCCGCTCGCGGATCCGGGTCGAGCGGCCGGTGTCGCGGTTGTCGTAGCGGACGACGTAGAAGCCCTCCGCAGCGAGCATCGAGCAGAGCTCCGGGTCCCACCAAGTCATCGGGCCGCCGAGGCCCATCACCAGCAGCAGCGGCTCGCCGTCCGGGTCACCGAAGGTCTGGTAGCAGAGCTCGACCTCGTTGCCGATCGGGGCGAGCAGTTCGTCGGACACGACGGGTGCCTCGGATGAAGCGCGGCGAGACGGGTACATGTCCCCAGTGAACACGACCGGCGTCCCCAATAAAACGCACGTTGCGCCACATCCCCCATTCCATCGGGGCTCTCCGCTACGTTCGACGATTGTGACGCATCGCACAGTGGCCGCATTCCTGACGCCGGACGGCTTCGTCCAGCCGTCGGTGTCGGCCGTGCTGCGCGAGGGCTCGGTGATCACCGAGGCCGGTCGCTACGCCGTGTACGCCCTCGCCGCCCGCGGTGCCCGACGTCGTACGCCGTTCGGCTCGCACCCCGAGCGGGCGAGCGAGCCGGTGCTGCTCGTCCCCGGCTTCCTGGCCGGCGACTCCTCGCTGGGGCTGATGAGCCGCACCCTGCGCCACCAGGGCTTCCGCACCTACCGCGCCGACATCCGCGCCAACGTCGGCTGCACGCTGGCGGCGGCGGCCCAGCTCGAGGAGCGGCTGGAGGGGCTCACCCAGCGCCGCGGGTCGAAGGTGCGCATCGTCGGCCACAGCCTCGGCGGGATGCTGGCCCGCGGGGTCGCCGCGCGCCGGCCCGACCTCGTCGCCGGGATCGTCACGATGGGCAGCCCGATGCTGGCCCCGGGCGCCCACCACGTCTCGCTCGCCCGCAGCGTCGACCTGCTCGTGCGGCTCAACCGCGCGGGCCTGCGCAACCTGATGGCCGAGGACTGCGTGGCCGGCTCGTGCGCGCAGGAGAGCTTCGACCAGGCCCGGGCACCGCTGCCCGACGAGGTCGACTTCACCGCGATCTACTCCCGGCGCGACGGCATCGTCGACTGGCGCGCCTGCGTCGACCCGGTCGCCCGCCCGGTGGAGGTGCGGTCCTCGCACCTGGGCATGGCGTTCGACCCGGCCGTCATCGCCGCGGTGACGGCCGCGCTGCGGCCCGCCGAAACGGCCTCAGTTGTCGAAGTCGATCGCGGTGAGATCGCGTAGCTTCGACAGGCGGTGCTCGGCGGTGATCGACCGCACGGTGCCGCTGCGCGAGCGCATCACCAGCGAGTGCGTCGTGACACCGTCGCCGCGGTAGCGCACGCCCCGCATCAGCTCGCCGTCGGTGATGCCGGTGGCGACGAAGAAGGCGTCGTCGCCGGTGACGAGGTCGTCGGTGTGGAGGACGACGTCGGCGTCGAGGTCGTGCCCGGCGTCCAGCGCGCGCTGGCGCTCCTCGTCGTCCTGCGGCCACAGCCGACCCTGGATGGTGCCGCCCAGGCACTTCATCGCGCAGGCGGTGATGATCCCCTCGGGCGTGCCACCGACGCCGAGGAGCAGGTCGACACCGGTGTCGGGACGCGCGGCCATGATCGCGCCGGCGACGTCGCCGTCGGCTATGTACTTGATCCGCGCACCCGTGTCGCGGATGTCGTCGACCAGCTGCGCGTGGCGCGGCCGGTCGAGCAGCACGACGGTGACGTCGTGGACCGAGATGCCCTTCGCCTTGGCGACGCGGGTGATGTTCTCCTTCACGGGCAGCCGGATGTCGACCACGTCCGCGGCCTCCGGCCCGGTGACGAGCTTCTCCATGTAGAAGACCGCGCTCGGGTCGTACATCGAGCCGCGCGGCGACACGGCCAGCACCGAGATGGCGTTGCTCATGCCCTTGGCGGTCAGCGTCGTGCCGTCGATGGGGTCGACCGCGACGTCGCACTCGGCGCCGGTGCCGTCACCGACCTCCTCGCCGTTGAAGAGCATCGGCGCGTTGTCCTTCTCGCCCTCGCCGATCACCACGGTGCCGCGCATCTCGACGGTGGAGATCATGTAGCGCATCGCCTCGACCGCCACGCCGTCCGCGTCGTTCTTGTCACCACGGCCGACCCAGCGGCCGGCGGCCATGGCGGCTGCCTCGGTGACCCGCACCAGCTCGAGGGCGAGGTTGCGTTCGGGCTTCGGCGCAGTCATGGCGCGATGCTATCGGCGCGCTCCGTAGCGGCTCACTGCGGTCGCCTTGGCCGACAGCCAGACCTCGCGGCCGGGCACCAGCTCGAGCTCGGTGGCGGCCGCGGGGGTGACGTCCGCGAGCAGGTCGGGGGAGGCGTGCACCAGCAGTCGTACGGCGTCGCCGTGAGGTGCGAGGGTGCCGATCCGGCCGTGCCAGTGCAGGCGCGAGGAGCCCTCGGGCTCGGTCAGCGAGACCACCACCGCGTCGGGGGTGAAGGCCATCAGGTCGTCACCGTCGGCGACGAGGTTGAGCCCGACGAGGCGAGCGACGTGGGACGTACGCGGCTCGGCGGCGACCTCGGCGGGCGGACCCACCTGCGCCACCCGGCCCTCGTCGAGCACCAGCACCCGGTCGGCGAGGGTGAGGGCGTCGATGGCGTCGTGGGTGACCAGCAGCGCGATGCCGGGGAAGTCACGCAGGTGGCGGCCGAGCTCGATCCGCAGCGCCATCTGGACGGACACGTCGAGACCGGTGAAGGGCTCGTCGAGGAGCAGCACGTCGGGGTCGGTCGCCAGGGCGCGCGCGATCGCGACGCGCTGCGCCTGCCCGCCGGAGAGCTCACGCGGCTTGCGCCCGGAGAGGTCGGCGATGCCGAAGCGATCCAGCCAGTCGCGTGCGACGGCCTCGGCGTCCGACCGACTCACACCGCGGGCGCGCAGCCCGAAGGCGACGTTGTCCATCGCGGTCAGGTGCGGGAAGAGCAGCTGGCCCTGGAAGACCAGGCCGACGTTGCGCTCGCGCACCGGCAGGGTCAGCAGGTCGGTCCCGCCCAGGAGCGCGTGCCCCTCGACGTCGACGAGCCCGGCCACCGCGTGCAGCAGGCTGCTCTTGCCGGCGCCGTTGGGGCCGATGACCGCCAGCACCTCGCCGGGCTCGGCGGTGAAGGCGGCGCGCACGCGGTCGGCCACCCGGAGGTCGGCCTCCAGCCGGGCGGTCACGGCGTACCCAGCCAGTGGTCGCGCAGCGCGACGAGCACGCCGATGGAGACGAGCAGCATGACCAGGCTCAGCGAGAGTGCGGCGTCCTGGTCGGCCTGCCGGGTGACGTAGATCAGCGTCGGCATGGTCTGGGTGCGGCCCGGGTAGTTGCCGTTGAAGGTGATTGTCGCGCCGAACTCGCCCAGCGACCGGGCCCAGCCGAGCACCGTCCCGGCCACGACGCCGGGCAGCGCCAGCGGCACGGTGACCCGGCGGAACGTCGTCCAGCGGGTCGCGCCGAGGGTGGCGGCAGCGTCGTCGTACCTCGGGTCGGCGGAGCGCAGGGCCCCCTCGATGGCGATGACCACGAAGGGCATCGACACGAAGACGTGCGCCAGCACCACGCCGTACGTCGTGAAGGGGAAGGCGAAGCCGGTCCAGTCGAGCAGCGGCTCCCCGACCACGCCCGTGCGGCCGAAGGCGCTGCGCAGGGCCACGCCGGCGACGACCGGCGGCAGCACCAGCGGCACCGTGACCAGGGCCCGGAGGGCGCCGCGGCCGCGGAAGTCGACGCGCGCGAGCAGCCAGGCCAGCGGCAGCCCGAGCACCAGGCAGAACGCGATGGCGACCGTCGAGGTCACCAGTGACAGGCGCAGCGCGTCGAGCGCAGCGGTGGACGTGAGGTGGCCGGGCAGCTCCTGCCAGCTCGTGCTGGCGACCATCGCCACCAGCGGGACGAGCAGGAGCAGGGTGGCGAGGGCCGCCGGCACCACCAGGAGTGCGGGCGGGCGGCCGAGCCGGTCCCTCACGGGCTGCCGAAGCCGGCGTCGGAGAGGACCGCCCGGCCCTCCTCCGACGTCACCCACGCGACCCAGTCTGCGGCAAGGTCGGCGTCCTCGGACTGCTCCAGCGTGGTGGTGTAGTAGGAGGTGATCTGGTCCTCCGCGCCGGGGATCTCGATGGCATCGACGGCGTCGGCCGCGGCGACGGCGTCGGTGGCGTACACCAGGCCGGCGTCGGCCTCGCCGGAGACCACCTTGTCGAGCGTGGCGCGCACGTCCTCCTCGAGGCTGGCCGGCTCGGCGGTGATCTTGTTCGCGTCGAGCACCGCGAGCGCGACCTTGCCGCAGGGCACCTCGTCGGCGCAGCGGACCCAGGTGGCGCCGGCGAGGTCGTCGAGGGTCTCGATGCCGGCGGGGTTGCCCTTCGGGACGACGATCGTGAGCACGTTGGTCGCGAACGTCTCGACCGCGCCGGTGACGCCGGCGTCCTCGGCGAGCCCCATCGACGTCTCGTCGGCGGTGGCCAGGACGTCGCCCGGCGCACCGTCGGCGACCTGCTCGGCGAGGTCGGTGCTGGAGCCGAAGGAGAAGGTGACCGTCGCGTCGTGCTCCTCCTCGAACGGTGTCGCGAGCTGCTCGAAGACATCCGTGAGCGACGCCGCGGCGAGGACGGTCAGCTCTGCGTCCTCCCCGGTCGCGGTGCCGTCGTCGTCGTTGCCGCACGCCGCGAGCGGCAGGACGAGGGCGAGGGCGAGGACAGGCAAGGCACGCTTCACTGGGGGACCTCCACGACGACGTTGGTGGACTTCACGCTGGCGATGGCGCGCACGCCGGGCTCGAGGCCGAGCTCGTCCGCGGCGTCGCTGCTCATCAGGGACACGACCCGGTAGGGGCCGCAGATCATCTCCACCTGGGCCATCACGTGGTCGCGCTTGACCCGCGTGACGATCCCGCTCATCCGGTTGCGGGCGCTGACCGAGCTCGCCCGGGTGCGGTCGCGCTCGGCCGTCTCGGCGGACTCGGCCAGGTGCTCGGCGAAGTCAGCGAGGTCCGGACCGGACACCGCCGCGCGGCCGTCGGCGGTGTGGGACGGCAGCCGGCCCGCCTCCACCCAGCGGCGTACGGTGTCGTCGCTGACCGCCAGGATCTCCGCGACTTCCGCGATTCGGTAGGTGACCACGCGGGAAGTATGCCGCACCTGCGGCCGTATTGCTCGCTGCCTTCCGCTCCTGCGGAGAGTCGTCCGCCGCTTGGGGCTGCTGTAACGCCTGGTTGCGGCAACTACCCACCCCGATGCATCAGGGTGGGTAGAGCCACCAACCCGGCGTTACAGGCGGTGGTGGTGGCTGGGAGGATGAGGCACGTGAGTGAGCAGCCCAGCCGATACACCCGCTCGTTCGGCGGCATGACCGGTGCGCTGATCGTCACCGTGGTGTTCGTGCTCGCCTTCGTGACGTGGCGCGGGCTGTTCCGCGGCGAGTCCGACGAGACCCCGACGGTCGTCGACTGGCAGGAGAGCGTGGCGCTCGCCGAGCGCGCCGACCTGTCGGTCGTGCACCCGCGTGAGCTGCCCGCCGGCTGGACCGCCACCAGCGTCGACCTGGTCGCGACCGGTGACCCGCGCTGGGGCCTGGGCGTGCTGACCGCCGACGGCGACTTCATCGGCATCCGCCAGGAGGACGCCTCCGTCGACGAGCTCGTCGAGCTCTACGTCGACGAGAAGCCCGACGCCGGCGACGACGCCACCGTCTCCTCGGAGATCACCGACACCTGGCAGACCTGGTCCGACGACGGCGGGGACCACGGCTTCTCCACCGAGCTCGACGACGAGGCGCTCCTCGTCTACGGCTCCGCCCCGCTGTCGGACCTCGAGACCTACCTCGGCCTGCTCACCCGCTGACCGTCGTCCCGAGCGGTGGCCCAGGGGGATTTCGGG